>JBGTKY010000039.1:0-45057 GCA_041744395.1 Pyrinomonadaceae bacterium | reverse complement strand
CCCGGGCGACATGTTTCGGTGATGTAAAACCAACCGCTACCGCAGTTGGTTCTGACTTTTTCTGCTGACGAACTTTATTTCATCGCTTCCAAATTCTCCCTCAATGCCTTCGTCTGCGTCTCGATCTCCGCCACCCGTTCTTTTACCGCTTCAACCTTTTCTGCCGGAGCCTTGCTAACAAAGTTTTCATTTGAAAGCTGACCACGCATCCTGTCGCCTTCGGCTTCGAGCTTATCGATCTGATTTTGAAGACGCTCACGCTCTTTTTCAAAATCGATCAATCCTTCAAGCGGGATAGCGATCTCTGTTCCGTTGTTCAAAACGCCTTTTGCAGATGCATCCGGGACATTTAGCTCGCTGCCGAGAGTTAGTTCGGTCGATCTTGCAAGCTTAAGAATTTGCGCTTCATTTTCCGAAAATATTTCCCGTGTTTTTTGATCGGATGCAACGTGGATCTCGATCTTGTCAGACGGTTTGATCTGCATTTCCGCACGAATATTCCGGACTTTTGTGATCAGTTCAAAGATCGTTTCCATATCGGATTCGGCTTTTTCGTCGATCAAATTCTTGTCGCCTCTTGGAAAATCGGCCAGCATTATCGTCGCGCCGGCATTCGAATAAGCGGAGTTATGCAATCCGGCATCCGCTCCCGGGAGTTTCTGCCAGAGTTCTTCTGTCAGATACGGCATGAAAGGATGAAGAAGGCGCAAAGACTGCTCGAGGATCGAAATGATCCTGGTTCTTGATGCGACTTTCTGATCTCGAGCACCCTCCATAACTGTCGGGCTTCCGCCTTCCGCACTGCTCACTGCTGACTGCTCACTGCTCACTCCCCCATTTATTTCGTCCTTTACTAGCTCAATATACCAATCGCAAAAATCGTCCCAGAAAAAATGATAGAGCAGCGAGACGGCTGTATGGAATTCGTACTTCGCGAGCGCTAGGTTGACATCGATCGCGGTTCTGTTGAGTCGAGAAGTGATCCATCGATCGGCCAAAACAACGGTCCGTTTTGCGTCCTCAGCGGTCCGCTCTGCCGTCACACTGGTCCGTTTGTCGCTGGTTTCGGTCCGCTCGCCGGACACTGTTGCGTGGTCACTGTTTAGAAGGCAAAAACGCGTTGCGTTCCAGATCTTATTCGCGAAATTACGGTAGCTTTCGACCTTTTCATCCCGCCAAGCGAAGTCCGCACCCGTAGCCGAACCGGCCAACGTCATTCGCGTAGCGTCTACACCGAACTTCTCAAAAACATCGAGCGGATCGACGCCGTTTGCCTTTGTCTTCGACATCCGCTGGCCATTTTTATCCAACACGGTACCGGTTATAACGACGTCGTCAAACGGCTTTTCGCCGATAAACTTCATCCCCGTCATCACCATTCGCGATACCCAAAGAAAGATGATGTCGCGGCCCGTCACCAAAACGCCCGTCGGATAAAATGCGTGCAGATCCGCCGGCACTTCGTTCGTTTGGCCCGTCCAGCCAAGCGTGGAGAACGGCCAGAGGGCCGACGAGAACCACGTGTCCAAGACGTCCGGATCCTGCGTAAGGGCCGTGATACCTGACTTTTCTTCCGCCTCTTCACGCGAAAGGGCGACGGTGACATTGCCTTCGCTGTCATACCACGCCGGGATCTGATGGCCCCACCAAAGTTGCCGCGAGATGGTCCAGTCCCTTAGATTCTCGAGCCACGCCGTATAAACCTTTCGATGCGGAACCTCAGGAAAGAAACGCGGCAAGCCTTGTTTTTCCATCAGTTCCAGCGCAAGATCGCGCATCTCGTCCATCTTGACGAACCACTGCAGCGAGAGGAGCGGCTCGATCACCGTCTTGCAACGCTCGCAATGCGGAAGCGTCATCTCGTGGTCCTCGATCTTTTCCAGCAGACCGAGCTCTTCGAACCGTTCGATGACCTTTTCGCGGGCCGCATATCGGTCGAGGCCCTCAAATTCCTCGCCAGCGGCCGCGTTCATTGTCGCGTCGTCATTCATGATCACAAGCTTCTCGAGACCATGGCGTTCGCCCACGTCGCAGTCGTTCGGATCATGGGCCGGAGTGATTTTCACCGCGCCCGTGCCGAACTCGGATTCAACGTATTCGTCAACAATAATAGGTATCTCGCGGTTTGTGAGTGGCAGAGCGATCTTTCTGCCGATAAGATATTTGTAACGGTCGTCGTCCGGATTGACCGCGACCGCAGTATCGCCGAGCATCGTCTCAGGCCGGGTAGTGGCGACAGTGATGTGCTGAAAGCCGGCCTCAGTTGGCCGGTCGCCGTTCGAAGAGACTACGGGATACTGCAGATAATAAAGCTTTCCGTCCTTAGCCTTTTCTTCTTTGACCTCGAGGTCAGAAAGAACGGTCTTGTCCTTCGGACACCAATTGACGATGCGTGTTCCGCGATAGATCCAGCCTTCCTCGTAAAGACGAACGAAGACCTCGCGTACTGCGGCGGAGAGGCTTTCTTCCATCGTAAACCGCTCGCGGGACCAGTCCACCGAGATGCCTTCGCGTCGCATCTGTCGGGTGATTTCGCCGCCATATTTTTCTTTCCACTGCCATACCTTCTCGGTAAAAGCCTCGCGGCCTATGTCCTGCGGCGTCTTGTGCTCTTCTTTCTTGAGCTGACGGGTGACCATCAATTGCGTCGAGATCCCCGCGTGATCAACACCAACGAGAAACAGCGTACGATAGCCCTGCATTCGCTTCCAACGCGTCAGCACGTCCATTATTGTGTGCTGCAGGGCGTGGCCCATGTGGAGTGAGCCCGTTACATTGGGCGGCGGAATGACTATCGAATACTTTTTGGCGTTCGGATCTTTGTTTATTTCCGGTGTGAAAAAGCCGCTCGCTTCCCAGCGTTGGTAATGACTTTCTTCGGCCTGTTTGGGGTCGTAAGCTTTAGGGATTTCCATATAGATAAAACGATAATACTAAATCAAATCGGGCCGGTTTTCATCTTACAGAAGAAAACCGGCCGATCATTTTCGCAACTGTTATAACGTTAGGATCGTTCAGACATTTTATCGATTACCTTCTGTACGATCAGATCGATGATCTCCGGCGAAAGGCTGACGACCTGCTTTCCGCTACCCTGCTCGTAAGCATGTTCGGGCGTCGTGACCTCAAGCTCCGATTCTTCACCCACTGGAGGAAGTTCAAGCAGATCTATCTCCTCAAAGACGCGGGTAGAAATTGACGCAGCAATTGTTTGTTTAACGGAATCACGAGACGTCTCGGACTGGTTCTCCCACGAAACTGGAGGTTGGTCATGGGGCTCCAGTACGTGCGGAGGAGCATATGGAAGTTCACTAACCTCGTGTTGCCATTCCGTTGGCGTCTGTTCCGGGCCGGAATCCGGGTCCTGCGGCATGGGAACCGTGTGCATTTCCTGCACCGTTTCGGGTTCGGCAGTAGACTCTGGTGGTGCCCATGCACCTTCGGGGTTCTCAACAAACGACTCCGGGCGATTCCCTTGCCCTTCCTTTTCGACGAATGAATAGGCCGAACTTTCGAATCCCGTCTCGTTTATCGGAGACGCTTCCGGAGTGAAACTCTCGCGGTCGACCATATGCGGTTCAGGGTCGCCATATGGCGTTTCAACCTCGAAAGCTGAAAACTCTTCAGTCGCCATATCTGAGGTCGACGGTTGAAGTGATGGCTCAACAACGCTGAATTCCAGGGTATCTGCGTCTTTCGAATAGCTGGTCTCGATCATCTCATCGTCGAGACCCTGATCGCTTATGTCGAACGATCCGATCTCGCCGGGCACCTCGGCTTGCGGCGTCATACTCTGGTCATACAATGTATCAATGTCATCCGGAGACGATTGCTCGACAGGAACATTTGCGAGTTCTTCGACCGGATCTGAAGCGACCTCATCGACGGTCTGACGACGCGTCTCTATAAGCTCCGTGACCTGCGCAACCAACTGGCGGATCGAATGAAAAGGCTTGGTCAGATACGCATTTGCACCGACACGAGTCGCCTCAGCCTCATCGAAGGGCTCAAACGAACCGACGAGCAAGACTACCGGAATATCCTCGGTAGCCTTGTTGGAACGAATCGATTCGCATATCTGGTAGCCATTCGCTCCGGGCATATTGACGTCAGCGAGCACCATGTCCGGCCATTCCTCGCTGATCCGAGCAAGTGCAGAATCGCCGTCGCCAACGGTGATCACATCGATCCCCTCTTCGGCGAACGTTAGATTGACGACCTTTTGAATCGTGATGGAATCGTCGGCGAGTAGTAATTTGCGATTGGACACTCTTATTCTGATGCTCCTATTGTTGTGCGATAAGGCCTTGTGAGAGAAAACTAACACTTGAATGCATAGCAGTCAAGAATTTATGGTTTTGCCGCCTTCGATCTGGATGTCTCGCATAAATCGGCGGCAAGCCGAATGGCGGAAGACATGCTTGCAGGATCCGCAATACCTTTCCCGGCGATATCGAACGCCGTTCCGTGGTCAACGGAGGTCCGAATAAGCGGAAGGCCGAGCGTGACGTTTACAGCCGATCCAAAGGCCAACGATTTTACGGCGATCGTCGCCTGGTCATGATAACACGCAATCACCGCATCAAATTCACCTCGATACCCACGAATAAATATAGTATCCGGGGAAAACGGGCCGTTGACGTCGATCAGTCTTCTGGTTCGGCAGTAAGCGATTGCGGGCGCCATCTCGTCCGCTTCCTCGCTGCCGAACATTCCGCCTTCCGATGCATGTGGATTCAAACCCGCAACTGCAATACGGACCTTGCGGCCAAGTAAATCGGAAAGCGTACGAGAGGTGAAGTCGATCACATCGACTAATGCATCATGTTTCACCCGGTCGATCGCTTCACGCAAAGAAATATGGGTCGAAATCAAAACCACGCGCAAATTATCCGCGAAAAAACTCATCCGAAATTCCTTCGTTTCCGTAAGTGCTGCGAGAAATTCCGTATGGCCGGGGTGATCATAGCCGCCCAGTGCGAGCGAACGCTTATTGATCGGGGCGGTAGCTATGGCATCGATCTCACCCAACTCCCAAAGTTCGACCGCCTTTTCGATGTATTGACCCGCGGCCCTTCCACATTCATTTGATTCTTCCGCCAACGTGATGGAGCGTGAGAGGTTTGCAAGATCATAGACGCGGATAGCATCTGTCGAATCGCCTTCATGAGAGACCAGTCTAATCGGTAGATCGAGGTCTTTCGCCGTCTTCCGAAGAAATTCGAGGTCTCCAATTATTAGAGGTTCGCATATCTCCCGAATCGCTACATCGCTTACCGATTTCAAAACGATCTCCGGCCCGATACCGGCACCATCGCCAATCGAAATGCCGATGATGGGCCGACTGGCTAGATCGTTCAACATAAAATAAATATAGCACGGCGGGCAACATACGTATTACCCGCCGTGCTTCCAATCAAGATCTCTTCCTCGTAAAATCAGTCGGCCTGCCGCCGAATAAACGTTGGAACGTCGAGATTCTCCTCGCGGTTAGGTTCAATAGCTGAGAATACCGCTCCAGCGCCATTCACGACGGCCGGAATCTCAATAGACCGAGGCAGCGGCATCATTGATTGGACCGCACTATCGAACCCGGTCGCGATAACAGTAACACGGATCTCGTCGCCCATATCTTCGCGAATGACGGTTCCCCAAATAATGTCAGCATTCTCATCGGACTCACTCTCGATCATTCCTATGGCGTCTTCCATTTCACCGAGTGGCATACTCGAACTACCGGTGACGTTGATGAGCGCAGCCTTGGCCCCAGTAATCGAATTTTCTTCCAGCAGTTTGTAGTCGAGCGCGGCACGCATTGCCTTCGACGCGGCATCCTCACCGCTGGCGGAACCAATGCCCATAAGTGCGACGCCTCTGCCCCGCATCACGGTCGTCACATCCGCAAAATCGAGATTGATAATTCCCGGCGTGGTGATCAGATCAGTAATGCCCCGAACCGCCTGAAGAAGAATGTCGTCAGCACTGCGAAATGCGTTCACAACACTGATATTCTCCTCGACCTCTCGGAGCTTCGAATTCGGAATGGTGATTATCGTATCGACGCAGCCGCGGAGTTCAGCGAGGCCTTGTTCCGCTTGAGCCATTCGCTTCCGGCCTTCAACACCAAAGGGTTTGGTCACGACCGCAACCGTCAGTGCTCCGAGTTCGATCGCGAGGGACGCGACGACCGGTGCAGCTCCAGTTCCGGTCCCGCCACCGAGCCCGGCGGTAACAAAAACCATATCCGACCCCTCTAACACGTCGAGTAGTTTTTCGTGATCTTCGAGAGCAGCCGCGCGGCCGATATCAGGATTCGACCCGGCACCAAGTCCTCTTGTCGATTTTCCGCCAAGCTGGATCTTGATCGGCGCCTTCGACGCATTGAGCGCCTGGAGGTCCGTATTAGCGACAATGAACTCGACACCTTTGATCCCTTCTTCGATCATACGGTTCACTGCATTTCCGCCGCCGCCGCCGACACCGATGACCTTGATACGGGCTCCCGTGATCGGCGGCTCATCGATAAACATTTTGATTCCGTTACTACTCATTTCCAATCCTTCAGCAATAAAAACAACCGGCCATTTGGGCCACATCTACCAAAAATAGTAATTAATGGAGCAAAGACGAGATTCTCGATATCAACAATATATTGTGCTGATGGCGTAAGAGCATACAACGCTTTGTGGTAAAAATCTAGTCCAGACGATGCGATTATCGAAATTTATCTCGAAAATTCTCGATCCATGTTGCTACCACACTCGATGACCGTCCACCCGACCCGATCTCACGCATTTGTGCTCGCAGAGACGACATCGCTAATCCGCAGGCAACTGCCCAATCGGGCGATTCGACATCATCGGCAAGGCCGCCGAAGAGTGTACGATCAGGCAACCCCAATCGCGTTGGAGAATCAAAAACCTGTTCGGCTGTTTCTACCATTCCGCGCGGCCGGGCACCGCCACCTGTCAGGACCACACCACTTGGAATCTGAGCGCGGGCCGCTGCAACTTCATGGGCGATATGTTGAAGCAATTCGACGGCACGAGGCTGCATAATGTCGCAAAGTATTTCCTTGGAAAGCCCTCGCGTCTCGTTTCGACCGACAGGCACGATCTCTATCAACTCCTGACGTTCCTCATCGTCCATTAAGAAAGAAGCAACACAACCATGGTCATGCTTGATCTTCGCAGCCTCTTGCATCGAGACCCTTAATCCCATTGCAATGTCCTTCGTGAAATGGAGACCGCCGAACGGAAAGACCGACGTATGCTGAACCGCACCGCGACCGAAGATCATCAAACTCGTTATCTCCGACCCGATGTTTACGATCGCGCAGCCGTATTCGCGATCGTCATCCGTCAAGGTGCTTTCTGCGGCTGCGAGCGGCTCAAGCATCATTCGGTGAACTTCCATTCCCGCTCGCTTTACTGCCTTTTCAAGATTCTGGCGTCCTGCGCTCGGGCCTGTGACTATGTGAACCAAAGCCTCAAGCCGTGAACCGCTCATGCCGATGGGTTCGGTGATACCGTCCTGACCATCGATGATGAACTCTTGCGGAAGGCGATCAAACACTTCCCAACCCGAAGGAAGCTGAACAGCGCTTGCGGACTCGACCGCTCGCTGAACATCTTCCGTTGAGATCTCGCGGCCGGTTCCCGCCACGGCCACCACTCCATTTTTATTCTCGCCACGAAAATGTTCGCCCGAAAGATTTACCTGACACGAATGCACCTCTAGCCCACTGATCCGTTCCGCATCGCCAACAGCCTTTCGGATTCCCTCGGCGACAGCCTCCGCTCCGGTAACGATACCGCGACGCAAGCCCTTTGACTCCGCCGTTCCGACACCAAGAACGTTCAGCCTACCCGCCTCGGACGCCTCGCCGATAACGCACCGGATCTTGGTCGTTCCAACGTCTAGTCCGATAGCATGAATGTCACTCTTCATAACCAATTCACCAACGCATCTTACTGGGATGCGGGCCCTTTTTCCTGCTTTCTCGGCTCCAGAATAAGATTTGCGCCGATCAATTGAACGCCTGCGAACGCGTCACCTTTGCCAGCGATCGCACGTAAAGCGCGGTCCAGATTCTCGCCAAAGTTATCCCGTCCTACGGCCAGCGAAACTGTGTTACCCGATTCCTCTACCTTAACTCGCGGCTCTCTGACGACAGTCATATCCAAGAGGTCAACCTGTTCGACGATTCCATAGCTACGCCATTCTTCTAGCATTGCCCGATACAGTTTCAATCGTTCGAGATTGTCTTTGTCTGCCTTTTCACTCTTAGCTTCGTCCCAACCTGTCATAGCGAAAGGAAAATCCGCTTCCAGGCTTTCTGATTTTCCCAAGATTTGCCCGTCGGCAGTCACCAGATAATCTTGTTCTTTAAGGCGGACCAGTGCGACTGGTTTCTCCTCGAATATGTCAACCCGAATACCATTCGGGAGCACTCGGGACACGGCCGCAGATCGAACATATGGCATTTTCTCGACCTTCGCCTTTATCTCCTTCAGATCCGCGTTCCAAACACCTACCGTTGCCGTTTGTGAACTCGCGATCCGTTCGATCGCCTCTCTTGATGCGCGTTCGGTTCCACGTATGTCGATTGACGCAACTTGAAAGAAAGCCGAAGATGTCGCTGAGTTGAACCCAAGGAATCCGATGATCACTAGACAAAAGAAAATGCAAAAGCTCAAAAACATAGGAAGCAGTTTTCCGCCAACGGTTTTCGATGAACGGGAAGAACCTGATGCCCTTCGTCGAGCTTTCTCCGCTTGACGAACCGGTCTCTTAATTGCTGACTGTTTTCGTGTCTTAGCTGGCATTGGCTTGGAAATTTCTTCCTCCTACTCCTCATTTGTTGATCGAAGTGCTCCGACGATCTCATCTGAAAGTCTAGTAACGGTTCCTGCTCCAAGGGTCAGGACCAGATCGCCTGATTCAAGCGACCCGACAACCTTCTGTGCCGCCGAGTCGATATCCCCAATATAAGTGGCATTTTTGTGGCCGTATTTCTTGATATTCTCAGTCAGCACTTCTGCGTCGATGCCTTCGATCGGAGATTCGCTTGCAGCATAAATATCGAGAACGTAAAGCACGTCGGCATTGTTGAAGGCCAGCGCGAATTCGTCCATGAGTTCTTGCGTTCGTGTGAACCGGTGAGGTTGAAAAACTACCACCGTTCGACGCCCCGCCGCGGCGTTCTTCGCAGCCGCAAGCGTCGCTAGTATCTCGGTTGGATGATGTGCGTAATCATCCACAACAGTGATGCTATTGACGTTCCCTTTGAACTGAAACCTTCGATTTGCATTCTTGAATATCGCAAATGCCTCAGCGATTTTGGCGAACGGCACTTCGAGCTCGAGGGCCACAGCGGTTGCCGCTAACGCGTTGTAGACATTGTGTTTACCGGGAACAGGAAGGTGTACTTCACCCAGGATCTCTGTTCCTTTCCAAACTGTAAACGACGATCCGAAGGCGTCATTGTACTTAATATCGTGAGCCGAGATGTCAGCCTGTGCAGTCATGCCGTACGTCACGCGGCGACGCTTTATATTTGGGATGATAAGCTGCACGTTCGGATCGTCAAGACAAATTATGGCCGCGCCAAAGAACGGAACTTTATTGACAAAATCGGTGAAGCATTGAACGACGTCATCCATTCCCTTATAAGATTCCATGTGCTCTTTATCGATGTTTGTGACAACGGCTATTGTTGGGTAGAGCATCAAGAACGACCGGTCACTTTCGTCGGCTTCCGTGACGAACCATTCGGAGGAACCTAGCTGAGCGTTTGAACCAAGCGTTTCGACGATGCCACCAACCACGGTAGTTGGATCTACTCCTGCGTGCTTGAGTATCGTCGCGACCATCGATGTCGTCGAGGTCTTGCCGTGAGTTCCCGAAATAGCGACTGCGTACGGCTTCAGAACCATCAATTCCGCAAGCATTTCAGCACGCGGAATGACCGGAACACCGTTCTGTTTTGCGACGACGACCTCGGGATTGTCATTGCTGACGGCTGACGAATAAACGACGACCTGAGCATCTTGAACATTTTCGGCGAAGTGACCTTCGGCTATCCTGACTCCGTATAGTAGCTCCAGCCGATCGGTATTTTTTGAACGCTTGATGTCCGACCCCGAAACCTCGAACCCGAGATTGCAGAGCACCTCGGCGATGCCGCTCATGCCGATTCCGCCGATGCCAATGAAATGTATCTTCTTTACGTGTCTAAACATTCTTTCTCAGCTCTTCGATCAAGTCCGCAGTTCGCTCGGCCGCATCTGCCCTTCCCATTTTTTTTGCCGCCGATTCCATTTGGGTGACCGCCGCGGGCGACGAACTCAAGTTAATAATTTCCTCGGCCAACCGCCTGCCGTCCATGTCCCGCTGTAGCAGAACTCGTGCGGCCCCGGCTTTCTTCAGAGCGTCCGCGTTTTTTCGCTGGTGATCATCGGCCGCGCTCGGCAAAGGGATCATTAACGAAGCCTTTCCGGCGGCGGCCAGCTCGGCACAGGTCGTCGCTCCCGCCCGGCAAATTATCAGATCCGCCTTTTCAAATTCGTCGAAAATACTCAATATAAAAGGCCGGACGTCCGCATCGGCAAAAGCAGATCGGTCATACAGCTCACGGATCTTCAAATAATCCCCGTCGCCGGTCTGATGCGTGATGGAAAGGCTCTCTGACCTATCAGCTAGATGTTCGAGGGCCACCGCCATCGAATTATTGATCGCCCGTGCGCCTTGCGAACCGCCAAAGATCAAGATGTGAAACTTATCGGTTCGCTCTTTTGGCTTGATGTCAAAAAACTCCTTGCGGACTGGATTGCCCGTCACAACGCCTTTTTTTCCAAAGAATGGCATTGCTTCTTCGAACGTTAACGCGGCTCGATCGACAAATCGTGCAAGCTGCCGATTCGTGTAGCCAGGCAAGGCGTTCGAATCCATCACCAGCGTCGGCACGCCCATCAGTCGCGCCATCATCAGAACCGGCCCGGAAACGTAGCCACCGGCCCCAACGGCAACGTGCGGACGAAACTGTTTTATCAGTTGCCTGGCTTCCAAAAAGCTTTTTGGGAGTATCGAAAGCCCTTTAATTTTGCCGATCACCCCAACGCCTTTCAGTCCCGCACTATGTATCAATGAGAGCTGAAAACCGCTATCAGGCACGATCTGGGTCTCAATCCCCTTCGCTGTCCCGACGAAAAGTACCTGTGTGGCCTCATCTCGCCGCAAAAGTTCATTTGCGACCGCGATTCCGGGAAAGATGTGTCCGCCTGTCCCGCCAGCTGCTATCAATACTTTCATCGTTTTCGCGAAAAGAATCCTAAAGCGACCTAACCAGTAAGTTAACGCAACCCCAACTTACTCTTTCGCCGTCGCACGGTGTTTGAATCAGCACTTTTCTTCACAACAGGTCCATCGGTGTGTCCGGAAATGCTCAGCAAAAGCCCGATGGCAAGAAGTGTTACCAAAACCGACGACCCGCCATACGAAATGAACGGAAGCGGAATCCCTTTTGCGGGTAACACCGAAATTACAACGCTAATATTGAACAAGGCCTGAACCGTGATCCCGGTGATCAAGCCGATCCCGAGGAGCATTCCGAACCGATCCGGCGCCATCATCGCAGCCCTTGTCCCCCGCCACAACAGAAGTCCGAACGCAATAACAACACCGAGCGTCCCGATCAGCCCTAGCTCTTCGCCGACGACTGCAAATATGAAATCTGAATGCGGATACGGCAAATAAAATAGTTTTTGCTGCCCTTTCGCAAAACCCTCGCCCAAGATCCCGCCCGATCCGATCGCATAAAGCGATTGACAGACCTGATAACCAGCACCGGCTGAATTATCGGCACTACACGGATCGAAGAAAGCCCCTAATCGACGGAGCCGCCACGGCGCAAAGATCAAAGCTCCCAGGCCTACTGCCAGAAGGCCGACCATCACAACTCCAACGTGAACAAAGTTAGCTCCCGCCGCAAAATAGATGCTGGCGAATATCGCACAAAGGACCATCGTCGTGCCGAGATCGGGCTCAATGAAGGTAAGTCCGCCGAGGACACCGAGCACGATCAAGCAAGGAAGGACTGTTCCTTTTATCTCTCCCAACCTGTCTGCATTACGCGTCAGAAAGTATGCCAAAAACAGCGGCAGCGAGATCTTCGCCATCTCCGAAGGTTGAAGCGAGATCGAACCGAATCGTATCCAACGTTGGGCTCCGTTGATCTCTGGAAACCCAAAAACAGCAACGAGCGCGACCACGCTCACCACGAGGGCCCCAAGAATGACGTACGGATTAATGAAACGACGATAATCGATCTGGCTTACAATGAGCATCAACGCGATGCCCACTGCTGTAAAGACCGACTGTTTGATAAAGTACGTAAACTGCGACACTCCTTCCGTCTCGCGATGGGCGATCATCGCAGAGGCACTATAGACCATCATCGTCCCGAACACCGCCAAACCGGCAGCGATCGCAAACATGAACCAATCTATACGCGTATTTTTCATTTACGTTTTCTTGCTACTTCCCCTGGGCCGCTTCCGATGATACCGACGTGAGGTGAGCCACTGCTCGCTTGAAAGCCTTCCCGCGTTCCTCAAAGCTTTTGAACATATCGAAACTCGCACAAGCCGGCGCGAGCAGGACGGAGTCTCCCGGTTTAGCTGCTTCCGCCGAAACCGCGACGGCGTGTTCCATCGAGTCCGCCCGCATTATCGGTGCCGATCCATCAAGCTGTCGGGCAATATTGTTGCCGTCTTCACCGATCACGACCAATGCACGAACCGATTGCTTGATCAAAGGGATGAGCGGTGTGTACGGGGCGTGCTTTCCTCGGCCGCCCATGACCAGGATTGTCTTACCGTCACCGTCGCTCAACGCCTCGAGCGCTTTTAGTGTCGCATCGACCGATGTTGCTTTAGAATCGTTATAAAAGCTGACCCCGTTATGCTCGGCAACGAACTCGATCCGATGCTCTACTCCCATGAAGTTCGTGACCGTTTCGCGCATCGATTCAGGCGACGCGCCGCATGCGAGCCCCGCAGCGAAGGCCGCAAGTACATTCTCGACGTTGTGCAGTCCACGAAGAAAGATCTCTTCACGCGTCGTCAACACCTTTTCCTTCCCACCGGCCCGACAGACGAGTTCCCCGTCGCGAAGGAATAAACCTTCGTCAAGTTCTTTCACCGCGCTAAAGAGCGAAACATTCGCCCTCAGTCCGCTTGCCCAATCCATCGTGATCGGATCGTCGGCATTCAGTATCGCAGCGTCATCGGACGTCTGGTTCATGAAGATCCGGTGTTTCGCCGCCGCGTAATCTGTGAACGAGTCGTAGCGATCTAAGTGATTCGGCGTTACATTCAGGCAAATTGCAACATTCGGGCGGAAATCGACGATCGTTTCCAACTGAAAGCTCGATAACTCGACGACTGTCCAAGATTCCTCGGACGTCAGTTCTGCAAGGTCAAGCAACGGCGTTCCGATGTTTCCGCCAACCAGCGTCTTTATGCCGGCGTTCGTCAGTAACTCGCCGATCAAAGTCGTCGTCGTCGTCTTGCCGTTTGAGCCCGTAATTCCGACGATCCGGCCCTTCATAAATCGAAAAGCAAGTTCGACCTCTCCGATCACTTCGCCATCCTTTCGATCGACGTATCTCGCCGGGATGGTGTTAGTTGGTACTCCCGGCGAGAAAACAACAAGATCGATCTGATCCAAAAGCCACGATGGTATCTGTCCCGAAATCAGGCCAACGTTGTGCGTCTCCTTCAACGATCGAGTCGCCTCGGTCCAGCTTTCAACCTCGTTCTTGTCGTGAAGAACAACGGTCGCTCCGCGTTCTGCAAGGAAACGCGACGCCGCGATGCCCGATCGTCCGGCACCTAGTACCAAAGCTTTTCTTTCGTTTATCTCCATTAGCGCAACTTCAGAGTTGAAAGGCTCAACAACGCAAACAAAATCGCAACGATCACAAATCGAAAAACAATTTTCGGCTCCTTCCACCCCGACATCTGAAAATGGTGGTGAAGTGGAGCCTGTAGGAATATTCGTTTACCCACGCCGACAGTCTTCCTTGTGAACTTAAAATACCCCACCTGAAGCATCACTGACACAGCCTCAAGAATAAAAATGCCGCCAATAAACGGAAGTAAAAATTCCTGCTTGGTCAGGATCGCTACTGTCCCTAATGCACCGCCTATTGCCAGACTTCCAACGTCACCCATGAATACCTCGGCCGGAGGGGCGTTATACCATAGAAAGCCGAGGCTCGCTCCAACCATTGCACCGCAAAAAACCGTGAGCTCAGCCGAGGCCGGCGTGTGGGCAAGATCCAGATATTCTGCCCAGCGGCGATCACTCGAAACATAAGTCAGCGCCGTTAGAGCCGCCATCGCGATAAAAGTGACACTCGTCGCGAGGCCGTCCAAGCCATCCGTGAGGTTCACCGCGTTGGATGATCCCAACAAAACAAAAATAATAAAGATCAGATACATTCCCGGCCAGATGTATGTAACGCCAAAGGGCTCTGCGGTCGATCTGAAGAAAGGGATACTTAGATTCCAGCTGTAATTCGTAAAGAAATAAAGAACTGCCCAGATGCCAAACGCCGCCAACAACTGGCCCGCCACCTTTTGTTTACCGGTAAGTCCAAGACTGCGCCTTTTAACTATCTTTATGTAATCGTCTGCGAACCCGATAGCGGCGAACATCAACGTAGACACGAGGGCCAGCCACATGAAAAGGCTGTCAAGTCGCGACCATAGAATCGTCGAAACCAGCACCGCAACGATTATCAACACCCCGCCCATCGTAGGTGTTCCCTTCTTTGCCTGGTGCTCAGCGGAAAGCTCTTCCCGGATCTCTTGCCCTACATTCAGAGCATCCAACTTACGGATCACATATTTCCCTAGAAATAACGAGATTAGGAGTGCCGTGATCGTCGACCATGCAGTTCGAAAGGTTACGTACTGGAAGACATTGAGACCCTTGAAAAAGTACGATTCGCTAGCCGCACCATACGTTCGAAATATCCACTGATATAGGAAGTAATAGAGCATCTGCTTGTCCTAAAACCTGGCGATCCGATAAGAATTAACGAGAAACAGACCTTTCTTCAGCTCCTGAAGCGTCCAGTTTGTATTTCTTAAAGAGTTTTTCTATCACGATCTCAGTTTGAACACCTCGTGAACCTTTCACCAACACAAAATCCCCTTCTCGAACTTCAGCTATCAACATTTCGCCTGCCGCTGCGGAATCTTCCGCGTATGTCGCATTTACTGCCCCTGAGGCGACCGCACCCGCGACCATCTCTCTCGCAAGCCCGCGGACTCCGATCAATATATCAGCTCCAAGTTTTGCAATTTCTTCTCCGACCTCGAAATGCTGACGCGCGGCTTCTTCACCAAGTTCAAGCATTTCGCCCGCTATCACGATCCTTCTGCAACCCTCACCGCTTCCGTCAATAAGCGTTTTGACCATTGAAAGAAGAGCAGACGGGTTAGAGTTGTACGAGTCATTGATAACCGTAAACCCTTCAGCAAAACGTAATATATCGCCACGTTGAGTTGGAGCCTCGGCGGTAGAAAGTGCAGCGGCGATCGAATCGGTCGTCATTCCAAACTTAAAGCCGACCGCTGCGGCGGCAAGAGCATTCAAGATGTTGTGTCTACCGTTAAGCGGGAACAAAACATCGGCCGCACCTTTGTGAGTTACAAGTTGAAATCCATTCTCGCCAAACGACGAAAAGCTAATATCCCTCGCCATCACATCTGCATCGTTTTCAATTCCGAATGTAATGGTTTCAGTGGCAAAGTCTCGCATCGTCGCCACCCTCGCATCGTCCGCATTTAACACAGCCGTACCGTTCGGCTTAAGCCCTCCGACGATCTCAGCTTTAGCCTTCGCGACGTTCTCAATAGAACCTAAGTGTTCCACATGGACCGGCAGCACATTCAAGACCACCGCCACATCGGGTGGCGTTATTCGGCACAATCTTGCGATCTCGTTCATCGGTGTGGACATTCCCATCTCTAGTACGGCAACGTCATAGCCAGGATCCTTCACCAGATTCAATACCGTAAGCGGATGACCGAGGCCATTGTTGTAGTTCTTTATATTCTTGAGAACTTTGCGCCCGCCGCTTGAAAGTACAAGTGACGTTAATTCCTTGGCCGTAGTCTTCCCCGCACTTCCCGTAATGCCTACGACCGGCCTATTCCATTCCAGATAAACACCGTGAGCGAGATGCTGCAACGCGGCAATGCAGTCATCAACAAAGATCAGCTGCCCATCAAACCTCTCAAGGTCGTCGCGGTATTCAATGAATCGGTCGCGACGCAGCACACACGCCGCCGCTCCGCGTTCGAACGCGGTCGATATGTACCTAGTTGCATCTTCGAAGTCCCCATTAAAGCCGTTACCGCGGTATTCAGGTGGTGAAAGTGCAAAAAAAACATCGCCCGCCCGAACCTCTCGTGAGTCGATCAAAAAAGAGTCGACCTCACGGTCAAATAAGGCGGGGGACAGTCCATCCGCGGACGCATTTATATATTTAAGTACGCGGCTTAGTTTCAATGCGTTTCCTTTTGCTTCCGTCCGTCTCCTTGCTGCTACTTACTCCACGTAGCCGCAAACCGCTATCATTTGTACTCAGTCCTGTTTCAACTTTCCTTTGGCTGGCCACTTTCTCAGGTTCCCGCCCAGGGGTTTTTGCAGACATCCGCTTCACATCAGACGTCCGATCGGCATCGTCCGAACCAACATTTGGTACGGAAGTAGTTGAAAGCTCTTCGCCGTTGCCGACTGTCTCCGGAATCTCCTCGGTCTCCGAAAATTCGTTCGTCGTCAGGAGACTTCCGTTGGCGTCCAGATCCGGTCTAATATCCATATCAGGGAGTATCTGCGCGGCGATCTCCCTGAATACAGGGGCTGCTACTGAGCCGCCGTCGCGTCCCCCAACCTTCGGTTCATCGATCACTACGGCAATGGTCACTTCTGGATTGTCGGCAGGTGCAAATCCCATGAATGACGACATATACTTCGCCGCATTCACCCTTTTGAGCTTCTCATCAAATTTCCAGGCCGTACCAGTTTTCCCTGAGGTAGAATACCTTGCGACTTGAGCCTGTTTGCCCGTCCCGCTTAGCACAACTTCACGAAGCATCTCGCGCAATCCTCGCGCAGTTTCGACACTTACGACTTGAGTTTTCTCTGGTCGCGTGACTGAAACAGTGGTCTCATCAGATTGCCGGATTTCTTTAATTAAGTGGGGCTGAACTCGAACGCCGTCATTTGCTATCGTCGCAAAAGCGGTTGCCATTTGCAACGGCGATACACCAATTTCATATCCGATAGCCATCGACGCCAGCGAATCGCCGAACCAACGCTCCGGCGGCCGAACTATTCCCGCGGTTTCGGCCGGAAGTTCGACGCCGGTCACCCTTCCAAAACCGAAGTCTTTGACGGTCGAATGGAAATTTTCCTTGCCGACTCGCGTTGCGGTCCTAATAGCAGAAACATTGCTTGAGACCGCCATTGCCTTAGTGTAGGTGATGCGGCCTAGTGCGCGGGAGTCGCGAAATTTACGTTTGGCAATTTCGATGGTTCCATTTCCGGTGTCGATCTCGGCAGACGGACTGATGAGCTTTCCTTCAAGAGCGGCGCCGTAGGTAACAAGTTTGAAAACGGAACCCGGAGAGTACATCTTCTGAATCGCGCCGTTCGGAAGGTTATCTTTTGTAATTCCGCCCAGATCGTTCGGATCGAAGGTGGGATAGTTTGCCATCGCAAGTATCTCGCCGGTTTTGTTTGCAATAACAATCGCTGTCCCAGACGCGGCATTGGAATTTTTAACGGCTTTAGCTAATGCCGATTCGACTGCGAACTGCATGGTGGCATCGATCGTCAATATGATATCCTTCGCCGGTTCCTTTTCGGTGACGACTTCGTCGTAGACACGGCCGAGTCGATCGCGCTCCTGGATCCGCTTGATCACGGCACCATAGAGAACGTCATTTTGGGATTGCTCGATTCCCGCCTGCCCTACCCCCGCGTTGTTGCTGAAACCGACTATATGGGCTGCTAGTGAATTGTTTGGATAACTTCGCTCCTGATCTTCGCGCCAATGCAGGCCTTCATAGCGGGGCTTGTCTGCCTTTTTGACCTCAGGTCTTTCAAGCGCACGGTTTATCACCTCGACCTGGGTCGAATCAAGGCCTTTTGCAATGGGGATGTACTTTCGTTGAAGTGCTTTAGCCTCCTCTAGTCGTTGTTTCAATTCCGATTCCTTCAGTTTGAGAGTCTTCGAAAGCAACTGCGCGGTAGCGGGAATGTCGCTTAAACGGGTGGCATCAGCGTAAAGCGTTTGAACCCTTAGACTAATTGCCAGAGCTCGAGCATTACGGTCAAAGATCGATCCCCTTAGCATCTTCGATTGCCGAATATCCCGGCGTTGCGCTACGGCTTTCTTTCTAAGTTCCTCGTGCTGTGTGATTTGCAAGTAAACTAGTCGGACTCCAATGCCACCGATCCAAAGTACAAGCAATGCCACGATCACCATGAACCGTGTAAAAGCGACGGCGCGAAGGTCCCGTTTTTTTCGTTTTGTTGCTCTGATCGCCATAAATCTGTCTATCTAAGGCCTGAAAATGAGCTCGCAGTCGGGGAGGCCTGCCGCTCCCTAGTTTCGACGATCCGACGTGCGCGGGTTTCTCCCTTTCCTTCTCCAACCGTTTTTGCAGCTACTGTCGATTCTGCCGTCTTTGCCTCAATATTCTTTGCCGGAGCGGCGGCCTTGACAGAGGCCGTTTTCAATATCGCCTGGGTTTTTCTGGCCTCGTCCTTTAGTGCTTCTGCGTTGGTCGACTTTATATCGATAACCGTTGCGTCGGCTGGTGGCCCAACATTGGGTGTTGCTGCTACATTAGGGGTCTGTAAATGCTCCACGACCTCCTCAAACCCCAGCCGTTTCGCAGTTCGAGCAAGTTCGCGAGGTGATAGTGTGATCTCTCGTGCAAGTATCAGACGTCGTTTCTCCGATCGAAGTTCTTCTTCTTCACTCCGAAGTTCTGCGTTCCTGATTCCCATGTCGATCGTTTGGAAGTGCTGGAGCCCAGCAAAGAAGAACCCTACTGCTATCAAGGCCGCACAAAAAATCGTCAATACCAATTGTCCCCATGGGATCGAGCCCTGGGATATCTGATTAGCCGGCCGTCGATATGGTAGTTTTTGATTTCTCTTTTTCATTTCTGTAATCCAGCTTGGGCGATAATGGAGATTGTTATCTGGCTATCTTCTTTACCGCCCGTAGTTTAGCACTTCGTGAACGGGAGTTTATCCGCGTCTCAGTCTCACTTGGGACAATGGGCTTTTTGGTCAGAACTTCCAACTTCCGTTCGGCTCCACAGATGCATACAGGAAGCCGCGGCGAACATGAACATCGCCCCGAGAGCCTTAAGAAAGACCGCTTAACTATCCTGTCCTCCAATGAATGAAATGTGATAATCGCTAAGACGCCTCCTTCACTCAGAAGTTCAACTGCGTCAGCGATAAACGATTCGAGAACTTCCGTCTCTCGGTTAACCGCGATTCGAAGTGCCTGGAACGTCCGTGTCGCCGGATGAATTTTATCTTTCGCCCGTCCGCCCAAGGCCCTTGAAACCAATGAAGCGAGCTGAGTCGTCGTCGTTATCGGTTCCCCATTTTCACGCCGATCTACGATCCATCTCGCTATTTTCCGGGATGCCCGCTCTTCGCCAAATTGATAGATAATGTTTGCGATCTCCTCTTCCGAACGCTTCAATAGAATATCGGCTACGGTTTCGTCGCCGGATTCCGGGTCCATCCGCATGTCTAGCGGTGCATCGAACCTGAAGCTGAAGCCACGCGATTCGCTATCAAGTTGAAGAGAGGAAACGCCAAGGTCCGCAAATATGCCGACTATCGGACCGTCGATGTTCCGGTTGGCTTGGTCGCTTAAATTTTCAAAGTTGGAATGAACCAAATGCACTCGGTCATCGAACCTTTTTAGCCGCGAATTTGCGTGGGCCAAGGCCTCCCGATCCTGATCGATGGCGAGGACGTGAACTTGAGGGCAGTTCGTTAAAATCGCTTCGGAATGCCCGCCCATTCCAAGGGTTGCATCTACGAATGTCCCGGATAGGGTGCTCGGGAAAAAACTCAGAGTTTCTTCCAAAAGCACCGAAATATGGACGTCTTTCGCGGATTCAACTGCCATCATAACCAGGACCAACTGACGAGACTTTGCCCAGAACCTGCAGATTTTGGCTGGAAAGCTTTATTAATTAATCGAACGGGAAATCTGCTAAACAGATGTTGCGAGTTTACGGCATTCTGCGGTTTGCCGTTGACACTTTAAGTTCAAGCCGGAAGTGTCCAATATTAGTGGTTGAAGTGCTTAATCACTTAAACACTCTCTTCACAATTCCGGTATCCCCCTCGGGAAAAAAGGTCTCGGGGCTAACGGACATAAGCATCATACGCCGACTTGGAAGACGATGTCAAGAAATATTAACCTCAAGTTCTTAATCAGACGCTTAAGCACTAGAGATAATTTCCTGGCGAACAATTGTTAAGCGCAGAGTCCAGTTTTCTTTCATTTTAAATTAGGTTAGAGTTTGATATTTGCACTAGATATGGATTGGTTCTTGGCGCAATTATTGGTTTTCGGGGGGCTTGCGGCGTTGGCGACGGTGGCGGGTGGGCTGGTGCTTTA
Source organism: Pyrinomonadaceae bacterium (assembly GCA_041744395.1). GTDB lineage: Bacteria > Acidobacteriota > Blastocatellia > Pyrinomonadales > Pyrinomonadaceae > OLB17. The sequence continues at coordinate 24,311 of JBGTKY010000039.1, read as the reverse complement.
TCCTTCGAAGGTTCAGACGGATTATCGGCATTTCTTGAAGTATATGCTGGCGATCGGGGCCGGGTTCATGCTTTCGGTCACGCTATTCGAGATCTTGCCGAAGACCATTTTGCTATGGCAATCGACTAATCCGGACACGCCATCGGATCTTAGCTCGCCGATGCTGTTGGTATTGGGCGGATATTTGCTGACACAGTTCTTTGAGCACACCATTGCGCCGCATTTTCATCTGGGGGCAGATGTTCACGACCATGAGCATGAAATATTGCACTCCCGCTCAGCATTTGCGGGGATCGGCGGTTTGTGGACGCACACTTTTTTCGATGGTGTTTCTATCGCAGCAGCATCGCAAATCGATATAAAAATAGGCTTTCTGGTCTTTATCGCGATATTTATTCACAAACTTCCCGAAGGGTTTACGATCGGATCAATGATCCTGGCTTCGGGCCGGGGGATGCGCGAGGTGATACTGGCCACCTCGGCGATCGGCGGAGCGACTATCCTCGGTATTTTGGTCTTTTACGTCCTTGGTTCGACAGTCGAAGGGGCCGTTGCGTACGCATTGCCGGTGGCGGCGGGGGTTACGTTATATGTTGCGGCGAGCGACTTGATCCCGGAGGTGTATCATCACGGCGGGAAAGGTTTATTCGTCTCGCTTTCGCTTTTTGGTGGCGTGGCCTTGTTTTTCCTGCTTCATACAGCGGTCCATGCGCTTTTCGGATGAACCGCAAAGTTTTTCATCGTATATCTACATTTTGGGAACTAATAGTTAACCCCGGCGTATAACCTAGTGGAGGTACTTATCGAATATGCGTGAACCTTTTGTAGCAGGTATTTTGAGCTTCTTAGTTCCGGGCGTAGGCCAGATCTATAATGGCCGTATTCTTATTGGCATTATTTGGTTACTTTTAACCGGTATATCCTGGATAGGCTCGGCCGGAACACTGGGATGGGTAGTTCATATAATAGCTGCATGGTGTGCTTACAGCTATGCAAAAGACAATCCTGTACGTTCGTAAAGTCTCTTCATACGATCCTCCTTTCGCCCGCAGTCCGATGACTGCGGGCTTTTTCGTTCGCATATACAGGGGCTTTCAGTTAAACTTGAGTCTTTACAAGGTTAGGTCTGTCTGCCCTTCAAACAGGTTTCAGCATCTGGCCTTTCGTTTATTATGGCGAAAGAAGGCTATCCATTTGTATTGTTCCCGGCGATCCTTGCTCTTATCCTCGGATATTTCCAGCTTTGGATCCTGGCGGGCGTGTTCGCGGTGCTTGCCGGATTCATGGCATACTTTTTCCGCGACCCGTTTCGCAATGTTCCGACCGAGGCGGACATTATCGTGTCGGCAGCGGACGGCAGGGTTACGCGGATCGATGAAAACGAGATCAGCAAGACGGTGAGCGTCTTTCTTTCGCCGCTCGACGTTCACATCAACCGATCGCCGATCGCAGGGATCATCGAGAAAGCTGAGTATATACAAGGCAAAAAAGGCCCGGCGACAAGCAATGAGGCAAGCCTGTTCAACGAACGCAATTCGCTGACGATCCGGGGCGAGAAGGTCACCGTCGTTTGCACCCAGATAGCGGGTATCGTTGCCCGCCGGATCGTTTGCTGGGCCAAGCCGGGCGATGAGCTAGAGCTCGGCGAAAAGTTCGGATTGATAAAATTCAGCTCGCGGACCGACGTCCTGATGCCGAGCAGCGTTGAGCTTCTGGTAAAGATCGGCGACAGCGTTGTCGGCGGCGAAACGATTATTGCCCGCATAAAGTAACCTATGGAACCGGACGGCACGAACGAAGAACCTAAAATGGTTCACAAGGGCATCAAAAAAGGCCTTTATGTGATCCCAACCGCCTTTACTGCGGCGAACATCGCGATGGGATTTCTTGCCGTTTTGTGGTCCATTCGCGGGTTCCATCTTTCATTTGAGGACCCGATCTTAGCTGCCGGATACTTCAATTATGCCGCTGTCGCTATTGGGCTTGCGATCCTGTTCGACACGCTCGACGGGCGCGTTGCGCGGGCGACCAAAACCGCGACCGAGATCGGCGTTCAGTTCGATTCTCTGGCAGATGTTCTGACGTTTGGCATCGCTCCTATCGCCTTAATCTACAGTTGGGGATTTGCTTCGGCGTTTGGCGAGAAATCGTCCGGGCTCGGCTTTGGCGTATTTTTGCTGTTCATGTATCTGATGTGCGGGGCCTTCCGGCTCGCCAGATTCAACCTACAGGCGACGCGTCCGCGTGTATTGATGGAAGGCACGCCGAAGCTCGATAAAAAGAATTTCGTCGGGTTACCGATACCTCCGGCGGCGGGCCTGCTGGCGGCACTCGTTCATTATTCGCCGATGCCGTTGAGCTCGCATGGCGAAGGGCTTGCCCAGTTTTACGCGATGCTGATGATGGTCCTGGTTGCAGTTCTTGGCCTTCTGATGGTCAGCACGCTTCGTTATACCAGTTTTAAAACAGCGGGCACCGGGCGGCGAAATCTCTACCTCGTACTTGTGATCGCTGCCATCGGAATGCTGATGTGGCTTTACTCGAACTACGTGCTTTTGATTCTCGCGGCCGCGTACGTTTCGCATGGTATAATCTGGCACATCGCGAGCCTTTTCCACCGCCGCGAACCGCAGGCCGAAGCCTCGTAGATGGTCAAAGCCTGATCGACAGCTTTTCACCGACCTTGAGTTAAACCCCAACGGATACCTAAAATTCCTAGACGGCGCTCCGAACCACCTGAACGGCGCTTTTGCGATTTCCCCTGCCTGCTCGACTGATTTTCTGACCGCCGAATTTTTCCCCATCCGCCCATCTGGCGCTTAACGGGATGTCACCACCCGCCCGAAACAAGGTCCCAAGCCTTCGATCCGCTGCTTAACAAACCGCCGACCCGGGCGCTAAACGAACCGTTCATGTGGAGCTTAACAAACCGTCAATGTTGGCGCTTAACGAACCCCTTTATGCCGGGAACGCAGGCGTCCCGCCTGCAACGCCCGAAAGGGCGTCGTTCGTGTGAGATGGGAAGGATGAGAGATACCGTTGCCGACATTGGGCTAAAGCCAGTGAATTTAAGCCCGTTGAAACGGGCTAACGAGATCGAGTCGATCTAACCACGCCATAAATGGCGTGGCTATTTGCCCTTCGGGTTTAAGAATTAAGACATGATCACTTGGAATCGCGTGGATATGTGCCCTTTGGGGTTAAAGAGTTAGGACCGGCTCTCCCTTTGCATCCGATTGCCCGTATTTTTACGAATCTGGTGTATAGTTAAATGATTCAGTCCCTCTGAAGTCTTTTTAAAAAATTACCCGAAACATTAGGAGAGCGAATGCACCACGTCCTTGAACCCTATCTTTGTCATGCCTCGCAGGCAAGAGCGATATTTTGCTTACTTACCGTAGGCGTCTTTGCACTTTCTGGCTATGGACAAGAGTCGATAGTAGAGCAAGACCCGCTGTGGCAGCCGTTGAGCGAATCGTCCGTTGCAATGCGTGGTGAGCGTCACTTGAACCCTGAGCGATACAAGACCGCCGCGATGAATGTTGGCGAACTGAAGCGCATTTTCAGCACGGCCCCGACCGAGAATTCACCTGCCGCAAGGGCAGTGCGGGTCACGCTCACGATCCCTGATCCGTCAGGCAAACTTGTTCGGTTTTATATCGAGGAATCGACGCTATTGTCGCCGAAGATCGCCGCGAAATTCCCGTCCTGGCGAACGTATCAAGGTTACGGGATCGACGATCCGACCGCGACGGCAAAATTCGACTGGACCGACGCGGGATTTCACGGCTACGTTCTCAGCAATTCGGGTTCGTTTTCGATCGACCCCATACAGACCAATGATGTCGAAAACTACATCATTTTTCGCAAAGATGAATATGGGGACCGCGCCCGTCTTAGCTGCACGGTCGAGGACGCTGAAGATGCCGTTCTGGATCTTTTTGGAAAGGCGAACCATATTTCTTTCTTTTCCGACTTTACGCACGGTGCTCAATTGCGGACATACCGCTTAGCGGTAGCGACGACGTTTGAGTACACAAACTTCTTTCGCCAAACCGGCGACACGGACGAACAAGCTCAGGCACGAGCATTCGCTCAGGTAGTGACTACAGTCAACCGCGTTGACGGCGTTTACAGAAAAGAGCTTGCCGTCGCATTTACTTTGGTGTCAGACACGAATCTGACTTACGTCGTAAACCCGGAAGTTCCGGCAAACTATAACAATAATGGTTCGTCAGCCGACCTAACTTCCAATCAGACAAACGTTAATTCGGTGATCGGCGTGGGCAATTTCGATGTCGGCCATCTTTTCGAAACCGGCAATGGCGGCGTCGCACAGCTTTCTTCCGTTTGCGGAAGTTCGAGTGCCCGCGGACTCTCGGGCTTGCCGAATCCTACCGGCGACCCGTTCGATGTGGACTATGTTGCTCATGAACTCGGCCATCAGTTCGCGGCGAATCATACTTTCAATGCGACCAGCGATTGCGGAAGCTCGCCGGCCGCCGCACGAAAAGAGCCTGGAAGCGCCGTCACGATGATGGGTTACGCCGGAATATGTTCGAGCTTCTCTAATGTTCAGCGAAATTCGATCGAGACCTTCCACGTGCATAATCTGACGGAATCGATCAACTTTCTGACGAACGGTGCCGGCGCGACGTGCGGTACGCTGGAGGGAACAAATGCCGCTCCGGTCGTTGCTGAACTGCCCAACTATACCATCCCGTTCAACACACCCTTTGTCCTAACAGCATCGGCAACCGACGCGGACAATGACCCGCTTTCGTACAACTGGGAACAGAACAATGCCAGTGCCGCGACGTCAAACTATCCTGCAACGACGGACGATGACGATATTAGCCTCGTCTTTCGACCCGGTTTCCGTTCGTATCTGCCAATGGCGGAACCGACCCGAAGTTTCCCGAGTCTGAGATACATCCTCGACAATTCGAATGAAGCGCCGATCAGCTTTGTCGGAACTTCGACCGTAGGAAACATATGCGGCGGCGAGTGCATCACGGGCGAAGACTTGCCGTCTGAGGCCCGCACGATGAACTTCCGTGTCTCGGTCCGTGACGGACGGGGCGGGATCAGCGACCAGGGCACGGTCCTCACTGTCGTCAACACGACAACACCATTTAGGGTCACGACGCAGAACGCGAGCACACCATGGTACGGCACCGAGCAGCGTGATATTACATGGGCCGTTAGCGGAACGACCGGGAACGGCATCAATGTGGCGAACGTAAAGATCTCGTTATCAACGGATGGCGGGCTTACTTTCCCGCTTTTGCTGGCCGACTCGACCCCGAACGACGGTTCGCATTCGATAACCGTACCGGTGCTTACGACAACCCAGGCACGCATCAAGATCGAGGCGATCGGGAATATCTTCTTCGATATAAATGACGTAAACTTCCCGATCTCGGCCGAATTACCCTCGATCGTTTCGGTCGGCGGCCGGGCGGTAACATCCGGCGGCCTGGCAATAAAAGACGCACAGTTGGCGATGACATCGATGGGTGGCGTCACACGGATCGCACGGACAAACTCGTTTGGCTACTATCGCTTCGACGACGTTGCGATCGGTCAGGACTATGTTGTATCGATTGCGTCCAAACGCTTTACCTTTACACCGGAATCGATCACGGTAACGGTCACAGCGGGCCTGACCGGCGTCGATTTCGTATCTGCACCCGGAGCGGCGAAGATCGGTACCCGTTAAAAACGACGGCAAAACAAAACAGCGTCCTTTGCGTTCGATTTAGTTCGGATGCAGAGGACGCTGAACTTTTGCTAGGGTGATGGTCGGTAAATTTCGTTTACCGTTCGAAGGCGGCGACCTTCCCGGGCGAACGGCGTTTACCTTCGCGTCTGTGTTTGGAGTGGCCTTCGATATCGATGTCGTCGTCGTATTCGTTCGAGCTGGCGGCCAGCAGAGCAACAAGCGTCAGAAACATTACGGAGATCGCCGTGGTGTGAAGCACGAAATCAAAAATGCTGTGAACGAGGATCGCGAAGATGCCGGCAAGCGCACCGAATGCGATGCCCCGGCGGACAAAGTTCTTGGTCCTGATCGCCTTTCGGCCTGTGTTCCAAATAAGTAATAGGAACGCGAGTCCGATGAGAATGCCCGGGATGCCGGCGTCTGAGACGACCTGCAGATAATCGTTGTGCGCCTGCTCGACGCGTTCGAGCCCGCTGTGAGAATCGTACGGCGTATAGGCGACACCGAACGCACCGAGGCCCGCACCGAATGGCAGATTGTTTGCGATCACGCCAAGCGTGACCGACCAGATGTGTGTTCGGTCAGTGGTGATGTCCTTGGACGCCGCGGTATCAACTACCCGCGACAATGAAGTTTCGCCGCCGACGAAGAAAGACCCGCCGACGATCGCGGCGATCAAAACACCCGCCAACGCGATGACCACGAGTTTGTTAGAACGCTGCCGCGAACGAACGGTCAGGATCACAAGAAGCACGACCTGCGCAAAAAATGCGACCAACCCGCCGCGCGAACCGCTAAGCAGAAGCGCGACACCCATCAGGGCGATGGCCGTTACGTAAAGCAGGCGTTTGTCGCGCCCGACCGCTCCGGCGAAAAGCAGTCCGAGCGGCAAAGCGATAGCCATCTCGATGAAAGCGGCAAAATTGTGGCGGTTTACGAAAGACCCGAAGGGCGACGCGCCCGAACTGGGTTCGTAAATTCCGTAGATACGGTCCGGGCTGAGGACGCCCTGCAGGATCGCGAAAAATGCGTAAGCGAACCCGAAAATGGTGATGACGGCGACCAGCCGCCGCAACCGGCCGGCACTGTCGATCAACGCCATCGCGACCGCCAGAAATATGAACAGCGCCAGAAAGTGAAAAGCGGAGACCTGCGTCGCAAACGGGTCGGCCGAGATGGTCCGCGGAACATCCGCAACGCCCGCAACCGCATTGATCGAGCCGAAAGGTATGACCTGGATCAACCCATAAACGGCCGCCGCCAGAATCGAAAACGGGATCAGATTCGGTGTGATGTTGATCGTGCCCGACCGGTACGCACCGACCGCCCAAAGGATCAGCATTAGTGCCGTAAGAATATAAAAGACGGCGATTATTGGTTGATGGACCGTGCCGTAGAGCAGCGTCGTAAAGACGATCAATACGCACAACAGAATAAAAGCGGTCTTATTGGCCAGCGTCATAAACTTTTCTGATCAATGATCACAACTTGGTCAGGACGAAATCGTCGTACCACAATATTCCGTTGATCGGGCATTCCTCGCCGCAGACTATGCGGGTGGTCCTGATCGAGATGCCGCGGCAATTTTCGGGAGCGGTAAATTCAAGCGTCCTCTCGGTCCATTCTTGCGTTCCGGTATCATATGGCGGACCGGCGACGATCTGAGTGTCATCGTTTGCATTGACCACCTGCAGGAACGGCGGGCCTCCGCTGCGAAGGTTCTCCGTTCGCGCCCACCATGTGAGCCTGTATTTTGCGAGCGGTTCGACGGCGACCATCTGGACGACGTTATAAAGCTCCGGTTTTACATAGCCCTTGAACGTCACGCGAAGGCTTCGGTTACCGTTATGTTTGACAAGGGAATCGGCCAACACATCGATGCGGCCGTCTGCACGATAGACTCGCCACCCGAACAAGGTCTCCTCGGGCACACCGATGAACTTTTCGAAGTCGTGGTTCGTCATAGTCCCGAGGGCGGCATCGGGGTCGAGGCCTGCATCTCGCGCAAACTCGACCGCCTCACCGAAATGCCGGCGGTCATACAGGCCCTGCGCCATGATCCGCGGCAGGCGGGGATCTTCGGCCTTTTGCTCGGGCGTCAGCATGTTCCAGTTTCGCAACGCATCTACCGAAGCCCCACGGACGGCAAAGAACATCGCGAGGCTTACGCGCATGCCCGGAGTGTCGCTGGCGAAACGCTCGACCTGCGACCCGTCCTGATCGAAATAATCCCAGGCAAGCGAGAAGACCTGATCGCGATACACGCTGCTTTTTTCGGTCGTTTTCATCAACTCGGCGAAGGCTTCTTCGGTTCTTCCCTGTCGAAGATAGAAATTGCCGAGCTGCCATTTGGGAAACGTGTAGGTCGGAGCCAGTTCGATCGCACGCTGCAAGGCCTGTTCGGCCGCTTCCGGCTTCTCGGCCTGTTCGTAGGCACGGCCGAGCTCGATCCACCAGCGGTAATCATCCGGCGAAGCGCGTATCACGTTCTCAAACAGAAGAACCGCGCTCTCGATGGCCTCTTCTGAAAATTCTTCTTTTTCAATCGCCGCCCTGAGCCACCGAGAAAGAGGATCGCCGGGAGCGAGACCTACGGCGAGATCGGCTACCTGAGCGGCGTCGGGCTGCGTCGGACGCGTCAACTCGGCGAGCATATTGCCAAGCTGCCAGCGGACAGCAAACCAGAGAAAAATGAGAGCTCCGATGACGGACGCAGCGAGAATGATAGCGGCAGTCTTCTTATCTAGTTCGATGGTTTTGATCGGCTCGGGCATCTTTATGCTGTCCTGAAAAAGTCGCTGATCGACTCAACGACGTACTCCTGCTGTTCGGGCTTCAGCTCCGGAAAGATCGGAAGGGCGAACGTCTCGCGGCCGGCACGTTCCGACTCGGGCATGTCGCCATGCGTCCCGCCAAGAAAAGCAAAACATTCCTGCAGATGGAGCGGGACCGAATAATAGACATCGGTTCCGACTCCCTTTCCGGCTAAATGGGTACGGAGTTCGTCACGCTTTTGCAACACGCGGATCACGAATTGGTTATAAATGTGGCGGCAGTTTTCGCGTTCGAACGGAAGTCCGACCTGCGCGGCCAATCCGGCATGTTCAAAGAGTTCGCGATAGCGGTCGGCGTTCGCCTTTCGGCGTTCCGACCACGAATCGAGGTGGGGAAGCTTTACCCGTAACACCGCTCCCTGAAAGCCGTCTAAACGCGAATTCAGGCCGACCCACTTGTGATGATATCGTTCCTTTGAACCGTGCACACGCAGGGCTTTTAGTTTTTCGGCAAGCTCGTCGTCGTCTGTCGTCATGAAACCGCCGTCGCCCATTCCACCTAAATTCTTCGAAGGATAGAACGAGAAGCAGCCGATAGCGGACATCGCTCCCGCGAGTCTGCCATTTTCTTCGGCTCCGATCGCCTGTGCGGCGTCCTCGACGACGGGAATGCCGTGAGCGTCGGCAACGGCGTTAAGCGCAACCATGTCAGCACATTGGCCGTAGAGATGAACGGGTTGGATGGCCTTCGTGCGTTCGGTGATCTTTGCTTCGACCTGAGCGACATTGATGTTGTATGTTAGCGGGTCAATGTCAACAAACACCGGCGTTGCCCCGAGACGCGTTATCGCGCTGACGGTTGCGAAAAAGCTGTAAGGCGTCGTGATGACCTCGTCACCGGGCCCTATGTCGAACGCCATCATCGCCAGCAGCAGAGCATCGCTACCTGACGCACAGCCGATGGCGTACTTCGTCCCGCAATACCCCGCGAGTTCGCACTCAAGTTCGGCGACTTCCCCACCGAGAATAAAGCCGTTGGTATCAAGCACACGCCCCAACGCCGCCTCGATCTCCGGCCTGAGCGCATCGTTCTGTTCTTTTAGGTCAAGTAAAGGTACGTTCATTCGAAGACATTTGCCACATAGCCAGACAGGATCAATGCCCTAGACAAGAACCGGTCGGCATCCTATGCGGCAAAATTTATTTCTGTTTGATTTTACCCAATCAATTTGAGATTTGCATTCTGACTGGTGTCTCTTTTAACCTAAACGCGATGAAAGGCGACAAAAAAGCTCAGGCGGCGGATGTTATCAAGCGTCTGAAGAACGCGTATCCGGATGCCCATTGTGGCCTCGTGCATTCGAATGCGTTCGAGCTGCTGATCGCGACGATACTTTCGGCCCAGTGTACCGACGAACGTGTGAACATCGTAACTGCGACGCTCTTTCGGAAGTATCGCGGGCCGCAGGATTTTATCGACGCCGCTCAGGAAGAACTGGAAAAAGATATTCACTCGACTGGTTTTTTCCGCAACAAGGCGAAGAATATCAAAGTCGCAAGCCAGCGATTGGTCGAGGTTTACGGCGGCGAGATCCCGCGGTCAATGGAAGAGATACTTACGCTCGGCGGCGTCGCGCGTAAGACGGCAAATGTCGTGCTCGGCAATGCGTTTGGCATCGCGTCGGGTGTGGTCGTTGATACACACGTCTCGCGGCTGTCGCAGCGGCTCGGGCTGACCGAACAGACGACGCCCGAAAGGATCGAGCGCGATCTCGAACAGATCGTCCCCAAGAAGCACTGGATAATGTTTCCGCACTGGATGATCTTCCACGGCCGCCAGATCTGCAAAGCTCGCAAGCCTCTTTGCGAAGTGTGTCCACTCGCCGACATCTGCCCAAGCCGTGTCCTGTTTTTGTCGCTATAAAACGGATATAAAAAGGCGTGGCCCGAAATTGGAGCCACGCCTTTTCTGTTTGGAATGCCTGATCGTTACTAGCGCATACCCGGAGCTCGTGGCATTTTGTCGGCGGCGAAACGGGGGAGGAGTTCGTCGCGCATCGAGAGTTCATAAACGGCCGCGGCGATCACGATCGCGCTCTGCCGCAGATCTTCGGGAATGATCCGCTCGAAGGTGTCGAGGTTGGTGTGCCAAGTGTGCGAACCGTACTCGATCGGATCGAGGGTCGTTCCGATGCCCGGCAATCCGGCGTTGTTGAACGACGTATGGTCAGAACCGCCAATGTTGCGGCTGGCCGTCGCGGCGACGCCCTCGAGGCCCATGAACGAGTATCGCCCGACGATGCCGCGCAGAATGCTCGCTGTTTCCGGCGGGCCGAAAACGGTCATTGCCCGGATACGCCCTGTGCCCGTGTCGTGGTTGAAGTAACCACCGAATTTCGACCACGCAGGCGTCGGATTCTCCGCCGAGCCAAAGTGCTTCTTGACGTACGCCTGTGAGCCGAGCAAGCCTTGTTCCTCGCCGCTCCAGAGCGCGACGCGAATGGTGCGACGCGGTTGAACACCGATCGCCTTCAAGATCCGGGCTGCTTCCATCATCACAGCACAGCCGGTCGCATTGTCGGTCGCACCGGTCGCCGAATGCCACGAATCAAGATGGCCGCCGAGCATGATGACCTCGTCCTTTTTGTCCGTACCGACGATCTCGGCCGTCGTATTGTACTGGGTTCGGCCTTCGGGATACGTGGTGTTGCGGATGTCGAATTCAAGCTCGACCTGGCGTCCCATCTTCAACAGACGAGCGATCCGCCCAAAATCCTCGTTACGCAAAACGACGGTCGGGACCGTTTTTGCGACGTCATAATCACCGCGGCTGAACGAAAACGCTCGGATCTGGCCGTGTTCGCGGCCAGCGTCGTTTACGCGAACCAGAACGCCGTTATCCATAAAAAACTTGTTGACCTGCTCAGTCACTTCGCCAAACGGAAGCGCTCCTTCCTTGGGCGGCGGAGGCGTAAACTGCGGGCCTTGCCCTGCTGGTGTGGTGCGATACGGGTCAACACGGGATTTAACGACATCGCTCGGGATGCGTTTTGCCGGCGGGTCGATGTTCACCGGAACCGAATTCGGCTCGCCGTATATCACGATCTTGCCTTTGATATCGTTTCGAATGCTGTTGAAGTATGCGTCGAGCTCCGCCTGGGTCGGCCTGTTCGGCAAAACGAAGTTGAATGCCTGACTCTTAGCGACGCCATTTGTGCTCGGTGACCACGCAAGTACTTCGAACACCAGCGAATCTCTGACCGGAGCAGTGATGAATCCGGAGGCACGCTCGTTGGTCCATCCCGGATGCCCAAAATCCCACGGGTCGAGCGTCGCGTTGACCATTCCCCATTCGGTCATCTGCTTGGCGGTCCATTCGTTGGCAGCCTTCATATTTGGCGAACCGGTGAGCCGCGGGCCGTAAACGTCCGTCAGTATCTGAACGGTTTTGACGACTTGCGAATTCTTTGTTCCCTCTTCGACGATGCGTTCATGGATCTCTTCGGCGGTCTGTGCGAACACCACGCCGGGTGAGACCAAGGCGGTGAGCATGAGAATAGTCAGGAACGATCGAAATACGATAAATTTTTTCATTTTTGATTTGGACGCAACGCCATCACATGATCGGCGGCGAGCTAAGTTAAAGTTATACAGGTTTTAGATCTTGGCCCGGGGGCGGAAAGACATGCTTGTTAATACTCTACCATCGAATTATTTGTTTCAGAAATTGCCTATTACCCGGCTTGCCCGCATTGCCGTGCATTCCTTTGAACTTTGACGAAATCGGCTCGCTCGTATAGTATTGAAGGTGTTGAGAGTAGCGTTTTTAGCAGCCCCTCGGCCGCAACGTCTACAGTAAGCTAACTCGACCACATTTCCCACATCCGGGCATTATCACTTCCACTGACCGCCCTTAAAGCAAAGATGCTTATGAAAGGCTGCTTATCACTTCCACGATCGGAATGCCTGACTCCACAAATATCGATTCCATTTCTTCCGCAGCTCTAGATTCGGTTCCTGGACATATTGCCATACTTGATCCCGAAGGCACGATCACAATGGTCAATGCCCCGTGGCGCCGTTATGCAGAATTGAACGGAATGATCGGCGGCGGCTATGGTGTCGGATCGAACTATATCAATGTATGCGAGCACGCCGTAGGTGATTGCTCGAAAGAATCCGCCATGGTCGCGGCGGGCATCAGGTCGGTACTAGACGGCTCGATCCCATCGTTCGAACTCGAATACCCTTGTCATTCGCCGACCGAGAAGCAATGGTTCAGGATTATGGTCAATTCTCTGGGCGGCAAGGCCAACGCCGGGGCGGTCGTCACACACGTAGATATCACAGAACGGAAACTGGCGGAACTTGCCCAAAAAGATCTGAATCACGACCTCGCTGAACGTATAAAAGAGATCAGAGGGCTTCACAAAGTATCAGATCTTCTTCGCAACGATTCATCAGAGATCGATCCATTATTAGATCAAATAGCGGCGGTTTTACCGAGCACCGTTCAACACCCGGAAATAGCCGCGGGCCGTGTCTGCGTTAACAAAGTAGAAGCGGTGACCAGTAATTACCAGAGCTCTGAGAATTCCTTAAGGTCTGACTTCACATTGGCTGACGGGTCATCAGGTTTTCTCGAAATCGTTTATCTCGTCGACTCTTCGGATAAAGAAGCGGTTTTCGTACCCGAAGAAAAGCAAATGCTCGATTCGATGGCCGAGAACATGCGGGCCACTATCGACAGCCGCACTGCTAAAGAAAAACTAAAGGAAACGAACGAGCGGTTCAAACGGCAGCTCGATGAACTCACGAAACTTTCAGGTTCGGGAATCCTCGCCAATAAGAGCATCAACGAAACTTTGCGTCTCATAACTGAATGTGTCTCGCAAACCCTGAACGTAGAACGCGTAAGTATCTGGAGCCTTACTCAAGACCGGACAAAGATCATTGCTGACGATCTCTACTTGGCGACCGGCGGTAAGCATGAATCCGGGCTCGAACTTTGCGAAACTGATTTTCCGGCGTACTTCAACGCCGTCAATGAAAACAAGCTTATCGTCGCCAACGAAGCCTTGACGGACGAGGTTACCAAAGATTTCGCAGAATCGTATCTAAAACCTCTCGGCATATTTTCGATGCTTGATGCTCCGGTCGTCGTCGAAGGAAATGTTGCCGGTGTGATCTGCCTGGAGAATGTAGGCCAAGGGCGCATCTGGGCCAGCGATGAGCAGAGCTTTGCACTGTCCGTTGCGAATCTTGTTTCGCTTGCACTCGCCCGGGAAGCTCGCCGTTTGAGTGAAGCCAGCCTCGCAAAGGCACAAGAGATCGCTCATCTGGGAAGCTGGAATTTGGACCTCAAGACAAATCGGCTTTCCTGGTCCGATGAAACGTATCGGATCTTCGGGCTCCGGCCGAATGAGTTCGCAACTAGCTTTGAGGCCTTTATCAACACCGTTCATCCTGACGATCGGGCGGAGATGCTGAACGCTCAGGAGAGAACTCTGGACGGCACCGCAAAGCTCGATATCGAACACCGCATCGTGCTGCCGGGCGGCGAGATAAGATGGGTTCACGAACTCGGAGAAATCGTTAAAAATGGTGCCGGTGATCCGGTAAAGCTTACCGGAACCGTACTCGATATCACCCCCCGCAAGGCCGCAGAATCCGACATCCTAAAGCGAAGCCACGAGCTAAAGCAAGCCAACGAACAGCTGTCGACAAGTCAATCGCTGCTTCAGATCGCGGGCCGAGCCGCAAAGCTTGGCGGATGGACGCGAAAGCTTCCGGAAATGGAGATCACCTGGTCTGACGAGGCGTGCATCATCCACGACGTGCCGCCCGGTTACAAACCGAAGCTTGCAGAAGCGATCGAGTTTCACGCTCCTGAGTGTCGCGACAAAATCGCCGAACTGGTAGAGGAATGCAAAACAAATGGCACGCCGTATGACGTAGAAGTGCAAAAAACGACGGCACTGGGTCGATCGATCTGGGTTCGAACAATGGGTTCGGCCGTTCGCGACGAGAGCGGGACGATCGTCGGGCTGCAGGGTGCTTTTCAGGACATCACAGATCAGAAAAAAGCTGAACAATCACTTGCAGAAAGTCAACGGCGATTTAGACAATTGGCCGAATCGATGCCTATCGTGGTCTGGACCGCGTCGCCCTCAGGTTCGCTGAACTTCGCCAACCGGTCCTTCTATGAATATCTTGGGATTCCATCCAGCTCGGTGCCATCCGCATGGTTCGGAGCCGTCTTGCCTGAAGATCGCGAGATCGTTGCGTCCGAATGGTACAGGACCGTTGAGGCTGGATCGAATTATTCGGTCGAGTACCGCGTCAGGCGTGGGTCTGATGGAATGTACCGTTGGTTTCGAGTTCAGGCGCAGCCGATAAAAGATAGTTCGGGCGAGATAACGACGTGGTACGGAACGGCTATTGATATTCACGAGACCAAGGAACTCGAGCAGAACGCGACGCAGATCGCAAATCGGCTCTCGGCGACACTGGAGAGCATCACTGATGGTTTCTATGCGGTCGATAAGGACTGGAGGTTCACATACGTAAATAGCCCGGCCGAAGCGATGATCGTTAGGAGTCGGGCAGAGCTTATCGGTAAAATCCTCTGGGAGGAATATCCGGACGCTGTTGGTACTCACACTGAAACTAATTATCGACGTGCGGTTGCGGAAGGTGTTCCCGTCGAGTTTGAGTCCTACTTTCCGCCGTTAGAATCATGGTTCGAAATCAAAGCATATCCGTCAGACGAAGGTCTTTCGGTTTATTTCAGAGACGTGACGGCCATTCGAGAACATCGCGAATTAATGCGCGAAAGCGAAGAGCGTTTTCAGCTTTTGGCCAAAGCTACGAATGACGCGATATGGGATTGGAACCTTACGACGAACGCGCTTTGGTGGAATGACGGATTCGAGAAACTCTTTGGATTCGATCGAGATGAAGTAGAACCGAATATCGAGTCGTGGACAAACAGAATACACCTGGATGACTCAGAGCAGGTCATAGCCGAGATCCACAAAGCGATAGATGACGGTGACGATTGGTGGTCCGGCGAATACAGATTTGGCAAGAGCGACGGAAGTTACGCTTTTGTCCTTGACCGGGGCTATGTGATCCATGATTCAGCGGGCGTGCCGATCCGGATGATCGGCGGCATGACCGATCTTACTGACCGCAAAAATCTTGAAGAACAGCTTCTGCAAAGCCAGAAGATGGAGGCGATCGGCCAACTTGCGGGCGGCGTCGCACACGACTTTAATAATCTGCTGACCGTGATAAATGGGTATAGCGAGATGTTACTCCGCCGGGATTTTGGCGACGAAAAAGCGAAGACAGCACTGACCGGTATCAATGATGCTGGCAAACGAGCGGAAGCGTTAACTCGCCAACTATTGGCGTTTAGCCGCCGTCAGCCGCTTAATCCTACGGTCGTAAATTTGAATGAGCTATTGGGAAGCTTGTGGAAGATGACCGGCCGGCTCATCGGCGACCACATAGAATTGGACGCACGATTGCCGGACGGAATCTCGAACGTAAAGGTCGATCCGGGGCAGTACGAGCAAGTATTGATCAATCTGGCGGTCAACGCCCGCGACGCTATGCCGAACGGCGGGCACTTGCTGATCGAAACGCGGAACACCACGCTCGATAAAAAATACTGCGAGCAGCACCCTGAGGTCGTTCCGGGCAGGTATGTTGTAACGTCGGTCTCGGACACCGGCATTGGAATGTCTGAAGAGGTAAAGAGCCGCATTTTTGAGCCCTTCTTCACGACAAAGCTTGTCGGAAAAGGCACAGGTCTCGGACTTGCAACCGTTTTCGGGATCGTCAAACAATCCGGAGGGCACATTGCGGTCTACAGCGAGCCTGGGCATGGGACAACCTTCAACATATACCTTCCGGCGGCATCTGCCGGGTTTAAGGAAGTCGCTGACAAAGATATCCACCAGTCGGACACCCCGCAAGGAAATGAGATCGTATTGCTGGTTGAAGATTCGCCGCCCGTACGTTCTATGCTAAAAGAAGCATTGGTCGATTGCGGCTATCGCGTCTTTGAGGCAAACGACGGGCGGCATGCTCTCGAGGTAATCGAAAGCCTCACTGAAAAGCCGAACATCGTAATATCGGATGAGGTTATGCCGCGGATGAGAGGGCACGAACTGGCGGCAAACATCAAAGTCTTGCATCCGGATTGCAAAGTTTTGCTGATGTCAGGCTATACTGAGGATTCGGTCCTTCGACGCGGAATCTTGGATGCGGATCTGGCATTTTTGCAAAAGCCGTTCACACCAGCTGCTCTGGCAAGAAAGGTCCGCGAAGTTTTAGACAATTAGACGGAGAAGCTTTTGAAGCTTGTCTCAAACATCCTCATCGGTATTATCGCCCTGGAGCATTTCGCAATTCTCGTACTGGAAATGTTCTTTTGGAATCATCCGGTCGGGCGTCGTATCTTCGATATGACGCCCGAGGTTTCCGCTGCGTCAGCAACGTTGGCAGCTAATCAGGGCTTGTACAATGGTTTCCTAGCGGCGGGCCTTATATGGGGATTGATCTCCGATCGCACGGAAATTAAGGTTTTCTTTCTCGCCTGCATCGTTATCGCCGGGATCTTCGGCGGACTAACGGCAAAGACTTCGATAATGTTTACACAGGCACTGCCGGCCTTGATCGCTCTTGTGCTTCTGCATTTCGCATCTCGGAAATAAGTTCTTTAATTCCCGTTTCGTGCTATATTTCCCCTGCTTTTCTATCGCTGACTAAAACGTCCTGCGCGATCGTACTCAGGTGAGGAAAACAATGCATAAACTCCCATTGCCGCTCTTGCTATTCCCATTTCTTTTTTCCTTTTTTAGTTTCGCCTCAAGCCCTCAGCTTTCATCGCCCGGACCAGCATCACAACGAATCCAAGTTGGTGTTGTTCGGACGGACGGATCGATCGTACCTTTTGCCGAGTATCGCAATAACATCTGGTGGAATCCGTGGCCGGAAACAACTGAGCTTGACGTAGACCACAGTCTCACTCCGAGATCACTGGCCCGGCACCCGGAACCCTGGTTCCAGACTTGTTACAATTCCACATCTTCATGGTACTTCTGGCCATCCGCCGACAACCGCAGGCTTTTGTTAGCGCGCAAAGTCGTGCAGGTCGAAAATCATGGTGAGAAAAATTGGGCACTGCTTAGTGATCTCCCTCATGCAGTTGCGGATGAAAGGGGAGCTCATCATAAGAACATCGGGCTGGCACTAACTGCCGACCTTAAGTTTGACGGAAGTAAAGATATAGAAATGACAAGCAAAGAGGCAACCGATGTGGCTGCCTTTATTGAACCAGCATTTACCGGGCTTGAATATGTTGAGATAGTGCGTCAACTTGCTGTATCCGGGACTAAAGAAAACTACGAAAAGAACGGCGTTCCTCTTTCTGAGTTAGATCGGTCAAAGGTCGCATTACAGTTAACATCGCTTAAAAGAACCAGCTCAAGTATTAACGGGCGGAATCTGTATTACTTTAAGGTAGAGAAAAAATACTCCAGACCGGAAGGTCTCGCAGACGCGCAGTGTAACAACGTTTCCGAACTCAGCGGCTGGTTAGTGAAAGAAAAAGACGGCAGTATTAACTTGATCAACGAGAGTTTCTGGCTAACTGATTGCGATAAGAAAGGTGGCGGCTCGATCGAACGGTTCAATATTTTAAAGTTAGACGGCCGACATTTCGTTCTCACCGTCGAGCATGTTTACGATAGTGAACAATATGTAATTTACCAGCTTAAAGAATTTGGCTTAAAGTCGTTGCTCGTAACGTCTGGCGGCTAAGTAATCGAATGGTTCCTCCAACCAGATCTTATGTGTCAGCTTTGGTTATTGAGCACGTTATAGATCAACCGGATCGCGGCGACGTGCGTTTAGAACATCAATTCGTTCCCGAACTTTAGCTTCGAGACTTTGAAATCGAAGCGTTTCGGAAGGGCGGAAGCAAAGCGATTGGAGGAATTGAAAAACGTGTTGTTGAAAACAACATTCAGCTCTTTCGTCTTGTCGGTGACCAGAAGATTTCCTTTTTCATCTTGACGCGCGAAAAAGAAGATCGCTTCATCGCCGCGCTTTGTCGGTGCCGTGAATTCCACCAACGATCTGCGCTGCCCGTCGTCGGTTTCCAACCAGATATTGTCTTTCATCTGCTCCAGCGTCATTCCCTGAAACAGGCCTTCTTCGATGAACTGCCCGGTCGAATTTGGGGCCATCATCATCGTGACAACATAGTGCGACTGACATATGGCACAGCCAAGCATGCCGTTCGCCATTGCATCGAATTTTTTCTTATCCGTTTCGCTCATCTTGTCGTAATTTGACGCGATCTGATTGAGCCGCACTAACGCTTGCCGAACCGGCATAGCCGACCGCAGCCGCGCGTATACCGGCGGGGTGCCGCCGCTCCGATCGGAACGACCGCGTTCCTGGCCCGACAAACGGTTGTCGGCCTGGCTTCGGGCAGCCTCGCGGGCATCGACGGCGGCAGCCGCGGTCAGGTTCTGATAGGTCCGAGCCCATCCCGAATCTGTCAGGATCTCCATCGCCTGGGCGCGGCTCCACGTTTCGTAGGGCTTATCAACGAATTTCTGTCCCGATGCCCATGTGGAAACAGCTAGAATTATTAGAACGGAGCTAACTAGGTTTGATCGCATGGAATTTTACCTCGCAAATTGATGTGACAGACACGTAATTGTAAAACTGTCGTCGGGAAATTTCAATGATTCAGTGCAACGAATTGATCATTGGTTTTCAGGTTAAGAAATCGAACTGAAACGACGGTTCTGCATACATGGTCTTCCGCAAAAGCATCTGTCATCCCACGTCATCAAACTTGGACACCTTCTTTTCACACTGAGATCAATATGGCATACGATGGCGAATTCTTAAACGCATGCGGGACTGTGGAAATGGACTGCTCGCGCGTGGCAGTAGTAGCTGTAAGCGGAGCAGGGCCGAACGTCTGCGGACATCTTTTGATCGGAACTTGTCTTAGTGGCTCGCCGATGTATTTTCACGTTGCAGAGCTCCGCGGTTCACCTAAATGCATGACGGCCGCAGGATACCCTCGTTATTTGAAAGAGAACGGTAAAAGCGAGATACGCCGAAGAATTCTCAGTCATCCGATGCCCGCCAATGCGGCTACCTATCTGGAAGATCTAACGGCAAACACATGGACCTGGGGAGCGATCCCAAATAATTGCGTTGCGTTCGTAGAAGAAGTTATCGCGGCTGGTGGTGGAACGTAGAGTTCATATTCGAACTGTCCGAGCCTCGCAACGGCGGACACTATCGAACAATGCGCCACCCGATTCCTAAACACACTTGAAAACGAGATCTATCGGCAATTTGGCGTTCCGCGGTAAGCGAGATCTACTTGGTCGTAAACGGATCGGTGAAACCACCAAAGCTTTCAGCGATTATCTGACGAATTCGTAAGCAATGTCACTCAACGGTAGCGACGATCTCGCCCACGAGGTCGTAGTCATGAGCCTCGGTAATTCGAACGCTGTAGATCGAGCCCAACTTAGGTTCGAGGTCCTCAGGCATGTCGTTGATGAGGATGTAGCCGTCGATCTCTTGCGCCTGTCCCTGAAGCCTGCCCTGGAATAGCAGGTCTGATTCTTGCGAAAGGCCTTCGAAGATCACGGGATAGGTGTTGCCGATCTTAGCTTTGTTTAACTGCTTGCTGATCTTTGCCTGCTCTTTCATCAAAAGGCTTCGGCGACGTGTCGCGACCTTAGCGTCGACCTTATTCGGCAGATCGAACGCGGCAGTTCCCTCTTCGTCAGAGTATGTGAAAACGCCAACGTTATCGAACCGGCAATTGCGGACGAACGCCATCAGCTCGGCGAAATCTTCGTCAGTCTCACCCGGAAATCCCGTGATGAATGTTGTGCGGATCGTGATACCCGGAACTCGTTCGCGAACGCGGGCGATCAGCTTCTCCAGCGATTCGCGCGTTCCGCCGCGTTTCATTAGCTTGAGCACGTTTCGCGAACCGTGCTGCAGCGGCATGTCGAGATACTTGACGGCCTTCGGCGTTTCTGCAATAGCATCGAGAAATGCATCAGAGATATGCGTCGGATATGCGTACATTACTCGCACCCATTCGAGTTCTTCGATCTCGCCAAGCGCGCGGATCAGAGCGGCAAGTGCATCGACCTCGCCGAGGTCTTCGCCGTAACGAGACGAATCCTGCGCGATCAAAACGACTTCTTTCACACCCTGCTTCGCGAGATTTCTGGCCTCTTCGATTATCGAGCCGAACCGGCGTGAGCGGAACGAACCGCGCATTCCCGGTATCGAACAAAACGCACACGGCCGATCGCAGCCTTCGGCGATCTTGATAAACGCGGTATGTGATTCTGTCGCGCGATATCGTGGCGTATCAAAATCGTAGAGGTATGTCGCAGTTTTATTGCCGATCGGCTTTAGCATCAATTGCTTTGCATCAAAACGATCGTCTGTCGCATTCACAATGTCGCCGATCTGCGACGTGCCGATGAAGGCGTCAACCTCCGGCAGTTCCTTCATCAGGTCGTCGCGATAGCGTTCGACCATGCAGCCTGCCACAACGACGCGCTTCGCCTTTCCCGCAGACTTCAAGCTTGTCGCCTCAAGTATCGCCTCGATCGATTCCTGCTTCGCGGATTCAATAAACCCGCACGTATTCACGACCACCGTATCGGCATCTTCGGCGTTATTTGTAATTTCCCAGCCCGCCTCGGCCAGCGTGCCCATCATCACCTCGCTATCAACGAGATTCTTAGGACACCCGAGACTGACAAATCCAACTTTCTTCATAAAACTCTCTAGCCTGGTCGGTTAACCTTATTAGCTTTCCCGACAGTTTATCCTTCGAAACGTACGCCTCATCCATTCGCATTGCCTCAGATTCCGCGTCTCCCAATCAATAACCGCATCCTCTTCCACTTCCACTATCTTCCGGAGCTCCATGCGGTTTAGGGCCATCAGTACTCCGCATCATTACTGATGTAACTCGCCCGTCAGTGAAGGCTAGATTCAAGACCCAATCTGAGGCGAATATCTCGCCCGGCATCCGAACAAACCAGCAGTCGGCATTTTCAGTAGATAGCGAAAGTTCGCTTTCAGGTAATGACCAATAATTCTGCAAAACTTCTAAATGAGAATCACCAACTCCAGTTTTATCCCAAAGGCCGAGCATTACATTCCTATTCGTCTCGTTTGCATAAGGAGATCTCGTGAAATTGGTCAAAATCACGCAAGCGTAGCCGAGAAACAAAGCTATTATGACCGAACCAATTGCCCAGTTCTTTAATCGCAGGTTCTTAGCCTTTTCATTCATCGGCAAGATATCCTATTGACCTTTTTCGATCGATGTCAGCCAGTTCTCGATCTCAATCTCTGCCTCCGGCGAGAGGCCTCTTCTACCATATCGGACGCCGTTATATAGTTCCGTGATCCTTATTGCCTCCGGCAAATCGATGGCATGCGCGAACTCGAGCGGCGTCTGAAATGGCTCGCGTATAAAGCCGCGGTCGGCGAGCAATTGCTGGAGCCTCTCATAAAACTCTACGGCCGAACCGCGCTTACGCCCAAAGAGGCGGCCCCATGCCCTACTCCAAACCTTTAATTTTACTATCTTTCGGCCTAACCATACAGTCAGAAAAAGAATAATGCCGGATAGGAACAATGCCGCTGCGGCGTACGCGATCGCAACAATGCTTGCCTGGTACCCCTCATCACCACGAACCTCTTGCCACCAATCGACTATCGCCGTCTGCACTGCCATTAACCACGACGACGCCTTGTCATTGTATTCGCTGGCTCCGCGGCGTAGCGATGTGAATAAAGAACGCTGCTCCTGCGAATCATAGGCAACAAAATACTGGATCCAGATCATCTCCAAGGCTTCGAGATAGCGGTTCACTGTCTTGTAGATACCGGCGGTGCCCGCTCCCGGATTCTGGCCCGCGGCGGGCGTCGGGTCGAACGGCACCCAGACGTTCTCGCCGGGCATCAGCACCTCGACCCAGGAATGTGCCTCACGCTGCCGCACAACGTAGACATCGGCCGTCTCGTTATACTCACCTCGCTGAAATCCGTTTACAACACGGGTCGCGATGCCTTGCGTCCGGAGCATGACCGCCATTGCGGTGGCAAAATATTCGCAATGGCCTTCGCGAACATTAAACAAGAAATCTGCCAGAGGCTGTTCGCCGGCGGCCTTCATCTCAAGCGTGTAACCAAACTGCGTCTGGAGATAACTTTCGACGGCTAAGGCAGCG
The DNA here is from genome assembly GCA_041744395.1 of Pyrinomonadaceae bacterium. GTDB lineage: Bacteria > Acidobacteriota > Blastocatellia > Pyrinomonadales > Pyrinomonadaceae > OLB17. Next base: position 1,491 of record JBGTKY010000039.1, on the reverse strand, counting down.
TCGTAACGATTATCTGAATCAGCGGTAATCCCGGCGGCAAGCTCGGCGATCCTGGGGTCGAGGCCAGTAGGCAGCTGAAAATAATTCGCCTCCTTCGTGGAATAGTTTGATCGGTCGCGACGTAAAACTTCCGACGAAGGAAGCTCGGTATCCGAAACAACCCTGTAAGATATCCGTTCGTTCGCGCGCTGAAAGGAAATGGCTCCGTGAGAGTCCTTAAAAAGCAACGGGAAATTTCCCTGCACGCCGACGGCTCGAGGCAGGACGAACAGGATCGGCGAATCAAGCGGCTCAAGGTACACGGTCTGGATGGTCAGGCCTTCGCGGGCGGTCAAATAATCTACCTGGATCAGATCCGAGTCGCCGCGTTCGCGGACCTCGCGAAAAGCGGCACGTGAGCGGCTCCAGGCTTTATTGGTGAAGGTGTCGAGCGCGATTCCACGCCAACGGATCGGGCCGGTCACTGAGTCGCGGTCTTCTACTCGCACGCGCATGACGACTTCGTCGCTTTGCTGGATAGTTCCGATGCCGCCGAGTCTGACTGTATCAGAAAAGCCGGACGCCGTGGCGACGCCGCTTTGACTGCCGCCAATGCCCGCACCGCCGACCCGTGGAAGCGAAAAGAAAAGCGGCGAAGCGATGGCAACGATCGCAACGAGCATGCTGACCGCGATAACCGGTAAGCGGCGAAGAGGCAGAGCAGCTCGCTCAAAGCTCTCGGCAGGACGTCCGAGTTCGACTCGCCTAGACTCGTTGATGGCATCCTGTGTCTTCCGCATTTCAAACAGGATGATCGTGCAAACCATCACCAAGATATAGGAAAGAAACGTAAAGAGATAGAGACCGCTAATGCTCATTCCAGCAGCCAACAGAACCTCAAAAAACGCCATGACGTAAAGAAAGATCCAGTCTCGGTCGGACTTTCGCTGCAGGAGCTTGACCACCGTCATCGTAAGGATCAATCGCGCCAGTACGCCCGGAATCGCGGCCTCAGCGGTTCGGAAATCAAAGAAATCTATACGCCAAAGAATAAAGAACGCCGGCATCGCCAAGACGATAAAGGCGGTGCCGAGCCTTTCTGAGATCTGCCACCGACTGCCCTCGAGCCACCAAGCCATTGCCATCACGATCACAAAAAGCCCCGCCCCGAGAAAGCTAAACGTCCCAGTAATCCAAAGAGATAAAAAGCCGCAAAAAACGGCTAGATATGAAAGGGATTTGAATGCTCGTTCGACGTTCATCGTTCTTAAAACAGATGCCAACGCTCAATTATACGATGTAGGAGGCTTTGAGACGCAAAAACTTTTGCTTGAACAGAAAAGACCCGCTCATTTCTGAACGGGTCTTTCTTAATTAGATCCGGCGACTACCTACTTTCCCACAACTGAAAGCTGCAGTATCATCGGCTCAAACAGGCTTAACTTCCGTGTTCGGGATGGGAACGGGTGTGACCCTGTCGATACAATCACCGGAAAACTGAGGTGAAGCAGT
>JBGTKY010000038.1:0-81412 GCA_041744395.1 Pyrinomonadaceae bacterium | reverse complement strand
TGCCGACCGATGGATAATTTCGCGGTTGAATAAAACGGCTTTCAGTTTGAATAAAGCTATCGAGACATATCAATTTCACGAAGCCGTGCAAATTCTTTATCATTTTTTCTGGGACGATTTTTGCGATTGGTATATCGAGCTGAAAAAGGACGAGATCAACGCGGGCGACGCCGCGGCGAGTTCTTTTATCTTGTCGATCCTCGAACAAGCTCTCCGCCTGCTTCATCCTTTCATGCCGTATTTGACCGAGGAGCTTTGGCAAAAACTTCCGGGCACGGGCAGCGGGTTTCATAATGCCGCGTACAAAGATGCCGACTCGACGATCATGCTGGCGGATTTTCCGCTCGGCGATGCGGCTCTCATCGACGAAGCGGCCGAGGCCGAGATGGGCAGCGTGACCGGGGTCATCTCAAAGGTGCGAAATATTCGCAGCGAGATGAATATTTCGCCGGCCGTTCGGTTCACGGTGCACATCGCGGGCGGTGCCGAGATCCGTGCTGTGTTCGCGGCGAATGAAGCGCAGATTTTAAAGTTTGCGCGGGCTGATAAAATAATTTTGAGCGAGACGCTTGATGTTCCTAAGGCATCGGCGAAGACCGTCGTCCCCAACGCCGAGGTCGCGGTACCGCTCGAGGGGTTGATCGACTTCGACAAAGAACGCGAACGACTCACCACTCAGATCACCAAGCTCGAGACCGAGCACGAACGCCTGAACGGCCAACTCTCAAACGCCGACTTCGTCCAAAAAGCTCCGCCCGAAAAGGTCGAAGCCCTGCGGTCGCGGAAAGCCGAAATAGAACAACAGACCGCAACCCTGAAAACAAATCTGGAGGCACTCGAATAATGAGTTTTCAAAGTTTTGCACTTCTTAGCATATATGTACTCGCGATTTGTGTGGGTTGTTCGGCGGCTCAAGAGAAAATCATTACTGAGGACGAATTTAACAACAAGATATGGAACGGTGCCTGTGAGCAAAGAAAGGCGATTCCTCACATAAGTACGGATTCCGATGAGGATTTCTACACGAAAGATGGCGCGGCACACCATACTTATATCAGCGTTAAGCGATACTCGCCTCCCGACCGAGTTTGGACAATTGCTGGTACGAAAAATAGCGGCCCAGATAATAAGTACGAAGAAATTCGAATTGGAAGGGCAAGCTATTCACGCGACAACGGCGGTGAATGGAAGTTTAAAGAATTAGGCTTCTCCGGACTATACGATTGTACATCGACGATTAGGGAGCGCTCACAATCAGGGGAAGGAGCCGGGACGGGCGTGGGCGGCGATACCCCCGAGAGAAGTTCAAAACGAGACTTCAAATCGCTCGGTTATCATCAATTTGGAGGGCGCAAAACTGAGTTGTTTCAGGAAACCGAGAAAAGGCAATTCAAAACTGCGCATTTTGAATTAGAAACAACGACAGTTTCCAAGTATTGGGTTGCAACGAACGGTTTGCTTTTAAAGTGGGAATCAATTCAGCGGTCATCTGGATCGTCTCGTTGGTCCCGCAAGACCCATGAATACGACTATTCATCTGACGAAATAAAGATCGAGGCGCCGATTCCTTGATGACTTGGCGGGTGCGACAATAATTCTGGAGGCACTCCGATTAATATGAAAATAATTTTCCTGACGCCATTTCTGCTTTTGGCTGTTGGTATCGGTTTCGGGCAAGAGGTGAACATTACTCACCAGGAATATCGATCGGCTCTTTCGAACGGGCATAGGAACTCGGACAAACTTCCGCGCAAAAGTACGACCACGGAAGAATCCTTCGCCGATGGCAAAACGAGGGGATATGAGAAACACATAACAGAGAATTTACCTCCTGATCGATCGCGCTATATTAATGAGTCAGAATTTCGCGGGAAGCGTGAAGTTAGGCAAATTATTAAGATCGGAGACGTTTCCTACTGTAAAGAAGGTGACGGTAAATGGGAAGAGACGAATTGTGACCGAATAACAAGTTTTTCCGGCAACAACGTTCTGAATAGTGAATGGCACAGGTCAGTCGTGCACTTTGAAACCGAATCGGTAACCCAGTTTCGCAGTAAGATCACCTATGCAGTTCCTCGATCAGGCGTTTCTAAGCAAATGCCAGTTTTGTTTATTGAGCACCGAACCACGATTGATAAAGAAGGCAAGATCGTGCTTGAAGAATCGGTTACGGGCGTCGTCGGATCAGATGAAATATTGCGCCGTTCGACAACAAACTTTGAGTACGGCCTGACTGACTTAAGGATCGAGGCGCCGATTCCTTGATGGGCTATGGCGAATTTGCAACAAACCGGGAGGCCTTGATATATGATCCATCTATTGCGAAGACCAATTCTTCTTTCTATTGTCAATATCATTCTCTTCTCTAGCGCGATCATTGCCCAAGAGAAAACAATTTCGCAAAATGAATATGAGAGGGTGAAATCGGAATCCGTTGCTGCATCTTTCTCACGACCATATAGGTCGATCTCGAAATCATTGGAATTTCGCCCCGAATCGCCTAGTGAGCCAACGATCGAGAGGAACATCGTCGTCGAGAGAGTCGATGCAACAACTATGCGGCAGATCAGCTTCGTAAAAGAAAACGGCCGGGTCGTAGAGTCGGAACGTATCACTATAGGAAAGGGTGTTTATGTAAAGGTAGGAACAAAAGGTTGGGAAAAGAACCCTACGGACGAGGAGACCCTAACAGTTATGGGCAATGTCAAAGTTGAAACGGAAGAAGATCACTCCTACCGGTTTTTGGGCGAACGGTCAATAGTCGATGTGGTAGCGAAGGTCTATGAACATTCCACGATCACCACCTTCACACTACCTCGTGGAGAGAAACGAATCTTCACGCAAATGGTAAGATTATGGATCGGCCCGGATGGAAAACGCCTCAGAAACGAAACGCGATATTCACAGGACTCTGCGCGCACACGGTCGGAAACCGATACTACCTACGAATATCCGGTTGAAATAAAGATCGAGGCCCCGATTCCCTGATCGTTCGACGCGTTAGAAGAGAGAAAAATAGCGTTGCAATGGGAAGCTGCAACGCCTTTTAGTATACGAACTGAAATTCAGATGTTGATAGACTACGAGCCTGCGATGGTTATGGCTGCGGTTTTGCCGTCTTTCCTTTCGCCGGACTCGTCGTGCATTTCGGCGTTCAGGATGTATTTCCCGCCGGGTGCTCCGGGTGGGATCGTCGCCTCATAGGTGGCCGTTCCGCCGCCGTCCGGCACGACAACTTCAACATCCGTAGCTGGCACTTTCTGGCCTTTGGTCATACCGTCGACTTCGTCCGCTGAGAGGTGGAACTTGACCGTCGTTCTGCCCGGAGCGTTTGAGATGGTGGCAATGCCGTGAATCGTTTCACCGGTCTTGAAGCTCGCCGATTCCTGCTTTACGCCTTCGTCTTTGCCAACTTTGAAACTGCTCATGTTCGCCGTGCTCATGTTGCAGGCAATGCCGACGACAACAAGCGCCGCCACCGAAAACACTAACTGGAATTTATTTTTCACTTGAGTTTACTCCTTCGAATATTTGATCTTTAGACTTTTGGGACACGCCGACAGTACTCCTGCGCGGCAGCAATGTCAAAATGTAACAATCCTTATTCCTGTAAACGATTCTCTGTTATGATTTAGGGCATACTTTTGCAGATCATTTACAGAAAAAGATTATGAATTGGCTGGACAATGGCGAGGTGCTCGCGTCGATCGGTGAATTTTTGGCCGAGGACATCGGGCGGGGCGATATTACGACGCAGGCGACCGTGCAATTGGAAGTCCGCGGGATGGGGCGGTTTTTGGCGAAAGAGTATCTCGTCGTGTGCGGGATCGAGGTCGCCGAGGCGGTGTTCGTTCACCTCGACGCGGAGATCTCGGAGATCGAGACTGCCTATAACGAAGGCGACGAGGTCGAAGAAGGAACCGTCTTTGCGACGCTGAAGGGCTACGCCGATGTGCTGCTGACCGGCGAGCGCGTTGCGCTGAATATTCTGCAGCGAATGTCAGGCGTGGCGACACTGACGCGGCAATATGTAAGAGCTGTCGAGGGCACGAACGCCGTAATAGTTGATACGCGAAAGACCACGCCGGGGTTGCGGCAGCTTGAGAAATACGCGGTAACCATCGGCGGCGGACGCAATCATCGCATGGGCCTGGACGACGGCGTTTTGATAAAAGACAACCACATCACCCTCGCCGGCGGCATCACTGAAGCAGTTCTGTTAGCCAAAAAGAAGATCGGGCATCTGCACAAGATCGAGGTCGAGATCACGAATTGGGCACAGCTCCGCGAGGCGATCGAAGCCGGCGCGGACATCGTTATGCTCGACAACCAAACTCCCGAAGAGACCGCCAAACTCGTTGAAATGTCCCGCAACCTTAACCCCGGCGTGTTGATCGAGGCCTCCGGCGGCATGGACCTCGACCGCGTCCGCTCCTACGCCGAAGCCGGCGTCGACCTAATATCAGTAGGCCGTTTAACTCATTCAGCAAAGGCGGTGGATATTTCGTTTAAAGTGCAGGTATTGTAGCGTCGGACAGCGTTACGGCCGAGCGTTTAAGCGGTAAAAGCCATATCGCCGCCGCCGATATTATCAGCGTAACGGTGCAGGCGATGCCCCCTTCGAGGCCGTAGTCGCCGCCGGTCAGCCAAGCGGGGCCGCTGTCGGTTTCCAGCATTAACGGCGAAGGGATGAGTTCTCGAAGACCGCTGATCTCGATGCCGTAAAACGCTCCCTGCATCCAATTCCACATAAAATGCAGCCCGGTTACGAACCAAAGCTCGCGGGTCTTGATATATGCGACCGCGAACCAGATGCCCGCGATGAAGGTGTTCGCCCACGAGAAAACGGTCGCGTTCGGGTTCGCATTGTGAACGCTCGCGAAAAGCACAGACGTTAAAAGTACTCCGAACAACGCGAGATTCGACCGAAAGAACGTCTGCATCATGTAGCCGCGAAACAACACTTCCTCAAACGCAGCCGCGACGAACAAAACCGCCGCCGATGCCGCCATCGAATAAAGTATCGCTCGCCCGTCCGCCGCCGTGTTGAAACTGAACGTCACGCCCCCGCCCAAATAAGCGACCAACACCGCCAGCGAAAGCGAAACGGCGCCGAGCCCGAGCCCGACCGCAAGATTCTTCGCCCACGGGCCCACGAACGACGCACCGAGAGCTTCGAACGACAGGCCTTCCAGATATTTCCCGCAGAACCAGCCCGCGATCAACGCCGCCGCCAACGCGACCCCGGCATTCAACAGCATAAAGCCGAGCGAGTTCGTCTCGCCCATTCCGCTGATGGCCGCCACCACGATCGCACCGAGCGTCGCGCCGACGATCACGAATACCGCAACGAATATCGCAAAGCGTACGCCGCTGCGAAGCGTGTTGGTTTCGTCAAGAAAAATAGCTGAAAGTTTGCGGGGAGTTTTGTTTCCGTCCATCGTTTGCATTTGAGTTTAGCCGAAGCCGTAAGACAGGACAAACGCGGCATTCTACGCACGTGTTGTGTGCTAAACTGAACGCAATGTCAGTGGTAAAAGAGCAACCGAAGCGAAGACAGACGCCCTGGCTTTTGGGGCTTTTTGTACTTGTTTCGTTCGTTGTTCTGTTTCTTTTGCAGGCGTCCAATCTTTGGAAGGATTTCTCGGTCGAGACCACCAGCGACACGCTTCTGCTCTACGCGCTTTCGTCGTTGAACTTCTTCGCCTTCGTCATTTTCGGTTTTATCTTTCTGCGAAGCGTTTTGAAACTCCTGCGCGAACGCCGGGCATTGCAGCTTGGGGCGCGGATCAAAACGCGTCTTTTCGGATACTTTTTTGCCATCAGCTTGCTGCCGATAATCGCGATGGCGGGTTTCTCATACCTCTTTATGAACCGGGCGATCGAACGCTGGTTCTCCCAGATCCCGGAAAATGTCTTAACGGCCGCTCGCGAGAAAGCGATAGCCGACCACGCGGAACGTCTGCAGATGGATGTGCGTTCGCTGGCAACGGCGCTCGGCAATCGCGAACTCAGCAACGCGGATCTGGCGGAGGTTGCGGAAGCCGGAGACCTTGCTTATATCGAGATCCTTTCGCCGAATAACGAGGTGGCTTCGCAGGCCAGAAAAGAACTCGATAGCGAACGTTCTGCCGAACTTGACGCCCTGCTTGCCCGGGCCCGCAGTGGAACGCTGCCAGATCTGTATCTCAGCGGAACCGGTGGATATGATCTTGCAGAAGCCGAATTCAGCGGCGGCAGGCGTTTGCGGATCGTGCCTAGCGCCATGTCCGGCGAACCGGCCGGCCAGAGCTTTCGGGATGCATTAGATGAGTTCGACCTTATGAAAGCGCGCCAGCGGACGGTTCGGCAGATCGGTTTCCTTACGCTCGGCGTGCTGACGTTTCTGCTTATTTTTGCGTCATCTTGGACGGCGATCTATGTCGCCCGCGGCATCACCGCGCCGATCAAGGCGCTTGCCGAGGGAGCTGACGAGATCGCCCAGGGCAACCTCTCACATCGCGTGGATGCCATCGCCGACGATGAACTTGCCTTGCTCGTCGGTGCGTTCAACGAAATGTCCGCCCGGCTCGAGGCAAATTCGACCGAGATAAAAGAACGCCGGCGATATATCGAAACGGTGCTCGGCTCGCTTCCGACGGGCGTCATATCTTTTGACGCCCAAGCGCGGATCACGACAATAAACCCAGCCGCGGTGAAGATTTTAGACCTCGAAGACGGCGACTTCACCGGGATGCAGCTTTCCAATATTGTAAGCACGGAAAATCAAGAGATATTCGAGCGGCTGATCGCCCGGGCATCGAGGATAGGCCACGCTTCCGAACAGACAGAACTCCATCGCGAATCTACCAACAAAGCTGCGGCCGTCGAAGCCGACATTCCCGTCGCCCTGACGGCCCGCGCACTGCCAAACGAGAGCGGCGCCGTCATCGTCATCGAAGATCTTTCCGATCTGATCGCGGCCCAGCGGGCTTCTGCCTGGCAAGAGGTCGCACGGCGAATGGCGCACGAGATAAAGAATCCGCTGACACCCATCCAGCTTTCTGCCGAACGCATCGCCAAACGTTTTGACGCTGGTGCAGAAAACGGGGCGTCGTCCATCCACATGAGCCAGGCGCCGAACGGCACCGACGACCGGACAAAACAAGTGATCGCCGAAGGAACACAGACGATCCTTAGGGAAGTTCGCTCGCTGAAGGCAATGGTCGATGAATTCTCCCGGTTCGCTCGCCTTCCGAACGCAAAACTGGAGACCGGCGACCTCAACGAAATGATCCGAACTGTTCTGGCACTCTACGAGGACCGGTTGGAGAGCGTGAACATCGAATCAAACCTGGCGCCGAATCTGCCGAAAGCCTCGATCGACGCCGAGCAGCTAAAGCGCGTTTTTGTTAATCTTATCGATAACGCCGTGGAGGCCTTTGACGGCGCTCAGGAAAATAGGACGATCTGGGTTACGAGCCGGTTCGATGCCGCCCGCGACATTCTGGTCGCGGAAGTTTCCGATAATGGCAAGGGAATCGACCCCAGCGAATTGCAAAAGCTCTTTCAGCCCTACTTTTCGACCAAGGGACGCGGGACCGGCCTCGGCCTCGCCATCGTTCATCGCATTATCGGCGAACACGGCGGCAAGATAAAAGCAGTCGCAAACCAGCCAAAGGGAGCGAAGTTCATTATCGAACTGCCCGTAGCGAGCGAGCCTTCCACTGTAGGCCAAATATAAATGAGTTCAATCCTTATAGTTGATGACGAGCCTGGGATCCGCGATACGCTTCGCGGGGTGCTTGAGGACGAAGGGTTTGCGGTAGAAACTGCGGCCACGGGCGAAGAATGTCTAAAGCTTGCCGGCGGGCAGAGCTACGCTTGCATCTTGCTGGATATCTGGCTGGGCGACGGCATCGACGGGCTGGAAACTCTGCAGAAGCTTCGCGAAGAAGGAAATGACGCGGCGGTCGTGATGATCTCCGGCCACGGAAATATAGAAACCGCGGTCCGCTCGACAAAGCTCGGAGCCTTCGATTTTATCGAAAAGCCTCTCAGCCTCGAACGCACCGTTGTTACCGTAAAGAACGCATTCCGCCAGCGCGAACTCGAGCGGACGAATGAGCAGTTGCAAAAAGATGTCGCGGGCGAATATGTAATGGTCGGCGATTCCATCGCGATGCGTGCGCTTCGCAAACAGATCGCGATAGTTGCGCCGTCCGATGGCCGCGTGCTCATCTCGGGCGAAAGCGGGACCGGAAAAGAACTGGTCGCCCGGGCGATACATTCGCAATCAAAACGAAAGGCCTCGCCATTTGTCGAGATCAATTCCGCCGCCTTGCCCGAAGAACTTGTCGAATCAGAACTCTTCGGCCATGCAAAAGGAGCCTTTTCCGGTGCGACCGCTGCCAAAAAAGGAAAGTTTGAGGTAGCCGACGGGGCAACTCTTTTTCTGGATGAGATCGGTGATATGTCGCCGCGTGTTCAGGCAAAGATGCTCCGCGTGCTCGAAGAACAGCGGTTCGAGCCGGTCGGTAGCAACACACCTATTAAGGTAGATGTCCGCGTTATATCCGCCACCAATAAACGGCTCGATGACCTCATTGATAACGGAAACTTCCGTGCCGACCTCTTTTATCGGCTGAATGTCATCCCGTTTCAGGTTCCGCCGCTTCGGGAACGCTCCGAGGATATCGCCGTCCTGGTCGAACATTTCAATCAGAAGTTCTCAGCCGACTACGGCAAAAAGCCGAAGACCATAACCGAAGACGCGCTCGACGCGATGCGGAAATACACCTGGCCGGGCAACGTCCGCGAACTCCGCAACACCGTCGAACGTGTGATAATCATGGTCGCGAAACAGAAGATCGCCGCCAAAGACCTTCCTGAATTCGGTTCGTTTGCCGAAGCTCCGGCATCCAGCTTCCGTTTTCCGTCATTCAAGGCAGCAACCGACGCCTACCAACGCGAATTTATCACCCACAAGCTCGCCGAACACGACGGCAACGTCACAAAGGCCGCCGAAGAAATGGGCGTCGACCGGAGCCACCTCTACCGCCGTATGCGAAACCTAGGCATCCCCCAAAAAACCGACAGCTGATTCAGATCCAGACATCCCGTTCGGCACACGCCGGATGGCACGGCCAGGCATTTTCGAGAAGTCGAAATTGAGCCGATTAAGTTTCACGTAGCGGACCTTAATGCACGAATAGATGATGGCATCACCTTATTCGGCGATCGCGAATTTGAAATACAAAGCTAACTAAATCCAAAAAGGAGGCCCGGTTTTTTCTTTTGTCAAAAACACTCCTCAGATACTTGGCACCATTACTCAAACGTGTCCAGTTCGAACTGCGCTTGACACCAATGCAGACTTAATAGATGACACCAGATTTACGATCGGACTTGATTAGCGGTATAAAAGATCCGAACATTACCTCGCCGATAAAAATAACACTATTCTATTGATCTGAGAAAAGCCCAAAAATCGAGCATTTCCATTTCACCTTGCGGACTAGAAATCATAATTTGTTCTTCGATTCCAAACGTATCTGGAAAATCTGAAATCACTTCGGCACCGACGACACGTACATTTTCCATTTCAGCTTCGTTAGCATGTTCGTCGAAATAAGCCCGAATCAAGATTGTGGAATCTTTGATGCCCGCAGTAACCGCAATTAAATTTTTGGTCACTTCTCCCAGAAGTGCTCTCTGTAAAGAGAACCGTAGAGTTAATAGGTTGTCATCCATATAAAACCGGTGTCACGTCTTCGATTGTGCGATATTCCTGTTATCATTTGCAACGATATGGCACGGAGACTTCGGGTTGAGGTCGCGGGCGGCCTTTACCATTTGATCGCCCGGGGTAACGACCGCGGAGATATTTTTTACTGGATCTCGTGGCGGCGGTACTGATTTTAACATTCGGACCTCTAAAATCGTCTTCTTTGTAGCTTTTTCATACAGAGAGTAAGCTTTTGTCCTTTTTTGCCCCACTTAGACTCAGTCCGGAAGTTCTCAGAATGAATCTGAGAACTTCGGGAACCATTCTGAGAACTTCCGGAACGAATCTGAGAACTCTTTCTCTCAACAAAAAGTCTTTTGGGCGAGAGAATAATCTCTCAGACTCAGTCTGAGAACTTCGGGAACCATTATGAGAACTTCCGGAATGAATCTGAGAACTTCGGGAATGGGTCTGAGAACCCTTTCCCTCAACAAAAATTGTCCCAGCTCACCCAAAGTTCTCTCAGAATGATTCTGAGAACCTCGGAAATTACTTCTAGAAGACATATTTCCGCGCCTACATCTCTTCCGACCGGCCAATGAACTCTCAGGATCGTTCCCGCAACTCCGCGAAGATAAACCGCTCTAAAAGCCCGAGGAAAAGCTGATCATGCTTCCGATCGCGTCGGCTTTGCGTTCAACCAACATTTAAATATGGCTGATCCTGAAAGAGTAGGCGTAAAGAAAGAACGGCGACCGGACTTCTCTTTTAAGACAAGTGCAGGAACTAATTGTTCGGACTTAGTGTTCGAACAACGGATGAACACAGAAAGACCCAGATTCTAGCCACTTGGCTGTTATCTGGGTCTTTTAGTGGGCAAATAACGCTGGGATCAATTCGAAGCGAACTGGCCGCTGCTTGTGCGGGCGGTTCTCACCAGTACGACTCCAGCTAGTTCTCCACTTGCTTATACGGAAAGCCGCGTTTCTTCATTAAAGCTTCGACCTTTGGGTCGCGGCCGCGGAAGTTTCGGTAGGCTTCGGCGGGATCTATCGTGTTGCCGACCGAGAAGATGTTGTCGACCAATTTCTTGCCGACGGCTTTGTCGTATGGGCCTTTGCCTTCGGTGAATGCTCCGAATGAATCCGCGGTGATCACGTCGGACCACAGATAGCTGTAGTAACCTGCCGAATATCCGTCGCTGCCGAACGCATGTGCGAATTGCGGCGTGCGGTGACGCATCACGAGTTCCTTGGGCATTCCCAAAGCATCCAGAGTTTCTTTCTCAAATTTCGCAACGTCTATCTTTTGCGAACCGGCGAGATGCAGCTTCATATCGATGAGAGCGCTTGCGAGATATTCGGTCGTCGCAAAGCCCTGATTGAATGTCGCGGCCCGGGAGATCTTGTCCACAAGGTCCTGCGGGATCGGATTGCCTGTTTTGTAGTGGACCGCATATTTCTGCAGGACCTCCGGAGTTGAAAGCCAATGCTCCAGAAGCTGCGAAGGGAATTCGACATAGTCGCGGGCGACCGCCGTGCCCGAGAGCGTCGGGTAAGTTACGTTTGACGACAGGCCATGAAGTGCGTGGCCGAATTCGTGGAACATCGTGGTCGCGTCGTCCCATGAGATAAGGACGGGCTCGCCCGGTTTTCCTTTGACGAAGTTCGAATTGTTGGAAACGATGGTCGTCTTTTCGCCGTCGAAACGCGACTGTTGGCGATAGGCGTTCATCCATGCACCCGAGCGTTTGCCGTCACGGGCATAGGGGTCGAAATACCACAGGCCGACATGTTTGCCGGTCGCCTTGTTCTTTACTTCCCAGACGGTGACGTCCGGATGAAAGACCGGGACGTTGTTGACGGGCGTAAAGGTGAAATTGAAAAGCTCGCCGGCGACCCAGAACATCGCATCGCGGATCTTATCAAGCTGCAAGTATTCTTTGACCTCGTTTGCGTCCAGGTCGAATCGGTCCTTGCGGACCTTTTCCATATAAAAGCGATAATCCCAGGGCTCGATGGTGATCTTCGCACCTTCTTTGTCCGCCAGGGCCTGCATATCCTTCACTTCTTCTGCGACGCGGTTGATCGCCGGAGTCCAGACGGCTTCCAGAAGTTCCATAGCACGCTCCGGCGTTTTTGCCATTGCGTTCTCAAGCCGCCAGTGAGCGTGGGTCTCATAGCCGAGAAGTTTGGCGCGTTCTGCACGTAGCTGAAGCGTGTCGGCGATCGTCGATTTGTTATCCGTCTCGTTGCCGCCGTCTCCGCGCATTATGAACATCTTCCAGACACTTTCGCGAAGCGGGCGATTTTCGCCGTAGGTCAGCAGAGGATCAACGGAAGAGCGTGTGTTCGATATGACCCAGCCATCTTTATGTCCCTTGGAGATCGCGGCGGCTGCTGCAGCATCTTTGAAGGCCGGGGACATTCCCGCGAGTTCTTTTTCATCTTTTATGTGAAGGAACTGTTCGTTCTCGTCTTTCAAAAGATTCTGGCTGAACTTCGTGAAGTTTACGGCAAGTTGTTGATTTATCTCAGAGAGACGCTTTTTCTGTTCCGCGTTGGGCCGGGCTCCGGCACGGACAAAATTTGTATAGTAAACCCAGGCCAAACGCTGTTGCTCGGGAGTCAGTTTTGCTTTCTCGGGCGAATTGTAAACGGTCTCGATACGTTTGAAGAGCGGTTCGTTCTGAAAGATCTTGTCGCTCATCGCCGAAAGTTTAGGCGCCATTTCGCGTTCGATCGGCGAGAATTCTTTCGAATTCATATTCGACGACCAGATATAGTAAACGGTCGCGACGCGGTTCATCTTGGAACCGGAACGCTCCAGAGCGGCGATCGTATTCTCGAAAGTTGGTGCGGAATCAGAGTTCGCAATGGCGTCAACTTCTTTTAAGCGTTCTTCCATTGCTGCCTCGAGCGAAGGTTTGAATTCGGCGACCTTTACTTTGTCAAAAGCAGGAACGCCGCCAAATTGGCCGGCCCACGCCGCGGTCAAGTCGCTTTCTGCCGTTTCGGATGTTTGGGCCGAGGATGATTCTGTATTCATAATTGCGAATGCTGCAGCGGCCGCCAAAACGGCCCCGGCCAGCAAAGGTTTTCTAAATTTCCAATTCATTCTTTTTGATTCTCCCGTCAGTCTTTAGAATCGATATAAGGCGCTTGCGTATAGTAAAGGATCTCAACGCGGAACCCGCGGAGATTTTCGCAAAGATCGTCCAACCTTTGATGCAAAGTGGAGGGAAAACTTTTCTAAGATTTTATACCATTCCCGCGGCGAGTGCATAGGAAGGTGCGTCAATGAGAGATCGAATCAGCCCTGCTCACATTTGTGGTTTAGGGAACATAAATGTAGTGGACTTTCAGAAAGGCTACACAAACGTAGGAACTACTAATGAAATGCTTAAGTAATTGGGAATTATTGGTTGGCACGTTCGTTGCATCGCCCCGAATGACTACAGAGCACAATTTTAATACAAGAATTAGGAGCGTTGATGAATCATAAAAATGTAATGCATTTTGCCGCAGATCACGAGGCAAAATTTGTTTCGGTACGTTTTACGGACCTGCTGGGTTCTTGGCACCATCTGACCTATCCGATAGAAATGTTGACCGAGGACTCGTTTGAGGACGGTTTTGGTTTTGACGCGTCTTCGCTGCGTGGATGGGCGATGATCCACGAATCGGACATGCTGCTCGTCCCGGACGCAGGCCGATTCTGGATGGACCCGTACACCGACGAACCGACGCTTTGCTTGATAGCGAATGTGGTAGAGCCGATAACGAAAGAAGGCTACAGCCTTGACCCTCGCTCGGTTGCGGTCCGTGCGGAAAGCTATCTTCGATTCACGGGAATAGCCGATACGGCTTATTTTGGGCCGGAGGCAGAGTTCTTCGTGTTCGACAACGTTCACTTTCGAAACGATCAGAACGCGGCCGGCTTCGAGATCGATTCGGAAGAAGGGCATTGGAACACTAAACGAGCTGGTTCGGAGATGTTCCCCAACTCTGGCTATCACATCCGGCCGAAGGAGGGTTACGTTCCCGTAGCACCGATGGACACGCTGATCGATCTGAGAAACGCGATCTCGTTAACGTTGGCGGAGCTCGGCATCAATGTGGAATGTCACCATCACGAGGTCGCGACGGCCGGCCAGTGCGAGATAGACTTCAAGTATTCAAATCTGCTCCATACGGCCGACAATTTGATGCTCTTTAAATACGTCGTCAAGAACACGACCGCTGCACATGGCCGCACGGCGACATTCATGCCGAAACCGCTTTATGGCGATAACGGGTCCGGAATGCATGTCCACCAATCGCTATGGAAGGACGGTGAGCCTCTGTTTGCGGGCGATCAATACGCGGGCCTTTCGGAGATGGCCAAGTTTTATATCGGCGGTTTGTTGAAACATGCACCGGCCCTAGTCGCACTTGCCGCTCCGACCACTAATAGCTATAAACGGCTAGTCCCAGGTTTCGAAGCTCCTGTAAATCTTGCTTATTCAGCTCGCAACCGCTCGGCCGCGGTCAGAATTCCAATGTTCTCGCCGTCGCCGAAAGCTAAGCGGCTAGAGTTTCGTCCGCCCGATCCGAGCTGCAACCCTTATATCACATTCGCTGCCCTGCTAATGGCGGGCCTGGACGGAATTCAGAACCGGATCGATCCGGGAGCGCCGCTTGATAAGGATATTTACGATCTTCCGCCCGAGGAGCTGGCAAATGTTCCGTCGCTTCCTGGAACACTCGACGAAGCGTTGATCGCATTAGAAAACGATCACGAATTCCTTCTAAAAGGCGATGTATTTACATCGGCAATGATCGAACGCTGGATCAAATATAAGCGGGAGAAAGAGATAACACAGCTTCGACTGCGCCCCCATCCGCTCGAATTTTCCATGTATTACGATGTTTAGGGGGTTAGCATTCGCGTCAATTTCCATTGTGGGTCGGGATTTCCTGGCCCACTTTTACTTTGGTCCAACGATCCTAGATTTTCAACTCTGTCCCGATTCCGCTATTATTTGAGGTTATGAATCAAATTGATAATCTGCGAAATAGAAACGCCGTCTATTTTCCATTGCTTTTTATCCTTGCCGGACTCGTTTTGTTTTCAAACTGTGCCTCGACGGAAGCAGATGTCAGCAATACCGCTCCGACCGACCCGGCCGACCGGACAAGCGTCAGCAGTAATGCATCATCTCCGTCCGCACCTTTGGAGCCATCTGGTAATGCCGTTCTTCCGGCCGGCATGACTGAACAGCAGAAAAAAAGGCTTGAAGATGCATTTGCAGCCAATGTACAGACCCCCGATGGAACTGTTCATCCGGGCATGAAGGCGAAACCGTCGTCGCGACCCGCGCCTGACAATTCTGAATATTCTTCGACGCTCACCGATGTTGCTACTGAGACACGGGTGTTCAAGGGCCACCCGGTCCTAAATAAGGTTGAGCGCATTACTGATAGCAACCAAGTAAAACTTAGAATCTACTTAAAGAACGGACGCATCATCGATGCTGACGGGAAAAGTATGACGAACATGCCGGTCGCCTCGGCATCGACATTTATGCAGATCGGCGGGCTTCCGCCCCTACCGAATCCAATTCCGGCACCTGCATCAGCAACTTCCTCGAAGAAAAAGCAGGAAGAATCTTCCAAGGAACGCGATGCGGTCCCAAACATTCGGAAAAATTAGTCTATAATGGTCTCGATATGGAAAGGTTTTCAATTCTTTGTCCTTGCTGCGAAGCCACTTTGACGGTTGATGCGAAGACCGGGGCGATATTGTCGCACGAAGAGAAAAAGAAGATTCTCGGATCGTTTGATGACCTCAAAGGTCAAATGTCAAAGCAGAAAGAGCTTCGAGAACAGCTATTTGCTCAGGAAATGTCCTCAATGAAGGACCGCGAGAGGTTGCTAGAAGAAAAGTTTCAGGAAGCCCTAAAGAAAGCGGACACTAAGAGTACGGAACCATTTCGGAATCCGCTCGATCTGGACTAGATACGTTTGAGAGGCCACAGTTGATGGCAGCGTCGAGTATGGCGAAAACGGAAGAGAGTGAGGCCAGAGAGCGGCTGATCGTTGCTTTAGACGTTGCAACGGCCGTCGAAGCCCGTTGGATCGTAGATGAATTGCGATCTGAGGTTGTGGCATTCAAGGTCGGCCTTCAGCTTTTCGGTTCAGCTGGCCCGTCCTTTGTGCGGGAACTCACCGCCGCCGGCCACAAGATCTTTTTAGACCTTAAGTTTCATGATATTCCAAATACCGTAGCAAAGGCTTCGGTGGAGGCTGCCCGGCTCGGTGTATGGATGTTCAACGTGCATGCACTTGGCGGCGGCGAGATGATGCGCCGAGCTTTTGACGAAGTAGTCGCATTTTGTGAGACCGAAGGAATTACGCGTCCGAAAATGGTCGCAGTAACGCTCTTGACCAGCAGCGATGAATCGACGCTTCAAGAGATCGGTATTTCAGGCGATTCGGAAAGCGTGGTCGTTCGGTTAGCCGGTCTTTCAAACTTTAGCGGACTTGACGGCGTTGTTGCTTCGGCAAAAGAGGCCATTCAAATTAAACGCGTTCTGAATGAAGACTCGTTGATAGTTAGTCCGGGAATTCGGCCTAACGCTGCAACCAAAGATGATCAGAGGCGTGTAACCACTCCGGGCGTTGCGATAACAATGGGTTCCACCCACCTCGTGGTTGGCCGGCCGATCCTTGATGCACCGGATCGTCTCGCAGCGACACGTTCTATCATTTCTGAGATCAGGTCTTCGATAAGCAACTAATTTCCCCACTTCGTCAACTATTCTTTGTGTCAAAACCTTACTTTCACAAATTCTTTACACTGATCGCTATCGTTGCCGGGTTTACATTTTCGGCTGAGTTGATCCGCGGGCAAGAAACGCCTGGAACGGAACGGTTCCGGGTCGGCGAGAAACTTACGTACACGATCTCGATCGGCAATGCGCAGAACGCAGCGTTCGCTGAGACACTTGTTTCATCTGATGGGACTCTTGGAGGCGTGCCTGCAGTTGATCTGCAGTTTCGATTCAAGACTCTTAATTTTGCCAGTGCAGCATTTTTCCTAGTTGACGAAGAGTACACAACATTTGCCGCAAAGGATTCCGGGCTGCCACTTTACATCAAGCGTGTGGAACGCTCGTCGGGTCTGGCTAAGGAACGCGTCACCGATATTAATGAAATTCTACCGTCGTCCTACGATCTAACGACCCTTATCTATGCAATACGGCGAAATCTCGCAGGCGGTTCGTTGACACTTCAGGAAGATGGCCGAACATATGCCATTTCTTTTCAGAATAGCGGTGCCGATTCGGTAAAAACAGGCGCGGGAGAATTCGCGACCAACACGATCGTTGTCCAGAGTGAGTATTTTACTGCCAAAGGCCTTAAAGACGTTTCCATAGATCTGACGACCGATGAATTTCGAATTCCCGTCCGGTTCAGAGCTGTTACATCGAAAGGGCCCTTGGTCGCATTACTTTCCGGTATTCAAATGATCGGTTTGCCGCCGACTCCGATCACACAGCCCGAAGCGACTCCGACACCGTTGCCGGTCGCTACGCCGACGCCGATTGCGACGCCGCCGCCATATATTGAAAACGAGTCTCTCAACCCGGATCTGGCCTTCGATCTCGGCGAAGCGTTGACTTATCGCGTTTCTTCCGGCGGACAAAACATCGGTACCGTGCTGGTAAGGGCTGAGTCGCGAAAATTGTTTGAGCGAATTGATTCACTTTTGTTGTCAATGACCGTCACGGAGGTTGTTCCGATGCAGCAGCTGTTTAGGATGAATGATTCGATCAGGGCGTGGGTCGATCCGGTGACACTGAGTCCGCGCCGACTTGAGATCGCGACGACGGGTGCGCTAGGCGGGCTTGCTCAGACGGTGATCTTCGACCGTGACACAAGTTTCATCACGTATGGCGGAGCAAATCGCCTGGAGGCCCCCGTTGGAACTCACAGCATTCTATCGCTGCTCTACGCTATGCGATCGTTCAACTTGAAGCCGAGCGGCGCAGGCGGCAGCCCGGTCAACGATACTCGCGTAGCGGTGTTCTGGAACGACCGCACAAGCATTTTTTCACTTCGCCCGTCCTCGGCCGAATTAATTACGCAGCAAGGTGAAAAGAACGCGGCGCAATTGATCACTCTAGTCACCCAGATCCCACAGATCGATCTACTCGCGCCAAAGGTCTGGCTCGCGAATACCGACCGACGCACTCCGCTTAGGATCTCCTTAGGAGCTTACACCTTGGATCTCACGGCAGAGACTGTAATTCCGCCCAAATAGCTCCGATCCCGGTTCGAATCCCTAATTGAAAGTGATTTTCAATTAGGATACAATTGTCCATGTCGTTGATCGCCATGGAAAACACCTCAAACGCCGATAACCACTCCTTTCCGAAGCTATCTGAAATCCCGGCTGGTCGTGCTGCGACCGTTGTAATGGTCGATAATCAAAACGCTGCGGCCATACGCTTAATGGAGATGGGATTTGGGCCGGGGATCGTGATCAGAGTGATCAAATCAGCCCCTTTCGGCGATCCGATTGAAGTAAGGCTCCGCGGGTATAATCTTGCGCTCCGACGATCGGAAGCCGACGCAGTTACAGTGGAGGTTGGCCAATGAAAGACGGGGGTTCAGTCGCCGCTCAAAGGTTGACAGTGGCATTGGCTGGGAATCCGAATTCAGGGAAAACGACGCTTTTCAACGCCCTTTCCGGACTTCGGCAAAAGGTCGCCAATTACCCTGGCGTGACGGTTGAGCGGAAAACCGGCAGTTGGACGGCCGGCGGCAAAAATGTTGATCTCGTTGACTTGCCAGGGCTTTATAGCCTGGACGCTACCTCCATCGACGAACAGATCGCACGAGATGTGCTTCGGGGCGATCGGCCTGAAGTCCCTCGTCCTGACGTCGTTGTGGCCGTCGTTGACGCTACAAATCTCGAAAGAAATCTTTATTTGGTTACCCAACTGATAGAAACCGAGCTTCCGCTTGTTATCGCTTTGACCATGATCGACGAGTTCGAAAAGCTCGAACATGAGGTAAACGTCGAAAGGCTTGAGGAGATGCTCGGCTGCAAGGTCGTGCGGGTCAACGCCCGTGGTGGGCGTGGCCTAAGCGAGCTTGCCGATGCGGTTGGAAAGGCCGTGGGCACGACGCCAGTTGTCCCTGCAACTCTATTGGACGAAGGCGAAGCGGGGTCAAATGACATCTTTCGTCGTTACCGTTTTATTTCGTCCGTTGTTCAGGAAACAGTAAAGCATAATGATGAGAAGGCTCACTGGGTCTCCGACAAGATCGACCGCATTCTGACCCATAAAGTCTTTGGTCTGGTTATACTTGTGGCCATTCTCCTTCTCGTATTTCAAA
Organism: Pyrinomonadaceae bacterium; assembly: GCA_041744395.1. Lineage (GTDB taxonomy): Bacteria > Acidobacteriota > Blastocatellia > Pyrinomonadales > Pyrinomonadaceae > OLB17. The sequence continues at coordinate 62,317 of JBGTKY010000038.1, read as the reverse complement.
CGATCTTTTCATGGGCAACGCTTCCGATGGATTTGCTCGATGGCGGCTTCGCCTCGCTTGGCGATGCGGTACGGGCGGCGATGCCGGAGGGAATACTCGCGGATCTGGTCGTTGACGGAGTGATCGCCGGCGTCGGCGGTGTCTTGATATTCCTGCCGCAAATACTTCTTCTATTTCTGTTCATATCGATACTCGAAGACTCCGGCTATATGGCAAGAGCCGCTTTTCTACTAGACAAGTTGATGAGCCGCGTTGGCCTGCACGGCAAGGCCTTTTTGCCGCTGATCAGCAGTTTTGCGTGTGCAATACCGGGAATAATGGCGACCCGGACGATCGAAGACCGCCGTGACCGCTTTGCGACCATCATGATCGCCCCCTTTATGAGCTGCTCCGCACGGCTTCCGGTGTACACGTTGATGATCGCTGCGTTTTTTTCGGGGCAGACCGTTTTCGGCTTTCTATCGCTGGGGGCGGTGATCATGCTTGCGATGTATGCGCTTGGTATCTTCGCCGCAATCGCGGTCGCATTCATTCTAAAGCGAACGATATTAAAAGCCCCGACGCCGCCCTTTATAATGGAAATGCCGCCGTATCGCATGCCCAATCTGCGAACCGTTTTCCAGAATATGTTCGAACGTTCGTGGCTTTTTGTTAAACGCGCAGGAACGGTCATTTTGGCGATCTCGATCATTCTCTGGGCTCTAATGTACTTTCCGCGTCAAGACGAAGTTTTCGTAGCGTCGCCGCCGTCGGCTGGTGAAGAAGTTCAAATGGACGCCGGCGGCGCGAAACTTCGCAATAGTTACGCCGGAATGCTGGGCCATGCGATAGAGCCTGTCATACAGCCGTTGGGATTTGATTGGAAGATCGGCGTTGCGTTGATCGCAAGCTTTGCGGCACGGGAAGTGTTGGTATCGACGTTGAGCATTATCTATAATGTTGGCAGCGACGAGACCGAGGAGTCTCCGACCCTGATCGCGGCCCTGCGTGACGCTAAAACGGAACAGGGAGCTCTGGTCTGGTCGCCACTGACCGCTATTACCTTAATGGTATTCTTTGTACTTGCGATGCAATGTATGTCAACGATCGCCGTGGTCAGACGCGAAACGAATTCGTGGTCGTGGACGTTGTTCATGGTCGGTTATATGACGGTTCTTGCCTATCTGGCGGCATTTCTGACATATCAGGGCGGCAGGGCAATGGGCTTCGAGTAACGTATGGATATCCAATCGATCATCGTGATGCTCTTTTTGGTCGGTTCCATTGCCTATGCCGGGCTAATGTTCTACCGCAAGGTCGCCGCTTTTTCTCCGGCGGCGAGATGCTCCGATGACTGCGGATGCTCAGGGTCAAATTCTCCGACACCAAGAAAGCATTGAACAGCGACGGCAAATTGCTTACCGCGGGCGTGAAGGCAATGTTCTTGTCGACGCTTGCTTTTGCCCTGGCCAATGTCTTTGTTAAACAACTTTCACACATACCCGCGATGGAGATCGTTTTTTTCCGTTGCTTCCTCGCGGCTAGTTTCTGCCTGATCGGGCTGCGAATCGCCGGTGCCGACTGGCGTGGGTCAAATCGAAAGCTGCTTTTGGCACGCGGCGTTTTCGGGACGATCGCGTTATATCTCTTTTTCGTCACGGTCCAGAACATTCCGCTAGCGTCGGCGATGACTATCCAATATCTTTCGCCGATATTCACGACGGTCATCGCGATCTTCGTTCTCCGCGAGGGCGTAAAGCCGCTGCAGTGGATCTTTTACCTGATCGCATTTGCAGGCGTGGTGATGATCGAACAGTTCGACCCGCGGATCTCGCTCTTCTTCCTGGTCCTCGGCGTCGTATCGGCATTCTGTTCTGGCGTGGCATATAATCTTGTTCGCAGTCTGAAGGGCAAGGAGCATCCGCTGACTGTCGTGCTGCATTTCCAGCTCGTCGGGGTGGTCGTCGGTGCGGTCAGTCTATTCTTTGAATGGCAGACGCCGACGGGTTGGGACTGGCTGTGGCTGTTTCTGATCGGCGTATTTTCGCAGCTCGGGCAGATGTTTTTGACGAACGCACTGCAAAAAGAAGCCGTTGCCGGCGTGGCGATCGTGAATTACACCGGGCTGATCTATGGCGTCGCGATCGGCTGGATCATCTTCGGCGAGGCACAAACCCTATCGTCGCTGAGCGGGATGACACTTGTCGTATTCGGCGTTTTGCTGAGCGTTTTGTACAGCCGGCGGCAGCGGGCGACCGAGAAATTGCACACGAGCACGATGTAGAGGTGAAATTATGAAGGTTATCAAGGCAGCGGTCCTGACCGCCAGCGACAGCCGGAGCAAGGAAGATGATGTTTCCGGTTCGGCACTTGTCGCATTGCTGATCGAATTCGGCTGCGAGATCGTCGATCGCCGTATCGTTTCCGATGACCTCGACGAGATCGCCGAAAACCTGGCCGCTCTTGCCGATGAACTCGGTGCCGAGCTTGTTTTGACGACCGGCGGGACGGGATTTGCTCGGCGCGATAACACGCCCGAGGCGACGCTTCGCGTGATCGAAAGGGAAGCTCCCGGAATTGCTGAGGCAATCCGCCGCGAGACCGCCGCAAAGACACCGTTTGCGATGCTTTCACGCGGCGTTGCCGGTATTCGCGGCAGTACGCTGATCATTAATCTGCCGGGCTCGCCGAAGGGCGTTGCGGAATGTTTCGACGTCGTCCGCCCGATTCTGCCGCACGCTATCGATCTGCTCGCGGGCCACACCGGTCACTAATTGCCGAACTTCATTCAAAGACCTGATAATGAGAATCACCTCTCATCTCGACAATGAGTGTATCACAGATCGCACAAGATGCAATAGGTAAATCTGCGATTTGAGCAGTAAATTAGGGCCATTGAGCGACGGCGGCTTTAAAAGTCGCGGGGGAATACGGGTTGGTTGTTCCAAAGTCAGGAACCATTAGATCAAAGCTGAAGGTTATTTCTTTATAGTTGGCGTCGATAGGCGGCGATAAGAGGAAAATGGCGGGCTAACAATACTTGCGCATTAAAAGCTCGCCCGAATGATAGCCCTCACTATCCCGCAACTAGAAAATTCCGGCTCACGATAGCGTTGGTTGCTATCACCGGCAAACCCGCGCCATACTGGCCTAGCCCGTTTAGGAACGATTCGGGATCTTTTTTACCTTGTCTCGAATGCGGTCGAGGTGACGGTTTTCGCCGAGGAGGACCAGGAAATCGGAAGCCGCAAGTTTGTCGTCGGCACCAGGCATGATGTTGCAGGCGTCACCGCCTTGCCCGTTTTTCTTGATCGCTATAAGTTGGACGTTCAACGTGTTCCGAAGTGACAGTTCTTTTAGTGTGCGGCCGACGAATTCGGGCGGTGTTTTTATCTCGATGATCGAAAATCCGGGCATCAGCGGCAGAAAATCGACGACATCTGTTCGCGAAAGCTTGTTTGCCAGCCGAACGGCAACGTCCTTCTCAGGATAGATCACCTCGGTCACGCCGAGTGCCTCTAAAATTTTTCCGTGATCCTCTGACAGCGCCTTGACGGCGATATACGGAACACCGAGTTCGCGGACGTGCAGGGCGGCGAGGGTTATGACATCCATTCGTTCACCAAGGCTGATGATCGCTGCGTCAGCCTCGCCGACGCCGAGCGCCCTAAGCATTGCTTTGTCGGTCGCATCTGCAACAACTGCCTGTGAAGAATTTTCTGCCATTGCCTGGATCGCTTCTTGATCGCGGTCGATCGCGATCACTTCTTTTCCGGCGGCGTAGAGCGTGCTCGCCGCGTGGGCGCCGAAGTGGCCGAGCCCGATCACAACAAATCTTTTTGCGTTCATAATTGCTTAACCAACCATTATGTTTTCTTCCGGATATTTGAACTGTTTGTCAGCTTGTGCCGGACTGATCGCGAGGGCCAGCGTCAACGGCCCAATGCGTCCGAGGAACATTACGAGTGCGATCACCAGCTTGCCGGCATCGCCAAGCTTCGGCGTCTCGCCCATCGAAAGACCGACGGTGCCAAAAGCCGAGATCGCTTCGAAGAGTATCGGCAGGAAGCTGACCTGACTTTCCTTCGATGTCATGTGGTACGTTTCGATCGCCATTAGAACGGATGAAACGATAATCAAAAGTGCGACTGCCGAGATGACGACGCCCGCCGCTCTGTCAATGGAGATCTGCGGGATCGTCCGTCCAAATATGTTCAGATGTTTGTGGCCGCGCCAACGGGAGATGCTGTAGGCGACAAGGACACCGAAAGTGCTCGTTTTTACACCGCCGCCCGCTGAACCGGGACTCGCTCCGATAAACATTAGAACCATTGTGCATAGAAGAGCCGCGCCGCTCATCGCACCATAATCGAAAGTGTTGAAACCCGCCGTACGCGCGGTCACCGAACTGAAAAATGCATTCAGCCACGCGACGCCAACTGACATGTCGGCGAAAAGCCCGTTGCGTTCGAGGAAATAATAGGAAACGGTACCGATGACCAACAGCGATGCCGTGGTGATCAAAACAAACTTTGAATGAACGCTCAACCGAGGACGCCGTACGATCTGTTCGACGCTTTCGTGGATGCGTGTGGCCACGGCACGCTTTCGAAACATCGCGTCAAAATATTCTTTTACGTCCATCGCGACGAGGAAACCGATCCCACCGACGATGATGAGGAGGGACATCGTTATCAGTGTAACGCCATCGGAACTGTAGCCGATCATGCTGTCTGCATTCAGGCTAAAACCGGCATTGCAGAACGCTGAGATGGAATGGAATATCGCGTGATAAACGGTTTCGCCGAAACTACTGAAGCGTGCCTGCAGCATCCAGTTGATCGTTAAAATGACGGCCCCGATGGCCTCGACGATCAGCGTCGTAAAAAGAATGTAGCGAACCAGAAGGCCAATGTTGGCGGTCGGCGAATGATAAAAACTTTGCAGGATCGCGAGCCGATCGGTGATCGCTACTCGCTGGCCAAGTACAACGACGAATATCGTCGTGAACGCCATCAATCCGAGCCCGCCGATCTGAATACAAGCCAAGATCACCAGCTGGCCAAAGGTCGAAAAATAGGTTCCAGTATCGACAACGATAAGGCCGGTAACACACGTCGCTGAAACGATGGTGAAGAGAGCATCAACGAGCGGCATTCTTTCGCCCGTCGCGGTTGCCTGGGGAAGCGAAAGCAGTGCCGTCCCGAGAAAGATCACGAGCACGAAACTCAGAATGACGATCTGTGTTGGGTTAAGGTGTTGTCGGATCGAAAGCTTCATTCCGGAAAATTGGATAATACAACTTTGATCGGCGAACGTCTAAACCGCAGAAGGGGATGTCGAAGCCCGGGGATATCCACCACCTTGCCCGACATTTCGAAATTCGTAGCGTTCCAAAAATCGCCTTCACAGAAAACCAGTTTGACGATACAATTGGGACGCTAGATTGCAATAAGCTTTCCTAAACTCCGGTCTATATTCCTCGTTTCAACTTATGGCTATTTCGATACAATCTGCGGTACTCGTTAGACGGTGCGAACTGTTGTATTTGGTGTTAGCGTGCTGCGTTTTGTTCGCCGCTTGCAACCCAAGGGAAACGCCGATCTTTAAGAAGCTGGCACAAGCTAGCGATCGCGAGATCACCGCGCGGACGGAAGAGGCGATTCGCAATGACCCGGAACTTCAGAAGCTTAGTGAGCTTTGCGACTCGATTCCCCGGCCGGCGGACGCAGAGTTAATTAAGAAATCAGGAGGAGAGAGTAGAGGAAAGAGGTTGTCTTTTGTTTTCTTGACCATGGCGAGTTTTGAAGAATTGAATGACGTCTGGGAACTGTATTTTTCGGCGAACGAGTGGGAAGTTATCGACCGGGACTATACGAGTATACGGAAAATACTCAGACTGACCAGGAATGGAAACTCGATCGAAATTCAATATGGCGGAATGGGCGGCGCGGCAAATCTAGGGTTAAGCTGTAGGAATACGACGAGTTTCTAGCACATCGAATGGGTCGATGGATGTGCATCCGAACCCGGCCGAGTAGCCGAGCGCGTCTTTATTATAGGCGAAAAGGCAAGATTGATCAGCGGGCGGCATGTTTGAGATGCACGGCCGCCCGTGGGATTTTTACCTGGTCGAGGATGCGACGAACGTGGCGATGTCGCGTTTTAGTTTTGAGAGCGAGTTGTTTTCGATGTACATCATGTGGCCTGACTCGTAGTAGGCGGTCGAGATGTTGCGTCGGAGTGTTGGGTCGAGGCTCATCGATGACATCGTATAATCTGCCGCTAAATATGGCGTTGCAAGGTCGTAATATCCTGAGGCGAGAAAGACCTTCATATATGGGTTTTTACGCATTGCAGATGAAAGCGATTGTGTCGTGTCTGCCCAGCCGTTGGTCGTGTTCCAGTTCCACGGCGAGGTGATTCCGCCGCCGAGGATGTAGTATTCGAGGTCAGACTTGAAGCCGAGATCTCGGCGAACATAGTCATTGAATGTCGCCGTGTAGGGTGGACGGATCGCGGTCATGCTCGGGTCGAAATCGGGTCCTGCACCGGCGGCATCGCGGTCGATCCCGGTAAAACGGCTATCGAGGCGGCCCGTTGTGCGTCGTCGGTCGCGGAGAAGTTCCTTGTTAAACTCACCGAGGTCGACGCGGAAATTATTCTGATCGACGAACGAACGCGACAGGCCGGAGTACATGCTGAACTTGTCGAGAAGCGCAGAGCGTTCGTCAGCGGAAAGCCTGTCGATCTTAAACAGCGCAGGAGCGAATTCGTTCACGGCGAAATTCTCGGCTTCGCGAAGGACCTCGGCCAGCGGCTTTTGCTGCAGAGCGGGCGAGAGCTTTTTGTGATACCAGGCGGTCGCAGCGTAGGACGGAAAGATAAGAACGAGCGGAGTGTCATTGTTGTTCGCAAAGCGAATGGACTGGAAATTCGTGACCATCGAAACAAGAGCGACGCCGTTCAGCCCGATCCCGCGCTCAAACAGATGATTTGAAAGGCCCGCTACCCGCGTCGTTCCGTAGCTTTCGCCGACCAGATACACCGGCGACGCCCAGCGTTCGCTTCGGCCGAGATACATCCGGATAAATTCGCCGGTCGATTCGATATCACCATTGACGGAGAAGAATTTGCTGGCGAATTCGGGCTTGGTCGCCCGCGAATAGCCCGTGCCGACCGTATCGACAAAGACAAGATCGGTCAGATCGAGCCAGCTGTCGTCGTTATCGACCAGTTCGTACGGTGGCGGAGGCATCAGGCCATCGTCGAGCATCTTCACGCGTTTCGGCCCAAGGGCGCCGAGGTGGAGCCAGACAGAAGCGGATCCCGGCCCGCCGTTAAATGAGAACATCACCGGCCGCCGTTTGAGATCGCCCGGATTATCGAGCGTATACGCCATGTAAAAAATGCGCGCTTCGGTCTCGCCGTTGACAGCGTTCCGGATCGGCATAAAGCCGGTGGTGACCGTATAGTTCAACTGCCGCCCGCCGACGCGTGACGAATGTTTCGTGACGACCGGCGGTTCATCGGCGACCTTAGGAGTTTCGGGCGGCTTCGGAGTTTCGGCCGGTCGCGTCTGTGCGTTCAAGCCGTTAATGCAAAGGACGAAAGTCGCTGCGATCACAAAAAGTATCAATGTCTTCATATTTACCTGATAGTTTCGCTCACCACTTTTCCATCGATTATGGTTCCGGTGCAATGCGTTATGTATTCGAACGGGTCGCCATCGTACATCGCGATGTCCGCATCTTTGCCGACGGCGATCGAACCGACACGGTTATCGATGCCAAGTATCCGGGCGGCGTCGATCGTGATCGATGCCAACGCATCGCGCCGCGAAAGGCCTTGGCCGGCGGCCATTCCCGCTTCGAATAGAATGACACGCGTTTTCGGCACGTAGCCTTCGTAACCGCTCTGGAGAGCGAAGGGAATTCCGGCTGCTTTGAGCTTGCCGGCAGTTACCATCGAAAGATTTGCCCGGTCGCCTCCCGCTCGTGCCATCGTCGGATGAAGCACGACGGGAAAGCCCGATGCCTTTATCTCGTCGATAAGCATATGTGCGTCTGACGCTCCTTCGAGAACGATCTTGATGTTGAACTCCTTTGCGATGCGAAGTGCCGTCATAATGTCCTGCGATCGTTCGGCGTTTATGATCAATGGAACTTCACCTTTGATCACGCGGATCATGATCTCCGACTTCGGATCTTTCGGAACTTCTTTCTTCTTTGAATTTTCAAGTGCCTTTATCAGCTCGGCACGCAGCATTGAGGCCTGCTTGCCGCGGCTCCCCGGCGATTTGCCTTGTCCGGCGATGCCCGACTGGCCGAGCGTTACCGAGACCATCGCGACCGGCTTTATCGTCGCTTGATCAACGTTGTTGCCGACCGTTTTAGCGATCATCGTCTGGCCCGAAGCGAGTGCAGACGGCTGATGTCCAGTGTGAATTGTCGTGACGCCGAATTCGCGAAGATATTCGACCAGCTTTTCTTGCGCATTGTATGCGTCGATCGCTCGAAGTTCCGGCTGAAACGACGAACCGCCGTCGAGCGCCATCTGATCATGCGGCTGGTTGAGATAACCGTTAAGGCCCACCACCGTACGAGCGTCGATGAGTCCGGGTGTGACGACCTTTGCATTGATAACGCGGTAATTTGCGGGAACGGTGATCTGAGCGGCCGGGCCGACTGCTTCGATCTTGCCGTTATTGATAAGGACGACGCCGTTGGTTATCGGTTCGCCAGTCATCGTCCAAACGGTCTCGCCCTTGACGGCGATCTGAGCAGAAGCAGCGGAAAGTAAGCCAAACGCAAGTACAAAAATAGATGTTAGGAAAGTGTATTTGCTAAACATTAGTCGTTACCTCTGAAATCACCGTCAAAGCAATCGATGTGTGCCATCTGTTCGTCGCCGGCACCAAATCCGCCGACCGCGATGAGATAATCCTTTGGGTCGCTGCGGTCAAATACCTTTTGTCCCTCGACCCAGGTTTGCATTACGTTGGTATAAACGCTCAGCGGGTCGCCCGACAGAACTATCAGATCAGCGTCCTTGCCGACCTCCAGCGAACCGACGCGGTCCTGTATGTCCATCATGATCGCGTTCGCCATCGTTAGTGCATAGAGGGCTTTGTCACGAGACATTCCGGCTCGGACCGCTAGTCCGCCGGAACGCAGAAACAGTCGCGAATCGGTTATGCCGTCGTCGGTATGAAATCCGACCAAGGCGCCTGCCTTCTCGAGTGCGACGCCATTCTGAAAGCCGATATCCACCGTTTCCAGCTTGCCGCCAGGCGAATCTATGAAGATGATCGAAGCCGGAGCCTTGGCCGCTGCGATCTCATCGGCAACCTTCCATGCTTCGGAGACGTGCTGAAGTACGATGCGGAAGCCGAATTCTTTCTGAAGCCTCAACGCTGTTAGTACGTCATCGTGGCGATGGGTGTGGAAGTGGACCATTCGCTTTCCGTCGAGCACCTCGACCAGCGTTTCCATCGCCAGATCGCGTGCCGGAAGCTTTTCGGCATCGGAGCCTGCCTTCTGGATCTTTTCCCGATATTCGCGGGCTTTGATGAATTGTTCGCGAACGAGCTGAGCTGCTTTGCCGCGAGTACCAGGAAATGCGCCCCCGCCGGCACGGATCGAATTTGTCCCGTTCGCAAATTTTATCCCGCCCATATACGTGCCGCTTTTATCCAGAATGAGGAGATCATCAATTGTTCTGGCTCCGTCACGGACCTTCAGATAAAGCGTTTGGCCGCTGTTCAAGTGACCTGAACCGGGCATTACGTTTACCGACGTAATTCCGCCGGCCTGCGCACGCTGAAATCCGGTCGAACGAGCATTTACTGAGTCCAGGATACGGACGTCCGGATGGATCGGCCCGGACCCATCGCCCCCGGCCGGACTGCCGATGTGGCTGTGCGTGTCGACCAACCCAGGCATGATGGTCTTACCGGCCATGTCCATAACATTGGCACCGGAGGGAATCGAGACCGACCCGGTGCTGCCGATCGCCATGATCTTGCCGTTATGAACGATGATCGTTCCGTTGTCGATCGGTGTTCCGACGATCGGAATGATCCTGGTGTTCGTAAATGCTACTGCTCGCTGTTGACCGAAAATCGGACAAACGTACACCAATAGCGCACAAAATAGGGGGATAATAGATTTCATTGACGGTTCCTCGTTTTGAAAGAATGTAAAAGCGGAATGTCTCTAAAGTGCAACGAAACAGAGATAGTGTCAAGAAAGCCCATACCAAATCGCACAGAAAAGTGCGTAAATGGTGTCGCTTCCACGGTTCGGGAGGCCGGTGCCTCGGCTTTTATCGGTTTTTCACCGCTAGGAACCTTTGGCACGGATATTGAAGGATATTGAATATAAGAACGTGCCCAACAACTTTTCCGGGAGGAATATCGTTATGAAGAAGTTTTTAGTATTTGCATTATTATTCATTTTCGCAGCAACAATGGTCGTGCCTGAAGCTTTCGGACAGACACGTCGAAAAAAGAAGAAGTATCCGGGACTCGCAACTAACATTGCGATCGTGGCAGGTAGTACAGCAGCCGGTGCATTGATCGGCCGCGGACGAAACGGCGCGATGATCGGTGCCGGTGCTGGTCTGCTTTATGCTTCGAGCCGGAAGGGTACCAAGCGTCGCGCATATAATTCAAATTTCCGCCGCGGTGCTAAGATCGCCGGTGGTGGCTTACTCGGTGCGGGTGTCGGTGCATGGGCTGGCGGCAAGAAAGGGATGATCATCGGCGGTTTGGCCGGTGCCGGTGGTACGTATCTTTACACCCGGAATAATAACCGTTATTACAGGGCGTCGAACGGCCGACAGTTCTACGTAAAGAATGGTAAGCGTTATTACGCTAACTAATTCGCAATGACTAGTTACGCAAATGGCCGGTGCACGGGACTAATCTCCGGTGCCCGGCCTTTCTTATGTGTTGGCGACCGGCAGAATTATCGTCGCCTTTGTTCCGTCATTTTCCTCTGATGTAAGCTCTATGTCGCCGTCGTGTGAGGTGATTATCCCGTAGCATACAGCCAATCCAAGCCCAGTACCCGTACCCGCCGGTTTGGTGGTATAGAATGGCGTAAACGCCTTCGACAAAATATTTGCATCCATGCCTGTCCCCGAATCCTCGATCTCTATCACGATCTTATTGCGCTCCAAACGGACATTGATCGAGATCGATCCGCCATCTGGCATCGCATCGCGAGCGTTCAAGAGAAGGTTCAGGAAAACTTGCTGGAGTTGATCGGGGTCGGCCCAGATCTCAGGAAGATCCTGCGGGATCTGTGACACGGTCTCAAGCCTTGAAAAGGCAGCGTCATAGGCCGCGAGCTGGAGAGCGGAATCGAGGACATCTTCGATCCGAACCGCGCGTTTCATCGTCGGGCGCGTTCTTGAAAAATCGGTGAGAGCCTTTGTTACACCGGCAATTCGATCGATCTGTGTGGAAACGATCTCGAGCTGTTCGGCGGTATCCGCATCGAGATCAACCTCGCGTCTTATTGACTGTATCATCGAGGACATCGATGCGAGTGGATTGTTGATCTCGTGAGCAACGCCAGCGGCAAGCGTTCCCATTGCCGCAAGCCGGTCAGCCCGGAGCATGTGTTCGTTCATCTGCTTGAGCTTCTCAATATCCTCCTCCATCTTGAGGCTCATTTCGTTAAAGGATTCGGATAGAACGCCGATCTCGTCGTTGCTCTTCCTAAGGTCGACTGTCGTTCCGTATTTGCCTTTGGTCGCCTCCATCGCGGCGACCGTGAGCTTCTGCAGCGGACGCGAGATGGAACGGACGATAAGTAGAACGAGCAGAAGATTGGGGACGAGGGCTGAGACGACACTGAATACCAGATACTTTCGCCACGCTTCGGGATCCATTCCGTTTCGAAAGGCCCACCACGTTATGGGTATCTGAAGTAGGACGAAACTAGATATTGCGACCGTCGAAATGCTCAGTGCGACCTTATACGTAATAGGAAACAACCGAAGCTGGTCGAGCGCTGTCTGCAGCGAAAGCAACTTAAAATTTGAGATGGCAAAAGCGTAGATAATTACACCCGGAAGAACCAAAAGCGAACTCCATGGCAATAGCTGATATATACCGAAGAACGGCAAGACAATATTAGCGATCGTCTTCAACGTTCCGGTTATAATTAGTCCCCACAGGATCGCTCCGACCTGCTGGCCCATTTGCGTTCCGCGATAAAGTCGGTACTTGGCGAAAAGAACGTTCGAGCCGTACCCGAAGAGAAAATAAATGTAGCCGACGAATATGTAAGCTACGAGTGTGAGCGATATGCGGAAATTGGAGTCCGCAATTCCGATGTCACTCCAAAACAAGCCGAGAAAGGCCACCGGAATAAGAACAATACCGGGAGCAAAAAGCATGGCCGCCAGCTTGCGGGGCGTTCTTGAATTTTCTGGGAAGACCCAGGCGAAGACGACGAGCGAATACTGAAGCAGCAGAGCGGCGACAAAACTGATCGCGGCCCACGTGCCGACACCGATCAGTTCATCGGGAAAGTTCCAGAATACGAGGTCTTTGGTCGTCCAGACCGCAAAGAAAAGAATAAAAACCGCGAAGGTCTGATTTCCACGGCTTCGCGGATTCGCCACGAAGACATAGAACCCGAGGAGCACAAGCACCAACAGCGCAATTAGATGGAGCGTCACGAGCATGCGCTAGATATTAAAGCTTAGTTATTGTGCGGACAAATCACAGCTTGGTGGGTTCTGCGTTACCTCGTGTCAATCCAGTTCGATCTTAAAATTAACACCGACCGCATTGATCGAGGCCGATATTCCTCTTACGCGGCGATTGTCCTGACGCAGATATAAAAACTCGGCCTCTACCGACTTTGACAGCTTTTTTGTGATTCCGGCGGAGAATTCATTTCTAACCAGTTGGGACGTGTTGAAGTTGTAATAGATCTCATCTGCGACAAACGGAGCAAAGGCTTCCTTTCCGTCGATCTTGACCGGAATTTTTAATGTGAGCTTGTTCCGATAGCGGACCGCGTCGGCACCTGAATGACGGATCCGATATTCTACACGGTTGCGATCTTTTAAAGAAAACGTCTTCCACTTGTTCTGAATGTTCGCTTCGAATCGGACGCGGTGTTCTGATTCCTTGACCCCACGGATCGGCTCTGCGTTGCGATAGTAGTAGCTCGGCATCACCGAAAGATATTTATTTATCCGAAAATCGATACCGACGCCTATTCTTCGGTCAAACGGGAAAAGCCTATTCCGGCCAAGGCGAAGTGTGCCCAGCAGCAGGAGTGAGATTCGATTCGAGCTTTTACCGTCAGAATCGACCGCTTTCTTAAGAGGAATGATAACCGTCGTTTCATTCCATACCTGGAAGTCACGAATGCTTGTATCGATTTGCGCATGTGAGCGTACAACCGAAGCTACGGCAAGAAATAGAAGAAATTTCATCGTAAATGAGAGGTACGACTTATTAGGCAAAAGCTCATTCTCCAAATATTTAGGATCAAGACCATCGCAACAAACAAATCCCCACGGCATAGGCCTGACGATGTTAACAAAATGTTACGACAATCTTAATTAGGAGAATAAAAGGAGTGAGCGAAAATTACAAACCTAGAACAAAAGCGGCGACGAATGAACTGATACCAACGGATATTGGCAACAGATGCCTAACTTCGATATTACCTTCACGACTAAAAAGCTGATGAAAAAAAGTAAAAGCGGGAAGAGCGACCGCTCCCACGCCGGCGCCGATCATTGCGCCAAAAATGGCGCCGAAGACAAACATAAACGCGCCGCCTGCAGCTCCCGCCGCGAGCCCCCAAAGAGCGCCGATCAAAGGGATCGTTAAGATGATCGTGGAAATACCAGAGTCGCCAGCCTTTGCGACCCATCGAGAAACGATGCCGCCAGACCGCCATCCGGCCCAGGACGTTCCCGCAACCGCGAGTGCCGCGAGGAACAAGATCCAACTGTCTTCTAACCGAAAGCTGCCTCCCAGGTTAAAGAACTTCGCGAAGACAGCCGTTGTAGGAACCAGACCAAGACTGAGTCCAAATACCTTGTGAGCTTTTGCAGAATCGACCCGCCGGGACATCACCCCAGCTTTATCTGGATCCATTTCGTTATGTTCCGTGAGGTTGGTCCTAAGTCGCTCAGTCTCCGCCCGAAGAATTTCCAGCCTTTGCTCGACCTCCATTAGCTCGAGGTCAAAACGGGCTGCGGGAACTATGCTCACTTCCTTGTTTTTTGTTCTATATCCAGCCAATGTTCTACCTCATGGACCCGGCCAACTAATTCTGCCGCATTCGCCAATTCCGGCACTCTGCTAAATAAACTTGCTCCAATACTATCGTCATACAGTTCTGCCAAAGGGATCAAAAATTTCCGAAATCGGCTTCGGCTTCGTTCTGAAATTTCGGCAACGAGAAGGAGTCGAGCAATATCCTGTGCTGCCCTTTTACGATGAACGATCATGCGGTTGAGGTTGCGTCTATTGAGACAGATCGCGGCGATTTTCTTTTGCGGATGATCGGTGATCGAAAAGAACGCACTTTCGGCGGCGTGCCCCACTCCAGGCCGTACGATCGTAGACAATCCGACGTAACGGCCGACCGCTTCTTCCAATCCTTTGAAGAAACTCACCGAAGAGCTCTGCTTCTTAAGTTCAGATAGCTCCTCAATTAGTCTTTCTTCATACTCAGTGATACGCGAATCTGAAATTTCCCGCGTTACGAATTGGGGAGTGTTCGGAAAATTCCTGATTATCGAGCGGACGATCGTTCTTGCGATGACCGGCCAGATAGCGAGATTACGCAAAAAAACGGTCAATTTGACTAACCACCACTCATTCGAACGGTGGAAGATCGAATAGGTTGCGACCGGTGCTCCGGCGGCGAGGTAAAGTATCAAGATGTCGACAAATCGCATTTGACATCGAATGGTGCAAGATATGTTCCATGAAACTCGATAACGCCGGGATTTGACGATCTCAAATTCAACTCAATAAAAGCTAACTTTTTCGATGTTTTACGGAACTTTTTGTAACCTAGTTCGTTACTAAATTATTGGCAAAACGCAAATTTGCGCATTTCGCTATTGGCAGAACCCAAAGCTGCAAGGAAAAGCAAATATTCATCTATTACTTTTCCGCAAAAAATAATTTGCACGCACGTCCTAAAGTGGCACACGGTTTGCGTCTTAATACATCAGCAGGACAATTCATACAAAACGCGACCGAAATCGATACAAGGAGGAAAACGTAGAATGGCAGAAAAATTAAAGATCAAGATCATCAAAAAAGGACAGGCTGTTAAAGCGGCTACGCCTTCACCAAGCGCGACCAAGACAAAGCGCGAATCTGCTCGTGAAATGGTCTCGAATGTGTCGAGCTGGGTCCACGAACTTCAAACGCGAAAGCGTGACGAAACTAAGATGGCGTTCGAACAGTTGTTTGCTACCCGAACGCAGCCAAACGAAACCTAAAATATACGCAACCTGGCGTCCGGAAGAGCACCGGAAATTCAAATATATTCGCAATAATACATTGGCGCGGCCCGCTTTTAGTGGGCCGCATTTATTTTAAAGGCAAAAACCTCCGTTCCCACCCGTCATTTGCAAGGCACTCAAGCAGATTGCTATTCTAATCGTCATTCATCCAAACAGCAGACGAAAGACGAAACAATATGGAAGGCAAAGTAGCGTTGATCACGGGCGCAAGTAGCGGCATTGGCCGAGCGACGGCGAAATTATTTGCAGAACAAGGGGCGAGCGTTGTTGCCGTAGGAAGGAACGAGGCCGAGTTGGCGAACCTTCGTGATGAAGTTCGCGATGCTTCCGGTTCGATTCGCATCCACCTGGCCGATGTGACCGAAACGTCTCAGGTTGACCGGTTGGTCTCCGAAACGGTGCAGCATCTTTTAAGGATAGACGTATTGGTCAACGCCGCAGGAATACTTAAGTCAGGTACGCTTGAAAGCACGACCTTGGGTGATTGGGACAAGATGATGAATATCAACGCTCGATCGCTCTTTTACATAATGCAAAAGTGCCTGCCACATTTGGAAAGCAAGAAAGGCAACGTCGTTAATGTCTCGAGCGTGACCGGGACACGGGCGTTTCCGGGCGTGCTTGCCTATTGTGTCTCGAAAGCGGCCGTTGACCATCTGACTCGCTGTGCCGCACTGGAGCTTGCTGAAAAGGGTGTTCGTGTAAATGCGGTCAATCCGGGCGTAGTTGTAACGAATCTGCACAAACGAGGCGGAATGGAGGACGAAGCGTACGAAGCGTTTCTGGAAAACGCAAAGAAAACGCATCCGCTGGGTCGGCCCGGCGAAGCCGAAGAGGTTGCCGAGCTGATCTACTTTCTCGCATCCGACAAAGCCCGATGGATAACCGGAGCAACCTATGCGATAGACGGAGGAAGAGCTCAGACCTGTGCGCGCTGACCGCAGTGAGTGCAAGTTTAATTTCGAAAGACGGTGAAGATCCAACTTCTACCAAGTACGATCAACGAATATGGGGCCTCGACCTTG
Organism: Pyrinomonadaceae bacterium; assembly: GCA_041744395.1. GTDB lineage: Bacteria > Acidobacteriota > Blastocatellia > Pyrinomonadales > Pyrinomonadaceae > OLB17. Next base: position 45,788 of record JBGTKY010000038.1, on the reverse strand, counting down.
GGCCAGCATTTAACGTGCTTCGTTGTCGACGACTGCGTCGCGATAGATGCCGGAAGCCTTGCGTTCTCAGCGACCGCCGCCCACCGCCAACATGTCCGTGACGTCGTTTTGACGCACGCTCATTTAGATCATATTGCTGGCCTTCCGCTATTTATAGATGACCTCTTCGCGACGTTAACGACGCCCGTCAGGATTCACGCAACTCAGCATGTGATCGATACGCTGGAGCGTCATATCTTCAACTGGTCCATTTATCCTAACTTCACCGAGCTGACCAATGACCACGGCCCGGTGATGGAATATCGGCCATTCGAGCCCGGTAATGAGATATCGATCTGTCACTTGACCGTCACTCCCGTCGAAGTCAACCATCTTGTGCCGTCGGCCGGCTTTATTTTCACTGATCAGTACACAAAGATCGCACTGAGCGGTGATACGGCTGAAATGGATAAATTTTGGGAGGCGGTCAACCAATTGAAAGATCTTTCGGCACTCTTCGTTGAATGTGCCTTTCCCGAATCGATGCGGGGATTGGCCGAAGTATCGCACCATCTGACGCCGTGGCGTTTAGCGGCGGAGCTAGAGAAGTTTGAGGTAGAACGATGTCCCGTTTATGCGATAAATCTGAAGCCAATGTACCGTGAAGAGATAATCGGGGAACTGGCGGAGATAACACAGCGGGAGATCAAGATGTTAGAGGTCGGCTGCGTTTACGAATTCTAGTTTATTTGGCAGCTTTCCTTTTGAAGTTTACCGGCTCGAACGAAGCCTGACGATGTTCATCCGGAAAGTCGTGAAGGGTCACGCGGCCGTTAGCCATCACATTTCTAATGCGAAAGGTCCGCTCCTCACGGGTCTTCCCCGGCATTATTTCGGCTCGGAATGTAACCTGCATCTCGGGACGAGCCCAAACGTCAGCAGGATTTCCATTTTCTTTTATCTGATTCTTTTTAAACATCGATCACTACGTCTTTTGTTGCTGGCTTCTTATGTTTTGACTTGCGGCCGGTCGGGTCCACTTTTTCGCTGATCTTCTCATTCTTGAAGCGCTGGCTCGGCGGGGCCGTTGGCTTTCGAATGGAATTGAAGATGGGCGATATTTCTTTTTTCTTATTCCGGCCGGACATGGACGTCGATTATAGCAGAGCATTATCCTACATACCGAAAGAAAAACCGGCCAGGCCACTTTTCGCGGATCAACCCGTTGCCTATTCAGAACTAAATATTGACATAATGTTACATACGCTTCACTATAAGAGGCGAAACTATCTGATAGCTAATGATCTCAACTGGATCAAAATCAATGCGTCAGAGGGCGGTTAGGCCTCGATCAAACGTTGTTGAACCGTCGCCGCGACGGCCGTTTTGGCTTCCGGCATCCAGCTACTATACACTCTCGTCGGCCATCGCCATCGCCCTGTTTTTCCTATTGTGGGGAGCACTTCACGAGGGAAAAGATGACCTGCCGTGGATAGGGGCAGGACTCGGAGCAAGTATTGCATTAGCTGCGGCGGTCTTTTTGCGTGAGATCATTTTGCGAGGCGCGCGCGAGCGTTTTCTGCTCACACAAAAACGGTTGGATCGCAGTCTCATGGGTTTTGCTCAGCATGTTTCACCGGCCGAAGGCAGCAGAAAATTAACGCTTGAACAAAATTCGACTGTCTTGAGAGAGATCATGCTGAAGTCAGATGCCGCGAAAGTTTTGGCTCGATTGCCGGAGGGGCATCGCGAGGTTTTCGAACTATGCGCATCGTATCTGGCGATCATCTCGAACGAAATGCCGACGGTCGCACCCGGGTCTCCTCGAATTCCCGCGTTTCGGCGGGGTGCCGAGGTCGCCCGGAAGTATCATCGGTACCACTTGCTCAAATGGGCAGAGATCGAAACGCGATCGTTGACTCACGGTGCCCGGTCGGATGCGGATCATAGTAACCGGGTCGACAAAGCTCAAGAAGCTCTTTCCGTTCTCGATTTTGCGCTTTCTCAATATCCGGACGAAGCTTCATTAAACGAATCGAGGGCGGTCGTTGAGGAAATGGTTGGATCTTTTCAAGTCGAGAGCCTGATCGAACAGGCCCGTTTTGCGGCGTTCAAAGGTAGAACGAAGACGGCGATCGAACTTTTCGAACAAGCTTTATTTATCCTTCAAACGAATGAAGGACAGGCGTTGGACAAGGTGATCGCAGCCGATGCGATCGAAAAGGAACTGAGTACTTTACGTACTGCCAAAACGCGTGAGATTAGCATCGAAACCTCAACAATAGACGATGATTAGTGCAGATGATTTCCCAAAAGTGTCCCAAATGCAACAGCGGTCGAATCCGACGGGGCTATAGGCCCACACGGATATGGTCCAAAGTGTTTTTCCGTTACAACTTGCTGTGCGACGCCTGTAACCTTGAGTTCCGCGGTTTTGCGGTTCCGGGCACGACAAGTTCCCACTCAGGCCGGCGATCGAAAGTTAAACCGCCGGAGGAGAAACAGGAACCGTGAACGCGCTAAAGCACGTGAAATTCGTTCGAACACTTCCGCGTTTACCGGCTCCACGACAAACTGTGGTTTACCCCAACCGGCCATTAGTTGCCACGTTCAGTATTCTCGCGCTTTTGATCGGCTTCCTTTTCTCCACGGCGGACGGGCAGACGGATCCGGGCGGCTCTCGGCCCGATTCACCTACAAAGACCGGCAATGAACTCATTCACTTTGGCGACCTGATCGACGTCGATGTCGTCGGAAGCCTTGAGTACGACTGGCGCGGGACGATCACGCCGGAAGGCTTTCTTGATGGGCTCGAAAGGATACCGAAGCAGATCTATGCATTGTGCCGGTCCGAGGAATCGATTGCCGAAGATATTGCGACCGAGCTTTCACGAACGCTCCGGGAACCCACGGTCGTCGTCCGAATTCTAGATCGAGCTAATCGCCCCAAAGCGATCCTAAATGGTGCGATCAAAAATCCGACCCGCTTCAGCATTCGCAGAATGGTCCGGTTAAATGAACTCGTGATATTCGCTGGCGGACTCCTTGATACGGCAAGTGGAGAGATCGAAATAATCCGCCCGGTCGATCTTAGTTGTTTCGGCAAAGGGGAAAAGACACCGGGTTTGATAAATGTGTCCCAAAGCAACTCGCCGCGCGTGATGACCATCAGAATCTCTGATCTTTTGAAGGGTATCGATGAAGCCAATCCGGTTATCCTGAGCGGCGATTCTATCAATGTTGCACAGGCGTTTCCGGTTTTCGTGGTAGGCGGGGTTAACAATCCGGGGCGGGTCGCCTCCCGAACGACACTTTCAGTAACGCGAGCGATCGCTTCTGCGGGCGGCTTGACTAAAGATGCAAACGACGGAGAAGTCACGATATTTAGGCGAGACGCTGCGGGCCCAGCGGTGCTGACTGCCGACCTGAGAAAGATCGCACAAGGCGAAACGGAGGATGTCCTTCTAAAACCGTTCGATGTTGTAGACGTTCCTGCAAAAGGGCAGTCGAGGGCAAAGTTTCCTGAGCTTCCGTCTCTCCCTGTTGACTCTGTCGCACTGCACGAACTGCCTCTCCGTATTATTGATTAAAGTCTGAACCGTAATTCGACGCAATAAGTCGTTGTGAAAACACTTAAAATTTGGTTTACTTAAGAGTTAGACTCCGGATCCTTCCGGAACATAACATATGGCAAACGAAACGAAGAAAATGAGCAGGCGACTGGTCGCTTTGCTGTGGCTGATCGGTGTTACCCTGGTGATCGGCGTCATTATATATCTCGAACAGATAGCCGTCCTTTATCTCTTGGCAACGCTTTCGTTGGTAATATTGCTCTTGATCGTGGCATTTTCGGACCTCGAACATATAGATGTGACGGATCGCGAAGGATTCGCCTCCGATAGCGATCGATCTTGATTATTTCCACTGGATGAAAAGGTTGATGAAAGTCATTCTGCTATTGCTTGCGTTCACGTTACCCGTGTCGCAGGCTTTTGGTTCGTATGCCTTTCATGCAGATGAACTTCAAGGCCGTCAAGACCTCAGGTGGCGGTCAAAGGTCGTCAGACTCGCGTTATCGCGGTCGATGATCGGAGATGTTCAGAATATTAAATTCGGAACCGATGTAAACGCGGCTCTCGAACGAAGCCTACTTACATGGGAAGCCGCGACCGGCATCCGGTTTGAGATCGTTAGGTCGGACCGCGTTTCTGTTAGTCCTGCAGCCGCGGCGGGTGATGGCATATCTCTTATAACCATCGCACCGACGACGGACAATATTCAGTTTCTCGGCCCCGCCCTACTAGAGTTACCTGGTGCGACCCGTGTTTTTTTTGACCGCAACGGTCGTATCACCGAAGGCGACATCGTTCTGAATCCGGTCCATCAGTTTTCGTCCGACGGAACCTCCGGAACATTTGATCTGGAATCAGTTCTCACTCACGAGATCGGACATCTTCTCGGCATCGGGCATTCTGACATACCTGGTGCAGTCATGTCCGAGCAGCTTCCGGCAAATGGAGTTTTCGGACGGGCTAATTTTGCCGGCCGAGTGTTAACACCGGTTGACCTTGCTCTTACCCGGTCGGTCTACGGCAATGCCGCCGGCATCGAAGAATGTTGCTCTTCAATACTCGGAAAATTGACATACGCCCATGGCAAATACCCAATGGTGGGGTTTGTTTGGGTTGAGAATTCTGAAACGAATTTGATCGTCGCGTCGGCACCGGTCTCTGCCGATGGTTCCTATTCGGTCAATGGCCTTATTGGAGGGAACTACTCAGTGTTCTTCAACGGCCGCAACGGCGTTCTAAACATTCACCAATTTGTAGGCGAAGTCGAGTTAAAGAACGGCGGAGTGGATCGATCTACTACCGAATTGAAGCTGCCGGTGAGCGGCTCGTTGCTTGATACTATTGGAATGAATGGCGATTTCGTAAAGACGTCTATCTCAGCAACGGCCGGAAGTCGATTGACGATCAGCGTCGGCGGGCGGGATCTGCGACTTGATGACCTGTATCTCGGCCTCGCATCCCCATTTTTTACTGTTGTTCCAAGCACTTTCACCTCTTGGAAAACACCGGACGGCGCGACCGTGATCAGCTTCGAGGTCATTGTCGACCTCGAAACCGACCCCGGTTCATATTCTGTGATCGCCGAATCCAAGAATCGCGTGCGCACCTACCTTCCCGGAGCGATAACTGTCTATCGGCAGGATCTTGCACTTTCAAAATAATCCTTCGTCCTAGCAGAAATAGTAATTCGAGCAGGAAATAATAATTGCAATTGTACGTTTTTCGTGCATAATCGAATCGTTCACCTCCCCGGTGAACATCGGCTGCAAGTGGTGAGGACTTGCGGCCAAAAAGGGGCGACGGTGTGGGAGACGTCGCCCCATTTTTTGTCGGTCCTTCCCGCAATTCCTTGACGTCCGTTCATAAAAGAGTAGACTCGAAAGCTTGAGAATCGAGGCAGTTCCCGATCATTCAAATTCGGTGTCAACTGCCTTTTTACTTTAGAAACTGGCAGCAAGATGAATATCATCATCGGCTTTTTCTATGAAGCAAAAAGAGGCCGGGCGATTTCGCAAATGGCTTTTCAATAATGTTGAGGAGATCGAGGGCCCGCACGAACACGTAGGCCGTCATCCCCAACATGCCTGGTGGAAAGTAATGTGTCTGACAGGCGTCGATTACTTCTCGACGCTTGGTTACCAACCGGGTATCGCCTTGCTTGCGGCCGGATCTCTGTCACCTTTCGCGACCCTTATCCTAGTCCTGCTGACGTTGTTCGGTGCGCTTCCGATGTATCGTCGCGTTGCCGAAGAAAGTCCGCATGGTGACGGGTCGATCTCGATGCTTGAGAAACTGCTTTCCCGGTGGAAGGGAAAAATGTTCGTATTAATGCTCCTCGGTTTCGTAGCTACCAGTTTCATTATCACCATCACCCTTTCCGCGGCCGACGCGACCGCCCATATAATCGAGAATCCATTCGTCGAACATAATCTTAAATTCCTAAATCATCGTGTGATCGTGACAATGGTCCTTATCGCTGGGCTCGGAGCAATGTTCCTTCGCGGCTTCAACGAAGTGATAGGCCTTGCGGTCGCGATAGTAGCATTGTTCCTGGTTTTGAATGCGATAGTGATGACGTATGCGTTTTACACAATACTTTGGATCCAGCCGGAGCTCGTCGTCACCTGGCAGACGATGGTCTGGAGCCATCCCAATGTCAACGGAAGCGTTTTTCTTTTGATCGGCGCGTCTCTCTTATTCTTTCCAAAACTGGCGCTTGGATTGTCTGGTTTTGAGACCGGTGTTGTGGTCATGCCGCTGGTAAAAAGCGACGTTCCGCTGCCCAGTTCCAAGATGAGGGCCTTTCATAATTCTGAGGTAGACCGCTCGGAACCGCCGGACGATGCAAAGCGCCACATCGAGGGCCGGATCAGGAATGGCAAGAAGCTCTTGACCGGAGCCGCCCTGATAATGAGCTTTTATCTGGTGGGAAGCAGTTTCGTGACAACGATGCTCGTTCCATCGGATGAGATCCAGGAAGGCGGAAAAGCCTACGGCCGGGCGATCTCATATTTGGCTCACGAATTATTGGGTTCCGCTTTTGGATCCGTCTACGATATTTCTACCATCGCTATCCTCTGGTTCGCCGGCGCGTCGGCAATGGCCGGCTTATTGAACATCGTTCCACGATATTTGCCTCGGTACGGCATGGCTCCAAATTGGGCACGTGCAACGCGCCCTCTGGTTCTCATATTTACGGGCATATGTTTCCTTGTGACGTTCATGTTCGGTGCCGGCGTCGCCTCCCAGGGCGGAGCGTACGCGACCGGTGTCTTGATGTTGATGACATCCGCAGCCGTTGCTGTAACACTCTCAGCTCGCCGCCGGAAGGAGCGGCGCTGGGTCGCATTCCTGATCATCACTGTAATTTTTGTTTACACTACGATCGTGAACATTGTTGCCGAACCCAATGGACTATTGATCGCGACAATATTTATCATCGGGATCGTCGTCACATCCTTCATTTCGCGGGCAATGCGAACGACCGAGCTTCGCATCGATAAGATCGAATTTGATGCGGCGGCTCTGGCGATAATCGAGGACCTGGTGGACGGCGAGATCAGGATCGTGACAAATCGTCGCGAGGTCGGGAACGTCGGGGAGTACCGTTTCAAGGAACATGAAAAGCGCATCGACAATCATATTCCGGCGACTGATCCGGTTATATTTTATGAGGTCGAACTTGGCGACGCGTCTGAATTCTCGGGCGGACTAAAGATCCGCGGAGTTGATATCAATGGGTATAAGATTCTCAGGACCGAATCGCCTGCGGTCCCAAACGCCATCGCAGCCTTGCTCTTGCATCTCCGCGACCGAACCGGAAAAATCCCACACGTCTATTTTGGTTGGAGCGAGGGAAATCCGATAATGTACCTGATCCGGTACATCTTGTTTGGAGAAGGGGACACGGCACCCGTTACACGAGAGATACTTCGCCAGGCGGAGAGCGACCCGGAACTACGTCCATACGTTCACGTTGGGGGATAAAAAGCGGCTGGATCTTAGTGTTGCTCGGGGCCCGATAGAAGCGATGGGTTCATCTTCAGATAGCAGGAACGGCAGAAGACCGGCCGACCCTGCGAAGGATAGAACGGGACCGTAGTGCTTTCACCGCAATCAGCGCAATTGACCGCAACTTCTATCCGCTGTCGGACGCCAGAAGCTTGAGCCTCCGCGATCGCCGCCAGACGTTCGTTTTTTGCCTTCTTACATTCTTTACAGCGTTTTGGCGGATTCTGCAGGTTCTTGTCGCGAAAGAAAGCCTGTTCACCGGCGGTCCAAATGAATTCTGTGTCGCAATCAATGCAGAGGATACTACTATCGTCAAATTCCGATTCTGGACTTGATGCGGCAGCGAGGGTCCCGTTGTTGAGTACCGACGGTTCAGGAAAAGTTTCGGAGCTTTTTTGATCGACAACTGTACTCATAGACCCACCCATGGACGATCAGATTCAGAAAACGGCGGTCAATGAAATGTCGAAGAATAGGCGGTCCGAAACCACGTCGATCTAAATCTGTTGCTAAAATGATCCGAATAGCGAAATGTAGACGTTGTGAGAACAAATCGGAATCTTTTGAGACCTTATAACGATTGACTTTCGCTGTCAAGCAGCGCAAATTTGTGCATAAGTAATGCATTTGCAACTATTCAATATATGAAGATCTTAGTTGTAGGTTCCGGTGGACGCGAGCACGCGATCTGTTCTGCATTTGCGAAGAGTGCGAAGGTTGAGCGTGTCTTTTGTGCTAATGGAAACGCCGGTATCGGAGAGATAGCAGAGCTGGTCGCGATACGACCCGACGACATCTCATCGCTCGTCAATTTCGCATCTGCGAATTCGATCGACCTAACGTTTGTGGGCGGCGAGACCTCGCTTGCTCTAGGAATGGTTGACGCATTCGAAGAAAAGGGACTTCGGATAATTGGCGTGTCAAAAGCTACGGCAAGGCTCGAAGCAAGCAAATCATTCGCAAAGGATTTTATGCTGCGGCATAACATTCCGACAGCAAAATTTCATGTCGTCAGATCGAAGGGCGATGCGATAGATGTACTTCGATCGGGCACGTTCGGCGACGAGTTGGCACCCGTGGTCGTAAAGGCGGATGGCCTCGCGGCCGGTAAAGGCGTCGTCGTTGCCTCGAACAGAAGCGATGCGATCGCAGCGATCGACGGGCTCGAAGACCTCGTCGGTGCCGACGCGGCCGAAACCATCGTTCTGGAAGAATGCCTGTTTGGAAGGGAGGTGTCCCTTATACTTTTCTGCGATGGCGAACGCTTTGCAATGATGCCGCCCACGCGAGATCACAAGCGGATCGGCGACGGCGATACGGGCCCGAACACTGGTGGAATGGGCACGATCACCGATTCAACGCTTTTAAGCGAGGAAGCAACCGCGATTATAATCGAGTCGATCATCGAACCGACTCTTGACGGCTGCCGCAAAGAACGTTTTCCGTTCCGGGGGATAATGTTTCTCGGCCTGATGATGACCAAGGAAGGCCCGAAATTGCTTGAGTACAACGTTCGGTTCGGCGACCCGGAAACGCAGGCTATTTTAGTGAGATTGGAGACCGATCTGGTCGACATTTGCGATGCTATGCTGGGGGGCAGCCTGGATGAGATCGAGATAAAGTGGCGGCAAGGGAATTCGGCATGCGTTATCCTCGCTTCTGAAGGCTACCCGTCGGAACCGCGAAAAGGAGACGTCATCACGGGCCTCGGAGACATGCCCGCGACGGCGGATCTAACGGTGTTCCATTCCGGAACCGCACGGAACGAGGCGGGAAATTTTATCACGTCCGGCGGGCGCGTATTGGGAGTCACTTCCACAGCAGTTTCGCTCGAAGTTGCGTTGGCAGAGGCTTACGATGCGGCGAACCGAATCTCATGGCCCGGTATGCAATACCGCCGCGACATAGGCAAATGAAAAAGGCGGCAGCAATTAAGCCGCCGCCCGGTTAACTTTTAGAATGTATTATTCGGATGCCTTGATCGCATTTATCCGCTGCGGAGCGAGGTTTAGAACGTTGTCACCTGCGATCACCGAGACCTGCGAACTCCACATCGCAAAGCCCTTGTCTGTCCGGGTGATCCCAAACAAGTAATAGCTTCCGGGGTCAACGTCGCTCATCTCAGCAATGCCCAGCGAATCCGTCGTTCCCGAATACTCGATGTTTTGGTTGATGGCCTCCAGTGCTTTCCGGCGAAAATCGCCATAACGATCAGGGTACATTATCGCCAAACCGAAACTATTCGCGAGGTTATTTCCCGCTATCGGCTCGATACGTGCTTCGCTAAGTATCTGGCTCACGTCTTTTTCTAAAAGATAGAATTTTTCATTTCGGACCACTTGCGGAGCGCCATTGTCGGAGACGGTCTTTGCCTCGATCTTTACTGAGCCTTTCGTCGGCGGAGCCGAAACATCTGTCTGCGATCCGGGAACAGTTGATTCGGAGCTTGGAACCGATGAAGGAACGGTCGAGACGCCGGAATCGATCGGTGACGTGGTTGATCTGTCGGCAGGTACCGTCGTTGTGACCGTGTCCGAGGAATCCCGACGTTCTTGCTCGGATCCAACTCGGACGCGAAGGTTCGTATTATCGGAATTGTCGTCGTCGCGGTTGATCATGACGATTACGAAGAACACGATCAGCACGGCTGCGATCCCGCCGGTGACAAAAGCCCAGGGCGGAATTCCGTCTTCTTTTGGAGTATTATCGATGACCACCGGACGATCTCGAAGTGGAGCAGCGTTATTAAGCGGCTTACCACAATTCGGACAGGCAACCGCGGCTGATGACACGTCGTGTCCGCATTCGGTACAGTTCATTATTGGCATATTCAGTATTCCTTTATCTTTGACCTTCTACACAAATCAACGAGCAATACCTATGCCATGCTGCGTGACTCTTAGAAACGGTCTAAAGAGTTCGAATATGCCTTAAAGTTTGTGAGGGCTTCGCCTAGAGAATCGCCGCCAAATTTCTCGCGGATCTCGTTCGCGAGCACTATCGCGAGCATCGTTTCACCAATCACCCCCGCCGCAGGAACAGCCGTAATATCAGATCGCTCGAAGGCCGCCGGGCTTTCGGCTTTGGTTTCGATGTCGACCGAGCTCAGCGGTTTTTTCAGCGTAGAGATCGGCTTCATATAGCCTCGGACCCGGAGCTCCTCGCCGTTTGTGATACCACCTTCGAGCCCGCCGGCACGATTTGTTGGCCGCGTAAACCTTTCTCCGTCATGTCCGATCTCGTCGTGAACACGCGACCCGACGCGGCCGGCGTTCGCAATGCCTTCGCCGATCTCGACAGCTTTTATTGCGTGGATCGACATTATCGCCCGTGCGATGCGGCCATCTAGTTTGTCTTCCCAGCTTGTATGAGAGCCCAAACCAACCGGCACGCCCTTGGCAACTATCTCAAAAACACCTCCTAAGGTATCGCCGTTAGCCTTGGTTTCATTAACAAGGCGTACCATCGCTGCTTCGATCACGGTGTCCGCGCAGTTGAGGCGTGATGTTTCATCGATCGATACGATCGCCTCCCAATCGGCTGTGATCGGAGTTTCGGGAATCGAACCAAGCTTCGCGACGTGACTCCGGATCTCCACGCCAAAATGCGAGAGAAACTGCTTCGCGACCGCACCCGCCGCAACGCGAGCGGCAGTTTCGCGGGCCGAGGCTCGTTCCAGAATGTCCCGAAGGTCTCGAGCTTGATACTTTTGTCCGCCGGCGAGGTCCGCGTGGCCCGGCCTTGGCCGCGTTACGATGCGCGGATTTTTGGGCAGTTCTTCAAGCTCTTGGGCGGACATGACGTCTTCCCAATGAACGAAATCCTTGTTTTCGATCATCAGCGATATTGGTGACCCGAGGGCCTTTCCGTGCCGTACACCCGACATAATCCGGACGGTGTCGCTCTCGATCTTCATTCGTCCGCCGCGACCGTAGCCCTGCTGGCGACGCCAAAGCTCATGATCAATGGCGGTTTTGTCGATCGGCGTTCCCGCCGGGACGCCTTCGATCAATGTGATCAGAGCCGGGCCGTGCGATTCGCCTGCGGTTGTGAATTTGAAATGCATCGTTAAGATATTGCCACTGAGAACCTAGGGAGACTCCGTTGGATTACTGTTGACCGTCGAGAAGGACTCGAATAAATGCCGAAATAAACCGAACTCTTACTCTGTGACCACTGTGGCTATTTCCGTTTTCCGCCGACGAAAAACGATCAAGGCGATGCTGGCTAAGATCAGGATACCGCCAATCAACGTCTGCGGCGGTAGGGTTTCGTCGAGAACTATTGCACCGATGACCACCGCTATCAGCGGCGTTACGAGCGAGATCATCATTGCCTGTGTCGATTCGATTCTAGCCAAAAGCCAATAATAAAGCCAAAATGCGGCAATGGTGCCGGCTGACGTCAAGTATAGGACAGAGCTGATCGCCATCCACGACCATTCGTGGGCGAGCGGATTACCTTCTGCGATAAGTGCGTAGACCAGCAATGGAGGCAGGCCGCATATGATCTGTGCACAGACAAGGCTCGCGGCGTGCAGGCTCGTGCCTTTAGCTTTGACGAGTATCGATGCCTGTGCGGCGGCATACGCACCGACCACGATCGCCACCGAACCGGCAAACGGCCAGAAGCTTTCCACCCGAAGCTGGTTAATAAGGATCACTGCCACGCCGTCCATGCCGATCAATACAGCACCGACCACGATCGCTACCGAGCCGGCAAACGCCCAGACGCTTTCCACTCGAAGCTGGTCAATAAAGATCACTGCCACGCCGGCGATGCCGATCAATACAGCACCGACCTTTAGTTTTGTGATGCGTTCAGCCGGAAGGAATATCCACGCCAGAGCCAGTCCAAAAACCGTTATCATCGCCTGCAAAACGGCTGCCAGGCCGGATGTGATGTACTGCTCTGCCCAAAAGACCGTCGAGTAATTCACCGTGAACTGCAAAACGCCGGTGAGGACGATCAGCCACCATTCGATACCGCTTCGGGGCCACGGTAGTTTCTGAAAATAAATGATCGGCAGCAAGATCAGGATGGCCAGAATAAATCTTGCACTCGCAAATGTTATCGGCGGCAGATCCTCGAGCCCGAGTTTGATGAAGATCCATGTCGTGCCCCAAATCAAGCAGAGAATCAGCCATACAATAATATTCATTTACGGACCGCCTCAACTTCGCTCATAAAAACTCAGGCGCGTCTCACCTTGCTTTAATATCCGCCACCTACGGATCTGTCCAACGGCATCAGGGAGCTGAGTCTTTGCGTGGTGTTCGACGATGAGTATACCTTCGGGCCTCAGCAAGACGCTTCTTTGGGCGCCGAACTCGAAAAGAACCAGCGAGTAATCCATTGCATACGGCGGGTCGAAAAAGACGATGTCCCATCCCGTCGCATGCACGCGCCCTGTGAAATTGTCGGCCGACAGCGACAGGATCTCCGTCTGAAATTCCGGGATTCCTAAAGCGTCCAGGTTTTCTTCGATAAGCGCGCACGCACGCTTTGATTTATCGACATATGTTACGTGGGAAGCTCCGCGTGAGAGCGCCTCGATACCGATCGCGCCTGTTCCGGCACAGAGATCAAGAAAACGTGAACCTTCGATCCGCGGTGCGAGAACATTAAAGAGCGTCTCACGCAGGCGGTCAGAGGTCGGACGCGTCTTAATGTCAGCGGGGCTTTTCAGAATTCGCCCGCCATATGTTCCGCCGATCACGCGCATAATCTCTATCCTATCCCAGCAAGACGGAATCGAGCATCGGAGCGGAAGCGTTCGATCAGTTCGGTCGTGCTTTTGTCCGAATTCTTGGATGCGATCAGCGTTTCAGCTTCGCTCCGTGCGGCCTCGAGGATCTCGATATCACGAACGATGTTCGCTATCTTGAACATTTGAATGCCGGATTGCCGTGTGCCGAGAATTTCCCCTTCGCCCCGCAGTTCCAGGTCTTTCTCGGCGATCTTGAATCCGTCGTTCGTTTCTTCCATGATACCGAGTCGTTCTTTCGCTACGGCGGTCTTCTTGTCGCCCGTAAGCAGAATGCAATAACTTTGTTCCGCCCCGCGTCCGACCCGCCCGCGAAGTTGATGCAGCTGTGAGAGGCCAAACCTCTCGGCGTGTTCGATGACCATTGTCGACGCATTAGGCACGTCGACGCCGACCTCGATCACCGTTGTGGAAACAAGAACGTCGATCTCACCCGCGACAAAGGCCCGCATGATTTCTTCCTTGTCAGCGGCCTTCATCTTGCTGTGAAGAAGTCCGATACGCCTTTTGGGAAATACGACATCGCGTAGCTCCTCGAACATCGCGGTTGCTGCCTTGAGGTCGAGTTTTTCAGATTCTTCTATCAGCGGATATACGACGTATGCCTGGCGGCCAAGTTTTAGTTCGCGTTCAATTCCTTTATAGACGCCGCCCCGTTTGTCCTCGCCGAGAATTACTGTCTTGATCGGCGTGCGGCCGGGCGGCAGTTCGTCGATCACGGATACATCGAGATCGCCGTAAACGGTCATCGCTAGTGAACGCGGTATCGGCGTCGCGGTCATCACAAGCACGTCCGGGTTTACGCCGAGTTTTTTTAATGCCGCACGCTGCAAGACACCGAATCGATGCTGTTCATCGATCACTGCCAATCCGAGATTCTCAAATTCGACGGCGTCCTGGATAACTGCGTGCGTTCCGATCACGATCTGAACCTCGCCGTCGCGTATTGCCTTTTGCACCTTTCGCTTTTTGCCAGCCTTCAACGAGCCGGTCAAAATTCCGACGCTATAACCGGCATTCTCAAAGAATATGCGAGCATTCCGAGCGTGCTGCTCCGCAAGGATCTCGGTCGGCGCCATCAAAGTTGCCTGATATCCATTTTCGATAGCCGCGAACATTCCAATGAAGGCGACTATCGTTTTGCCGCTGCCGACGTCGCCTTGGATCAGCCTGTTCATCGGAGCATCGGATGCCATATCGCCAAATATCTGCTTGACGACACGCCGTTGAGCATCGGTCAGCTTAAAAGGCATCAGCTCCGCGATGCGCGATTTGAGGAGATCATTGATCTCTATGACGGTGCCTTTTGGCTCCTTAAGTCTTTCACCGCGAATCAATTGAAGGGCGAATGAGAGCCAGAAAAACTCTTCGAAAATTAGGCGCGTCTGTGCGTCACTTCGGAAATGTTCGTAGGCTGAGATGTCGGCATTTTCCGGCGGAAAATGAATTCCGCGAAGTGCGGCAGCCCGCGAAACAAGCCGGTTGCGAGAAACGATCCCTGCGGGCAAATGTTCGTTGACCGACCGATCATCCAGGGCCACGAGTGCAGAGTATACGATCTCTCGAAGACGCTTTGTATGAAACGGGCCGAGCTTTCGATAGATCGGAACGTGGCGAGCGGTGTGGACCGTTACAAATTCGGGTCGTGCGACGTCGTTTTCCAGTTCGTCGTAATCGTCTACCTTCCCCGTTTCGGCTTTCCCCGGCGGAGCATCAAGTCCGAGCAGATCATCCTCTCCCGGTAGGATCTCAAGCTCCTCCGGTTTGTTCACTTTAAGAACAAACGTATTGCGCCTTCCGTCCCATTCCCAGCGGCCGTGGGCGATCAGGCGAACGCCGCGGGCGAATCGTTTATTGTAGTATTCGATCACGGATTTAGCAGCTTTGCCGGATACGAACCACATGACTACGACGGGTTTTCGGATTCGTTCTCGATCGCTGCCTGTTATCTCGAAAATAAAAAGCGGCGGCTGCTTTTGGGATCGGAACTTGCCCACCTGAAACGCACCTGAAACCCGTACGTAGAGTTCTACCGACGCAGTGATCCCGTCGTAAAGCTGATCGATCTGGAGCAGATTCGAGCGGTTCTCGTATCGGGCAGGAAAATAGTTGAGCAAGTCCTCGACAGTAGATTTATCCGACTCGGGCTGGCCGGCGTAATTTGCAACGGCCGCGGCCAACTTGCGCGACATTCCGGCGGAAAGGCCGCCGACCCGCTGTTGATGGAGGTCAATGAGGGGTGTTGAAAGTGCTAGTTTCATCGGGCGGGTCTAGAATATCAGATATTCGCGGTGGTCACTCACCGCCATAGTATTGTTCGGACATCAAACGAATTGGCCGTTCAATTCGTCGGCCTCGCCACAAAAAAAGGCCTGCTTTTGTCTAGCAGGCCGCAAAGAGGATAAGGAGAAACTCTGATGGTTTGGAACCGTTGTTACGCAAGCTCCGAAACGTGTTTGGTCAACCGCGATTTATGACGCGCTGCGGTATTCCTGTGGAGAATGCCTTTATTTACAGCCTTGTCGATGAGCGAGACCGTCGGGGCAAGCAATTCCGTACTAACGGTCTTATCCGTTGCTACCAAAGCTGTTCGAAGCTTTTTGATCTGCGTGCGCAGTTTGCTCCGATTGTTTCGGTTGATCACTTTTCGTTTTTCGTTTTGCCGAATTCGCTTTTCGGCTGATTTATGATTTGCCATCGATTTAATTCCTGTTGTGCCTGTGAAGAGTAAGGCAAAAGTGTAAGTATAGGTTCGACCGCAAACTCTGTCAAGTGAAGCCGCTACGTGTCAGAGCCGAATGCAAACGAGTGTATCAGGTCGACTACGAGCACGAAGATCGGCGGATAAAACACAGCTTCGGGACTTAAAGTCTTAGAAAACATTCCTCGCATCGTTAACGACTCGACGCTCACGTAGTTGCCGATCAACAGTCCAACTCCGAAACTCAGCAGCAATCCGCCAAACAGGAATAGGCCGACAGATGCCCGGCTATACGGTTTATGTGCCCGGTCACGGTCGTCGAGTATCGAATCGTGCAGATCATCATCGCTGTAGGCAAACCTATCGATGCCGTCTCGCAGCCGGCCAAACATATGAATGGCCCCGACCACGAAAAGCGAGACAAGGATGATCTGTCCGATCACGGTCAAATTTGCAAATAATTGCGGCTTTAAGACTGTTATTACCGTTGTTGAAAGGAAAAGGGCAACAACAGGAAAAATAACTTTCTGAAGCGCCATTGCTTCGCGACGTTCTTCGGCGATCATCCGGTCAATGATCTCGTTGTAGCGATGCTCGTAGACCAACTGACGCCATCGTTTGGCATGCGCATTTGACGACGCAAAGACCGAATCGCCATTAACCGTATTGTTGTACTGGGCCTCGATCAATCGCCTGTCATAGATCTCGCGTTCCTTCGGGTTACCAAGAACTTCGTACGCCTCGGCGATCGAGGCAAACGACCGGGCCGTTGTTTCGGAACCGTTATTCTTATCCGGGTGGAGTTTGCGTGCGAGACGCCGATACGCCGATTTAATTTCAGCGGTCGAGGCTTTCGAAGAGATCTTTAAGGTTGCGTAGTAATCAACCATCGAGGCGATCAGAAGCAGGGAGAGCGGGATATGTAACCAAAAGTGAAGTCACATTTGGACAATCCGATTGTAACATAACCTCGGACCGAGCGACCAGACCCATTTTCACGCATAAACGTCAATCTAAGTTGTCGATCTGAAGGCTGATCGGCGATGCACCGGACATTTTGACTGCGTCGACCAGCCTGGCGATATCACCGTAAGGCGTTTGCCGCGAGGCTTTGATGAACACCGTCCTTTCGATCGACGGACTCCCGTCTTTTGATGTTTCGGCAAATGCTAGCTGTTTTGTGCGCTCGTCAAAAACAGCTTGCAGCCTCAAGATCAGGGCCAGCGGGTCGGTGAGTGAACCGAGCCCGGGCTCATTATTAAGCACGAGCGACCGATCATTCGCGAGTGAAACGATCAGCGTGTAGGGATGATTTTCAATGACGGCTCCCGCGTCAGGTTCGGCCGGGATCTTTGCCTCGAACGCTGATGGGCGGATCGGCGTAATGATCATAAATATGATCAGAAGTACGAGAAGGACATCGATGAGCGGTGTGACGTTGATCTGGGGTGTTGACATTTTTTGGCCTCTGTTTTGTTAGACACCCAAGAGCGAAAAATGTTCCCGGCACGCGTCAACTTTTATTATAAACGCCGATCATCTATCCCAACCGCGGACAGTAACGCCTTAGCTTTTAGAAGTGACTCGGCATATTCCGTCTCGGCGTCGCTGTCGATCACGATCCCGCCGCCGACATTGAAAGTGGCCTTGCCGTCGCGAACTACCATCGTCCTGATCGCAACGCTCATGTCCAGTCCGGGATCGAGACCGTCGAAACCGGCGTCCGGGATCCAGACTCCGATCGCACCCATCGAAAGCCCGCGGGCGTTCGGTTCGATCTGGTCGATGATCTCCATCGTTCGGATCTTCGGCGCGCCGGTGATCGAACCGCAAGGAAACGTCGCCCTGATAATTTCGCCAAAGCCGATATCTTTTCGCACAGTTCCGCGGATCGTCGAAACAAGATGGAAAAGCGTCGGGTGTTCTTCGAGTTCGCAGAGCTTCTCGACAAAAACGCTTCCAAATTCACAAACGCGGCTGATGTCGTTGCGAAGCAGATCGACGATCATCGTATTCTCGGCACGGTCTTTTTCGCTTTCCAGCAATTCAGTGCGAAGTCGAAGGTCTTCGTCGGGCGTAGAACCGCGGCGGCGTGTCCCTTTGATGGGCGATGCCGACAGGTCGTTTCCGCGAACGCTGAGAAATCGTTCCGGAGATGCCGAAACGACGGTGGAGTCACCTCGTTTAATGAACGCAGCAAATGGTGCCGGATGGTCGCGGCGCAAACGCGAGAATATGATCTCTGCCGTTAGCTCGCGGCCGAGTTCGACGGTCAGTTGCTGCGTAAGGTTTGCCTGATATGTGTCACCGCGACGGATCGCTTCCTTGATCGTCTCGACCGCCGCTAGATATTCTTGCTTTGTGAAATTTGATTTCACACCGTCGGCTTGAGCGTCTGATGCCGGCAGTTGTGAACCTCTGGATCTACCATCGAGGTCTGGTGA
Organism: Pyrinomonadaceae bacterium; assembly: GCA_041744395.1. Classification (GTDB taxonomy): domain Bacteria; phylum Acidobacteriota; class Blastocatellia; order Pyrinomonadales; family Pyrinomonadaceae; genus OLB17. The sequence goes on along the minus strand of JBGTKY010000038.1, from coordinate 27,314 downwards.
ATATTCACCCGAGATGAATGTCTTGCCCGTGTCGTAATCGTGGACAACGAGTGATTTGAAAAGGGCTAGAAACGCGAAAGGCTCCCCGTTATCGCGTCGTGCCGCTCGCATGTGCCGGTTCGCATCGAACTCGGCACCCAGCTCATACGACAGCGTGAATATTCCGGCGAGGCCTGTTTGATCTAACTTTGCTTCGATCTCATTGATGGTGCTCTCGGCAGCACCCCGAAATTCGATCGTCTCGACCGGATCAAACCCCGCGATCAGAAGGTGCGAGCCCAGATTTCGGATGCCGCAGCTATCAAGAAGGCAAACATTCTCGTCCGCCGCCGCTGACAATGCGGCGCTGATAATTTCATCCGGACCAAAAGGAATCTCTTGCACGAGTGGATATTAACACGACAAGCAGAATGGTATTTAGGACGCCAAAAGTCGAGGCTCTGCATAGGCCGTCGCATATTCTCACTAGATACGGGCTTTTCATTTCACATAGCCGGAGTTTTCGCGTAAGATACTGCAAATCCTGATCTCTCCACCGATTCAATAATTTATGAGCCTCGATACAAGCGAAAAGCACACTTTAATCCGTGGACTCGGCCTCATCGCCGCAGCATCGATCATTATCGGCAATGTCATTGGAACCGGTGTCTTCTTTAAGGCACAGATAATGACTTGTAACGTAGGTACCGGCGGATGGGTGGTTACGGCCTGGATAGCTGCCGGCTTGCTCGCTCTTGCCGGTGCACTTACGTACGCCGAACTAACGGCAATGAAGCCATTTGCCGGGGCTGAATATGTTCTTCTCCGCGACTCTTACGGTCGGGCATCAAGCTTCTTGTATGGCTGGATGCAGATCCTGATCGCGAAAACCGGTTCGATGGCCGCGCTCGCTATCGCCTTCGCGATGGTGTTGAACACATATCTAAACGACTCGCTCAGCCAGAATGTCGTGTCCTTTCCGCTTTTCGGTGCCGATGTCTCGATCACAGCTCTTCAGCTCGTCGGCATAATGGTCATCATTATTTTTACGACGCTGAATTCAGCATCTGTCGCTATCAGCGGACAGATCGCTGCGGCTTTGACTTTCGTGAAGATCGCTCTCGTGGTCATGGTCGGATTTGGAGCATTCGCTTTTGTTAGCGGCGGCAGTTTTGGCCATTTCGGCATGGATGCCGCCGGTGCCGCTTGCGAAGGCGTCAATGAAGCCCAGCGGTACGGCTCGGCTCAATACTCGTTCTTTGCTGGATTTGCCGCAGCGATGCTGGGTGCACTCTGGGGCTATGATGGATGGAATCAGCTGACGTTTGTCGCCGGCGAAGTAAAAGATCCGAACAGGAACATCCCGCTTGCGATCATCGGCAGCACGATATTGATCATCTTCCTGTACGCCTTTGTTCACATCGGATATTTCTACGTGCTTGACCCGACCTCTATCGCAAATATATCCGGAGATAAAGCTGTGGCACAGGTCGTCGCCGAACGTTTCTTCGCCGCCGACGGAGCAAACATGTTGGCCGGTATTGCCGTCGCGATCTTTACGGTCGGCCTGATGATCTCGTCGCTCGGTTCGCTGCATACCTCTACGCTGGCAGGAGCCCGTGTGTCCTATGCAATGGCAAAAGACAGGCTCTTTTTCCCACGATTTGAGCGTCTTTCGATCAACGGCATTCCTCTGGCTTCGCTGATACTGCAAGGCGTTTGGGCGATTTTACTCATTTTATCTGATTCACTTTGGCGAGCGCTATCCGATTCGCCGACGCGTCTATTCGACGCTTTGACTAACTATGTTGTGTTCGGTTCATTCATCTTCTACGCCTTGATCACCTCTACGGTCTATCTCTTCCGACGACGCTTTCCTGACGCAGAACGTCCATACAGAACCTGGGGATATCCGGTCGTTCCGGCGATCTTCCTACTCGTTACAACGTGGCTTCTTTTGCAGACACTGTACGACGATACGTTGAATTCTTTGATCGGTATCGGCCTTATTCTTTTGGGTTTGCCGTTCTACTATTATTTCGTTGTTACCGGCCGCGATAACGGCGCGGGCCCGACTGTTGAAGGAGAGGTTATCGATGACGGACAGGCGTAGCGGGATCGAACGCAGGCACTCCCATCGTTACAAGGTCACAGTTGACCTCGAATGGGAAAATCACGCCGGCAAACACCCGGGGACGCTGAGCGATATCAGCGAACGCGGATGCTTTATCCTTTCATCGGGTGACTTTGCGGATGGCGAACGCGTTTTCATTCACCTTCCATTTGCTGACAATGAACCTGTAAAAGTGGCAGGTGAGATCACCAACCACGTTTTCGAGATCGGCTTTGCGGCTGCGTTCTTTGAGATGTCAGACGATTTTGCGGGGATCATTGATCGCTTTGTCGAAGCGAATCGCCCGCAGATCGAGGATTGAGAGACAGTTATGATTATTCGAGGTTAGCGATGGCTTCGAGTGCGGCTTCGCGGTCGTCGAAGTGGAATTTCTCGGTACCGATGATCTGATAATTCTCGTGGCCTTTACCGGCAATAATCACAACGTCGTTGTTGCGTGCGATGCCGATTGCCTTCTCGATCGCCTCTCGCCGGTCTGAGTTTACCGCATATCCGGTTCCCGTTTCCTTCAGTCCGATCTCGATCTCCGAAATTATTTTCAACGGATCTTCTGTTCGCGGATTGTCTGAGGTGATGATCGCAAAATCACTGTTCTCACCGGCGATCTTTCCCATCGGCGCACGCTTCGTTTTGTCGCGGTCACCGCCGCAGCCAAAGACCGTGATGATCTTTCCGGATGTCAGTTGCCGTGCGGTCCGCAGCGTATTGAGCAATGCATCGTCCGTGTGTGCGTAATCGACCACGACCGCGAAATGTCCGTTGTGCGGAACTCGCTCAAACCTTCCCGGAGCACCGACGCACGTCGAAAAAGCCTTAACAATAGCGTCGAGTCCGTAGCCTAGTTCGAGCGCCGCACCCGCCGCGGACAGCATGTTGTAAACATGCGGGCGGCCGACGAGCGGGGAATTGACCTTAACGTTTCCGGCCGGTGTTTTCAGCAAAAACGAAGTGCCTTTGAGCAATGACACCTCGACGTTCTCAGCCGTCAGATCGGCGCTTCTCTCGCTTGCATCTCCGTTCGGCTGTGAGAACGTCACCACTTTCTGCCCCAACTCATCGGCAAGTTTCCGGCCCCATTCGTCGTCGATATTTATCACGCTCGACGCGGGCGGTTCGCCGAGCCGTCCGTCGAAAAGCTTCTTTTTCGCGTCAAAATAATTTTCCATCGTGTGATGGTAATCGAGGTGGTCGCGGGTAAGGTTCGTGAAGATAGCAACGCGAAACAGTAGCCAGTCGCACCGATGCAAGTCGATCGCCTGCGACGATGCTTCCATTGCGGCAAATCCACAGCCTTCGTCCACGGCCTCCCGAAGAAAATGATTGGTATCGCTTGCCTCAGGCGTGGTCCGAATAGCTTCTTCGCTCTTGTCGCCGATTCGGTATTCGACCGTGGTCAGCATCGCCGGTTTTGCACCGGCGGCCTCGGCGAGCGCGTAGCAGAGATAAGTCGTCGTCGTTTTACCGTTCGTTCCGGTTATGCCGACGAGGTCAAGTTGGTGAGAAGGCTCGCCGTTGATGATCGACGCCGCTTTCGCGAGCGCCACACGGGCATTTGCGACCTTTATCCACGCGGCCGCAAATCCTTCCGGCGGATCATTTTCAGAAATAACACCGGTCGCGCCGCGGCGCAAAACGTCATCGACAAACCGATGCCCGTCGACCGTCGCGCCAGATATCGCGGCGAAAACGGTCCCCTCGCGTACCTGCCGCGAATCATGCGTCACGTGCGCCGCGACCGAGTCAGCCTTGCCCGAAAGCTCGGCACCGATCGCAGCGGCCAATGAAGATATATTAATCTCAGATTTTGACAATGTTATTTAGAGCAAATAGGTAACTATTTTTGTTCGAACATGGATTATACGACAACCCGAAAAGATTACACGAACAACCCTACGTAAATTTCGTATAGAATAGAGGCACGGAGGTTGCGCGATGAATTTTATTAAAATAATCCTTTCGATCTTGGCACTTATTTTTGGTGTGATGGCGGTCTTTTGGTTGTTCGGCATCATTTGGTCGTTGCTTGGTTATGCATTTTGGTTCGGGCTTCTGGCAGCGGTTGGCTATGGCGGTTACAGATTGTTCACGGCTGGCAAGAACAAGGCGATCGGTTCCGGTAGTGCGTACGGCGAAATTGATGACCGCGATTTCGATATGTCGTGGGAAGAATACGACCGCAAATACCTTAAGAAGTGAGCGGCTAGACATTTCGCCCCGCATTAGCTAAATTCTTAATTTGCCGAAGCAGTGGATCGGCATGCCGAGGTGGCGGAATTGGTAGACGCACTAGTCTTAGGAACTAGCGTCGAAAGACGTGCGAGTTCGAGTCTCGCCCTCGGCACCAATTTCTAGAAGACAAAACGGGCAGATGGCTATAAAAATGCGTCCGCCCGTTTCTTGCGCTCAGGCTTCGCCGTCTCATCTTCTTTTTCAAATTTCTTCCTCTACGGTCTTTGCCGACTTAGCGCCTTCGCGCCTTCGCGGGGAATTCTCGGTTCGTTTCCGCAAAGCCGCAAAAGCGCGAAGTAAAGCCCACTCCGACGCCACTTCGTAGGTCGACTGTGCGGCAATGGCGGTTGTCGCCTATTCGACATTTATTCTTCACTTCGATATTCTTTTGTTGATAAAAATTGATTTTTTAACTTATTAATGAAAAGCGAAGTAAAAGAGATATCACCGACGCGACGCGAGCTTCACGTTGAGGTCGATGCCGCGTCGATCAAAGACGCTTACGGCAAGATAAGCCAGCGATATGCCAAAGGAGCGAGCGTTCCGGGCTTTCGAAAAGGCTATGCGCCAGTGGATGTTATCAAGGTCCGTTATAAAGAAGAGATCAAGCAGGAAGTACTGCAGTTGCTCTTACCCGAGAAAGTGACAGAGGCTATCCGCGAACACGGCATTCAGCCGCTGTCAGAACCGCAGCTTCACCTCGAGGACGTCGAGAACGTTAAGGTTAACGGTTCGGAACCGATAAAACTTCATGTCCACGTTGAGGTGATGCCCGAGATACCGCAGCCAAAGGTCGAAGGCCTCGAACTGACCCGTCGCATAAAACCGGTTGATGACGGTGAGATCGAAGACCTGATCGCCAACCGCCTTAATCAGGAAGCGGCGCTCATCCCGGTCGAGGGCCGAGCGTCGAAAATCGGAGACACCGTTGTTGCTGACCTCGAGGGCGTGTTTGACGACGATCCTGATGGCGAGCCGATAAAGGCCGATGACCTGGAAGTAAAGCTCGGTGACGAGGTCATCGAAGCTTCGTTTACGGAGAACCTAGTGGGCGTTAAAGAAGACGACGAAAAAGCGTTTTCGGTAAGCTATCCCTCGGAGTTCTCGTCAGAAGCACTTGCCGGCAAAACCGTTCATTATAAGGCCAAGATCAAATCAGTCGGCGTGATGGAAACGCCGGAGCTGAATGACGATTGGGCAACGAGCCTCGACGAAGGCTACGAATCGCTGGCCGACCTCCGAACAAAGCTCCGAGCCGATCTGGAGACCGCCGCGGCTGCCGATGCAGACGCCCGCGTTCGCAACAACGCGATCGCAAAGTTGATCGAAGAGAATTCATTCGAGGTTCCCGATACACTGATTGAAAATCAGGCTCGGAACCTTTTGAATAACTTTGCTCAAGACCTTCAAAAGCGGGGCGTCGATCTGAACAAGGTCGAAGGCGAATTTGTACAGATGGCGATTTCGCAAATGCGGACGCAGGCCGAACGTGACGTTCGCGGTGCGATGTTGCTGGAAAAGATCGCAGAAGCGGAAAAGGTTGAGGTAACGAAAGAAGACGTGGACGATGAGGTCGGTAAGATGGCCGAATACTATCGCGTAACGACCGAAGAGATCCTTGCATCGCTAGAAAAACAGGGCGGCACCGGAACGATCGAAAACAATCTTCGCACACGAAGATCCATCGAGGCATTGGTCGCAAAAGCTAAGGTCACGGATGGCCCGTGGGTCGATGAAAAAGAGCCTGAACCTGAAGCGGTCGCGAGCAAAAATAAGCCGAAAAAAGCGACAAAGCCTAAAGCAAAGGCGTCGGGCAAAGTAAAGGCCGCCACGAAAGAAGCTGCCGAGAAATAAAGCGACGATGTGACGATGAATGGCCGCTTGCAATTTTCTGGAAATCTTGTAGAATCTGCAATCGGTCATTTCCCAACGATTTATCGTTGCCGTGTTCATCCATTACTTAAACAAAACGACATCGAGAGAGAATTATATGGCATTAGTCCCAATGGTTGTCGAACAGACCTCGCGAGGCGAGCGGGCATTCGATATCTTTTCGCGTCTGCTGAAAGACAGCATTATTTTTATTGGAACGCCGATCGATGATCAGATCGCTAATCTACTCGTCGCTCAACTTTTGTTCCTTGAAGCCGAAGACCCCGAACGAGACATCAATTTGTACATCAATTCGCCGGGCGGTTCGATCACGGCTGGAATGGCGATCTATGACACGATGCAATTCATCAAGAATGATGTGACGACGATCTGTGTCGGCCAATGCGCTTCGATGGGGGCGATGTTATTGACTGCCGGAACGAAAGGAAAGCGATTCGCGCTGCCCAATTCGCGTATTCTTATTCACCAGCCGTCGGGTGGCGCGACCGGCCAGGCGACAGACGTCCGCATCATGGCAGAAGAGATCCTTCGCATGCGTGAGCTGACCTCGCGGCTACTGGCACATCACACAGGCCAGACATTTGACCAGATCGAAAAAGACGTCGAGCGCGACCGCATTCTCTCGCCGATCCAGGCAAAGGAATACGGCCTTATCGACGAAGTTATCGAACACCGGGAAAAGTAAGTCTTAGATCTTTGATCTTGAGTCTGGAGTCATGATCAAGAGATCGCATTTCGACTTACAACTCCAGGGTGCAGACTCATCTTATGGCAAACTTTAGACGACCCGAAGAACTGTTGTGCTGTTCGTTTTGCGGGAAATCGCAGAACGATGTCAAAAAGCTGATCGCCGGCCCGGGCGTTTACGTGTGCAATGAATGCATTGATATCTGCAACGAGATAATCAATGACGACGAGCAGACTGAAACAAGCGCAACGCGGACACATCTGCCGAAGCCGCAGGAGATCAAGGGTTTCCTCGATGAATACGTGATCGGCCAGGATGAATCGAAAAAGCGTCTCGCGGTCGCGGTCTATCAACATTACAAGCGTCTGGACCTAGCCAAACGTCGCTCTGACGTCGAACTTCAAAAATCGAATATACTTCTGATCGGACCGACCGGTACAGGCAAAACTCTTCTAGCACAGACCCTCGCACGACAACTAAGTGTTCCATTTTGTATTGTTGACGCCACAAGCCTTACTGAGGCAGGTTACGTCGGCGAGGATGTCGAAAACATTCTTTTGCGGCTTCTGCAGTCTGCCGGGAACGATGTCGAAAAGGCACAGCAGGGAATCATCTACATCGACGAGATCGACAAGATATGCCGCAAGGACGACAATCCCTCGATAACCCGTGACGTGTCGGGCGAAGGCGTCCAGCAGGCATTGCTAAAGATACTGGAAGGAACCGTCGCTAACATTCCGGCCGGCGGCGGGCGAAAGCATCCGCAGCAGGAATTCACGCAGCTCGATACGACCAATATTCTATTTATTTGCGGCGGGGCGTTCATCGGCCTCGAGAAGGTCATCGAGAAACGCTTTCGCAACAAATCACTTGGCTTCCAGGCCGATGTTAAAACAAGTAAGCAGCGGCAGGGCGAGGCATTTAACAAACTCGAACCAGAGGACCTTATCCACTACGGCCTGATCCCCGAATTTGTCGGCCGCCTGCCCGTGATCGGAACGCTAACGGAGCTTGATGAAGATGCGTTGATCAAAATATTGACCGAACCGAAGAATGCCTTGGTCCGTCAGTATCAGCGAAAGTTTGAATTTGATAATATCGGCCTGAAATTTACCGAGGGAGCTCTTCGTGCGATAGCCGAACAGGCCCATAAGCGAAAACTCGGCGCACGAGGTTTGATGATGATAATGGAAGAGATCTTGCTCGAATCGATGTATCATCTGCCGTCCGAGAAAAAGATCAAGGACATCCTCGTTACACGAGAGATGGTCGAACGAAAGGCGCCCGTCTTCGACATTGTCGGCCCGATCGAACAGGCTGCGTGATCTAGAAATTTCAGTTAGAATGAAGCGATCGAGGTCAATTTGAGCTCCGGTCGCTTTTCTTCTACCTGCTGCATGTGCCAGGCACTTCTGAAGAGCAAGACCGGATGATCCCAGCGGTCACGAAATACTGCCGTATCATAGAGCTGTTCGCCACTTTGCAACGTTTCCCAACCCGCGTTTACCCAACGGGCCGATGAATAACTAAGGCGTTCTAATCTCGTCTCAACTCCGTATTCGGCTTTCAATCTATACTGGGCGACCTCGAATTGCAGTTCGCCGACGGCTGCCAGAACCGGCTCTTGCGAACCTCCGCCCTCAAGCGGATGCAGAACTTGTATCGCCTTTTCTTCCTCTAGCTGTTCGATCCCTTTTTGAAATTTCTTGGCGAGCGACGTGTTCGGATTCCGCAGACGTGCAAAAAGCTCGGGCGAGAACGTCGGGATCGGCGGATATGCGACCTTCGGACCGGTATATAGAGTGTCGCCTATGGTGAACGCGCCGGGATTGTTCAGCCCGAGAATATCGCCCGGAAACGCCTCGTCCATCGATTCGCGTTCGCGTGCGAAAAGCTTCTGCGGACGCGTGAGTCGTATTTTCTTTCCGGTCCTAGAATTGGTAACGCTCATGTCCTTTTCAAATTGTCCTGAACAAACACGCACAAACGCCAGACAGTCGCGGTGTCGCGGGTCCATATTCGCCTGAAGCTTAAAAACGAAACCGGTAAATTCTGAGTATGTCGGGTCGATCGGGCCGATGCTGCTTTCTCGCGGGCCGGGCATCGCCGAGAATTTCAGAAATGCCTGAAGGAATGGCTCGACACCAAAATTCGTCATCGCACTTCCAAAAAACACCGGAGTTTTGCGTCCATCCAGAATGGCGTCGTGGTCGAGTTCGGCACCTGCGATATCCAGCATCTCAAGGTCGTCCTTGAGCTTTGCAAACAAAGTCCCGCCGATCATTTCCGGCAGCTTCGCGTCACTTATCGGAAGAACAGTCTCAGTCGCCTGTTGGCGTCCGCGCGGATTTCGTTCGTAAAGATGAACGAGGCCCGTCATGCGATTATAAATACCCTTGAACGATTCGCCGTCGCCGATGGGCCAGTTGACGCAATATACGGCAAGCGAAAGCTCGCGCTCGATCTCGTCGATAAGTTCGAGCGGGTCGCGCGCCGGGCGGTCCATCTTATTAATGAACGTGAAAATAGGTATCTGCCGAAGCCGACAAACTTCAAAGAGTTTCCTCGTTTGGGTTTCTAATCCTTTGGCGGCGTCGACCAACATCACCGCATTGTCCGCGGCGGTCAGCGTCCGATAAGTATCTTCGCTGAAATCGTGATGGCCCGGCGTGTCCAGCAGATTTAAGTGGTGATTCTGAAACTCGAACTGAAGCACGGTCGAAGTGATCGAGATCCCGCGTTGCTGTTCTAGCGCCATCCAGTCGGACGTTGCCGCGCGCTCGGCACGGCGATTCTTTACTGCGCCAGCCTCATGGATCGCGCCGCCGTAAAGCAGAAGCTTTTCTGTAAGCGTCGTTTTACCGGCGTCGGGATGCGAAATGATCGCATAGGTCCGCCGTCGTGATATTGCCGACGCGAGCTGAGGTGAAGTTTCTGCCATTTGTTCCTTTATACTGCCCTTTCAATAAATTTTGATCTAGCAAACAAAAATGGAAAGGCAAGCCTCGATAGCTCACCTTTCCATTTACGATCTTGACAGTATCTACATCAGAATTAAATTAAATGGTACACCCGGCATGATTCGAACATGCGACCCCTTGATTCGTAGTCAAGTACTCTATCCAGCTGAGCTACGGGTGCTCGCAAAAGCGAATCATTAGACTACAAAGCCACGCGATAGGTGTCAAGTTCCATTACCGCCACGAAGATCACCGTGCGAAGTATCCGGGCCGCGTTCGCGAGATCAATCCGGGTTGGTTCACCTGGACGCGGATCGCACGCCACTTACCGTCGCGAGTGAGGTTCGTCGGCGAGTATTCGATCGTGTAGAGAGTTCGCAGGTCCGCTGCTACCTCGGCATAGAGCCGGCCCATTTCTTCGAGACGTCTGATCGCGTTTAATGTCCCGCCGGTCCTGTCGGCTACGATCTGTAGTCTTTTGCGCGCCGCGGTGAACATCGCGATCTGTCTCGTAGTCGGATCAGCCAATCGAGCCGGATCCCCGGTCGGCAACGCTAAGGGATAGATGGTAACGCCGAGTTGGTCAGCAGTATTCAGCACCCGGATCAGGGTCGCATTATTCTCCGGAACGATGGCATTTGGAATTTCTTCATCGGAGAGGTTAAGCAATCGTTCACGATCCTCGTCCTGTACCGAGGTGTCTACGCCGTCCGTCAAGACGACTATTGCCTTCCGACGACCTTGTTCGCGCGAAAGCTTATCAAGGGAGAACTCAATGGCTTTGTAAAAATCGGTCGGCCCCTGACCGTTTGCGGCCGAGATCGAAAACGCGGCACGACGCCGATCTGTTGTGAAATCATTCAGCAGTCGAACACGGCTGTAGAACTCTACAACCGCGACGCGGTCGTCCGGAGCAAGAGCATCGAGGAACCGTGAGGCCGAGAGCTTGATATTCTGGCGAAAACTCTTGGTCGAGCCGCTCATATCCAGCAAGACCACGACGCTGAAAGGTGCGGAAACCGCTTCAAATCTAGAGATCGACTGTGGTTCGCCATCTTCGAGCAAGGTAAAATTATTTTGAGCTAAGGCGGTGATCGGCCGTCCGCGATCATCAACCACACCGACGTTCAGACGAACGATAGCCGAGTCCACACGGATCGGATCCTCATCCTGCGCGTATGCGAATGAGCATCCAAGAATCAACAGAATTAAGGCCGGAAGTAAACTGGTAGACGCCATAACAAAATACTAAACAGTAAGACGCCTAAAGTCGAAAGTCGGTTGCTATTGATACGCAATCGCGAAAACCGCCGCGGGTCTTAACTTTAGATGAAAATTATTTTATAATCTCCCCGTTCCACAAGTCGTGCTCAGGCTAGATCTGAAAATGCTTGCGGTCTCCGTTCTTCACAAATGCTTTATAGACCAAATTATTGCTGTAACTGCGGCGAACGTTTCGAGCGGCCCGAATGGAGTGTCTGGCACAGTCGACGGTTGTGTCCGCTGTGCGAGACGGAATACAAAGGTCATGACTTGTTCACGCGGGTGGTGGTCGGAGCGGGCGTTATTCTAGGCATTTTCGGATTTAGTTCGATTCTCAAGCCTGCCGAGGTGAACCCAAGCGGTGTGGTAGAAGGTAGACAATTTGCGTCACCGGTACGTCAGAAGCAGGACGCGGGCCCGCCCGTTGCCGAATCGTCGCCCAGATCGATCAAACAAGACATCGAAACTCCTACCGCGGCCAGTGCCGGCAATTCCGTTCCATCCGCTGCTGCAAATAACGGACAAACCACCGCCGTAAGGAAATCATCTGAAGAACCAGCTTATTTCTGCGGGGTAACGACCAAAAAGGGAACCCCGTGTTCACGACGTGTTAAGACCAAAGGCAAACCGTGTTGGCAGCACACCGCAACGATGCTTGAATAAATTTCGCCAGTCCTCAGACCGAGGCCGGGGGTAATAGGTTGAAGTCTGCGTCGCGCTCGCACACATTTGTTCCGATTTATTGTTGATGTTTCACGATTTTTGTTAGAGAATAGAGCGTATCTGTTTTACGAACTTCACCCTTTTTCTTTCCGTATACTAATTGAAAATGAAACCTCTTGCGCAGAATACGATGATCCAGGGCCGTTATCTGATCGTTCAACTGATCGGTAAAGGCGGAATGGGTGAGGTTTACCTAGCGGTCGATCAGCGGCTAGGAAGTGCGGTTGCACTTAAGCGAACCTTTTTCGCCGGCGACGAAACCCTTGGCAATGCGTTCGAACGCGAGGCGCGCATTCTTGCGCGAATGCGTCATCCCGTCCTTCCTAAAGTCAGCGATCATTTTGGCGATGGCGACGAACAGTATCTGGTAATGGAGCACATTTCAGGCGACGATCTTGCGAAACGCCTTGAAGTGGCCCAGAAGCCGTTTCCGCTAAGCTGGGTAATGTTTTGGGCCGACCAATTGCTGGATGCTTTGTCATATCTGCATTCCCATGAACCACCAATAATTCACCGTGACATAAAGCCGCAAAACCTCAAGCTAACGGACGAGAATCACATTATTTTGCTTGATTTCGGACTTTCGAAAAGTTCGACCGGCAATACGCTTATAAATAATGCGGACGGTTCAACCACGGGTTCTAGCACGGCCAGCATTGTCGGCTACACGCCACACTACGCACCAATGGAGCAGATCCGCGGCATAGGGACCAGTTCGCGGAGTGACGTGTATTCACTTTCGGCAACGCTTTATCAACTTCTAACGAATGTGGTTCCAGCCGATGCGTTGTCGCGTGCCGATGAGATGCTCAACGGGCTGCCCGATCCGATCAGGTCGCTGACTGACATTAATCACGAGATCCCGCAACCCGTTTCCGACGTGATACTGCGGGGAATGGAAGTGTCGCAGGACAAGCGTTACGCCACGGCCCGCGAAATGCAAAAGGCGCTCCGGAAAGCGTTCGCGACAATGCAGGATGCGATGTCGGCAAAGACCGTCGCTTTTTCGGCAGATGCACATCAGTCGGCCATCGCTGCGGGCGACCAGCCGATCGTACCCTCGCTCGACAAGACGGAAGTCATGGACTTCGGCATCTTGGCAGCAGAAGCGGCAAGGGAGGACGAACTGACAGGCGGAGGCCAAACGTTTTCGGATCCGAATGCCGGTAATTCATTTCCCAAGACCTCCGGCGATTCATATCCGAGACAATCTGATCTTAAAACAGAAGTGTTCCTGGCAGACAGCGGAGCGTCGCCATTCCATGTCCCAGATCTTCCTACATCCGAGCCCGATAATTCGGCCTACAAGTTGGAGGCAGCGGAAGAGAATTTTGCGCCGACAGAAGATTACGGAAACTTTTCGAATCATAGCGGACAAGACAATCCGGACCAATCAGGATTCGATCCCGGCGCGACAATGCCGATAATGTCATTCGAGGAGCAGACTAATTCATATGATGCTTCTGCGACTAATTATTCCTCCCAGCCTGGTGAGCCGTCGCAAGACGACCCGGCGGATCGCGACGAAGAGGTGGCGATGGCCGCAGCTGCCGGGGCTACTGCTGTGCCGGCCAAAGCTACACCGAAGAAGAAAGGCTCGGGGGGTAAGATAGTTGGGATATTCGTTGGCCTCTTTGCGGTCTTCGCACTTGCATTGGGCGCGATCGGAGGTGGTTGGTATTATTACAACAATTACTACATGAATGCGGGAATACCCGAGCCTTCGCCACCGCCGGAGCCGACGCTTGAAATAACCCCGACGCCGGAACCAACGATCGAATCAACTTTTGACGCGAATACAAATGCGAACTTGGACTCGAACTCGGATTCGAATTCGGACTCGAACGCGAACGTGGATACGAATGTCGGACCGGAACCCACGCCGTCTAGCGGCCCGGCTCTTGCTCCGCGGCCCCGTGTAACTCCGACGCCCAGACCGCGAACGACCCCGGTTCGTCAAGCAACGCCGCCGCCGGTTGTCCGCCCAACGGCTACGCCGCGGCCTCGTTTACTTCAGTAAATTTGGAGACCTAAGGAATGAAGTTAATTAATTCCATCAAGTTGTTGAGCGTGGTCATAACCCTAGGGGCGGCGCTTTCGTTTCCCCTTGATGCGGACGCGCAGAATCGGCGACAGATCGCCCGAGCAAAGACTTTAGTGAACGAGGGAAGTCGAGCCTATAATCAGCAGGATTATCGCAACGCGATCACAAAATATGCTGAGGCGATCGCTATCGTTCCTCGTGACGCGAATGCCCGTTTTTGGAAAGGAGTATCCCATTCCAAACTCGGTCATAAAGAGTTGGCGCTCAATGAATTCGATGCCGCATTGTCAATGGGGTATGAGCGGCCGGTCGAGATCTATCGCGAAAGGTGGAGGCTTTATTTTGACGATCGGAATTACGCGGCGGCGAGATCTGACGTTCAGAACGGGTTGGCTCTCGACCCCGATAACCAGGACCTTGTGATCGCGAGCGGGGATATTAACTTCGACGAGGAAAGGTACCCGGAGGCTTTGGCGGCGTATGAAAAGGCTTTGGTCCGACAGCCGAATAGCGGCGATATACATCTACGGGTCGCAAAGATATATTCGGAACAGGGGAATCCGGAAAAGCAGCTTGCTTCTGCAAAGGAGGCCATCGCAAAAGGAACGCAGAATTCCGTTGACGCTTTTCTGTTGATTGGAGACGCTCAGAAGAAACTTCGCCAGTTTCCGGAAGCGACGGCTTCATTTGAGCAGGCTCTACGAATAAAGCCTGATAGCTACGAGATCTACGAGAACCTCGCGGACCTTTACCGGATTCAAAACAAATTTGACGACGCGATAGCTATTTCGCGAAAAGCGCTGGAATACTTCCGAAATGATGGCCGGATATACACCGACCTGAGCTGGTATTATAGCCTCGCGGAGCGGCACGAGGAAGCGTCAGAGGCCGGCAAAGCGGCGACAAAGCTTTCGCCGAATGAGCACATGGCTTTTACCAATCTCTGCCGTGCATACAATGATCTAAATAGGCCGGAGATGGCGATACGTGAATGCAACCGTGCGCTGGAACTTAAGCCGAACGACGGCGAGACACTCTTCTACCTTGGATACTCGCACTCGCTCTTAAACCGTAATACGGATGCGTCACGGCTTTTCAAACGGGCGGTGACTGGACTCGAAGAGTTGACCCGAAATGATCGCTCTTTTGCCGATGGGTTCTATTTGTTGGGTAACGCATATCTAGCAGACGGACAGGCAAAGAAAGCAATTGAGGCTTATCAGCAATCGGTCAATCTTAATCCCGGTTTTGCACGGGTTCGGTATAACCTCGGCGTTGCTTACGTCGTGGATAGGAATAAGGCCGCAGCGACAGAGCAACTCGAAATTCTGAAGAACATAAATCCCGCTTTGGCAGCTAAACTGAAAACCGAGATCGACCGGTAAAACGGTATTCATGATCTGAATCGCGGCCGTGGTCTTTGATGACGACGGTCGCTTTGCTATTTGCTGAACGCCGACATCGGATCGCCAAAAAGGAAATACGCCAGATTAGGCGATTCATGCGAGCGGTCGTATCCGACAAGTTCGACGTAAGCCTTGCCTTTGATAGAATCGTCGCCGGCCTTTCCGAATACACGACACGCGCCTTCCCAGTAAATAACCATCGTCGAGCCGCGCGTATCTAATTCCTGGTCGCGCATTACGGGCGTTACATTTAGCTCGAGAGCCATGGACCGAACTGTGACGTTCCATGCCACCGGATATTCTGCCGAAGTTCTGGGACTCTTCCAGTATTCGGTTGGCGTTATCACAAAATCTTTATTCTCTAGCCTACTTGAATTTCCGATTTCATCGATGAAGGTTCCGGAGGAATACAACGATGTTTCGCCTTTGCTGTTCCTCAAATGATAGCACATCAGCTCACAGCCGTTGTCGAGCTGAATCGAGAACCAATCCCAACCTTTCTGATTTTCGGTCGGCTCCCAAGTTCCGAATTCCCGGTCCATCCACGCAGAACCTGTGAAATGCTCGGTCTTGCCGCCCGTCGATAGGGCACCATCGACCGCCATGCGTGTATATGAAAAATATCGCGAAGCTTCACCGGCATCCTTGAACGAGACGCCTCCTTCGCCGTTTAGTACGACCGGCTTTGTCGGGTTCAGCGTTGCCTCAAACAAGGTTCCGTCCGCGAGCGTCGCTCGCAAGATATGCATACCCGCCGATTCCCGAACGGACCAATCGCCTAATCGAACGTAGTACCTTTCTTCACTTGCCGAAGCCGGAAGATCAAAAACTCCGTTCGCACTTTTCTTATGATCATATCGGAACGACTTTCGTTCGTGGTCGGTGATCGCGAAATGGGCAAAGTAGTAGGGATTTCCGATCAAGCGAAGCGGGATAACGGAAAATCTGTCCAGGTCGGTCCGTCGCTTGAAAAAGACTAGTTCAAAACCAAAGTCTCGTCCGGCATCGGTGGTGAAATGCCCCGTGTAGTACCACCATTCTGTCTGTGCCGCGGCATGGGCTGCGAGATCCCGCGGCAGCATGACATGGTCGTGTTCAGAACCATCCCGGAGAGTTGAGGCCGCGCCGGCGAATCGGGTCGCAACGTCTTCAAGAATAATTTCCGTTGCTTTAAATGGGTCGGAAAGGAATGATTGATAAGCGGCGTTCAAGTCCATAATGTTATGTTACCGATTTCGCATTCGGTCGCAATTTCAGATTCATAAATAAAAAAATCCCGGCCGAAGCCGGGTAGTCGAGGAGGTTGCAACGGGATCCAATGCTTATGAGTCGGGCAGCGAAGTATCCACATCCACACTCTGAATCTTCAGGATCACGCGGATACTGTCCGAACGGTGATCAAGCTTTGAAGGAACGAATGGAGCATACGCCGGATCGGATTGAAGGGCCCTTTGCAGCTCTTCTATCTTTCGCCGATCATGCGGCGCTTCGACAACCTCAGCGATACGAGCAAGGCCGTTGCCGAAAACGTCCGCGACCACTACGACCTCATCGTCCTTCATCTCGCCCCGCATGAACGATCTGGTTAAAGCCACCAACGCTCCACTCGGATTGATGCTCGGCGATTCGCCGGCTACCGAGAGACGCGTACCGGCGTATTGTGACGGCGTCAGCTCCAACGCCATCGGGTCGGAATTCGCCAGCAGGAACCTAGTTTCATTTGCTGCTGCTGTTCGGCTTGCATTCGTTAAAAGTCGCGACTGATCTATCGGCGTCAGCATCAGTGAAAGTAGTGTTAGCCCGACAACGATTGATGCTGCAACTCCGACAGTGTACGGCATAAGCCACCGACTGACCCAGCTCCCACTTGATTCGATCGTGCGAAATCCGGGCGTAGCGGCGGCAGGCGAAAGTTGTGCAGCGACCGACGACCTGATCGCAGATAGCCTAGCCGACGATATCGTGGGCCGGGTGATCGCCCGAAGCGAATTCCGGATCTCTCCCATATCCGCCAGCTTCTGGCGGCAAACGGGACATATATCAAGGTGTGCGTCGATCACGCCGGTCTGCTCGCTCGACAAAGCATCGTCAAAGTAAAGTGGAAGTTCGAATTGTATTTCTCTGCACTTCATTGTTTTAGCCCGTTCCGTATGTGGAACTTAGCATCGAACTGAATAGATGAGCGGCTTGCTTCGGCCGACTATTGTGGCTAATACAACGAATGCTCCGCTGATAGAACCTTCTTGCCCTCTCGGCTATTTTGTCTTTGATTTGCTGGTCAATTTCAAAAGATCACACTTCGAAAAGCAATACGTTTCGCTCGTTCGGAAACCGGTTTCGCTGTCGACCTCTCGTTTGGCACCGATCTGTCTGTTTTTACAAAGCAGGCCGAAGCAAGGCGGTCATCTATTCAGTTATCAAATATCCTTCAAGCGCCGTCTCAGCTCTTCGCGAGCCCGGGCGATCCGGGATTTTACAGTTCCGAGACTCACATTCAGCGAATGACTTATCTCGTCATAGGTCAATCCCTCGATGTCGCATAGCACAACTGCTTCGCGGTAAACTTCCGGCAGATCGAGCAACGCCTGGCGAAGAGAAACGTGCTGCTCTGCGATTATGGCGTTCTCCTCAGGCGATCGCGCATCGGATTCGATCGTGTCACCGACCAGGACATCTGAACGGCCGATCGGAGCGTCAAGCGAGACCGTTTTGTTTCGGCCCCTACGCTGCCACCAGCGGAAACGATTTCGCGAATGGTTTATCGCTATTCGGAAGAGCCATGTCCGCAAGTTTGATTCGCGTCGAAAGCCGCCGATCGAGCGGAGAGCGCTCATGAACGTTTCCTGAGTCAGTTCCCCTGCGTCTTCGGCATCTTCCGTGATCCGGAATAAGAGCGAATTGACGTCAGCGGCGTATTTGGTTATCAAAAGATCAAAGGCGTTTGCATCACCTGCCTGAAGTTTCGCTACGAATTCGGCGTCGGCCATGGAAAGCATAGCTGTGTCGTCCGCCAAAGTTGCGGCACCTTTAAGATCTCTCTCGTCAAATGTAATTGACTTGCTAAAGACCATCTTTTGCACTGCTTTATTAAGCCTTTTTCGATGCTGCTAATTTGCCGCACCCTGGCCGCCTGTTCACTTAGACACCGATCCGCGGATAAAGTTCCCGAGTTCGGAAGATATTTATTAGATCTCGTGACCGAGAAGCTTTGCCATATCGAGTGATTCGGCGGCCCGTTGTTTGCCCTAATGTCCGATTTACGCTAAATTAACTCTTTTGGAGAAAACCACTTTCTCCGATTATATAACGATTTCGTAAGTTAATATTGCAATTTAAATAATGGCACGTAAGAAAAGAAGGTTCGATCAGGCTCCCGCAGAGCCGGTTGCTACAGACGCCGCACCAAAACCGAGATACGAGGATCCCTTTCAACATACGGTCGGCCGGACGATCGAGAACGCGGCAAAGAAATTCGAAGGGCACGGCCGTAATATCATGTACGGCATTGGAGCCCTCGTGGTGATCGGTATTCTCGTTTGGATATTTTCCGTCTGGAGTGGGCGTTCGAGTGCGGAAGCTCAGACGGCGCTTGGAAAGGCTATCGAAATATCTCAATCCGCTGTTTCCGAAACGCCTGCTCCTGCAGGTTCGACCGAAAAGGTCTTTAAGACCCAGAAAGAACGAGCCGAAGCGTCGATCGCCGAATTTCAGGCAGTTGCCGACAAGTTCGGCGGTTCAGTCGCTGAAAAAGCTCGGTATTTTATCGCTGTGAACAGACTTTATGTTGATCGGCCGGCGGCGATCGGCGAGCTCGAATCCCTCACATCGACATCTGGTGAGGTCGGCAGCCTTTCAAAGTTTACTTTGGCTCAGGTTCGGGCAGATGATGGCCAACTGGATCAGTCGGCTGCGCTTTATCAAGAACTTGCTGCGTCCTCTGATCCGGTGATCGCCAAAGAAACGATCAACTTTGCACTTGCCTCCGTCTATGAGAAACAAGACAAGAAGGCCGAGGCTGTGAACGTACTTTTCGACCTTGTGAAAGTGGCATCGGAAGCCAAAGATGCGGAAGGGAAGTCGATACCGCTTTCGGCGACCGCGCAAAATGCGAAGGACAAGCTGACCGAACTCGACCCAGAAAAGGCAAAGGAACTGCCGACTCCGGATCCGTCGACAGCAGCGAATCCATTCGGCATGTAACGGGCGTAAGAAATAAGCTTCCAACCGTAGTTCCGGCTTTGCTATCTTAATTATATTAGGCGGATATCGATCGGTCGCGAACCGACGGACACGAGAGCCTTCGCAGGATGTGATTGTGGATAACGAAGTAACCGACATTTCAAGCAAGCCTGGTTCAGGTCCCACAACGAACGTTAAACATTCCGTTCGCGTGTCGCCCGGAAGTTATCTTTCGGTGATGTTCGTCGCGGCATTCTTTTCTTCGCTCTCTCTTTATCTCGAGTATAACTATGCAGGTTTTTTCCTGTTATTCCTTAGTCTCCTGATCGTGCCAATACTGGCATTTTCCGATCGGATCATATTTGATGGACGCGTTCTTCGGAGAAGCGGGATCGTTCCAAGTCTTTGGACGCGAGCAAAAGGAATTCGGCGACGACTAAAGATCCGGGATGTCGAGCAGGTCGATAGCCAGTCCTTACGAGGAATTCGGCGGGGCGGAAAGGTGACATATCGATATAGGACAACTTTTAGAGGTAAAGGGATCCAATATTCGGTCGTTTCGGGCGGAGCTGCCTACCGCAGATTTATTCGATCAATATTGCCAGAGCTGGACCTTGACGTTCTCGATGCGCGTTCAATTGAGTTGAGAGAACATCTTATCGAACCCTCTGCTGTCCTCGAAAGGGCGAAGGCATCCGCAATACCGCCACCTGAGGTTCTCGAAAATTCGATGAAGGCGGTTCGCGGCCGAAAACGCACGGACGACGCCGTTTCGGAATCGCCGGCCGGAAATCTCGATCCTGCGAAAGCGACTGCCCTTCGTTCGCTTGCTAATGAGTTGCGGGTGTCGGGCGCTTTACTGCAGGCACTGGAGGCATTTCGACGCGCAGTCCTCTACTCACCTCGCGACGGCTGGCTCCTTTTTGAATTCGGACGCTGCATGCAGGCTTTCGCCGGGACCGAGAGTGATGATCGGCTGCATCGTCGAGGAGCTGCGTTAATGCGGCTTGCCGAACAAAGAGCGGGAACCGACCCAGAATTGTTGACGCGATTAGGCGAGACTTACGTTCAGGTTGGCGATTGGAAACGGGCTTCCTCCGTATTTAGACGAGCCGCCGATAGCTTTAGCGACAACTTTCGGGCGGTTCGCGGACTTGCGGAGATCGCATTGCGGGAAGGGAAGATCGCCCACGTGATTCACAATTTCGCCGCGGCTAACCGAAACACGGGTAACACCGCGTTACAGCGATGGACCAAGGGCGAAATGCAATACTTTTCGCGGCTTCACGAGGACGATGAATACATGGAGCTCGAGATAAGCCGCGTTAACTTGCTCGATAGCCTGGTTCGGGCCCGCGGATTTGCATTGACGGTGGCAATGGTCGGGATGCCTTTGATCTTGGCCGGTTTGCTGCTTGAATTGTCACAGGTCACGAACATTGGTTGGGTTGCGGCCTGCGTCGCGATCGTGTCCTGGTCGGTGCTGAGCGTCATGCAGCGAATGTTGGCGGATCGAATTCCATTCGAGTTGCTCGAACGTCAATAGAAAACCAGAAAGTACCTTTAAGTAATGTTGGATCGATTGCCCACTCGACCGAATAAGCGTATTACTTCAGCCGCCCTTCGCGTCTTTGCGGGCCTGACTCTTTTTGTCTTTCTGGCTCCTTCCGGCCTTGCCAGAAATACTCCTGCAATATTTAGTTTCAGCGAGCTTGTCGAACTGTATAAGACGGACAACCTCTCACCCGCCCACGCCGAGCGTTTGAGGCTATTACTCAGCACGCCTTTCGTAGGAAATAGTTTCGCCGCCCCGGCCCGGATCTCGCAAACTGATCAACTCGGATCGTATTTGCGGGTCGCATCGTGGAATATCGAACGCGGGCTCGAGTTCGACGCGATCGCCAAATTATTTACGGACCCGGCCGCTTTTGAAGCGATGCTGGACACTGAACAGTTTCCACCAGGCAGCGAAAAGCGAGCCGATCTTCTTGAGGAAGCCAACGCTCTTCGTTCTGCGGACGTCATCGTTCTCACCGAAGTCGACTGGGGCATGGCGCGGACCGATTATAGGCACGTCGTTGCCGAGCTGGCGGGTTTAATGAAGATGAACTACGCGTTTGGCGTTCAGTTCGTCGAACTAAGCCCGGTCGCGCTCGGTCTGGTCGAACCTAAGGATAGGCTCGAGAAGGAAGCGCTCGATTTCATTCGGGTGGATCCGACGAGATATAAAGGACTCCATGGTACCGCGATCCTAAGCCGGTTTCCGATCGAAAATGTTCGGGCAGAACAATTAGAATTTCAGCCGTATGATTGGTTCGTCGCCGAAAAAAAGGGCCCCGGCATACTAGAAAAAGGAAAACGCGAAGTCTCCAAAAGGATCTTTCTCGAAAAAACCTTGCGTGAAGTGCGCCGAGGCGGCCGGATGACCTTGACGGCCGATATCGTTGATACGAGATTTCCGGACGGCCGATTCACCGTTGTTGCCACGCATCTTGAAAACCGCAGCAAGCCGGCAGAAAGGCGCCGTCAGCTCCTTGAGATCCTCGATCGGATAAAGAACTTTAGAAATGCGGTCGTCCTAGCTGGTGACATGAATACCTCGGGCCAAGACCTAAAGCCGACATCTATCGGCCGGGAATTGAACAAGCGGTTCGGCAACCCCAAGTTCTGGATAATGACCGGTGCGAAATATGCACTCGGCATCGGACTTTGGGAGGACATCGTAATGGGCGGGATCACGTTCGGACGTTCTCAAGGTGATCCGACGGTTCGGCACATTCCCTTCGTCTCACCTAACCCTGAACGAAAGTTCTTCTTTGAGCTGGAAAGGTATAAGTTTGAGGACGGAGGGCAATTTGATTTTAGCGGCGACAAGCTTCGTTCGATAGGCGGGAAAAGTAAGAAGCTCGCTAATTCGAATCAGCGTGCTAATCTGGGTTTTGTGACCACCTACCGCGTCGCGAGGCCGATAAAATTTGTCGGTAAATCAAAGCTCGACTGGATCTTTGTGAAACCTTCTCAAGCCGCTGAGATAAAGAACGGCTTTAGCCTGCCGTTCGCTCCGCATTTTGGGCGGACGCTCCGAGCTGTCAATGAGGCCGTCGAAGGAAGAATTTCAGATCATCGACCTTTGCTCGTAGACCTGCCTATTCAAACGGTTGACGAAGATCGGCTAAAGAATTAGAAGGCGGACCTGGGCACCCGCCTTCCTTATCGCGTTTTACGACTTATTTGACGCCGAGTCTGCTTTTGGATTTCGACCCGCAGGTTTCTTAGCAGAATCCTTTGATCGTGCCGCCGTTTTCGCCTTTGCCGATGTTTTGCTTTTGGGCGCCTCCGGCGGATTCAGCATTGCTGACCACCTGTGCTTTGGCGTATCAAATCCTGTTTCTAGTTTCTTCAAGATGAAATCCGTCATGTTGTCGACGATCCAATTGTGATTGTATTCGCCAACCGACGCTAGCTCTGCGTCCGGAGCCGGATTCATAAAATCGATCGCATAAGGAATTCCATCCTTGATGGCAAATTCGACCGTATTCAGGTCGTAGCCCAAAGCCTCGCAGATCGTTCTGACGTCCTTCTCAACCCGAGCGTGAAGTTCCGGCGAGAGATAATTCTCGACGTTTACATACTGCATACCCGAGAGATATGGCTTTGACGGATCATACGGCATGATAAGAACTTTCTCTTTACCAACGCAGTAACAGCGAACGAATTGATCGAATTCAATGCCTTCCTGCAGCGTCATGCAGAGAGTTCCGGACTGGTTATATTCTGTCCAAAGCTCCTCGAGCGAATGGACCTTCGAAACATTCTTCCAGCCACCGCCGTCATGGGGCTTTAGGAATGCCGGAAATCCGACATGCTCGACGATCCCTTCCCAATCGATCGGAAACTCGAGATTGCGAAGCGATTCGCTTGTGACGTCCTTTATATAAGCATGTTGTGGCAGAAGGACGGTCTTTGGGATAGCGACGCCGATCTTCGCCGCAAGAGCGAAATTGAAAAACTTATCGTCCGCCGACCACCAAAATGGATTGTTGATGACGTAAGTTCCTTCCAGGGCCATCCGTTTGAGCATTGACCGATAATATGGGATCTCATGCGAAATGCGGTCAATGATGACATCGTACTTTTTTTCCTGATCAAGGCGGATGCCGCCAACCCTGACCATTTCAGCGACAACTTCTCCGTTACCTTTTTCGTTAATGTTTTTGATGATCGACTCGGGGAACGTAACCTCTCGACCCGCCAATATACCAACTCGTTTCATATATCTTCCTCGTGATTTCTAAATATAAATGTGAATAATCGTGCCTATAACAAACTCCCGATTCTAATCGAATTAGCAACGGCGGGCAAGAGTAATAAAATATTTGCACAAAATGAAGAGAGCATTGTATTCTTAAGAGAGTCGTCTCCTGCGTCGCGGAAGTGCATTCTCACGCGCATGCCGGCCTTGAATAACCTAACCCGCCATTACACGAAGCTTAACTGATCATGATCGAAACACAGCCGCCGCAAACTACCTCGGCACCTGTCGGTCTGCCCGAACCGGCAACCGAAGCACCCGTTAACAGCAATGTCCAATCTTTTCACAACGTCCTTCGCCGGATGTTGGCCGTCGACCCGAAGGTCAGCGACCTGATCTTTTCGCCGGGCCGGCCGCCGCAAGTAGAGCTTACGGGCGATCTCGAGGGAGTAAGCATTCCGGGCCTCGAACGTTTGACCGCTCCACAGGTCAGGGCGATGGCCGAATTGATGCTTGAGGGGAATGAACAAGGACTTGAAACGTTTGATAAAAAAGGCTCGTCTGACATTTCGTACAGCGTCCCAGGCCTATGCCGCTTTCGAGTAAATATCTTTAAGCAACGCGGCACACATGCGATCGTAATGCGAGTGATTCCGACCAAGCCGCCCGATTGGCGCGAGCTGAATCTTCCTGAAGCGGTAAAAAATGTTGCTGAATTAAAGAACGGCCTCGTGCTGGTCACGGGCCCGACTGGTTCAGGTAAATCTACGACGTTAGCCGCCGTCATTGACGTCATCAACGCAACCCGTAAATACCACATCGTCACGATCGAAGACCCGATCGAGTTTATCCACGATCACAAACTAAGTACTATCCATCAACGGGAACTTCACTCCGACACGCCGGATTTCGCATTGGCACTTCGTGCCGCACTACGTCAGGCACCGAAGGTCATCCTCGTCGGCGAGATGCGCGACCGCGAAACGATCGAGGTCGCAATGGAAGCGGCCGAGACCGGCCACCTTGTTCTCTCGACGCTTCACACCATTGACGCAGCAAAGACTATCGACCGCATCATCGGCGTCTTTCCGAAGATCGAAGAAGCGGCGATCAGAACGAGGCTTTCGCAGTCGTTCCGTCGCATCATTTCACAACGCTTGATGCCAAAGGTCGGCGGTGGCCGTGTCGCCGCTATCGAGATCCTGGTATCCAACTCCAGAACTCGTGAATATATTGAAAAAGGTGAAAAAGAGGGCCGCTCCATCACGGACGCAATGAATGACGGCGAGATGGAAGGCATGCAGACCTTTGACCATGAGCTGGAAAAGATGATCCGGGCCGGTTCGATCACAAGAGAGATCGGCCTTGCTTACTCGAGCAATGCTAACAATCTGGCACTGGCGATCAGTGACATGGACGAGGCCAATCGCGAAGCCCGCATCTCAGCCCCGGCAGTTCAGGACATGCCGCCGGACGTCGCTATTGAAGGATTTGAAAGGTAGAAGCCAGTGCCTATATCAGCGATTGCCTTCGGGCAGGAGTTCGTAGTTGCCCATTTCGCGGTTGTAGGAATCAAGTTGGCCAACGGAATCCGCGGTCGCGTCGAGCATCTGTTTTGTCATCGCGATCGAATCGGAAAGCTGTTCAAAATCGAGGAGCGAGAATTTCTCCGGCGTTGACATCGTGACGATCTCGTCGTTTAGATAGCTAAAAAAGTTTTCGATCGACTGCAGCTGGCCCTCGACCAGCTTGACGCTGCGTTCGATCTCGTCAAACGACGCGACGCGGCGTTTCAGTATCTCGACATTCGTCTGCTGGATACGTCGTGTCTTTTCGTCACCGGCGCTCTCCGACGCACGAAACGCCTGCGAAAGCTGGTTATGAACAGCCTGCCGGTTGATAGATTTCAGATGCTGCTTGCGACGACGGTAGACGTCAAGAAGATCGACGAAATCTTCCCAACGCTGTTCCAGCGTGACGAGGTTACTTGG
Organism: Pyrinomonadaceae bacterium; assembly: GCA_041744395.1. Lineage (GTDB taxonomy): Bacteria > Acidobacteriota > Blastocatellia > Pyrinomonadales > Pyrinomonadaceae > OLB17. The sequence goes on along the minus strand of JBGTKY010000038.1, from coordinate 1,573 downwards.
TAACGCGGCGGCGCCGGTAAATTTCTTGTAATTATCCTGGATCTTCTCTTTCAGCCAGCGAAGATACTCAACGGCTTCGCGTTCGCGCGGCGTGAAACTCTTGATCAGCTTTTCACGCGTAGATTTGTTGAGCGCCCTGAGGCGGTCCCGTTCACGGCTCTGGACAAGTTGGCGATACCAGGGAAGATTTGGAAGTACCAGCATGTAAGCAACCTCGAACATCAAGGCGATGAGCAGCGGAATGACGCTCCCGGTATATGCGGCGGCCACGGCAAAACCGGCAAGGCCCCAAAAATTAAACGGTTCCTTTACCGCTTCTTTTGCGTAACTTGAATTAAATTTGGTTATCTGCTGTTGGTATTTCGCCAAATCCGCCATAAATTCCAGCTCAATGCTAACGTCGCTCCCCCTCGTTCAGATGCAAATTGCACTAATTTGACTGCTTGGCTTCGTTGATCTCGTTTACGAGAACCTGATCGAGAACATCCTCTTCTTTGGGCGTCGAGCCCGCCTCGATCTGTTTGCTTGCGGTGCTCTTTCCTTCGCCGAGCAGGCCCATCTGGGATTTGTATTCAAGAAGCTTGTCCTGGAGCTGAATGTCCATCGCTTCGCGTTCGATGTCCTGCATCTGCGTATCGACGTTTGCCGATCCGAGCTGCAGTTTGGCTTCGGCGGCGGCGACGCGTCGGTCGATCTTCTCGCGCATTTCGTTGAACGTTGATGCATCGTCGCCGATGTTGAACGTTTCCATCGTCTGCGCCAATTGCTCCTGAAGCTTTGCCTGTTTTGCGGCGCTGATAAGCTGCATCGCCTCGGCCGACCGCTTTTTCATGTTCAGAACGTAATTGTCGCGGGCCTTCAACGCCTGTTTTGAGGCCAGCGATGCATGCTCGAGCTGTGCGCCGGTACGTTCAAGGTCCATCTGGGCCTGCTGAAGCTGGCCGATATAGGCCGTCGCAATATCGTCGCGGCCCATTTTTACCGATGCTTTGATCTTGGAATCAAGATCGACGACCTGTTTTTCAAGGTTCTCGCTGTTCTTGATCAAGAGTCGCTCGGTCGCCATTACCTGAGCCACCGAATTGTTCAACTCCGGCACGCGGTCGCGCATGTCGCGAATTGTCTGCTGCAATACCAATTCCGGGTTCTCGATTTTATCGAGGGCTGCACCGGTACTTGCCCTGAACACCCTCGAAAGTCTTGCCCACAATCCCATTTTTCTATCCGCTCCTAAAAAATTGTATCAAAAGAACTTCCCGTCAAAATCCTCTACGATGGCCATTTATTCAAAGTTGCATTTTCCGAATTCAGTATAACAGGAAAAATCTTTTATGGAATAACAAACTAAATGGTTTCGCGAAAGCCGTCCAACCTCGCTTTTCGATTTGATGCAAGAATGAAATCGCCCGTCCGTTCAAAAGTAGGAGGCGGTTCCGCCGGGAACGGCCGGGTAGTTTGAAAAGCCGGAATCGGGTAAAGTAGACAAGTATCGTCCGCCTTCAAACACCCGCAAAATCTTCGGGTGAGGAAAAGTAAAAATAATGAGAAAGCTGCTGTCAGGATTGGTGTTACT
>JBGTKY010000037.1:0-283131 GCA_041744395.1 Pyrinomonadaceae bacterium | reverse complement strand
CCGTCTCTGCCTGCTTTAACGCAAACACGATCTGCTGCTCCGTAAACTTCGATCTCTTCATGGCAATTATGTCCTCCTATCCTGTCATAATCGCCCGGCTTTCTCTATTTTAGTTCGGTACTGTTTTTAGGGGGGAGGTCAATTACTTGGCCATGGAGACGAATGACTACGAAAATAGAACGGTGCTCATGGTCGCACAGCCGCGTCGGGCATACGGCTTGACTTCATTGGTCTTTGTTGGGCTTCCACCCGCTGTTATCTTGATCAATCTCGAGAGGGTGGCCGCTTCTTTTGGTGGAGGCTCATCGATCGCATATTTTCTTATCCCGGTAGTATTGGTCTTGGTTTTGACGTATTTTGCTACTACCACACTAGTCTCGAGAACGATTTTCTTCGAAGACTCCATTCAGCGCATTTCGCCGTTCTTGACAAGGCGATCTTGGTCCTATCAGGAGGTTGAGAAGGTTGAGTTCGGCAATGGCGCAAGTATCAGGATAAGCTTCTCTGATGGATTCCGACTTTACGTCTTTCGAAGCGAAGCTGATCTTGGAGAAGTTTACGGACTACTTTCGGAAAAGTGCCATCTTACCGTACTCTGATCTTACGTTACTGTGCTGTTTCAGAGGAACGGGGTCAGGCGTGCGTTCTTGCAATTCGGGTCGGCGAACAATCAAGTAGAAGTTTTAAGGAGACTTTCGACGTATTTTGCGATGACATCGGCTTCGAGGTTGACGGCATCGCCGGGCGTCAGAGAGGAAAGATTGGTCTGTTGCCAGGTTTTGGGGATGACGGCGATGTCGAACGAGTCGGCATCAAGCTTTGCGACCGTCAAGCTAATGCCTTCGACCGCGACTGAGCCTTTGTAAACAAGGTACCGAGCAAATTCAGGCGGAAATCCGATAGTCACTGTCCAGAAATCGCCAGTTTGTACCGCGGAAATAAATTTGCCGCGGCCATCGACGTGTCCCTGAACGATGTGACCGCCTAGACGCGTTGTCGGAGTTACGGCCCGCTCGAGGTTTACCGCAGAGCCGGGAACTAGACTGCCGAGCGTCGACCGGTCAAGCGTTTCCTTGGAGACGTCTGCTGCAAACGACTCGCCCGATATATCGAGGGCGGTCAGGCATACGCCGTTGACCGCTATCGAATCTCCGTCGTTGGTTCCATCGACCACCGTTTCGGCGGCAATTACCATCCGGGCGTTGCCGCCGAGCATATCCAGCGAAAAGACGGTCCCGAGTTCTTCAATGATCCCTGTAAACACAATGCAGACAGCAGCTTCCTAAAACCAAGGTTTCTTGCCGATGATGTAGGTCTGGACGAACTCTTCGTCCGATTTTGTAAGATAGATGATGCCCTCAATAATACCGATCACCGCCGGGATCAGAACGAGAGGTGTGCCGATTCCGCACGTAATGATCGCGATAACCAACGCGACCAGATACGTCGACAACATGATAATGCCTTCTTGCTGATACCCGAGGATAAATTTGTGAATGCCGAGCCCGCCGAGGATGATCCCGCAGATGCCCGCGGCGATCTTTTTATCAGCACCGGCTGGCTTCGATTGCATGCCGTAATTCGGAACCTGCTGCATCGGCATCGGGTTTATCGGCAGTGAAGAACCGCAGTTTGCACAGATCTGAAAATTGCCCGGATTCTGCGATTGACAATTCGGACAGGTCACGTAATTTGTTGCCATATCGATTTTATTGCTCCTTTTGGTGGGAAGTGACCTAAAGTATCGGTCGCATTGGGCATTCTTGTCAAAGACGGTTGCGAAAACCGTAGCGACTGCCAAACGGTCCGAATTGTAAAACTGCCGCCGCAATGAAATAATTACGGTTTCGCGGCCAAACGTGCCGAGACCATTTATGACGACTACGGCTCAAACACCTGACTTGCCGCCAAAGCTAAGGGCCGCCCCCGACGGCAGCATCGAACCCGGCAGCCTCGCCGACCTTATCGAATGGTTCCTCAACTTCGACGAGCGTACCGCCCGTATCCGGCATCCGATGGTCAATGAGCTCTTTCTGTGGAAACAAAAGGACGATGAAGCGAACGGCATCGCCATTTATCCGTTTGAGAATGCCGAAGCCCGTTTTGCGATCGGTGTGTTTCAGGCTTTGAAGGAGAACGCTTCAGAACCACTGCTTGGGTTGTGGATGAATGACGTCCTCGCCGCACTTCACGAATCCCGCACGAACAAGACCGAGATCGCCGAAGCAAACAAATTAGGTGACGACCCCGAAGCGTCGATCGTCGAACAAGCCGCCAAACTCACCACCAACGCCGACCGCCGCTTTTATCTAACGAGCGCATGGCTCGAAGCACTCTGTACCGCCGAAGCCCGCGTCCTCGGCTGGATCTATCAAGAACGATACGGCCGCCCGTTCACGCCGACTACTTAAACACTTCACATTGCCGCATGTTGCCGGATTGCAGTCCGATGGCGAACGCTTTCTGCCGTTGGGCGGCGGTTCCGTGCGTAAATGAATCGGGGCGAACTACGCCTTGCGTTCTACGCTGGATCATATCGTCGCCGACAGAGCCGGCTGCTCGGATCGCTTCGTCAACGTCACCGACCTCGACCAACCCTTGCTTCTGAGCATAATTAGCCCAGATACCTGCATAGCAATCCGCCTGAAGCTCGAGCGCGACCGAAAGCTGATTGTTCTGGCCCGCGCGTTGAACCTTCGCCATCGTACCCACAAGATTCTGAACATGATGGCCGACCTCGTGAGCGATAACGTAGGCCTGAGCAAAGTCGCCCGGAGCTTTGAACTCGTTCTTCAGCTCACGGAAAAAGTCGAAATCCAGATAAACTTTGTAGTCGCCCGGGCAATAGAACGGGCCCGAGGCTGAGCTTGCGTTTCCACAGGCTGAAGAAACTTGTCCCGAAAAAGTGACCAGGAACGGATCGCGGTACTGCATTCCGGCCTGTTGAGGCAGGATCGTCCGCCATGCGTCCTCTGTGCTTCCCATGACGGCCCGGGCAAACTGTGCGTTTTCGTCATTACCCGGGGCAGTATTGCTGGCCGTCGTTTGCGGTTGCGATTGTTGCGGGATCCCGCCCTCGAGAAACTGACGCGGGTCGCCGCCGAGCAGGCAAACGATCGCAGCCAGCACGAGCACCCCGAGTCCTCCGCCGCCAAGCGCGACGCCGCGACCCATTCCGCGTCTGTCCTCTACATTCGAACTTTGCCTCTGTTGTCTCCACCGCATACTTTGACCGTCCTTGAACTAGATTTCCGAAAAGCGTGCTAGGATTCTAGCATTTCAGGCGGGTATAACTAAGCAATGTCAGCAGAACTCAACAATTGGCGGGCGAGCAGCGAATACTTCGACTTTCGCGGCCATCCGATCTCATTTCACCGCACGGATGATTCCGATGATGTTCTGCTTTGCCTACATGGGTTCCCGTCGTCATCATTCGATTTTCACAAGATCTGGGAGACTCTCGCTGCCGGTCGGCCATTGCTTGCCTTTGACATGATCGGCTACGGGCTTTCTGAAAAGCCGACGGAGCTGGACTACACCACGTTCTTGCAGGTTGACTTGCTCGAGGCGTTGCTTGATCATTTAAAGGTTCGCCGCGTGCAGATCCTCTCGCATGACTACGGGAACACGATCACCCAAGAGCTTCTAGCCCGCCGAACCGAACGCGGTCTCGGTTTTGAGATCGCCTCTATCTGCTTTCTAAACGGTGCACTCTTCCCCGAGACACATCGACCCATCTTTGCACAAAAACTCTTGATCGGCCCGCTCGGCAAGCTGTTCGGTAATCTGATCCCGGACGCGGTGTTCAAAAAGAATCTAGCCAAGGTCTTCGGCCCGAAGACGCAGCCGACCGAAGGGGAACTCAATGATTTTCTAGAGCTTTTCAAGAACAACGGCGGCAAGCGGATCGCTCATAAACTGATCCGCTACATGACCGAACGAGAAACTTATCGAGAACGCTGGGTCGCTGCCCTCCATTCCATTGACATGCCCTTTCGGTTTATTAACGGCCTGGACGACCCGGTATCCGGACGGCATCTTGTCCGGCGGTTTCGCGAGGTCGTTCCCGAGCAGACCGACATCGCCGAGCTTGACGGCATCGGGCATTTTCCTCATTTCGAGGCCCCATCGGCTGTCATCGACGCTCTCGACGGCTTTTTCTGCAAGGACTAGGCGATTTCGGCCGCTGCACTATATTTTCCGCAAAATCTTGACAAATCGACACTTACAGGCTTATTATGATCTTAGCTGTCCGCAGTTTCGTCTTCCCACAAGTCGCAACCAACCATAGGAGGAAGTGATGATCAAACTCGATATCGTCAACAAGGTCGCCGAAAAGACCGGTGTCCCCAAGCAAAAGGCTGAGCAGGTCGTCGACTCCTTATTTAATGCGATGAAGGACGCTTTGGCAGAAGGCAAACGGATTGAACTTCGCGGTTTTGGTGTTTTTGTGGTCAAACCACGTAAACGCGGTGTAGGCCGTAACCCGCGAACGGGCAAAGAAGTGCCGATCCCGGCGGGCAAAACGATCAGGTTCAAGCCCGGTAAAGAGCTTTCGGCGCACACCGTAAAGAAATAGTCGGCATCGGCTAACGGATTTTTGTATTCTAAAGGTCGTAAATTGTTCAATGACTTTGTCTCTGAATGATTTACGGCCTTTTTCACCTTTATGGCGGACAACGAAGCGTTTACGCAAATATTTTATTACGATAGGCCCGTGCTTCGACCGACCGCCAGAACATGGGCGAAGCACATTCTCCTTCTTCTCTTGACCATCGCCACCGCGACCGTCGCGGGCAGTATTTATCCTTTCGGCCCGAATTTCGTTCTCCCGACCGAAGATCCGGCGAACTGGAACGATCTTTTTTGGTTTATCCTTACACTTCCGTCCGCGTATGGGGGCTTGGTCGCCAACGCCATCGGGTCGCTTTTCACCAATTGGGAATATCTGCGACACGGCCTAAGCTTCTCGCTTTCGCTGCTCTTTATCCTGACCTGCCACGAGATGGGGCATTACATCGCCTGCCGGATCTATCGCGTAGATGCGACGCTGCCTTATTTCATACCGACTCCGCCGATGGTCGGCCCGGCCGGAACTTTTGGCGCATTCATAAAGATACTGTCGCCTATGCCCTCGCGAAAAGCAGTCTTCGACATAGGCGTCGCCGGCCCGATCGCGGGGTTCATTGCGTTGATCCCGATCGCTATCGTCGGTTTATTAACATCTACACAAGGGGAACCCAGCCAACTTACGGACTATTCCGGGATCATATTCACCGATCCTCTCTTTATGCAGATTCTGGCGTATTTCGGCGGCATCGATCTCGGACTGACTTATGGAAATGCTTTTTATTATGCGGCGTGGGTCGGGTTGTTGGTCACTGCGTTGAATCTAATACCGTCGGGACAGCTTGACGGCGGCCACGCAGTATATGCGGTGTTCGGTGAAAAGGTCCATTACTGGACGGGGCGGATCTCGTTCGTATTGATGGCTGTGTTCTCGATCCTTGGGCTGCTCTTTTTCAACAGCCCGAGTGGTTTTCTGATCGCGATACTGCTTGGCGTGATGATGCGCGTTCCGCACCCGCAGCCGTGGGACACATCGCCGCTGGACGCGAAGCGTAAGCTGATCGCTGTCGGCGTGCTTATTATGTTCGCCCTTTGCTTCGTCCTTTTCCCGATCAAAGTGGCCTCACGCACAGCTCTAATTTCCGGGGAGCAGTCCCTTGATCTCGCGGACCATTCGTTGCACGTCTTCCTCGCCATCAAGCGCGATCATAAAGAAATCGTAGCTTGTCTTAAAGCAGACGAGCCCATTGCCAAAGAACCAAACGCCCTCAAGCAGCGGATTGCCGCCGAGCAGCCAACTGATCGGAGCTCCGGTGATCTCCTTCGGATTCAGCACATTTGTCATCATCACCGCACCGGAAGCGAACGCAAATCCGCCTACCAGCGGTGCGCCGATCCTCTTGACGATGTCTCGCTCAAACCTGACGCGTTCCGTCTTTGCTAGATCAACATCGCCGGCTGCGATGATCGCTGCCTGTTCTTTCAAATACTTGTCGAACTGTTCGCCGAGCGTCTTGACCGACCACGCGGGAAGAGCCGAATTGAAGAACCAGTGTGAGCTGATGCCTGTAAATACGACACCCAGGCTCGCTCCGACCGCGATCGAAGCACCCGTAGTTGCGGCCCCTACCGGGTCATTTTGGACCCACGACGCGGCCTGAGAAAACGTGCTCATTGTTGAATCGATGGTCCGCGTCCAGCCCGCACCTAGATTGAATGCCTTCGACACGCGTTTCGCATTTTTCTCGACCGAATCACGAGCGTCACCGATAAAATCACCCGCATTTTTGCCGGCCGACCCGATGACCTCGCCCGCGGCCTTACCGGCCTGTTTCGCAACGTCACCGGCGAAATGCCCGACGTCTTCGGCAGCGTCGCGTATCGGCTCGCTTGCCGACCATGCTTTTTTCGCGGTGCTTTCGGCGGACTTGATCGTCTCCTCGGCAGCCTTTACTGCAGATTTTCCGACCTCGCTCCGTTCAGCCTCAGACTTGATCCGCTCGGCACCTTTCTGCGCTGTCTCCGCGACCACTCGGGCACCTTCTTCGATGCGCTCCTTGATACCGAGCTGTTTATCGATCTCGTCAAACTTTTCCTTGGCGTCACGCTGCCATTTATCAAAACGGTCTTTGTATTCGCTCATAACTTTATCTCTCGGCCACTGGCCTTTCTACTTATACGACCTTATTTCGATGTTTGTTCGGCCATAAAGGTGCACGCTATTATGGCCCGGCCTTTTTTACGAGGATACAATGGCGCGCCACTCTGAGACAACATTTTATTCCGGCTTTCTCACGGAACGATGGCATAATGTGCTATAAATGAAACAACGCTAATGGCACGATATGTAATAAAACGCGATCAGAAGTCATTGCCGGAAAGGTTGACACGGTACAAAAGTGAGCTGAACGAAGAGCAGTTTGCCGTCGTCACCGCACAGCCGAAAGCGACGCTCGTGGTTGCCGGAGCCGGCACCGGAAAAACGCGGGCGATAACCTATCGTGTCGCATACCTGATCGAACAAGGCATCTCGCCGCAGCGGATCTTGCTCGCGACGTTTACGAACCGCGCTTCGCGTGAGATGCTCCGCCGTGTCGAATCGCTGACCGGTTCGCAGAACGTTCACCGCGTCTGGGGCGGAACGTTTCACCGCATCGCGAACCTGATACTCCGTCGCCACGCGACATCGATCGGGTTTGATTCCAATTATTCGATTCTCGACAGCGAGGATGCCCGCGATTTCATCAACGTGTGCATCGACGAAGCCGCGATCGACACAAAAGCCAAACGTTTCCCGAAGGCCGAGGTTGTCCGCGACATCATCAGCTACGCCAACAATACCGACCTCCCGCTTGAGAATGTCATCGCCGGGAAGTATCCGTATTTTGAATTGCTGACCCCGCAGATCAAACGCGTTGATGCGATCTATCAAGGCCGCAAGCTCGAACGCAATGTGATGGACTACGACGACATGCTGCTCAAACTAAAGCAGCTGCTCATGGAAAAGAAAGAGATCGCCGAGCTTTACTCCGAACAGTTCCAGCATATTCTGGTCGATGAGTATCAGGACACCAATCGCCTTCAGGCGGAGATAATCGATCTGCTTGCCGTAAAACATCGCAACGTGATGGTCGTCGGCGATGATGCCCAATCGATCTTCGCGTGGCGCGGCGCAGAGTTTACGAACATCTACGAATTTCCGAAACGTTACCCCGAGGCACAGCTTTTCAAGCTCGAAACGAATTACCGCTCAACGCCCGAGATACTAGGCCTCGCGAATACATCGATCGCCGCCAACCGCCGTCAGTTTCCCAAGATGTTGAAGGCGGTAAAGCGGTCGCGTGACGTCAAACCTGCGCTCGTTCCGTGCTCTGATGTTGAGCAGCAATCGGCGTTCTTCGCCTCGCGGATACTGGAGCTCCGCGACGAAGGCACCTCGCTTGAGGAGATCGCTGTGATGTACCGCTCGCATTATCATTCGATCGAGCTACAGCTAGAACTTTCGCGGCGGAACATTCCATACCGCGTTCAATCCGGCGTGCGATTCTTTGAGCAGGCACATATCAAGGACGTCGTCTCGTACCTCCGCATCCTGGTAAATCCACGTGACGAGCTGGCGTGGAAACGCATCCTGAAACTGATTCCGGGCGTCGGCAGCGTGACCGCCAACCGCGTTTACGAAGCCATCGTCTTGTCCGAGCGTCCTTCGTTAGTCGGAACCCAGGCTGAGACGCCGGAGAATCCGATTACCGCCGCGATCTCTCGGCTAAAGGTCTCGACAAACGCGTCACGCGGAGCACGCCGCGGGTTGGAAGATCTGATAAAACTTCTGGAAACTCTCGTCTCCGACGAATACCGCGATCGTCCGGCCGAGCAGATCACACATATTTTTGAAAACGGCTACGAACAATACCTGCTCGAAAATTTCGAAAATGCCGACGCCCGAAGCGAGGACATTCGCGGCCTTGCTCAATTTGCACAGCGGTACGAGACGACCGAAGGCTTGCTGTCCGAGCTCGCCTTGCTTTCGACCGAAAGCTTCCGCGAACCGCAGCCGCTGGTAGGCGAAGAGGTCGTCGAAGGCGGCGAGGACGATGAACTCCTGACGCTCACCAGTGTCCATCAGGCAAAGGGCCTTGAATGGAAAGCCGTGTTTATCATTTGGGCCGCCGAGGGCAAATTTCCGTCGCCAAAATCACTTCGCGAGATAGACGCCGAGGAAGAAGAACGCCGCCTTTGGTACGTTGCTCTGACGCGTGCTAAGGACGAGCTTTATCTAACTTATCCGCTGCTGATGACCGACTACAGCCGCCAGACCGTTCTTCAAAAACCGTCACGCTTCATCACCGAATGCCCGCCCGTTCTATTCGAGATATGGGACCTTGAGGAAGAATCTCCCGCGTTCGACTCGCCGGCAACGCTCGCCGCCCCAACAACCGAATATTTGAATTAAATGTTTCACTAAGCTTCGTTTGAAGGCTGACAAAGATTTTGCAACGCAATTTGCATGCTGTGATATCGTCCTACGTTAGGAACTCATGGATCTCGACTTTATTTCCCATTATCGGATCGTCCAAATGATCGGCTCCGGCGGGATGGGCGAAGTCTATTTGGCCGAGGATCCACGCCTTAAGCGCAAGGTCGCGGTGAAACTCCTCCGAGTTGAGTCCTCCGTCAATACTATTAAGACAGCGCGATTCGAAAAGGAAGCTCGAGCCGCATCTGCCCTTAATCACCCCAACATCGTCACTGTATTTGATGTTGGCCAAACAGATTCTTTCCATTACATGGTAACCGAGTTTGTTGACGGGCAGACGCTTCGTGAGTATTTCTGTAACGGGCCGGTGACTATAAAAAAGGCTGCCGAGATAACGATCAATGTGGCGGAGGCTCTGGAAGCGGCGCACAGTGCGGGTATCATCCATCGCGATATCAAGCCGGAAAATATAATGATCCGGAGTGATGGTGTCGTCAAGGTCCTGGATTTTGGCCTCGCCAAATTGATCGCTCCGAAGGATACGGCAAATTCCCTGGCCGACACAACTCCGGGCCTGATAATGGGAACCCCAAGATACATGTCACCCGAACAAGTTCGGGGCCAGGACGTTGACAGCTCGACCGATGTGTACAGCTTGGGCGCCGTATTTTACGAGATGATCGCGGGCCACCCGCCGTTCGATGATGCGACGGTGGGCGACACCATCGCAGCCGTGCTTACGCGTCAACCGCTGCCTCTCGACCGACAGAATCCGGACACTCCGCCCGTCATTCAGAAGATCATCGAACGTTGTCTAAACAAGGATCGCGAATTGAGGTATCGTACAATGGACAACCTCATTTCCGAACTAGAGGCCGCCATCGACACACTACAGGACGAGATCGCCTCATGGGTGGTCCGTGCCCCGTTTGCCGAGCAGCCTACGATCCTTGAACGGACCCGTGATACTGGCAAAAATACTGACGTTCCTACTTCTGCAAAAGCTGCAGATACCGTCCGGATGTCGCTGAGCCATCGCGTACAACGGCGTCCGATTTTGTCGTCCGGTCTTGCAGCTGCGGTTCTGGCCGTCCTTGCCTTGAGCGGTCTATGGTTCGTCTCCGGAGGAAGGGAAACGCTCGAAGTAGGCACGAACGTGCCTATACCGGTCAGAGTTATCGATCCACTCGGAGGTGAGGATGAGTCCGACATTGACGATCTGCAAGCATCATGGGAACGCGCAGAAGAAGAATTGACTGCCAGTGATATAGGCCCGATGAATCAAACGTCCCGTAAGGAAAAAGAGCTTAACGTTTCCGTTTCCTTTTTTGAAGACCGAAAGCGGAAGGCTCTCGAAGACCGTCCCGGTGCAAAAGGCGTTCGCCCCTCGGGTTTAGAGGTCCCGGTCGAACTCTTTGCCGATGGGGTTGTAAAGCAAAGAGCAAAGATCAACGAAATGTTCATGGCGGGATATCGTCCGCCGATGGATTTTATTGATATGGCAGAGAAATGGTATGCGGGTGAATTGATAGAATTACCGGTGGCGACCCGGGGGTTTTATCTCGATGTCGGTGGCTCGGCATCAACTGGTATCTTTACTTCCTTCAGTTTCTCGGGTGATTCCAAACAGCTCCTTCTCGAAGAAACGATGTTTGACCCATTGAAAGCCTTGGCGGAAAACTTTAGCGGTGAGCGATATTCGCTAGACGAGCCGTTGGACCGTCAACAGATTCGACGTCGGCTGCTCCGCATGCTTCATCCGCGAGCGCGGGCGGTTCTGTATCAGATTGCTGAAGCATATAACGTAGAATATGTCCGGCCACTGCGGATCACCGCATTAACCCGCCCAATAGATTTTCAGATACTGCTCAGTTCTACCAATCCCGATGAGTACCAGGGGAGCGTTGACCGATCCACGGCGCCTCATTTGTCAGGCCTATCGTTCGACATCGCCCGCACCGACATGCCCGTTGACGAGCAGAATTTCGTTATGGAGCAGCTTGCCCGGATGGAACAGGAACAATTGCTCGATGCGGTTATCATCTATGGGCACAATGCCAGTTTCCATGTTTTTGTTTACTAGGGTTTTCGGCCGCTGAACACTTCAATCTGGAATTTGACTAACACAGATCGTCTCTTTCTTTCGCGTTATCCGTCGGGAGGAAGATATGGCTATCAATGTATCAGTTCTGAATCCAAGGTTGGCGGAGCGAAAGCTGCTTTCGGCAACTGCGATCGGTTTTCCGCTGGTGGTTCTTGCCGGTTATTTCTTCCCGCATTCCTGTGGTACCGCATGAGTACGGGAATCTCTGGGCTTTCGGCGACCGGAGCACCTGGCAAAAAACTCTTCCAATTTCCGTTGGTTTGTGTAAAGATTCGTGCGCGAAAGTATTGGCGAAAATTAAGGAGACACAAAGATGGGATTGCGTGAACAGATGCTCGATGTTCTACAAGATGAACAGACCCGCCGTATCCGATTTAGCATGACGGGTTCTACCGGCGTCGCGATCGAGGTAACGCCCGCTAGCTTTCGGCGTGTGGCCGCGAGCATAACTGCCGGGACCGTAACAGTGTCCGAAGGCGGCGTGCCGTCCGGCTGGGCTCAATATAATTCTGCGGACAACACCTTTCGCGTAAGCACTGGAGCCCAATGGTCGCGGGCATACAATGCTTTGCTGGTTCACGAAGCTGTTCACGCGTCGTTTGACCTTTCGCGAACACGGATCCCATGGCTGGACAACGAAACGGCGGCCTACATCGCTCAGGGATTCTATCTTCGCAATTCGGGTTTCAGCCGGAGCCGCCTCGACGAACTTGGTCAGCCCTACCTCGGCGTTCTGCTCGTGGATTCGATCATCCGTACCGGTACACCAGATTCGACCTTGATCCAAGAGCTTCACGGAACGCTGCTTTCCAGCCCGCAATATCATAGTTACATCCGCGGCGAATTTACTGGCGATGGCTAGAACGTAAAAATTTCTTCTCCCACGAAGCAACCAATCAAAACCCTCGCGGCACTAAGAACGAAAAGGTGATCACCAGTTCCTTTTTCTGGAACAAATTCATTTGCAATTTGTCTAACTACGTTAGCAAACGCTTTGGTAATGATCGTTTAGCGTGTTGTGAGGATACCCGTATGTCTAAAATGAGTAAGCGTCTTTCGGTCCGTGTTACAAACCCATGCAGCGAGGCTTGGGAAGAGATGGCCGGCAATGATCAAGTGCGGTTTTGCAGCCATTGCGCAAAAAGCGTAAATAACCTTTCCGCGATGAACCGAAAGGATGCCCTCCGGCTCGTCAAGCGCAGCGAAGGCAACATCTGCATCCGCTATATCCAGGACCCGAAGACCCGCGAACCGCTCTTTGCCGAAAGGCTGCATCAGATCTCGCGGCGGGCACCGGCATTGGCGGCAGGCGTTATCGGCGCGACCCTCAGCTTTGCGTCTGCAACGTATGCTCAGGGCGACGGGCGGCTGGTCCGCTCGGCGGTGACGCGGCCGGCGGTCGACCCTGAAATTCCCGAGAAGACTGGGGAGGTGAAACCCGTCGGCGACGCGGTCGTATTCGGCACCGTCTTTGATCCAAATGGTGCGGTCGTCGCCGGCGTCGGCATAAGGCTTGTTGAGCCGCGGCAGAAGATAGAACGCAGCTCGACGACCAGCATCGATGGCGGCTTTCGTTTTGAGGGCGTGCCGGAAGGCAGCTACATGATCATCGTCGATGGCGGCGACGTTTTTGCCGACAAAAGTTTTGCTGACATAAGCGTCGCGAAGACCGGGGAGGTTATGCAGCTCGTACACCTGGAACCTGAGAAAATGAGAGTTGTCGTTGGAGCTATGATCGCGATCGATGACAATGATCCCTCGAATTACCGCACCGAACTTTCGAAGGGGGTCTATTCCGAAGAGCTTGAAGACGTGCTCGCCCTTCTGACAGCGGGCAACGGCGTAAATGAGGCAAACGCCGATGGTTCGACGCCGCTTTTCATTTCGGTCAACGATGGGACCGCCGAGATTACGCGGCTGCTGCTCTCATATGGTGCCGATGTGAACCATCGAAACGACGAAGACGAAACTGCGATCTTCATGCTTTCGTCGGGTACGCCAGGCGACCTTATTGAACATCTACTATCTGCCGGTGCAAAGATCAACATCAAAGCTAAGGACGGCTCGACACCTCTCATCCGGGCCGCCGAGGATGGCTCACCCGAAGTAGTGAAACTTCTAATAGATGCAGGAGCCGACCTTAACGAAGCGGACGAAAAAGGCGAGACCGCGTTGATAAGGGCGGCGTTTGCCGACGACCTTGAGAAAGTGCGGATGCTGCTGTTGGCCGGTGCCGAGGTCAACAAGGTGAACAAAGCCGGCGAGACGGCGCTCGATCAAGTAGCCGACGCCGAGGTCGAAGCTCTTCTGATAAGTTTCGGAGCTGTCGAGGGCGAATCTGACGACAGTGACGATGACGATGACGGGCCAACCTAATATCGATGAAATCACAAACTGGGCGTATCGGCGTTATTTGGCAGCGGGAATTCGTGTTAGAATCTTGGGAATTACAACCGCTCCCTGATCGCCGATAATTTATGAAATATTGTCCGACCTGCGAACGACGCTACGACGAAGAAGTTCTGCGATTCTGTATGAAAGACGGAACGCCGCTCGTCGATGAAGAAGAGCCGAACTTTGTCAGAATGCCGAGCCAGGAACTGGACGTGCCGGAAGAAGACGATCCGGCCGAAGTAACGATAATTCGTAAGAAACCGCCGGTCGTCAAACCGACGGTACTGGATGACGACGATTTCACCGAACCGGAGCAGCCGCCCAGGATAGTGGTTCCAACAACGACTGAGCCTGAACGGCCGCGCGTCGTAGCCGCACCCTATCAGCCGCCGCCTGCAAAACCGAATACTGTTATGGTCGTTTTGCTGACGATGCTCGGCACAACCATACTGCTCGCTCTGGGAGCTCTCGGCTTTTGGGCTCTTTCGCGCGACAACGCGAACACGAATATCAACGTCAACACGAATCAACCTGACCAGAACTTGAACGTCAACACTAATCTTGGGATCGATACGAATTTCAACTTCAATTCCGATTTCAATACCAACTCTCGTATCGATACAAATTCGAACGTGAACACGAACGCTAACCTACGGACGCCGACACCGACACCTACTCCGACGCCTTCACCGACCGCGACGCCGACACCCAGGCCATCGTCGACGGAGACGCCCGATCCGGAAGACACACCGCGGGCCACACCGACGCGCACGCCGTTCCCGACGCCGTCGCCGACGATCATCCGCCCGGGCTCAAGCCCAACGCCACGGTCGTCACCTTCTCCGGACAATAATTATTGATGATGCGGCCGAAGAGATTCGGCCATTTCAACTGCTTTGCGAGGATCGACAACGCCCCAGCCCTGGCGGTCGACCTCGTAGTGCGGAAGGCGTTCGGCGGTCATTATTAAGATGCTCTTTACCTGTTGCGGCGAAAGCGACGGGTTTGCTTCCAACATCTGTGCGACGATCGATGACACAATCGGCGCCGAAAACGATGTCCCATCAACATACTTATAATGCTTGGTTATCACGCTCTCCTGGTGCAGCTTGAGCGCGATGATCTGACGGATGCTGTGGACCGGCCGGTCGAGTGCGGCATCAAGTTCCTGATCGACGCCGGGATGTTCGCTGATTATGATATGCAGTTCGTCGTCCGCGCTGTTGTCGAGTTTATCCAGCAGCGAGGCTTGCTGAGCCGTCGGCGTATTCGGCAAGATCGGCGCGGGTACCCAGATCGATGGTGCGATGATCTCCGGCTTCTGCAGGCCGTCGATCGTCGGCCCATATGATGAGCGGTACATTCCGCGTTTTGCGCGATTCAGCGAGTTTTTGTCATCCAACCCGCCGACCGCTATTGCCGACGGTGCGCTGGCGGGTGGAAGAACGGGATGATTGGGAAGGTGACCTGCGTTGCCGACCGCGCAGACGACCGTTATGCCGGCCGCCGTACAGCGCTCGACCGCTTGTGAAAGCGGATCGTCAAGATAATTGTGTTCGTCGTCGCCGCCCGCAGAGATGTTAACAACGCGAATCCTGAATTTCTTGCGGTTGGCAAGAATCCACTCCAGTCCGTCCTGAATGTTCTGGTCCGTGATCCGCCCAGTGCGTGCGAGCTTGACCAATACGACCTCGGCGTCCGGTGCCAGCCCGCGATAGAAACCATTTGAAAGCGCTCCGTTGCCCGCCGCTACGACCGAGGTCATCATGCCGTGCCAACTCGCAACGTCGGGCTGAAACAGCGAATTCAGGTCTCCGTCCGAATCGACGATGTTGCGGTAGCCAATGATTCGATTGGTCGGCGTCGTCAGGTCAACATGCGGGTAAAAGCCCGAATCGAGAAACGCAATGGTCACGCCCTTCCCGGTAAAACGCTCGGCAGCATCCAACCGAAGCGGCGTTGACAGCACATGTGACCCGTCCTTCTGCATCGCGGCGTCGGCGATTATCTGATCCTTTGCGCGCTCAAATATCCGCAAGCATCGCGAGCATATCGCCTGAAAGTGGGCCGTATCCGGAGCGTTGGCGTTAATGAGCCTCTGCAGCGCATCGTCAAGCACTGCCATCGGGACAAACTCTGCTTGGGTCTCACGCGAACAAACGGGGCAGACGACATCGCCGCCGGCAATGTCCGCGTGGGTTTGATGGCGAAGATGTTGAAACGTTTCAGCAGAGGTCATTTGGCTAGGTTTAAGTTTTCCATAAGGAAGGGCTAAAATCAATATAGCTTATGGATACGAAAAAGGTCGGTATTGCCCTTTCCGGTGGCGGCGCACGAGGTTTTGCTCATCTCGGCGTGTTGAAGGTGCTGACGGAAGCAAAGATACCCATCGATATGATCGCCGGGACTTCGGCCGGGTCGTTTGTCGGCGGAGCTTTGGCGGCGGGAATGTCGGTCGATGAGGTGATCGAGATGGGCCGCAACGTCGGATGGTTCGGCCTTGCCGGGTTTTCCTATTCTCCTCGCGGCCTGCTCTCGAACGAACCGATGGCGAAATTCATCGAATCAAACTTTCCGGTCACGACATTCGAAGATCTCAAAATACCTTTCGCGGCAATCGCGTGCGACCTTTCGACCGGCGACGAGGTCGTGCTGAAAGAAACGGGCTCGCTCAGCATGGCGATCAGGGCGAGCTGCGCGATCCCAGGCGTTTTTGTTCCGGTCAACGACGGTAACGGGCGAATGCTTGTTGATGGCGGTGTCGTATCGCCGATGCCAACGCGGTCTGTCAAAAAGCTCGGAGCCGAGATCGTGATCGCGGTCGATATAATAAGCTGCGGATCATCGTTCGCAAGTTCGCCCTCAACGCTGATCGGCACAATAATCCAGGCTGCGATGATGACCGTCCGCACGGCTTCGATCAACCAACACTACCGCGCCGATGTCGTCATCGAACCCAAGATCGCTCACATTCGCCCCGACGAGATCGGAAAACGCGAGGAGCTCATCGACCTTGGCCAACAAGCCGCCGGCGAGAAGCTCGATGACATACTTCGGTTTATCGAGACGTCTGCCGGCGCTGGCCGAGCGGAACAAAAAACGTTCTAAAAACTTGCGCCCGCTTGCCGTGCTGTGCAGAATAATGTTTCACAGTCCTTCTCTCGCGCATCAGCGGTGATGCGCCCCGATCATTGTTCGTTCGCAGGCGTTTGGAAGTTCGAGGGCAGGTTGGTTGACAGGTACAGAAGCAGCTCTTTAGCGACCGAAAGCGGATCTTTGCGAGCAGACCGTAACTCCAAAGGCTAGTTCGTATTTCGATGCTTCTTAAGGATCGCCCATCGAGGCGAATAAGGAAAGAAAACGAATTTATGTCAATGAAACTATATGTTGGAAATCTCCCATTCCAGACTTCGAGCCAAGACCTCGGAGATCTTTTTGGCACGATCGGCACAGTCGAATCATCGACCGTAGTTGAAGATCGCGACACCGGCCGTTCGCGCGGCTTTGGTTTCGTCGAGATGTCCACGCAAGAAGAAGGCGAACGTGCGATCGCCGAACTGAACGGCAAAGAGCACGAAGGCCGCGAGCTGAAAGTTAATGAGGCAAAACCGCGTGAAAATCGCGGCGGCGGCGGAGGCTATGGCGGCGGAGGCAGTCGCGGTGGTGGCGGCGGATACGGCGGCGGTGGAGGCGGCGGCTACGGAGGTGGCGGCAACGACTTCGGCGGCAGCAAGAACCGCTGGTAAATTGACTTTGGTTGATCAAAGGCCTTCGCAGAATGTGTTTCAACTTTTATGGTCGAAACGCCTTTCGCGAAGGCCTTTACCTTTATGTATCTCCGTCAACGCGAGATCCGCACGACGTCCTGGCTATGCTGGGTATTTGATATCACGATCCGCTTGCCTTCCCTTGACCAACTGAACGAATTGGTCCGCCCCGAGCCAAGCCCTACGATCTGCACAGCCTCGCCGCCGTCGATCGGGATCAGCAAGAGACCTACATTCTCGCCGTCGTAAATGATCTGGCCGATCGAAAGTCCATTCGGATGCCAACGCATTCGTCGGGCCTCGACCGTTCTCGGGAACGTCAGCTTGCCGAGAAACGAGCCGCCCTCGCTCGACATCAGCCCGATCTTCCATCTGCTGTCCGTTTCTGTGTCAATAAAATAATATGCGGCGGTCGAACTATCGGGCGAGATCACCGGCCTCGCTGCATATCGGTCGCCGACCGAAATTCGCGTCCCATCGATCAGATCGATACGTTCGGCCACGAGCGGAAGAGACCTAAGCCCGTGCTGAAAAACGACCGATCGCCCGTCCGGAGCAAATACCGGGAATATGTCTTCCGGCCCATCCGAAAGTTTCCGTATATTCTTGCCATCGCGGTCCGCCATCTTCAGCAAATGCTTTCCATTCTCAGTTGACGCAAAAACGATCGACCCATCGACGGGCGAAACGGCAAGGCCAAATGTTGAGTTAGCGTTTACCGTCAACTGCTTCGGTTGACTGCCGTCGGGCTTCATCCGCCATATCTCGTTTCGGCCGGCTGCGTGTGACATGTAGAGAACGTCGCCATCCGGGGCGAAGTCCACGTGATCGATCAGACCGGATTCGGACAAGATCGCGCGTCGGCTGGCGGTCTTTGCCTTTTCATCGATCTCGACTATTTCGACGGTTGACGTCGGACGCTTTTGAACGGCCAACAGATTTCCGCCTGAACTTGCAATCCAATTATAGGCATTAAGGTCATTTGTTATCTGCGAGGCGGCCCCGGTCTTTGTGAATATGGACCAGACCTGGCTCGTAGATGGTTCGATGGAATGGGCGATAAAGGCAATATTCTCGGCATCGATCCAGATAACGTTTTCGATGATGTCCCATCGTTGGTCCGCTGCCGATATTTCGTTTCCGTCCGTAGGGTCGACCATTATGATCCGCGAACCGCCGGCTTCGTCGTGTTCATTGATCGCGGCGGCGATCGCTTTGCCATCCGGCGACCAAGCGACCGGGCTCGCACTAAAATTAGCGAACGACCGCTTGCCGTAATCGGCACCCAGCAGGACACGCATATTGCCCCCGTCCGCATCGGCGATCAGCAGCTGGGTCTGCTTCTCTGACGATCGCGAACGCGTGAACGCCATCTGCTTTCCGTCCGGTGAAAAGCTGACCGAAGCTCCTGAGGTTATCCCGCTTATCTCCTCCACCGCGCCGCCGAGTATCGGCATCCGCAGGAGCTTTGGGTCGGCGATATTGGCGGAAAATGTGGTTGCGTAGATGAAGTTGGAGTCCGGCGTCACGGCCAGGCCCACGAAACGCGTTTCGGTCGGCGGCATGATCCGCTGTTGTGCACCAGTCGCCAAATGGTGAAGCCATAAGCTTTCGCCACCAGGCTCCGTCTGTGAGAAGACGGCGTACACGCCGTCGCTCGAAGCGGCGACATTTGTGACCCGTCCCGTCGACGTCACCTTCGTAAGCGAGAGCGCTCCGCCTGCCTCGCTCTGCTGCGGAACCCAGAAGTAAGAATACAAAACACCGGCAAATAGAATCGCAGCGAAACCGGCGAATACCGCCGTTGCCCTCGACAGCGGTCCGGTTCGTCGCGGCGACAACAGCTGAGTTTGGGCCGGCTCATCCGCTGCCGGCGTTAGGATCTCTTCCTCGATCACTATCTGCGACCGGCTGCGGGTCTCGATGATCAACTCGGTCTGCTCGCTGCCTGGCTCTTCGACCGCAGCGACGACGAACGAATAACCTTTTCCGGGTATCGTCGTGATGAACTGAACCCCTGGGTGCTGCTTGGCCAATATCTTTCGCAGCGATGAGATCTGTACGGATAAATTATTCTCTTCAACAAATTGATCAGGCCAGACCGCATCAAGCAGTTCGGTTTTTGTGAGCACCTTTCCGTTATTTTCAACCAAGTAAGAGAGCAGATCGAAGGCTTTCGACTTGAGAGGCACCTCGCGGCCCTCATGCGTCAGCGTTCGACGCGCACCGTCTAGTTCGAATTCGCCGAATCTGAACTGTGCTGCCGAAAGCCTTTCCATACCGATTAGCAACTTTTAGGAAGATTTAGCCCGGAAATTAAGGACGAAAAAGGATGATCGGGCCGAGAATAGCCGGGTACTGACAAACGCCACACCTATACAAGCTGAAACAGCCGTTTTGTTGACGAGAATAGCAGAAAACTGCTTTGCCGACAACAAAATTTGGAGGGGGAAAATGCACGGTTCAACTACGCGGCGTACCGCCATCTCGATCGAAACGCACAGTGTCACGATCATCCGAACCAAACTTAGCAACAGCGGATTCGTCGCATGTTCCACATGTGGT
Source organism: Pyrinomonadaceae bacterium (assembly GCA_041744395.1). Taxonomy (GTDB): domain Bacteria; phylum Acidobacteriota; class Blastocatellia; order Pyrinomonadales; family Pyrinomonadaceae; genus OLB17. The sequence continues at coordinate 263,255 of JBGTKY010000037.1, read as the reverse complement.
TGCGACGTACGTGCAATCGATAGCGAGCAAGCCGCCACACTTCTTGGCATTGATAACGAAACGATCCGCATGCTGGCGGCCGGGGCATCGATCCATTTCGCTAGCAAAGACCACATCTGCGGCCTCTCGCTGATCGAGCATTTCTGCAAAGACGCAACGATCGTCACCGAGCCAGCCGAGTAGGCAACGAGTAAGAACGAAAGACGAGCACTTTGGTCGAGTTTCGGCCCACGAAGGGAAGACAGCTGGAAACCATTAAAGAGGAAGTGACCATGAATAAGAACATGTCAATAATCGTTTCGATCCTGATCTTTGCGGTCTTGACCGCAACCGGCTTACGGGTCTGGACGGTCTCGGCGCAACGCACCGGTCATTCCGAGGATCAAAGGTCGAACACCGGGACTACCGATAAAACTAAGATCGCTTATATTTGTACCGAATCTGGTCGACGTATTTGCGTTATGAATCGGGATGGATCCAATTCTACGGTTCTGCCGATCACAGGAGATCCATTCTTCCCGCGTCTACGCAATGATGCTCGTAAGATACTGTACCTCCCCGGACATTCGCTACTCCGTGGTGGCTACCAATACAGTTTGGGAACTGTAAATACTGACGGAACCGACCCAAGTATTCTCTTTGACGTCACGCAGAGCGGCTTGGAGGGCTACTCGGTCGCAAGTGCCGGTTTTAGCCCGGATGGCAGCAAGATCGCCTTCATAACATTCCCTGAAAATGATTTACCGCCTGGCGAGCCGTTACCAGATCGTTCGGGCAGCATACTGTGGATAATCAACACTGATGGTACCGGCCTTACACCTCTTTATACCGCTGGACATATCGACTGGACGTTTCCACTCTTTAACAACGGCCTTGTGTTGGCTATTTCGACCCCACCACAATATGTTTCGTTCAATGCCGACGGTACAAAGGTTGTAGTTTCACTCAGACGCCCCGGCATTGATACTGGTTTCAACATATTTGCTATCAACACTAACGGAAGCGGATTCGTTCCGCTTACAGACACCACGGATGAGTTTAGCGACCTCGATCCGATATTCAGCCCGGATGGCAGCAAGATCGTTTTTAGGAAAGAGAACGGAGATGGGACTTATCGACTTTGTGTGATGGATGCCGACGGATCGAATGAGAGGGTTCTCTCAAACGCGGTTGTGGATCTTCAAGCTTCATTCAGCCCGGACGGTTCAAAGGTCGTATTCACCACTACTCGATTATCAAGTCAATTTCCAGACATCCATGTCATCGATGTCGATGGTACAAATGAGATCCGACTGACAAATAATTCCTCGCATAACGCCTTTGCCAGTTTTAGTCCGGATGGCCCGCAGATAGTCTTCTCGGCATCGTCCAACGGCGGATATCAAGCACTCGAAATTTTTGTGATCAATCCAGACGGCACTGGCCTCACGGCACTTACAAATTTCGAGGGAGATCCCGCGGCGTATAGTCCCACCTATGGAAATCCGGATGTTGATGGCGATGATGTCGACGATATCGATGACAACTGCCGCACCGTTCCCAATCCCGACCAGATCGATACTGACGGTGATGGTTCGGGTGATGCTTGCGACCCAGATGATGACAACGACGGCGTGTTGGATGAGTTTGACAACTGTCCGCTGGTAGCAAACGGGTATCGAATGGTCTTTTCTTCGAACCGGCTCGGTAACTACGAGATATATTCGATGAACACGGACGGGACGGGCACGACCCGCTTAACCGTCAATTCCGCAGTTGACGATGAACCTAGCGTCGATCCGTCCAGTCAGCAAATATTGTTCACGTCTAACCGACTCAACAGCCGCGAAGAGCTCTATATAATGAACGCGAACGGAAGTGGCGTGATGCGCTTGACGAATGTCGCCGGCGGAAACAGTTTTGGCGTCTTCAATCGTCAGGGAACCAGGATCGCCTTTACCTCGCGTCGGTTCGACGCAAATGAAAATGTCTTCATAATGGATGCTGACGGGTCCAACACAGTTCAGCTTACGTTCTTCACCAGCACGGCCACGTTCGGAAAGCTTCCCAGCTTTATCCACGATGGGACGCGCATTGCTTTCGAAAGCCAACGTGGAACCATTGGCAACGCGCAATGGGATATCTTCTCCATGAACACTGATGGCATGGATGAAGTTCGCCTGACAACGGCGGCAGGAGCCGATTCTGACCCGAGCTATAGTTTTGACGGCAGCAAGATCGTCTTTGTGTCGGGGCGCGACGGTAACCAGGAGATCTACGTCATGAACTCCGACGGGACCGAACAGACGCGGCTTACCAACGATCCCGCGAATGACAACAATCCCGTCTTCAGCCCCGACGGGCAGACGATTTCGTTCTCATCCAATCGCGGCGGCGATCTCGAGCTTTATGTGATGAATGCGGACGGCACCAACGTGACCCAGGTGACGAATGGCAACGGCAGCAGCGTTGAGCCGGCTTTTGCTACGCAGCAGGACACCGATGGCGACGGAATAGGCGATGCGTGCGACAACACTTTTGACGTGAACACCGAGCCAGGTACCGACGTTTTGGTCAACGGACCCAGTGTGTCGGTGGAGTTCTCGACCGTGACGCAGGCGGGAACGACCTCGTCTACGCCGATAACTCCCGATGAGGGCGAGGCGCCTGCGGGATACGCATTCTGCCCGACGTGTCCTGCATATGACATCACGACGACTGCGATCTACACGCCGCCGGTCGAGGTTTGCCTGCCGGTCCCAGCAGCGATCGACACAGAAACGTTCAACATACTGGCACTTCTTCACGGCGAGAATGGATCGTTCGTCGACCGAACATCAGAGAGGCGAACGGAACCAGGCGGGCAGCGGTTTGTCTGCGGGATCGTTGATTCCCTCTCGCCGTTTGCGTTGGCAGAGGATCTGGCACCGACGTCTGCGATCGTGTCCGTTGGGGGCAGAGCTATGACTGCTGACGGGCGTGCAATAAAAGATGCCCAGATTGCTCTCACCGCAATGGATGGAACGACGCGGCTTGCCCGCACGAATGCTTTCGGCTTCTATCGCTTTGACGATGTCGCCGCCGGCCAGGACTATGTCATCGGGATCGCTTCCAAACGCTTCACTTTTGAACCTGCAGCTATCCTGATCTCGGTCAAGGAGGGCCTCACCGGGCTCGATTTCACAGCCCAGCCGCACGCTGCCACTGCCGCAGATGATTCCCACGCGCGTCCCATGACCGGCAACGGCCGGAGCAAGATCAAAGGAGAAAGACAATGAAGAGACTAATTGCAGTTGTACTAGTGATATTGGCCGCTGCGTCCTTGGGGGTCGCACAAAACAGCACGGCAGAACAGGAAGTTTTGAAATTCAACGCCGCTTACGAGAAGGCACAGATAGATCGCGATGTCGCCTTCTTCGAGCGGGTGTTTGCCGATGACTACACCTTTTCCGGCCCGACAGCCGAGGTCGAAAACAAAGCGAAAGCATTAGCCTGGATCCGCGGCGAAAAAGAGAAACCGACCTACAAAGTGGTTTCGGTTAAAAGCGAGAACGTAAAAGCCAAAGTAATGGGGAATATGGCGATATTGACCGGCGATTGGATCGGGACGATGATGTCGGCGACGGATGCTTTAGCCGAACCACATACCGACCGCGGCCGCTATACCGCTTTTCTTGAAAAGCGGAACGGTCAGTGGATCATGCTCGCGGAACACGTTTCCGAGGCACCGCATGACCGCAAGCTGATGGCAGCTCAAGTTCTGAAAATTGGTAAGGATGCCGCGGCAATGTATAAGAACAAAGACCATGCAGGCTTCGCACGCATTTTGGCAGATGACGCCGTTTTCGTGAATGCGGGCGGAAAGGTCCGAACCAAAGCAGACGTTCTAGGTGAACTCCAAAACAGTGAATACAAGATCGAATTGGTTGAAATAACTGACCAGAAGGTGCGAGTTATCGGAAACGGTGCTGCTATCGAAACCGGACTTATCCGCTACAAAGGTAGAGACAAAAGCGACAAGCAGTTTGATGAAAAAGAACGCTACACGACCACTTGGGTCTGGCGTGGCGGACGCTGGCAGATCGCCGCTGATCACACATCGGCAGTTAAGTAATTCAGATGGCCGGCGGACGCTTTGCGACAGCCTTCACTCCCACAACCATTTCATTAAAAGCACAAGATACAGGGTAGAATCTTGAGCTTTTATTCCACTCGACAGATAGTATCAAACCCACAATACGGTAAAGAAAAATGAAAGCAATACATAAACTACTTATTCCCCTGTTGCCCATGCTCGCCGTCGCCCTTGGGTGCTCAAACCTGATCCCGGGAAACATAAATCTACTCGAGAACCTATTCGAGGACGACAAAGCGGCCCGGGCCGCAGCCAAAATCAAAGAGAAAGTCGGCACGGCCAAGGTGAGGGTCATTCGTGGTGAGATAAGGCCCGACGTAATGAAGTTGGTCATTCAGTCCGAGACGAACCCGAAAGACCAAGACGAGTACACCTATTCAAGGGGTGAGGTCTACGGCCCGAAGCCGGTCAAAATCCACACGGTTTTTGCGAATCACGTTCCGCATGCGACGGATATAGATGAGATCAATTTCGCGGCATTGCCGAAGACGATCGAGCGTGCCAAACAGCTGGCCGATCCTGAGGGTGCAACCATTGATCTGGTCTCGATGGACAACCAGTATGCCCAAACCAGCGATCCGCGGCTGACAGGCGAGGAAGCCAAAGCGTGGACGCTTACCTGGCGCATTTTTGTCGAAGGTACCAGGTCCAAAAAGTACTTCTGGGCAAACAAGAACGGCAACCTATACGAAAAGGCTTTCTAAGTCAGGAGAAAAAAAATCGATGAATAAGTACAACAACTGGATCGGCGTTGGGTTCAAAGGCGGGGGAATACTGGGGATCGGCGGCGTCGAGTACATGAGCGGAACCCTTCGCAACCTCGGTCTAATTCAGGAACATCATGATTATCAGGTCGGGTCCGGCCGGATAGGGCTCGGCCTTGGCGGAGGTGTCGGTGCCATTGCCTGCATCGTACTGGACTGCCCAAATCTTTATAGCCTTAACGGCACGAAGGTAGACGATTGGAGTATCAATTTCGCACTGGCGGTCAAATGGGACGGCATCGTTGATGCTCTTCGCGGCCGCAAATTCTTCAGCGCAGTCGCTAAACTAAAGGACTATGACAAGGTCACCCCTGACGATCTTAGCAAGATCCGCGATGGCGTCTCCTACGTCTGGAATGCCGCTAGCGCACCGGGTGTCCGTGCCGGGTCCGGCCCGCGTCTGGTGACCATCGATGTTCCATTTGCCGGTGTCGGATATGAGTTGTCGATGTCCGTTTCGAGCGGACGGATCGAGATACTGAGCTGACCCGGATCCGCAAAAGTATCTGGAGGTTCACGTCTCGGTTTATAATGTCCCGGAGGTAAAGCGATGTTTAGGTCTGCAGTACTAGGATTCGCATTTTTGTCAGTTCTCGTTCTCTGTTCGCAGACAGATGCGCAGATGGGGGCGATCGCTGCGGTCGATGAACCGCCCGCGCGTTCCGGTCCGGCCGAAGGCGGCGGTGGCAGCCCATCCGCGGCGGCGAAAGCGGGTGCGACCCAACGAACAACGTCCCGGACGACCACTCGTTCGACCCGAACCAGAACGAGTTCTAAATCGACGGCCGCCGCAAAACCGCCGCCGGCAAAGCCGAAGAAAGATCCGGCAAATTATGACGGCTTTGTTGTCGGCGACAAATACACGTTTCTCAATTTTGAGGTCGTTTCCGCCGAGAAGCCTTACCACACACGTGCCGCCAAGGCGTCGGGTGCAAAAGGCCTCGTTCAGGTCGAAGTGCTGATCGATGAAGACGGCAGTGTGCTGACCGCCAGGGGACGAACCGGAAACAAGGAGCTTTGGCCCGAGGCCGAACGTGCCGCACTCGCTTCGAAATTTAACCAGCCGACCTTCGGCGGAAAGCGCGCCCGTGCGATCGGATTTCTCGTCTATCGGTTCGGCCCGGCTGAGGATTGAGATCGGATGAGCATGAAACGTAAATTTATCGCTATAACGATCATTCTGTTCGGCTGCATAGCTCTGCCAGCGCAGGAACCGATCATTCCGATCGTGCAGGGAAGTTATCTGGTCGGCGGAACGCAAGGGGAACGTTGGTCGAAGCCGGCCCGCGTACCGCTCGGCTCGTCGCCGAGGTTGCGTTCCATAAGCAATAAGGCAAACAACGAAGAAATATTCACCGGACGCACAAACGAGAAATGGGACGCTTGCTATGGAAATAGGATAGTCCGATTTGATCGCCGGGACGAGCCGGACAGCGAGCTTCCCGGACTGTTTATCGGCGAAAAAGCGGGCTGGAAGCTCGTGCCGCGGCGGCCTGTCAAGCTCGACAACGAAGATAAAGCGATCATCGCTTCGGTAATAACCTTTCTGCGTTCGAAAGGCATCAGAAATTCGCCGCCGCGTATCACAGATGCCATATCTATCGACCTTGACGGCGACGGCGTAGCAGAAGAGATCATCACGGGACATTACTATAGTCGATGGGAACAATTTGACCTTTCAGCCGGCGATTATTCGTTCGCATTACTCCGGGTCGGTTCGGGCCGTGCCGCCCGTAACGTACTTCTGGACGGTCAGTTTCTCGATGAGCGCATCGACGCAGACTATGCCGGGCATTCGATCGTCGCGGTCGCGGACCTAAACGGCGATGGGCGAATGGAGATCGCGATCGAATCCATTCATTCCGAGAGCGATCGCCAGATGTTATTCGAGTTTCGAAACGCCAAGGCCACGATGATATTTGACGAATCCTGCGGCGCCTGATCATTTCTTTCGGGAACCAAAGCTATGAAGATACAGTTATTATCCGTTCTGTTCTTTTTACCGCTGCTCTTTGTGTTGCCGGCCGACATCACCGCCCAAACGCGTGAGGTCACCGTCTACCTTTGGGAATTCAACCGCGACGAGCCCGGCGACGATATGATCCCGTTTAAACGCGTCGTTGATGCACGGGCACCGCTTCGCCCGACAATCGAAGCTCTGATCGCCGGCCCGACCGAAGCCGAGAGCACCGACAAATACGCAAGCGTCGCGTACGGCGGGATGAAGCTAAGCGACGTTCGAATAAAAGGCACGACCGCACGCATCGATCTCGTCCGCGAGATCCGCGACGACTACAACCCAGGCGACCTAGAAACGCTCCGGTTCGAAGCGACCGTCATCCGCACGGCAAAGCAATTCCCGAATATCAAAAAGGTGATCGTCTGCGTAAACGGCATTAACGAATTCGGCATAGGCATGGTCGAAGACCGGCCAAAACCGAGTCCGGCGAAATGGTAGCGTAATTATGACAGGATCAACCGCAAAAATAGTTCTCGCGATCGGTGTGACCGCACTCCTAACGGCCGTGGTTCTGATCGCCGCATTCATGGGTTTTATGTACCTTCGCATACCTGATGAACCGGCGTACCGTGCAGGTGACCAGATCCATACCACAAACCCGAGCCCTATAAACCTGTCTCGGCGTAAGAAAGGGCCGATCGTTGTCGAGTCCGGCGAGATAACTGAGATATCTTTGTTCCGAAGCTCAATGCGATCGACCGCATCGACCAAACCCGCCGCGTTCTTTGGAAATATCAATGTTCAGAATTTCGTCTCCGAGAGCATGACCCTGACGTTCCACGCCTCCGGAATTGCAAACAAGGTCGAAGCCAGCGAACGCACCGTTGATGGCAATAAGGTCTACGGCGGCCCGACAAAATACGAAGCAAATATCGGCGTCGATGCCTTTGCCCAACTCGCCGCGTTGATGGCGGAAAATGACTTCGCCAACGAACCGGACTCGATCAACATCACTTCGCTGCCGGAAAAAGTTGAGCTGACCGTGACTTACGGTTCCAACACGAAGCTGATCAAAGCGAGCAATACCGAACAAGACACGCTGGAAATGGCCGCGATGCTTAAGGCGATCGACCAACTCGCGGGGCGCACGGATTGGCGGGCGGGGCGAAAGTGAACGAACCTCTGCGATGCTAATATACAGGCGTGGCATCTGTTGCAACATTGGATCTTATCAAGTTAGGCGAAGTGCTCACGTGGGCGACGGTTGCTGACGTTCACCGCTCGCGGAACGGCATCTATCAGAAGAACGGCCGGCTCATCTCGCTGCTTACCGATTTTGGCCGGATCAATCCCTGCTACCCTGATTTTCACGGCGATTCGACGGACGTTATTCACTACACCGGCTCCGGCCGACGCGGCGATCAAAAGCTCGACGCCGCCAACCGGGCGCTCCACGCCGCGATCGAGTCGCAACATTCCGTTCCGCTTTTTAACAAACTTGGCGTCAACCAATGGGAATACCTTGGCCAATGGCACGTCACCGACTCCGCCTACGTCCTGGACGAAACCCGCGAACGCATGGTCTGGAAATTCACGCTCAGGCGAGACTTGGAACCGGGCTAGTAATATTCGATCACGTAATCGTAGATATTTGTAAGTTCGAGCGGGAGATCGGGCCCGCATTGCTGCCGCGTCTCGTTTCGGACAACGCTTCCTTTGCGGTCGTATGATCGGCTGGAAACGGTCCTTTCGCGAAGCGTCAACTCGGGTTCGATGCCTTCGTTCTGGCTGCCCGCCGGCAGCGGGCCGGCATTGTACTCCTCGCGGCTCACCTGCTCACCTCGGTCGTCGTACAGGATCACGATCTTCGAATCCAAGATGCCTTCCGGCTTGTAGAAAAGCCAATCGAATCGCCGCTCGCGGTGGCCTTCATACTGCGTAAAGGAGCGATTTTGAATGACGTATTTTGCCTTTTTCTCGCCGATCGATCGGAGTACCGATGATTCGCCTTTGATAGTTCGCCCTTTCCGATCCTTTACGTAGGTCGCACGCTGAATGTCGTCTCCGGCCCGAAGATACGTCGTCTCATGGGTCCGTTCGTCCAGCTTGACGGTGACCGACTCGCTGTCGACGACACCTCCTTCTTTGAACACGGTTCCCCGCATTAATGTGCCGTCTCGATCATGAACGTAGTTGCGTCGCATGGTTACATTCCCATCCGCATCGCGTGATATGTCTTCGGTCATTTGTCCGTGCCGGTCGTAACTATATGTGATCCGCTCGATCAGCTTCTCCGCGACCTCGGGCACAAGCTTTCGGTCGCCGTCGGGTGTTCGAACAACTTCGAAGAATGTGTTCTCGGGATTTTTCTCGGACCTGTAAACCTCTGCGCTAGTTCTCAGGCCGTTTCGGCCGATCGTGAAAACGCGCCGTTCGTAGTACGGCCCGTCTGTAGTGTTATTGATCGATATCCACGCGGTGAAGGTGCCTTTCCGATCGAACCAGGTTATGCCCGTCAATAGCCGCGGCAACTGGCGGCGTTGGTTCGGCGAACAGCAGAAGTATGTCTCGTATTGCTCGACCACCTTCACACGTTCGCGCAGGCCGCGTTCTCTGACATCGGTTTGACCCGGAGCCATGCCGCTCACGGTCGCCATTATTGCCATAAGTAAACAGATCTTGTAGGCCATAGGTGATCATCTACGATGAGTGATAAATTCTATCCGTTGCTTTTTGCGGTCGGTGACCTACTGATCGTCCTGATTCTCGGCCGGTGTACGTCTTCCTTAATAACATGATAGAAATTCGCAATGCCATCGAAGCTGACAAACCCGCTGTTTGGCGGATAATCAAAGCTGTGATCGCGGGCGGTGATACTTATGTTTTTGAACCGGAAACGCCGGAGGACGAGATGCTGGCGTGGTGGTTCTCGCCGGAGAAGCATGTTTACGTTGCCGAACTTGGCGGCGAGGTGGTCGGCAGTTTTTGGTTAAAGCCCAACCAGCCCGGTCTTGGCGACCACGTTTGCAACGCAGCGTATATGGTCTCGCCCGACGCTCACGGCAAAGGCCTCGGCAGGCAGATGGGCGAATTTTCGCTCGACGAAGCCCGCCGGCTTGGCTTCACGGCAATGCAGTTCAACTTCGTCGTCGCGTCAAATACTGCCGCCGTCCGCCTCTGGCAGTCGATCGGAATGCAGATCATCGGAACCGTCCCAAACGCCTTCCGCCACATGCAACTCGGCCCCACCGATGCGTACATTATGTATCGCGAGCTTTAACGAACGTAGGCCGATGCGGCCGGCAAATCTCCCGCCAAACCGAAGGGCACGATGATACTTCCGCCGGTCCACCTTAGGGAATACCAGACGCCGTCACGATAGATCGCGGCGTCCGCACGCCCATCGCCGTCGTAATCAGCAGGGACCGGAATGTCGCCCGCAAGCCCATACTGAAAGGCGACAAAGCCTTCGGTCGAGAGCAAAAAGTACCACGTACCGTCACGAAAAACTCCCAGGTCGGTCTTGCTATCGCCGTCGTAATCCGCCGGAACGATCTGATCGTTCGCCAAACCAAACTGATACGCCAATACCTGTTCGGCGCTGCTCTTGCGTATGTACCAGACACCGTTCGAGGGACGAAACACCGCCGCGTCGATCAAGCCGTCACCATCGTAGTCGCCGGGGACAGGCTTATCGCCGGAGACGCCCCAGGGTAAGAACGTTAGGCCGCCGTTCGGATTACCGGACGAACCGCGATAATAGAAAACGCTTTGCGGCCCCGCACGATAAACTGAAAGATCAGCCTTGCCGTCACCGTCCCAATCCTGCGGCGTCGGAACGTCGCCCTGCAAACCCAGATTCTCGATCCTTACGGTTAGGTCCGAACTGTTGAGCACATAAAAATTTCCTTCCGAAGCCCGCCAAACCGCGACGTCCGTTTTCTGGTCGCCGTCGTAATCTGCCGGAACGATCGTGTCCGTGGCGAGCCCAAACTGGAATCCTGTAAATCCTTCTTCTGAGCGAAGCAAATACCAGATGCGATCCGACGGACGAAATACCGAAAGGTCGCTGCGGCCATCGCCGTCAAAATCGAACGGTGTTCGCCTCACCGCGGGTTGTAGTGGTTGCCAATCAGAATCGTTGCCGTCCTCGATGAGCACCTCGGACGGCCCGCCCGCGACCGGAACAGCCTGAATATCGAACCGAAACGGATTGAACAATCGTGAATAGATGACCAGGGTACCGTCCGGTGAAAAAGATGGTTTGGAAACGATACCGCTTACACCTAACGATGTAGGATTCGTACCGTCTGCGTTCGCTGTGAACAACTCTGATGTTCCGGCTCCGAAGATGCCCCGCCAGAACACGATCTTGGTTCCGTCGGGCGAGTAAGATGGAGTGACATCGTTCGAAGGCGGGCTGGTGATCTGCACCGCATTCGATCCGTCGGACGCGTTCATCGCGTAGAGGGCATACTGTCCGGTCGGAGTTCCTTCATTGAACGGTCGCGAAAAAGTTATCTTAGTGCCATCCGGCGAGTAGGTCGGATCCATGTCCGGGATCGCATTGTTCGTCAGCCGCTGCGAATCGGACCCGTCGGCTGCGTTGATGCTGTAGATCTCCCGATTGCCATCGCGGTCGCTCACAAATGCGATCCGGCTTCCGTCGGGCGAATATGTTGGCTTTTCATCTGTGCCGGAACTCGTGGTCAGTCGCTGCTGGTCCGTACCGTCCGCGTTCATCTGATAGATCTCGATATCACCATCCCGATTCGATTGAAACGCTATTTTGCTGCCGTCAGGAGAAAATGCCGGCATTTCGTTAATGCCAAGGCCGCTGGTGAGGTTGACCGGATCGGTTCCATCCGCATTGGCGATGAATATGTTTGACCCGCGCACGAAGGCGATCTTTCCGTTTACGCGGCAGTTCGGTGTCGAACACGTCTGGCCAGCGCTGAAATCGGCGATCTTATTGGCATTCGGGTTTACAAAGATCCGCCGCACCGGCGTAATAATGTGATCTGGGACGGTCGGCGTGATCGTATAGTTTCCGTTCTGCGGCAAGCTCTCAAATCTGTACTCTCCAAGCGAGTTGGTCGTTGTCGACAGCGTTGTTGTCCCGGTCAGCTCGACGGTGACGCCGCTCAGGCTTTCGCCATTCCGCGTGATGCGGCCGCTAATGACGACGGTGTTTGGAACCACCGCGACCGGCTGCCATGCGGGATTGTCATTTTCGCTCCGACCTGGTTGAGTGGGAATGTCGGCGATGATGCGAAGCTCATTTCCGCCGACCGCATCCATCGTGTATATCCCATTGACGGTCGAACCACGTCGAACAAATGCGATCTTAGTTCCGTCGTTCGACCACGATGGTGCGCTGTCGTCGGCTCCGTTCGTCAGCAATTTCTCATTCGTACTATCGAGGTTGATAACAGCAATACCGCTGCCGGCCTTGCTGAATATCACCTTTTGTCCGTCCGGCGACCATGCCGGGTCAGTGTCCGGCACCGAATTGCTTGTGATCCGACGTTCGTTGGAGCGATCGGCGTTAATGACCCAAATATCGTCCGATGCTCTGAATAGTAATTTCGTGCCGTCCGGTGACCACGCGGGATCAGCTGGAAATGACTGAGATATTGCAAGGAACGGCTCCTGCACAGAGCCATCTGCATTCATTGTCCAGATCTGGCCGTCACGCTCATAGGCGATCACGCCGCTTGTAGACCATGAAGGATTTCGCTCGATCGTGTCTTGACCGTTATTGGTAATGTTTACCTTCCCGCTTCCATCGGCGTTCATCACCCAGATATCTGAATCGCTCACATACGCGACCTTGGTTCCGTCCGCCGACCACGATGGTTCCAAGATAAAGACCGGAGGCACATTAGCTTGGGCAAGGTATGCCTCACCGGTGCCGTCGCTGTTTACCGCCAGAACGGAGGCCGTCACTAGGCCGCCCGTTGAAAAAAGCGTTCGTTGAAACGCCAGTTTGCCGACGGCAGTAGGCTGACTAAGGACATTTTTTGTTGCGGTTTTCTCTGTGCTAAACAAGAAGGCCCCGGCCATCGCGAGCACCAGAGAGCATACCAGCCAGATCCGTCCGGTGGTGAGAAAGGCGACTAAAGAACTCTGCTTCATCTATATGTTCCGATTGATGGGATCAAGAGAACCCGATTGTTGCACAGACACCTTCATAAATCAACGGTTTTTTATCAGAAGCCGTCGCCGGAAAACGACCGTTGCGATGTCTAGTCCTGCCCCACCGATGCGTACATTATGTATCGTGAGCTATAATTACAGCTTTCGATATGACCATTGACGAACAAATAGAATTTCTTAAAAAGGGAACCGTTGACCTTATTCGTGAAGCGGACCTGAAGGCAAAGTTGGAGCGGTCGGCGAAGACGGGCAAGCCGTTACGTGTAAAGCTCGGGCTTGATCCGACGGCTCCAGATATTCATGTCGGCCACACTGTCGTGATCCGAAAGCTGAAGGCATTTCAGGACCTCGGCCACACGGTCATTTTCTTGATCGGCGATTTCACGGGAATGATCGGTGATCCGTCGGGCAAGAATGTGACCCGCCCGCCGCTTACGCGCGAAGAGGTGAACGCCAACGCCGAGACCTACAAACGGCAGATGTTTAAGTTGCTCGACCCCGACAAGACCGAGCTTCGCTTCAATGGCGAATGGATGGACAAATTCACCGCCGCCGATTTCGTCAAGCTCTGTGCCCGCGTGACCGTCAAGCAGATCCTTGAACGCGACGATTTCTCCAAACGCCTGACCGAGCAGACGCCGATCTCGCTCCACGAACTCCTTTATCCGCTGACGCAAGGCTACGACAGCGTCGCTCTCGAAGCCGACGTCGAACTCGGCGGAACCGATCAAAAATTCAACCTGATGGTCGGCCGCGACCTACAGCGTGAATACGGCCAGGAGCCGCAGATCGTCATCACCACGCCGCTGCTCGAGGGCCTCGACGGCGTCAACAAGATGTCGAAGTCGCTCAACAACTACATCGGCATCGACGAACCCGCCGGCGAAATGTTCGGCAAAGTGATGTCGATAAGCGATGACCTGATGTGGCGATACTACGAGCTTCTGACAGATATGCCTCCGTCGGAAATCGCCTCGCTTCGCGAAAAATGCGAGTCGGGCGACGAGAATCCGCGCAATGCCAAGGTCGCCCTCGCCAAGCTAATTATCAAAGATTTTCACTCCCAAACTGACGCTGACGCAGCCGAAGAAGACTTCGTCCGCCAGTTCGTAAAGAAAGAGGTCCCCGACGATATTGAAGAAAAGACGATCGAAGCGGGCCGCTATCGTCTCGCCGAACTTATTGTGAATACAGGACTTGCCGCCTCCAAGGGCGAGGCTCGCCGGCTCATCGAACAAGGCGGCGTACGGATCAACGGCGAAAAAGCATCAAATAATGCAGAGGAAATTACTATCGGCAGCGAAGAGATCCTGCTCCAGGTCGGCAAACGGAAGTTCCTTAAGGTCTCAGCCGTTTGAGAACGCTGCCGCAGGAAGTTTTTGGAAATCCTCGCGATAGCGTTATAATCTCGACTCAACACGAATGCCAATACCCATAAGAGCACGACGCGAAAAGCTCACCGAGCGCATCAATGAATTGATGGCAACGGAGCGACCGCTGCGCGAGCTTGCGGGCAATCTGTCGAAGGTCGCGAAGTACGCCATTGACGAGGCGAACAGCCTCTCGCTTGAGCGTATTACGGTCTCGCTCAAACGTCTGCCGAAGCGGCTCGACGGGTTCACGATCATCCATCTTTCCGACATTCATCACAGCCCGTTCACCGGACTCGCGCACATCGAACGCACCGTCAAGATCGCGAATCGGCTCCGGCCGGACATGTTCATCCTGACCGGCGATTACGTCTCGCACGAAGCCGAATATATCCGCCCGGTCGCCGAGGTGCTCGGCCGGCTTGAGGCAGAATTCGGCACGCACGCATGCCTCGGCAACCACGACCACTGGACTGACGCCGAGTTGATCAGCAGCGAGCTTCGCCGTAACGGCATCAACTTGCTCATCAACGAAGGCCAGCGTTTCGATGCACGCGGCGCAAGCTTTTGGCTTGCCGGCGTTGATGATCACATGGTCGGCAGGACCGATCTTCCGGCGGCGATGAAGGGAGCATTTCCCGATGAAATGAAACTGTTGCTTGCCCACAACCCGATCATCTTTCGCCACGCCGTTCGCAACGGCATCGACCTTACGCTCAGCGGCCACACTCACGGCGGCCAGATCCGTGTCCGCGATTCTGACAAGCGCCTCATCCGCCGCCGAAAGCTCTCCGCCGGCCTCCACGAGCGCAAAGATTCGCAGATCTACATCACCCGCGGCATCGGCACCGTCGTCCTCCCCGTCCGCTACCAGTGCCCGCCCGAGATCAGCCTCCTGGAACTCCGTAGCAGTAGTGGTGAATCGTAAAACGCGAACGGTGAATCGATATCAGACCTAGCGCAAACTAATTATTAATTAGTAATTACGAAATTAATAATTAGTTAGGAACGCAAACCCATTCCCCGATTGGCAATTGTCAATTGGAACATTGTAAATTGGATAAAAGAAACAACTAGTAGCCGGACTCAAAAACTGATCGGCAACGAGAGCCATACATCGACAAATGTTGAAAATTCACCGCTCAACCTTGACCGTTGATTAATGATCCTGACCATTCCCAATCTGCTCACCTTTATGCGAATGGCCCTGATACCGGTCTTCGCGAGTCTTTTGTTTTATGGGAACAGCCACTGGGCGCTTCTGGTTTTCGTGATCGCGGGTGTGTCCGATGGTGTCGATGGCTTCATCGCCCGCCGCTACGGCCAGGAATCAGAACTTGGCACGATCATCGATCCAATCGCCGATAAGCTTTTGATGACGACCGCCTTCATCGTGCTTTCGCTGCCGGGCGTGATGGAGCCGGTTCGCTTCTTGCCGGTTCCGTTTTGGGTGACCGCCGCCGTCATCGGCCGCGATGTGCTCATCATCACCGTCGCCGGTGCTATCAACATCATCACGGGCTTCAAGGGCTTCAAGCCATCATTCCTCGGCAAACTCTCCACCTTCGTCCAGGTCGTCGCCGTTACGCTCATCCTCATCGCGGCCGTCACGAATTACACATTCTATCTCCCGACCGTTTATTTTATCGTCGTCCTGCTCGCCGTCGCATCCGGAATTCACTACATATTCCAGATCTCACGCCTGATGAAAGAAGAAGAGGCCGCCAAAAATTCGGCAGCCTCTGAGCTTTAATTCCAGTTCGGTCAATACCTAAATGTCAGCCGGATTCGGCATCGGCGTTTTATCGACTCCAGCCAAATATTCCGCCAACCCGGCAGCCGACTTCTTTCGATAGTTGTATATCTGTCCCAACCGCTCTTTCCACGCCGCAGCTTGCGGATGCTTTTCGGCCTCGGCACGCTTGATGCCACGGGCATAAGCATCGAGCATTGCGTCCACGATCTTGTTGTTCCTGGCGGTCGCAACATCGATCTCAACGTCCGACATCGAACTTCGCTTGACGTTCAGCTCCGTCGAAAACTTCCGATACATATCTTCGTAATAGTCCGCAATGCCAATGTAGGGTGCGGAGGCTTCTTTCAACGGGCCCTCGACCTGCGTCGACCGATAAAAGCTCGCGGCGGACACCTTTTTATCCTTTTCTATATTGAAGTGCCCAATGTAGAAGTTCAGATAACCGAGAGCCGCGTTCTTGTCTGTAAAAGGTTCGAAATTGTTTTCCTTGACCTTATCGGCTTCCAGCAGTTCTATCGAACGTCGACTGTATCCGACGACCTCATTGGCAAACGCCGCATCGGCCCACTTGGCCGTATCAGCGTAGCCCTCAAATGCGAGGTTCATCATCACCGATAAATTATCCGGGTCATCCTTGAGCATCTCGCGGCCGATCGCAAACGCCTGGTCCCGTTGCGTCTTTTTGATCGCCTCAAAGAAAGAGAACGTCCGATACTTGCCGGCGAAATCGCGGACCTTTATCAGGTCTGCGTCGTCTTCGGCACCGAATCGGGTCACATACTCTTTGCTTAGCTCATAAGCTTTGTCTTTGTCCGCATCTTTTTTAGACTGGCTAAGCTTTACGATCTCCTTAAAGAGGTCAGCCTTTGACTTCTCTTTCTGAGCCATCGCCGCCGGAGCAAAGATAACAAACGCCGCAATAACGGCAACAACTGCTAATTTGAATTTCATAAGCATAACAACGTGCAGGGCATTTTGGTTTAATAAAAATATACCATAAACCCCCGCAAACCATCGCCCGCTAGAAGCGCAAACGTTACTTCGTCAGATCCTCGTCGGTGTATTGCTGATCGTAGTAGTATGCGTTGGAAAAGGTCGTGTTGCCGCTGAACGCGCCGTCGCGTTTTGTCGGACGTTCGGCCTGCAGGACAAGGTTCCATTCTTGTATTCCCGAAAAGAAGTGAAAGGTAAACAGGTACGTGACCGTTTCGAGTTCGCGGTTCTGCGACTTAACGACTGCACCGACCTTATCGCCGCCGCCCGCTTTTCTGTACGAAGCGATCGTGCTTTTCGCGGGCTTCAGCGTCAAGGAATTTCCATTGATCGTGTATGTCCCGTTTTCCTTGGCAATGATGATGTCCTGCATCATCATCCTGAAACTGCGTTCAGTGAAAATATAGGTCCCGTCCGCACGGAATTCGTAACGGCTCTTGGTATATCCGGACGAGCCCCAGCTGACCGGGTCGCCGTAGGTCGGCGTCAAGCCCGAAGCCGAACGCTGCCACTTGCCGATCAGCCGAGAGCTATCGCTCGCTGGTTGGGCCGGTGCCGCGGCCGCAGGTTTCGCCGCCACGTTCGGCAACTTGATCGAGGCGATAAAATCCGAAATGACCGGCTCGTACGTGTCCGAATTCGTCAGGATCAATACATTCACTACGCTGCTGTTGCCTGTTGCCGAAACCAGCATCGCAATTCCTTTTTTGCCGTCGCTTTCATACGCCGCCGCACCGGTTTCGAGTGCCCAACCGTCCTCCGTGACCGCGCTCGCCCGCTGCGCCTGGCCCAGGTTTTGTACGAGTCCCGCGACCAGCGACACCCACGAAGCGTCAAAGTTCGCCTTCGCATCGTCGCCCGCCGGCAGCGATCTGAAAACGGTGATCAGACATTGCGTGTCTTTCGCCGCGTCCTCGGTCCCGAGCGCCACCGCGTCCTTGCCGATCTCCTTTTGCCATCCCTTCGGCGTCGTAAAGCTCAGGATGTCAAACTTCTCAACCGCCTGCCCCGCCACCCCGGCTACAAACACCCCAACCAAAACCAAAAACAGACCGATCCGTCTCATATCCCGACCTCCCCCAATTTTTTGCATACTCCTACCCCTACACGCGTATTCATTCGAACAAACGCATCAGACCGATTTAAATAAATGCACGAAAATCACCAAAACTCTTGTCAAAGCAGATCCGCGCCTAAAGCCTGACTGATCCACACCTGCCGCCCGCACACTGTCAGTCGCTCACGCACGCTCATGCGCACCGAATACCATGAGCCGCTCGCCCTTTCGCGCGGCTTACCCCGGTGTACGGAATTGCTCAACGCTTCCGTCTAATTCGTTTATATACTTGCTTGCGGTCATCGACCATTACGATCTCGACCTCTTTCGCCACATCGTTGATAGTGTAAATAATCCGAAGGTTGCCGACACGAAGTTTATAGGCTTCGATGCCAGTTAGTTTTTCGGCTCCTACAAGCCGAGGATTCTCCTCAAGCTGGCGAAAGCGATCAATGATCTTGTCGTGGGTTTTCGTCGGTAGGTTCTGGAGTTCCTTAATGGCAGACCTGGTAATGGCGATATGGTATCGCATTACTTTTTCTTCGTACGTTCAGCGAGATAATCGTCAAGAGAAGTGGTCGGCTCGCCCTTTCGCTTCGTTACCACCGCGGCATAACGAAGATCTTCAGCGAGCTTTTTGTCTTTCAGCAGCTTGCCGATAAACAGCTCACGTTCCGCGGGCTTCATACCCTGAAACGCTGCCCAAAATACTTCTGCGGTCGCCTGTGGCTGCGTCATAATATGATAAGAATAACACCGTCCAAATAAATTGTTAAGTCAATTATCCGTGACGCTTCCATGATCTGGTCCGAGGCTTCACCGTTCTATTTGCGGTGAAACTCCGCTTCACGAACAATCACACCTATTACCCGTGATCAGTTCGTATCTCCGATCTTCCCGCGGCTTGCCGCTCTATTTGCGGTGAAGCTATGCTTCACCGGTCTCCCTTAATTCTTATGAAGCTATGCCTCTGCCGGCCGTCGGCGGGGAAGTGTGACTGACTTTTCTCTACCAATTAACGATTGCCCAATTTACAATTTACAATTCCTGCCGTGCGTTCGCCTCGCCTATAGTCAGAAAGCGAACAACCATTCACCGCTCACGATCGCCACTCGCCATTCAGCGCTCATCACTCACCCCTCACCACCAAAATTGGTTCATCGCGATCCCCGGTTTGAGGATTGCGTTTTGGCGAGGTCCAACTCTATGAAGCCGCCTTCGATAATTGCTGGTTCGGTAAAGAGCAACGTGCCGTCTATCTGTATGTTGAAATGATTACAGAATGGACTGGCGTGGACCACCTTGTAGGTCGTCTTCTTTTTTACTTTACGGAGAATGAATTCTTGAGCTTAGCCGAGCTCGACTTCAGCCCGATGACGCCATATTTGCGGTCGTAGAACAGTTCGACGGCTTCCGGCCGGCCGATCGCGTCGTGGGCCGCCTTATTCAACATGATCGTCTTGCTCTTGTTTATAGTGATCCGCGGCATTCCGCGATTTGCTCCATTTTCCTTTCCTTCAAATAACACCCAGTTTCTTTTCATAAGTATATTTATCTAACCTCCGAACAAAGTTGTATCACAGATAGCACATGGTTGCAACAATTATTTTAACTCGTGATACAATTGTTCTCGATCGATCCGCGCCTCGACTGTAAAGTCAGCGTCCGGGGTAGTATTCCGCCGCGGCGATAGGATAACGAGAAACTAAACGACAAATGAGCTTATAAAGTGGGCTCGGTTCAGGCGGAGATCAACGACAACCCTGCGGCTAAATCTATTGCGGCTACGGCCGCCCGTTGGCAAACAAGGCACGTCACCAGGCATATTCGGGCGATCACTATCCGTTCAGTTGTTTCATTGATCCGCATTGAAGTTAACGCCAACCGCCCGGGATCGTTTCAAAGACGGTAAAGATCCGCAGAGTTTATGCACCCGCTCCGTAGCAGCGATTCATCCAAAAACAAACTTGACAGCAACACACTCAATCTTTATACTCATTGAAGGCTCAAGCGAATTTGATACGACTATTGTGTTAAAACGAGCAATTTTTTACGAAGCGGAGATATAGATAATGAGCAAAATTATTGGAATCGATCTGGGAACGACGAACTCGGTCGTCGCCGTTATGGAAGGCGGTGAACCCATTGTTATTACTAACTCAGAAGGCGGTCGTACGACCCCATCGGTCGTTGCCTTTACCAAAGACGGCAATCGTCTGGTCGGCCAGGTCGCCAAGCGGCAGTCCGTAACTAACCCTGAGAACACGCTTTATTCGATCAAGCGGTTCATGGGCCGCAAGTTCGACGAGGTTCAGGGCGAGATCAAACAGGTCCCCTATAAGGTCGAAAAGGCGTCAAATGGCGACGTTCGGATCAACGCCGACGGCAAGCATTACAGCCCGCCTGAGATCGCGGCAATGGTGCTTCAGAAGCTGAAGCAGTCCGCCGAAGACTACCTCGGAGCAAAGGTCGAAAAGGCCGTAATTACTG
Source organism: Pyrinomonadaceae bacterium (assembly GCA_041744395.1). Taxonomy (GTDB): domain Bacteria; phylum Acidobacteriota; class Blastocatellia; order Pyrinomonadales; family Pyrinomonadaceae; genus OLB17. Next base: position 242,592 of record JBGTKY010000037.1, on the reverse strand, counting down.
TCCCTGCTTATTTTAACGACGCTCAGCGTCAGGCAACGAAGGACGCCGGCAAGATCGCTGGCCTCGAAGTTCTGCGAATCGTCAACGAGCCGACCGCGGCCGCTCTGGCATACGGCCTGGACAAGAAAAAAGACGAAATTATTGCAGTATTTGACTTTGGCGGCGGTACATTTGATATTTCCGTGCTTGAGGTCGGCGAAGGCGTCGTCGAAGTAAAATCGACGAACGGCGACACCCATCTTGGAGGCGACGATGTCGATGAAGTCCTTATAAAATGGATCATTGACGAATTTAAGAAAGATCAGGGCATCGATCTGACGGCCGACAAAATGGCCCTTCAGCGGCTCAAGGAAGCTGCCGAAAAGTCCAAGGTCGAGCTCTCAAGCGCGATGGAAACCGAGATCAACCTGCCGTTCATCACGGCCGACGCTTCGGGCCCGAAGCATTTGGTGATGAAGCTCACGCGTTCGAAGTTCGAACAGCTTGTCGAGCCCATCCTGAAGCGTCTGATGCCGCCTGTCGAGCAGGCCATAAAGGACGCCGGACTTACGCCCAAAGAGATCGAAGAGATCGTTCTGGTCGGCGGTTCGACCCGAATTCCGAAGGTCCAGGAAATGGTCAAGGAATTCTTTGGCAAAGAGCCTAATAAATCAGTGAATCCGGACGAGGTCGTCGCCCTCGGAGCTGCCGTTCAGGCAGGCGTACTTGGCGGCGAAAAGACTGATATCTTGCTTCTCGACGTCACGCCTCTGAGCCTCGGCATCGAAACGCTTGGTGGCGTCACGACCCCGATGATCACTCGCAACACGACCATCCCGACGCGCAAGAGCGAGATATTCTCGACCGCTTCGGACAACCAGACGTCGGTCGAAGTGCATGTCCTTCAGGGCGAGCGTCCGATGGCCGGCGACAACAAGACGCTCGGCAAATTCCACCTGGTTGGCATTCCACCAGCACCCCGCGGCGTTCCGCAGGTCGAAGTAACCTTCGACATCGACGCAAACGGTATCGTAAATGTGTCGGCAAAAGACGTCGGCACGGGCCGTGAACAGAAGATCACAATCACAGCAACGTCCGGCCTCTCCAAAGAGGAAATTGATAAAATGATGAAGGACGCTGAGTCTCATAGTGCCGACGACGAAAAGAAGAAGGCCGAGATCGAAGCCCGAAATCGTTTAGACGGTTTGGTTTACAGCGTCGAGAAAACGTTTTCCGAAAATAAGGAAAAACTCGATGCGACCGCTGCAGGCGAGATCGAGACGGCGCTTTCGGATTCGAAGACGGCACTTGCGGGAACCGATACGGACGCGATGAACAATGCGTACGAACGGCTCCAGACGGCATCGCACAAGATCGCCGAAGTGCTCTACAGCCAGACTCCTCCGCCCGAAGCGGACGGTACAGCGGGCGGTGAACAAGCCTCATCAGCAACCGCCGGAACCGATGGTGAAGGAAGCAGCTCATCAGCCGAAGACAACGTCATCGATGCTGAGTATGTGGATGTCGAAGAAGAAAAGAAGGACTAGCCCCGGGTTAGCCCGATAAATACAGGGGACGGGATGGTTGTTGGAATACCTCTCGTCCCCTCATCTCTGAAAACTACGCGACCTGCGATGGCGAAAAAAGACTATTACAAAATACTTGGCGTCAAAAAAGATGCAAAAGCGGACGAGATAAAAAAGTCCTATCGCCGTCTTGCGCGCAAATACCATCCCGACGTCAATCCAAATGATTCGTCCGCCGAGGAGCGCTTCAAAGAAGTTCAGGAAGCGTACGACGTGCTCTCGGACGAAAAGAAACGGAAAGTTTTTGATCGGTTTGGTTACTACAACGACAATTTAGATGCTGATTCGCCGTTCGCGTCGGGAGCTCCAGGCGGTGCGGCGGGTGCTCCGGGATTCGATTTTTCGGGCTTCACGTGGGATCAGGGAACCGCCGACGCGGGCTCCGGATCGAGTTTTCGAGACATTTTTTCCGACCTGTTCGGCGGAGGAGGCGGCGCCGGTCCCCGGCCGCAGCCTGAGCCGCCGCGTGCCATGCCCAAAAAGGGGCGTGATATTGAAATTCCCCTGGCTCTTAGCTTCCAAGAGGCGTTTTCCGGCCTGACGACCAATATTACGGTGAACCGTTCGGAGCAGTGTTCGCGTTGTAATGGTGCTGGCGACACGGGTGGGCCTGTTGTTCAATGCACCACTTGTAAAGGCACCGGGCAGGTATTGAAAACGGGCGGAAGGCTTCAATTCTCGCAGGAATGTGCCGATTGCCACGGAACCGGCCGGCGTCGAACGCCGTGTTCGTTATGCAACGGAAAGGGCGTCACGCCGAAGACCGAACAGGTCAAGATCCGAATACCTTCCGGGGTCGACACCGGTTCTCGCGTTCGCGTTCCAAAGAAAGGCCACGGAGGCCGATTGGGAGCGCAACCCGGCGATCTGTTTATCGTAACGAACGTAGGGAAGCACCCGCACTTTACGCGGAAAGGCGACAACATCTTCGTAACCGTACCGATATCGGTGTCCGAAGCTGCCTTAGGCGCTCGGATCGAGGTTCCGACGGTCGAAGGAAAGGCGCAATTAAAGATTCCGCCGGGAACCGAATCAGGGCAGAAATTTCGCCTTCGCGAGCGCGGATTTCCGTCGCTTCGACATCCGAGTTTGAGGGGCGATCAGTTCATCGAAGTAAAGATCACGCTGCCGCGCATTCTCTCGGAGGAAACCAAGGAAGTGCTTCGGCAATTTGAGAAACTGAACCCTGAGAACCCGCGAAAGGTCATGGGGCTGGATTAATTTCGGACTTTAGATTTCAGACCTCAGATCTCAGTTTCGATTGACTTGCGAACTGAACAGTTGGATAGGAGTCGTACCGATCGCGGATCACGTTTCGCAGGTCGAAGACAATGAAGAAGCGTATAAAGACATATACCATCAGCGCCGTTGCGGAAATGTTCGAGATACATCCGCAAACGCTTCGTATGTATGAACGCGAAGGCCTGCTGAAACCGTCGCGATCTGAGGGTAATACGCGGCTCTTCGAAGATAGCGACCTGGAACGACTCGAGATCATTCTCTCGCTCACCCGAGACCTTGGTGTCAACCTTGCGGGAGTCGAGATAATCCTCAACATGCGTGAGAAGATGGACGCAATGCAGCGAGAGTTCGAACGCTTCTTTGAATACATCAAGAACCACGCCGGCGAGATATCTCGTAGTTCCGCCGTAGAAAATCCTCCCGATGCTCTAATTCCTGTTTCCCGTTTTCGCCGAGTCGAATATCAAGAGATCACGGTTGACGAGGACTAGTCCTGAACTGTCCGGCAATTCCATCAAATTCTACTTTACATTAGGCCTTTCTTAAGCAAGAATAGGCTTCGCAATTCAACAAATCTTTTGATCAGGAGTTCTTGAATGAGGATTTTACGGGGAAAGATCTTTCTTTCGTTAGCGGCGTGTTGTGCTTTATTTGCAACAGTTGCAGTGTACGGACAGGATCTCGACAACGTCGGGATCTCAGGCCGTGTGACCGATCCGAACGGCCTGGGCGTCGCGGGTGCGACCGTTACGGCCGTTCAGGTTGATACAGGGCAGTCGAGAACTGTTCAAACGGAAGGTAACGGCCGCTATCGACTGATCGGGCTCCAGCCCGGCAACTATACTGTTCGCTACGAGGCCGCTGGTTTTGGCACAAAAGACCGCGTCGGGCTCACCACAGGATCAGGCCAAAATCTGCAGCTCGACATGTCTTTGACGCCGGCGGACGTGAAAGCAGAGACGACGGTAACCATCGATGAAGATACTCCTGTCATTGATGTAACGCGGACCGTCGTTGGCGGCACCATCGAAGCCCGCGAGATCGAAGACTTACCCAACAATTCCCGTGATGCTCTTGATCTTGTGCTTACCTTGGGCGGAACAAGTGAAGAATCGCTCTCGACCAGCGGACTCGCAGAAGACCGCAATGTAACAAACGGAACGCCTCCGCTGGAACAGGGTAATTTTTCGCTTTCGGGCGGAACTGCCTACTCGAACAACCTGACCATCGACGGCCTCGATAATAACGACGACCGGTCGTCTCGCGACCGATTTCAGCCCTCGCTCGAAGATGTGGCCGAGGTGCAGGTCATCACAAATCAGTTCTCGGCAGAATACGGCCGGGCGTCGGGCGGCCGGGTCAATATTCGTACCCGCTCGGGCAGTAATCGCTATCGCGGCCGCGCATTTATGTTCTTTCGCGACGATAATCTGAATGCGAACACCTGGTATAACAACAGCCGAAATTTCGCCCGGCAGCCGCTGACCGAATACAATCCCGGCTTTACGTTTTCGGGGCCCGTTGTTCTTCCGTCGCTTTACAATGGCCGCAACCGGACGTTCTTTTCATTTGCCTACGAATACAACGACCTTCTCGATACAACGTTTATCGATACGTTTGTCCCGGCCGGCTCAAACCCGCGATACACGCTTCCTACCGGTAACGCGCCGTGTCCCGCTGAATTCATTTGCGAGGACGCCAATAGCACGCCACCGGCCGCCATCACGCCGTACAATGTCCTGTATTCTACGCCGAACACCAATCATCGTTTTACCGCGAAGTTTGATCACCGGTTTTCAAAGCGGGCCGATATAACCTTCGGAGTACAGATCGGGCGTCGCAATAATCAGAGGACGACCGGCGTTTCCACTACCCGGCTTGACGACGCTCTGCAGGCAAGAAAGGCCGACTCGAACGCATATAATTTGACTAATAACTATGTGTTTACATCGCGGATCGTGAATCAGTTTCGAATCCAGTACTCGACGTTCAGCCCTCGATATGATACCGACGACCCTTTTGCACCAGTAGTTCTGATCGGTTATCGCAATCCGCGAACCGGCGGCAATCAGACGCTGATCGCGGGTAACTCGACTGCTCAGGTATTCGGCGATTCGACCGGTTTTCCGCAGAACCGAAACGAAACTCGCTGGCAGATACAGGGAATCGTTGACGGTCATTGCCGGAAATCAAACGATAAAGGGCGGTTTTGATATCCACACTGTTAATTCCAAGGCAGTCGGGCTCGGCGACGCCACAGGGACATATAATTTCGCGAACATAGGCACCTATCAGGCCAATACTCTATCGCGTTATCGGCACAACTACGGCACTCGGGCAGACGTTGAGAATACATACTGGGGTGTCTTCTTAAACGATGAATGGAAGGCTGCGTCAAATCTTACTGTAAACTTTGGGCTACGATATGAGCGTGAGACCGCCGTGTCGGATAACAATAATTGGGGGCCGCGGTTCGGCGTCGCGTGGAGCCCGTTTGAGAAACGAAATGGCGTTATCAGATTCGGTGCCGGGATCTTCTACAATCGAGTGCTGCTTCGGACAGTTGGCGATTCTATCCAGAACACCGGCGGCAATCAGGTCGCCTTTGACACAACTTCAATTGGTACTACCGCAAACGATGCTCGTCGGCTAGCAATACTGAACGCCATTGCTAACACATTTCCGACGACTTACGGCTCGATCGCAGACCTTCGTACCCTCGTCGTTGAGACCTGTGCCACGGTAACTACGACTTTTCCATGTAACGAAACTACGGGCTTTTCGGTGGGAAATCTTTCGAGTGCCGGCAATCCACTACGATCCGTCGAAGCCAACCTTAAGATACCCGAGAGCTATCAGGCAAACGTAGGATTCGAACGCGAAATAGGCAAAGGGTTTGTCTTTGAGACAAATTACACGTGGAATAAAACGATCAGGCTGTGGCGCGATTACAATCCCAATGTTCCGGTCCTGCCGACAGGTTTTGATGACTGGACGGATTATCTCTTGGCAAATCCGTTTCAACTTTCTCCGACGCGTCGATACACGTTCTATCTTGGGTCGCCGACCGATACAAGCGGGATAACGACAACCATGGGCGGCACGACGACCTGTGGTGTAACTACCACAAATTGCTTCGTGAATCTTAATACGACAAACAATTCCGGGGTTACGCCTTTGGTGTCAGTTCCGGGACAGAACAATAACGCCACGGTTGGCCCGCTCGGCATTGCCCTTGCAGCGATATCTCAGTTTCGACCTGATTCGACGGTCGAAGAAACTTCGCGCATCGGATCGCAAGGGAAAGCTTTTTACCAGGGCCTCATCGTCGAATTTCGTCGCCGCTTCCGTGATCTCGGCTATGGATTTCGGGCTAGTATGCGTTTCGCATACACACTCTCCAGCACGAAGGATGACGGGCTGAACAACACTGCAAATGCAGAGGTAAATGGCGACTTTGGGCGAGAACGGGCTCGGAATCTACAGGATCGACGCCATCGGATCGCTTTTACAGGCTCTTTCGACACGCCCAACTGGTTGGGACGCGTACGCTTGTCGCCGTTGTTTAGGTATGGCAGTTCTGCTCCGTTCAACCTGGGGATCGGCGGTTCCGATCGTAATCTTGATGACCTCGGAACGGACCGAGTCAATTTTAGTGGTGACCTGAATGACATCATTTGGCGTGAGCCGGGAACACCCATCCCGTCCTCTTTGATAACACAGTTCTCGCTTCAACCGATCGGGTCACTGAGCGGAAACCTTCCTAGAAATGCCGGCCGTGGACCGTCATTTTACACTTTTGATCTGAACATTACGCGGGAATGGCGTTTCGGCGAGCGGATGCGGCTGCGACCAGTGGTTGAGTTCAACAATATACTTAACGCGGCAGTGTTCAGCTTCGGATCGGAATTCATCGATTTTACGGGCCTGACCTTACAGAATTCTAACGCACAGTAAACGTTTCTTGTCCGACCAGAACATATCGGCAGAGACAGGTAAGGCTAGGTGTAAGATTCGATTTTTAGAGGAAAGATCCAGAAAAAGCAAAAAGGCCGCGAGTAAGTTGCGGCCTTTTGCTTGTCCGGACGTAATTATACTTTTCCTGTAACCAGATCCAGGAAGTGTCCCATTTGAAACTTCTTTACGCTTAAGTATTTACGCGTCTGTTCTGACGGTTCAAATTCGATCGGCAAGCGTTCGATGATCTCGAGTCCGCCGTCACGCATAGCTTGTATCTTATCCGGGTTATTCGTCATAGCCCTTACCTTTGTCAGGCCGAGGCCCCGAAGTATTTCCACACACTGACTGTATTGTCGAAGGTCGACGCCCAAACCGAGCATCAGGTTCGCTTCGATCGTATCGGCTCCCTCATCCTGCAATGCGTAAGCTCTGATCTTATTGATGATCCCAATTCCACGGCCTTCCTGCTGCTGATATACGACCGCCCCGCGACCTTCCGACGCAATCGTCTGCATGGCCAGCTCTAGCTGCGGCCCACAGTCGCACTTGACCGAATGAAAAACGTCTCCCGTCAAGCATTGCGAATGGATTCGTACTGCTGCCGGCTCCCCGTTCGACAGGTCACCGCGAAAAACTGCGACAAATTCTTCCCCACCCTCGACTGAGCGATATCCCGCGATCCGAAAATTCCCAAATTCCGTGGGAAGTGATGCTTCGGCTTCTTTGGTTATCGAGGCGTTCAAAGAGAATGGCTTAACCGACCGCGAACTCATTGGTATTTCTGTGATCATAGATGCGAAACCTCGAACGATCTTTGTCCCCAAAAGGAGAACCACTGCTGCAGAGACAGAAGGTTAACGATTTGAGAAACTTTTCACTATCCGGAAAAGGTTTCGCTAAATGGTACGAATTCAGATTCAGATTCCGGACTAGCTGAGCATTCGATCGTAGGCCGAAAAAAGACCTGACTTAGCGGCGAGATTGTGATATTTTAATAATGTTGAACAATTTTGTTCACTTTTAAGTATGAGTACATTAACTGAGCCCACAATTTCTGTAAGTGAGGTCTCGATCGAAAGCGTCCTTCTTGATGCTGATCTCTTCATTAAATACAGCTCTGCCGAGAAAGCTTTCTCGTTGCTTCGCGAGTCCATCGAACGCAGCCCTCGGTCGATTTCATTGCGCGAAAAAATGCGTGATATCTGCATTAAGCAAAAGAATCTGACCGAAGCTGCCAAGCAGTGTCTCGCGCTGGTCACGCTGTATATCGGCCGCGAAGACTTTGACCTGGCTTATGACCGCCTACAGGAAGCCAAACTGCTTGACCCGCGTATCTCGGTCGCCCCGGGCCTCGAAGCGATCCGGCGAGCCCGCCGGCCTGATTTCGCAACGACCCGCGACCGCTCGCCTCAGAAGGTGCGTACTGACGTGACATTCGCAGGGAACCTCGGATATGTAAACATTTTTGATGCTGTTCAGGTAGTTGAAAATGCCAAGATGACCGGGCTGCTGGTGCTTAAATCGGATATGCACCTCGGCAACGTGTCGTTTAACGAAGGCAAGATCGTAGATGCCGAATGCAACGGAAAGAACGGCGTAACTGGTTTTCGCGAGATAATAGAACTAAATAGCGGCACCTTCGAATTCACCACTGCTGATCACGAATTCACCGTCGTTATCAACGTCTCAAGCAATACCAATTTCTTGCTGGACGTTCTAACCGAACTCGACAACGAAAGAGCCGAACAGCAGGGTCTTCGGAACATGGGGGGCGAAATCGTTTAGCTGTACTACTTAAAGCCGAACGCCGTTTTCGGGTGCCTTCGCCCTCTTCCGATTCTACTTAAATCATCGAATTCTTTAACCTCTCCAGTTTGACTAAACCCGCGGATTACCACAAAATATAGTGCTACCTCAATAGCCCCGGCACTATAGGATGTTTAAGCTTCAACGCCTGGAAATTACAGGCTTCAAATCATTTGCGGACTACACAGAGATCGTTTTTACCGGCAACGGCATAACGGCCGTCGTCGGCCCTAACGGTTGCGGCAAGTCTAACGTTTCCGATTCCATCTCGTGGGTCCTCGGCGAACAGCGTGCGAAATCGCTCCGCGGCGGCGATATGAAAGACGTCGTCTTTCAGGGAACAAAAACCAGAAAGCCGTCCGGGATGGCTGAGGTCGTTCTCCACCTAGTTCGCGACGAAGACAGCGTCGATATTTACGATAGTGAGCTCGAAGACATAGATGAAGCGCTCAGCAATATCGACGAATTGGCTGTCGATGTAGACGCGATCGAAGCCGAACAGCTCGCCACCGCCTCAGATGAGTTTGCAGCCATAGTGGTCGAGCCCGAAACCACCCATCAGACAAACGGATTTCATTCTGAGGAGTTAGAGCTGGAGAAAGTTCAAGCCGCTCAGGTCGGCTCCGTCCAGACCGTCGAACGCACGATCAAAACCAAACGACACTGGCGGCCGCGTTCGTTTGCTTTGGATTTTGCACCGGGCGAGGCAGTTTCCGTTACGCGGCGGCTTTATCTTTCCGGCGAAAGCGAATACATGCTTAACGGCAAGGTCTGCCGCCTTCGCGACATCAACGACCTTTTTGCCGGCACCGGCCTCTCAGGGGCCCACTACGCGATCGTCGAACAAGGACGCATCGGCCAGATCCTCTCCGCAAAACCGGCGGACCGCCGAAATTTGATAGAGGAAGCCGCCGGCATTTCAAAATTCAGGACACGCCAGCGTGCCGCCGAATCGAGGCTTGAAAGTGCTAAGACGAATCTCGGACGGATCTCCGACATCGTAAGCGAAATAGACAAGCAGGCAAATTCGCTTCGCCGGCAAGCTTCGAAGACACGCCGCTTTGTTGTGCTTCAAGAAGAGTTTCGCGTCTTGCTTCGCCGCCTTTTCGCTGCGGAAGGCAAGCATTTCAATACGCTGATCGGTGAATTGGAAGAACGTCTGAAAACGGCGACTGAAACCGAACGCAAGTATTCTGCTTTGGTCACGGACCAGGAAGCGACGTTCCGCACCGCAACGCAGACGGCTCGCGACGCAGAAGAGGGTCTTAGCGAAGTTCGCCACGCCCATTCTCAGAACGCGCTGGAACGCGACCGAACCGAAAGGGAACATCGCTATCAGACCGAACAGATCATTGACCTGAAGGCACGGGCCGAGGCCATCGAACTTGAGATCGCCGCCGCCGCGGAGAGGCTTAAGCTTGCCGCCTCCGAACGCGAACGGCTCGAGGTCGAAGATCAGAAAGAAAGTACCGAAGCGGACTCGTCGCGTCTCATCCTTGTCGAAGCTGAAAAGCAATATTCCGATAAGGTGGAAGAAATGCGGCGGATAGAGGCTGATCTCGACTCGCGCCGTTCGGAGCTAATGAAGCACTCGGCGGCCGCTGAGCGCTTCGACGAGATAACGCGGCAGCTTGAATTCAATCTGGAAAGGCTTTCCGAGCGTTCAGCCGGGCTCGCAAAAGAGGCGGCCCGCGCCGAGGAGACTCACGACGAGCATATAAAGCAAGCCGAGAATGCGGCTTCCGAGTTGACCGCTGAACGCAGCAAACTCGAGAGCCTCCTTTCCGAACGTAATCAGCTAACCGTTTCGCTAGCCGCCACCAGAGAAAAGCTCAAGGATTCAGAAGCGGAATTGAGCGAAACCAATACGCGATTGGCTCGAACCCGGAACCGGCTCGAAACACTTCAGGAACTTGAGGAAAAACGTGCGGTTTACGCACCGCAGGTCCAGAAGCTGTTTGCCGAACAGGACAAGATCGGCATTCGACCGCTCGGCGTGCTTGCCGATTTTCTTAACGTTAACGAACACGCCGAAAAGGCCATCGAAAATCTTTTCGGTGATTATCTTCAGACGGTCATCGTCGAGGACCTTGCTGCCGCCAGATCGGTTTCGGGATGGCTCCGATCTAGCCAAATTGGCCGTGTTTCCGTTCTCATCGCACCGAATATCGAAAAGATCGACGCCGGAAGTGCCGATACTCTACCGTCCAATGTCATCGAAGCTCTCGGAACGTCGCCGGAACTGATCGAGGTTCTAAAAGCCGCGTTTCCTCGCGAGATGTCGGGCCGCATCGTCGAAGAGTTGACCGAAGGCGACCGCACGGATGCGGACATCTCGGTAAGCTTATCCGGCGAGATCCTGTATGGCGGCAGTTTATATGTGAGCGGCAGGCGTACGGCGGAGGGCAAGAATGATTCGCTTCTGGCATTCAAACGCGAACTGACCGGCCTCGGAAAGACGGCCGCAAAGCTTGAGAAAGAAGCTGCCGCTGCCGAGACTAAGGTCGAAGCCGACCGCGGCCAGCTCACATCGGTGGAGGAAAAGACTGTTGACCTTCAGTCGCTGATCATCAAGGTCGAACGCCATCTGCTAGCGCTCGAACTTCACGAAACGACCGTCAAGCAGGAGATCGAACGCGCGATCCGCCATAAGAAGGTCGTCACCGACGAGATCGAACAGCTCGCCGCCGAAGTCGCAGGTGTTAGAATGCGGATAGAAGAAGCCCGGGCCGGACTTGAGAACGCCGACAAGCTTCGCGAAGAATCGCGTTCGCAGCTAGATAAGGTGGCCGCTTCGCTTGCCGAATCTCGTGAACGAGCTGATGCCGAGAACTCCGTCCTCAACGAAAAACGTACGATGGCCGCAACGTCCAGCGAGCGCCGCCGTGCCGTGCAGTCGGCGATCCGCCGCATTGAGAACGAGCAGAAAGAACTCGAAGCCCGCACCGTTTCGCTAGGGTCCGAACTCACACAGGCCGAAGAAAAGATCGATCAGCTGAAGGCTTCCGTTGCGGAGATCGGCGGCCGCATCGAATCGGTCGAAACCCAACTGGACGCCGAACGCAAAGAGCTCGAAGCCGCGACCTCCGCTGTCGCCGCCGCTCGCGAAGCTGCTGACACGGCTAGCACGGAGCTCGCCGACCTCAACCGCAAGGCCACCGAAGCTCTCAACGAACGTGCCGCCATCGAGGTCCAGCAGACCGAGGCCGTCACGCAGCTGCGAAACATTCACGAAAATTGCGCTCAGGAACTCGGGATCGAGCTTCGCGAACTTATCGAAAAGGAAGAGATGCCGGAGGATTTCGATCTCGTCGAGGCTCGGACGACGGTTAACGACCTTCGCCACAAGCTCGAAAGCTTCGGTGCGATCAACATGCTCGCTGTCGAGGAGCTTGCCGAGGCCGAAGAGCGGTTGCTCTTCCTCACCTCACAGCGGCAGGACATCATCGAAAGCATTGCATCGGCCGAGGAAGCGTTGCGCGAGATCAAGGAACGCTCCCGCGAGCGGTTCAAGAACGCCTTCGAAGCGATCAACGAGCACTTCAAGACGTTCTTCAGCGAACTCTTCGGCGGCGGCCGCGGCGAGATGACGCTGCTCGAATCAGACGACATCCTCGAAGCCGGCATTGAGGTCTCCGCCCAGCCGCCGGGAAAACGCCTGCAGAATATACTTTTGCTCTCCGGCGGCGAAAAGGCAATGACGGCTATCGCACTCGTGCTGGCGATCTTTAAATACCGCCCGTCCCCGTTCTGCCTGCTCGATGAGGTCGATGCTCCGCTGGATGACGCGAACGTCGGCCGCTTCGTTGGCAAGATCGCCGAAATGTCCGAAAAGACACAGTTTATCGTCATCACCCACAACAAACGGACGATGGAGGCCGCGCGTGCTCTTTACGGCGTAACGATGCAGGAAGCCGGCGTCTCGAAGGTCGTCTCGGTCAAATTCGAATAGCCGCCACCAGCCGACAAACCTTTCCCCACCTCGACTCATCGAACAAGCCGTTATACAATTTCGGATTTGATTCGCGGTTGGTCTTCAGAAAGATGATGAAAGCAGTTTTAAGTATCCTCGCCTCGGTTTTCCTTATGGTAAGTGTTGGCGGTGACACCTTTGGCCAGACCAAGCGGCGAAAGGCTCCGGTCAAAAAGCCGGCCGCAGTCGCGAAAAATACGGACGTCGTCCCGGCAGCGACCGAAGTTCCACAGCCGCCGCCCTCGGCGAAACGCAACGAACGTCCCGGTGTCATCGCTCCTAGCGGCTCCGAACAGCCTGCCACACAGCGAAACGCCGATCCGGCGTATACTTACGAATTCCATCAGCCGAACTTCACCATCTCGACCATCCGCATCGAACATGACGCGGTGGGCCGCGGGACCATCACCTTTGTACACAAAGATTACGAAGAGGGAATTACCGATCCGGTCGCGCTTTCAGCAACGTCGGTCGCGACGCTTGATCGCCTTTTTGCCGAACTAACCTTCCTCGATTCGACCGACAATTACCAGTACGAAAAAGATTATTCGCATCTCGGCACTATCAAGATAACGCGGCGCCAGGGCGAACGTTCGCGAACGGCGGTCTTCAACTGGACGACAAACAAACAGGCGAAAGCACTTGCCGACGAATACCGAAAGATCTCAAATCAGTACGTCTGGATGTTCGACATCAAGCTCGCCCGGGAGAATCAGCAGCTTGAAACGGTGAAGATCATGGCCCGTCTCGACGGATTTCTCAGACGCGGCGACATTTCCGACCCGCCGCAGTTGCTCCCGTTCCTCACTGAGCTCAGCAACGACGAACGCCTCCCGCTAATGGCCCGCAACAACGCCAAACGCCTTATCACGCAGATAGAAAAGCAAAGGCAGAAGTAAGAGCGATCCGGTATTTTGTTTTGGCTTGCCGCTCAATTCGCGGAAGATTTGTACTTTTCAAACCACTCGCGGATTCACGTCCGCAACCTCGACGAGCTATAACCTGACGATCTTGGCTTTTGAGCCGGTGCGGGTTTCTTCGGTTAAAGCGTTGCGGGTGTCGACTATGAGGGAGGCGAGTTCGCAGACCTTTTTGTAGTCGACGCCAGTGTGTTCAGTGCAGATGATGATGCAATCGGAGCTTTTTATAAGGTCGTCTGTGAGGTCTTGATTGAGCAACGGTTCGCCATCGCCGATAGTGTAAGCGTGGTCAAAGGTGACCTCGGGGACAAACGGATCGTGAAAAACAACATCGGCACCGCGTGATCGAAGTAGGTCGATGATCGAAAGGGCCGGTGACTCGCGCATGTCGTCGATGTCTTTCTTATAAGCAACGCCGAGCACAAGGACCTTGGAGCCGTTTACCGCTTTCTTTACATCGTTCAGTGCGGTCGAGACGAGTTTGACGACGTAGGCCGGCATTCCGGAATTGACCTGCTCGGCAAGCGAGATGAACTGCGAATCGAACCCGTGTTGACGCGCCTTCCATGAGAGATAATGCGGGTCAAGCGGGATGCAGTGTCCGCCGATTCCAGGCCCCGGATAGAAGGCCATAAAGCCAAAAGGCTTGGTCGCCGCCGCCCGGACGACTTCCCATGAATCGATGCCGAGCGTATTGCAGAGTTTCGCCATTTCGTTCGCCATGCCGATATTTATTGCACGAAAAGTGTTTTCCCAGAGCTTGCACGCCTCAGCAACGCGGGCCGACGAAACTGCGTGGACCTCATCGACGATCTCTCGATAGAGCATCGCCGAAACTTCTGTCGAATCTTTTGAAACCCCCCCTACCACTTTGGGAATGTTGTGGGTTTGGTATTGCGGATTGCCGGGATCAACGCGCTCGGGCGAGAAGGCAAGCAAAAAATCCTTGTCGAGCGTAAAGCCTTTTTCCTCGAACATCGGCTGAAGGACTTCGTCTGTCGTGCCGGGATAGGTCGTCGATTCGAGAATGATCAGTTGTCCGGCCCGCATGTATTCGCAGATCTCCTCGCCGGCGGCGATGATATACGACATGTCGGGGTCTTTGGTCTTTCGCAGCGGCGTCGGGACGCAAATGATGATCACATCGCAATCGCTGAGCTTTGCAAATTCGGTGGTCGCAGTCAGCTTGCCAGCATCGACGCATTTTTTGACGTTCTCATCGGAGACATCAACGATATACGAAGTTCCGGCGTTTATCGCGTCAGCCTTCTTTGTGTCCACCTCAAATCCGATGCCCTCATAACCTTTCAGGCAGAATTCGACTAACAGCGGCAGGCCGACATATCCCAGCCCGATGACGCCGATCCGCGCCGTTTTATCCGCGATCTTTTGTTCTAAATCCGGTTTGATCATTCTAATGCTCTTCCTTCGCGTGCCGTTTCAGCCCATCGATATAGGTCGGGCAACGCACAAACAAACTCCAAAGTTAAGTCACTACAGAGACATAGTCAAGACGCTCGAAGTCTGTGTTAATATGCATTCAGTTCTTGAAACGGGGTGTGTTATTCCGCTAACCTGCCGTTTGTTTATGGCTTTTGAGATAGAATCCTCCAATCCGGTCGTAAAAGCATTGATCGAAGGCACGGCACCCGAGCCGGCGCGTTCGGCGGCAGCACGCGGCCTGCTCCCGTTACCCCAGAACGACCTTTTGGAGGTGCTGGTCGCCTTCGCCGCCGCCAGCGAAGTGGCACTGGCCGAGCAAGCCCGAGCAACCCTCAACGCCCAGGAACCCGATCAACTTCGGATCATAATTGGTTCAAACGATGTCCCGTCCACCGTCCTGACACATTTCGCCGGCAAGCAGGGCCTTGGAAAAGAGCTTTACGAAGCCATAATCCTGAACCCGAGCACACCGCCGAATACGCTCGTCACCTTTGCACGCAATACGCAGATCGGCGAGATGCTCGAACTCATCTCGATGAATCAGCAGTTGCTGATCCAGACACCCGCGATCATCGACGCCATAATCGGAAATGCTCACCGAACGCCCGAGGCCGAACGGCGAGCGTCAGAAATAAAGAAGGAATTTTTCGAAAAGGAACGCGGCCAAGAGCAGATCGCCAGCGAGCTTCGTGCACAGGGCAAGGAAGCCGCGGCCGAGTTCATCGAACAGGCCGATTTTGACAAATCGAATTTGAGCGTCGATGACGCTCTGCTAATTGCCTCGATGATCGAGGTTCCGGACAACGAAACCGACGATTCGTGGATGGGGCTTGAGTACCTTGAGGAACTCTATGAGGAAACGGACGAACAACGTCAGCAGATCCTAAACAAGATTATCGGCGAACTGAAATATGAGGACGGCGACCTCGACAACGAACG
Organism: Pyrinomonadaceae bacterium; assembly: GCA_041744395.1. Taxonomy (GTDB): domain Bacteria; phylum Acidobacteriota; class Blastocatellia; order Pyrinomonadales; family Pyrinomonadaceae; genus OLB17. The sequence goes on along the minus strand of JBGTKY010000037.1, from coordinate 226,744 downwards.
AGTGTCTGTCCTGAACCGCGTGCTGAGGATGGGTATGAAAGACCGCATGCGGCTTGCAATGAAAGGCGACCGCGAGGCACGCAACATTCTCATCCGCGACCCGAACCGCCTCGTCTCACAGGCGGTGGTCGCCAATCCGCGTATCACCGAGCAAGAGGTGGAAAAGATCGCAGCAATGCGTTCGATACCGGAAGATACACTGCGAATGTTGGCAAACAGCCGGCAATGGCAGCGCAGCTACCCGATCATCCATAATCTCGCTCGCAACCCGCGGACGCCGATCGCTAGTGTGATGACGATACTTACGCGGCTCCAGCTTCGCGACCTAGACGGAATTTCAAAGAATAAGAACGTCTCGGACGCGGTTCGCCGACAGGCCATGCGATTGACCCAAGCCCGGAAAGGTAAGCAATAAAGGGCCTAAAGAAATCCGGTGACGCGGCCCGTCCGGACGTAGGTAACCGTGATGTCGGTCAGCGTATGAACGGCGGCGCCGAGCCACATTCCCCCAAAGGCTATAACGAGGCCGTTCGCTCCGAGATTTTCCTTTACAAACGCACCTAGTTGTCGCCAGGCGGCCGCGACCTCGGCGACCCGCGGCAGGTCGCCACCGGCGTATCCCGCATAAAGATAAACCGCAATTAGGACGAGCAGCGTCGCGATCCCCATAAAATATACGACGCGAAAAAGCGTGCCGAATATCAACCCGTGCGACCAGCGTGAGCGATGGGCGAAGAACCACCGGTAAGGTGCCCAGAGAGAACTGAACACACCCCATCGCGGCTGCTGCGACGAAACGATGTCAAGATCAGGCCCGAACATCATCCCACCGAACAAATACGCAGCCGTCAAAAAGCCAGAGATCGCAATGCTTCCGGATACAACGTATCCGCCGGCAAAGACCGGTACGGCTAACAAGAGCGTTAGGGCGTCATGAGTTTTTCCGCTCGGCATGGGTGAGTTCTATATTCAATTTAGAGACTGCCACGGCCGGCATGCAAGTGGTCGTCTGCATTTCCTGCCGCGTTTTGTTAGAATCGGTTTCTTGTCGGCAGCCTTTACGCCGCTCCGGTTTCATCGATGCAGGCATTTTTTCGAAAACTCAGAACTACGCTCGAAATGATCAAATTCGAGCATACGCTATTCGCTCTGCCGTTTGCGTTTCTGGGTGCGGTGCTGGCGGCCGGCGGGATCCCGGAGTGGCGGCAGATACTTTGGATAACGGTCGCAATGGTCGGTGCGCGTTCGGCGGCGATGACGTTTAACCGCATAGTTGACCGAGACATCGACGCGGCAAACCCACGCACGGCATCTCGCGAAATACCCAGCGGCAAGCTTTCCCTCGGCTTTGCATGGGCGTTCCTTTTTGCGTCGATCGGCGTATTTTTGCTCGCGGCATATTCGCTGAACTGGTTGACGTTTGCCCTGTCGCCTGTCGCATTGCTCAGCGTTCTCGGCTATTCATACGCCAAACGGTTTACCGCGTTCGCTCATGTTCTGCTCGGATGGGCACTGGCGATCTCGCCAACCGCCGCGTGGATCGCGGTCCGCGGTGCGATCGACTCGGAACTGCCGATCCTCCTTTCGATCTTTGTGCTGATGTGGACCTCGGGCTTTGATGTGCTTTATGCGTGTCAGGATTACGAATTTGATAAAAAGACAGGGCTGCGGTCTATTCCCGCTCGCTTTGGAATCGACCGCTCGCTCTGGATCGCAAAGCTTTTTCACTTTCAGGCATTCGTCGTGCTCCTGTTATTCCTCGCGTTCTCAGGGCTTGGCTGGCCCGCGTATATTGGGGTGGGTATCGTCGCCACTTTGATGGTCTACCAACATACGCTCGTTAAAGCCAACGACCTTTCGCGAATGAACGCCGCATTCTTTAAGACCAATGCCTTCGTAAGCTTGATCCTTTTTCTGGCGTTCGGTTCGGCAGTCATGCTCAACAAATACTATCCGTGAAACCACTTCTTGTATTGGCAAGTAAAGCCCTGCGGACCGAGATCGAAGGTCTCAGCCGTCGGCATACCTACGCTGAGAACGAGCGTGTTTTTGCCGAAGGCGAACCCGCCGCGTTTCTTCCGATAGTTGCATCAGGCCGGGTAAAAATGATTCATTTCCTGCAGCCGGGCAAGGAAGTGATAATCGGGATCTTTGGACCAGGCGAGATGTTCGCGGTGCCGCCCGTGTTTGATGGCGGGACATTTCCGTCGACAGCGGTCGCGATGGAAGAGACCGAGCTTCACTTGCTCGGGCGTGATAGGTTTCTCGACCTGATCCGCGGCTCGGACGAATTTGCTTTCGCGGTCATCGCGTGGATGTGTGAAATGCTCCGCGAAAAGACAGCAACGATACAAAATCTCGCAACTGCCTCGCCAGAACATCGAGTTGTCAGCGTTTTGCTAAAACTGGCAGGTCGAGAGGATGCGGCATTGCCCGTCAGGATCGAACTTCGGCGTCAGGAAATTGGGGAGATGGCGGGACTTACTACAGAAACGACGATCCGCGTTATTCGAAAACTCGCGGCCAAAGGGCTACTTCAGATCGACCGCGGCAAGGTGATCATTGACCCCGCCGGGCCGCTTCGTGACCATGTCCGAAGGTAGCCTCAAACGGCCGGAACGCCGCTTGTACAATTGAACATCCGATTGGCTATCGCACGGGCACGCAGCTTCATAAAGTCGGCCCGTTCGCCTTCGAAGCTTTCATCTACGGTCCCGTCAAAAAGCTCCAGCCATCTTTTGAAATGCTCTAACTTAAGCGGTGTCTTCAGGTTAAGCTCGCCGTGCACTCGCAGCGGATTGCGGCCGTGCTTGGCATAAACGCCCGTCTGGAAGACGATCGTCTCCCAAAAATCACCGATGATCGGTAAATGATGCTTCAGATCGAGTTTTGCCACGTCCGTAAAAATGTGTCCGATCACCTCATCGTTCAGCGCATTTGAGTAAAACCGCTGCATAAGCAGATCGATGTCTTCCCTATTTTCGATGTCAATTACTTTGTTCACTGTTAACTAGATGCAGCCGGGCCATACTTATGCCCAGGCCAAAAAGCAGAAGAAACTTGACCGCTTCAAACCCAATATAAATTAGATGCAGTGCCGAGAACGGCGGTGATATTCCGCTGATCACCTGCTCCGCGCGCTCATCCAGATATGGCAGCAGCCAGACGGTCTGCAGGATAAGCAGCAACAGGATCACTCCAAACGCGAGGACCGGAAAACGCGGCTTCGGCATTTGCCGAATGAACGCGACGAGCAGCACCAGAGCGAAAGCGATCTCGATCTTATTCAGCGTGAAAAAGACCAGTCGCCCGATGCCTAGCCCGAGCGGCAATGTGATGCCCGAAGCCTGGAATTTGAGCGGCGCCTCCATAAAGGATATGGCGGCGATCATTCCAAACCAGATGAAAGGGATCGCGATCTGAACCAATCGTGTTGTCATCGGCTATTCCAGTTCCGCGACGATCTCCGAACTGCCGTTTTCGCCTTTTGTAAACATCAGCTTCAGAGCGAACCAGACGAACGCGATGGCACCTATTGCAAAGATCGTGTCGCCGAACAAACGCATCCACCGAAGCGTCGACATCAGGTCCGACTGCATGAACTCAGGGCTCCGTGCCGACCAATATCCTACGGAAACCGATTGATACGTTTGCAACAGACCGATGGGCAACAGGCTCAGCAAGATCTCAAGCATCATTCCGATGTTGATAGCCCAAAATGCGAACGCCAACAACTTTGTGTTCCAGATTCTTTCCGGCTGCATTGCCCGCATACAGAACAGCAGCAGGCCGAGTCCCAAGGTTCCATATACGCCATAGAGCGCGCCATGGGCGTGGACCGCGGTCGTATTTAGGCCCTGCATATAATAGAGAGCGATCGGCGGATTGATCATAAAACCAAAGACACCCGCCCCGACCAGATTCCAAAACGCAACGGCGACAAAAAAGTAAACGATCCACTTATATTGATCGAGCCATGGCCTCGCCTTGGAATGGCGAATGTTTTCCATGGCCTCATACCCGACGAATACGAGCGGCACGATCTCAAGTGCGCTGAATACCGCACCGAATGCGATGGCTACCGTCGGCGTGCCTGCAAAATATAGATGATGCAATGTGCCGATGATGCCGCCGCTGAGGTATATCGCCGCCGAAAACAGTGCTGCGAAGGCTGCGTGCTCAGCCTTCATGACGCCAAGTCGGGCAAAAAGGAAGGCGATGACTGTCGTCGCAAAGACCTCAAAGAATCCTTCGACCCAAAGATGAACGACCCACCATCGCCAGTATTCGACGACCGTCAGATGCGAACGCATTCCCCAGAAAAGACCCGGAGCGTAAAAGAATGCTATGCCCGCGGTCGTCACCAGGTATAGAACAACCAGCGATCGGCTTCCGTCGGCTCGCAAAGCAGGGATCGCACTTCTTGCGATCAAGCCGAGCCAAAGGAGCAAGCCGACAAGCAAGGCAATCTGCCACACTCGCCCGAGATCGACGTATTCGTAACCCTGATGGCCGAACCAGAACCAAAGATCGCCGGGCAGCAGATGCATGACGCTTGCCCATTGCCCGGCCATCGAGCCCAGAACGACGATCAGCAATGCTCCGAATAACAAATTGACGCCGAGTCGCTGAAATTTCGGCTCATATCCACAAATGTATGGAGCAATGAACAACCCCGCCGCCAGCCATGCCGTTGCGATCCAGAATATTCCAAGCTGCACGTGCCAGGTACGTGTGACGACGTATGGCAGATAATCGGCGAGCGGAAATCCGTAAAATCCTCCGCCCTCAACGCCGTAATGCGCCGTGATTATGCCCATCACAATTTGCAACAAAAATAAAAGCGAAACGATGACGAAGTATTTCACCGTAGCCTTTTGCGATGGTGTGATGGTTTCGCCGATGAGCGGATCGGTGTCCGGCGTGTCTGGCGATGTTGCCGCCTTGTGGAATGCTGCATAAAACCAGACCATCCCACCGATGCTCAGGATCAAAGCGATGACGCTGACGCCCGTCCAGATTATTGAACTGTCGGTCGGCACGTTTCCGACCAAAGGTTCGGATGGGAAATTGCTCGTATATGAGATGTCGTTGTCGGGGCGGTTCGCTGCCGATGCCCACGCGGTCCAGAAGAAGAACGAATTCAATTGGCGCAGACGCGCCGGATCCGATTGGGCATTTCGCTGTATGGCGTAATCGTCGCTTCCATTTGTAAATATCGCTGAGTAATGGGCGAGGTTATCTTCGAACGCCCGAGCTCGGATTGGGTCGATCGTTAGGGTTTGGGTGGATGCATCAAACCTGTTGGTTCGCATCAGATCCTGAAGACGCTGAACCATCGCCGCCCGCTTTTCGCTGGGCATCGCGCTTCCATCGGCCCCGAAACGGCCCACGGTCCACTCGTTCAGGATGAATATCGATTCGCGGTGAAGATAGTCTGCAGTCCAGTCCGGAGCGACGTACGAACCGTGGCCCCAGATAGACCCCACCTGCATTCCGCCCATCGCTTGCCAGACGTTCTGACCGTCCATGATCTGCTCGGCGGGAATCAGGACTTCGCCGTCCGATGTTACGACTTGCAACGGGATCGGCGGCACCTGCCGAAAGATCTCCGAACCGACCCAACCTAAAATGGCAAATGAGAAAACGAATATTGCCGCAAAAAGGATCCAAAGTTTCTTCATCGAATTTCCTCCCGAGATCGGACAGGCCGCGACTAGGCCGACTTGAATTTTGTGACAAGCAGGTGTAGGCCGCTATTAGCCTCGGCTTCGTGCTCGACGTTGGGTTCTAGGGTGATCAGACTTCCCTGAACTAGTTCGATCGCATCCTCGAGGTCAGGGCCGGCGCGAAGAGTACCCGTTCCGGCTAGGCAGAGCACGGTGATAGGTTCCGCCGCCTTGTGTTTCTTCAGCACAGCCCCCGCTTGCATTCTTATGTGCAGTAACTTGCGAAATGCCCCCTCAAAGAGCTGCTCAGGTTGCAGCTCGAGTCCGGCCTCGGGCTCGCTGCCAAACTCTAGCTTTCCAATTTCTGTTATGTATTCCATATTTTTCGACCTTTGCTTGACTCCACCCTATCGAACGGTCGAATCCGAGAAAATGACCACAGTCATAAACTCAGACAAAATTTAGAAAATCTGTTTCTTTATCGGGCGGGTGATAATCGAATAATAGGCCTATGCTAGATCTCAGTCAGTGTGGTTTCGCACACATGCTATTTGTTTGCCTTCTCTGCACGCTGCGGAGCCTTAATCCTTCGGTCGCAGCAGAGGCCGCATCTCGGCCGGTGAGAGCTTTAACTGCGTCTGAAGGATCTCGGCATATTCCTTCGGCGTGTAAAGCGGATAGTCGGTCGCGAATGTGATTCGTTCGAAGCCGATCTTTCTCACGTAGGCGGCCAGCTCCGTCCATTCAGTGTCAGTCAGTTTCCTGACACCCTCGCTGTCTTTATCAAGTCCGACCGCCGAAATATCGAACGTGATCTTATGCTTTTTCAGTTTCGTATTGGTGGCGAGTTGGTCAAGAAACGCGTCTAGAAATCCCTTCGTCCTCGGGTTGAACCCGCCAGACGTTCCGAAATGGGCTATCCGCAGTTTTACCGGTTTGAGGTCATTGAGGATCGAAGCTGCGAGCAGGTCGACGTCCGGCTTTCCGAATCGGCGATGGCTATTGTCAAAATGCAGCAGTATCGGCATCTTGTGTTTGGCCGCAAACTCGAAAACCTGCTTCACCTTCGCCAGATGCGCCGGCACGGTCAAATAGACCTGGTTCGCATTGTGATGAAGCTTCACGCCGTCCATCTTGAGCCGTGTTCGGCAGCGTTCGAGCTCATTGAGAGCATAATCCCGAAGCGGATCTACACTGCAAAAGGCCTTTATTTTCTTCGGATGCTTGTTCCGTGCCTCCGCGACGTAGTCGTTCTCTTTCTGGACCAGCTCGCGTTCATTCTTAAAACCGCCAAACTCTTCGGACGAGAATACGTGAGCCATTGAGATCAGGTCGATCCGTTTCACAGCCGTGTTCTTCAGGATCACATCGATATCCGAATAATACGCATCCGGCCGCGAGAACGGTATCCCCAACCCTTTCCAGATCTTGATCAACTCCGGGCTCAGAATGTGGACGTGGGCATCGGTGGCGTTGGCGATCCGCTTCTCGATCGACTGGCCAATGGCGATGCAGGCGGCCAAAAGAATGATCGATATTGAAACGGCTTTCATCATACATTCGAAAGTAATTAGCAGATGCCGAATGGTATTCGCGGCCGCGGGCATCTGTCAAGCGGAATACTTCGGTTGAATTTGGTAAAATTGTTATTGATGAATATTGGCATTTCCTTTTTATGAAGATCCCGACACTAACTGGAATTATTAAGCGACGGATACTCGTGAATTTCAGTGCAGATCCGGAGACCGTTCAGCAGATCTTGCCCGAAGGATTCCGGCCAAAGACCCATCGCGGAAAGGCTGTTGTGGGGATCTGCCTTATTCGTCTGGAGCATATTCGGCCAAAGATCGCGCCGGCGTTCCTCGGGATCAATAGCGAGAATGCGGCGCACAGGATCGCGGTGGAATGGGAAGAGGATGGCGAAACCCGCGAAGGTGTGTTTGTTCCGCGTCGCGACACTGATTCGGCGTTGAATTGCCTCGCCGGCGGCACGCTGTTTCCGGGCGAACACAATCGGGCGAACTTTACTGTTACGGAGTCGGACCAGGGAATCGATCTCACAATGGCGTCGAGAGACGAAAAGGTTCGCGTCGACCTACGCGGCCGATTCGCAGACCATCTGCCGAAAGAGTCCGTGTTTGAAAGTCTCGAAGAGTCGTCAGCATTTTTTCAAGGTGGTTCGCTGGGTTATTCGGTTACGCAAGGCGAGAAACATCTTGACGGCATTTCGTTGGAGATAAGCGATTGGAATGTCCGGCCGCTCGAGGTTGAAAGCGTCACCTCAAGTTTCTACGACGACAAAGGAATGTTCCCTGAAGAGACCATCGAGTTCGATCATGCATTGATAATGCAAAACGTCGACCACGAATGGCACGCGGCGCCGGATTATCCGCTGGGTTAATAAAGTTATGCTTTTTTCATTTGATACGAATCTACGGGACATCGCCTTTAAGGTCGAGGACGGCGAGCGGCTGACCTTTGACGAAGGGCTCGCGCTGTACAACACGACCGACCTGAACGCGCTCGGCAAGCTGGCCGATACGGTGCGGCGACGGCAGCACGGGCTGACGACGTATTACAACGTAAACCGGCACTTTAACCATACAAATATCTGCGTCGCCGACTGCAAATTCTGCGGCTTTTACCGCCGTGCCCGGCAGGAAGACGCCTATACATATTCGGTGCAGGAAGGCATCGATATCGCCCGGCGTGCGGTCGAAGAGGGTGCGACCGAGCTCCACATCGTCGGCGGGCTGAACAGCAAGCTGCCGTTTGAGTATTACACCGATCTTTTCTCATCGCTTAAGCGCGAGTTCCCGAAGCTTCACCTCAAAGCCCTGACGATGGTCGAGCTGGATTTCTTTGTCCGCTTCTACAAGATGTCGGACGAAGACGTAATAGAAAAGCTTAAGGCCGCAGGAATGGATTCGTGCCCCGGCGGCGGTGCCGAGATATTTGCCGAACCTACGCGTTCGCGCATCTGCGACCACAAATGCGACGGCGACCGCTGGCTCGAACTCGCCGGCAAGGTCCACAACGCGGGGCTGAAGACCAACGCGACGATGCTCTACGGCCACATCGAAACGATCGAAGACCGAATCGACCACTTCGTCCGGCTCCGTGAACAGCAGGACAAGACCGGTGGATTCCAGTGCTTCATCCCGCTCGCGTTCTATCCGACCGGAACCGCTCTCTCATCGCTTCCCGGCCCTGACGCGATCGACAACCTGAAGACCATCGCCGTATCACGCCTGATGCTCGACAACTTCGACCACATCAAGGCCTACTGGGTCATGCTCGGCAAACACACCGCCCAGACCGCCCTCCACTTCGGAGCCAACGACCTCGACGGCACCATAACCGACGGCGGCGAACTAACCCACGCCTACGCCGCCGAAGGCGAAGTAAAAATGACCAAAGCCGAGATCATCACCATGATCCAAAACGCCGGCCTCGAAGCCGTGGAAAGGGACACCGTCTACAATCGCCTCGAGCAAGTCGCAACCTGAATTTATGCGATCACGAAAGGCTCCCATTACTGACCTTAGTTTGAATGCTCTCGTGGGACTTTTGTTCGTCCCCCTCTTGACCGGTTGTTCGATACCCTACAGCGAGCCTCCGTCCCAACGGGTGAATGAGGCTCCATCATCACGGAAGAATGAAATGTTGATCATTCACGAAAATCAGATCGCTCAGCTCAGAGAGCTAAGAAACCGCGAGAAATTCGGCGACCTTCCGGGTACAGACACGTCCGAAGAGATGAAGAGGCTTTCGGAGGTTCTGGATTCTTTACTAGATCGGCTAGTTTCAGGAATTCCCGAAAACCCAAGTAAAGCTTGGGTGATGGGGCAGTTTAAGTTGTCTCTAGAGTCGGTCCAGATGGAAGATACAGAAGCCCGCGAACATTTCGCTGACTATCTAGAGCAAATATGGATATATTGAAAATCGAGAGCTCAGACGGACTCCTGAGTGAATTCCTTTATGGAATGTAATTTGTTTTGCATCGGTACCCCCGAACGAAACACCGTCTACAACCGCGTAGAGAAGATAGTGGCGTAACTATAGGCAATGAGTTATATGTCTAAAAAATTCACCTACTTAAGCCTCGCACTTTTGGCGTTTTCATTGCTGTGTCTGGAGACAGTTAATGCTCAATGTGCATGCTCCAAGCGAAACATTACCGCGCTTGAAGAATTTAAGGACGCAACCATCGTTTTCACGGGCGAAATTGTCGATATCCAAAGATCTGAGGCTGATGAGCAGGAAAGGTACTACGAAACGGCAAAAATCGCAGTCGATCATGCGTGGAAAGAGAATATCGAATCCATCGTAACGATTAAGAATTACGTTTATGGCTGTGTACAAGGCTGGAAAGTGGGCGACAAGTACCTTGTCTACGCATACTTGAACAAGGATAATATCACCTACTCAACCGGATGTTGTTGCTCACGAACAGGCCGGCTAGAAAAAACCGAAAAGGATATTATTGAGTTCTTTAATTATGGCTATTCTCGGTCGCATGTAAGTGCTCCGCAGAAAGAGAAGGTAGTTAGTGCTGGTTGGATGAATAGCCGTGCTTTTAACTTCCAGCATCCGAAATACCCATCGGCAATTAAGGAGCCGAGACGATCGGTTCGAGTTGAGGTTCGGATCATGACAGGCGTAGAAGGCAATGTAGTTTCCGCGGACGTATCTCGCGGCCCGGTCGACTTTCATAACGCGGCACTTGATGCCGCGAGAAATCTGCAATTTCCACCTACCTTGTTGTCCGGAGTTCCTACAAGGGTTTCCGGTTGGGTTTCATTCGATTTTAAACCGTAGGAAATTCGCGCCAAGTACTGCCGTTTGATCTTAGCTCACCGAACGAGGAAAAATATGAAATTTCTTTGTCTGGCGTATGGCGATGAAGCCGGTTGGAACTCGTTGAGCGACGGCGAGAAACAAGAAGTTTTGTCGAACGATAAAGTGATACTGGACCGCGGCGATCTCATGTCCGCCGTCCAACCAAAGGTCACAACGGTTCGAAACTGGGATGAAGAGCTTGAGATCAAAGATGAACCTTTCGCTAAAAACGAACTCCCGCTCGCAGGATTCTCGGTAATCGAAGCCAATAGTGTCGAAGATGTCATCGAACTCGTCAAGAATACTCCATGCGCACGCGCAAAAGGCATGATCGAGATCCGCCAGTTCCGAGACGCGCACGGCAACGGCGAATAAGTTTACTCCGTGATCGGCGTCACAGCATGCGGAGCGGGCGAAATAATTTTGGACCCATGTAGATTGCTGCGAAATGTGGCCCATTACCTATCCCAACGTGCGAAACACTCGGGCTAACCAACGATTCTCATGGCAACGACAGAAATAAGAGAAACGATCCCTGCCTCGGCCGATGCGGTGTTTGCGTTGATCCATAACTATGACCGTCGACTGGAATGGGACACGCTCTTGAAGGAAGCGTATCTCGAACCTGAATTCACGGAGGCGGATCTTGGTGCTATCTCGGTGTGTCGCGGGAGATCAGTGTTGGGGATGTTCGCATTGCGAACACAATATGTTTCGTTTGACCGTGGCCGGGTTGCGGCCGTCAAAATGTTGAACCAACCGCCTTTTTTTGATGGTTTTGCCGCCAGCATACGGCACGCAAAGATCGACGATGTTTACTCGGAAGTGATCTATAAAGTAAACTTCACCGCACGCCCCACATGGCTTCGCCCGATCCTACATCCGCTTATGCGGGCAGTTTTTGCATGGGAAACCCGAAAACGCCTGCGGGCACTGAAGAATTTCTTTGACGCTTTTAACGCAACTAAAATATGACGGACCGCAGCGAAGCGATCGATGCCCACCGAAAGTTACGGCAACGCAAAAGACCTCGACCGCATTAAGGCCGAGGTCTTGTATTCAGTGTCGAAGCCGATCTTCGGTCAGCTATTTTTTCGGCGCGATCCGCCAGAGCTCGCCGTTGCTGTCGTCGGTCACAACGTAGAGAGCTCCGTCGTTGCCTTGACGGACATCGCGGATGCGTTCGCCTCGGTCGGTCAGCAGATGCTCTTCGCCGGCGACACGGCCGTCTTTCATCACGAGCCTAACAAGCCGCTTCGAGACCAAACCACCGACGAATATATTTCCCTTCCATTCCGGAAATGCGGTTCCGGTGTAATATTCCATGCCTGACGGAGCGATCACCGGATCCCAATAATAGACGGGCTGTTCTGTACTTTCTGTCCCGGTCGTTCCGCCTGAGATCGGTTGGCCGGAATATTCCTCACCGTACGTTGCGACCGGCCAGCCGTAGTTTTTGCCTTTTTCGGGGTGATTAAGTTCGTCGCCGCCGCGCGCACCGTGCTCGACCGTCCAAAGCCGGCCTTGGTCATCAAAAACGGCGGATTGGATATTGCGGTGCCCTATCGACCATATGTCTCCAAAGGCATTTTCGCGCCCTGCAAACGGATTGTCGCTAGGTACCGTGCCGTCGGGGTTAATGCGAACGACCTTACCGTTATGCGCCTTCAGATCCTGCGCGAGCGGGCGCATGGTTTTCAGGTCAAAGCGGTCGCCCAGCGTGATGAAAAGCTTGCCGTCGTGTGCAAATGCGAGCCGCGAGCCGAAGTGAAGCCCATTGTTGTAGGTCGGCATCGCCCGAAAGATGACCCGAACGTCCGAAAGCTTTCTTCCGTCGGCGCTCAAAACGCCTCGGGCCACGCTCGTGCCGCTGCCGCCCTCACGTTGTTCTGAAAAGCTCCAAAAGATGGTTCGGTCCTTTTCAAAGCTTGGGCTGAGAGCAACGTCCAGCAGGCCGCCCTGCCGCGAAGCGGTTATCGGGGGCAAACCTCCTTGGCCGCTCTCGGCTGAAACTCCGCCCTGAGCCACCGAAGTCAGGCCCTCGATCGGTTCGCCGACCTTGCCGTCTGCCGAAACGATCCGCATCCGGCCGGCCTTCTCTGTGATCAGAAAAGTTCCGTCCGGAAGCGGTTCGACAGCCCAAGGCTGAGCGAGTCCCTTCGCCACTACCGTCACCTCGATCGCCGTTGCCGACTTTACCTCGCAGGCACGCGTTTGCCCCGCAAAAGCCGGCTTCTGCTCCTTCGCGTTTGCCGACCCCATATCGATCGGAACACATTTTTCCGCCGTCGCTTTCTGCTCCGGTACCGGTGTTTGCTCGGCAGTAGGTCGCTGCGCACATGCCGTCCCGGCCAAAAAGGCCGAAGCCGTCAGTGCGATCACAAATTGCGTTTTCTTCATAAATTTATTCCCTCCTGGATGTCGTTCAGGGCCGCGAATCCATACAAATTCTTACCGGCCAGCACAATGCCGGCAAACCAAGGGCCCAAAACCGTTTCCTCCATTCTACCCTACGACCACGTCCGAAGGATAATAACGAGTGATTACCGGCTTTCGTGGCCACAGATATACCGGAATTTCGACTACTCTAATTTCAAAAAAATAACACTTGCGAAACCGAATAGTTGCGCATATACTTGCAACCGATCAGTTTCATAACTTGATCGATCAACGATGAGAAGAGACATTTTCCAAGCTATAGCCTACCCGACACGACGGGGGATCATCGCTCTGCTGGCCGTACAGGCAATGACGCCGAACGCACTTGCGGAGCACTTTGACACATCGCGTCAGGCGGTATCGAAACACCTAAAGATTCTCGGGGAGTGCGAACTCGTCAGCCAGGAACAAAATGGGCGCGAGATCGTCTATTCGCTTGAGATCGAGAAAATGAAGGAGATTGACAAATGGCTGGAGCAATACAGGAAGATCTGGGAGTCGCGATTTGAGCAACTTGATACATTACTTACCGAGTTAAAACATATAGAGAAACAGGAGCAAAGGAAATGAAACCTGCTGAAGTGAGCACACCGTCAGATGAAGAAGTACTAATTAGGCGGAGCTTTGATGCCCCCGTCAGTCTGGTGTGGGAGGCATATACGGAACCCGAGTTGATGCGTCGCTGGCTAACGGCCATGCCCGGATGGTCCATGCCGGTGTGCGAAATGACCACGGATGTTGGCGGTAAGTATCGCTGGCGTTGGCGTGATGACGCAAACGGCGTCGAATTCGGCTTTACGGGCGAGATGCTGGAGGTCGCGTTGTATTCAAGGATCGTGCATACGCAACTCTACGACCCGGGCACTATGGGCGGGTCGATGGGAGATGGCCCTTCTATCATTACGGTCACGTTCGTTGAGACGGACGGTATCACGAACGTGGCGACATCGATCAAGTTCGCATCGAAGTCGGATCGCGATGCGGCGGTCTCAACAGGCATGACCGACGGCATGGAAATGAGCTACAAGCAACTCGAGGAGGTGCTGGCGGTGATAAAAAAAGAAAGGCGGTCGTGATCATTGCTTTCCTTGGGGAAACTTCGCGTCTTGGCGGGAGATTTCACGCAAAGCTGGGGAAGATCGCAAAGAAAGAAAAGTAGAACCCAATAAGCGACGAATATGGAATTTCGGGTTAATAAAGAGACGAAGACGGTCACGATAACCAAAGAATTTGATGCCGAGCTGTCGTTGGTCTGGGACGCATATACAAACGCCGAACTGCTCGACCAGTGGTGGGCACCGAACCTTTCGCTTCGCGGACAAAGGTCATGGACTTTACCTTCGGCGGCAAGAGATTTTACGCAATGGTCAGCCCCGAAGGCGTCGAGCGTTGGGTTTTGCAGAAATATACTTCGATCACGCCAAAAAGCAATTTCAAGCTCTTCAACACATTCGCCGACGCCGACGAGAATGTGGAATTGCCCGGCTCCGATTGGAACCTGAGTTTCGGCGAACAGAACGGAAAGACAAAGGTTCACATCTCTATTTATAACGAGTCGCGCGAACGCCTCGAGCGAATGGTCGAATTTGGCTTCGTCGAAGGAACAAAGGCTCAGCTCAAAAATCTGGAAGATCTGCTCGCGACTTTATCAAGAGCAACTGGAGCAAAATAGGATGGAATACCGGACACAAATCCGATTTCGACTCGCATCTTTCATGACTATCTTATCTGCTCCTCTCGCGGGTTATTTTCATGTTGGATCGCTCTACCTTTTGGCCTTCCGATAGTCCCGTTAATCATCAGCTTACTGGTGCTTTGGACGACAAAGGTCTCCGTTGTAAAGAAAGCAGTCGCAACGCTAACTACCTTACTCTTTATTCCCGCTGGCTTTTTTGCGTGGGCTTGGTTGAATGAAGTCACCCTTAATTGGAAATGGTAACTGAACTGGCAAAGTTCGATCAGTGCCGCGTAGCGGCGAAAGGAATTTAGCCGTGGACGTTTGTCCACGGGGCGATGATAATTAATTCCCGTCGCGTAGCGACGATTGAATATATATGGCGAACACGTATTCAAATCTCTTCTATCACATCGTCTTCTCGACAAAGGGTCGCAAGGATCTCATCAGCCCTGAGATCGAAGAACGGGCTGGGCATACATTGGCGGCATCGCGAGAAAACACGAGATCATTGCCGTTCAAGTGGGCGGTGTCGAGAATCACGTACACGTGCTCGTGTTGGCTAAACCGAAGTTCGCACCAAGTCAGATCGTACAGTGGCTTAAAGGCGAATCTTCAAGATGGATTCATGAGACCTTTCCGGACATGCTCACGTTCGAATGGCAGTCCGGCTACGGCGCTTTCAGTGTGAGCAAACAGAATGTGCCGCGTGTCGTTGAGTACATCAAGAATCAACGTGAACATCATGCTGAGCAGACTTTCAAGGACGAATATATTTCGATGTTGAAATTGAGCGGTATTGATTATGATGAACGGTATTTGTTCGATTGATCCCCGTCGCTACGCGACGGGGATCATTTGTTTTGACGTTCGGTGGACAAACGTCCACGGCTAAAGTCATTAGACCGCTACGCGGCCAAAGACCAACGCACTATATTACTTGGCGACTAAAAATGAAGATAACAGCCTTTATTCTAATGATGCTCTTGTCCGGTGTTGTACTTGGCCAGCAAAAACCAACTACAGGTTATGCCCACGTTAACGGACTGAAAATGTATTACGAGATCCACGGCAACGGCGAGCCTTTGGTGTTGCTCCACGGCGCGTTCATGGTGACCTCGGGTGACTGGAATGATTGGATCAACGAACTTGCTAAAACACGGAAAGTGATCGCCGTCGAATTGCAGGGGCATGGTCGTACGGCGGACATCGATCGAGATATTACTGCTGAAAATCTTGCCGACGACGTTTCGGCGTTGCTTGATCATCTAAACATCCCAAAGGCCGACATCCTCGGTTATAGCCTTGGCGGCGTCGTTGCGATGCAATTTGCAATTTGCCATCCGGAAAAGGTGCGCAAGGTCGTCAGCATTTCGGCCGTGATCCGCCGCGACGGCTGGGTCAAAGAAGGCGTCGACGCACTCGCGGGCCTCACGGCGGATGTCTTCAAAGGCTCGCCGATGGAGGCCGAGTATAAGAGACTGAGCCCGACACCAAACAGTTTCCCGGACTTCGTCAAACACGTCGTCGCGATGGTTTCGAAACCGTACGACTTCGGGGCCGATAATCTCAAGGCGACGGAAAGCTCCGTTCTTCTTCATCCACGGCGACGCGGATGGCGTGCGGATCGAACAAATCGCCGAAATGTACCGATTAAAAGGCGGAGGCAACATCCACGGCGACATGCACCCGCGTTCCGATTCGCGACTGGCTATTTTGCCGGACACCACACACGTCACGCTAATGAACCGAATGACAACGATCGTCCCGATGATCAACGACTTTCTCGATGCCAAGGCTCCGAAACAGTAAAAGAGATCTCACCACAGCGGTACCGCATATCGGTCGCACGTCGGGTAATATAGTTTGACCACTGAGACATCTCTGCGTTTTCGGATGTCTGTGTGGTGAGTAAATTAAGGAGTCAGAAATATTGTTATGGTGTCGCATATATCAGAACCCGCTGGCACAGAGCTCGCGCGGCCTTTCCTGCCGGCAAAAGACTTCGACTTGTCCAAGCGTTTTTATCAAGCACTAGGATTTGGCACGGCGCTGGATAGCGACGAGGTTGTGATCTTCCGAATCGGAACAAGTTCCTTCATCCTACAGAAACACTTCCAGAAGGACTGGGCAGAAAATTTCATGATGCAACTCATGGTGGATGATCTTGATTCGTGGTGGAACCGTATTTTGTCACTCGATCTGCCCGCAACATTCGGTGTGCCTGAACCAAAACCACCGGCGGTCCAGCCGTGGGGCCTTCGGATCGCCTACGTAATCGACCCTTCCGGGGTGCTTTGGCACGTTGCCGAGCGCCGACCGGATACTGCGCATGATGAATAGTGCATTTACAACGGCAGAAATTTGGCAAAGGTAACATGCGTCGATATTAGTTTAAGATGACGATGCTCGAACAGATCGAAGAGTATATTGCGAGCCAGCCCGAACCAAAGAGCAGCGATTTGCAGGTGCTGCACGACCGCATATTGCAGATCAGTCGACCGTGTAAATTATGGTTCCTCGACGGTAAGAACGACGAAGGAAAGATCGTTTCCAATCCGAATATCGGCTACGGATCTCGCCATCACAAATACGCTGATGGGTCGATCAGCGAGTTCTATCAGATCGGCCTGAGCGCAAACAAAACCGGGATCTCCATCTATATCCTCGGTATCGAAAACAAGAAATACCTGGCCGAAACATACGCCAGCAACCTCGGCAACGCGACCGTGACCGGGTATTGCATAAGGTTCAAAACTCTAAAAGATACTAACAACGACGTCCTCGAAGCGGCAATACGTTTTGGATTTGAGAATACGAATTAAAGGGCAAGCTGATGAAATAAGCTTGTCGTCCAGTTTTGCGTCCGGTGGAGTGTCGGCTGAGATGCTCGGGCTGAAAGCACAACCAGAGGATCGATTTCAACGTCTCGTTCGGTAGGTCAGGGATTGAACACCTTTAGGAAATGTTGTCGCCCTCACCATTTCTAGTGCCGTCTTTTCTAAACCATCGAACAAGCGCTTTCCTTCTCCGAGCACGACGGGACACATAACTATAACTATTTCGTCCAAAAGTCGGTTTTCCAATAAGGATCGAACTAACGTCGCGCTACCGGTGACGTGTAGGTCGCCGCTTAACCTTAGCTCGGTAAGATCGTCGACGCCGATAATGGTACTGTTGTTCCAATCAGCTTGATCGATAGTCTTGGACACAACAAACTTGCGGACTTTGTTGTTTAGGTCAGCGAACGGAACGTCGTGGCCTTGTTTTGGCCAGAACTCGGCGAATTCCTTATAGGTCTGTCCGCCCAGCACCATGGCGTGGGCGGACTCCAATCGACCGGCCAGATCGGCTCCCAACTCTTCACTGAAGTAAGGTGTGAACCAAGTCTCGGGTTCGGCTATCACACCGTCTAAAGAGGTGTAAGTGTATGAATACAAATTTCCCATTTTCACCAATCATACGAGCAAAAACTCCGGCGGTATGTGCGACGACACACCGACTGGATAAAACATCCTCGGTTTTCAGAAACCTTACATAAGAAGCAAAGTCGTCCACCGAATTCACTTTCTTCTGAGTCCAATCTTTAACTTGCATCGGCAACCAACTGGTTGCATCATATTGGTCGTAGACCTATAAATTATAAATAAGTATAGAAAATATGAGAAAGATAATTGCAGCGGAATTCATGACACTCGATGGTGTCATACAGAACGAAGAAAATGACGGCGACGGCTTCGAGCATGGCGGGTGGTTTTTCGGCTATGCGGATGACGAATCGGGGGCGGTGATACAAGAGCGGTTGGGCAAGCAGGTTGATCTGCTGTTGGGACGCAAGACCTTTGACATCTGGGAGCCGTATTGGCCGACGCACTCAGATTTCTGGCCAAACGTCATGACCGCAACGAAGTACGTCGCCTCGAACACGCGAGACTCCAGCGAATGGCAGCCCACCGTCTTTCTGGGCGGCGACCTCGCTGAAAAAGTCAGAGATCTGAAACAATCGGACGGTCCGGACCTGCACGTCTTCGGAAGCGCCGATATGCTTCAGACACTCTTCAAAAATGACCTCGTCGATGAGCTGCACCTCATGATATTCCCGATCACACTCGGCGCCGGAAAACGCCTATTCCAAAATGGCACCATCCCCGCCGCCTTTAAGGTAACCACAAGCCGGGTCAGCCCAAACGGCATCATCACCGTAAACTACAAACGTAACGGCGCCGTTAAAACCGGCGCACCTCAGATAGAACAGAACCATCAAGGTTAACCAGGCGAGAACCGGATCGATAGCGACTTGGTTCGGACCTGTTGAAAAGAGAAAATCATTATGTCATCAAAGAAAACATCCACCGCCGACCGCGAAGAATTACTAACGGAGCTAAAGAAACGGTTCGAGGAGAACATGAGCCGCCACAAGGGCATCAAGTGGGGCGATGTCGAGAACCGCCTGGGCGATGATGCGGGGAAGCATTGGTCGCTGGGTGAGATGGAGCGGACAGGCGGCGAGCCGGATGTTGTAGGGTTTGATAAGAAGACTGGCGAATATATTTTTTATGACTGCTCGCCGGAGAGCCCGAAGGGACGCCGGAGCGTTTGCTTTGATCAGGCGGCGCTCGATTCACGCAAGGAGCACAAACCGAAGCACAGTGCGATCGGCATGGCGGACGAGATGGGCATTCGCATCCTGACGGAAGAAGAGTACCGGCACTTGGAGAGCTTCGGGCCGGTCGATACCAAGACCTCCAGCTGGATCGAAACGCCCGCCGACATTCGCGAGCGTGGCGGTGCCATCTTCGGCGACTGGCGCTACGGCCACACTTTCATCTACCATAACGGCGCCGAATCGTATTACGGCGCCAGAGGCTTTCGCGGCTCGTTGCGAGTCTAGATCTAAGCCATTTCAAAGGCGCAACGACCGACAAAACTTTCAACCAGCGGAAAATGTTTTTAGAAAATCAACGGTGCTTTTCAGGTCGGGGGCAAATCCATCTGCTCCGATCTCGGAATACATCTCCGGCACTTGTCGAAAGCTCGCTCCGCCGACGATTATCTTCAGATCGGATCCGAATTTCGCCCGAAGCTGCTCAATTATTTGGATCACTTTCGGCAGATTAAATAGCATAGTCGCTGAGATTCCGATCACATCTGCACGGTGTTCTTCGACCGCTTTTAAGATCTCCTGGTGCGGCATGTTTGTCCCGAGAAAACGGACGTCCCAACCCTTCACTTCCAGCACATCAGCGACCATATTGGCGCCGATCTGATGCATTTCACCTTCTACACCCGTTAGAACCATTCTACCGCGCACCCTTACCGCCGGTTCGATCAGCGGATAGATCTGGGCCATCACAAACTGTGTTATCGCCGTCGCCATATGCTCTTCGGCCACAGATATTTTGTTCGCCTCCCAAAGCCTGCCCAACTGATACTGTGATTCCTGTAGAACTTCGGTGTAAACGTCAATGATCCCGTAGCCGCGTTTTAAGGTTTCAAGTGCTATGTTTACTGCTGCCTGCCGACGTCCTTTCAGGATAGATTCCAGAAAGAGCCGTTGAGTCTGGCCCAACTCGCCACTGCTAGCTTCTTCGTTATCCGCTTTTTCTTCTATACAAGCGTGACGTCCCGCTTCGATGAAATGAGAGACCATTGCAGCAAAATCATCCGAAAGAGTGCGGTTTAGGCTTTCGCCAATTTGCAAGAGATTTTCTACAACGAACTCCTGGGCGATACCACGCGACGCAAGCATCCGCGAAGACCATCTTGCATAATCCTCGAACGGCGCAGTAGAGCCGCTCTCGATCGCGCTCGACAGAAAGTCAATATGATATTTAGCGTCCTCCACTCCTCGAATCCGGCCAGCATCGCCATATCGCTCCACCCAATCCGGATGACGGCGAAAAAACTCATCGGTTACTGACTCCGCGACCTGATGCTTTGCTTGACTGATACTGCGGGCGATCTCAGTGCGTCGCTGAAGATCAACAGATTCGTGCTTGTTCATTTGCCTAGCCCCATTTCAGATCGTTTTCGCTTAAATTCCTCGAAGTCCGAGACTGCCTTTGCCGCACATTCATCACAATAACCGTGAGACAGAAAGTTCGAGTTTTCATCCAGATACTTCAGTAAACTATCCCATTGACCGTCACCCGTTTTGACTTTGTGACACACCGAGCAAATAGGCAAGACTTCCTGGATCTTCTTTAGATGCCAGTGCGACTCGCGCAGATCTTCGTGAGCGTTTTCAAGCTCCTCGTGAGCTTTCTTGAGGGCCTTACTTTGCCGCTCGTTTTCCCTTATGAGCACACTCAATTGGTTGTTTAGCTCGATCAGCTCAGCCTGCAGCGCTTGTTCCATCTCGACCGGCGGAGCTCCGAGAATTACATAACCGTCAGGGCGAACCTCGAGGTTGCATTTCAGCGTAAAGGGATGATCATGAGGATCCACAAAGTTCATCAGCAGGCTCTCCTGCCCTTCCAGAACCTTTACTATCCCATTCAAAAAGACGAAGCTTTCTTCAGTTAAAAATTCGCTTAGGTTATGACCGATCAATTCCGCCATCGTCCTCTGTAAATTATCGGCGAAGACCTTGTTGCAGGAGACAATATTGCCAGTGGGAGATAACGCTATAAAATGCACGTTGCTAGTCGCGTTGAGATACTTTGCTATTCCCAGCAAAGAATCGGCTATTACTTCCTCAAACTCGGGCACTCTGCCGGGTTCGGAGAGGCGATCGAGGATCGTCACCTTGGTATATTTCGGGTCGAGCTTTAACCCTTTTGGAATAAATTTATGCGAGAGTCGATGTTCGGCACTTCCATGCCAGGTGCGAAACGACTCAATATCAGTCCAACGCGTAACCAGATAAAAAATGGTCGGGTCGCTTTCATCCGTGAAGGTTTCCATCCCAAGAAATGCGGGGACAGAATCGACAAGGTGCGGACGGTCGAAAAAGGCTTGTTTCACCTCTCCCTCCATTCCGTTCGCAACCCTGAATCTTGAGATCGCTATTATCATAATCAAACCAGTGCCCATTGTGCGGTTTCATCAGAAGGATCAAAACTTCCAACGGGCACAGAGCGCAAGCCAATGTTTCTCTATTTCCTTACGGTTCTCTGAATGGTTCCTGCGGGCGTTGAAGGAAGCTGCATCGTCGATAAGAATAAGAAAAGGATCGAAAGTAGTAGAACACATCTACTAAGATGGCTCAGTTCGACAGCACACATTGTCGTCTATTGTACCTGAATGATGCTAATGAGCTCGCTGTTGCATGGATGCGATTGACGAGTGGCTCAGCATCGACGGCGAGAAATGCTCGAACAGCCGTTCAAGCAGTAAACGGTCGCAGCATGAAAAGGTGGATCCCATGTTCGGAGCCACCTTAGCTTTAAGATTCGCTTAAGGTCAGTCAAGATCGAAGCGGTCGAGGTTCATTACCTTGTCCCACGCGGCGACGAAATCGTGAACGAACTTCTCGTTCGAATCGGACTGGGCATAGACCTCAGCCACGGCCCGAAGCTCGGAGTTTGAACCGAAGATCAGGTCGACGCGTGAGCCGATCCACTTCAGGTCGCCGGTTGCGCGGTCGCGGCCCTCGAATGCGGTCTCGCCTTCGTCAGCGGCTTTCCATTCGGTGCCGATGTCGAGCAAGTTGAGGAAGAAATCGTTCGACAGCGTGCCCGGCCGTTTGGTGAAAACGCCGTGCTGCGACCCGCCGGCGTTCGCGTTCAGTGCACGCATGCCACCAACCAATGCCGTCATCTCCGGCACCGTCAGTGTCAGTTGTTGGGCTTTGTCGACCAGCATTTCCTCGGGCGAAACGTTGTACTTGCTCTTCTTATAGTTGCGGAAACCGTCGGCGAAAGGCTCCATATATCGGAACGAATCGACGTCCGTCTGGTCTTGCGAAGCGTCGCCGCGGCCCGGTTTGAACGGAACGTTCACATTCACGCCGCCGTCTTTCGCAGCCTTCTCGATCGCCGCACAACCGCCGAGTACGATCAGGTCAGCGATCGAAACGTCCTTGCCAGATGCATTCTGGATCGCCTGCAGTTTGCCAACCACCTGCGCCAGATCCGCCGGGTTATTCACTTCCCATGTGTTCTGCGGTTCCAGCCGAACGCGTGCACCATTCGCACCGCCGCGTTTGTCGCCGCTGCGGAATGTAGCTGCCGATGCCCACGCCGCGCCGACGAGCTGCGAAACGGAAAGCCCTGAATCTAGGATCGCTGCCTTTTGCTCGGCAACATCCGCATCGCTGAGCGAAGCGTTTCCGGCCGGCACCGGGTCCTGCCAGATGAGCTCTTCGCTCGGAACTTCCGGCCCTAAATATCGGACTATCGGCCCCATATCGCGGTGCGTCAGCTTGTACCAAGCTCGTGCAAAAGCGTCGGCGAACGCATCAGGGTTCTCAAGGAAATGACGCGAGATCTTGCCATATTCCGGATCGAACCGAAGCGAAAGATCGGTCGTCAGCATCGTCGGCTTGTGCTTTTTGTTTGGGTCGTAGGCATCCGGAATGATCTCCGGAGCGTCCTTCGCAACCCACTGCTGAGCACCGGCTGGGCTCTTAGTGAGTTCCCATTCAAACCCAAAAAGGTTCTCAAAAAAGTTGTTGCTCCATTTAGTCGGCGATGTTGTCCATGTGACCTCAAGTCCGCTGGTGATCGTGTCCGGCCCTTTGCCGGTGCCGTACGTGCTGTGCCAGCCGAAGCCTTGTGCGCCGACGCTCGCACCTTCCGGTTCGGTGCCCACGTGATCTGCCGGACCTGCACCGTGTGTCTTGCCAAACGTGTGTCCGCCGGCGATCAAGGCGACCGTTTCCTCGTCGTTCATCGCCATTCGGCCGAACGTGTCGCGGATGTCATGAGCCGCCAGCAGCGGGTCAGGGGTGCCGTCCGGGCCTTCGGGATTGACATAGATTAGGCCCATCTGTACCGCACCGAGCGGATCTTCCAGCCGGCGGCTGTGAACGTCGCCGTCCGCATCATCGTCCGAGACGAGCGTTCCATCCTGCCGATCGGCGCCTTCCGAACCGTGCTTGTAACGAATGTCGCCGCCGAGCCATTTATCTTCGGCACCCCAGTAGACATCCTGATCTGCTTCCCAAGTGTCCGGCCGTCCGCCACCGAAGCCAAATGTCTTGAAGCCCATCGATTCCAGAGCGACGTTTCCGACCAAAATGTAAATGTCGGCCCACGAGATCTTGTTGCCGTATTTTTGTTTGATCGGCCAGAGCAGGCGGCGTGCCTTATCCAGGCTGACGTTGTCCGGCCAGCTATTAAGCGGCGCGAAACGCTGCTGCCCGCGACCGCCGCCGCCCCGACCGTCACCGATGCGATAGGTTCCCGCCGAGTGCCAAGCAAGGCGAATAAACAGCCCGCCGTAATGCCCAAAATCAGCCGGCCACCAATCCTGCGAGTCGGTCATTAGTGCCTCGAGGTCTTTCTTCAGCCCATTATAATCCAGTTTTTTGAACTCCTCGGCGTAGTTAAAATCTTTTCCCATCGGGTCCGATTTCGCCGTGTGCTGCCGAAGAATATCCAGCCGCAGCATGTTCGGCCACCAGTCCCGATTTGCCCTAAAAGTGCCGTGCGTAAACTTCATCGCACCGCTCGTGAAGGGGCACTTAGCCGATCCGTTGCCGTTTTGTTCTTTGTTATTTTCCATTTCCCGTCATTCCTCTAATTGGTGTGAAGTGTCTGATAGAGCTCAGACTTACGGTCGCTATTATGTCCGTGAGTGAATTGTAGTTAGAATAGTTCTAATTCTAATCTCTGTCAAGATGTCAGACCGATGAGCGATAGCGACCGGGCTCTGACATGGTTTGGATCTTTCTGGCAACTATTCACGCCGCGAGGTATACTAAATTTGCGTTAAACGGAGTTTAAAGACGGGCAAAATTTGCATATGACAAAATTAGTATTCGGAATAGCCGCGGTAATTTGCATTCATGTATCCTATGTCGCTTATTTGCATTTGCAGACGCCGTTTGAACTGGCTCTCGCTCCAGTCGAGTCAGAGCTCGTAGATCGTCATTATCCGTATTCGGCCGAAGAGCCTACGGAGGTTGATTACGCGTCGCATTCGCCGTTGGTTCAACCATCGATCCGCAAGCCGAGACATGCCAATACAAAACGTCGATCAGAGCTTCGGCCTGTAAAAGCTGCCGTACTGACCGATGACCTCATTATTCGAGTCGCCAGATCGCCATCTTCCACTCCTCCGACCATCACGACCATCGGCGAGTTTCAAAGTGTGGTAATCAGCTATCGCCGCCAGGCACCTGATATCAGGCAGCTGAAGATGCAAGATCGCTCCCTTTCATCGACCGGCCTTGCTCTCATTTATTAGCCCGTAAGCTGTCCAACCTAGCCATCGCCAGGACCGCTAATTTTTATTTCACTTCATGTGATATGAATTCTGCCCGCGTCGGCCTCATCCGCATACTTCAAAACGCTTATTCCGGCGAGGTCGCGGCGGCGTACGCCTATCGCGGCCATTGGCGTTCACTAAAAGACTCGCATGAAAAAGAGCGGATAAAAGAGATCGAAGAAGAAGAATGGGACCATCGGCGGCGGGTTGGCGAATGGCTGGAAAAGCTCGGAGCAAAGCCGCGGCCGGTTCGCGAGAAAGTATTTTGGACGATCGGCCGTTCGCTGGGTGTTACGTGTTATGTGTCGGGTTGGTTCATGCCGATGTATTTCGCCGGCCGGCTCGAAAGCCAAAACTCCGTCGAATACGAGGACGCCGCTGAATTCGCAAAAGAATTAGAAATGCACGATTGTGTAGAAGACCTGCTCGACATGGCCCGCGTCGAACTCGAACACGAAGAATACTTCCGCTCCGTCGTCGCCGGCCACCGCCTCCTACCCGCCATGAAACGCGTCTTCGGCTGGAGCTGAGTGGTGTCTTTAATGGAAGAATAATAGGCGACCTATCTTGGACGAGGCAGAATGCGGACTCGTGCTCGTGATTCGTCGACGACCAAAGCTCCATCCGCTAGAAACGATTCAGCATCCTCGACCTTTAGTCTCAGTCTCAAAATTTGCATTTACTGCAAGACCTGATAGGATATCGGCCTCATCACTTTTATAACAGTAGTCAAAATTCGAAATAATTAGACTGAAGCGAAAGTTAGGAGGGCTTGAAGTCGTGAACGTCTGGGAACCATATAATCCGGCCATTTATTTTCTGCATACGGTGATGGGAACGGTAGGAGTTCTTTGTGCGATCATCGCTCTTGGCTCGCAAAAGGGAGGAAAGCTCCATATCCGGATGGGCTGGGTATTCGTCGTGATGGTCGCCATTGCCGCAACGAGCGCGATAGGTTTTTCCTTTACGCGACCGTCACCGCTCTCTGTTGCCAGCAGCCTCTTCACTTATGGTCTTGTACTCGGCGCGATACTTGCCCTTCGTGAGCGATCTGGTTGGGTAAAGTTTGGCGAGAGAGTAGCATTCGCGTTGCTGATTATACCGTTTATAGGACTATCTTTGATGGCACTCTTACCGGTCGGTTCCGTGTTGGGCATCATTCCCCTTCCGCCGCCGCCGCCCGGTGTTCCGCTACCTACTACCTCAGACTTTTTATTCGCGATCGGGTTTACCGGTCTGTAACCATCGATAGCAATGTGCTTTCTGATCGGCGATCGGAGGTTTTTCAAACTTGGAGAAAAGGAACGGTTCGCAACCCGTTTTCGGCGGCATTTTTCCAGAATGACGTTCGCTCTTGCGATCGCTCTTCACGCCCCAATCGTCTCGTTTGGTGATCGCCTCGGCCTAAATCCATTCTAGCCTTCTTCGGACCGTTCTTGCTTTACCCTATTGTTATGTATTTTTTCAGAAATCATCGCCTATTGAATAAAGATTCGGCCATCCCCGTCTAAATGGTTGGATCGATCGCGATCACCTCGAAATACGAAACCATTCTACGAATTTTGGGATGCCGTCTTCTATTTTGGTCTGCGGGTCGTAGCGGAGAAGGCTGGCGGCTTTTGAAATGTCTGCAAATGTGATCGGCACGTCGCCGGGCTGCATGGGCTGTCGGTCGATGACCGCTTTTTTGCCGAGGCTTTCCTCCAGCAGTTCGATCAAACGGCGGAGTTCTGTCGTTTCAGATTCACCCAGGTTAAAGACCTCGTGCATCGAGCCTTCGTAGTCGATCGCCGCCCGAACGCCCTGGATGATGTCATCTACATAGGTGTAATCCCGACGGGTCGAACCGTCGCCAAAAACCGGTATCGGCTTGCCGTCGAAGATCAGCCGCGAAAACTTATGGATCGCCAGGTCCGGCCGCTGGCGTGCGCCATAGACCGTAAATAACCGAAGACAAACGGTGCGAATCTCGTAAAGGTGAGTATACGTGTGACACATCAGTTCGCCTGCCGCCTTGGTCGCGGCGTAGGGCGAGATCGGATTTTGAACGCGGTGCTTCTCGGAAAACGGCACATTCGAATTCTCGCCGTAAACACTTGAAGATGAACCAAATACGAATTGCCTAACACCTTGTTGGCGGGCAAGTTCAAGCAAGTTCAGCGTTCCGATGACGTTCGTTGTGTAGTAGAGATGCGGCTCCGACAGTGACGGACGAACGCCCGCCCGGGCAGCCAGATGAACGATCACATCAAAAGCAGTGCTTTCGAAAACTGACGTCAACGCCGCTTGGTCGCGAATGTCGCATTCAACAAAGGCAAGATCGTCGCTCGGACCGATCGCCGCCAAGTTCGAACGCTTTATCTCGGGCGAATAAAAATCGTTCAGGTCGTCAACGATCGTTACGCTCCATTCGCCTTCATTCAGCAAATGCTCAGATAAATGCGAACCGATAAACCCGGCACCGCCTGTAATTAAGATATTTTTCTTCACTTTGATCGATCGTGCGGGACCGGAGCTTCATGAAACCGCCGGCAAGTTCACGGTTAATTTAACACAAGTGATCTTGCCCGGTAAATTAAGACTTAGTTCAAAAAGCGGCCTTTGGCGTGATATCGGTGGAGGATCTCCTCGAGAAATCCTTCGTACGAGAATGTCTCGACGTCGTAGTCCGGCTTTAGCTTGTACATCAGCGGTAGGGCGACGCGCCATGCCATCCATAGACGCTGCCGTTCTGTCAGGTCCCAGCGGCGGCGAAGCAGGCTTTCGACGACCTCGATCTCCGGATCGGTCAGCAGGCTGATATCTGCCTTAAAATCGGTCGGCTTTTGCACCCGACGAAAGGCGGCGTCGGCGATCCGGTTTGAAAAAGTTTCTTTGAATGTCGGCGCATCGTCGGTTCGTTCGCGGATCACGACCGTTCCGGCAAACATGTCACCGACGCGTTGATCCCGCGAATTCATAAACACAGCTATCAGCCCGACCGAGTAAATTGGGATAACAAAACCCGGAATGGCATCAAAGACCCGCAGAAGGTTTCTCGCTACCGCTTCCCACAATGTGATCGGACGGCCGTCCTCACGAATTACGCGAAGTTTCAATATTCGCTTGCCGGGCGTTTGACCGTTCCAGAGCCACTCAAAAAAGATGAAATACGCGGCAAATAGGACAAAGATCGCTATGATCATCAGCGCAATTATCCATTTTGGCGCGGTTGAGAAGACGTTTTCGCCCGCTGCATCGGGACCAAACAGCGTTAGCCCGGCGGCCGCAACCGAGATCCAGACGACAGCGATTATGGCAGTATATTGGATGGCATGATCGATGGCGGCCGCCAAAAACCGGTTGCCGATCGACGCAAGCGAAAATGCCAACGGAACGCGCTCAGGCGTTTCGATGATCAAGGTCTCTTCCGTTTCGATTATTTGCAAGGACATTTGGTGAATTCGTCAACGACCATTATTTGCGTAGTCACGGCGTTTTGCAAAGTGCCTTTTTTGCTTGTCATTTCGAATTAACGTTCTCTATACTAAAGTTTGCGTCTCACGGAACGCGAGGACATATAAGTGCAACCAAAAATTCACCGCGGAAAACTAAATGCAGAAGGCTTTCGATATGCGATCGTCGTTAGCCGATGGAATGATTTCCTGACGTCCAAACTCGTCGAAGGTGCACTGGATGCGCTCGAGAGCCACGGCGCCGCAGAAGACGCGGTTGAGATATTTAAAGTGCCGGGGTCATTCGAACTTCCGCTGACTTCACTTAAGGTCGCGGAATCCGGCAATTTTGACGCCGTTATCGCGATCGGCGTCGTTATCCGCGGTGAGACGCCGCATTTTGATTATGTCGCCGGCGAAGCCGCCAAAGGAATTGCCAATGTAGGAATTGAGACCGGAGTGCCGGTGATGTTCGGTGTCGTAACGACGGATACACTTGAACAAGCAATAAACCGGTCGGGCGTGAAGGCCGGAAATAAAGGTTACGAGGCGGCGATCTCGGCGATCGAGATCACGAACCTCTATAGCCAGATCGAAAAAGAACAAGCAAAGGGTAGCGGTAAGGTTTTACAGCATGTCGTTTGAAAAACCAGGTAAGAGTTCGGGAACCCGACGAAAAGCGCGCGAATGTGCATTACAGATGCTTTTTGCGGCCGACATGGTCAAAGTTCCGGAGGATTTCTCGGTTGAGAACTACTGGACCGAACTCGGCGACGAGGATCTTGACGAAAAATCTCGAAAGTTTGCCAATGATCTGGTTCTCGGCACTCTGAAAAACCTGGAGGCCATCGATGACCGCATCCGCACGCGTGCTGAGCACTGGCGCATTGAACGAATGGCCATCGTTGACCGCAACGTTCTGAGGATCGCGGTCTACGAGTTTCTTTTTGACGATACTCCTCATACGGTAGTTATAAACGAAGCTCTTGAGATCGCCCGTCGTTTCTCAACCTTTGAAGCGACTCAATTTATAAACGGGATCCTGGACGCGATAAAGATCGACCTGAAGAAGCAGGAACCGGACGATACGCCTACTATCACAGAAGAAGAAGTCTCAAAAGCATCGACGAGCTGAGATATAATGATGATCGCCACTCTGCAGTTTTTGATCTCTTATCGCGTTCGTCCGTCGAACTGGCCGCCCGCAAACCTGGCCTTAATTCCTCTCTTTCTTTTATTCGCGTTCGGCAACGCTTTTTCACAGCAACTTCCGGACACCATTCGCGGTTACAAGGTTCATCGCGGCGAACTGCCGGTCGTCGTCTCGGCTGATTCCGCCGATTCCGATAAAGGTTCAGCGAACGCTTTTGTAACGGTAGGCGAGCCGGAAGTC
This sequence comes from Pyrinomonadaceae bacterium, assembly GCA_041744395.1. Lineage (GTDB taxonomy): Bacteria > Acidobacteriota > Blastocatellia > Pyrinomonadales > Pyrinomonadaceae > OLB17. Next base: position 196,918 of record JBGTKY010000037.1, on the reverse strand, counting down.
GTCGAGATGGGAATCAGTGGCATTACCCTGGAACTGCCCGCCAACATACGGCCGATCAACCAAAGCGGAAAGGTCGATTTTCTCGTTTTTCATGAACTTAGGGTTGATGGAGTCTTGGTCAAGGCGGAGGAATACAATACCCGCTTCGAGTTTTCCAAGAATGAACCTTTCTCGCTCCCAGTCCCTGCCCGTGTGTTCATTCCGACCGAGCGCATCATACAGGCGGCCTGGAACGAAATGACCGATTCAAAGGACGAATGGGTCGTAACCGGTCGAATATTTGTCTTCGGTAAGTTTCGAAAGTATGGCTTCTATCACAAGCGAGTTATTCCCATCGACATCGAACTAACGATGAAAAATCCCCTCCGTTAATGACCGTACCCGCCCCTACCTCGTTTGATTTATCTTTTTAGCCGTTTGCGGTAACATAATTGGTTACGGACATCGCACTGCGAAAGGGGATAAATATAAATATAGTGAGCGAAAAAACCCATAATTTATCAGAATTGATCAAGGAAAATTTCGGAGCGAACGCTAGTTACGTCGAAGGGTTGCTTGCGCGATATAGGGCTGACGCTGGTTCTGTCGATGAGTCATGGCAAACCTACTTCCGCGAATTAGAAAGCAGCATCACAGATGGAAAGCCCGAAACTCAACCGGCGGCTGCGACTCAGCCCAAAGCGGCGACACCGTCCCCCAAGGCTGCTGAACCGAAGCCGACGAGTGTTCCAGATGGCGTCGAATCTAAGCCTTTGATCGGCGTTGCCAAAAAGATCGTCGAGAACATGGAGGAAAGCCTAACTGTTCCGACCGCGACGAGCCTACGAACCATTCCCGTCAAGGTTTTGGACGAAAACCGTGGCGTCATCAATGAGCACATGCTCAGCTCCGGCCGAGGCAAGGTCTCGTACACCCATTTGATCGCTTGGGCGCTCATCCAGTCGGTCAAAGATATCCCGAACATGAATAACGGTTACGGTGTGGTTGACGGCGCTCCGTCCCGCGTTAATAACCCGCAGATCAATTTGGGCATCGCCATCGACATCGAAAAGAAAGACGGTTCGCGAAATCTGCTGGTTCCGAATATCAAGAATTGCGGCGAGATGAGTTTCGTCGAGTTTTTTAGCGCGTACAACGAGACGATCAAGAAAGCTCGCGATGGAAAATTAGAGATCGCTGATTTTCAGGGAACTACCATTTCACTTACGAATCCCGGCACGATAGGCACGGTTGCGTCGAATCCGCGCTTAATGGCCGGGCAAAGCGCCATCATCGCAACCGGTGCGATCGAATATCCCGCGGAGTATCAGGCAATGACACCTGCAACTCTGTCGCAAATTGGGATCAGCAAGATCATTACGCTGACGAGCACGTATGACCACCGCGTCATCCAGGGAGCTGAGAGCGGTCTGTATCTGGCACGTGTTCATGAGTATCTCATCGGCGAGCACGCATTCTACGATGATATCTTCAAGGCTCTCGAGATCAGCTATCCGCCGCTGAGGTGGAATCAGGACTATAACCCGGCGATATTTGGAGCGGAACAGGTTTCCGCACAGATCGAGAAGCAGGCGAACGTCCTGCAGTTGATCAACGCATATCGCACCCGCGGCCACTTGCTGGCCGATATCGATCCGTTGAACATGACCTCACATCATTCCGAAGAGCTTGAGCTTGAGCATTTCGGATTGACCATCTGGGATCTCGACCGCGAGTTCATTACCGGCGGCCTTCACGGCGAAAAGACCTTGACGCTTCGCCGGATCTTGGACATCTTGCGTAAGGCTTATTGCGGCAAGGTCGGCATTGAGTACCGGCACATCCAGAGCAAGCAGGAGAAGGATTGGATCCGCCAACGAATCCGCGAACAGTTCGTCGACACGGAGCCGCTCGATGCCGAGATACGCAAGTCACTGCTTCAGAAGCTGATCGAGGCGGAACAATTTGAGCAGTTTCTTCATAAAAAGTATCTCGGCCAGAAGCGATTTTCGCTTGAGGGCTGCGAGACGGTCATTCCGATGCTCGACCAGCTTGTCGAAGGAGCGTCGGAGCGTGGCGTCGATGAAATTTACATGGGAATGGCCCACCGCGGCCGCCTTAACGTTTTGGCCAACATCGTCGGCGACGCCGAGAAAGGCGACATGGCGGAGAGGATCTTTACGATATTCGAGGGAAGCTCGCATCCGAGCTTTCCGGCCGACGAAGGCGACGTAAAGTACCACCAAGGCGCGGTCGGAAACCGAACGACAAAACGCGGCAAAGAGATCAGGATAGAGCTCTCTTGTAATCCTTCGCATTTGGAATTCGTCGATCCGGTAGTCGAAGGCCTTGCACGAGCGAGGCAGGACCAGTTGCTTGAGGGCGACGAGGCGGATGCAAGGCGGCGTGATGCAGTTCATGACCGCATTTTACCGGTTCTGCTTCACGGCGACGCCGCTTTTGCCGGCCAGGGCATCGTGATGGAAACCCTCCAGCTCGCTAGCCTTCGCGGATATCGGACGGGCGGGACAATTCACATCGTGATCAACAACCAGATCGGATTTACGACTACGCCCGAGGCAGGCCGCAGCTCGATCTACTCCACCGACGCGGCACAGATCACGCAGATCCCGATCTTTCACATCAACGGTGATGATCCTGAAGCAGCCTTTCGTGTGCTGCAGATCGCGCTCGAATACCGACAGGAATATAACAAAGACGTGGTCTTAGATCTTGTCGGCTTTCGCCGGCTTGGCCACAACGAAGGCGACGAGCCGAGCTACACCCAGCCGCTGATGTATGCCCGCGTAAAAGCTCACCCGGGCGTTCGTCATAAGTATGCCGAGGCGCTGATCCGAGAGGGTGTTATCAACGAAGACGATCTAAAAGAAATGACGGGCTCCGTCGTCGAGAAATACGAGGGCATTCTCGGCCGTGCAAAGCAGATCGCTCAGGAAAAGCCGAAACGACACGAATTGCCGGCGACGATCGTCGATGAAGACGGTTCGGAAGTTCTGGAGACCGGCATCGCGGTCGAAACCGTTAATGAGATCGCCGAAAAGATCTCGGTCATACCGGATGATTTCAGTATCAACCCGAAAATGGTCGGCCAGCTTGGACGTCGCGCCAAGATGGGAACCGGCGAGGTTCCAATGGATTGGGGATTTGCCGAAGCTCTCTCCTTCGGTTCACTGGTCAAAGACGGGAAACGTGTCCGTCTAAGCGGTCAGGACTCGGGCCGCGGCACATTCTCGCAGCGTCATGCGCTGATGTACGACACCAAGACCGGTCACATGTGGTCACCGCTGGGCGAGATCAGAAGTGACAAAGATCCGCTTGCCCGCTTTCAGGTCTTCGATAGCTCGCTATCTGAAAATGCCGTACTCGGTTTTGAATATGGGTATGCCGTAAAAGCTCCGGAAGCGTTGGTCATGTGGGAAGCTCAGTTTGGCGATTTTGCCAATGGTGCGCAGGTCATAATTGACCAGTACATCGCCGCTTCCGAAGACAAATGGAATCAACGCGGCCGGGTCGTTATGCTCCTTCCGCACGGCTATGAAGGCCAGGGGCCGGAGCATTCGTCGGCGCGTCTCGAAAGGTTCTTGCAGCTATGCGGCGAGAATAACCTTCAGGTTTGCTATCCGACCACGCCCGCTCAATACTTCCATCTTCTGCGTCGGCAGGTACTTCAGGAAGCAGTTCGGCCGTTGATCGTGATGACGCCCAAAAGCTTGCTCCGGCTACCGGCCGCCGCGTCACGCGTCGAAGACCTTACCAGCGGCGGCTTTTTGCCGGTGATCGATGACTCGGCCGTCGAGGACCGCGAAGCAGTTCGGCGTGTGGTCATGTGTTCGGGCAAGGTATTCTATGACCTTGACGCCGGACGAGAGGAATCGGATGATGGCCGCGTGGCGATCGTTCGTTTAGAGCAGTTCTATCCGTTTCCGGCAAAGCGCATCGCCGAGATACTTGTGTCGTACCCGAATGCCACACAGCTTTTCTGGACGCAGGAAGAGCCAAAGAACATGGGCGGATGGCACTTCGTCGAACCGCGGCTCCGCGGTATCAAACCGTCGGCAGTGGCTCTGCGTTATGTCGGCCGGACGGCATCCGCGTCGCCCGCGACCGGTTCGTATACCATTCACGAGCTCGAACAAAGAGAGATCGTGGAGAGATCGCTGATCGAAGATTCGGACGAGATCTCGCCTGCGAGCGAGCCCGAGGTCTCCGAAAAGATCGCCCCTGCATCAGCCTGATAAACGGAGAATTAAACTAGCTGCGGACGCACTCTTGTGCATAATTGCATCTAACCTTGTGTGAACCGTTCGAATATCACAACTATCGCCGCCGTCTGGCTCATGACGACATCGATCCTTGCGACGGGATGTTTCCGTTCGCCGCAGGTTGATTTCGAAACGGCAAAATTCACCGAGGTTTCCGCGACGCCAACGCCTATACCCGCAAGTCTTGCTCCGACTCGGGCCGATTCGATCACGATCGCTGCCGTCGGCGATATTATGCTCGGCTCGCCATACCCGAACGACACGCGGATGCCGCCGAACGACGGCGCCGATATTCTGGCCGAGGTCACGCCGATCCTGTCTGCGGCCGACATCGCCTTCGGCAACATGGAAGCCCCGATAACCGACAGCGGCGAATCTGCGAAATGCAAAACTCCCATACCCGCGAAAACACCAAAGCCGCTTGAACCCGGCGAGAAACCGCCGCCGATCCGATGCTTCGCCTTCCGCATGCCGACACGGTACGCCAAATATCTGCAGGCCGCGGGATTCGACATATTGAGCCTGGCGAATAATCATTCGCTCGACTTTGGCTTAAAGGGAATAGCAGAAACCCGCCGAACGCTCGACGCCATCGGCATCGCACATGCCGGAAGCGACCGGCTGAAACATTCCACCGCTTTTCTTGAGGAGAAAGGAAAAACGGTCGCCTTCGTCGCCTTCGCACACAATACGGTCGTCCCGAACGTCAACGACCTCGTCGCGGCGAGGCGCTTTGTCTCCGAAGCCGACAAGCGTGCTGACATCGTCGTAGTCTCATTCACGGCGGGGCCGAGGGCATCGCAAATCAGCGTGTGCCGCGGCAAACGGAACTGTACTTTGGAGAAAAACGCGGGAACCTGCCGCTTTTTGCCAGAACGGTCATCGACGCCGGAGCCGACCTCGTGCTCGGCCACGGCCCTCACGTCCTGCGGGGCATGGAAGTTTACAAGGGCAGGCTGATCGCTTATTCGTTAGGCAATTTCGCGACCTATGGCTGGTTCCGGCTGCAGAATGAAACAGCTCTCACCGCCATACTCGAAACCGAACTCGAAGCGGACGGAGCATTCATCGGCGGAAAGATTCATGCCGGACGCCAGATCGACTGGGGCGTTCCGGCTTTCGACCCCACCGGTGAATCTATCAGCAAGATCCGCACACTTTCCAACGCCGATTTCCCCACAACCGCCCCAACGATCGCCGCCGCCGGCACTATCTCGCTCAAATAACCTGAAACCGTCTAACTTAAGTGGTGAGCTGACCAGTGGATAGAAGCAGATCCAGGCCGCAAACGCCGTTGGTCATTGACCCTCAAAATATATCATCGCAACTTAGTAGCTTAATTGGACAAAACAGAATATCATTGGAAGTCTAAAGTGGTGCGCCACTTCATTCTTTTCTCTCTCAAAGCATTCAAATATAAGTAAGTGGAACTGTTAAGCATCCCACGGGCGGCTCCCAAAGAACTTCAAACATCGGAAATTAGGTACCGGCGGCTTTTTGAGGCCAGTCGGGACGGTATTCTCATTTTAAACGCCGTCACTCTCCAAATTGCTGACGTAAATCCATTCATGCTGGAACTGCTGGGTTACTCACGCGAGGAGTTTCTCGGTAAGGAACTGTGGGAGATCGGGCTTTTTGGCGACAAAGGGGCGAGTCAGACTGCCTTTAAAGCACTTCAGGAAACCGGGTATCTTCGGTATGAGGACCTTCCGCTCGAAACCCGCGGCGGCCAACGCCGAGAAGTAGAATTTGTCAGCAACGTCTATGAAGAAGACGGCCAACAGGTGATCCAATGTAATATCCGCGACATTACAGAGCGCCGACAAGAAGAGGTGTTAAGGGAACGGCTGGCGGCGATCGTCAAGTCGTCCGACGACGCGATCATCAGCACGGACCTTGAAAGTATCGTCACGACCTGGAACTCTGCGGCAGAAAAGATGTTCGGCTACACAGAGGCAGAGATGCTGGGCAAGTCGCAATCGATGATAATCCCTCTAGACCGCGAGGGCGAGGTCGTTCGGATCATTAATATGATCAAGCGAGGTGAGACCCTCAATCATTTCGAAACTGAGCGACAACGAAAGGATGGCAGTACGATAGATGTCTCTGTCACCATTTCCCCGATCAAGGACGAGGACGGCAATATCGTCGGAGCGTCAAAGATCGCCCGCGACATTAGTGAATTAAAGCGGGCAGTAAAAGAGATCCATCAGCTAAACGCCCAGCTTGAGCAGCGGGTCACCGATAGAACGGCACAGCTTCAGGCCGCCAACGACGAACTTGAATCATTCTCCTACTCCGTGTCACATGATCTGCGAGCTCCGCTACGCCACATCAATGGTTTCAGCGGAGCCTTGCTTGAGGACTACGCTGATGTTCTGGACGAGACCGGGAAAGGTTATCTCACGCAGGTTCGCGAAGCGAGTAAGGAGATGTCCCAACTCATCGACGATGTTCTGCAGCTTGCTCGCGTTACTCGGACGGAAATGGATCCGGAGCGAGTAGATCTTAGTGAAATTGCTACTTCTGTCATCGATGCGCTCCAAAAGGAGTTTCCGGACCGAAAGGTCAGTGTCGATATCAAAAGCGGATTGTCGGCCCGCGGCGATAGACGGCTAATGCGGATCTTGCTGACAAATCTGCTGGGCAACTCCTGGAAGTTCACCTCGAATACGGAGAACGCCGAGATCATTTTCGATCACGAAAAAAGCGGGGACGACACTGTATTTTTTGTACGCGATAACGGTTCCGGTTTTGACATGGCCTTCTCCGACAAACTCTTTGGAGCGTTCCAACGACTTCACGGAGGTGACGAATTCGAAGGGACAGGCATAGGACTCGCAACGGTTCAACGCATCGTAAACCGGCATGCCGGCCGCGTTTGGGCGGACGGTAAAGTAGATATCGGTGCGACCTTTTACTTCACACTGCCGACCATAGAAGGTATCTAATAATGAATAAAAGATCTATTTTGCTCGTCGAAGATAACCCACGTGACGAGGCTCTGACGATGCGTGCACTAAAGAAGAGCGGCATCGCGAGCGAAATAACAGTTGTCCGCGATGGCGTCGAAGCCCTTGACTATCTTTTCGGTACCGGGAAGTATGAGGGGCGTGATGCTTCGATCCTTCCGCACTTGGTGATGCTCGATCTCAAGTTACCAAAAATGGACGGATTGCAGGTACTGGAACGGTTGCGTGCCGACCCGAGGACCAAACGCCTTACGATAGTGATGTTCACCTCATCCAGTGAAGAGGAAGACATGATAAAAAGCTACGATCTGGGAGCCAACAGTTATGTCCGAAAGCCGGTGGATTTCGACCAATTTGCCGAGGTGACCCAAAAGCTGGGCATTTACTGGTTCAGTCTAAATGAGTCAGTCTCCATGGATTAATCCCACATACGATGCAAAAGCCACTGCGCGTCCTAAATGTAGAAGACTCGGAACGTGACGAGGCCCTATTAAAGCGCCATCTGGTCAACTCGGGCTATGAAATAACTGCTTGGCAGCGTGTCGATCGGCCCGGTGACATGATGACGGCATTGACGTCATCTGAGTGGGATATCATCCTCTGCGACTACGCGATGCCGCATTTCGACGCCCTGAAGGCACTCGCTGTTCTTCGCCAGACGGATGTCGACATCCCCTTCATCATCATTTCAGGTACGGTAGGAGAGCAGGTCGCCGTTCAGGCAATGCTCACCGGCGCCCACGATTATTTATCCAAAGAAAATCTTACCCGGCTCGTGCCCGCAATTGAACGCGAGTTGAAAGAAGCCAGCAATCGCCGTGAGCTTCGGGAGGTTGAAGTAGCGAGGCAGATCAGCGAGGCCCGATACCGGGCGCTGTTTGACTATGCGCCTGACGGCATAATTATTTCTAGCGCAAATGATTACTACCTCGATGCAAACGCCAGCATGTGTCAGATGCTTGGCTACGAGCATCAAGAGCTCGTTGGGATGCACGCCAAGGACATTGTGATCAGATCCGAGGCAAGGGAACTCGAATCGGAATTTGAATTGGTTAAACCAACTCCCGATTACAACCGCGAGTGGCACTTCAAACGAAAAGACGGGACCGTTTTTCCAGCCGACGTTATCGCAACGATCATGCCTGATGGCAATCTGCTCGCACTGATCCGCGACTCCAGCGAACGCACGGAAGCTGAAGATAAACTGCGCGAGAGCGAGCACCTGCTTGCGGCGTCACAGCGGACAACTCATCTGGGAAGCTGGGTGATGGAACTCACCGAGTCTGAAGATGGAAAGATGCACAAAGAACGCTGGTCGGACGAACATTACCGGATATTTGGTTTCGAGCCGGGCGAGTTTGAGATCACGGATGAAAATTTCTATCGATGTGTTCACCCCGACGACCGCGACCGTCTTGCGAAAAACATCGACGATGCGTTTGAAAAACACAAGCCCTTTGATCTCGAGCACCGCATAATTCGACCCGACGGCAGCGAACGAATTGTTCACGCGATGGCCGAGGTGGTCGTCGATCCTGTAACCGGCAAACCACAAAAGGTCGTCGGCTCCGTACAGGATATCACCGACCGAAAAATTGCAGAAGAGACATTGAAGGCCTCTGAGGAGCGGTACCGGGAACTTGTCGAAAACGCGCTCGATATTATTTATACACTTGATCGCGAAGGTAATTACACTTCGGTAAACAAGGCGGCTGAGCGGATAACGGGTTTTTCAAAACAGGAAACGTTAGGGCGGAACATTACTCAGACGGTCGTTCGTGAAGACCAGGAACGCGGCGCGTACTTTCAGTCCGAACAGCTCGCCGGCCGCGATGTCGGTGCTTTCGAACTTGAAGTGTACGCCAAGGATGGCCGCCAGGTCGCTCTAGAGATAAAAACTCGAGCTATAACGGAAAATGACGTTGTCGTCGGCGTTCAGGGCATTGCCCGCGACATCACTGAGCGAAAGCTCACACAGGCCGCGTTGACTGAGGCCCAGGAACTCTATCGCGAACTCGTCGAAAACGCTCTCGACATCATTTACACCCACGATCTTGAGGGTAACTATACGTCCGCAAACAAAGCTGCCGAAACGGTCTTCGGGTATTCAAATGCCGAGATCTTGGCGATGAATATTGCCGACACGCTTTCTCCCGAACAGCTCGATAGAGCCCGGCAAATGATGGCAGAAGAAATTGCCGGAGCCAAGATAGCACCTTACGAACTCGAGATTCATGCAAAAGACGGTCACGGAATAACTGTCGAGATCAGTACAAGGGTAATTTACGAAAACGACATCCCTGTCGGTATACAGGGCATTGCCCGCGATATAACCGAACGAAAGATCACACAGGCCGCGTTAACTCAGTCCGAGGAACGTTATCGTGACCTCGTCGAGAACGCGCTCGACATTATTTATACTCACGATCTCAAGGGCAACTATACATCGGTTAATAAAGCTGCCGTAACGATAACCGGTTATACACACGCTGAAATTTTGGCGAAAAATATCGCCGATACGATCCCTCCGGGACAACTCGAGAAAGCGAAGGCAATGATCGGAGCAAAACTGGCTGGCGAAGAGAGAACTGCCTATGAACTTGAGCTGCTTACAAAAGACGGCCACGGCGTACAGGTCGAAGTCAATACAAGAATAATTTACGAAAACGGCATTCCGGTCGGTGTGCAGGGCATCGCCCGCGACGTCTCCGAGCGAACGGCCGCCGAAGCCGCCCGCCTCGCCTCTGAGCGCAAATACCAGGCCCTCGTCACCCTTGCCCCGGTCGGCATCTACCAGGCTCAACCTAACGGATCGTTTATGACCGCAAACGCCGCCCTTGCGAGTATGCTGGGCTACGATAGCGTTGATGAGCTTTTGACGCGGAGTCTCACTGATATCTATTTCAGCTCGGATGAACGTGACATAATACTCGACCGGTACCAAGACAAAGGCTTAGCAACCGACGTCGATTTGCTCTGGAGGCAAAAGGACGGTTCACCCATCTGGATTCAACTCACGTGTCACGCGATAAAAGGGCCTGACGGTGCCACTGAATACTTTGAAGGGTTTGTACGCGATGTAACAAGGCAGAAATCGGTCGAACAGAATTTACGTGAGAGCGACGAGAAATTTCATCAGCTTGCCGATAACATTTCCGATGTCTTCTGGATCCGGTCGCCGGACATGAGCAAGATCTATTACATAAGCCCTGCGTTTGAACAGATCTGGGGCCGTAAACTGAAAAACGACCATACCGATCCTCACGAATGGCAAGATTTTATAATCCCGCAGGATCGACAGCGCGTAAAGGATGCCTATGCCGGGCTTATGAAGGATGAATCTGAGATCGAGGTCGAGTTTCGCATTCTCCGGCCCGACGGCGAACAACGTTGGGTCCGGGCCCGAGGTTTTCAGGTTAAAGATGCAAGCGGCGAGGTGATTCGCCTCGCCGGAATAGTTACCGACATAACGGCTCATAAGCGGTCCGAGCAGTTACTGATCGAAAGCCGACGTAGCCTGGCGTTGGCAACCCAATCGGCGAATATTGGCATATGGGACTGGAACCTTATCGAGGGAACGATGAAGTGGGATGCCCGGATGTATGAACTATACGGCAACCACGACGAGGACTTCAGCGGGCCAAGCCCCACCTGGAATCTCAACCTTCATCCGGATGATATCGAGAGAGTCTATGCGGAGTATGCCGAAGCTATCAAGGGCAGCGAGGATTTTCACTCGGAATTTCGCGTCGTTTGGCCAGATGGTCAGGTGCGCCATCTCGAGTCGAGCGCAACAATACTGCGAGACGAGTCTGGAAAGGCCCTGCATTTCATCGGCGTCAATTGGGACATTACCGAACGCAAGGTGGCCGAGGAGACATTAAGAGAGTTAGACCAGCGGGCGATCCACGAATATGGGTTGCTGCTGACCAGAGTGGCAAAACTCGCTCTGGCCCTCGGTGACGCGCGAGATTTGGAAACGGTCTTTGAACATCTTCGCGAATTCGCTTTCGTGTCGACCGAAATGGATGGGCTTATTATCTCGCTGTTTGATGCGAAACAAAAAACGCGCACCGCCGCCTATGTCTGGAGCGAAGGTGTCAAGGTTGATATATCGGTCCTGCCCACAATGGAGATGAGTGATAGCCCGCACAGCCGTTCTGTTTTAACGGGCGAGATAATCATCACAAACGATTATCAGAGTGCGATGGCGGGCCAGCCGGTGCTCCACCTCGGCGGCGATCTTCCCCAGTCTTCGCTGGTGGTCCCAATGTCTGTGATGGGCAAGATCGTCGGTGGCGTCGAAGTGCAGAGCCACCATCTGGCGGCTTTCACGAACAGCCACGCGACCGCATTGCAGATGGCCGCAAATCTGGCGGCCAACGCGATCGAGAACGTCCGGCTCCTTGACAACGAACGTGTCCGGGCCGAGCAGCTGCGGCAAGGCCAGAAGATGGAGGCGGTCGGAGTCTTAGCGGGCGGCATCGCACATGATTTTAATAATCTTCTCACCGCGATAAACGGCTTCAGCGACATGACACTCAGAAAGATGGAGCCCGACGATCCTTTCCGCCGCAATATCCAGGAAGTCAGTAAGGCCGGGAACCGTGCTGCCGAATTGACAGGTCAGCTGCTCGCGTTCAGCCGCAAACAGACGCTGGTCACGGCTGTCATCAACCTTAACTCGGTCGTTTCGAACATTGAGGCGATGCTGCGGCGCGTCATCCGGGAAAGCATCGAACTTCGCGCAATACTTGATCCGGATCTCGGTAACATCCTTGCCGATCAGGGGCAGATCGAGCAGGTGATAATGAACCTTGCGATCAATGCCCGCGACGCGATGCCGGACGGTGGATATCTGACGATCGAGACCAAGAATGTCCAGCTCGACCAGCAATTCGCAGATCGTCACATGTTGGCAGCCGGCGGCGACTTTATCCGAATGACGGTCTCCGACACCGGCGAAGGGATGGACGCTAAAACACAAAGCCACATTTTTGAGCCATTCTTTACAACCAAAGAGGTAGGCAAGGGAACGGGCCTCGGGCTGGCGACGGTCTATGGCATCGTGCAGCAATCCGGCGGGGCGATCACGGTTTACAGCGAGCTGGGACACGGGAGTTCTTTCAAGATCTATCTGCCCTGCATTGACCAAGACGTGGATCGGCCTCTTTGGCCGAGCGAAGATGGTGAAAGCAATGCAGGGACCGAGACGATCTTGTTAGTTGAGGACGAAGATGCCGTTCGGAACTTCGTAGCCGAGGTCTTAGAAGGCAGCGGCTACAACGTCCTGGCGGCCGAAAGCGGTCCGGCCGCGCTGAAGCTCTGCGGCGAATATGCGGAACCGATCCATCTCTTGATCTCCGATGTCATAATGCCGAAGATGGGCGGCGCCGAGCTGAAGAATCACGTCGTCGGGCTCATCCCGGACATCAAGGTCCTGTTTATATCGGGCTATACCGATAACGCGATCGCCGGCCGCGGGATCGACGACCGCAGCATCGCATTCCTCGAGAAACCATTCACACCGGACAGTCTGGTCCGCAAGGTCCGCGGTGTCCTCGACGCCGATTGATGCTAATGAAAGGTCAGGATCTTATTTTCGAGGGATAGTGTGGGCTATACTATCCGGGTTGGTAATTTTTGCCGCCGTGCAGAAGCCCCTCTGTCCCCTCACGATCGCCCCATATCGACGTCAACAAACCTGCTATATCCCACGTCTTTGACGGCAAATCCCGGCAGAGCAGCGGTTTTCGCCCTCAATCCCCCGCAATTACAGATCGCCGCCACTGAAAAACCTGCCAAATACACGCAATTTTACCTATTGCACAGGATATCATCTATGCTACACTATGAATCGTCATGAGAAACGTATCTCAGGCAGTATTCTTTGAAATATCCTTCGGATGGAGAAGAGTGTTCCCGCCAAGCTGCAAAATCGGAAACCGCAAAGAGTAATCCAGTTATTTGGCGGCGTTGCCCTCCATCTGGAAGCCTGCATCCCGCCAGGCGGCGGTTCCGCCGAGCAGGGCATAAGCATTTTCAAAACCGCGATTCTTGAGCTCTTGTACCAAACTGGCACTTGAATTTTCGGCCGGTCAGGAACAATAGGCGATGATCTTTTTGCCCTTTGGTATCCTGGTCAGATTCGCTTCGATGGCGTCGACGGGCACGTTGATCGAGCCTTTGATGTGCTCGCGGTCGTAGGACGCCTTCGAGTGAGTATCGATAAAGACAGCGGTTCCGGCGTCGAAATCCTTCTTCGCTTCGTCGAGCGTGATCCTCGAAACCATCGGATACGGAATCTCGGCGGCCTTCCGGGTCGGAGCGGGCACCGCGTTGGCAGGAGCCGTACCATGCACCGTCGGCTTGTTGGTCGCCGTTTCAGTGCAGCCCGCAAGCAGGCCGGCGGAAACGATCAGCATCAGCGTCAATAATTTGTTCATAGTTCTCCCTTTATTCATTTTCGCCAAACGCGGCGAGTAATTCGTCAGCATGTTCGGAAACTTTTACTTTGTCGAAGATCTTTACGATGTTGCCTTTTTCGTCGATCAGGAAAGTCTTGCGGAGCGTGCCCATATACTTCTTGCCGTACATACTTTTTTCGCCCCAGACGCCGTATTTCTCGACAATAGACTTGTCGGTATCAGCGATCAGATCGAACGGCAGATCGTATTTGCTGATGAATTTCTGATGCGACTTTTCGTCATCGATCGAAACGCCGAAGACCTTGATATCTTTCTTCCTAAACTCATCGAAGCCATCGCGAAGCGAGCACGCCTGCTTCGTGCAGCCGGGCGTGTCGTCTTTCGGATAAAAATAGAGCACGACCCGCGAACCCTTATGATCCGAGAGCTTTACTTTCGCTCCGTTCTGATCCTTCGACGTAAAATCCGGAGCCTTGTCACCTTCTTTAAGCATACTTTCTCCCATATCAGTTTCAAATAAGTATGGTAAATTGTAGCACGCCACGGAGCGATGTGTCAGATACCCAAAAACCTAGAAGGACCGGACTCGGGCGTTGACTCAGGCAACAAGCCGGTCTAAGTTAAGGTGAGAATGAAACTGCTTGCGGAAACCGATGCTATCAGAGGCTTGAACCTGAAAAAACAGGCCCTTGCGGATACCGTTCGCGACCAATATGAACATCGTGCAAAGAGCTGTATGACGTGTGAAACGCAGGGCGAATGCTGCACCGATGCCCACTTCGTCAACGTACATATCACTCGGCTCGAGGCGGTATCGATCGCCCGGACGCTTGCGACGATGCCATCGGACCAGCAGGCCGCGATCCGACATCGCATAGTCGAAACCATCAGCAAATATGGTTTGAGCGAGAGCGGAAACACATTTGATAGGAAGTTCGCGTGCCCGTTGTTTGAAAAAGTAACCGGCTGCCTAATTCATCACGAAGGCAAGCCGGTTCCGTGCATCATGCACGCCTGTTATGAGCGAAGCGAGGACCTTCCGCCGGATACGCTTGAAGCGCAAGCGACCGAAGATGTGGAGGCAATGAACCGCAGGACGTACGGCGGCCACCCACGATGGCTACCGCTGCCCGTCTGGCTTGCCAAAGACTCCGCAGCTGATCTTTTATTGCTTAGTCCGCCGGTTCGGCCGTCACAACCGCTGCGGGTTGCTTCAACCAACCTCCCAGAATTGTTGCAGGTATCAGCATTCCCAGGAACAACAGGTGATACCACACGGGAATGTAGTTCCAGGTCATCGCTTGCACAAATCCGCCGAAAAGGAAAAGCAATATGCCAAGCCAAAGAGTCGAGCGGCGATTCTCACCGGCGATCACTGCGGTCAGGAATCCGGCCAACAACGAAATTATGATGGTGCGGATCAGCGACATAAACATGATCGTTTGATCGACGGCAAATGGCGTCGTGTTTGTAAGAGCCTTTTCGAATCCGTATTGATGGGCCCCGTACCAATCAGGCGATAGCGATCGGAGCACCGAATCGCTGCCTACCCACAGAATGGACCACGCCAAAAAACCGACAATGACGGCCAAGATAATTCGTACCATACGATCTCCTTTCAACTTGTTTTTTTGCGTTGGGTGAAGCGTCGGACAATGCCGACGACGCGGCGATTATAGTGGAACTTTTCAGAGTAAACAAGCAGACAGCCTTTTATGCGAAAAGGCGGGAGCGGCCCGCCTTTTTGACCGCATATTTTTTTTTCAGACTTTACTTGATCTCAAGCTCGAACGGGAGCATTGTCATGGCTTCGCCGTTTTTCATCCGGTCAAAAAGGTCGGCGTAGCGGATGGCTTTGCGAATGTCTTTCGGGAGCGATTCGGCGAGGGCACGCTGAGCTTTCTGCTCAGCGGTAACGGTCGAATCAGGGCTGCCAAAAAGTGTTTGGAGAAACGGACGCGGGGCAGGAAAAACGACCCGGCGGACATCCTTGTCTGCAGGCAATTGAGCAAGCTCTTTTGCGATATCGATAGCCTTCTCGAGGCCGCCGAATTCGTCGATCAGGCCATTAGCCTTGGCCTGTGTTCCGGTCCAAACTCGGCCCTGGCCAACGGAATCGGCCTGTTCTACGGTCATGTTGCGGCCGGCGGCGACCTTCGGGATAAAGTTGGCAAAGTATATGTTACGGGTTTGTTCTTCCATCTTGGCACGCTCATCCGGATTCCAGCTTTCGGTCGCCCGAAAGATGCCGGCGTTCTTACCGCGAATCGTGTATTGGTTCGTGATCCCCAACCAGTCATAAAGCCCTTTTACGTTCGGCTTGCCAACAAAAACGCCGATCGAACCCGTGATCGTAGACGGTTGAGCGACGATCTTGTTTGCGTTGGTCGAAATGTAATATCCGCCGGAAGCGGCAACGTCGCCCATCGAGACGACGACGGGCTTTTTGGCCTTGGCATTCTCGATCGCACGCCACATGAGGTCTGACGCTAGAGCGGATCCGCCCGGCGAATCGACACGTAGCACGATCGCCTTTATGCTGCTGTCGGCGGCGGCGTCATCAACGGCCCTGACTATCGTATCCGAACCGACCATGTTGCCGCTGAACGGGCCTTCGCTCGAACGTCCGACATTGATCGCACCGCTTGCGAAGATAACCGCAACGCGTTCGCCGTTATTGAGCCCGAGCGAATCAGACGAAACCTCGCGATACTGTCCGCTGCTTACGGTTCGAAGCTTTTCATCTGCCTTATAACCCAGACGTGTTTTCAGTTCTTCATGAAGCTGATCGATATACAAAGCTCCATCGATCAGGCCCTGTTCCTTCGCCTGATTTGCGTTATACGGAGCGTTATCCACAAGGGCGGCGACGTCCTCAGGTGATTTGTTTCTCGACTCGGCAACCGCGGCGGAGAAGCGGCTCGTGTATTCGTCGAGAACTGCATTGACGACTTCCTGGTGGCCTTCGCCCATTTCTTTGCGTGTATATTGGTCAGGAGCGTTTTTATACTTGGGTCCGATCTGGATGAATTCTGCTTCGACTCCAAGCTTGTCGAGTGAGCCTTTGTAGAACATGGCTTCCGCGGCGAAACCGTTTATCCAAATGTCGCCGGGCGGCGGCAGATATATCTTTTCGGCAGCGGTGGCAATGTAATAGTCTTTGTTCATGCCCATTTCCAAATAGGCATATACCGGCTTGCCTGATGCACGAAGGCCCTTGATGGCATCGCGGAGTTCGTCAGCCTTTCCCCAGCCGATCGACGGAAAATTAATATCTAAAAGTACCGCCCCGATCCGGTTGTCGACCTTCGCCTTTCTAAGCTGCGTAAGTAGGCCTGTGAAGCTCTGCCCACCACCAACGCCCAACGCTTCTGCAACCGGGTCTTCGGGAATGTAGTCGGGAAGATCACCGGAAATGCTGAGCACGAGAACGCTGTTAGTTGGTACGCTAGGTTGGCTTAGCCGCTCCGCCATCAATACCAAAGCGATGATGGCCACGAGGAAAAGAACCAGCGATACGCTGCCAACGATGAGAATTATTTTGCCTGTTTTAGATGTTGCCATTGAGTGAAACTGTTTGGTAAATATGCAAAAATGCGGCCGCCATCTTGCGTGCAACTGCATGAAGTAATACGACGGAGATATAGGAAAGGTTTATTCAAACTCAAATTCTAGCTTTTTGTAACAAAAATAAAGCTATCTGTCACAGACGTTCAGGGTCCGCGACAGACTATCAAATTCACGGCCCCGGCGGCCTTTTGCCGCACTTCTAAGACCTCCAAGCCGGAGGCGGCCGCAATATTGGCCGTTCTTCTGTTGAAGTGGTCATCGATAAGGGCGACGGTCAGAACACTTAGAGCATCAAAGACATAGCCCAAAATTCGCGGGGGCCGCACGTGCTCCAGTAGAACAACGGTTCCGCCCGGCTTTACAGATCGCAGAATTTCGGCGAAAGCCAGTGGTGGTTCGGGTATCGAGCAAAACACCAATGTTGCGAAAGCGGCATCGAACGTATTGTCGGGAAATGGAAGCTGCTGGGCATCGGCCTGAACAAGCATGTTCGAACCGGCCTTTTTCGAGGCCGCACTGAGCATTTCGATCGAAAGTTCGCTTGAGACAGCCTGTTTGTTGGTCGGATAGAACTCGAAATTGGCACCGGTGCCCGATCCGAGTTCGAGGATCACCGCGTTGGTGGGCAACATGGAAAGTGTTTCGCGACGCCATCGGCCGAGAAACCGGCGCTCGAAGGGAGCAAACGCTAGATCGTAGAAGCCGGCGAAGTGGTCGTAAATTGCCATGTGTATTGACGTTACCGCACAAACGATGCGCGGTAAACCCGTCGCCCGGGCGAGAACCCCTACCTACGGTTTATCTTACTGAGGGCTTGAGCCTTAGCGTCTTTTGGTTTTATTCTCTATTCTATTCATATGGCTAAGAAGGGTTCGATCCTCATCTGTGACGACGAAGAGATAATGCGCGACGTGCTGGAGACGATCCTCTCTGCCGCTGGGTATAGAGTAGATCTTGCGAAAACGGGCGAGGAGGCGGTCGAACTCTACGCTGAAAAGGCGTATGACGTTGTCTTGATGGACGTTTCGATGCCGGGAATGGGAGGGCTTTCGGCACTCGAAGCATTGATAGGTTCTGATCCCGAAGCGGTTGTTCTGATGATAACGGCGTTCGCCACCTTTGACACAGCGATCTCCGCGTGGGAAAAAGGTGCAACGGGCGTTATTCGAAAGCCTTTTCAGAACGATCAAATACTTGCCTTTGTCGCCAATGGCGTCAAAAAACGTCGAAAAGAAGAAGAGCGTCAGACACTGCGTCAGGTGATGACGCGTTCCGTCAAACGCGACGCGATCGTCGGTCGGTCGGAGAAAATGGAAGACGTTTTCCGATTGGTCGAGCGTGTCGCTCCGGCCCGGTCGACCGTGTTGATCACAGGAGAAAGCGGAACCGGCAAAGAACTTTTAGCAAAGGCGATTCACGAAGCAAGCCCGCGAACGGACAAGCCATTCGTTGTTGTGAATTGTTCTAACATCCCTTCGGAACTGCTGGAATCCGAGCTCTTTGGCCATACCAAAGGCGCGTTTACTGGGGCGGTCGCGGCCAAGAAAGGGTTATTTGAGGTGGCGGACACGGGAACGATCTTTTTGGACGAGATCGGGGACCTGCGGCCCGAAATTCAGGTTCGCCTTCTTCGAGTGATCCAGGAACGCGAATTCACGCCCCTTGGCGACACGACACCGGCTACCGTCGACGTACGCATAATTGCGGCTACGAATGTGGATCTTAAAGAAGCCGTTAAAACTGGCGCGTTTCGCGAAGACCTCTACTATCGCCTTTCGGTGGTCCCAATAGAACTGCCTTCGCTGCGCCAGAGGCCGGAGGACATCCTCCCGCTGACCAAGCATTTTATTAAGAAATACAACCTCGAGAACGGACGAGAGATCTCGGAAAACCTCTCGTCCGAAGTCCTGTCGTTACTCGAGAATTATTATTTTCCCGGGAACGTCCGTGAACTTGAGAACATTATAGAGCGGGCCGTGGTGATTGCCGCCACTGACGAGATCACGGTGGAGTGCCTGCGTCCAGAAGTACGCGACCCCGACCTGGCTCGAAAGATGATCCACCAGGCCGCCGGGGCTTCTGATAAGACCGACATCGCCCGGGGCGTCAACTTCTATGATGAGGTCAAACGCTTTGAGATCGACCTTATACGTCGGGCGCTTGACCAGACAAGCGGCCATCAATCCCGCGCCGCCCGCCTCCTAGGCCTAAACGCCACCACCCTGAATTCGAAGATCAAAAGCTACAATATAAGTGCTCGAAGCTGATGCGTTAACGATAAATCGAGTTCCCATTAACTTTGTGGATTATCCAGATTATTGGAAAACGTCCGAAAACTGGTTTTTTTGCAACGTATCCGCATGAGGTATTAGTCAGAATCAGAGGCATATCCTCTGCTGTCACAGTCGGTTACGTAAATGAGACCCTGTTGTCATGAATATGGCATCCAATTTGCTTCTTGTTGAGTGCAATCTCGCATAGGAAAACGGTTTCAATAGATCACTGGCTTATGTCGCCCCAAAACAAAAGGAAATATCCCAGCAATTCGACTCGTGAGTTTCGTACAGCCTCCGGTTTATTCGTATGCAACGTTTTCTCGTCCAAAGTGAATTAAAACTAAGAGGAGAGTAATGAAAAGATTCTTATTGGTGATCATGACGCTGTTGATGTCTTCAGCGATCGTTTTATCTCAAAATACAGTGGGAAGTATCGTTGGAACAGTTTCAGCGACTGACGGCGTCATTCCCGGCGCGACGGTTGTAGTTGTCGATAATCAAACGGGCCGGGTGCGAACTGTCATAGCTGGCCAAGACGGTACATTTACGGTTTCGCAACTCGAATTTGGAACCTATAATGTGACAATAACAGCGGCGGGTTACAAAACCCTGACTGCAAATGATGTAAAAATTGACATTGGTCGGGAATATCCGCTGAATGCGGTGCTTGAAGTCGGACAAATCACGGAAGTTGTAACTGTTACCGCAGGAGCCGAGCAGATCAACTCGACTAATGCTGAACTAAGTACGACTATTTCTACCCAACAGGTCCGGGAATTACCGCTGAATGGTCGTAACCCGCTCGCGCTGATTAACTTGCAAGCCGGAGCGAATCCAACGACAGGGTCTATAAACGGACAACGGTCCTCGTCAACAAATGTTAGTCGTGATGGCCTCCCTGTACAGGATAATTTTATTCGTACAGGCGGATTTGTCCAAGATAGGCCTACGGTGGATGACGTAAGTGAAATTACAGTCACGACCCAAAATGCTGGTGTCGAGCAAGGTGGTGGTTCAAGTTTAGTACAATTAGTAACACCGCGCGGCGGCCAGAAGTTTCGCGGCGCATTGTATGCATTCAATCGCAATAGCGAATTCGCAGCAAACACATTTTTCAACAACGAACGCGGCGTCGCAAAGCCGTTTCTGAATCGTAACGAGTTTGGGGGGAGCCTTAGTGGCCCACTTCCCCTACCTAATTTTGGCAATGGCGGGCCTATGTTCAACATTGGGAAGGGTTTCTTCTTTTTCAACTATGAAGGCTTCCGGCTTTCCCAACAGGTCAGCGCGACTGCCACGACGCTCCTGCCGCAGGCACGGAACGGAGACTTCACTTATACTGCTGGCGGCGTAACAAGAACTGTCAATGTTCTAACAGGTTCGGGATTTGACTTATCTACTGCCGCCAATCAGACAGCGTTCGCCAACGCTGGCGGTGTGCTAGGCGTCGACCCGATTATTCAGTCTCGCTTACTTGCCAACCTTCCTACCTCGGGTAATGGAATTACAACGGGAACGAATTTTCTGCAGGCTCTGTCCTTCAACCGCGCCGCGGGAAGTGAAAGAAACGGTATTACAATGCGTATTGATGTTGACGTCAACGATCAGCATGGCTTTAACGCTGTTTATAAACGGAACAACGAAAGCAATCTAAGGTCTGATCTTGCTTCTGGATTCTCGACAATTCCTTTTGTCGACCAGGGCGGCCCGACAAACTTTTTTGTGGGAGCGTACCGGATAACACCGAGCGGCAAGTTTACAAATGAAGTCCGCTTCGGTTTCCAAACTTCTGAACCTTTATTCAATGAAAGCAATGTTCCTACGGATTACTTAATCGCACAAACTTTGTTCACTAATCCAGAGGGGTCATTTCGTAGCCAGGGGCGCGACACCTATTATCGCAACCTTCAAAACAATGCGGTGTACACCATTGGCAACCATTCCTTGCGATTTGGCGGACAGTTCGAATTTCACAAGTTCCGACCTTTAAACTTGGCTGGAAGTACAGCGACCTTGAGTATCACAAATACAGCAAATCCACAGACTCCGTCTCTTAACGCTAATCTATTGACGGGTATCAACGCGACCGATTTAGCCAGAGCGAACAATCTAAGGTATACTCTTGCCGGCATCGTCGGGAGCGGTACCAGGACCGCCACTCTTATTAGCCCGGAAGAGGGTTTTGGATTCGGCCCTACAATTGATCGTTATCAGTTCCAGATATACTCGGCTTATCTTTCGGATCAGTGGAGGCTCAGGCCAAATTTCACTCTCAACCTAGGTTTGCGGTATGAATACTACACACCGCTCAAAACGCCAAACCCAAAATATCTTGAGCCTGTGATATCGGATCCCAATGATATCCTTGGAAGTCTTTCGAATCCGAATGCTGTCCTCAATATTGTCGGGCAAAATTCTGGTACGGCTGGTGAATTTTTCAACGGAGACAAGGACAACTTCGCTCCAAGCGTCGGTTTTGCATATTCACCTGCATTTGACAAGGGCATTTTCTCCGGGTTATTTGGAGGTGGAACGGTTCTTAGAGGCGGGTTCCGCGTTAACTATGTAAATGACGAATATACGAAGGCAGCGTCAACCCTTGTGGCTGCTAATCCAGGGTTAGGTAATCAGACGGTTCTCGGTAGAGGGCCAACCAACCTAACAACGTTGAGATCGACTTTGACACCTCAAGCCGGTTTCGATCCACTACCGACGTTTAACGCACCTGGCTTGCCGACAATCCCGATTCTTCTGACGACAAACAATGCTGCCGGCGGTTTTGTTAGAACGGCATTCGGTGTTGATCCGAATTTTCAGGTTCAGCGAAATTACGAGTATAATTTCGGGATTCAGCGAAACCTATTTTTCGATACAGTACTCGAAGTCAGATATGTCGGCGGTAGAAGTAATTCAGCCAGCCGTACTACTGATTTGAATCAGGTAGACATCCAGAATAATGGGTTTCTAGGAGATTTTCAACGAGCTCAGAATAACTGTCGTCTACAGGGGCTTTCAATTAATCCTAACTCGACTAACCCGTTAGCGATTTGTACAAGTGCGGCATTCAACCCTAATATTGCTGGAAGCCAACAACTCCCGCTTTTCGCACAACTGGCGACCCCGTCGACATTTCTGACAAATACAACTAATCTCGGGTTTATCAGAGCTGGAACAGTGGCTTCTTTGGCCAGAGAAGTGATAAGGCTACAGCAGCAGGGTAGTGTGGTGTTTCAGCCTACGACGAATTCCTACGCTTTGGAAATACTGGTGAATGGCGGACAATACCGTTACAACGCGTTGCAGGCTGAAATTCGCCGACGTTTCAAAGATGGATATTCATTTCAGGTCAATTATACTTTCCAGAAAGCTTTGACCGACATACTGAGCGATGTTAACGCCGATCAGAACCGGCAGGGTACTTTCCTGGACAATAACAATCCCCGCTTGAATTATGGTCGGGCAGACTATGACAGAACGCACACTATCAATGCCAATATGATTTATGAGCTGCCTTTTGGTAGGGGAAAGCGGTTCTTAAATCAGGGTGGATTGGTGAATGCGATCTTTGGAGGCTTCCAATTTTCTTCAATCGTCAGCTTGAGTTCAGGTCCGCCGCTTGGGGTCGTAGACCCGCGGGCGACATTCAACACGCGCGGAGCAGGAAGGCAATCAGCTTTCTCCAGCTTGAACACAGACGAGATCAAGAAACTTGCAGGTGAATTTAGGACTCCAAACGGGATTTATTTCATAAATCCGAGTGTCTTATTCGCTACAGCAACGGCTCCGGGTCAACCAACTCTGACAGGAATTGATCTTTTTCAACCTCTTCCCGCCGGGTATACTCTGCAAAGTGTGCGTGCGGCGAGCCCAATAAACGAACCAGCCTTTCCGGGACAGGTATTCTTCTTTAACAACGCTGGCCAGACAGGAAACTTGCCTATTAATTTCCTAAATGGAATGCCGTTTCTAAACTGGAATGCGTCGTTAAGTAAGAACTTTCGTTTTTCAGAAACTATGAGGTTACAACTTCGCGCGGACGCCTTTAATGTTTTGAATAGTCAAGTACCCTTCTTTGGTGCCGACCTTAACATAAACAGCGACAGTTTTGGGCGCGTAACCGGCAGCTACAATGCCCCTCGAATCCTTCAGTTCGGAGCGAGGTTTGATTTTTAGGAATATCAATTCCTAATTATTTGAGACTGTCTGAAATGGCAGTCTCTTTTTTTTGTTAAGGCTTCAACAGCTTCGCACTACAACGGCTTGCATTTATCAACAATCTGAGACCGTCGGCGAATCGCTTGTATCGCTTTAGGGATGATAGTATTTCCAGAAGGTTTTGAAGTTCTTGGCAGAACCAATGAGCGTCTTCGTTCCTGAAAACATAAATTTGTTACTCGCACCACTTGGGCCTGGGGATTTGATCGATCGTGCCGTTCGGTTCTACCGCGCGAATTTTTCTACCCTGGTTTTGATCGCCGCACCGCCGGTGATCGTCGGAACCATCTTGTCAGTTGGATGGCTTTCACTCTCGAGGTCGATATTCTTCACGGGCGGTTATGATCCGATGGAATCGACCGGATATGCGATCTTCACGCTGCTCGGCTCAGTCGGGATATGGTACGTCCAGACGATTGCGGTTTTATCAGTGATGGGAGGAGCTTCGCGAAACTTCGTGAGACACCTTCTTCATGGCGACCGGATCAGTTTTGCAGACACGTACCGAAACACTTGGGGCCGCCTTGCGGGATTGATCGCGGCATCGGCTCTCACATCGTTTCTGATCGGGTTGATCGGATTTCTCGTCTTTTATGCCTGGGTGATCGTTGTTTCGTTAGCGATCGTACTCATCGCGCTCGCCTTGCAAGCCATTCCGGTGTTGGCGTTCATCGTCGGTACTGCGGTATTCGTTGTGTCATTGGCCGCGACTTATATGCTGTTTTGCTTGATCGCGTCGCGGTTTGCCTTCGTCCCGCAGGTCATGCTCGTCGAGGGGCAAGGCGTTTTTTCTGCGATCGGCCGCAGTCTTATGTTGGCAAGCGGTAATGCAAAGCGTTTTGCTGCCTTATTTGCGTTTACCCTAGTTGCGACATATTCGGCACTGGCGATCTTGTACGTTCCGCTTGGATGGTACGCCTGGCTCGAGGGCGTCGAAATGATCCCGTTTGGCTCCCAGATTACGCCGGCGTGGTATGAGGTGTCGGCACAGCTTGTGTGGCAGGTCAGCATTATTCTGCTTTCGCCGGTGTGGATGATCGGGCTCTGCCTGCTTTACGTCGACGAACGTGTTCGTCACGAAGGCTACGACATCGAACTTATGGCGACGCGGCGACTGGGTGAAATTCCTTCGGTGCCGCAGAACTACGTCAACCCGCTTCAACCGGCCCTCGGTGAGCGGGTGCCGAGCCCGCCATCCGAGCCGGGGCCAGCCAAACGAAGTTCGGAGATTACTTCGCTCGGGCTTGAATAGATGAACTTCAACTATCTATTTAAAACGCTGTTACTTGCCGCATTTTTCGCGTCGTTTTCGGGCGTAGTGTTGTCGGCTCCGACACTTGCAGACTATCGCGAAGACATAGATGAAGCTCGAAGCATTATTTGGGACATGCTTGGTGAATTGGCCAACGTGAAGCAGGACCAAATTCCCGGCGTCTTCGATGCCGAGGATATTGTGGAGCTGCGGGCGTTGTTGCCGGTCTCGAAGACGGTTGCGACCAGTCAGGGCGACCAGGAGATCTCGCACCAATGGTTCCATTCAAAGCTAGACGAATTTGTCACCGCAAATGACATGAATAAGCGGGCCGCGATACTTGTTGGGATAGACGAACGGTTAGTGTCGATAGAGACCAAGATCACCCAACTCGAACGGGCGACTGAGGACGCCCGCCGAAATAAGGATGAACAGAAACAAAGGCTTGCAGAGATAATGACCCGCGAGGAATATCAGAAGCCGGCTGATAAGCAGGAGAGCGTATTCGAGCGATGGTTGGCGAGCTTTCTGCAGTGGCTCGACAGCCTCTTCCCGCGTACGTCAGGCGAGAAGCCTACGGTCGACGGAATGCCGAACCTGGCCTACTGGCTGCAGATAATTTTATTTACGCTCGTCGTCGGTCTGTTGATCTTTGCGGGTTACAAACTTCTTCCGGCGATATTCCCGAGCCTTCGGCGGCAAAAGAAAGAGACAAAAGATGACCGCATGATACTCGGCGACCGCATTGCGACCGACGAAAACTCGTCAGTTTTGTTTGAGGAAGCAGAAAGACTAGCGCGGAGCGGCGATATTCGCGGGGCGATCCGGAAAGGCTATATCGCAATATTGTGCGAGTTGAGCGACCGCAAGATGATCGGGCTGGCACGCCACAAGACGAACCGCGACTACCTTCGCGACGTTCGCTCGATTAGCGAATTACATGATGACATGCGGTGGATGACCGGTTCATTTGAGAGCCATTGGTACGGGTTGCAGGACTCAGATCCAACGGCGTGGGAAAGTTTCAGAGCCAAATACAAGGAGGCGATCGCCAGGATCTGAGGGAGATGAAACAGCGCCTTCTATTATTATTTGCGTTTCTCTTGCTCGTCTCTGTGTTGGTCGGGCTGAATGCGGCTTCGTACGTCCAGAAGGTCAAAGAGCCGGATAAAGAGTTCGAGCCCAACCGATCGACATATCACCCAGGTGCGACCGGAACGCTTGCCTATTACACGTTATTAGCTGAAACCGGACAAACGGTTATGCGGTGGCAGCGACCGACGTCGGATCTTGCGACTGAGACACGGCAGCGACCCCAGACGTTTGTCATCGTCGGCCCGCTACGCCGCGAGTACACTTCGACCGAGTATCAGAGCCTTCTAGAATGGGTTTCTGCGGGCGGAAGACTTGTTGTCATTGACCGCGACCCGCCGAACGAATTGCAGGTAACGACCTCCGACTGGAATCTATCTCTAAATTCTGGTTCGTCCGTTGATCTCGTTGCAGTCGACCCCGCGGATCAACCGCAAATGATCGATAGGACAGCCGCTGTCCGGCCAATCACACCGTCGTTGTATACGGACGCAGTCGTCGCAGTTCAACCGTCTCGATTTACCTCAAGTATTCGTTTCGAGCGTTTGCCGGAAGTTGACCTGAGTCAGTGGGTTGTTGAGGAATCGGATGAGGAGTCAACAACGGAAGATAGTACAGCGGATAAGGCGCCGACAGCTGCGGATACGGATGCGATCGAGAGCGAAGCGGAAACAACCGAAGAGCCTTATGAATTCTATTCAAGGGAGCCGATTGCAGCAAATAATCAAACTTCGCCGCCGCCCCCGCCGCCGATTGCGGAACCTAGTGTAGCCCCCGATGCAGAACAGGATGAGCCAGAGAACTACGATGTTTTTAACGCACCTGTGATTCATTTGGGATCGGGCGATCGAACCTTATTGGTAGATGTGCCTTATGGTTCAGGCCAGATCGTGTTCCTTACGGACCCATTTATTGTTGCCAATGGCGGCATCAGCGTCGTCGATAACGCACAGCTTGCGGTGAATATCGCTGCGAGTGACGGAGGGCTGATCGCTTTTGACGAATATCATCACGGTTATGGAGCCGAGAATAATCGCATTCTTGAATACTTTCGGGGCACGCCTGTCGCATCGATCTTCTTCCAGCTTACCGCGATCGTAGCCTTTGTAATGTTTTCGCGAAGCCGAAGATTTGCTCGGCCGGTTCCGATTCCTGAACCGGACCGGTTGTCGAAACTGGAATACGTTTCAGCCATGGCCGAACTTCAGCAGCGGACGAAAGCGTTTGACCTTGCGATGGAGAATGTCTACGCGGACTTTCGACGACGCGCGGCACGGCATTTCGGAATTGATAACACTCAGGCGACGCGCCGGGAACTTGCCCTAAAGATCGCTGAACGGACAAAGATGGACCCCGTCGAGACCGAGGAGCTGTTAACCAAATGCGAAGATATCGCACACGGCGAACCGACAAACAAAGGCGAGATGCTTCGGTTGGTCGCACGTCTTCGTGACATCGAAGACCTGCTTCGAATTAACCGAGCGAGTAAGGCGAGGATCTAACCGATGTCGGCCGGGGGGATGATTGTTTTGATAATGTTGTTTCTTGTAACGAGCGCCATCGGCGTCGTCACGGGAAGCAACTCGCTGGTCACCGTGCCGGTGATGTTCCAGTTCGGCATCAACGAAAAGGTGGCGATCGCGACCAACATGTTTGGTCTCACTTTCATGGCGATCGGGGCGTCCATTCCATTCGTCAGGGCCGGCAAAGTTGACTTTCGGCAGGTCACGCCGCTGATCGTACTGACCACAATCGGATCGGCGATCGGTGCACTTCTGGTCGGACTTATAACGGACGGGGGCCTGCGACTTTTGGTCTCGATCGCGATATTCGCGGTAGGTGCTTTTACCTTGTTTCATCGAGATAAGGGCGTCGACAAAGCTGGAAAGGTCACCCAGGCTGCGAAGGTGATGACATTAATATTGACCTTTGCTCTGGCGATATATGGCGGGCTATATAGTGGCGGCTATATTACGCTTCTGACAGCAGTTTATGTGGCCTTTTTCGGGATGACGTTTACGGAATCGGTGGCTGCGACCAAGGTCATCAACGTATTTTCCTCAGGAATTGCGACCCTGGTTTTTATGTGGCAAGGTTTAGTTGACTACAAACTCGGGCTGGTCCTTGCTTTAGCGATGCTCATCGGCGCGTATATCGGCGCTCATTATGTCACAAAAATGAACGATCTCTGGCTCCGCCGGATCTTTCTGACGACCGTTTTTCTACTGGCTTGCAAGATACTTTTTGACCTTATCAGATAGACAAGAATGCTTAATCACACACCTTCAACCGTAGCACATATCCTCAACGAACTTCGGAAGACCATAGTCGGCCAGGATGAAGTTATCGAACAGATCCTGGTCGCGATCCTTGCCGAGGGGCACGCCTTGCTCGAAGGCGTTCCCGGAACGGCCAAAACGTTGACGGTCAAAACATTGGCCCAGATAATCGGAGCTCGGTTTTCGCGAATTCAGTTCACTCCCGACCTGATGCCGTCTGATATTACGGGAACAAATGTATTCAATATGCAGTCGTCGGAATTCTCGCTGCGTCACGGGCCTATCTTTACAGACATCCTCCTGGCCGATGAGATCAACCGCACGCCGCCGAAAACGCAGGCCGCTCTGCTCGAAGCAATGGAGGAACGTCAGACGACCATCGATGGCGAGCGGTACCAGCTTTCACCACTGTTTACTGTTTTAGCGACCGAGAATCCCATCGAATACGAAGGAACGTATCCGCTGCCGGAAGCACAGCTCGATCGATTTCTGTTGAAGATCATCATCGATTATCCCCAGCAGGACGAGGAGCTAGAGATCGTTGCCCGTTGGGACGCGGGCTTCAATTCGCACCACCTTGAACGAGCGAACATCGTTCCGCTGCCGGACGCTGCCGCGATCTCGCAAGCTCGCAATGAGTTACGTACGATGCGGATGGAACCGGGGGTTCAGAAATATATCGTGGAGATCGTCCGCCGGTCGCGCACGCATCCAACGATCTTGTATGGCGCAAGTCCCCGAGCAGCTATTGCATTACTGTTGTGTTCAAAGGCTCTAGCGGCGATCCGCGGAAGGGATTTCCCGACGCCGGATGACGTTCGCGACATCGCTATGCCGGTGCTTCGCCACCGCCTCGCGCTTCGGGCCGAGGCTGAACTCGAAGGAGCCACGGCTGATGCCGTCATCTCAGATATTTTGAAAGCGGTAGAGGTTCCGCGATGATCACAGTTTCGGCTCGCCATCTTCACCATCCGCCGGTGGCTTGGCAGGTGCCGGACGAGATGCGGGCGGCTTAACCGCCGGAGTTTGACGTGGAGTTGTAGCAGGCGTTGGTGCTGGCGTTGCTGCGGGAGCAGTATTTGTGTTCGCACCCGATGAACGCGGCGACGGCGTTGGCTTTACATTCGTATTGGTATTGGCCGGAACCGGGACGAGGATTACGCCACCTTCGTTTGGCATAAACTGGCTCGGGTTGTTCGGGTCGATCGTGTACAGCTGTCCGCCCGGTGGAATGTATTGTGGAGGCGCTCCGGGCGGCGGAACCCCAGTCGCCCATGGGTTATAGTTGTCGCCGCCAGGAAGGGAATCAGGTGCCGTCAACGGTTGGCCGTCGAGTGAGTCGGTCGCGTAAGTCGGCATTGACGCCAGAGCTTGCTCTTCGATCCCGGTTGCAGGATTTATCGGCTGGACCGGAAGTCCGTTTGCGTCCGGTTGCAGGACGGTAGTCGGTTCCGTACGCTGCACGGAAGTCGCGTAGATCAACGCGCTCGCTAAAGCCGCCGTACCAATCAGCACCATGAACGCCGTCCGCCAAAAATTCCCGCCTGACCCAGCGGCAGCAGAAGCCCTTCGCTCATCACCCGTGTATGCCGCGAGTTCGTCGTAGAATTCCCGTGCAGATTGCTGACGCATCTCCGGGTTCTTCGACATCGCCTGCAGAAATATCTTCTCGAATCCTGGGTCGACGTCATTTCGGAAAACAGAAAGCGGCGCCGGCGGTTCTTCGATCTGCTTGAGCATCACATCCGTGGGCTTTTCGCCTGTAAAAGGCACAACGCCCGCCAGCATCTCATAAATGATAACGCCCAGCGAATAAACATCACCGCGGGCATCCGCGACTTCGCCGCCGGCACACTGCTCCGGTGCCAGATACGAAAAATCAGAGGCGCTTGCTTCGATCACATCACCGCTTCGCTCGATCGCGTTAGGTGTCGCAAAATCAAAGACCTTCGCAATGACCGAACCGTCACCCTTTTCGGCCAGTAGAACATTTTCGGCAGTAAGATTTTTATGAACGATCCCAGCCGTATGAGCTTCGGCAAGTGCGGCAGCGATCTGTTTGGCGATCTCGGCCACGGTGGCAACGGTCATCTGGCCGTCGCGAAGTATCGTCGCCTTTAACGTCTCGCCTTTGACGTCATCGCAGACCGCGTAAGAATTTCCATTCTCGTCGGTTCCAAAATCCGCGATGTTCAGGGCATTCGGATGCAAAAACTTAGCCGATGCCCGGGCCGCGTCAAAAAACCGCGTCGCTGAGTCCTTCCTAGTCGCGCGAGCCTTCGGCAATACGCGTAGCCCGATCGGACGCTCAGTCAGAACGTGCGTGGCCGCGTACAGGTCGCCATTCTCCGAACTTAGCGTGAGCGAGTCGATCCGGTATTTACCGGCAATAGTTGTTCCTATCAGGTCGTCTGCCATTAATAATTAGAATGTATATCAGAGCCGCAGGTTGCAGTAAACATCACTGAGACGATTTACGAAATTTCTTTTTGCGCCCGCTGAAAGGAAAAGCGGACGCGAGTCCTGAAACCCGGTCCGCTTTCCCATCTAGCCTTAAAAAATTAAAGCTTAACGAAGACGATCAGCAGTGCGAAAAGCACCAATGATTCGATCAAAGCGAGGGCGATGATCATGATCGTCTGAACCGTACCGGCAGCACCCGGATTGCGGGCAGCACCTTCGGCAGCACGCGAACCAACGAGTCCCTGGCCGATTGCGGCCAAACCGGCAGCGAGGCCGAAGCCGAGTCCGGCTGCGATCGCTTTATATGAGTTGACGGTCGATTCGTTGTCGGCCGCACCCTGTGCCATTGCCGGAAGTGCCGAAAAGGCAAGTGCCAGCATCGAGAAAAATGCATATTTGATCTTTGTCATTTTAATTAGTCTCCTTAGGTTTCTTATTCGATGGCCGATCCCGCTTTCGATCAAATACTTGCTGGCTGGTATTATTTCGCCTCACTTCCGGTATGCCTTGATTTCTACTCTCGTTGGAGTCAAGGCTCCTGATGCGTGCGGGCATATCTGCTATAAAACGCAAGTTTTTAATTGTCACCGTAACCGGCTGGTTACTTCAGAGGCTCGGGCCTCTGAGATCTTTTGCCCCACGCAGTTCCAGCATGAGGCTAAAACTCTTATGCATGCGCCACCGCCGCTTCGCCATGGCCTTCGGCATGCTCGTCGTCGTGGTCGTCATGTGCGTGCGTCACTTCGCTAACGTAGATCGACGAAAGCAGAGTAAATACAAGCGTCTGGACGAACGCCACGAACACCGCCAGTACCAGAAGCAATGCCGGAAGCAAGATCTGTGTGTATGGCGGATAAAGATTTGAAATCTGAAAATATATCTGCTCGTCGGCGTAAAGGTTTGCGAAAAGTCGAACGCCGAGCGTCAGCGGCCGGATCATGTTCGAGATAAGTTCGATCGAAAAGATCAGCGGCGTGATAAAGATCGCCATCAGCAGAGGCAGTTTTGGCCCCGACAAATGCCCGATATGCTTCAAAAATCCGTTCTCGCTGATGCCGACGTAGTTATAGTAAACGAACGACGATATACCGAGAGCGAACGTGACGTTGACCGAGGCCGTCGGCGACATGAATAACGGGAACGTTCCCATTAAGTTCGAGATCAGCACCAGAACGCCAAAGGTCGCGATGACCGGGAAATACTTGAAGCCATGGTTTCCCACGACGCTGATCACAAGGTCTTTGATAGCGAGAAATCCGGCTTCAAGCGTCATCTGGCCTGGCTTCGGGTCCTCATCTGAAAGCTTGCCCTTCAGGATCGCGATAACTGCAACCGCCAGAATACATGCGATGACGAACATTATCGTGTACCACGGAACGGCGTTCTGGGGCGTGTAAATTCCAAACATCGTCTCGGCATCGGTGCCGAAATTGGAAAAGAACTTATCCCACCTTGGCTTGGTGTAAGCCAACTGAAACTGATGTAAAGGCCCGCCGATATAATAATTTACGAACTCAACGATCAAAGGTGTTGGGTGTTCGCCTGCAAATAAGAGCATTATTAAATTTCCTTCCTGTCAGAGAAGCTTGTAAAAATTCTGATAAATCCGTCAACTACTACCGCAAAGCCGAATCCTGCTATTCCAAGGATGACCGGCACGATCGGCAAGATCTCGCTCGCGTAAATGATCGCGATCACAACGCCAAGTGCCAGGTATCGGCCAAGGTATCTCAGCAACGATATCCGCGGCTTTTGGCCTTCGGCAGCACTTTCAAAAACCTTTCGGAGCGAATGCTTCAGCCAATAGTAATTGGCAAAGGCCAGACCGACGCCAACGAACACGCCGAGGCCGAAAGGCAATGAAACCAAAGCGGCACCGGCTATTGTGCCGGCAACGCCTAAGGCAGCCATAATTATCAATATCCGACGGTGCGAATCCGGCATCACACCCACTGGGCTTTGTACATCGGACTCAGGTTCGTCGTTCATTCAAACCCTAAATTCTACTAAGTAAGTCTGGAAAGTTCAATCAGTCCGAACGAGTTTCCGTTTCGTTGTTTTCAAGCGGTGATGGGCCGTCATTCAACGGTTTTGGGGTTTCGGCGACATCCGTGGGCTGGCTAAGGATGTTCATCGATGGCTGTGTCTTCGGTGTGCGAAGTATCTCGGCATTGATGCGAAATATCTGGACGAAACCGATGATTGCGCCAATGACCATTCCGATGACGATGCCCCACGGCGAAGAGCCGAAAAGCAGGTCCGCAAACCAGCCAAGGATCAGCATAAAGACGATCGAACCGAAAAGCATGATTCCGGCGGACCATGCCAGGCCGCTCATCCGGACGGATTCGTCGGCCGTCGGCGGCGTGTATTCGGCTCTCACGATCCTTGGTTTCTCGGGCGGCGGTTCGACGACCGGTTCAGTCGGAGGCAAAAAAGCGGGCGGCGAGGGAAGCGGTTCGTCGCTTGGCGACGCTCCGGACGGCTGTGCACCGATCGGCGTCACATCGTCGGTGATGCTCAAAATGGAGGAGAAACGGCCCGCCGGCTTATCCGGCGATGGCGTTTCATCGGGTCTCGCTTCCTCGTCGCTGTCCAGGAAATTTTTGATCATCTAGGCTTAAACTCGAGTCAAATATAGACCTTATCGATTCGTTCGGCAATCATATCATTAACTATCGGCGATGCGGCTGATTCTTTTTGTCGATCGTCGTTTCGGTCGATGAGATCATTTCATACCTCGTTCCGCGCCAGTTGATCGTCCTCGAAAACAGTGCCGAAGTGCAATTCAAAAAAAAGATGGCAGGCGTGAGCAGCCAAAGCGTCCATTGCGTGAACGATTGCCGCCGAAGGGCATCGGCGCGTTGCGGCATAACGAGCTTCACCGCCTTCAGACGCATCCACGCTTTACCAACTGATAATACGGTAACCGCCAACATCGTCGCGATCGAGACCCAAACTGCAAGCGTATTCGAAGAGCTCAAAACGGTGATCAGAAACGCTGCCGACAACACGCCACAAAAAAGCCCCGACCCGATGAAAGACATGACCCAGAGCTTTGGCGAATAGACCCGCGAGATCTTCATTTGCCGGGTCGTGAACTCGGCGAGTTCGCGAAAGGTGCAGCTTTCGATAGATGCCGTAAGCGCTTGGGGAACGAATTTGATCTCAAGTCCCGCTTCATTCATGACTCGAGTGACCGTGAAATCATCCGACAAAGTTCCATTCCAACGCTCGCGGATGTTTAGGCGTTGAAAAGTGTCCCGGCGGATAGTCATCGAACCGCCCCAACAGAAATTCGACTGGGTATTTGGACCGAGCGAGGAGGCGATTGAGGCATTCCAAACCGAGCGAAGTTCACTCGCAAACGTCGGCTTCTCGGAAAGGAACCAGCGATAGCCGGTCGCAGCTCCGACGCCTTCGTCGCGAAGCGGTGCGATCAAGCCTCGAAGCCATCTCGGCGAAGGCCGCGCGTCCGAATCAACAAAGACGAAAACCTCGCTCTTTTCGTCAGCATGCAGAACTCCCTCGCGAAGGTTCTTGACCTTTTGGCTAGACCCGACGGCCTTTGGAGCAACGACTAATTTGATCTGGCGTTCCGATCGTTCCCTCAAAGTTCGGATGATGTCCGATGCCGGGTCGGCCGGGTCGTCGACCACAAAAATGATCTCGTAATCCGGCAGATCCTGACCTCTCAACGCATCGAAGTTCGCAAGCATTCCTTCATCAACGCCTTTACATGGCGCGATGATCGAAACCATCGGCTCCCAATCTGACCGCGGCTTCGTCAGTTCGTCACGGAAATACCTCAGGTATGCGAACCCGCCGCGGAACGACCTTAAGCTGAACCACACGAGAATGGCCGCAAATAGGTAAAAGATATAGATCATGAGCGGAGGAGGACGCGTATCTCCTCGACGGTGTTTGCCGTCGCTCCACGATTGGCCTCCATCACTGCTCGGGCGTTTCGGGCAAGGTTGGCTTGTTCCTCATCATCTTCAAGGAGATCGGAAAAATGGTCGAACAACTCATCTGGGATCGCCTCATGTCGGCGTTCGGGGAGCTGAATGAGGGCATTATTGCCGAGGAAAACATTGACCGCGTCAGTGAAGTTGAATGTATGTGGGCCCGTTATGATAGCGTTGCCGGCGGCCGCGGGCTCGAGGATACTCTGCCCGCCGTGTGGGATAAGCGAGCCGCCGACGAATGCGATCTGAGTCAGTCGATAAAGTGCCCGGAGCTCGCCGATGCTGTCGAGCAGAATGATATCGGCGGCAGCATCCTCCTCGCTCGGTTCACTGCTCCGGCGGGCGAACTTGCATCGCTTGAATTCACAAGCGTCGTGGTCGCGGAAATCGCGGATGAGCTTTGCCACGTCGCCAAATCTTTCAGGGTGACGCGGTGCGATGACAAGCCTCGGTCTGACGAGGGCGTCACCGGCGAGGATCGAGCAAAATGCATCGAGGACCCATCGCTCCTCGGGGTCGTGCGTGCTTGCGGCGACGATGACGGGGCGACCGTCGTCTAAGGCGAAACGAGAGCTTAGTTCGTCGTCGATGTCGACATCACGCGGGTCATCGGCGACGTCGAATTTCATATTGCCGGTCACCTTCGCTTTCGCGGCAGCTAAACCAAGCGATATGACCCGATTCGCATCGGAACTACCTTGCATAAGCGCAATGTCGACGTCCGCCAGGACCATTCTCATGAAGGCGGCGAGCTTTGAGTATCGGCCGTGCGACCGATGCGACAGGCGGCCGTTGACTATCGCCACTTTTGCCCCGGAACGATTTGCTTCGTGAATGAACCGCGGCCAGATCTCGGTTTCCATAAGAAGGGCAAACGAAGGTTTGAAATGATTCAACGCCCGCGTGACCGAAAATTTCCAGTCGAAAGGGAAATAGAAAACGGCGTCCGCCTTGCCGGCGAAGATCCGCTTCGCCAGATCCTGACCGGTCTTGGTGGTTGTCGAAATGATGAGGCGGTGACCGGGGAATTCTCCGGCGAGAGCCTCGACCAGCGGCCGGGCGGCGTTCGCCTCGCCGACGGATACGCAATGGAGCCAGATGACCTTTCGCCCGTCATCGGTGAACGGCGGATAGTTGCCGAGACGTTCCGCGAACCCCGAAGCATACTTTTGCCGCCGTAAAAGAAATAGCGGCAGCATCAACAGAAATGCAATGGTGTAGAGGAACGAATAAACGAAATACATCGGTTACGGAAAAGGTCTCGCGCTGAAACTCCGACACGCAGCCCAGGTAAATGGGCCTTAGCCCAATCGTCACAATTGAGGCCAAGGCCCATTCTACATTCAAATCGATTTAGTCGCCGCCCGCAGGCAACGTCATTTTATTTTACCCGTTCCATATATTTCGCTTCGGCCGGGTTCACACGGATCTTTTCGCCTTCCGCAATGAACGGTGGCACAGAGACGGTAACGCCGTTTTCGAGTGTCGCCGGTTTATTTGAATTGGACGCCGTCGCCCCTTTCAATTGCGGATCGGTCCTTGTAACCGTCAGATCCATCGTAGCCGGAAGCGTGACGCCGATCGGTGTGCCGTCATAAAACTCAACCTCGATGATAAGCCCGGGCATCAGCCACTGAGCGGCGTCGAGCAGTTCGTCGTCCGTCAATGAGACCTGCTCGTAGTTCTCCTGGTTCATGAAGTGATGGTGGGATCCATCGGAATACAGATATTCCATCTTCTGCTGATCGAGTGTAATTCTCTCGAGCGTGTCATTGGAACGAAAGCGATACTCAAAGGAGTTTCCGGTCAGCAGATTGCGCAGCCGAGCCTGAACCATCGCCCGGAGATTGCCGGGCGTGTGGTGGTGAAATTCCATAACCTTGACGGGTGTCCCCTCGTGAAGGATCACCATGCCTTTTCTCATTTCATTTGCTGAAAGTGCCATAAAATATCTTGGTTAATAAGCGTCTAAATTCTACAAATATGATTCGGTAAGTTTAATATATAGTACGGTCCGGTCAGGATGCCAACCGGTCAGTTTTCAGTGCAAAACGGTCCGGTTAGAACGTCCCATCGCATTTGCTCCGGCCCCCAGCCCTACGTCTTGGCCGGCTCTGACTTGAACGGGAGCGGAGGCGGCTCTTCGCCTGGTTTCGGGTAATCTTTCTTAAGCATCTCGTAGATGCCGATGATCTGTTTTTCCCATTTGAGCGACTCGGCATGGCCCGGATCGATCTTGAGCGCACGACGATAATCGCCGAGCGCAGATGCGTATTGGCGAGCTTCGGTCAATGCAAATCCGCGTTCGAAATAGGCTTCGACGGCGGCCGATTTGGCTGCCGCATCAGCTGGCTTTGCCTTAAGATTTTTCTCTGCGGCAGCAATCGCAATGTCAAATTTAGCTGTGTCTATCGGGTCGCCGCTTGCGGACCATTTCCCTCCACCCGGGCCCGAAGTTGGCGGCGTTACCGAAGGTTGGTTTTCGGTCGTATGCTCTATAGTCGAACGCATTCGCTCAGTGCGCATCGGTTCGTTGACGACATTCGAGTTCTGCGCGACGGGGTCAGAGGTGGCGGCTGTCGAACAGCCGGCAGCAAAACATGCTGCTGTGATCAAAAGTAGTCGTTTCATAGAAATAGATCCCAAAGCAAAGTCCTAGTTTTCAAACGGCTTGATCGAATCAAGATACGGCCGCGCCTGAAAAATGTACAGACGCCCATTCATTATTCCCCATTCTATATCTTGAGTCGCGTCACCAAAAGCATCGCGGATGGCTATCGCAGCTTTTGACACCCTGCGTACGTCTTCATCCGTCATCACTCTGCCGTTCGGCCCGGCGCATTTATCGTTTGTTTGGCGAAGGTCACCGCCCGCAGCGAAACGAAGCGAATTGACCTGATCCGAAAGTGATTTTACCGAGATGAGGTCCGGGCCGGGGCGATAAAGGATCTGTTCGGGTATGCCTTTGTTATTGACGACGTTGGAGTTATGCCCGCAAACCACGCTCATATAGATCGCTTCTTCTTCGGCGGTGATCGCGAAGGGGTCCTTGGTGATCAAAACGCCGCCTTTCTGCATATCGACACCGACCTGGACGAGAGCCGACATATACACATCCTCTTGACTCACGTAGTTTCGGACACGTGCATCAAACGCTTCCATTTTCCATAGCGAAGCCCACACCTTTTTCACGCCTTCGATAAATGCCGGTCCGGTCCGAACATTTGCGGCGGTCGAATAAAGCCCCGCACCTGAAAAATTCGGAAGGTCCTCAGCGTTCGAGGAACTTCTTATGAAAACCGGAGCATAGCCGAGTTGGTCACGCCATCGGACCAACATATCACGCTGCAGCTGTGGGTTGAATTTGCCTTTCTGGATTGCGTTTCTGAACTGCTCTAGCTTCTGGCGGCGATAGCGTGGATTGTGGATGAAGTCGTACTCATCCATCATGACCTCGCCCCTTTTGTCGAGGCCATTATCCTTTATAAACCGGTCGTACCAGTAGAAAGGTATCGAGAAACCGTCGGGCACCGCGATGTCGGGTATCTTTGCATTCAGGATCTCACCGAGGTTGGCCGCCTTGGCACCGAAAGCAATGCTGTCCGTCTTCCTCATTTCTGCAAGAGATGTTAGTCTAGTTACGCTCAGGTCGACAGGCGGAATTTGCTGGCCGGGCGAGACGAACTCGGTTCGTAATCGGCTGGCGTCAACCTCATGAAATTTATAGTCCGTAAGTGTTGCCTCGAGCTCCCAAACAAATGTATGTTTGTCTCGAAAGAGTTTATCGGCGTCTTTGATGTAAACATTTGGGATGCCCCAACCCTTTGCCAGGACATTCACATGAGAGAGCGGTGACGAGGCTTTGGCAACGATTATTCCCCGTACCGGAGGCAGCGACATCGGGAGTTCCTTTAATACAACTATCTCGTTGTCGCCGATCTCTACAGTGTCGTCAAGCTTGTCGATAATGTGAATGCGGCCTACGGCTCGGCCCGGGTTCAACGCAAGATATTCCTGATTTTTATTGATCTCGCTTTGCAAGATCCGCGGAATGCCTGAAGCAGCAGAGACCTCTTCTTGACGCGAAGAATTCGGCTTATATGCCAGCGGCTGAAAAAAGCTCTTGTTTAGCGCTTCATGTGCCGCCTTTAGGTGTTCGGCGGTCGCCTGGTCGCCTTCCCATATTTCCCATGTCCACTTTTCGACCGTCCTCTGCCAGGCGACGGAACCCACGATGAATCGCCGATCTTCGGTTATATATACCGACTCGTAAACATCCGTGCCCAACGGGACAAGATAGGTAGCGTATAGAAAGTCCTTATGAAATCGAAACCGGCGTGAGTTTATGTAATAGACCTTGTTTCCATCGCGGCGGTCGATCGCGAACATTGCGTGTGGCAATGAATAGGGAGTGTTCTGATGATAGGTTCGGGCTATTGAATCAAATTCAGACTGATTCGCAACCTTGAGAATGGAATCGATCGTGTCAGCCGCCACAGGTGTTTGAGCCGCGGGCTCAGGCGTCCCTGGAAGATCCTGGGCCATTAGGGCAAAACTCGCAAAAGCGATCATCATGCAGAGAGCCGCCGATCTGAAGGGGTTAAAGATAAACTTCATTTAAAATTACCGATATCGTTCAACCCGCGAAAGGTGGCTTGGCGTAAGTCGTGTAGTTCTGCCAAATTCGCCGTTGAAACAGCTAGCTCGCGATAAATGCCGTCAGCGATCGTATAGATCCATCCATGGACCGTCACTTCTTGATCGTTTTCCCAGGCAGTCCGAAGAATCGTCGTTTCACCGACGTTAATGACCTGTTCGATGACATTTATCTCACACAGTTTGTCCAATTTTGCGTCGTATCCTTCGTTCGCATCCAGTTCGACGCGATGTTTCTGCATTAGGTCTTGAATGTGACGAAGCCAGTTATCGATCAGACCAAGCCGTGAATCGTCCATGGCGGCCTTAACTCCGCCGCAACCGTAGTGGCCGCAGACGATGATGTGCTTCACTTTCAACACGTCAACCGCGAACTGGATCACTGATAGGCAATTCATGTCCGAATAGATCACCAGATTTGCGATGTTTCTGTGGACAAACATCTGACCCGGCAACATGCCGAGACTCGTCGCAGGCGTTATCCGGCTATCAGAGCAGCCGATCCAGAGGTATTCCGGCGTCTGGAGTTGGGCGAGTTTTTCGAAGAAATGCGGGTCGTCTTCGCGGATTTTCTTCACCCATTCCTTATTTTGTTGCAAAAGTTGATCTAGTTTGTTCACAGGCTTTCAGTCCAAAGGCTTATATTAGCTGTTTTGCGTTAGGGTTTAAAACCGCTTCGATGGTATCGCACGCAGCGGACGTACCGCCTTCTGCTTGAACGGTATGACCAACTTCGGCAGCCTTTGTCGCGTAGCGAGGATCGTCAAGTATCTTTTCGAGCATAGCCGCCGCCGTCGCAGCATTATAGATGTCGCGCGTGACGATCTCGGCAACGCCCGAGCGCCTGCAGCGGGCGGCATTGTCGGGTTGGTCATGGCTGTATGGCATGATCAGATGCGGAACGCCGGCCCGTAAAACCTGACCGGTCGTGCCGACCCCGGCCTGGTGGACAACACACGCAGCGCGCGGAAAGATCTCAGAAAACGGAGCATACTCGAAACCAACGATATCATCGTTTAGACCCGCGGGCGGTTCATTGAAGATCCCATACAAAAGTACGGCACGTCGGCCGAGCGACCCCGCTGCCTTAATGCTCTCGTCAAAAAAATCACGCGGGTCTAAGACCGCGGCCGAACCGAGTGTAAAGATTATCGGCGGTTTGCCCTCGTCGAGAAATGCTTCTAAGCCTTCGGGCATCATTCCGTTGTCGTCCTGGCCATCATAAAAGCAGAATCCGGTCTGGATGGCGGACGGCGGCCAATCAGGCTGCGGCCGGCCGAGGACTTTCGAGAACATTACGAGGTGCAGGAGGTCTGAGAATTTGCCATCGAATATTGGGTCGTGATCCTCGCTTAGGCCAAGGCCGCGTCTAAACTTACGATAGTCAGCGAGCCACGCCCGAGTTTGTCGTCGCGCCATGGAGAAAGCCAAACGATGAAAAGTCGGTCCAAGAAAGCGAAGACCTTCGAACCACGGGGCTATCGGTGGAACAGGCGGATCGTAAGGCGAAAGAAACGATATCGGCGACAGACTGGTAGACACCCAGCGGATGCCGGTCTTTTCGACAACCGACTTGACCGCATACGTCACCTCGCCGGAGATGAGCAGGTCGGCGCCGTCGATCGCGGC
Organism: Pyrinomonadaceae bacterium; assembly: GCA_041744395.1. Classification (GTDB taxonomy): domain Bacteria; phylum Acidobacteriota; class Blastocatellia; order Pyrinomonadales; family Pyrinomonadaceae; genus OLB17. The sequence continues at coordinate 155,856 of JBGTKY010000037.1, read as the reverse complement.
TGTTATGTCGTCAAACATTTGCGGCAAACTCGGCATTATGAGATCGCGAAGAACGGTTTCGGAACCCTTATGGTTATCCATCATTACTTTCGCGAGTGCCTTGTCCTCGGGGTCTAGATGCGGCGCCATGGGTGAAAAGCCGAGTCCGATCTGGCCCAATTTTTCGCGATAGAACTCCATCGCGGCAATGGTCACATCGTGCCCACGGCGTCTAAGCTCTATCCCGAGAGCGATCTTGGGATGAAGATCGCCGAGCGAACCAAACGTTGCAAGGACTATCTTTGCCATCAAATTGGAACTTGAAATAGATCTGAGGACTATCTGCCTGTAGCTTCGATGTTTTCTTCGCGGTCGAGTTCGGCCTCGGCCCGCTCAGCTGCATCCATTTCAGCCTCGATCGCAGATTCGCGGATCAGATTTCGGGCCTTTACTTGAAATCGCACGCTCAAAAAGTATGAGACCGAGCCGAGAACAGCCGTGATGAATGCCCAATCGTGATTGCCGATCCATAAAAAATAAGCAGCGGTTCCGGCGAGCAGGAGTGCCAGTACTTGAAATACTCTTTCCATTGAATATTACTTTAGCCTTTTTGACCCGATCCAGCCTTGAGTGCAACAGCTTTCAGGCCATCGCCGCGAAAGAATGCCCGAACGGCCTTGAACATTCGTGTTACCGCTCTAAGTATTCGAGGCAAGAACCATAGGAAGAGGAATGTGAATACTACAAGCACTATCGCGATCAGGACCGGAGCAAAGACGGCTAAAAAAGTTCCGCCAATTGCGATCACGTCTTCGACGAGCGAGAGAATAGAATTTGAGAACGGTTCCGGGGAAAGATTAGCCGCGGCACGGGCGGCGGCCTTGGTGCCGTGTGACGCAAACGCAAAACCGCCGCCGATGAGTGTTGCGGGAATCACAATAGATGGGTCCATGTCTGAAACTGTCGCATAGGCGACGACCGCTCCCGCCGGAACACGGATAAACGTGTGAACGACGTCCCACAAGCTGTCAAGATAAGGGATCTTATCGGCAAAAAACTCAACGATATAGAGTCCGCCCGCGATCCCGATTATCCACCAGTTGTCTAATACGTCGAGCCCGCCGGGTAACGTCATTCCGCCGAATCGCTGAAGAAGTCCGAGTACGGACACGGTCGCATAAAGATTGATGCCACTCGTCCATGCGGTACCGAGGGCCAGTGAAAGTGTCGAAAACCATTCCATAATCGGACTGAAGTTAGTTCATTAACCAAATCCTATATATCTGCTGAAATCCGCCCCATTTTCCGGTTGCGCTTCTGATTATAATACTTCAACATCCCCATCAAGACAGAGATGTACAGCATTTTTTCTTTGACCGACTATTGACCGACACTTAAACGACTGAAATCCTACTACTACTGCATCATAAACGATTTCGTGTGCGACGATTTCGTCAGCAAGAAGTGTATCGACGACAACGTTTCTGGCGAAAAGTGCACTAGTAATTATATTCCCAGCCTTTATGTCGTTCGCGCGGAGAACCAGTTCGCAACCTATTCGGAATGCAATCACGTCTTGCGCGTCAATGGTTTCGCAGTCGATGCTAAACGCAGTAATGTCTTTGGCAGTTATGCTTTTTGCCATTATTTCCTGCCCATTTATATTCCATACTTCGATCGTTCCTTGGATTTTGACATCACAACTAAACTGCACATCTCCATCAATTACAAGATCCCCGACCTCGGTCAAAAAGGAGTCCACTTCTTGTTGAGACTTAAATATGGTCATTCATTATTCACTATAAATTCCAATGTCCAACTCGCCAAGTTTGTTGGTCACCCCACAACCCCATCGTCCTCATCCTTCTTGAATCCAAATTTCTCGAGACGGTATTGAAGTGTGCGAAACGTGAGGCCGAGGAGTTTGGCGGACTTTGTGATGTTATTATCTGTTCGATCCATCGCCTGCATTATCAAGCTGCGCTCAACATCTTCGAAGTTGACACCTTCGGCCGGAAGCTTGAAGTCAACATCGCCGCCGACTGGGACTATTCCGCCCGCCTGCTTCATCTCGGGCGGCAGGTCGTCGATCGAAATCGTATCTTCTTCGCAGAGCAGAATCGCACGTTCGATTGCGGATTCTAGTTGGCGAACGTTGCCGGGGTAGTGGTAATCAATCAGCAGTTTTCTCGCAGCCGACTCGATCTCGATCTTTCGATCGGTTCCGCGTGTGTGCTTCTTAACAAAGAATTCGATCAAAACCGGTATATCCGATCGCCGTTCACGAAGAGGCGGAATTTCGATTGACAGTACGTTAAGGCGATAGTAAAGATCTTCGCGAAAACGCTTTTCCTCGGTCATCTTTAGCAGGTCGCGGTTCGTCGCAGCGAGAACCCGAACGTCAACGGGTATCTCTTTTACGCCACCTACACGTCGGATCTCTCTTTCTTGTAATGCTCGAAGCAGTTTTGCTTGGAGGGCGATGTCAAGTTCACCTATCTCATCGAGGAACAGCGTCCCATCGTTCGCGATCTCAAAAAGGCCCTTTTTTTCGGCTACGGCTCCGGTAAACGAACCTTTTTCGTGGCCGAAAAGTTCAGATTCCAAAAGATTCTCATTTATCGCAGCACAATTGACTGCCTGGAATGGCTCATTCGTCCGCAGGCTGTTCTTGTGCATCGAGCGGGCGATCAATTCCTTGCCGGTACCGCTCTCACCACGGATCAAAACAGTGGAATTCGATTTAGCGATCTTCAGGATCAGCCGTTTGACCTTGTCCATTTCGGGTGAAACAGAAACGATCTCGGTGTCGAGGGCGGAAAGCTTCATGAGGGCTCGGTCAACGGTTTCGAGAAGCTTCTCGCTATCGTATGGTTTCTGCAGATAATCGAAGGCCCCCAGACGCAATGCGTCTACGGCCGAGTCGACCGACCCGTGGGCGGTCAGCAAGATGACAATTATGGACCTATCATAGTTCGTCAGCTCTTTGAGCAGATCGAGGCCGGACATGCCGGTCATCTTAAGGTCGGTCAGGACAAGGTCAAACCTGCGCGATTCGACGAACTTCATCGCCGCTTCGCCGGAACTCGCGGTCGTCACATCGTATCCCTCACCGGAAAGGATCGTCTCTAAAATTTCCCGTTGATTCTTTTCGTCATCGACGACCAAAATTGATTTTCTTGCCATAATTTTCTATCAATGCCTGCTAAGTCTTCGATTCTTTGCTGTCCCCAGACTTTTCGTCTGCTGTTTGCTTCGCATCGTAAGCCTCCTTTTTGACGCCGGATGCTTCATCAAGAATTGCATTTACTGCGCCTCCTATCAGGATTACCAGGGCGGTGATATATAACCACAGCAACAGTATGATGACAGCTCCCAGTGAACCATAGGTCGCTGCATACGTGTCGAAGTAGCTTAGATAAATCCTAAAGGCGATCGAAAATAATATCCAGAGGACTACTGCGATCAAAGTTCCCGGCGTGATCCATTTCCATTCAAAAGGCTCGTGGTTTGGTGCAAAATTATATATCAGGGCGAAGGCTAATAAGAGCACACCGAGCAGAAGAAGATACTCCAGAACTTCGAGGATCAACGGAATTTCTACCGGCATGACCATTGCGATCAGCTGAGAGCCGTAAACAACCAAAGCAAGAGCGATCAGAATAAGCACCCCGAGAGTTAAAGTAAGGATCAGTGATGTGCCGCGTGCCTTCAACCAGGAGCGCCGTTCTTCCAAGTTATATACGCCATTCAAGGCGTTCCGTATCGTATCGACGCCGGCGGATGCTGACCATAATGTTATCAATATGCCGATCGTCAACTTACCGCCACCTGAGTTGGCGGTGACTTCGTTAAGTGTGTTCTTTACGAGGTCGAACGCCGAGGCAGGCATAACCTGCGCTAATAAGGTGAAGAGTTCTTGCTTTAGGTCGTCGCGGTCGTTCAAAATGATCCCGAACAGGGTCATTAGGAAAAGCAAGAGCGGGAAAAGCGCAAATGTGAAATAGAAGGCGACCTGAGCGGCATTTCCTAATACTGCGTCATCTACGATCTTCTTGTAAGCCTTAGGAAAGAACTCCTTCGACAATATTTTCATCTAATTACCGACCGTTACGTATTCATATTGCGGCCGTTGATTGCTTCTATCGGCAAGCGCACGGTAAATGTTGTGCCGTTGTTCTCCTCTGAACTGACTTCTATCATACCTCCGTGACTCTCTACAATCTTTTGCACTATCGCGAGTCCTAGACCGGTACCCGTTTCTTTTGTTGAAAAATATGGCTCAAAGATCTTCTGCAAATTCACTTCCGAAATGCCGTTGCCGGTATCTACGATTTCGATGCGCACGAAATTTTCTTCAGAACCTATCTTTACTGTTAGGTTCCCACCGTTAGCGCCCATGGACTGAACGGCATTGATGAATAGGTTATTAAAGACCGACCGGAGAAACTCCGGGTCACCCATCATCTGCGGAACATCTTCGTATTCAACTACAGCGATCTTTATATGATTTTCTTCGGCATGGCCCTCGACTATTCGAAGTGAATCTTCAACAACCTGTCGCGCATCGACCGGCCGCAGGTTAACGCTCGCCGGCCGCGAATAATTAAGAAAATCGGAAATTTGTTGATCGATCCGGCCGACTTCGTCTTTAACCTGTGCGATGAGTTTATTAAATGTCCTTTGCTTCTCTCCATCGGTAGGAGCGAACTTGGACCGAAGATGGTCGAGGGTGAGGTTAATATAATTGAGGGGATTACGGATCTCGTGTGCGATCGCTGATCCAAGACGTCCAACGACCGCGCTTTTCTCCGCCTGCTGAAGCTGCTCTTCCAAATGTTTTGATTTTCCAAGTTCAGCGGCCATCTCATTGAAACGTTCGGCCAAGCGACCCATTTCGTCACGCCGACGCTCGTCAGGAACCCGTACGTTCAGGTCACCCTCTGCGACGCGGCGAGCAGCATCGGATAGATTTGCGATCGGGCGTGTGAACCGCCAAACCAGAATGAAGGTGACAAATGCGGCTATCGAAAGTACTAGTAGGGTTACTACCAGAGGCTGCGCTGCCCGGGCTGCTGCTTCGTTTCGGTCATTACGCATCAACACCATCGCATACCAGCGGCCTTTGCTCGTTTCGATCGGTACGACGTGTGCCTCATCGTCGGCGTCTTTATTCTCGGTCGTTCGGCGATTGGGAAATCTGTCCAGATCATTACCGATCCGGCTTCCTTCGATTAGTGGCGGAAGGTCAGTCAGTTCCGATAAATTTTTATATATTATCTCTTCATCCGGGCCGGCAACCGGGAGATAATCCGGATCTAGACTGTCTGAAATCTGCCATTCGTTGTCGATGATAATGATGTCCAGAACACGGGCCTTAGCAGCATCATCTAAAAAGGTCTGGCCCGGCTGTTCAATTAGGTCACGAAGCCGGTCGCTGCCGGTAAGGCTGTAGAAAGCAACTGCGAACGCTGAAACCAGCGAACGGTTCTGCTCGTCGCGGAGTTCTATGTTCTCCTGTTGGGTCAGAAGGTTTAGGTAATACTGCACGCCGACAGACGCTACTAGCATCAAGGTCAGTATCAACAGTAAACGACCGCGAAATGTTCTGAAAAAATTCATTGAGCGGTAGTAATTATGCAAGCGCTTAAAAGAAGCTTGCGTTCAATTGTATTGAATGTTATCTTTTTGTTTAGCAATTTCGCAAAGCTCCGCAATCATAACATTATTCTGTCTAGCGGGGTTTTCGTCTCCTCTAATACTTACAACAACTTATATTGCTCGCCTGAGGTGTTTCATGACGTTTATGCATCCCAAAAACCGTTTGCTTACGCTCGCACTTGTTATTTTGCTCCTCTCGGTGCTCGTCCCTTCGACGGTAGCCCAGACGAAAAAGAAACCGGCTTCAAAGCCTATAGCCGCCAAGCCTACAGCTAAGAAGACCAATGCAGTAAAAAGGGATGCAAAGAAAACGCAGGCGAAGCCTTCGGCAAAGAGCAACACCCAAAAGAAGGCTGTTCCGCGCCAGACAGCAGCTCAGCGACGAGCCGAAGCCGAACGAAAAAAGAAAGAAGAGGCCCGTCGCCAAGCCGTATTGGCCGAACAGCGTAGGCGTGAACAGGCCGCCCGCGAAGCCCGTGCCCGGAAGATCGCGTTTGAGAACGGCCTGAAGTCTGAAACCGCAGTAAATATAGCGAAAGATATCACGACCGGCGAGGATCTAAAGGTGAGAGAGGTCGCCGTCAACGCGCTTGGAAATCGTGCCGGCACCGTCGTGGTCATGGAAGCGAAGACCGGCCGAGTTGTCACAATGGTCAATCAGGATTGGGCTATCAAGCATGGATTCAAACCGTGTTCGACGATCAAGCTAGTGACCGGCGTAGCGGGAATCAGTGAGAATCTTATAGATCCGCAAGGCAATATCACGGGCGAGTCATCGCGACTCGACCTCAATGACGCGCTGGCTCATTCAAACAATCCCTATTTTCAACGGGTTGGTGTCAAGATGGGTACGGAGAAGATGATCGATTATGCGAAGCAGCTTGGCTTGGGGCAAAAGACCGGCATCAATGCCGACGGTGAGACGCCGGGCAGGCTTCCGTATGGCAACAATAATCCGCGCATTTATTCACACGCAGACGATTTTGAGGTGACGCCACTTCAGCTGGCCGTAATGGTCACGGCTATATCTAATGGCGGCAAACGGATCGTTCCGCAGTTTCGACGCGAACGAACGGAGCCCGCCGGATACAAGCCGATTTATCGTAAAGATTCGTTAGATCTTGACAGAGAACTTCGCGGAGTGATCCCGGGAATGATCGGTGCTGCTGAATACGGCACGGCACGACGTGGAATGGATCAATCGCTCGGTGTGGCAGGAAAAACCGGATCATGTATCGGCAGGGGATCGTGGGTCGGGCTTTTTGCTTCAGTCGCTCCTATAGAAGACCCGAAATATGCGGTCGTTGTTATCACTCGAGGTGAAAGTGAACGAGGAAGAATAGCCGCCAATATTGCAAGCCAGATATACAGGGAACTTGCGCCCCAGATCGAACGGGACCGGGTAAGGTATCTTGCCCTGAAACAAAATAACGATCGTCCGAGGATGGAATCCGCGTTCGCCGCAGCCGAAATCGACGATGAAGATGACGATATCGACACTCCGGCTACAGAGATAGCTATCGAGGAAGGGCGTGTTGTCACGACCGCGTCACAGCGTCCGGTAAATTCACCTCAGTCGTCAGGTAAGCCGGTAGTCCGGACTGCGCAGGCAAACCCAGTCTTTCCGCCGGTCATCATCAGTTACGATAAAGCCACCGCGAAAAATCCGGCCGCCACCGTCGCCAAGCCGACAGCGAAATCGAGCGCTAAGCCAACGGCGAAGCCTGCGACAAAGCCCGCCGCAAAATCGACCGCGAAACCTGTGACAAAGCCCGTGTCAAAGTCAGCTGCGAAAGCGTCTGCAAAACCAGCGGCAAAACCAAGCCCAAAATCGGACAAGAAGCCTAGTTCTAAACCGGCGGTGAAAACGACACCCACCAAAAAGGTTACGCCGTCCCGCCCACGCGTTGTCAAGAATTGAGACAGTCGTATGTTCGTTGCATTTATAAATGATGAGAACAGTACCGTTGCGCATCACTTCGGGTTAATTTTTGAGGCGATCGGAAAGCGTTCGTCAATTTGCGCGATTACGCCTAGCAATAACTCTAACGAATTCGCTTGACAGACCGTTTAATTCTACGGGATTATTGTTGCTTCACTATGTTTACGATGAATGCAGCCCGAAGAAGTGAGCGGAGATTCTGGCCCTAAAATTTTGCAACGTTTTTTAACAGCCCTACATCCGAATAGACGCATGCCGATGACGACTGTCAAAGCATCGTGATTACAGAATTTTGATCGAACTAACAAGTTTGGAGGAAGTGTTTTGATGAAGAAGATTTTTAGATTTGCAGGAATGGGAGCCTTTCTTGCGCTGTTTCTCGCAGTTGGCTCAACGGTTGGATTCGCTCAGAATCCTTGTGAAGATTACGATGGTTTTGGTGCCCTCGACGCCAAGATCCGTGAAAACTATGGCACTGTTAAAACCTTGCCGATTGCGATCGAGTCCGGAAAACAATACCTCGAAAAGTACGGTGCTTGCGAAATAACGAAGGATTTCGTTGATTGGCTCAAACCGCAGATCCCGGCATGGGAAAAGCAGGTCGCGGATGAAAAAGTTCGCGTCGAGAGCTCTGCAATTCTGGTTCGTTACGATGACGCTATTAAGGCGAGTAACTGGGACGCAGCTTATGCCGCGGGAAATGAGTTTGCTTCGAAATATCCGAATGACGAGAGACTTCTCAATGTGATCATTCCTCTTGGTCAGATCGGACTTCTTGAGTCAGCTCCCCCAAAGAAGAATTTCAAATATAACAGCGATTCCCTCCGCTTTGCGGACATGGCTCTCGCCAAACTGCAGAACGGCGTTAAGTCGACGAAGCCCAATGGAGAATTTGGTGTCTTTCAGTTCCAGGGCAAACGTGAAGATGTAGTGGGCAGCTTGATCTATTCGAAGGCTTATATCAAGTACTGGGCACAGGTAAATAAGAAAGCCGGTATCGAAGAATATTTTAAGCTGACGAGTCTTCCGGGCGTCCAGAAAGCGAACCCTCTAGTTTACGAAACGATCGGTGGTTATTACTACGAAGACGTAACGAAGATCGTCGATGAACTTAAGGTTTTGATCGAACAACTGCGAACGATCGAAGATGAAGAAGGTCGAGTGGCTAAGGATAAAGAGATCCTCGCTAAAGAAGCTCTTTTGAAGGGTTACGCCGAACGAGCTATTGACGCCTATGCACGGGCATACAGCGTCACAAAGAACGACGCGGCTTCTAAGGCATATCGTGACGGCTTATACTCAACGCTGAAAGGGCTTTATAACGTTCGATTTGGACCGACCGATACCGGTCTTGATAAATACCTAGCGACGGCGACTTCAAAGCCGATGCCGAATCCGACGACCGACGTCGATCCGGTTAACGACGCAAAGGAAACGGAAACGCCGTCAACTAATACTACTGGTTCGGTTTCCCGTCCCTAGTCCGAGTAATTCCAAAGCAAGTCTAAAAATCGATGCCGGATGTCAGTTGAAATGACATCCGGCTTTCTTTTTTTTTTATTTCAACCTAAACTTGAAGTTTAGACCGATGCCAGCCGATAAACTCGAAAAACTTCTTGGCCACCGTTTCTCTTCGCCGGAGCTGCTCGAACAGGCTCTGACGCATACATCATGGTCACACGAGAACCGCGGAGATTCGGCAAACGGGATCGAGCAGCCCGACGACAATGAGCGGATGGAATTCGTGGGCGATTCAGTAGTCGGGCTAGTCATCGCCGAAAAGTTATTTAGAATGAATCCGAGTATGTCAGAGGGTGACCTGACGCTTATGAAGCATCGGCTCGTCAGCACAACGACGCTTGCCGAAATAGCAGATTCGATTGGTTTGGGCGACTACCTGCGGATTGGTCGGGGCGAAGAGCGAACAGGTGGAAGAAACAAGCAGGCGATATTGGCTGGAACGCTCGAAGCTGTCATTGCAGCGATTTTTCTGGATTCAGGCTATATTTCCGCTTGCAATGCTATCGAACGCGTTTTCGCTGACCGAATCCGGAGGGCAACTCCGGCCGGTTCGTTGGACTTCAAATCGCTCTTGCAAGAAAGGCTTCAGGCATCGGGTGCTAGTGCGCCGATATATTCGGTAACGAAATCCGAGGGCCAACCGCACGATCGGACTTTTTATGTCGAGGTGAAATGGGGGACTGGCAAAGCGGCCGGCACTGGGCGTTCTATAAAAGCCGCCGAAATGGCAGCCGCGGAAATAGCCCTAGCCTTATTCGTTAACATAGCAGTAGCAGTCTCAACAGAGAATGGCGGTTAAGATTTAGAACATATGGCGACAGAAGAATCCGAAAAGCAGGACGTGAAAGAGTTCAAAGAAAAAAAGTCTTTGGGCCCGCCGAAATCGGTCTTTCGTGAGTACCTCGAATCGTTCACTGTAACACTCGTAACGGCATTGTTCGGAATGACGTTTATCCTGCAGGCGGTTACAGTTCCGACCGGTTCAATGCAGAACACGATCCTTGTAGGCGATTATCTGCTCGTAAACAAGTTCATTTTTTCGCCGGGCGGTAATCCGTTGCCGTTCTTGCCAATGCGCGACATAGAGCGCGGCGACATCATTGTGTTCAAGTATCCTGGTAACCGCGTTCGGCCCGACCGCGACCGGAACCGTGGTCCGGGCAATGCTTCGCTTCAACCGTATCAGATCAATTATGTAAAGCGGGTTATTGGACTTCCGGGGGAAAAGGTCGAGTTTCGAAACAATAAGATATATATCAACGACGAGCCGTTAGCTGAAAATCGATTGATCGGTGATGCTCCAAACAATATCTCGGCGCTTCAGACAACGGAATTCGAAGAACGTGACCCTAACGCGAAGTGGACGGTCTATTATAGCGAGGCAACGATGTCGGCTGTTCGAACCGGACAGAACGTTTCGCGTCGCGGATACGAATTCGGCGTCGAGGGAAAGGAAATGATCGTGCCCGCTGATAATTTCTTCGTGCTCGGCGACGCCCGGGACGACAGTGAAGACGGTCGCGTCTGGGGCTTTGTCCCTCGTGAGTTGGTAATCGGCCGGGCTATGTTCGTCTACTGGTCCTGCGACCGCGGCTCCTCTAACGGTAGTATGGCCGGGTGTCTTACACACCCTCGATTCGATCGTATCGGTAAGTTCGTTAAATAGGCTGGAGGGGACCAAACTTACACTCGATGAGAATAACTTTAAGCGACGAGGTGTCGGGCGCCGTTCATTTCGACAAGCCCCTCGTCGCACTCGAATCTACCGTGATCGCTCACGGCCTACCGCATCCGCAGAATCTAGAAACAGCCTATAAGCTTGAACGTATCGTTCGCGATGTCGGTGCCGTGCCGGCGACGATCGCGATCTTCGGCGGTGATGTGCATGTCGGCCTGAACGACGAACAGTTCGAACGCCTTGCGAGCGGAAAGGATATACGGAAGATCTCGCGTCGCGATATCCCAGTTGCAGCGGCACGCAAGTTAGATTGCGCGACGACGGTAGCCACTACCGCTTTCTTTGCTCACCGGGCGGGATTGCGCGTTTTTGCGACCGGGGGAATAGGCGGCGTGCATCGCGGAAACGCGAATGACGTTTCTGCCGATCTGCCTGAGCTTGCGATTACGCCGATCGTAGTCGTGTGCTCAGGAGCGAAGATCATCCTTGATCTGCCGGCAACACGTGAATGGCTTGAAACTTATGGGATCACCGTTCTTGGATGGCAATGCGACGAATTCCCCGCTTTCTATTCGCGAAGTAGCGGCCTCGCGGTAGATGAACGGGTCGAGTCAGCCCGTGACGTGATCAGAATAGCGGAGGCCCGAAATGATATGGGTTTGCGGAATGCGATATTGGTCGCAGTGCCGGTGCCTGAGAAATACGAGATCGGCAAGGATGAAATTGAACAGCTTCTTGCCGTAGCGCTAAGGTCGGCCGCAGAACACAATGTGAGCGGCAAAGAGCTTACGCCGTTTCTCCTTGCACAGCTGTCATCCCGGAGTAAGGGACGTACACTCGAGGCGAATATCGCGCTGCTAGAAAACAATGCTCGTGTCGCGGCCCGGATCGCGACAGGACTTTAAAAGACCGAACCTTTTGCCAAGTTGGCCCTCATCGACTCCAACCGCTTAGCTGCTTCAATAGCCTCATTAGATAAGGGGAACTTCTCTACGATCTCGAGCCAGCTTGCGCCATCATAATGATATTGGCGAGTCGTCGTATTGAAATGAAACCTGATGCCAAGCCTGCGATAGCGATCCAGCCTGATGAAATTTAGATAATAGCTATGCATCGGTGCCGCCGAAGCTGCCATCTCAGGCCGTTTCAGAAGGGAGTTAGCATCCTTTGATAGTTTGGCGGCGGCAACCTCGACAAGATCGCCATACAGCAGAAGTATTGGCGGACGCCACGACGACTTTGTGTAGATCGACAGAAAATGATTCGCGGTTTCGAGCTGTTCAAATCCATTCTGTGCTTGCACGAGCCTTGCCATTCGTTCCTCGTCCCCAGGGCGAAACTTTCCGAACACTGCATCTGCTTGTACCCAACCGGTGCTAGACGGCGGCGCGGCAATGCGGTAGAAGGTTACGCCGTCGGCCTGGGCAACGCCGAGGATCTTAACAATCCGGCCGCGTCGCATTCGCTGGATCGCATTGGCATGAAGGCTCGGTCGGTCGCGAAGAACCGAGAGAGTTTCATCGAGGACCATTGCACTCTTGCCGATCTCCACGGATCGTGCTGCCGCGGGGCGTGAGGAGGTTGACGGTTTTCGCTTCTGTGCGTCTGCCTGAAGGACAAAGCACACGGCGATAGCGAGGAAAAGAGATATCTTCATACCAAACTAACGCTGCATTTTTTTAATTTTGTCGAGTGATCCGGCATGGTGAAAATGGCAAATGGCTATTGCGAGGGCGTCAGCCGCATCGTGCGGTTTGGGGACCTCCTTAAGCCTAAGGAGCAGCTTAACCATTTCACCAACCTGGTGTTTTTCAGCACTGCCGTATCCGACTACGGTCTGCTTGATCAGCCGAGGTGCGTATTCGCCGATGGGCAGCCCGCGAAGTTCTGCGAGGAGGAGGATCACTCCGCGAACCTGCCCCAGCTTCATTGCAACCTTGACGTTTGCGGCATAAAAGGTATCTTCTACCGCGACGGCATCAGGTTCAAAGCGATCAATAATCCCCGAAACGCTTTCGAAAATACCCTTAAGCCGATTGGAAAAAGCGAGTTTTCGATCGGATCGAACCGTACCGAAATCGACCGGCGAATATTTCATTCCCGATCCTTCGACGACTCCCCAACCGAGTGTTTCGCTTCCCGGATCAATACCCAAAACTCGCATTGTCAGACCGGAATAGCCGGATTCGAATGAAAAGATAACCGATGTTTTGTACAGAGACAAGCCGTCGGCTGCGTTTTGGTTATGGTTTGTAAAAGAAGCGTAGAAACATTATCATTTTGAGATTGGATAAGTTACAGCAAGATCAGGATATGAACGCTCAGGCCGAAGCATCCCAACCAGTCGAATCAGTTAAGGTCCTGTTATCCGAAATCATCGATTACGCGGGGCTTTTTCCGCCGTCGCAGGTGTCGATGCAGGAGGCAGTGCTTAACTACGCGACCTATCGCAACAGTAATTATGGTTGGATGTTAGGGCGATTTATACTGCCTGTATCGCGGCTCGACGAATTTCTGTCGTGTGCAAAAGACTTCGTGACACACGAAGGGAGCGATCCGTGGCGGCTGAGCGTTTTGGCCGGCGAAGACATTAACGAGACTATCCGCCAGGTTACTGATTTTAATCGTGAAAACTCTGGCGGCGTGATCGTTGACGTTATGGAAGTTAAAGCAAATACGCTGTCAAAAATTGAGAATACGGTTGCAGTTTTGCAGGAAGACGTACGTGCCTATTTCGAGATATCGACCGGCGAATCGTTTGTTGATTTGGTTACGACGTTAGCTTTAGCGGGGCAATACGCCAAAATACGCACGGGCGGTGTGACGAATGACGATTTTCCTTCCTCGCGAGAGATCATCCGTTTTGTTAGGACCTGTATGGCGGCCAATGTGCCCTTTAAGGCGACCGCGGGGCTCCATCATCCCATCAAGTGCTTTAAGCCGCTTACGTACGCCCCTGATGCACCGCAGGGGACGATGCACGGCTTTCTCAATACACTTTTAATGACGGCATTTGCCCGCGAAAGCTTTCGGCCTTCGCTGCTCGAAGAACTGATGGAAGAAGAATTCGAAGAAGTCTTCTCGTTTAGCGAAGCCGGCGTCGCATGGCGGAGCGAGTATTTCCTCACCACCGGCCACCTTCGCCTACTGCGAATGCGTGGCATGCACTCATTCGGTTCCTGCTCGTTTGACGAACCTGTCGAGGACCTCCGCGCGATGGGACTGCTGTAGTTTATGACATACGAAATCAACGAAACGCACGACCCGAGTCTGAGAAGCTGGGTCGAATCCGCCAACGACCCGAATACGGACTTTCCGTTACAGAATTTACCTTTTTGTTTGCACGATTGGGAAATCGCGGTTGTAATTGGCGATCAGTTGCTCCTAACAGCAGGTTGTGTGAAAGCTGGGTTATTTGACGGACTCGAATCCTCTTGGCTCAATCGATCCTCACTCAATGAGATTGACGTCCTCGGCGGTATGCCGGAACGATCTGCCATCCGCCGTCGGTTCGTCGAGCTTCTAAGTGAAAACGCTTCAGCCGAAACGCGACGGATAGTTGAAAGACATCTAGTCCCACTCTCATCCGCACTTTTTTCTGAGCCAGTTTTTGATATCGAAGACTACACCGACTTCTACTGCTCGATCTATCATGCGACGAATGTCGGATCGATGTTCCGTCCTGACAATCCGTTGTTGCCGAATTTTAAATATATTCCGATCGGGTATCACGGGCGGGCTTCGAGCATTGTTGTTTCGGGGACGGGCGTGAAGCGGCCGCACGGGCAGAATCGCAGCGACGCCGGGGCTCCGCCGGTCTTTATTCCGGCAAATAGCCTCGATTACGAGATGGAACTCGGGTTTTTCGTCGGGCAAGGGAATGAATTGGGCATCCCGATCCCGATAGCCGATGCCGAGAAGCATATTTTCGGCGTGTGTTTGGTGAACGATTGGTCGGCGAGAGATATACAGGCGTGGGAATATCAGCCGCTCGGGCCGTTCTTGGCGAAGAGCTTTGCGACGACCATCTCGCCGTATGTTGTTACGATGGAGGCACTTGCACCGTTTCGCACGCCTGCTTTCGAACGCGCCGCTGACGATCCGCAGCCGCTCGATTATTTGAACAGCGAGCAGAATCAGAAGTTCGGCGGGCTTGATATCAATCTAGAAGTTTATATTCAAACCGAAAAGATGCGTGCCGAGAACATCGAGCCGTTCAAATTCTCGCGTTCGAACACGAAAGACCTTTATTGGACGATCGGCCAGATGCTGACCCACCACGCCTCGAACGGCTGCAACCTACAAACCGGCGACCTGATGGCGTCCGGTACAGTAAGCGGCAAGGAAAAGGACGAACGCGGCTGCCTGCTGGAAATGACCTGGCGAGGCACCGAACCTATAGAATTGCCAAACGGCGAACAGCGAAGATTCCTCGAAGACGGCGACGAGATAATCATGAAAGGCTTCTGCGAACGCGAAGGCTTCCGCCGCATCGGGCTCGGCGAATGCCGCGGGCGAATCGTGCCCGCCAATTAACGGTGAATATCTGAGGAATATATGTGGCCGGCCGGAAGTTTCCGCCGGCCACTGTGTTTCACGCTTTCTGTGTGATTAAATTAAATTAGCAATGGACGTCACTTCGGACAAATTCAGGGAAGAATGCGGCATTTTCGGTGTTTTCGGCCACTCGGAGGCCGCAACGCTTACGCAGCTCGGGCTATTTGCGGTGCAGCATCGCGGGCAGGAGGCGTGCGGTATCGTCTCCAGCGATGGCGAAGACCTTCATCAGTTTCGTTCGCAGGGCCTTGTCGCAGACGTGTTGACGGAGGATGTTCTTAACAAGCTAAAGGGACGTTCCGCCATCGGTCACACGCGGTATTCCACCGCCGGCCGCAATACAATAAAAGAAGTCCAACCGTTTGCCGTGACGTGTCAGCACGGTCAGATCGCGGTATGTCACAATGGTAATCTTCCATTCGCCAGTAGGAAGCGGGTCGAGCTCGAGCGAGCCGGGGCGATCTTTTCTTCAACGTCCGATACTGAGACTCTGCTGCACGGAATTGCCAGAACACAAGCCAGAAATGCGACAGAGGCGATCGAAGCCGTACTGAAGGAAACGGAGGGAGCGTTTTCACTTCTTTTCCTTACTCCAACGTCATTGATGGCCGTTCGCGATCCGAGGGGATTTCGGCCGCTGGTTCTGGGTAAGTTGAAAGACGCTTGGTGCGTGGCGTCAGAAACGTGTGCGTTCGACCTGATCGACGCCGAATACATTCGTGAGGTCGAGCCGGGCGAGATGATCGTCATTGATGATGCGGGCCTTCGCTCGTCGAAGCCATTTGAGCCAAAGCCGCGTTCGGTCTGCACCTTCGAACACGTTTATTTCTCGCGTCCCGATTCGACGATTTTCGGGCGTTCGGTCAACGAGTCGCGTCACAAAATGGGAAAACGTCTAGCCATTGAACACCCCGTCGAAGCCGATCTCGTTGTGCCGGTACCAGATTCCGGTGTCGCAGCGTCTATCGGTTTCGCCGCCGAATCAGGCATTAATTACCGCCAAGCAATAATCCGTAACCATTACGTTGGACGTACGTTCATCGAGCCGTCGCAGTCGATCCGCTCGTTTGGAGTTCGCCTTAAACTTAATCCAATTCGTGACCTGATAAATGGCCGTCGCGTGGTGCTGGTGGATGATTCGATAGTCCGAGGGACGACGTCGAAAAAGATCGTACAGATGGTCCGCGAATCCGGTGCAAAAGAAGTTCACGTAAGGGTATCCTGTCCGCCAACTATCAGTCCCTGTTATTACGGTGTGGACACGCCGCGAAAGGCAGAGCTCATTGCGGCCCAGATGTCGGTCGAAGAGGTGTGCCGCTACATTGAGGCGGACAGCCTTGGGTATTTGTCACTTGAAGGAATGTTGGACGCGATCGGCTTCGACCCTGATTCGTCGTGCATGGCCTGTTGGAGCGGTGTCTATCCGACGCTTATTGCAAACGGCGTTGCTGCTTGATCATCGCTTTCTGTTGGTCGGCGGTTCTTTTTTGTTGCCCCAATAAAATGCCTTCACGACCAGAACGTATACCAATATCGACAGGCCGAGAAAGATAAAAAAGAAAAGTATGATCCAGGTGAGGAACGACATTTAAGCTGTTTCCTCAACTTCCGGTTCGTCGCGAAGGCCATCCAATAGCCGCGTCTTCCCGTGATGCTCCAGGACGTGGCGATAGATCACCGTAAGTACGGCAACGACGGGTATGGCAAGGAATACTCCCGGTATGCCGGCAACCTGTTCGCCTGCAAGAATAGCGATTATGATCAGAAGCGGATGGAGATGTATTCCGCCGCGAACGATACGTGGATATGAAACGTAGTCATGAAAGATACGCAGGATACCGAGGAATATGACCACGTAAATTGCCCTTGTCGGATATTGTCCAAATGCCGCCGTCGCTGTCGCTATGACGCCGATCGTCAATGGTCCAAGTAACGGCACAAATTCTAAAATTCCCGCCAAAAGACCTAGTAGAAGGGCATATCGCAGGCCGATCACCGAAAAGCCGATCGTGCAGATAATCCCAATAAGCAAACACGACAATAGCTGTGCCCGGGTATAGGCCGCAAGAGTCAAATTGATGTCCTGAACGACAGCTTCTGCTCTTATCCGCCACCGCCCGGCCGGAAACATTCGTAAGATAGTCAAACGAATCAGGTTGGCATCCTTCAGAAAAAAGAACGACAATACCGGAACGATTATTAACCAGGGAAGGTATGTGACGGAATTAATTACAAAATTTCCGAAGCCTTCAGTGATCCGCTGACTGGAGAACATGATCTGCTCATTGACCTTCGTCTGCAGTTCTTCAGGCACCCGCAAGCGGTCAAATCTGCGGTTCATATCGTTCAGTGTCTGCCGAACGGTCGTGGCATACGCAGGCAGGCTTGATCCGAACTCTTTACCCTGATCAGCCACCTTTGGAGCAATATTCGCGATACCAACACCGAGCACGGTAAATACGATCAAATATGAGAGGGCGATCGCTAAAGAACGAGGCATAAATCGTTCTAGGTTACGCTTCTCAAATGGCTTTCGAATAAGGCCGACTAGTGGGGCGATGAAGTATGCAAGCAAAGTGGCAAGGACCAGGAAGAAGAACAAATATCCCAGCGACGAGACAAGGACGATGACGATTCCAGCGCCGAGCAAAAACAGCAGGACGATGAGAATTGAACGAAAAATGACCGGGATCGAGAAGGATTCCGAATCGAGAATGACCTTCATCGGTCCCGTTGCCTCGAACTCGATCTCATCTACCGTAATCGGCTTTTTACCCTCGGGAACGTCCATAAAATGATATTAGCAAGAACACCAGTTCGCCGCTATCGACCGTTCGCCGACGCGTTCACGTTTGCGTTCGAACTGGTTTTTTCGGAACTTGAATAATCAGTAAATGCGAAGCGGTCGGTTAGTTTCTGCATGATCTCTGGCGGAAATTTAAAATTCGAACCTAAAATGATCGCCTTTCCCTCATCGGAGATCTTCCGGCGGTTTGTTTCAAGCGGCGTATTCTCGTTTACAAAAACGCGGTCGTCGCCGTCCATCATGCCGCCGTCCTTACGCCGAAAAACATAAATAAAATCGAAGTCGGCGGTCCGCATCGCCTCAATATCGCCTTCGAATGACGGAGGAACGGGCGTTGCTAACTGTCTTGTCTCGCTTTGCTCTGCGGCTGAGTTCATGATCCTGGGGTTCGGACCACATCCGACGGCTATTAGCCCGAGCACGAGAATCACAAGACGAAATCCTCTGCTTAAATTATAGAGAGAAGTACCGGTCATTCAGTTCACCTCGGACTCGCCAAATTCGCTATTTCCATCGGCATTTGCATTCGCATTATGTTCCTCCTCATCGAGGAGGCGTTTTTCCTCATCCGTCTCCGGGGCATTCTCGATCACGGTAGTTTCGCCCTTGATTGCACGGATCTTGAGAATTCGCGCGTCATCGTCTTCGTAAACGATATCCCCCCAACCGCTTTCAAGTAGCTTCGCGATCATTTGTTCATTTTCTTTTGCATCAACAAAGACATAGTTTGCCCCAAAGCGCTCACGAATGAGGGGACCGGCCTCCGTAGTTTGCCCGGATGTGATCTCTGTCAGAAGCTTGTAAAGTTCTGGATTTTCGGAATAAAGGTAGTTCGGGTCAAGTCCGTAAACATATGAATTATTTGTGTTTAGAAAGAAAAGCTTCGGGAAATCGTCCCAGTTTGCGTTAAAGACACGTTCTCCGGCCGGAATGTTCTCGCGTCCATCCGGACCTGGTGAAGTAGCCCATGCCATCGAACGGCGATATCGCTCATCGGATTCGTTGCCGCCGATAGTCCGGATAAGTCCTCCGTACTCAATGCCCATCCACTGAAGCCCGACCATGTTGATCATAAAGATGACGATAAGAATAATGCCTAACGTCCAGGCCGCTGCCTGCTGGATCGTTGCTCTGAAATTCTCGGATGCTGTCTTCATGGCGTCAAGATAGGGCTCGATCTCGCGTTTAAAATCTTCCGGAAGCTGAGCAACTGGTCTGGTCATAAACGCCTGCCAGCTAAATGCCGCAAAGAGCACGGCGAACGGCGGGAAATATTCAGCAAAACGCTTTGACCGAAACTGAGCCGCCAGTAGTATCGAAACGAAAATCAGAAAGAAGGTTGCCTTCTCCGGCAACTTCCCGTTTTTGGGCATAAACAGGATATAGCCGACGAGCATCGCGACGAGGGCGACCGGGAAATGCGTCAACAGTTCCATTCCGGAATATGGATACCATTCGCCACCGACGGCAACTGCAAAATCGCTCCCGACCTTGAACTTGGTTACGAAGTGCTCGATGAAGAGAGTGATATTGTTGGGGAAATACGGATTGATTATGTTGCCGAGGACCATCCCGGCGGTTGTATATGCCAGCGGCTGCCATTCAAAAGTCCGTTCATTCCAGGCGATGATGACGACCCAGATGACAGCGGCGATCCATAATAGTGGAAACAAACTGTATGTCCAGACAAAGGCGAACATTAATGGCAAAAGCAAGACGTATTTTCGCTCGAAAAGAAGATAGATGCCGGCTATGGTGATGATAATGGTCAACGGCGGTGCCTTCGCCATGTTCATGCGGTAATAGAACATGTTCGCGCAGGTCAATATCGCTCCGAGCCAGACCAACGGATAACCAACTCGGTAGTGGTGCAGTAACCAGTAGACCGAGAATATTGCAAGCGTCGAGAAAACGATCGTCGAAACTTTTGCAGCCATTACCGGCTCGAAGAACCATAGAAATGGTATTTGCAGCAAATGGAATAGAAAGTGATGGTCGTTGTAGCTTGCCGGATTAAGTACTGTAAGCGGTAACCATTCGAATGTCGGGAGCCAACCTCCGCTCGAAAGGCTTTCCCAAAGAAGCTGGCTCCAACGGATGTGATAATAGCCATCCCAATCGCCGCAGCAAATGGCTGCAGTCCGCGTTTGGAGAAAACCCATCACCATCGCGATCGCCAGAAATGCAAAGACTAAATAGACCATTCGGGTGGCTTCTTCGGTTTCCAGATACTGCTTCCATGTTTGCTTCGGGGCAATCGTTTCGGCGTGACGTGGCTCCGCTGAAAGATCGGAACGGTTTTCGAGGTTTTCTTCCATTAATTATCACCGCAATGTACTCATTATAAGAGCAAATTAAATCCAAAAAGTATCACGAAATCGAGCTAAAAATCTAATTCGGACTGATGGAAGAACCAGCGGCCGATGCGGATCTGTTGATATTTCGCATTTCAGAATCTAGAATCAAAGATTCATTATGTATCCGAAGGGCAATCTATTTGTACCAGCCCCCCACGGCAAGCTTGAGGCGATTCTGAAAGACCCCGACGAGGATCGCATCGGGGTGGGGTTGGTCTGTCACCCGCATCCTCTGGGAGGCGGAACAATGCATAACAAAGTGGTGTTTCGTGCAGCTGCAGGGCTTGTGGATGCCGGTTTAACTACCTTGCGATTCAACTTTCGAAGTGTAGGTGGCTCAACGGGAGTTCACACAGAGACAGCGGGCGGTATCGAGGACGTTAGGACAGCGATCGATTTTCTCGATCACGATTATCCAGGCGACGATATCACTTTGGCGGGTTTTTCTTTCGGGTCGCGGACCGGTATGGAAGTCGGAATTGCTGATAATCGCGTCAAGCGCCTGATCAGCATTGGAACACCGGTCGACAAATACCGTGACTTTGAATTCTTAGTCAATGCCCGTAAACCTATACTATTCGTCCACGGCGATAGCGATGAATTTGGCGCGGAAGACAATTTACGAGCATTGTATGAGAAGGTCGCTAAGGAGACCGATGCAGAATTAGTTATTTTTGAAGATTGCGGGCATTTTTTCGATCGGCATTTAAGTGAACTTCGTGAGTCGGTCCGAGAATGGACCTTGCGGCAGCTCGCCCTGGTTAACGCTTAGCTTTACAGGCTAATTAATGGAAATTTCGGAGAACCAAATGTCGGAAGACGAGAAGGAAGAACGTAACGCGGCGATCCGACTGACGATGATGCCTCGTGACACAAATGCTCACGGAACCGTTTTCGGTGGAATCATACTAAGCTACATCGACGTCGCCGGCGGAGTCGAAGCGGTGCGTCATACGCGACATGAACGCTTCGTTACGGTTGCGATGAAGGAAGTGATCTTCCACGAACCCGTGTTTATGGGCGACCTTGTTAGTTTCTATGCAGAGACTGTGAAGGTCGGACGCACCTCGATAACAATCCACGTGGTCGTGGAGGCCGAGCGATTTGGGAAACAGGGGCAAAAGGTCAAAGTTACCGAAGCTGAGGTCGTCTATGTTGCGATCAATCAGTCTCGGGAAAAAGTGGCGATCGGGTCAGAATAATGCCAACCTGGAAGCTTGAGATCGAATACGAAGGCACCCGTTACCGCGGGTGGCAGATCGAGCATAATGCTAAGTCGATCCAGGGTGAGCTTCAGGCAGCGGCCCGCGAGCTATTTGAATCAAAGTTTGAGCTGTTCGGGGCCGGCCGCACCGATGCGGGAGTACATGCTCTGCATCAGATCGCACACCTAAAAGTACCCGAATTGCAGGCGAACGTAACGCCGCGGCAGATCCAGCAGGGGTTTAATGACCTGTTGCCCCATGACATAAATATCTTGAAGGTAACAAATGCTCCGGACGATTTTCACGCACGTCACGACGCGGTCTACCGTCAGTATATCTACAAAATTTCGCGGCGGCGAGATGCCTTTGCGAAGAGCCTGGTTTGGTGGGTTAAGGACGATCTGGATGCCAAAGCTATGGCCGAGGCCGCAAAACTTCTGGTCGGCAAACACGATTTTTCTTCGTTCTGCGAGACAGAAGAGGGAAAAAAGCAATCCACGATAGTCAACGTTGAACTCGCCCACGTCTTCATCGAGGGCGACCTTATCTTTTTTCGCATCGGAGCATCCCATTTTTTGCTGAAGATGGTCCGCCGCATTGTCGGTATGCTCGCGGAGGTCGGTCGGGGCAATATGACGTTCGATGCCTTTGACCGGCTTCTGAAATTTGAATCGAACGTTCCGGCTAAGTATACGGCTCCGCCGTCCGGGCTTTACCTCGAAGAAGTGAGATATATGGGGCGATAGCGGGCGACGGCAGGTTTGCGTTCGCAGTCTAGTTATGCGAAATTCGAGAGACAACACAATATTTAACTGTTCAATGGAGAGATGACTTAATGCCAACAATTACGGCTGAAACTGCAAATGGAAAGGTCGCTTTTGCATGCGATGAAGGAAAGAAACTGGTTCTTTGCCTGGAAGACAACGGAGTGGATATTCTGCACCGCTGCGGCGGGAACGCAAAGTGCACGACGTGCCGGGTCGAGGTCTTGTCGGGCGATCCCGGGGAGATTGAGGAACCCGAAAGATTGGTCCTTGCGACCAAAACAGACCTTAATGAACACACGCGGCTTTCGTGCCAGATCAGGCCGATCGACGACCTCCACATTAGGGTGGTCCGCCAAGCAAGCGTTGATGGAATTGACGCAGGCCCGAGGCCCATTGATTAAGCCGTTACAGCCGGATTTTTGACAATTCGATAATCTGTTATAATTAGGTTTCCAGGATAGGTTTCGAAAGGAGAAAACACAATGGGTTTGAATACTACTTACAAAGCTAAATCTTTTGACCTTAACGATCTGACGGGTATTTCCAACGAAACGCTGGCGATGCACTTCAAATTGTACGAAGGCTACGTTACCAACACGAATACCCTTAACGAGAAGATCGCTGAATTAATCAAGGACGGTGAGCTGGACGCAACAAAGACGGCTGCCTACAGCGAGATGAAACGTCGGTTTGGGTTTGAATACAACGGCATGGTACTTCACGAATATTATTTTGAGAATATGATGAAGCACGGTACCGGCGACCCGAACAAAGATTCAGCTTTCGGCAAGGCTTCAATTGGAAGTTTCGGCAGTTATGAAGTGTGGAAGGCCGATTTCATCAACACGGGCAAGATGCGGGGCGTGGGATGGGCAGCAACGTATCAAGACCCGTCGAATGGAGCGCTATCGAATCACTGGATCAACCTCCACGAGACCGGGAATGTCGCCGGGTACAAACCTATCTTAATAATGGATGTCTGGGAACATGCATTTATTAAGGATTACGCTCCTGCCGAACGTCCGAAGTATATTGAGGCATTCTTTGCAAACATCAATTGGGAAGCGGTGAGTTCGCGGCTTTCGACTGCAGACGGCGCGACTGCGTAGTTACGGCGGCGAAGTGGTAAGATTTCTGGGTGGACACGCTTTTGACCGTTTGTATTGATCGGCCAAAGTGCCCACCCTTAGCGTTTTATGATCGAAGAACAAGTTTTAGTTACTAAGTTTTTGAACCGCAAAAGGCATGAACGAATCAAAAAGCCGGATTGGCTGAAGATCAAGCTCGGCGATCCGAAGAACCAGAATGCCGTGCTCGAGCTGATCGATGGGCTCGGTCTCCATACCGTATGTCAGGAAGCCAAGTGCCCGAACATTTTTGAGTGTTGGACCGATAAGACCGCAACATTTATGCTTGGCGGCGATACATGTACGAGACATTGCGGCTTTTGTGCTGTCAACAAAGGCAAACCGATGGACCTCGATCCGTTGGAGCCGACCCACGTTGCCGAAGCGGTCAAGCACTTAGATCTGAAACACGCAGTTATCACGTCGGTCAATCGCGACGATCTTACGGATGGCGGTTCTATGCACTGGGCCGAGACGATCTTAAAGGTCCGCGAATTGAATCCCGATTGCAAAGTCGAAGTTTTGATTCCCGACTTCAACGGTGACGAACAAGCCTTGAATAACGTGCTGACCGCACGCCCCAACGTTCTAAATCACAATACTGAGACGATTGCCCGACTTTATCGTCGCGTGCGCCCCGACGCAAAATACGAGCAAACGCTCAAATTGCTTGAGCGCTCCGCGGATTGGCGAGATGCCTACCAACCGACAATGAAGACGAAGAGCGGAATCATGGCCGGCCTAGGTGAGACTTTCGAAGAAGTGGTTGACCTGATGCGTGATCTACGAAAGGTATCTTGCGACATTATGACCATCGGCCAATATCTGCAGCCATATGAAAAACGTCTGCCGGTCGAACGATACGTCACACCCGAGGAGTTTGCAGAATGGAAGCGGATCGGTCACGACATGGGGTTTAAACACGTCGAATCTTCCCCCCTCACGCGCAGCTCATATCACGCGCGCGAACAGGCGGAATAGCTGTGCAAACAAAATGATGCAGCCTTCGACATCGGCAGAGGTTCTAGCCAATTGGCGATACACGCCGGAAGAATGGCGGAGGTTTGGCAATTACGAAGGGCGTCATTGGCGTAAGCTGATGAAGCAATCCAGAACCTGCATATTTGTCTTTCTCGCACTTACAATAATCGCGTTGGCGATCATCCCAATTTTCGGCGCACTCCGGATCGTGCCATGGGACCGGTACATGATCGGCGCCGCATTCCTGATTCTTATCTTCGGCTGCGGCTTTGTTGGGATCTGTATAATTGTTTGGCTGATCCAGCGTTCAAAGTATTCTATTTTCATGGCTGGAAACGGAGAGGTAACAATTACCCTAACGGGCATAAACACGAGCGGTACCTGGCATAATTGGAATTACGGAGACTGGCGCTACAACAGGTTTCATGATGCTAGGACAATGACAATCTCCGAAGGCAAACCGAATCAAATGGAATTGTTGGAAGTAAGAACCGTTGCACGGACTGCTGTAGGCGGGACAGGTGCCGGTGTCCGAGACGTTATTTCCTCGTGTCGCGTGCCGATCCCATACGGAAAGCGATCGGATGCTGAACGCATGGTTGGACTATTTTCGGCTCAGAAGGAACGAGTACAAGCGGAGTCACGATTATGAATGAACCCATTAAACAAAGCGCCGTCGAGATCCTTAATCGGATCATGGAGTTAGAGTTGTCGGGCGTAGTGCGGTACACGCATTATGCGTTGATGGTATTTGGATACAATCGGATTCCCATAGTTTCTTGGCTTGACAGCAATGCAACTGAGAGCCTGGCTCATGCCAAACGTGCCGGTGAGTTTGTCACGATGCTCGGCGCGCATCCGAGCCTAAAGATCGGTACGCTGCTTGAGACACACAAGCACGACATCGGCGATATACTTCGCGAAAGCCACGAGCAGGAATCCACGACGCTGGCTGCATATTACGATCTTTTGAAGCTCGTCGACGGCAACAATGTCACGCTTGAAGAGTATGCCCGGGAGATGATCCTGCTCGAAGAGACGCACCTCGACGAAGTAAACAAGATGCTTCGCAAGCCTGGCGAGACCCAGCCATTTAGCGAATAGTGGTCCTGCTGTCCCGCATCGTAACGAACGCGGTTCATTATGGATCGCGATTTCTACGCGACCGTATCTAGATTAAAATTATTTCAGGCTCATAATGTGAATCATTTCTATGAATTTCGGCTTGATCGCAGGAAACGGACAGTTTCCCTTTTTGGTTGTCGCGGGAGCGAAGCGTGCTGGCGTGGCAGTTGCTGTGGTCGCGATCAGTGAGGAGACCGATCCCCGTATAGATGAGGTGGCTGAAAAAGTCGTCTGGGTTAGTATAGGCCAGCTCGGCAAGATGATCGAGTTTTTTAAAAGAGAGGGAGTCGGCAAGGTGATAATGGCTGGTCAGGTGAAGCATGTTCAAATATTTTCTGGAGCGTTGCCGGATGTGCGCATGCTAAAGATGCTATGGAACCTGCCGAAACGCAACACTGATTCCCTGATCGGCGGTGTTGCAAACGAGATGGCGAAAGAGGGAATCGAGCTTATCGATTCCACTTATTTTATTCCGGACCATCTGGCACCGAAAGGAACCATTTCAGCCCGCAAACCGTCCGTTATCGAGGCGGAGAACATAGAGTACGGTCTTCACGTGGCGTCTGAGATCGCCCGGCTTGACCTTGGGCAGACGATCGTCGTCCGAGCGAAGGCCTGCGTCGCTGTCGAGGCAATGGAAGGCACTGACGCTACTATAAAGCGTGCCGGAGAACTGGCGAATGGAAAACTGACGGTAGTTAAGGTAGCCAAGCCCGATCAGGATATGCGTTTTGACGTCCCTGTTGTCGGCGTTCCAACGATCAAGACAATGATAGACGCTGGAGCGACCTGCCTTTCCGTGACGGCGGACAAGACTCTGATCTTCGACCGCCAAGAAATGCTGAAACTAGCCGACAAAAACAAGATCGCGATCGTGGGTTCCTGACCTGAAACGATTTCCGGGAGATCTGCGTACTACTTTTTGGTCCACAGATTTCAGAAACTAAAAAATCCGATGAAAAAATATCTATTATCCTTCCTTTTCGCAATTAGTTTGCTCGCGCCGTCCGCTGCGTTCGCACAGACAACGTTCAGTATCACACCGGCTGAGAAAAAGATCGCCGAGACGATCAAAGCTGACAAACTCAGTAATTGGCTGCATTTTATAGCATCAGACGCAATGGCAGGCCGCGATACGCCATCGCAGGGGCTCGATGTAACGGCCGAGTTTCTAAAAATGAAGCTTTCGAGATGGGGCTTCAAGCCCGCGGGCGACAATGGGACGTATTTTCAGAAAATGAACTTGAAGGTCGAGTCCGTTAGTCCGGCTAACAACTCGCTTCGACTTGGCGACCAAAGTTATGGCCTGAATTCCGATTTTTTCCGGATGTATGGTAATGGATCCGCAAATGGCGAGATGGTCTTTGCGGGCCACGGCTGGATGGTGAAGACGAAGAATATCGATGCATACGGCGGCGTTGATGTGAAAGGAAAGATCGTCGTGCTTTACGACAATGGATTTCCAAACCAGACCACGGTCACCCGCATGCCGTCCGGTGTGGCCAACGCTGATCTTACTGGGGTGAAAGGGACCGACTGGGCGGACCCTGTGACATATGCGTCACAAAGCGGAGCGGCAGGAGTCATTCTGGTTGCGTCGCCGGCAGTGGCCAGTTCGTGGGGCCAGATACGAAATTTCTTTGCTCGCGGGAGCATGTATGTCGAGGGGCTCCGTGAGGCCCGTTTTGGAGCCGCATTGTCGATGCCTATCGTGCTTGTATCGACAAAGGTAGGCGACGCGATCTTTGAAGGGCAATCGGCCGGCCGCGATTCGGCGACAGCGTTCCCGATCAATCGAACGGTGTCGATAACTGCGGGAAGTATTGCAGAGACGAAAACCACGCAGAACGTCGTGGCGATCTGGGAAGGCAGCGATCCGGTATTGAAGAACGAAATGGTCGCTGTCGGTGCTCATTATGATCACGTGGGAACCAATTTCAACGCACCGGGCGACGACAAAATCTGGAACGGTGCCGATGACGACGGATCGGGAACCGTCGGTGTTCTCGCAATAGCCGAAGCACTGGCAATGTCGAAGGAACGGCCGAAACGGTCAATTCTCTTTGTATGGCACGCAGGCGAAGAAAAAGGACTTTGGGGGGCGGAATATTTCAATAAGTTCCCGACGGTCGATATCAAGAAAGTGGTCGCACAGCTTAATATTGACATGATCGGCCGCAGCCGAAAGCCTGGCGACACAAATGAAAAGAACAAAGATCTGTCGGGTCCGAACGAGGTTTATGTGATCGGCTCGGAAATGATGAGTTCGACGCTCGGTTCCGTAACGAAAGGGACGAATGCGGGTTACGAAAAGCTCGATTACAACCTGAGATACGACGACCCGAAGGACACGAACCGTTTCTTCTTCCGATCAGACCATTTCCATTATGCCGTAAATGGAATTCCGATCGTTTTCTGGTTCACGGGTGTACACGAAGACTATCATCAACCGGGCGACCATGCGGACAAGATCGATTTCCAGAAAATGGAAAAGATAACTCGTACGATCTTTCTGACTATGTGGAAAGTGGCTGGTCTCAAACAGCGCCCTGCGGTAGATAAGCAGTTACCGCCGGAGCTAACGCAGCGATAAAGTCACTAAATAAAGAGATTGATAGGGAACGAAAGGTGATATTGTTTGTTTCGAAGTAGTAGAGCAAGTCATGAATGTTTCCATCGCTCACTATAAGTCGTTAAATCGACGATAAGCTTCGGAACGAGTAAGGCCGTGGACTTTGGCGGCGCGCTTTAATGCAGTTTTTCGATCATAGCCTTCGTCCTCAAACTTGCTTACGGTGGCAGAAAGATTGCCGCCGTCGCTCAGCATCTCGGTCCCATCCGGCCGGTCGATAAGTAGGACATATTCGCCGCGGGGAGGAACGGCTTGCCTGCATAATTCCGACAATTGACCGCGAATGATCTCTTCGTGAAGTTTTGTCAGTTCGCGTGCCAGAACTGCCTTGCGGTCGCCTAGGACGTCAAGACAGTCGCCGAGTGACCCGATCAAACGATGTGGCGATTCGTAGAAGACCAGAGTGGAAGAGATTTCCTTTAGGGTGAACAATCGCTTCCGCCGCTCGCCTTTTCTTGATGGCAGAAAGCCGCCAAAGAAGATCGAATCCGTAGGCAGACCCGAAACGGCGACCGCCGCTACAAAAGCACATGCTCCAGGTATAGCGCTAATTTCGGCCCCGACTTCTATTGCTTTCAGTACGATGCGATACCCCGGGTCATTGATTCCTGGTGTGCCCGCGTCCGACACAACCGCGATCGATCTGCCATTTGTCAGCATTTGGGCAAGTTCGTCGGCTCGATCGTTTTCATTGCGGTCATGATAGCTGATCAACTTATTTGAGATGTTGAAAGCTTTCAGCAATTTTCCCGTATGACGGGTGTCCTCACACGCGACAATGTCCACGGCCTTGAGGGTCTCGATCGCTCGAAGCGTCATGTCCCGCAAGTTCCCGATCGGTGTGGATACTAGAAATAGTTTTCCGAGCATAGAAGTTGTTGAGTTCTACTTTTGATTCTAGTTCATTTCAGCCCTTAAACGTGAACTCACAAAAATGCCTGGACCAGCAGGCCCAGGCGAAAGAAGTTTTAATTCAATGTGAATTAGAAAGGCCACGGGAAGCGTCCGGTTGGAAATCGGCTTCCGGTGTTCCGCTGATTGCGGTTTCGGTTGTTGTAGTTATAGCCGTAGGTTTGTGCGACCATGTTCAGGTCACGACGCATTGAGTTCCACTGGTTGTTCAGATTCGGAACACGTGAATATCGCAATGCGTTTTCGAGCCTGGATGCAGAGTCTAGAAGGCGACGTGCTGCGTCCTGACTATTGCTGAGGTTTCGGCCGTTGCCATATTTGTCTTCGAAATGGTCGGCGGCACGACGGAAATCGCCGGCGAGTTGCTTGAGATCGTCATTGATGGGCCCACGATTGTTTCCCCGGCGATTATCTACTCGCTGGTCAACACGCTTTTCAAAGTCGCGACTCCTATCTTTCAGATTCCGTGCGACGTTTCTGAGATCACGGTTCTGACCGCCATAAGACGGGCCGCCATTTGGAAACCACTGCGCTGATGCAATGCTCGGCAAAGCCAAGAATGCCAATGAAAAAGCGCTGATTGCGAGTATTCTGCTGATTCGGTTCATATTCATCTCCCTTGAAAATAATTTCGCAATGGTAGTTCCACTGCCTACCAAAGCATAGGGCAATGTCTGTGCCAATTAGCCGTATCTTGGTGCGAAGCGACTGGTAACCAATGTGTTATCTAAGAAATAACGAAAAATCAGGCAGAAAATAAGAAGACCGCGACAAGATGTAACTTGTCGCGGTCAACCATTTGGTAGAGTACTATGTTCCGAAACGTTAAGTGTTAATTGCCTAAAGCCTTAGCCGCATTCAACCGGCCGCCGGAAACTATCTTACCGTTTAGCGACTCGAGAGGATCTATTGACTGCAGGATGCGATTTCGGAGTTGTTCCACAGTAAGGTCAGGTTCTGCGGCAAGAATTAGTGCGGCGATACCGGCGACGTGGGGCGTTGCCATTGAGGTGCCCGACGCTTCACGATACGAAGACTTCAGCCATGTCGAAACTATCTCCTTTCCCGGAGCGGCAACGTGAACCGTTTTCGGGCCGTAATTGGAGAATGATGCAAGGAGATCGCCCTTATCCAGGGCGGCAACGCTGATGACATTTGGAAGGTCGTAGTTCGAAGGGTAATGTTTACGTCGATCGTTATCCGTCGAACTATTTCCGGCAGCGGCGACGAAAAGAATGCCTTGCTCACCTGCCGCACGAATTGCATCTTCGAGTGCTTTGGAATACTGGGTTGATCCCCAGCTCGCGCTAATTATCCGGACATTGACGCCGTTCTGTTTGCGGTCGACGGCATAATTGATGGCTTCGATAGCGTCCTTGGTAGTGCCGAATCCGCCGCGGCCGAGGAATTTTAACGGCATTATCTTGGCTTTCCAATTGATACCTGCAATACCGATCTCATTATCGGCTTCGGCACCGATCACTCCCGCACAGTGCGTACCATGACCGTTGTCATCCATCGGGTCAGAAATGTTTGATGTTGCGTCAAAACCGTATCGGTCGTTAAAAGTGCCGAGCTGAGCATCAGAATATTGGGGGATATTGTCCGGCCTGACCCACATATTGTTGATAAGGTCGGGATGGGTGTAGTCAACACCCGTATCCAAAACCGCAATAACTATTTCTTCGCTGCCCTTGGTTTTTGCCCACGCCTTAAGTGCATCGATATGGGCACCTTTCTTTCCGCCGGATGTGCCGTCGTTATTCAGTGCCCACTGGTCGGCAAAATGCGGGTCGTTCGGCCCGCTGACCGGAGCATCACGTTCGGTACGGACCTCCCGAAATTCGGGCAGGTCGGTTTCGATCCTGAAGTTTGGCTGAGCGTATTCGACAAGTTCGGTCAAGGCTCGATATTCCGCGGCGACTGCTTCAGGGTCTGCATTGTCGAGATCATCTATCGATTTAAGCCCGCGTACCAATTCCAGCTTGTCTTCGATGCGGTCGTTGTTTCGGGCAACAAGCCGATCTATCTGGCTTTTGGTCACATGCGACTTAAAACGAACGAGCACTTCTGGTTCCGCATCTGGTCGATCGAGCTTGACGGTCGTTGGTTTCGCAGGCGACCGTTTAAGATCACGTGTTTCTGACATGGCCGGCCTAAGGCCGGATTTCCATCGATCCAACTGACCGAGAACGGCAGCCATAGTTACAACTATCGCCGCTATACCAATGTGTATCCAGATATTCTTTCGATTCATACTTCAAATCTCCAAACAATACGAAATAAAGCCAGTGCATTCATTATAATGCGTGGGCCGCAACTTCTCTAATAAACTATAACGTGGTTCTTCCCGCCAAAACCTTTTAGCCTGATCTGATACTTATCGGCGCGGTATTCGTAATTCTTACCATCTGCCGTCAAACGGATCTTCCAGCCATTTGCGATCATTTGCGCCGCCATCTCGTCTGCTTCGGGCGCTCCAAGCGACATGTCCGGGAATTCGGCGGAATCGACTGAAGAGACAGCGATTTCGCCTTTACCTAAACTTAGTCGTTTGGCTAGGTCTTGCACGGCGCGTTCAGTGGCACTTTCTTTATTAAAACTCATCGTTGATTACTCCTTAATTCTGCTCCTTTTACGATGAATAGTCAACGAATGTTCCGTCCTCGTGGTCATATCGGGGCCTGGCCCGGAATCTCGGGAGGTGCCGCGTACCGAACTATTTCGACAACGGCCGGAACGATATAAACGCCACACGCGCCTCCGAGTACTGCTCCCGTGAGGAACCGTGATAGATGATTGTTATCCCAAACGCCAAAAACCGTTAACGACCAATCGATCGCCATCGGGAAGATCGAGGCGATAAGCCACGCACGCGACATTGTGTCGATATTCTCGACCTTTCGCCAGAGTGGGTAGACCAAGACGCCAACTGCCAATCCAAAGTAAACGCCAAAGCATCGCGAACAAACCCCGAACTGATGCTCGCCGAGGTGAAACGATCGATCTGGTATCTGATGGCATATGTAACTGAAAAACCAGAAAACGCTTTCGCCGGCCTTGCCGTCGTTAAGATTTGAAATGATCGCCGGCGAAACGGTTGCGAATAACCAAATCGCCGCTATCGAAGCGATGACGGCCCAGACCCGAAACGCCTGGGCGATGAGTTGTTTCTGCACGATCTCGGACATGCGCAAGTGTGACTGTTGTCTGCTACTACTCGTTGTTTTGAGATTTCTGCAGAGCTTTTTCTGTTTTCAGAATGTGGCTTGTAGTCTGGATGACGGTGTCCGGATTTAGCGATATTGAATTGATACCGCGTTCGACCAAAAACTCCGCGAATTCTGGATAATCTGATGGAGCCTGTCCGCAAATGCCGATCTTTTTGCCCGCTCGTATTGCAGCGTCGATCGCCATAGCGACCATTTTTTCTACCGCCCCGTTTCGTTCGTCGAAGAGATGAGCGACCATTTCGGAATCACGGTCGAGACCCAGAGCGAGTTGAGTCAGGTCATTGGAACCGATCGAGTAGCCGTCGAACACCTTAAGGAATTCATCAGCAAATACCACGTTCGCCGGAAGCTCACACATTGCGTATATCTCAAGATCGTTTTCGCCCTGGACAAGTCCATAGTCGGCCATAAGAGCGATCACTTTTTCGCCCTCCTCGACAGTCCGGCAGAACGGGATCATCGGTTTGATGTTCGTAAGGCCCATGTCTTCGCGGGCACGCTGCAGAGCCAGGCACTCCAGGCGAAAACCGGCCTTGTATCGATCGTCGTAATACCGCGAGGCTCCGCGAAAACCGATCATCGGGTTCTCTTCGTGGGGTTCGAATTCACTTCCGCCTATCAGCATGGCATATTCGTTCGACTTGAAATCGGACATCCGGACAATCACCGGTTTAGGATAAAAGGCCGCCGCGATGCGGCCTATCCCTTCGGCTAGTGACCGAACGAAGAACTCTTTCGGATCTTCTTCGAGAATTCGCTGCGAGATAAGCTCGATGTCCTCTTTCTTCTTTAGGTTTGGGTAATTAACCAGGGCCATCGGATGAATTCCGATGAGGTTGTTGATGATGAACTCAAGCCGAGCAAGGCCAACTCCATCGTTCGGCAAACGCGAGACCGAGAACGCATGGTCGGGATCGCCGACGTTCATCATCACCTGTGTTCGCGGGCGTTCGGTGTCGGTTATCTTGTCTTTTCGGATCTTGAAATCTACATTGCCGTAGTAGATGTTGCCGACGTCACCTTCCGCACACGAAACGGTTATCTCGCTGCCCGGTTTTATCTTTTCGGTCGCGTCACCGGTTCCGACTATACATGGTATACCGAGTTCGCGGCTTATAATTGCGCTGTGACAGGTTCGTCCGCCGCGTTCGGTGACGATCGCCGACGCCCGCTTCATTATGGGTTCCCATGCCGGGTCAGTCATTGTTGTGACAAGAATTTCGCCTTCCGTGAAGGCAGTGATCTTTGATGCATCCAGCATCACGTGGGCGGTTCCTGTACCGATCTTCTGGCCAACGGCGACGCCTGACGTTAGCGGTGCACCGTGGTTGCCGGTGAGTTCGTAGGTCTCAATATAGTTATCTTTGTTTTGGGCGTGAACGGTCTCGGGTCTTGCCTGTAGGATAAATAATTCGCCGGTTACGCCGTCCTTTGCCCACTCGATATCCATCGGCTGCTGCTTACCGGCAAGTTTTGAATAGTGGTCTTCGATCGCACACGCCCACTTGGCCAATTGCAGAACCTCAAAACCCGCCAAACAAAAGCGATTTCGCTGCGATTCGACGACCGGTCGCACCTGCGTGCCGGAACTATCATCGGCAAAGACCATCTTCACCTCTTTGACACCAAGTTTGCGGGTTATGATCGGTCTAAATCCGAGCTTTAGCGTCGGTTTGAAAATTATCCATTCATCGGGCGTAGCCATTCCTTGGACAACCGCTTCACCGAGGCCCCAGGCACCGTTTATCACGACCGCTTCGCGAAAACCGCTCTCGGTATCGAGGGTGAACATCACCCCGGAGCACGCAGTGTCGGACCGGACCATCGGTTGCACGCCGATCGAAAGGGCTACGTCAAAGTGGTCGAACCCCTTTGCTGTGCGATATGAAATTGCTCGATCGGTCCAGAGGGAGGCGTAGCATTCGCGGCAAGCTTCGATCAACTTCAGGTCGCCGCGGACGTTCAAGATAGTGTCCTGCTGCCCGGCAAATGATGCGTCCGGAAGGTCCTCGGCTGTAGCTGATGAACGTACCGCGACCTCGCATGCCTTCTTGCCAAAACGATCGCAGAGGCGGTGATATGACTCGCAGATCGCCGCTTCGAGCTCGGCCGAGAACGGTGCCTCCAGCATCATCGTCCTTGCTGCACTTCCGACCCGGGCAAGTTCGTCCAGGTCATTGACATCAAGGCCCTTCAGGAGTTTTTTGAGATTCCCGCGAAGGCCGTTAGTGTCAAGGAGCTTGTTATATGCGTGGCTCGTGGTTGAAAATCCGTCAACCGCTCGAACGCCTTGCATCGTAAGTTCGCGGAACAGTTCGCCAAGGCTGGCGCATTTACCGCCAACGATCGCCACATCGCCGGCACCGACTTCGCTTAGATCAAGGACAAGAGGTATTTTTTCCTTCATGGTTTTAGTTTTTGGATCACTCCTAGCCGCACAATATCCGGATCTAAATACCTCTCTCCAATGCTCGAAAAAATGACCTAAGCCCCAGAGCCGATCTTAGACGTCAGAACCGAATGATTGCGTCGGGGCCTCCTTCTACGTGTACCGTATCAACAAAGCGGATGCTCTTAGCGTCGGTCGTCATTACGACGGAATGCGTACGCTTGCCTTCGCCGAAGAAGCGGACGCCACGAAGCAGCGAGCCATCGGTCACGCCCGTTGCGGCAAAGATGATCTTTTTGCCCGGAGCCAAGTCGTTAGTGTCATAGACCTTGTACGGATCAGTGATCCCCATTCCCTTTATACGTTCAATAACCTCTTCTTTCGGAGGAACTTTTGTCCGGTCGACACCAAGCCTCTCTGGATCGAAGACGAACTTAGATAGTATTTCGCCATTCAGACACTTCATCGCGGCGGCCGTGATCACGCCCTCAGGGGCTCCGCCGATGCCCATAAGGGCGTGGATATTGGTTCCGGCGACCGCGGCAGAGATTCCGGCGGAGAGATCGCCATCTGAAATAAGCCGAATACGGGCACCGGTCGCGCGGACGTCGGCGATCAATTGTTTATGCCTGGGCCGGTCGAGACAGATGACCGCGAGATCATCGACATCACGGCCGAGGCGACGAGCGATATTCTTTAGATTGTCTGCGACTGGTGCATCGATATCGACCGCTCCCTTGCAGGAAGGGCCGACGATGATCTTGTCCATGTAAATGTCGGGCGCATAGAGCAGGCCGCCGCGTTCGGCAGCTGCCAGCACAGCGATAGCGTTGTTAGCACCGAGAGCACATAAATTGGTGCCTTCGAGCGGGTCGACGGCGATGTCGACCTCGGGGAATTCGGCCCGCATATCTTCCGAAAATGCACCACCGCCGACCTCTTCGCCGATGTAGAGCATCGGGGCCTCGTCGCGTTCGCCTTCGCCGATCACGATGCGGCCGCGCATCGGGACGGTATCCATAACTTCGCGCATTGCCTCGACGGCAACGTGGTCCGAGTGCTTGCGGTCGCCCTGGCCCATTGTTTTGGCCGATTCGATAGCGGCGGCCTCGACTACTCTCAAAAAGTCCAGAGCGAGGTCACGCTCCATATTCGCATATTTCATTTAGTTCTCCGTGGAATCGATTTGCCCATATTATGCTTTGAATTGCGGCATTTTACCATTTGTTCGGGCTGATTTGACAACGGTCGGATGGAATATTACGTTGTTTATTTGGTCGAAGAGGAACTGACAGGAGCCCATAAGATAAAATGACCTATATTGTTGCTGAACCGTGCGTTAATTGTAAGTACACAGATTGCGCCGCCGTTTGTCCGGTCGAAGCGTTTCACGAACTTCCGGACAAATTGTTGATCAACCCTGACACCTGTATCGATTGCGATGCCTGCTTGCCCGAATGCCCGGTCGAGGCCGTCTTCTCGGACATGTCGATACCGGAAGAATTTTTGAACTGGCTGGAGATCAATAAAGAGGCTGAAAATTACCCGATCATCAGCACAAAGCAGCCGGCACTTTATGGCGCAAGCTGCACAGGTCAGCCGGAATAAATTCCGGTCAAATTTAAGATT
The DNA here is from genome assembly GCA_041744395.1 of Pyrinomonadaceae bacterium. Lineage (GTDB taxonomy): Bacteria > Acidobacteriota > Blastocatellia > Pyrinomonadales > Pyrinomonadaceae > OLB17. Next base: position 119,355 of record JBGTKY010000037.1, on the reverse strand, counting down.
TAAGAGGCGAGGGTGACTCGCCTTTTTTTTGTCTCGAAATGATGCCTCTGCAAACGAAGAATCGGCTGTTTTCCCTTAGGTCAAAATAGTAGTATGCCGATCGCGGGATCAGGCGGTCTGGTTGCGGGCTCGTGGGGCGACGTGGCCGCCCAAAAGCAAAAGTTGCAGCGGCCAGGAAGCTTCTCATTAACTGCTACGTCATGCTTCGTGACGAGATCGGTTATGAGGAATTCACGCGGCGGGGCGAAGTTGGCTTGTGCGGGGTGTCAGGAGAGGTAAGAGGAAACCCTTAGTCTCTGGAGACCTGATGGCACGGCCAGCCATTTTCGAGAAGTCGAAATTGAGCCGATTAAGTTTCATGTAGCGGAAGACTATTACTTGAAGGAAACTTCGAGTGTGGGCATTCATGCACGAATAGATGATGGCATCGCCTTATTCGGCGATCGCGAATTTGAAATACAAAGCTAACTAAATCCAAAAAGGAGGCCCAGTCTGTTTTATTGTCAGAAACCCTCGCTGGTGTCTTCACGCACCACCAAAAGGTGTGAAAGTCGTCCTGCGCTTGACTCGAAGGCTAACTTCATACATGACAACGGGTTTCCTGCATGGTCGTAACCCGCGATTCCAGTACGAACACTAACTCAAATACGAACACACAACGATAATGTAGATTTATCAATGATTATACTATTTACTTTGCTGGCATTGATGGCCGGATTGATATGCTTATTTTTCAATAATCCACTTGCCCATTCAGACATAATTTATCATCCGAAATCGAAGCAAACCCGAATGTACGTTGTTGTTCGGATTGCATATGTGCTTGTGGGGTGCTGGATGATTGGGCTTAGTTTATGGGCACTCTATCGGACAAGTTAGGGTTTGCTTGTCCGACTGCCCACGCCACTATTCTGATACGCACAAAGCGGGGTTAGGCGTACAAAATTGCAATTCTTCTGATTTGATTATTTGCTGGTAGGCCTTGGAGGTTTGCGATGGCAAGAAAAAATATCGTGGAGGTTGAAGGTGGGCTTAGATGCGATGAAGAGAGAATTGCAATATCGCAGGCCTGAACCCTGCTTTCCGCAAACGCAGATGGTATTCTTAGTCAGATCTTTAGGAGTGTGAATTATGTTCAGGCGAACGGGAAATAGTAAATCGAGGGGTATGCTTATTTCATTTACCGTGGGTACGTTGCTGGGCGTAATGACCGCTTGTGGCGACGATGATTTTAATTCGGAACTTCCTGCAGTGAAAAACGCAGAAAATAAGAAATCGTTCACTCCGGAGCAAAATAAGCTAACGAAGGAGAATCGAGGCAAGCGCTGTGAGGCAAAGCTATATGATTACGGCAATCTTCCAGAAGAGACCACACCAGAGTACAAGCTCTGCTTGGATTTGCAAAAGCGACTGAATAGGGCCGCTTGGGATGGCAGATTAGACGAGATACGTGAAACCCTTGAGATGGGGGCTAACGTTAACGCCGGCTACTATCAAGAAGGCGGTCCGCTCGGGTTGGCGATAATGAAAGGACAGGCTGAGGCGGTTGGTTTGCTTATAGCAAATGGCGCCGAGGTGAATGTGAAGTACAAATGGGATGAGACCCCGTTACACCGTGCTGCTTATTACGATTTCGTGGACATCGCGAGAATCCTGATCGAGAACGGAGCAAATGTCTGTGAGAAAATGATTGACGATGTTGCGGGTAGCGGAAGCGATAAATTGGTCCTTGTAACTCCCCTCGAAGTCGCGAACGAAATGGGCCACCGGGAGATAGCCAAGCTTTTGCAGAATGCTGGCACGGGCAGATGCCAGTAGAGTTATCATGGTTGTCAATCTCACAATCCTAAGCTTGGCATCACTGAATGACTTGATCTAGGTCCATCATGACAATGAAAGCCTCAATACGTGACCACGGGACAATACTTTCGCAAGCCTTCGCCTGTGCGATGCTTTTGGTTGTTTGTGCGTTCTCAATAAAGGGTCAAGCTTATGAAAGCGCTTCTCCGATTACTTGTGAGGAAGCGGTGTACCATTTTAGCGACGCATTATTACAGCAGAGTAAGCGCAAAAACAAAGATGCTACTATGATCATGATCTTACGGCCCGGAGCGAACGAGTCCTCAAAAATAAACGCCGCGAGATTGAGATCAATAGAGGCATTTGTTGCGAACCGGAAACCAGACTTCACTCCTCTATATGCCACTTCCGAACGAGTTCAGGAAAATGGGGTGATCGACATATTTGTGGAAGGCGTGCGCATATACAGGCTGCCGGTTATTAGAAAAAAGAACGTTGATTTCACGACCTGTTCTGTCTGATGTTATAGGCTCAAGGATATCTAGGATGTTGATAAGGCGTGTCAATCCTAAGATGCGATTGGGATCACTTAAACCGAGCAGGGCCGGATCAATTACAAATGGATCAGCGAAACTATTTACGAGATCTGGTACGGAACGGATCTGGGGGAATCGGTGACTTATGACTCCGATTGAAAAGCGTGGAAATAGTGATGGTGTGGGATCTCCCTTCAATTGGGCAAACAACAGATCGGCGTTGTCACTGACGGACGGGAATCGGTGGTCTATTGGCGACGTCAGAAGCGATGGAGTATGCTCGACCAAAACGGGACGAGAGGAACCAACCCTCTCATCCCGTTTATTCGCCTCGTTTTCGAGTGTTAACACTAGAATCTACGGAAGCGGCTCTGACTGGATTCGTGTCGCGGTTGCGGTCGCGGCACCAGAGAAATCAAGCGTTCCGTCAGGGGCAAAGATGTCCACCTGGGCGGGACCATACCATGTGTCGCCCGATCTGTTCAAAATGACGGTCTGACGGATCTTTCCGCTTCCCGTCGAAGTGCCGTCCGCGGCGTAATACAGCTGAAAGAATGTGACTGCGAACTGCCGGGAATTTTCGCCTCCCACTCTTTCCCACACGCCGTACTGTACGCTGCCGACGCTATTATCACCGTCTCCGCTTCCCGTAAAACCGCCGTCTTTAGTGAAGTTCATCAGAACTCGGAACGGCGGTGGCCCGCCGCCTTCGCTGGTGACGACACCCATCCAACTTCCGATCGGGTTCGGTGCGGATCGCTCATTTCCTATGACAGATGTCTCGTCCGATGAAGTCTGCTTTTCACTGGACTGGGCAAATCCCGCCATTGTCATGATCGCGACCATGAATAACGCCAAGAATACTTTTTTCGTTAACATTAGATCTCCTTTTTTGTTTGGTTGAACGAGAGAATGAACCAGGCGGCCTGCCGCTCGTGGCCATTCGTACTGGAATGGTGTTTGGTGAATGCCGATCTGATCTACCGGCAAGTTGATATTGAGCACTGTCGTGATCTCCTATTCCTACTTAGCCGGTGGTTGTGCTATATTTACGCCCCAAAGCGAGGTCTCAAGCATAATTCTCGGCTCGGTTTGGAGAATATTCTCAGGTGACTAAAATGTCCTCTGAAAAACATCGATTATCTCTAGTAAATTTCTAGGCGGTTTCTGGGAAGCTTAATGAGCGAAGTTTCAAAGCAATATTTTGAATTTGGCGAGTTCCGCCTCGATACGATAGAGCGACGATTGATGCGCGGGGAGAAAACAATATCTCTCACTCCAAAGGCTTTCGAGATGCTTCGCCTACTCGTTGAGAACGAGGGGCATCTTCTAGGAAAGGATCGTCTGATGGAAGAGCTCTGGGCGGATACTTATGTAGACGAGAACAACCTGGCCGACAATGTCTCAAAGATCAGAAACGCACTGGGCGACAGTCGAAAGGAGCCCAAATACATCGAAACCGTCTCGGGTCACGGTTATCGCTTTATAGCCAAAGTCGTCGCTGTCGAAGCCGAAAAACCTCAAGATTCATCAACCGGGTCAGTAGAACCGGAAGATGAAAGTGACCCACCGACATCAGAAACCGGGTCCCAGATCTCTTTTTTTCAGTCCTCCGTCGCAGACTATGTTTCCCACCGCGAGCTACCTGCGGAAAAAGCCGCATCCAGCCGCTCAACATACGAGTCGACGCAAAGACAACCTGCTGCGCCCGTGAAGACAGGTTGGCAGAAACGTCGGATCTTAGCGGCTGCGGGTGTGTTCTTATTGATCGGAATTGTCGTTTTTTATGTGGGGAGCCGTGACCCGGTGACAACGGCTGACACCGTGACATTGAGATCGATAGCCGTCCTTCCGTTTAAGCCAATAACCGCGAACGAAAGGGACGAATCGCTCGAATTGGGAATGAGCGATACGTTGATCACGAGACTTAGTAGCATCGGTCAAATTACAGTTCGCCCGATAAGTGCAGTGCGTCGCTATACCGATCTGGAGCAAGACGCCGCCGCCGCCGGCCGGGAATTGCAGGTGGAATCCGTTTTGGAAGGAAACATTCAACGAGCGGGCGAGCGGATCAGAATATCGGCGCGGCTAGTGCGGGTCATCGACGAAAAAACGCTTTGGACCGAGACCTTTGATGAAAATTTTACCGATATTTTCGCGGTTCAGGATTCGATCTCACAGAAAATTGCAGGAGCATTAGCCTTACATTTGAGCGGTGAAGAGCGCGATCGACTGACCAAAAAATACACGGCCAATACGGAGGCTTATCAACTTTATCTAAAGGGACGCTTCTTTTGGAACAAGGTTTCGCCCGAAGGCTTCGAAAAAAGTCTTGAATTTTACCGTCAGGCGATCGAAATTGATCCAAACTATGCTCTCGCGTATGCCGGAGTGGCGGATTCTTACAATCTCCTCGGAAGCTATGGCCTTAGGCCGATCCATGAAACGCACCCGATGGCTCGCGAAGCAGCCGAGAAGGCTCTGGCGTTAGATGGCGAGCTCGCCGAGGCCCACGCTTCGCTTGCGGCGATCATCGCAGATTATTATTGGGAATGGGCAGAGGCCGAAAAGCATTTTAAACAAGCTATTGCTTTGAATCCGAACTATCCAGTCGCCCGCAACTGGTATTCGCAATATTTGGCCCGGATGGGACGGCTCGAGGAATCGATAGAGGAAGCACGATGGGCCGAAAGGCTCGATCCTCTTTCGCCCAGTGCGAATGCGCACCTCGGACTGGCACTGTACCGCGCCCGTCGTTATGACGAGAGCATTGCTCAACTGCAAAAGGCTATGGACCTTGAGCCCTTAGCGCTCGACGCCCACATTTTCCTCGGGTTCGTCTATGTTCAGCAGGGGAAAAACGAGTCCGCTATCGCCGAATTTCAGACCGTAGTGAAGCTTTCGGAACGAACACCGAGTTTATTGGCTCTTCTGGGCTATGCTTATGCGAGGGCAGGAAAGAGCCTCGAAGCCCGGGCGATCCTCACAGAATTGGCCGCCCAGTCAGATAACCCGTCGTTTTCGCCGTTCGGCAAGGCGATCGTTTTTATCGGCCTCGAACAACGAGACCAAGCCTTTGACTGGCTGAAGAAAGCCTGCGATGAGAGGGCATGGCAATTGGGGTTTCTTAACCCAGAGCCGATCTTCGACCCGATTCGCTCAGACCCACGCTTCGCCGGCCTGCTGCGGTGTGCCAACCTTAACTCTCAATGACCAAACAGGACGTATCGTTACCAATGACGATGATTTTAAACGGATCCGGGGTGTGAAGTTCATCAGGATCTAGAAAGATCGAAGGGATGCAGGTATGGCATCAGGTTGAAACTTGGCGGGATCTATGGTTGTGAGCGTCGGGAATCTTGCTCCGACGGTTTGGTTTCGGCCTTTATTTTTTGCTTCGAAGAGGGCGTCGTCGCCGCGTTTGATCCATTCGTCGATCGATTCGCGGCGTTCGAGCTCACCAATGCCGATGCTGATCGTTACGGTGTGACCGGGGATGAATTCGGCGTTCTCGACGGACGACCGAACGTCTTCGGCCAGGGTCGCAGCGCCGTTCGCATCGGTATCGGGCAGAAACAGAACGAACTCCTCGCCGCCCATTCGGAAAAGCTTGTCCATCCGCCGTGCGCGATTTTTCAGAAGCGTGACGAGTTCCTTAAGAACGTGGTCGCCGGCGGCGTGGCCGTGGGTATCATTTACGCTTTTGAAATGATCGACGTCCATGATCAGCAGCGATGCCGGAGTATTAGTGCGGTGTTTTCGTTCTATTGCCTCGTCCAGAATGGAATCTATCTGTCGTCGGTTCAAGGCTCCGGTAAGCGGATCCTTGATCGATAGTTCGACAAGTTTGACCTGAAGGGATTCGATGGTGCCGAGAAAGATATTGGTGAGGAGTCCGGTTACGATCAATGCGATGACAGCGCGAACGGCCGTGGGTGTCTCAAGGGTGTAGAACATCAATCCCGAAGCAAACACAACATAGATGCTGGTAAAGATCGTTGCCGGTTGCCGGTTCGAAACAAAACTTATAAATAAGATGCCCGGGAACATCCAGAACGCCGCGCTTACGCCTCTCTCCAGTAGTGACATTCCGGTGATCAGAATGATCGCCGCAACAAACGCCGACATCAATACATGCGGAGCTTTATCACGAATGGGTTTGTAGGAATTGAGCGCGAACACGGCCGCCGTCATTACCACTCCCAAGGCGAGCATGTGGTAACCGGTAACGAAGATGAATATCGCCCCGGGCAGAAATACTGCCGTAAATATGATCCCGAATGAGGACCATATCCGGTCACGTGACGAAATTAATACGTCGCGTTCGCCCAAAATGGACGCAAGGTATCGAGGGAGTTTTAGCATGGAAGTGAGGGAAAAGCATAGAGTGAGGGTCTAAACAATCTGTTTCTTTCGACCGCAGGAAGGAACTCGCGAGCCGAATCATTACCGCCATCATAACAAAATATGGACATTATAGCGAGATGATTCGACCCGGCGAATCGACCTTGACCAATATAGATGTTTCTCAAACTTGATTCGGGTTTGGTTAAACGAAAAACGGCCACCCACCGAAGCGGATGGCCGTCATTAATCAAGAACCGAAAGGCTTTAAGGAATGATCAGCTGCTGGCCTACGGTTACGTTGTTCGGGCTCGACATGCGGTCGCGGTTGGCGTTGTAGATGTCCATATATCGCGACGATGTGCCGTAGAAGCGTGTACTGATGCGGCCAAGCGTATCGCCACGCTGGACGACGTAAGTTCGGGCACCGGCCGGTGTGTCGTAGACCGGATCGTTATAACTAGGCTTTTCGGTACCGATCTCGGTAAATCGCGGCAGAGAAACCGCACGATTCAGATAAACGCCGAATTCCGTACCGGATTTGACCTCAGCATCTTCGCCCTTGGTAAAGCGTTCGCCTAGTAGTCCGGCTCCGGCACCGATAAGTCCGCCGATGAGAGCGCCTTTGCCGCCGCCAATAGCTGCACCAAGGATCGCACCGCCGGCTCCACCGCCGCCGATGAAGATGATCTTACGATGTTTCATCTTGTCGCCACTGGCTGTGCCTTCGGCATCGCTCTTTGCGTCATCGCTGGTCAATTCGGTTAGCGAGCCGTTGATAGCGCGAGTCGTGCCATTCGGAAGCTTTATCTGAACGAACGAAACGTCGATCGAACCAGGATCGCCGCCCTTCTGGGCCTTGGTCACCGCATCGACGCGGCCGACCAACTCTGCTCCAACCGGCACAACGACTACGCCGTTTGTCGAATATACCGGCTCACGAACAGTGACGGTAAACCGATCGCCGACCTGCGAGACATTCGATTTGAGCGTTTCATTCATTCGTACACGGATGCGGGTTCCGGCGGCGACCGAGTATGCCGATCCTGCCGACGCGCGGCTAGCTGCGGTACGAATAGCCGGCCGTCGTTGGCCTAAAAGATCTACGCTCAACGCCGTCAGCATTAATGCCGACATTAACAATGAGCTAAAAATTGTGATTCTAAATACTTTCATTTTGTTCCTCCGATCATTGTCTGCGAATCTCGCAGGTCCAATCAAACCGGCGTTACGGCGGGGACCAGATCCCCACTCGCGTCGCCGCAATCAGAGGTATGATGCTATTTTACAACTGAAAATACCGAGAAAGTTAAAAAAAATGTTGTCGAGCTTTTGGAAATTGCGAATATTAGCGCTTTAATTGGGCAGACTTTCATTTTGCAAACATTGTGAACCTTCATCTGATGTCGTTTAGGTTCATTTGACGGGCATAGCTACGGCTTACAGTGGCATCGTATCCCATATATGCACCTTTTCCGCGAGACGCTCCTACTCTTTGGGCTAAACCTGTTGGACGCGCTCCTCACGCTCGTCTGGGTCCGAAGCGGAGTCGCGACTGAAGGGAATATGCTGATGGCCCGATTGTTGGACGTCGGCGACCTCACGTTTCTCTTGGCGAAAATTGCGATAGGGCTGATCGCAGCAGCTGTCCTGCTGAAGTGGGGAAACCGGAAGGTGGCAAAGTACGGCGTTGCGGTTGCGTTGACGCTCTACATTGGGCTGATGGCGGTTCACGTCGTCACCGGCCTTTCTGCATTTGGGTTCGTTTCCGAGAATCTCATCCGCGAACTGCCAAACATCACCGTCCGTATCTTTGCAGCTTTTTTCTGATCCAAGGGCTGCAATTCAAGGATATTTCTATCGAAACCAAGCCGGCCGGTTTGGCGTAAAGCAATACACAACTAAATAATAATGTTCGGGCATCCAAGTGCTACGATATTTTTTTTCATTTATAGCGAGAGATCATGAATACCAAACCAGTTTACCAATTGACGGCGAAGCAGATCCTGTTGTTGGCGTTCTCGACGGCGCTCATTGCGGTTGTTGCGACAGCAGCGATCTATAACTTTTCATATCTATGGCAAAGGGCAAATTCGGCGGAACAAACGTTCGCTGTAGACCCGCTGCCGGGCATCACGGAACCCGCGCAGGTGTCTGACGAGCAAAACAACATCGAGGTTTACCGGACGATCTCGCCCGGCGTTGCCTTCATCAACACGACCACCATCAGCCAGGGTTGGTGGGGCGATGCGCAAGAGGGACGAGGCAACGGTAGCGGTTCGGTCATCGATGCGCAGGGCCACATTCTGACGAATTACCACGTCCTCGAGGGCGCTCAGCGTGTAACCGTAAATTTTGGCGGAGAACAGACCTATGTTGCCAAGGTGATCGGCGGCGACCCTGACACCGATCTGGCGGTCATAAAGATCGATCCGCCGGCACAAGGCCTGACGGTCGTGCCGCTTGGCGATTCGGACCGCTTGGCGGTCGGCCAAAAAGTGCTGGCGATCGGGAATCCGTTCGGCCTTGATAGAACGTTGACGACGGGTGTCATTTCGGGGCTTCAGCGGCCGATCCGTGCCCGCAACGACCGTCCGATAGATGCGGCGATACAGACCGACGCGTCCATCAATCCCGGAAACTCGGGCGGGCCGCTGCTTGATAAATTTGGCCGAATGATCGGGATCAACTCGCAGATACTTTCGCCCGCGGGAGGCTCGGTGGGAGTCGGTTTCGCGGTACCGGTCAACACGGCGAAGCGAGTGATCCCGCAGCTGATACAGTTTGGCGAAGTTCGCCGGCCGAAGCTCGGTGCAAATCTTGACAGCGTTGCGGCTCTCTCGCAGCGAGGCTACCGATTGCCGGTCGAGGGCGGCCTGCTCGTAGGTGCGGTATTGCCGGGCGGAGCGGCTGCAAACGCCGGCCTTCGCGGGCTTTCGCGTGATTCGGACGGTTCGATCCTGATCGGCGACATAATAGTTTCGATCGACAATGAGGCCATCACTAATGTCGACGACCTCTATCGTTTGCTTGACCGCAAGCAGTTTGGCGAGACCATCCGCGTAGAGGTCTTTCGCGGAGGCACGACGGTCGTTGTACCTGTTAGGCTGACGCCGCCGCCTCAGGGCCGTACGACCAGGCGGACACAGTAACAGCCGGAGTGTTACGATAAATGCAGCAGGACGAAACCTGCTGCATTTTTTATGCGTGAGCTTAACGATTTTTTTAATGATGGATTTGGCTGGAAATGCCGGCATTGCGCCAGGGAAGCGGGCTCCGCGACGGCCGGCGACGGCCGGCGTTCGCGAATAATGACCGAAGGCGAGGCGGAATCCAAGAACCCGGAGCTCTCGAACAAAGCGATGGCGAAGTGGGCCGATCCGGCTCATCGGGTCTTGATATGCCCGAATTGCGGAATTCGCGAACTGGCCGACCCGAAATAATTTGATATCAGGTTACATGTACGAAAAAGAACTCGACGAAGCGATCAAGGCGGCCCGACTCGCGAGCCATGCCATTCTTGAGCACTATAACGACGAACTGATCGCGGAAACCAAGATCGGCGTTGATGATCTTGACGAACCGGTTACAGCCGCGGACCGCGAGGCAAGCCGCATAATCGTTGATGCACTCGCCTCATCTTTTCCCGCGGATGCGATCCTCTCCGAAGAGGAGCCGGACGAGACGGAGCGTCGGCTTGCAAGCGAACGCGTCTGGATCATTGACCCGATCGACGGAACTGCCGGTTTCATAAAGCACGACGGCGATTTTGCCGTTCAGATCGGCCTGGCCGTAGCCGGTGAACCGGTCGTCGGCGTCGTTATGCTGCCGTTTCACAAGGTGGTCTATTCAGCCGCGAAGAATTCCGGAGCGTTTGTAGAAATTGAGGGAAGGACGCCGGAAAGACTTGAAGTATCGGGCAAAACGGCGGTTGAGGAACTTCGGCTGGCAGTCTCGCGAAATCACCGTTCGCGGAATATGGATCGGATTGTCGATTCGTTGCGAATACGACACAAGGTCGAACGCGGTTCGGTCGGTTTGAAGATCGGCCTGATCGCCGACCGCGTTTGCGACATCTATATCCACCCGAGCCCGCGAACTAAATTATGGGACACGTGCGGCCCGCAGGTAATACTTGAGGAGGCGGGCGGTCGGATAACCGATCTGTTTGGCAGGCGTTATTCGTATGACGTTCGCGATCTGCAGAATTGGGGCGGGATCGTCGCTTCGAATGGCGTCGCCCATGACGAGCTGATAACGAATCTTCGCCCGATCCTCAATGATCTCGGCCGATATCCGGTTCGTTCGCGTGCGGCCTGAGTGAAATGAAGAAGTGGTTTCTAAGGATCGCTGTGGTTGTCGGATTAGTGTTTTTGACGCTGGTCGGTGCAGCTTTCTGGAGCGATTCCGATGTGGCAACGCTTACCGACCGAGCTTCCAATCCCGATGCCGCAACGATCAAACCCGAATGGCCGGGAACACCTGTCGATCAGCACGGGCGCTACATGAACCACGAGTTCCCGTTTCTGCCTAAGACGCGCGAATTGCTGCAATGGCAATTGGCGTCCAACCGGTTTGAAGAAGAGAAGGCGAATGATACATTCCGGCCGCAGGTTTTGGACCCGAGCGGCTTTCTTGCGTCGGATGACGATGGATTGATCTGGCTCGGCCATGCGTCATTTTATGTTCGTATGGCGGGCCGCGGTATCCTGATCGATCCCATCTTTGACACACCGTCATTTGTCACGCGATATGCAGAGGTTCCTTCGCTGCTCGATCAGCTGCGGCGGGTCGATTACGTTTTGCTTTCGCACGACCACCGCGACCACACGGACGAAGAAACGCTTCGTAAGATCGCGCAGAAGTTTCCGGACGCCAAGTTCCTGGCAGGCCTCGGTACCGAGGATCTTATAAAAGATTGGACGACGCCGACCAATCCAACGGCGACAACCGGATGGTTCCAGGAATTCGCCATCGGTGACACGGACATAAAAGTATATTTTCTGCCGGTCAGGCACTGGTCACGTCGCGGGCTATTTGATACGAACCAGCGGTTGTGGGGCGGCTATGTTATCGAATCGGGAGAAACTACGATCTACCACGGCGGCGACAGCGGATACGGCCGCCACTATCGCGAGACGGGCGAACTGTTCCCCGAGATCGATTACGTTCTGCTTGGCATCGGAGCATACGAACCGCGGTGGTTCATGGAAGCGAATCACAACAATCCGGCCGATGTCGTTGAGGCGTTTCGAGACATGGGCGGTCGAGTTCTGGTCCCTATGCATTACGGAACCTTTGACCTTTCCGACGAGCCTCCCGGTGCACCGCTCCGCGAATTGACCATTGCGGCCGAAAACGGCAAAATCGCGGATAAGATAAAAGTCTTACAGATCAACGAACACATCAACTTCGGAAAATAACCGAGAGCAAGGAGCAGAATGAAAGAGATCGACCGTCGGGAATTTCTTGGTGCGGCCGCCATGGCCGGCGTAGCATTTACTGCATTGGGCACGTCGGCTTTGGCCGCCGAAGCGCCGCAGTCATTCGAGCTCGAAGAAGCGACCATCGCCGAAATGCGGGCGATGATGGACAAGGGCGAGATGTCCGCGGTCGAGATCACGGACGTGTATCTCAAGCGGATCGCGTCGGTGGACAAGCAGATCAATTCGATCATCGAAATAAACCCCGACGCCCGCAAGATAGCCGCCGAGCGCGACCGCGAATGCAAAGACGGCAAACCGCTCGGGCCGCTTCATGGCATCCCGATCGTTCTGAAAGATAACATCGACACCGCCGATCGAATGAAGACCACGGCGGGGAGCCTCGCATTGCTGAACGCTCCCGTTCCGAAGGACGACGCATTTGTCGTCGAAAAGCTGCGGGCCGCGGGTGCTGTTATCCTGGCAAAGACGAATCTTAGTGAGTGGGCGAATTTTCGTTCGACCGAATCGATAAGCGGCTGGTCCGGCCGCGGCGGGCAAACCCGCAACCCATACATTCTTGACCGTAATCCTTGCGGTTCTTCATCGGGATCCGCCGCGGCTGTCGCGGCCAATCTCGCGGCGGCGGCGATCGGAACGGAAACCGACGGATCGATCGTTTGCCCGGCTTCTATTTGCGGAGTCGTCGGGCTTAAGCCGACTGTCGGCCTCGTTTCGCGAAGCGGCATAATACCTATCGCGCATTCCCAGGACACGGCCGGGCCGATGACGCGAACCGTAATGGACGCGGCGATCATGCTGAACGCGATCTACGGAGCGGACCCGCGCGATCCGATCACCGCGGAGTTATCCGACCGGCCGGAGGTTGATTATACGGAAATGCTAAAGACGGCCGGGCTGAAGGGCATACGGATCGGCGTCGCCCGTGACTATTGGGGCCGTCGTCCTGAGGTTGATGAGATATCGAACAAAGCTTTGGACGTGCTGAAAAAGGCAGGTGCCACGTTAGTAGACTTCAAATTCCCGACGATCGGCAAGTTTGGGGCGGCGGAGTTCGAAGTTCTGCTTTATGAATTTAAGGCTGGGCTCGAGAAGTATTTGGCGGAACGCGGCGGCGAACACAAGACCTTGGAACAACTGATCGAATTCAACTCGGACAATGCGAGCCGCGAAATGCCGTATTTCAAACAGGAAATCTTTGAACAGGCCGCGGCCAAAGGTTCGCTGGAGAGCAAAGAATACAGGGACGCATTGGACCTTTGCCAAAAGCTTTCGCGAGCCGAAGGTATCGACGCCGTAATGCTCGGAGAAAACCTGGACGCGATAGTCGCACCGACGAACGCGCCGACCTGGTTGATCGACTTCGTCAACGGCGACTGCGGAAGCAATTATGTCTCCAGTTCGTCGTTCGCGGCCGTATCGGGATATCCGAGCATCACGGTCCCGGCGGGGTTTGTAAAGGAATTGCCGATCGGCATCTCGTTCTTCGGCAAAGCGTGGTCCGAGGCGATGCTCTTGAGGGTCGCCTATGCATTCGAGCAGGGATCGAAAGCTCGTCGAAAACCGAAGTTCCTCGCGACCGCCAAATAGTTACAAGTCTGCGGCGAGACGACGGAGGCCTTCGAGCGTAAGATTTTCATCGACGACGGAAATGCCGGCGATCTCCGGCGTGACAAGGTTTGCGAATCCGCCGCAGGCGATCACCTGTATCCGCTCGGCGGCTATACGGTCGTTACGAGCGACCTCGCGACGCACGCGTGCGATCATCTCCGAAACGAGTCCGATATAACCATAGTAAATGCCGGAACGGATCGATGCGTCGGTTGAGTTGCCAATGATCGTTTCGGGTTTCTCTATCCGGATCTGCGGGAGCTTGGAGGTCTTTAACCGCAGAGCTTCCGACATTGTTCCCATTCCCGGAGCGATCATTCCGCCGAGAAACACACCTGCACTATTAACGGCGTCCACCGTCGTCGCTGTTCCAAGTGAGCAAGTGATCACAGGCTTGCCGTATTTCGCGACCGCTGCTGATGCACTAACTAGGCGATCGGTCCCGAGGGACGACGGCGGGTCATAATCGATCGTAAAACCGAAATCCCATGTGTTGTCGACAACGTTTGGCGTAACGTTAAATAACTTGTGACATGCTTCGGTTACGATGGCCTGCACTTCCGGCACGACAGATGAGACGATGACGCGGTCGATTACAAGAAAGCGCTCCTCGACCCGCCGAAGCCGGTCGAAAAGCAGCTCGTCGGTCTCGTAATCGCGATGAGTTGGAATAGAGAATTTGTCCTTCAGCTCGGTGCCGTCGATCACACCAAACTTCATCAGCGAATTTCCGATATCGATCGCCAAAAGCATAAGATCCCCAAAAAAGAAGAGCGCAATGGAGCGGGAAATGCTCAATTGCGCTTAACCTATCGTAAAGACTTCCGCAGGATCATCCCTGAAGCGGAAGACCATCATAAACCACGTTCCACCCGTTGACCTTGCTTGACTTCAAGCTGCGTGTAAACCAGTGAAGGGCCGCCGTCGGGTCATCGTAGATCTGGACGGCCGGTACCATTTCACGCGGATCGACCCGGCAGATCGCCGCACCGATTGCCGCACTTTTAATGCAGAGAAGAGCGACCATATTCTCCTTCTGAAGAACCGCCGTCCGAAGCACGACATCCTCGTTCTCAATATCAAAATCTTCAAAATCCGCCAGCTCGTCGTTAAAATCTTCGTCGAGGTCAAAATCAGGCGTTGAATCAAATTCGTTACTCATAAAACCATTCCTAACTCGTATGTCCAAACTACACCCTTGAGGGCAAAAACTCAATGCAGGGTGTCGAGCGATGCATGTTTACCCCGACGCGCGGAGACGCTCAACGTCGCCGGCATGAACGACAGCTATGGTTCCGTCGTCACGGCGAACGCGGAGAGCTCCATTTTCCTCCAGTCCGGCCGTCACGCCGTTGATCGTCTCGCTATGAAATTTGACGGTCACTTCCTTGCCGGAGAAGTAGGTCGACCGGGCCTTCCACTCATCGATAATCGCCGCCGCGCCGTTGGCTGACTTCAGAATCGCGTAGTACTTGGCAATTTGGTCGATCAGCAAGCTTGTGACCTCGTCGGGACTTAAAACCTCAAGTGTTTCTGTCTCGATAGAGGTCGCGGTCTCCGCCATCTCGTCCGGGAAACTGCCGGAGCGAATATTGATGCCGATGCCAACGATCACGGCAACGCCGGAATCTGTTTCGCATGTTTCAGCCAGGATACCGGATATCTTCTTGTTACCTATCAAGACATCGTTCACCCACTTTATGTCCGGTTTTAGCCCGAGGGCGGCGAGCGTATCGTGGACCGCGACGCCGGACATCAGCGTTATTAGTGGAAAGAATTTTATGTCGATCGTGGGCCGCAAGATGATGCTGAAGTATAGGCCGGCGTCTTTCTTCGATACCCAACTGCGGCCATGGCGGCCGCGGCCGAGTGTCTGTTGGCGGGCGACGATGCATAGGCCGTCGCGGGCTCCGTTGCGAGCCTGCTTGATAGCCTCGGTGTTGGTCGAATCAGTCGTCTCTAAAGTGATGAGTGTGGTGTTCATCAAAGGCGCTTCCAAAGGGAATTGGTGTAAAAGTTCGCCTCATCGAAAAAGTCTTCGACGATCTCAAAGCCGCTGTCGGCAGCCAGTTCTTCGATCATAGCTCGCGTATATTTCTGCGAGATCTCCATGAAGATCGGTTCCCATTGGTCGAAATCGAAAGAACGGCCAAGCGCTGGAATCTCGACGGTCTGGCGTTCGCGGCTGATCAAAAAACTCCGGGCGGCGCACTCGACCGGGCGGTATTGTGCGTAATGAGAAAACTTTGAGACGTCGAAATTCGCACCGAGTTCGCGGTTGATGCGGGTAAGCAGATTTAAGTTAAAGGCGGCGGTCACACCCTGCGGATCGTCGTATGCGGCAACGATTACACGGGGGTCTTTTTGCATATCGAAGCCGATGAACAAGCGGTCGTCGTCGTTCATCACCGCACGAAGCCGTTGGAAAAAATCGAGGGCCTTTTCGCGGGTAAAATTTCCAATGTTCGAGCCAAGGAACAAGATTATCTTGCGGCGGTCGCTATCGCCTTTTAGCGTATCCAGGATCTCAAAGTAATCGCCGGTGTGTGGTTCGATGGTCAGGTCCGGGAATCGCTGATGAAAATTTGCCGCAAGGGCGTCGTTAGCCTCCTGCGAAATATCGATCGGGCCATAGGTCACGTCGGCATTATGCTTTAGAAAATGCTCGACAAGGACAGCGGTCTTCGTCCCGTCGCCGGCGCCGAGTTCGACCAGATCGAAGCCGCCTTCGGCCGGTGCGAACGCGCGGAATATTTCGTCGGTCTGCTCGGTAAATACCTTCATTTCGGCCCGAGTCGGGTAATATTCCGGGAGTTTCATTATCTCCATGAACAGCCGCGAGCCCTCGTCGTCATAAAAATAACGCGACGATAGCTGCTTCGGGATGGAGGTGAGCCCGGCGAGCACGTCCTCGGCAAATTGAGTAAGTTCCGGCGATCGTGATGTTTGCATACGAAGAATTATGTATGGGAATAACGTATTCGGAGATCATCCACGGATGGATGCGGCGTCCTTGTTCATCAGTGGATGCCTTATTTCGCCAATCTTAATCCCGTAAATTGCCATCGCAGATGGGGATGAAAGAAATTTCGATACGTCGGGCGGCTGTGGCCATGGGGCGTAAAGACAGACGCGCCGCGGAGCACCATCTGATTGATCATGAACTTGCCGTTGTATTCGCCGACGGCACCGGGCTGTTTTGCAAATCCCGGGTAAGGCAGATAAGCGGAATTTGCCCATTCCCAGCGTTTGCCCCAGCCGAATTTTTCGTTGGCGGCTTCCCATTCGAATTCGGTCGGAAGACGCATACCTTTCCACTCGGCGAATGCCGCAGCCTCGTAGAATGAGACGTGGCAGACCGGAGCTTCCATCGGCAGCGGCCGCAGTCCGCCAAGCGTAAAATGATGCCAGATGCCGTCGCGATCGTGCCAATAGAGCGGCGAACGGACGGCTTCGCGGCCAACCCAGTCCCAACCTTCCGAATGCCAGAGCGAATGGTCGGAATAGCAGCCGGCCTCGATAAATTCGATCCATTCCGCGTTGGTAACGAGGCTGTCGGAGATCGCGAGATCGTGCAGATAAACTTTGTGACGGCTGAGTTCGTTGTCAAAACAAAATCCATCGCCATCGAAGCCGATCTCGTAAATACCGGCTTCCAAATTTAACATCTCGCCGGTGCCGGTTCCGATATCTTCGGCCGGAGCAAAGTTCTCACGATAGACCGGGAAGAGCGGATTCTGAGCGAGGGTAAATTTCAGGTCGCTGACGAAAAGCTCTTGATGTTGCTGTTCGTGATTGAGACCGAGGATGACCAAGTCTTTCAGTTCTGGATCGGGCTCGGCTGAGCTGAGCAGAGCGACCATTTGTTCGTCAACGTGTTTGCGGTATTCAAAGACGCGTTTGACCGTCGGCCGGCTCAGGTCGCCGCGGTTGTCGCGAGCGGTCCGTTCGCCGATGGTGTTGTAATAGCTGTTGAAGAGAAACCCGAAATCGGCATCGAAGACCTTATACTCGGCGACGAATTGCTTGAGGATCATTTCCTCAAAGAACCAAGATGTATGGGCGATGTTCCACTTGGGCGGCGACACATCGACCGATGGCTGGGGAATGAAGTCTTCGATCTCAAGCGGCTCGCAAAGTTCCTCAGTGTAGGACCTAACGCGTTTATAGAAATCAGTTAAACTCTCGGTCGCGGGAGCTGGCTGCTTGGCAGAATGCATTCCTCTATTAAAACAAATAGTGTGAGGAACGCCAAAGGTTTTATCGTTTGGATGGATTGGGGTTGGCTTTCAGAAGTGCTTCGCTGGCGATCTCGGCGAGGTATGGGTCTGGGCTATTGACGTAGGAGCGGAGTGCCGCAGTCGACGCAACGCTGCCGATCGCTCCGAGCCCGAATGCGGCTTCGCGGCGGGTATCGTCGGATTCGCGTGTGTTTTTCAAGACGCCATTAAGCACAGGGATCGCGGCTTCGAATGCGGGGGCGAGAACGTTGGCCGTACGTGCCGACACGGTCTTGTATTCATCGGGCAAGAAGTTTTGGGGCGTGTTTACCACCGTGCGTCCGGTGTGAATTATCTGTGCGATCTGTCCGATGGAGCGGGCGGCTGAACGGCGTACGAATTCGTTTTCCTCGCTTGGCCTGGTTTGAAGGAATTTTGTCAGTGGCGCGACCGCAGAGGGGTTTCCTGACGCCCCAAGCGCAATGGCGGCGGCGGCTCGCACCTCAAAGTCTCGGTCTTTCAAGAAAACGGGAATGAGGCTATTAGCCGATACGGGACTTCCGACCTTTTGGAGGGCGTAGGCCGCTTCCTTGCGGACAAAAGGCTGTCGGTCAGAGAGCAGCGGCACCAATCGTTGAACGGCTTCGGAGGGCGGAAGAAAAACGACCGAGGATGCGGCCGTCGCCCTGACGACCTCGTCGGGATCGGAGAGTGCCGGTAAAGCGATGCGGGATGCTCGCTCTGTGCGGTAGTTGCGGATAGCGAAGAGGGTGTCGCGTTTTTGTTCTTTCGTTCCCCGGGCGATCGTTCGAGTGAGGTATATCTCGACCGGAAGCCAATCGATCTCATCTTGAGTCAGAACCACTTGGCCAAATGTTGACAGTGAAATAACGGCAAACGCGATGAACGTCAGCAATGGACGACGCAGGCATCGACCAATGGCGGATGAAAAAGTTAGATGATCCCGTGGGTTCATTCAAGCTGAGCGACGGACGCTTTGCTGGCGGACCCATTCGACTACCTGACGCGCCCTTCGGTTCTCGTGTGCGTCAGCCAGCGAGCCGATGATATCATCGTCGAATTTGATTCGGGAAGTTTGAGAACGGCGAGCGGAGGCAGGGTCGTTCAGTGCTAGTGTTTCGGGTCGAATTTCGCGGACGGATTTGGTTTTGGTCTCAGCGGCCATGTTGGTGCCTCCTTCGTTTTGGAGCAGACAGCCAACAGGACCATTTGGTCAGGTTTCGGATGTCTGCGAAAGATATTTTCTCATTATAAAAGCTGGACTTATCGAAATACTCCCACCACTTTTTGGTCTAACCATATTATCACAATCGGTCAAGCGAAAACAAGGAAAGTGATCGACGGCCCGGGCAATGGTAGACAAACGGCCCGATTCGGATTAAACTCGCAGAACTATGGTTTTGTTCCTCAGCCTCGCCCTTATTTAGCCACCTGCGGAGAACCGCGGCGTGGCGACCTTCAGATATTTTTGATTACAATATTACAATTCATTTGACCGTATTGGATAGCTCGTTTGGTATCCGATAATATTGCGGTTTCGCGATTCACGCTATGGACGAAAAGTATTTTCCAAAAAAGATCGAAGCCAAGTGGCAGAAAAAGTGGGCCGAAAGCGGTGCGTTTGAGGGGGATCTGCGCGACGACAAGCCGAAATTCTATCAGCTCGAAATGCTTCCGTATCCATCGGGCAATCTTCACATGGGCCATGTGCGCAACTATTCGGTCGGAGACGCGATCGCGTGGTACAAGCGGCTAAAAGGTTTCAACGTTCTGCACCCGATCGGCTGGGATTCGTTTGGCCAACCGGCGGAGGATGCTGCGGTCAAACGCGGAGTAAACCCGCGCGACTGGACCGAGGATAATATCATAGCAATGCGCGGTCAACTGGAGCGTCTCGGGCTCAGCTATGACTGGCGTCGGCAGATGTACGCTCATCGGCCTGAGTATTACAAGTTCGATCAGTGGTTCTTTTTGCAGATGTACGAAAAAGGTCTTGCGTACAAAAAGATGACGCAGGTCAATTGGTGCGAGACCGATCAGGCGACGTTATCTAATGAACAAGCAAGCGGCGGCCTGTGTTGGCGGTGTGGCAATCCGGTCACGAAACGCGACCTAGAACAATGGTTTCTGAAAACGACAGCGTACGCCGACCAGTTGATCAACGATATGGCAGAGATCGAATCCGGCTGGCCGCCGAATGTGCTAAAGCGTCAGCGCGACTGGATAGGCCGTTCGGTCGGTGCTTATGTTGATTTCAAGGTCCGTGTGCCGGGCAACACGGGGAAACTGGCGATGCCGGGCGAACCGGAAAAGATCAAGACCTTCACGACGCGCATTGACACTATCTATGGTGTGAACGCGATCGTCGTGGCTTCGGAACATCCGGTCATCGCAAATCATCTGATGAGCTTTACGCCTGAAGTGCAGGCGAAGGTACAAGAGATAAGGGCGGAAAAGCTGAAACCGACCGACCGCGAGGTCGAGATCGAAAAAGACGGCATCGATGCGGGATTGAAGGCGATAAATCCGTTCAGCGGTGAAGAGATCCCGGTCTGGGTCGGCAATTATGTCATGATGGAATACGGCACCGGAGCTGTAATGAGCGTCCCGGCCCATGATGAAAGGGATTTTGATTTTGCAAAGAAATTCGACCTGCCGATCCGACAGGTGATCTCGGAGCCGCATTTGGCTCACGAACATCATGCCATGCAAGCGCTGGCATTGGCTCAAGCGTACAAGGACGAAGGCGTTCTCGTTCATTCTGATTTCTGGAACGGTAAAGACAACACGACCGCGAAAAAAGAAATGACCGAGTGGGCCGAAAAGCACGGCTTTGGTCAAGGTGCGACGACCTATCGGCTTCGCGACTGGGGAATCTCGCGGCAACGGTTTTGGGGTGCCCCGATCCCGATGATCTATTGTGACGAGTGCGGAACCGTTCCGGAACATTACGACAATCTGCCGGTCCTGCTTCCCGAGAACGCGCCGATAACCGGCACGGGCGAGTCGCCGCTTTCGAAGGTGCCGGAATTTTACGAGACCGAGTGCCCGAAGTGTGAGGGACCGGCACGTCGCGAAACGGACACGATGGACACTTTCGTCGATTCGTCGTGGTATTTCTTTCGTTATACCGATCACGACAACGAAATATTGCCCTTTGATCCAAATCTGGCCGCGTATTGGACGCCGGTAGATCAATACATCGGCGGCGATGATCATGCAGTGATGCACCTCATCTACACGCGGTTTTGGGCGAAGGTGATGCGTGACCTTGATCTTGTGAAGTTCGACGAACCGATATCGCGTCTGCTGACGCAGGGAATGGTCGTCGGCGAAACTTTCTTTGACGACTCGACCGGAAAGCGAGTTTATTTTCCGCCCGACAAAGTCACCGTCGAACGCGATGAGAAAGGTAAGATAACTTCCGCAGGTTCAGCCGATGGGAAGCATCTGAAATACGCGATCGAGCGAATGTCAAAGTCGAAGGGCAATGGCGTCGATCCGGATGAGATGGTCGTGATCTATGGCGCCGACGCGGCCCGATTATTTGTCCTCTTTGCGGCACCGGTCGAGAATGAGCTCGTCTGGAACGAGGCCGGCATCGAGGGCGCGGTGCGTTTTCTTCAGCGGGTCTGGCGGTTTGTGCATAAATGGGAAGCGAAGTTCCGCGATATTAACTCAGAGGTTCCGACGGGAGCATCGACCGAAGCGACGTCACGCAAGCTTAGGCAAAAGACGCATAAGACGATCCAGCGGATCTCACTTAGTCTCGAAACACTGCAATTTAATACTCCGGTGGCGGCGTTGATGGAACTTTCGAACGCGCTTTACGACTCTAAGATCGAACCCGATACCGCAACGTCCGACGAAACCGCGGCGGTGCAAGAGGCGGTCACGAGCCTCGTTCTGATGCTGACTCCGTTCGCTCCGCATGCGGCGGAAGAGATGTTTGCGTCGATCATCGGAAACGACGACGGAATATTGGCGAATGATGCAAGATTTCCGATCTTTAACGAAGATCTTGCGAAGTCGGACGAGATAGAGATCGCATTGCAGGTAAACGGAAAACTGCGGTCGAGATTATCCGTTTCGCCTGAGATATCGCAAGACGACCTGAAGCAAAAAGCGGTCGACGACGAAAAAGTGAAGGAATTTACCGCAGGAAAAGAGGTCATCAAGGTCATCGTCGTGCCGCAGCGGCTGGTAAATGTTGTGGTTAAGGGATAATTTCGACATCGATCCGGCGCCGCAGATCTCGTTGACGTAACTAGACGAAAAAGGCGGACACGGCCAAATCCTTGCTTGATTGGCGGAAAGAAACTAGAATTAAGCTTTTATTGTTCGCAAAATGTCATTGAAATTTGAGTCAACTTAGAGCGTCCTCGTTGTTTGTAATGCTGTCCCGATGGCTTTAATCCCCAAATGAAAGAGTGTCAACTCTGTAAAAATTGCTATTCAGATGAAGTCGGTACCTGTCCTAACGACGGAATGCCGACGATGCATACCATTGCAGGCGAACCGGTCCTGGAAGGCAAATATCACCTGGAATCCCGTCTCGGACAGGGCGGTATGGGCGTTGTGTACAAAGCCCGCCACGCCTATCTGAAGACTCAGCTTGCCATTAAGATCATCCTTCCCGATCTGGTCGGTAACGATCCGCAGTTGGTCACACGCTTTCGACAAGAAGCACTTGCGGCCGCCGCGATCCGGCACCAGAACGTCGTCGCCGTGACGGACTATGGCGTGATCGGCGGTTCGATCCCGTTCCTGGTAATGGAATATGTGGATGGCGAGGCCCTTCACGACCTGCTCGCTCGAGAAAAAGTGCTTTCACCGGATAAAGCTCTCGATCTTATGTCGGCAATATGTGCGGGTGTCGGCGCAGCACATCATCAGGGAATCGTTCACCGTGACTTGAAACCGCTGAACATAATGATCTGTTCCGGGAAAAACAGCATCTCGGAAGCGGTCAAGATACTCGATTTTGGCTTGGCGAAGATCAAATCGGGTGAACTACTCGGCTCCTTCATTCAGGCTCAGACGACGGGACTGATGGGTTCGCCGTATTACATGGCACCTGAGCAATGGGCCGACGATGAACCGGATTCGCGGTCGGATATCTACAGCCTGGGCGTTATGCTTTTCCAGATGCTGGCGGGCGATGTTCCGTTCAAGGGATCGTCAATACCGGCGATCATGAAGAAGCATATCAGCGACCCGGCACCGCGATTTTCGGAATTCGGGGTCACCATCGCGCCTGAGATCGAACGTGCGGTCCTGCACACGCTGGAAAAAGAAAAAAATAAGCGTACGGCGTCGGTCCAAGAGATGATCAACGAGCTTAGGGACGCGATCCGTCCGTCGTCGATCGGTATTCACACCACTTCCGGCGGAGCGTTTCCCGTCTCGCTTCTGAACATAAAGACAAACCCGCCGCGATCTACGGTTTTTGTCGATAATGTGGCAATTGGAGAAAGCCGTGATGACGGATGGATCACCTTGAATGGTATTCAGAGCGGCAATCATCAACTCCGTGTTAGCAAGGACGGCTTTCAGGATTGGTACAGCGACGTTCTATGTGACGGCTCGCCTAAACAGATCGTTGCCGAACTCAGCTCCCGCGCTGATGCGATACCTAAACCGCCGGCCGCGACGATGGCCTATAGCGGCGTTTCGCCAAACACACCCCAGAATTTCTCGGCAACGCAGGATGCCGGTAAGGATGTAAACAAAACTTCGGCGCAGAATTGGAGCACCGGCGATCAGAGTGTGAGTGTCGGGTCGGGCAAGGCGAAAAAAGGATATCTGTCGCCGGTAGTTTGGGGAGCGGCCGGTCTGCTTCTACTTTTCATTATGGGCGGCGTCGGCATCGGCGCGGCCTATATGATGGGATTGATACCTGGTACATCGGGTGGGGTAACGCCACCGATCGACAATAAGCCAACACCCACCGGGACCAATGAAGATTCGCCGCCGGCGACGAAACCCGATCTCGTTCAAATTCCCGGCGGAAAATTCAGGATGGGACGAAACGACGGTGATGACAGGGAGAAGCCCGAACATCCGGCAAGTGTCGAAAGTTTCTGGATGGACCGGACCGAGGTGACGAACGCTGAGTTTTACGAATTTTTGCAGGCGACCAAATATCGCCCGATCAGTGAGGACTATTACCTTGCTCACTGGGTGAACAATATGCCGGTCAAGGGCGACGAGAAAAAGCCGGTCCGATTTGTGAGTATTCCCGATATCAGATCGTTCGTCGACTGGCGTTCGAAACGCGACAACGTGACCTATCGTCTTCCGACCGAGATCGAATGGGAGTATGCGGCGAGGAATGGTGCCAAGGGCAATCTTTACCCCTGGGGCGATGAATTTCAGGCCAAGTGTGCGGTGGTAAATGAAAAGACCATCGACCCAATGACCGTCGCATCGAGGTCATGTCCGAATGATTGGGGCGTTCAGGATCTGATCGGCAATGTCGTCGAGTGGACGGCTTCTGAGGCGTGGGTATATCCGGGAAGTACGGGAGAGATCCTGCCGATGGAAGAGCCTCACTTTATGATCCGCGGCGGTGGTGCCGCAAACGAGTCGACCGGAAAAGATGCGATCACTTCTACTTATCGAACTTACAGCAAGCAATCAATGCGGCATCCGGCATTGGGATTCAGATTGGTTCGAGAATAGATTCGGTCACAAAAAACAAAATAGCGTAGGCATCGGGCCTACGCTATTTTGTTTTGGTCTAGTTTAACTTCGGCTAAGCGTACGCGGGTTCGAGAATTGACGGCGTCCGCGGGATAGCCAAATTCGGGCCGATGAAGGCTTCAACCACCTCAGGCGAAAAGCGTGTGCCGGCCAACGAACGTAAACGATCAAGAGCCTGATCGTGGGACATGCGTGTCTGGGGGAGGCGAGGAAGCGTCATTACGTCATATGCATTTGCGACCGCTATTATCTGCGCGTGGAGCGGGATCTGATCGCGGGAAAAGCCGTAAGGGAAGCCGGAGCCGTCGTAATTTTCGTGATTGTGTTTAAGCACTTCGACGAGATTCTCGAATTCCGGAACGCTCTCTAGCATCTGAAGCCCAAGCTGGAAACTTTGCTCGATGATCCGCTGTTCGAGCGGGGTCGGGGAGCCCTCCTTAAACAATATGTGGCTCGGGATGCGGAAGTCCGCCGCTTCGTGGAGAAACGCCTCAAGCGAAAGCTGGTCGAGTTCGGCGGGGTCAAGCTTTAACGTCTTTCCTATCTGAAGAGAATAGTCGCGTGTTCGCTGGGCATGGTTACGTGCCTGCGGATCTTTAAGGTCGAGCATTTCGCCGATCACACCGACAAAGCTGTCTCGCATCGCACGTATTTTAGTTTGCAGCCGTTCGTTATGAAGTTGAAGCTGACGCTGGGCCTTCATCGTCTCGTAGTGCTGCAACGCTCTCTTGACCGTCGAGTGAAGGTCTTCGTTGATCCAGGGCTTGGTGACGTATTTATACACGACGCCGGAATTGATAGCTTCGACAAGAGACTCTGCGTCGGTGTAGCCGGTGAGCATGATGCGAACCGTCTGGGGCCGCAGCTCGGATGCACGCTTAAGGAATTCGATACCGGTCATTCCCGGCATTCGCTGGTCGGAGATGATCAGCGCGACGTCATGGGTCTCAAGCAGATCTACGGCCTCGTCACCCGATGAAGCTGTCAGCACGCTGTACGAACTACGAAATAGCCGCTCTAGAAGTCGGAGGTTAGCGGTTTCGTCGTCAACAAATAGGATCTTGTATTGCATAAATTAAATTCGTTCAACTCCCCGGTGTATTACTAATTGACCATCGGCGTATGAGCCGACTGACGAATTCTTTTAGGAAGGTGGACCTTAAAACACGTTCCTCCGCCGACATTGGAGCGGACCTCGATCTTTCCGTTGTGGCGTTCGATAATTCCAAACGAAATGGAAAGTCCTAAACCTGTGCCTTCGCCGACCGCTTTGGTTGTGAAGAAAGGATCGAATATCCGGTTCACTATTTCCGGATCGATGCCAGCTCCGTTGTCGATAACCTCGACGTATATCGAATCGTCGTCCTGATATGTCTTTATCCGAACCTCGCCGCGGTCTGAATTGAGGGACTGCGCGGCGTTGACCAATAGATTCGTCCAGACCTGATTGAGCTGTGCCGAATACGCTTCCACGCGGGGAATGTCGCCGAATTCTTTGACGAGGGCAACGTTACCGCCGCTGAAATAACGTGAGAGGAGCCTGATCGTTGATTCGATACCTTCGTGAATGTCTGTTTGCTTGAATTCCGCTTCGTCCAATCGGGAGAATGTGCGTAGGTTCTGAACGATGTTCTTTACGCGTTCGGCGCCGTCCCGGCAGTCGACGATGATCGAGGTCAAGTCGGCAACCGTTTCCGTGTACCTAATTTCGGTTTTGATCTCGGCGGCTTCAGTTGCTTGTTGCTCGTTAAGCGGTATCTGATCGTAAAATCGTTGTAGCTTCAGCAGATCGGCGATGCAAACGTTTAGCAGGTCGAGATTTCCGTAAAGAAATCCGACCGGATTGTTAAGCTCATGGGCGACGCCGGCCGCCAGTTGGCCGATCGACGCCATTTTTTCACTATGGACTATCTGCGCCTGTAGGCGTTCAAGTTGAGCTTTGCCTCGGACGAGTTCTTGGTTCCGGGCTTCGAGATCGAGCTTATACTGGCGAGCATTTTTTAGCAGGGTCCGTCGTTCGAGAGCTCGTTCGACGGTTAACTGTAGGACTTCCGGGTCACATGGTTTGATCAGATAATCGAACGCGCCGAGGCGAATAGCGTCAAGTGCCCGTTGCGGGCGGTCCACGCCGGATATAACGATAACGGCTGTGTCCGGATATTCGTCGATTATCTTTCTAAGTAGCTCGATACCCGAAAGCCCGGGCATGATTATGTCGGTAACGACAAGGTCAAAATCTGCGTTGCGCAGTTCCGTCATTGCTTCGAGGGCAGAATTGGCCTCAAAGCATTCGTAGGAGGAAGAGAGAATCTTGGCAAACGAACGACGGACGGTCGAGGAATCATCGACGATGAGGATACGGTATCGTTCCGTCGCGGTGGGAGACGCGGCGAAACTTAGCGAAAAGGGAGCCGAAGGGAATATCTGAGTTGTGTTTTCTAAAAGGGAAATACTCATTAAGACTTCCTGCTGCCGTTCCACAATTCGGGAACGTGTCGTCCATTTGCCGCATTAGGAAAGTGCAAGGCGCGTGCCGTGAGATGGATTCCGGCACGCCCGTCTAAGTGCTGCAAACAAACATGGGACCTTTGTCGATTGTACGAACACGAGCATATATCGGGGAAGTTCGCCCCAAAGTGCGAATCCTGACTGAGGAAACCTGCCTCAGTTTCAACATCTTTATCAAGGTTCTCCGCGCGAACGGATCGGGAGCCGATCAAATATGTTTCGATCTGAAATTCTGCTAATATTTCGTCTAAAAGTTATTCCGCCCAGCAACAATGAACATAACCCTCGCCGAAGAACATAGCGGCCGCGCCGGCAACGAAAGGTCTTTCAGTAAGGCCTCCGTTTTGGTCGGACGTGACGCTAATGAATGCGACGTAAGCTTTGAGAACACCCGTTATCCGATGGTCTCGCGCAAGCATGCTGAGCTCCGGTGGCAGGGCGGAAAATGGTCAGTAGCTGACCTCGGTTCAAGTTTTGGCACTTACATCAATGGTCAGAAAATAGATGGAACCGCTGAGATCGCGGTTGGAGATCAGATCCAGTTCGGTCTTGACGGGCCGTCAGTCCGCGTTATTTGGTTCGAGGTCGAATCAGATGCTGAATGGGCGATTGATGCTATTCCGACACCGCCCGGTGTCCGGCAACCGGAAAAGCCTGAGGCCCCGTCGTCTGTCATCACGCCCCAGCACTTTACTGCCGAAAAACAGTCCGCTCCATCGCCACTACCAGCTGCACGTTTCGAATTCGTAGGTGTGTCCAGCCGTCCGGACCTCACACTTACCCAGCCGCTGATCTGGATCGGTCGTGATCCCACCTGCGAGATCGTCTTTGACGCGTCATCAGCAACCGTCTCGCGACGGCACGCATCGATCGCCGATGAAGGGCCGGAGCTGACAATTGCTGACAATAATAGCTTTAACGGCACTTTGGTGAACGGTCAGCGGATATCATCGCCGGTCACGCTTCACCATGGTGACGAGGTGCAGTTTGGCCTGGGCGGGCCGGTGATCCGGCTGAATTCCCCTCAACGAATTGCCCTGGACGGGCCGGGGTCAGCGGTACCGAGGAAGCCTGTGACGCCTGCGGCCGTTGGCGAAATATCGTCAAAGACGATGGTGGTCCAGTTGGACCGAAAAGCGGCCGTCAGGGCAGATGAGTCGTCAAAACCTCAACTTCTAATGACGATGGGCTTTGATGGCAAAAGCACATTGACCATCGGACGCGGCGAAGGTAATGATATCCGCCTTGACGGCCTTCAGATCTCAAATCGTCATGCCCGACTTCAGAGTTCGCCTTCGGATATCGTCATCGAAGACCTGAATTCGACGAACGGCCTTTTTGTCAACGGCACTAAAGCAGCGAAACAGAGTATCGGCAGGGACGATTCCGTTCAGATCGGCACGTTTCTGATCCGCGTCGAACCGTCAGGTGAGATAGGTGTTTATGATACGCGTTCTAAAACGCGGATCGACGTCGTTGCGCTTACGCGTGATGTGAAAGGCCGGTTCGGCTCGGGCAAAATTCGGCTTTTCGATAGTATCTCGCTTTCGATCAGGCCCAATGAATTTGTCGGACTGCTCGGGCCATCCGGTGCTGGAAAATCGACCTTGATGGAGGCTCTGGCCGGAGTCCATCCGGCCACGGCGGGGAATGTACTAATAAACAATCTCGACCTGTACCGCCATCTCGATTCGCTGAAGCAATCGATCGGCTATGTGCCGCAAGACGACATAATTCACCGGGAATTGACGGTCTACCGAACTCTTTATTATGTAGCGAAATTGCGGTTGTCACGCGACGTCTCGTCGGCTGAGATTTCGGCGATGATCGATGAGGTCCTGGATGTGACCGGGCTTACGGATCGGCGTGATGTTGCGGTACACAAGCTCTCCGGAGGGCAGCGGAAACGGGTTTCTATCGCCGTCGAACTTGTCACTAAGCCTTCGGTGATCTTCCTAGACGAACCGACCTCGGGGCTCGATCCGGCGACGGAAGACAAGATAATGAAGCTCTTCCGGAACATCGCCGAATCGGGGCGGACGGTCATCATGACAACGCACGCGATGGAGAACGTGCGGTTATTCGACAAGATAGTGGTGCTTATGCGAGGGCGCTTGGTCTTTTTCGGAAAGCCGGATGAGGCCCTGAAGCACCTGGGAGCAGCGAATTTCAAGGAGCTTTACGAAAAGCTTGAGGACACAGCCGACGGCGAATCGAACGGCAAAGGCGGTACGGCCGTTGAGCGAGCCGACCGTGCATCAGCGGGTTGGCAGCAGAAATTCGCGGCGACACCGCAGTACCGCGACTACATAGCCGAACCGCTAAAGGAGCTCGGCGGCTTGCCGAAGAGCGGCACGGGTAAACGGCGAAGGCTCGGTATCTTTGGGTCGATCCGCCAGTGGGTGACACTTTCGCGGCGGTATGTCGAAGTGCTGTTCAAAGATAAGCTTAACCTATTTATTCTGCTTGCCCAGGCCCCGATCATAGCGTTGATGACGTTCTTTGCGATGAACCGCGAACTTCCACGCGACTTTGTCTATTTTGTGGTTGCCCTAGTCGCGATCTGGTTTGGGCTTTCGGTTGCGGCCCGCGAGATCATTCGCGAACGTCCGGTTTATAGGCGTGAGCGGATGTTCAATCTGGGGATCCTTCCTTATTTAACGTCCAAACTTTTTGTTTTGGGCGTCATCGTAACGGTGCAGTGTTTCTTCTTGTTCGTTCCGCTGAAGATATTTGACCTTGCGGGAGTGATGTCGATGCCGGGCGAATTCTTCGGTGCGGCTCAGTTGTGGGCGATGCTGCTGACGGCGGGGGTCGGAGTTGCGCTTGGGTTATTCGTTTCCGCCGTCGTACGTACGCCGGAGGTTGCCACCAGCATCATTCCGCTGATCCTTATTCCCCAAATACTTTTTTCGGGATTAGTTGGGGTGCCAACTGGTATTAGTAAAGTAGCGGGGCTTTTGATGCCGTCCGTATGGGCATTTGACACGATGAAGCGGTTTTCGACGCTTGATACTTTGGAACCTGAGGGTGCGAAGCCTCGGGGTGAAACGAAAGGGCTGGGGCTGTATGAGTATATCGAATCCGAAAACGACCGAACGCTCGAAAAAGCTGAAAGGGACGTCGAGGATTTTAAACGATTGGCGGCGGGCGAGCCGTATGATGGTAGTCCCGAGAGCCCGCTAAATGAAAAAATAACGGTTCCGGAGATGAAAAAGCTCCCGGCGGACCGCAGCGGTTACGTTACGTTTCTGCATTCGTGGATGAATGAAATTTTGAATCAATTTGTGCTGATGTTAATGTTTGGGTTATTGGTTATTGCCACGCTGATCGCACTCAAACTTAAGGACCGTGAATAACATATGAAGGAAATTTTGAAAAACGCTATTTATTTTGCGGCATTCGCCCTGGTCTTTTCGATGATAACGGCTTGTTCAGGTACGACGACGGGAGATAATGCACCGCCACCCGGCGGTGCGGCCGACACGTCAACGACGTCGAAGTCCTCGGAGTATCCGCCTCTGAATGCCGGGATCGCACAGGCCGACATGCGGCATCTCGATGACAGCACGTCGAAAGTTGCAGATCGAAAGGGAAAGGTCTTATTGCTGAATATGTGGGCGACATGGTGCGGCCCGTGCCGGGCGGAGATGCCGGCACTGGTCAAGATGCAGGACGAACACCGCGATAAAGGATTCGAGATCATCGGCCTGAATACTGACGACGGCGACACCAAGGAAATGATCGAGAAATTTGCAAAAGAGATGGAGCCACCGCTCAACTACACACTGGTCTGGGCGTCGACCGCGATGCAGGACGCACTCCTCCAAACCAGCAAATTTGACGGAATTCCGCAGAGCTTTGTTGTTGACCGAAACGGCCATCTTCGCGGCGTTTTTCGCGGAGCAAATCCGGTCGAGATCAAGAAGATGGAGGAGGTGGTTGCCGCGGTCGTCGCCGAGTAAAACGCCGAATATAACAACGAATGCATTGACGCGGCCTGCACCGTTTTGGTGTGGGCCTTGTTTTTCTTAATGCTTCGTTACCGAGTCGGGCACATTCGGTTCGACGAGCAAGGTCTTGAAACTAGCAAGGGAGACGAGTCCCGGGGCCGCGCCCTTCGGTTTGTTGACGAATTTTTTCTGAGTGTAGTGGACGGCCGCCTTTGGCTGCTTATTGCCTCGGCTATAAAAGGCGGCAAGCTGTGCGGCCTCAAGCAGCGTTTGCGGCGGCATTTCGCGGCGATTCGGGTTGCGAATGACGACGTGCGAACCGGGGTAATCGGCGGCGTGCATCCATGTATCGAGTGATTTGGCGAGACGGAAGGTCAGGAAATCGTTATCCTTTGCCTTTTTCCCCACCAATATCTCAAATCCATCCGACGAAATGAAGCTTCGCGCGACTGAACTAGTTTCAGAGGGTTTTCCGCGGGCAATTTCTGTCGGCAACTTTCGCTTCGGGTCGACGATGCGGGAAAGAAGTTCTTCATCTCGAGCGTCGATCGCTAATTCCATACCTTCTTGCCGGGTTTCGAGACTGTCGATCTCCTTTCGAACCGCGATAAGCCGCTTTTCGATCTCCGTTGCAGCGTTGCGGGCCTTTGTGTATTGCCTGAAATACTTCTCAGCGGCTTCGGTCAGCGAATCATTGTTATCAACCGATATCTCGACGACCGGAACGCCCTCATCAAAATAATCGACGACGCGAACAATCCCATCACCGCGTTTGGCGGTGGAAATGTTGGCGAGCAATAGGTCGCCATGCTTTTTCCAGTGTTCGGCTTCGCCGTGGCCCGCGAGGTCACGTTTGAGATTTGATTCAAGCTTTTTGCTTTTCGCCAGATCGCGGGCCAGCTTGCTGCGAGCCGCACCTGCCAAAGAAGTGAATCGACGTTCGTTTTCGCGATCAACATAAAATTTGTCGAGGCGTTCCGATAGATCGACTCCAGCAGGTAGTTGGTCGTCGGCGCGTTCGACCTTTTGGTTTGATGATGATGTTTCCGGTCGTTCCGGCGGCGAATAGATATCGCCGACATTTTGGCGGTCTCCCTCTGATTCGCGTTCGGATTCGAGTATCCGGCCATCAGCATCCAGCAGAAACAAATTTGCAGAACGTCCGGTAAGCTGGACAAGAAGCGTGTATGCCGCATTGACACCCATTTCGTCGATCGCAGAGATCTCAACAAG
Organism: Pyrinomonadaceae bacterium; assembly: GCA_041744395.1. Classification (GTDB taxonomy): domain Bacteria; phylum Acidobacteriota; class Blastocatellia; order Pyrinomonadales; family Pyrinomonadaceae; genus OLB17. Next base: position 86,980 of record JBGTKY010000037.1, on the reverse strand, counting down.
AAATACACGCTCGCCGTCGGCAAGGTGAACTGCGGCGAACTCAGCATTTGCGAGGCGGCGTTTAAGCGTCAGAATGAAAGGTGAAGGGTTACCCCCGAGCTTTTCGAGGTCGCGAAAGCGGCGGCGGATCAGATAGATCCGCGGAGATGCTGGTTCGATGCTCACGAAAAGGTAGCGGGCGTCGTCAAAACGAAGGTCGAAAACGAATTCGAACCTCGACAGGCGCAGGACCTTGCCGAATCGGCGTCCGACTAACGCTCGTTCCAGTTCCGGCTGCAATTGCGAGAGTATCGATAGTTGCACGATTCAAGTTTAAGGCCGCAAAAGAAAAAGTCCGACGCCTTGACGGTCAAGGCATTGGACCTTTCAGAAGCGCTTCAATGGTCAGACGTCGCGAATCACGATCGTTCCTGAAACAATGTCGTGAAACGCACGCTTTTCTTCGTTGACCAAAACGGTCAGGAACCCGAGGCCGCCAAGGGCCATCGACAAAAGATAGACGGCGGAATTGACCGCGGCCTGATGGATGGTCGGATAATTGTTTCCTTCGACATCTATCAGCTCGAGCGAGAAGAGCCGCATACCAAAGGTCTTGCCCCAGAAGCCCAACGAGGCCGTCATGTAAAGGAAGACAAAGAGGGCCAGCGTCGCAGTAAACGCGACAACTCCTGAAAATGAAAGCCACGTGCCGCCGCCGACCATGATCGGCGAAAGCGTGATCAGCGTCGCAAACCCGGCGATAATGAGGTCAAAAAGGCCGGAAGCAAATCGCATCGAAAACGGAGCGAGGTCATCGATCACTTCGTCAGTCTCGGCATTGCGATGATCGACCTCGGGAGTGCTGTCAATTTTGGCGGATGCGGTAACCGCCGGGCCTTCGTGTTTAGGTCCTTCTTCGAGTAGTTCGCCGGACACAAAACTCGACGAGAGTTCGGCAGGTTTTGGCACCGGCGGAAGTTTATTGGTGTCGTAGGCCCGCTTCTCGATCCTGAGGGACGAAACAAGTTTAGGCTTCACGACCGGTTCGGCCGGTTGAGCAACGGCTGGCATTACGGCCTGCGGCTTGCGGGCAACGACATTGAACGGATAAGTTTTTGCGGCCGGAGCGTTCTTTGCAGCCGTCCCATTTTGCGACGCGGCATCGGCAGGTAGGAAAGCTTTTCGCGAGGCCTCGATACGCTTCAACGCGTTAGCGACCGTGGAGTTTTTCTTTGTGCCTACGGGAGGTTCCGCGATCTCGACCTTGAGCGCGTTTGCTCCATTGGTCGGCATCTGTGTCGACGGTGTCGATCGTTCGCTAACTGCCATCGTCAATTCTGACGCGGAACCGCCTGAACGCTTTCGTACTGAATTTTGGATCTGAAGCCGCCAATCGGGCAGCGTCTGATTCTTGGCTTGGAAATCGATCAGCGTCTGGCTGGTCTTCTTGACCGGTAATTCGGCTGTGAAAGTTTTCTTTTGCGGCACAATCGTCATCTGTGGCGGCGGGGCAATTGGGGGCGCGGGTTTAGGTTCCGGCGTAGAAGCTGATTCCTTGAAGTCTGCCTCCGTTGGCTTGCGGAGTTCGCCGGACGTTCGGCCGATCTTTCCTGCAAGTTCTTCGCGAACCGTGTCGTTCATCATTGCTCCGCAAGTAAGGCAGATGGACAACGTGGGTGCGAGTTCACGTTTGCAAACGGGGCAATTCATAGGCGTAACCTTTAAGATTGTATAGAAAATGAGCGCGATCGCGGCAAATTAGGCAGATGGTATCAGAATTTACTTTAAGTCGTCAACACTAAAGCGCACAAAACGCACAACTTTTCGCGATTTCCACAGGACTAAGCGCCAAGCTGTTGAAAATCAAGGGCTAATTCGCTTGAGAGGCAAGCCTTACAAAGGCTGTCGGCCGGCAAATCCGTCGTCGAGTTCATGCCACCATCGGACCTCGTCATCTTCTCCTAGCTGCCAGCAAAGCAGGACAACGCGTTCGTCCCGGAGCGAGGGGAAATCTATCAGTCCGCGTTGATAATCCTTTAACTGAACGCCGTCCGCAATAATCTCAGTCGTCAATTTGCCGACCTCGTAAAGCGCACGCACGTAAACCGAACCACCTTCCATGCCGCCGCCGAATTCGGATGCAGCCGCGGCCGCGCGGGCCGATTCGCGATAAACATCGATCGACTCATAAAGGCGCCGGATCATTTCAAGTTTCATACGGATCCGGGGCAATAGGCGGTTTGCTTCTTCGAGCGTGAAAAGCTTCATTTGTCGTCAGAAATGCGAACGAGCCGAGTAACCTGACCAAAGTCGTTGCTTCGGATGTCGTCGTCCGGGTCATTGCGGTTTGAGCGTCCGCCTTGATCGCGGGTGTGTCCACGCAAAACATCCGGCACCGGCATATCAGCTGTGTCGATGAACGACGGGACGTCATAATCTTCGGACTGGTTGACGTCCTTGCGGATCATCTCAGCGATCTCGCCGAGGTCGATGAAAAAGTCGGCAACATCGATCAAGCGGGGAGCCGTGTTAGAACGAAATCCGGCGATCTCGACGCGACAGCCTTTGTATGCGACAGCGTTGACGGCATAGACAAAATCCTCATCGCCCGAAACGAGAACCGCCGTATCATACCGCCCGGCAAGACTCAGCATGTCGACCGCGATCTCGACATCCAGGTTGGCCTTGCGCGTGCCGTCATAAAAGGTTTTCAGCTCCTTTTGCACAACGCGAAACCCGTTGCGTCGCATCCACAGCAAGAAGCCCTGTTGGCGTTCGGCACCGGCATCTACACCCGTGTAAAAGAATGCACGCAACAGCCGGCCGTCACCGAGCAGGATGCGGAGAAGCTTGTTATAGTCGATATCGATTGTGTGAAAGCGGGCAGCGTGAAACAGATTGTTGCCGTCGATGAAGACAGCCACCCTGCCACGATGTCCGAATTTCCACGAGGAACTCGTAGTTGTATCGAACTGCATGATCTTGACTCCGAACTGAAAAAATCTAAAGCTATTTCTTCAACGGGTCGGGTGGCAGTGAAGCGGAGCTGAGTAAAAGTGATTTTCCTAAAAGATCGTTGACCAAAGGGTCTCAAAATTCTGATTTCTACAATATTCTGTGATCAAATAATTAAGTCATTAATTGGACAAAACGCTTCTAAAACACCTGTCTTCATTGAAAATAGCTATCCTTATAGTGTGCATTGCCAAACGCCATCGGTCAAGCAAATTGACAACGTTAATGTTAAAATTGCCGACGGGCCGAAGATAAATGAGTGAAAATCGGGTAAATAAAGGCGAACCGGAATTTGTCGATGGCATACCGGTGCGTACCGAAGAGATCGGGTTCCTTCCGGATGAGCTGCTGGCATGTCCGAAGTGTGGAAAGGCGAATCCGCCGACGCGGGAAAAGTGTCTTTACTGCGGAATTGCTATCACAGGATCACTCGTCGCCGCAGCGCCTGCTTCACTGGATGTCCGCCAACTCGAAGAATGGGAGATCGGCGGGAACGTAATACTTGTTTCCGGAGAAGGAGTTACGGACTCAGCCATCGCAAATATCGCGGGCCTCGTTCAGATCGAGCCACAGATAATGACGGAACTTGCGAAACAAAGTTCGCCCATTCCGATCGCCCGTCTGAAGCTGGAGGCCGCCGATCAAATCGCTGCCGAGATCGTGAGACAAGGAATCGAGTGTCGAGTAGTCAGCGACGGAGACCTTAGGTTGAACGAACCGCCGGTGCGAGTTCGGGAACTGAATTTCGGTGGGACTATCTTTGAGGCCGTTAATTTCAACACTCGCGAAAGGCTCAGCTTTCAGATGGCCGATGTGAAAGCACTGATCTCGGGACGGATATTTAACAGATCAAAGGCAACGACGGAGAAAAAGCAGCGAAAAGAGACGAAGGTGATCGACGAAGCCGAGGTCTCGTCGGATGAAACGATCCTCGATATCTATATGAAAGGACATTTCGCGGGATTTCGTGTTCAAGTAAATGGATTCGACTTCTCTTGTCTGGGGCAGGACAAAAAATTGCTCGCCGCCGAGAACATGTCGACTCTGCGGACAAAGCTATCTGCGGCCGCGGTAAATGCATCTATCATTGATGATTTCGAAAACCTCGAAGAACTGCTTGGCATTGCGTGGCCGGCCGAGACATGGACGGATTCGCTCGGGCTGCATCGTTCGGGCCTTGGGCGAAAGGATTTCAAGAAGGTCGCGACCGTGAGCAATCTACGGCAGTTCAACCGATATTCACGGCTGAGACTTGTGCTCTTATGAGAAGAGACCCGAAGCCAAAAGACCTTCGGCGTGAAAGGCCGTCCAGGCCGGCGGTCGATCGTTCGGCGGTTCCAGAGACGTCGAACAGTGGCCTTATCTTTGGTGTGCTTCCGGTGCTGGAGGCTCTTCGGGCAAGTTCGCGTCGCGTCGAAAAGGTATTGGTCGCCGAGGGCGTCCGCGAACATCGGCTCGGCGAAATTTTTGAGGCCGCGCGGGCGAACTCGATCACGATCAACCGAATGCAGCGCGAAAAGTTTGAACGGCTATTCGAACGCGGAGTGACGCACCAGGGCGTTGCCGCAAGAACCTCAGCCGCGACGTACACCGACGCCGATGTGATCATAGATGCAGCGGGCACTGAAGCTTTATTGCTTTTATTGGATGGCGTCGAGGACCCGAGGAATCTTGGTGCGATCCTGCGAAGTGCAGAGGGAGCCGGCGTCGGCGGTGTTTTTATACCGGAGCGTCGTGCCGTCGGCTTGACGGAAACTGTCGCAAAGTCATCTGCCGGTGCCGTCGAACATATTCCAGTCGCGAAAGTCGCGAATCTTAATCGGCTGATCGACGATCTGAAGTCGCGAAATATCTGGGTGGTGGGCACGAGCGGCGATGCGGAGCAAGCGTATACCGATTGGGACTGGACGCAGCCGTCTGCATTGGTTCTCGGTAATGAGGGAAGCGGACTGCATCGGCTGGTCGCAGAAAAATGCGACGTCTTGGTAAAGATACCGATGTATGGAAAAATAGACTCGCTGAACGTTTCGGTTGCCGCAGGGGTTATACTGTTTGAAGCAATGCGCCAAAGGAACAAGTCTTAAGTTTTCAGTGTTGAGTCGGTAAGCCCGGGAAAAGAATTATGTTTTGTCCAAAATGTGGAACGAAGAATCCCGAAGACGGTAAATTTTGCCGAAGCTGCGGCGTGGATATCGGGAACGTTTCGGTGGCCATGAAGAGTTCGTCATCGTCGTCTTCGTTTCTATCAAGCTTTGAAAACAATCTCGGGTCGATGGACTGCGGTACGACTGACCCGAAAGACGCTGTTCGCCGAACTGATCCGAACGAGGTTTACGGCGACGCGATCAAAAGCATCATCATGGGCGTCGGATTTCTGGTCGTCTCGATGGCGTTACTGAAGACCGGTGTCGCGGGCGGATTCGCTTGGTGGTGGGCGATGCTCATTCCGGCATTTACATTTTTTTCAAAAGGAATTTCGGATCTACTTAAGACACGCCGAATGGACAAAGCCCGGCTCGGCGGCAATGGGACGGAGCCCGGCGTACTGCTCAATCAGACCAACGCGACGACTTCACTTCCACCACCATCGACGAGTTTTATCGCGCCGGAATCGCGCTATCGGACCGGCGATCTGGCACCAACAAGTGTGACTGACAACACGACCCGACAATTAGAGGTCAACCGGGAAGGCGAAACGATGACCCTGCCCAAACACTAAATGTTGAAACCTATTTTATTTTCCTTTCTGGTTCTATTCGCTGTTGGTTGGGTTTCGGCCCAGCCTGCAAAGCGAGAGTTCATTCATCTTTCATACGACCAGGCAAGGGAAAAATTGAGCGAAGGCAAATTCGGTGAACTGCCGAAACATATTAGAGAACTTCACGTTACAGGGACGATTATACTGTTACTAAAAGTCGATATTGAGGGTAACGTTGAGTCGGCGCAGCAGATTGCGGGTTTCACTTCTTACGAGTATTTCAGAGAATACTTCACCTCCGCAGTGCTTTATTGGAGATTCGAACCGTTTGAGGTAGACGGGAGCCCTCAGCCGGTAAACGTCCTCCTCAGCGTCCCGTTTTTGTGGGGAAGCATCCCGATCAAGAATGTTGAAAGTGAAGAACCGAACTAGTCTTCATCATAAAATGGCCCGTCGCATTTATCGCAGTGCGGCTTCACCTCTTGAACGACCTCGCTCGCATCGCGGACGAGGTCGCCGCATTTCGGGCAGAAGGCATTTCGGTGCCAGCATTTCAAGTCATACGCCGTGGTGCCCAGCCGTTCGGTTGTCAGGCTGACGGTCGTTTCCTTTTTACAGACGCCGCACGTAACGGCATCGCCGACTGCTAAAGTCTTCATACGTATGTCCTCTTTAAGTTCGCCAAGTTCTCCAGATCATCGCCGAACGACCGCACGCCCATTACCTATATTTCCGACAGAATCAAAAACGCGCAGCGTTATCGAATATTCGCCCGCGGAGGGTAGTGGCACCTCGACCGTATATCGCTCATCCACACTGTCCGAGATACCGTCGTCTGCATTTATTGCCTGCCACTCGCCGCCGTTGACGCTGTATTCGGCCCGCACGATATAGCTCGAGCGGTCATTTGCCAAAAAGATGACGCGAGCCCGGTCGCCCGTTACCTGCGGCTGGCCCGAGACGCTCACGGTCGGTTGGGAGTTATCGATGCTAAACGGTTCGCTGATACGCTCGCCTGTATGGAACTGCCCCGCAGGATTTGACGGTGAATCTTTGGCGACGATCCTCAGCGTGTAGCGGCCGTCCGCTAACGAAAGCCCGTCGAGCGTCAAAAAGTTATCTGAAAGATCCGATCGCAGTAATTTATAGCTCGATTCGCTGACGTCTTTGAAATAAACATCATAGATCAGCTTGTCGCCGTTTCGGTCCTCGGCCGTCCACTGGAACGAAAGAGCACCACGCTGATATATGCGCCGCGGCGGTATGGCTTGCACCGGAATTCCAAACACGGCCGGGTCCATACCGGTCAATTCAATATTCGGGTCGATCTGCATCGGCGGATTGGCAGCCAGGCCGACGTTGACCGGAAGGATCTGGATCGATAGAACCTCCGGTGCAATGTTGCGTGTGGCGTAGGCGACACTAACCTCGTTTAGTAGCGGATTGGCAGGGGTACTTTTCATCACGGCACGCCACTGCAAATATTGGGCGGTCGGACTATCCACGCGGCCGCTCATTCCTTCGCCCCGAACGGTTTCCCAAAGGCTCCAAGTTTCATTTGGGTCTTCGGTATTACCGCTGCGCGTCTCGATCACGACGCTGCCGGTCGACCGCCACCAGAGCCTTCCCCACGACGCGGCCGACTTTGCATCGAGTACCGATGATTCGTAGCTTCCTTCGGCGACCGTATCGGGACCGATGCGATAGAGCGATCCCTGATTGCTGGTCGTTGCATATAACGACAAGCCCTGACTGCGAATGGTCGAGACTTGTCCCGCATCGGACTGCAGCATGAGCGTTTCGCGGCCGTCGGTAGTGACGCTATAGATCCGCCCTTTGTCCGATGTTCCTATCAGAACGCCGGCGCCGGTCTGGTGAGCGTAGAGCGAAAAGGCCGTCACGGTCATGGAAGACCAAATGATGTCGTTACCCCCGGCGGGCAGGATGCGATAGACCGCTGATTTCGCACCCGTCAGGTCGTAGCGGCTCTTCTGCGGCGTCGGTTGTGCCGAAGGATTTGGCTTTTCGACAGCGACGGTACGCGAGGCCGGCGACGGCGAAGGCGACGGTGTGGCGGCGGCCACCGATTCGCCCAATGCAAGAGCGTAAACCGAACCGTCGGGCCCGATCGCAAGTTCGTGAATCTCGCGCAACGGTGAATCAAGCAGGGCGAAAGGCCGTCCGTCGGCGCCAAATCTCAAAACCAGCCCGCTCGAATCCGTTCCGGCAAACAGGTTCCCTTTGGCGTCGGCGGCCAGCGTAATGATATGCGTTTCGCTCGTGTCGTAAAAAAGCGATGCCTCGGGTGTAGCAACTGCCGCACGGACTCGAAAAATCTTGCCGCTCTCGCCGGTACCGATCGCCAGGCTACCGTCGCTCATCACCGCCAGCGACCAAATGTACTTTTCCTTCGGATCAAAATAGATCTCAGCTTTACCTGCCGAATCGACGCGATAGACCTTGCCGTCCGGCGACGTGGCGGCGAAGAGTTCGCCGCCCCGGCCGATCGCGAGGGCGGCGACATTTAACTCAGCAAGGTCGGCAAAAAGCGTCTGCTGGCCGGCGGGCGTTACGCGAAAGATTCGGCCCTCGCCGCCCGTTCCGAGAAAAACATTGCCCGCCGCATCGATCACGCTGGACCAAATAAACGGCTGATCAGTCTTGGACACCTCGCTAAACATCGGCGAAAGCGTAACGGCACCGTTGTCGCCGATAGAAACGCCGCGAGCATCGCCGCCAAGAATGTCGGCCCGCGAACTGATCGTCCAGATCGATGGATCGGACGCAAAGACAGTGCTGCAAACCAAAAACAGGGCGAGACAGAAAGTGAGCTTTTTCATTATTTTTCGGATCGGAACGCGAACTACGCAATGGCTAGAGTATATGAAACTTCGCCGAAAAATAATACTCGGACACGACTGGACTGAACAGAACAAAACGGCTGCGGACAATTAGAGGGTCTTCTTTTTCGCGATGTCTTTCGTGATCGGTTTTTTGATGAATAGGTCGATGGTCTCAGCGGCCTCGGGCCCGGCCATAAAGATAAGGCCGTCGCGAAGTTCGTCAGCGTCGCCGGTGATCAGTCTCGCGCTACGTTCGCGAGTTAAGTACGCCCAAAACCAAGCCATCAGAACGAAGAGCCGGTTTCGAAACCCGATGAGGAAAACGACGTGTAGAAAAAGCCACATCAACCACGCGATAAAGCCTGTGAACTTCCAGCCGCGAAGGTCGGCGATCGCCTTGCTGCGGCCTATGGTCGCCATCGAACCTTTATCAACGTAGGTGAAATCTTTTCGCGGTTTGCCTTTCAGCTCGGCAAGGATGTTCTTTGCGGTTGCCGTTCCCATCTGCATCGCGGCCGGACTGACGCCGGGAACGGGTTCGCCGTTTGCCTGGATCAAATGGACCATATCGCCAATGACGAAGATGTCCGTGTGTCCCGGAACAGAGAGATCGGGTTCGACCTTCACGCGGCCAGCCTTATCTATCTCAGCACCGAGCCGCGACCCGAGCGGTGACGCCGCAACGCCTGTCGCCCAGACGGCCACCTCGCATTCTATCCACTCGTCGCCGACCTTCAGCTTCCCCGGCTCGATCTCCGTCACAAAACTATTGAGCCTGACCTCGACGCCCAGTTCCTCAAGCTGCGACTTCGCGCTTTCGGAAAGGTCGCTGGCAAAGGTCCCTAGTACGCGGTCAGAACCTTCGAATAGCACTACACGGGCCTTGGATGTATCGATCGCCTTGAAATCTTTATTGAGAGCCTGACGCGCGATGCCGGCGATAGCACCGGCGAGTTCGACTCCGGTAGGTCCGGCACCAACGACCGCAAAGGTGAGGTCGTCCTGCACTCCGGTCAATGCCGCCTTGCGTTCCGCCAGTTCAAACGCGAGCAGTACGCGGCGGCGAATCTCGACCGCGTCTTCGAGCGTCTTCAGCCCCGGAGCCCAAGTTTCCCATTCGTCGCGGCCGAAGTAAGCATGGCGGGCACCGGCTGCGACTATCAGATAGTCGAACGGAACCTCGGAACCGGCATCTAGCCGGACAAGTTTTTTATCAGGGACAAAATCGACAACTTCGCCAAGGATGACCTTAGTATTTCTGGCGTAATGGAGGATTCGGCGGATCGGCGAAGCGATCTCGCCGGGGCTCAAAACGGCGGTCGCCACCTGATAGAGAAGCGGCTGAAAAACGTGATGATTCTTTCGGTCGATGAGCGTGACATCCACCGCAGTATTCGCGAGTTCCTTGGCCGCCCAAAGTCCGCCAAACCCGCCGCCAATGATTACCACTTTTTTCCTTTCAGCCATGTTTCTCTCGCCTGCCATTCCCTATAGATACGCGAAATCCCAAGCGATAGATTATCACCTGAAAACCAGGCCCACTGAAATCAATCAACTTATATATAAAAAAAGCGGCATGGAACTCATGTTCCGATGTATTTGGCATAGAGGGAGCGGGCGGTGGTTGGGTCGTCGGTGCCTTTTATGATGGCTCGGGCATCGCGGAAGACGGTGATCTCGTTTCCGCCGGTTGTAAAGCGGACGAGGTATTCGTTGTGTTTGATAGCTGACGTGTTTATCTCGGGAATTGCGGCGAGAGTCGCGGCGAGTGCGGCAAGGTCGAGGTCGGCGGGACGCGGCGGGGTGATCTGGACGGCGTCGCGGCCGCAGAGGATGGAGAATTCGCGGGCGTCGGCGTCGAGGAATTCAAAGTTGCGGCCGACGCAGCACGGGCAGTCTTCGTTTGGCCCGGCGAGTTTTAACATTCGCCGGTCATTTGCCCAGATGTCTATTTGGACGAGCGAGCCATGGAGCGATGCGGTGTCGCCGATGAGCAGCTTGATCGTTTCGGCGACCTGAATGGCGGAGATGCTGGCGATGATCGGCATTATCACACCGGCCGTGTCGCAGGTCGGCGAGCTTCCGGCGTCGGGCATTTCATCAAAGATGCAACGGAGGCACGACGTCTGGCCGGGAATGACAGTCATCGTCGTCCCGTAGCTCGAAACGGCCGCACCGTAGATCCACGTTTTGCCGAGCTTTACGCAGGCGTCATTTAGCAGATAACGCACCTGAAAGTTGTCGGTGCCGTCGAGGACGATGTCGCAGCCTTCGATCAGCGATTCGATGTTCGAGTTGTTGACGTCCGCAACGATCGCTTCGACCTCGATCTCGGAATTGATCTCGTCAATGCGTCGTTTGGCGGCGATGGCCTTTGGTAGTCGTTCGGCGGCGTCGGATTCTGAAAAAAGTGTTTGCCGCTGAAGGTTGGTATACTCGACGAAGTCGCGATCGACTATCCGAAGCATGCCGACACCGGCACGCGAGAGCATTTCGGCATGCGACGCGCCAAGCGCACCGCATCCCGCAATCAGCACGCGGGCCGCGTGCAGCTTCTCTTGCCCTTCGGGCCCGATCTCCTTGAATAATATCTGCCGGCTGTAACGTTCGTTCATGCAAAGTCTTAGTGGGATCAACGTCTTATAATTGGGGGTAAGTTGAATACTATCAAATCGATGAAGAAAACTTTACAAACACTGATCATACTCACGTTCGTCTCTGCTGTGTCCGCTCAGGATCCTGACGATCTATGGAAAATGCCTACGCCGGCTGATTATCCTGTTCTCACTCAGTCTGCAAAAACCTGCGAAGCGTTTACGCCGGTGGCGTGGGAAGTAATGGCGACCGCCGCTGGTGACCCGAATGCCGATGGGATCCCGGATTGCATAGCGGTTATTCAGGGGACTGATAGGCAATTCATACATAAAAACGAAGGCCTTGGTTCAGACGAATTCGACACGAATCCGCGGATCCTTGCGGTCGCGTTTGCCAATGGCGATGGCGGATTTCGCCTCCACATTCAGAACAATTCGTTTATCATCGCGGCCGAGTCGCCAACGATGACCGAACCGTTCCAGGAGATTACGATCGAGAAGGGCGTTCTGACTTTTCTATTCGAAGAGTTCTATAGCGCCGGTTCGTGGTCGATGGGCAATCAGAAATACAAATTTCGTTTCCAAAATGGCGAGATGACGCTGATCGGTGTAGATCAGACATCGGTAAAGCGAAACACGGGCGACATGGTAACGCGGAGATATAACCTTTCAACCGGACGAATGACCATCGAGACTGGGCACACCAGCGACGACGGGAAAGGGAAGGTAAAGCGGAAGAACGTTCGCGTTCGACCTTTGCCGACGCTGAGAAACGTCAAGCCGATGTTTACATGGGAGATAGAAAAAGATGTCGTGCTCTAATTAGAAAGCAGTCCGACCGATCAAATGTCGAACAAGAAGCGGATAACACGGCCTACTCCTGATCTTCTATCGTCTTCGTCAAACTTGGTTAGGCCAGAGCGGCTTTGCATGGTTGCCATGCGGCGTTGCTCGTCGCGGAGCTTGCGGCGTTCGTCCTCGATCGACATTTTTTCTTTTTCGCGGGAACGCGACATGCCGCCGCTGTTGATGAACGTGATGATCTTGGGCAGTTCGTCGGCATCGAACCAGACGCCGTGCTGCTTGCAGATATCGACGATCACGCCCGACGAACGCGCGAAGTTGCTTCGGTTCATCAGCTGCTTGCAATCAGGGCAGGGAACGTATGAGATCGTTGCCGGATGTGCGTGTGGGTGGGCGTCACTTTGAATAAAGCCAAGGACGGCGGATTGCTGCTCCTGGCTGACGCAGATGCTTTCAAAGGTCGGTGCGTCTGACCAAAACCCGCCGCATTTGTTGCATTCGCGGATGCCGACGGTACCGATCTGAAGTGTCTGCAGAGCGGTCTTGCATCGCGGGCAATCGCCGCTGTTCTCGTTATCTAGAACTGTAACGGCTGCGGCCAGTGCACCACAATTTGTGCAGAATTTGCTGCCTAGAAACATCAGGCCGAGACACGCCGGACAGCCAACGGTCTTCAACCGCGAGCGGCAAAATTCACATTCTGTGAGGTCGCTCATTACCGCTCCGCCGCAGTTCGGGCAGTTCAAGGCTTTTGGTTGCAACGTTTCGTTCATCGTTTGAGTCGTTTGTTGGCGGCGGCTGTCATTGCTTCTATCGAAGGCGTTTGGCCGGTCCAGAATTCGAATTGTCTTGCGCCCTGGGCGATCAGCATATCGAGCCCGCCGAGAGTTTGGCATCCGGCAGCTTTTGCTTCGCGGAGAAGTTTGGTCTCGGCCGGATTGTAGGTCAGATCGTAGACCAGCTTTACGTCGGCAAGCTGTTCGCGAGTCGCGACCGTTTCGTGTTCGCTCTCGCCTTTGGTCCCGAGCGGAGTCGCATTTACAAGGATATCAGTTTTTAAGGTTGCCGTGTTGTCGTTTAGCAGCAGGGTCCGAACGCCGAACTCATTTTCGAACGCGGCAAGTTTTTGGGTGTCACGCGCGACCACGGTAACGTCGGCGAGGTGTTGCGTTAGCGCGTAAACGCACGCACGGGCGGCACCGCCGGAACCGAAAACGGTAACGCGTGCTCCGCTTAGGTCTTCGAACGCCTGGAGAAGCAGTTCGATGAAGCCGTTTGCGTCGGTGTTGATTCCGATCAGTCGATCGCCTTCAACCTTTACGGTGTTGACCGCGCCGATCGCTTTGGCCGTTTCATCGATCGCGTCGATGTGTCGAATGATGTCCTGTTTGTGCGGGTTCGTGACTGAGAATCCTCGAAAATTTAGATCGATCTCCCGCGTTTCGGGACGGACCATGCGGCGGATGAACTCTTCGATGTCGTTCACCTGAAGCGGTACGAAGACGCGGTTCATCCCGGCGGCAATGAACGCGGCATTGTGGATGTACGGCGACATCGAATAGGTTGTGTCGCCGGCGATGATGCCGTAAACCTCGGTTTCCGGGTTGAATTCGCGAGCGCGGTAAACATCGATCAGGTCTTTTGCGGTGATCTGTCCGGGTGCGGTTTCGTCGCCCTCGTCCAATGCGGCATAGGTGATCTCAGCACCGTGAGCGAGGCCGAGAATGCGTGTCCATTTGCCCGGCTCGCCCATCGATATTGGGACCGCTTTGATTCCGAAATGCTTGGCCCAATCGATTAAATACCATTGCTCGATCGTGTCGGTGATGGTGTGGGCGGTCGTCGCGACCTTTACGATGTCGCAGTGGAACTTTGATGTCTCGTCGGGCGCAAATCCTTCGAGGACCGGGCCAATGTCGGGCGGCGTTTCGTAGAAATTGTGATGCGAACCGATCACCTTGATGCCTTCGAGAAGATTGGCGGCGAAGAGTTCGTTGTACGTCAGCGCGAATACTAGATCGTCTTCGAAATCGACGTATCTGAATAGTTTTGTCTGCAGGATCCGCTTCCAGAGCGAGATGCGGTCTTCGAAGGCTGTGTTTACTTCGGTTTTTCCGGCGTCAAGGTTTTCTGGAAAGAATTCGACGGTATTTGGTCTTGCGGTCGCGAGAAATTCTGATCGGAGGTCGAGGCTGGCTAGCAATTCTAGCGTGTCGGTTATTTCACCTTCGCTTAGGCAATCGAAACGGACTTCGATCACATCAGCTATTTCATCGGCTTGGCGGAGCTTTTCGGATAGTTCGCGGGCCGTTTTGGCGCAGATAGAGATGCAGATCTTTCCGCGGTTCGCCTTGCTGGTCAACTTAGTCATTGCTGGCAGGACGCCCGGAGGTCGGAAGGTTTACGACGAAGCTGAGCGTTGCGATCAGGCAGGCAATGACGCCAATCGCCGCGGCGACGACCACAAGCGTCTGACCGCTTTGTTTAACGCCGATCGCGGTAAGAGCCCAGGCGATCGCGAGCGGGTAGAGGTCATTGTTTAGATATTTGCGGACAACGACGCCGAGCGCCCCGGCAAGAAGAACAAGCCCGACAGCGAGCCCGGTCGCGGCCCCGGCCGACAGCTCGACACCGAGATGGACCAGCAGTATCGAGAAATTGACAAGCGTCGCTGCAGTTACCCATCCGAAATATATACTAAATGGTGCCTTTACCAACCAATACTCGCCGGTTCCGTCGGTTTGACGAAACTTTGCATTTATTGCCATCAACGTGAAGAGTAGTAAAAATATTAATGCCATGCAGACCAAGATCTGATCGTTATGCCAGAAATAGATCCACCCGCAGTTTAGGGCGCAGGTCGCGATGAATAGTGAGCGGATGCTGCGGTAACGGGCAATGTTTGCGGGTAATAGCTGATAGATGCTGAAGGCGATCAGGCCGAAATAGATCAGGCTCCATATGGCAAAAGCATAACCGGCGGGGGTTATCAACGTTTGATATTTTTCGGAGATCTCGGCGGGCGTCACACCGCCTATTCTTCCCATCGCCGCAATCCAATTAAAAATAATCGTTCCGATCGTCGCCACGAGCACAAGAATTGCTCTGAATCGGTCGGTGCCCGTTTCTGTTTCGGTCATATTGATGCGATTGTAACAGGAAACTTTAGGCCGAGGCTTGATAAATTGACGTTTTCGTATAACAATTTCCGAAAACGTAAAGTTTTGTAAAGACAAATTTTGCCGGAATAGTCATATTCCAACCAAATAGCTTGAAGCTGCGTCTTAATTGGGTCTTTGGCACCGCTATTGCCTTGAAGATAAGTGACGCACTTTCCCTCTTCTCCGAATGCGTAGGAAGAAGAAGTGAGGAGGGCCCTTTAACAATGAACTTTTTGACCAAATTTTTATTCACTATTTTTACTATCGGCGTGTTGTCGCTCGGTGTATCAGCGCAGCGTGGCGATAAAGGCGATAAGAAGCCGCCGCCGAAGCCGAAGGATAGCCCTGTGGTTCGCCCTGGGGATAAACCGAAGAATCCGCCACGTGATCCCAAAAAGCCAAAACGTCCGGAAGAAGAAATGAGTTTCGTACTCGTGATCGACCGAAGGAAAGCTGACGAGGCTTAAATTCAGGCAGAATAGAGAAAAGGCACTTCGAATTATCGGAGTGCCTTTTTCCATTTACTTAACTTGGTGCCGACTAGAAGATTTGAACTTCTGACCTATCGCGTGTGAAGCGAGTGCTCTACCACTGAGCTAAGTCGGCTCTGCGTAAACTACATCGATTGATCTTCGGCCGTGGCGGGACGATTCTCGTCAGTAGCTTTAATGGTTCCGATCGCCGAGTCAGTGTAGAAATGACGCGTACCCGTCGCTGTGACACCTTCGCCGACTTGTGGGTCTGCATTGATGGCGTAAAAGCCGGGTCGTGCGTCCGATGGTTCTTCGAGCGTCAGCGTAAAGATATATCCATTAACGACAGGACGTTCGCCGGCGAAACTTTCGTCAAGGCCGGACACGCGTACCATATCCTCAAATGTGCCGAACTTACCTCGGTTTCGTGACGCGAACTGTGCCTGATAGGTTCGGATGCGGTCGAGCGTCTGGGCGGCGGCGACCTCATTTCCTGACCGGATCATCGCTCCCCACGCGATGGCACCGACGCCGATAAGCAGGCCGATAATGGCGATAACGATCATCAGCTCGATGAGATTAAATCCTTTCTGATCCTTCAAACGTGCTTTCAAATTGCTCATAAAAATAACTGATCTCCTTCTCATCGGTTCACGACAATGAATTGGTGAAGTTTCAAAAGTTTAGATGTTTTTGGCACAAATTTGCAAATAGGGCGTTTACCGACCTAAGTGTTCGTAAACTTTATAGTGCGAAGAGCATCAATAATCTTGTAGAATAAGAGATGCTTTGGCGAACAATCCGGTTGGCAAGGCATGGTATCCACACCAGATCGACCATCAATGAGAGATTGGATAGAAACGAATTCAGAAACGTCGTCCGCTGCGGCCCCGCCGATGCCCGACACCAGATCGCAGATCGCAGAATTGCAGGCGGCCGTCGAACGCGTCATCCTCGGGAAAGCCGAAACGGTCAAGTTTGCCCTGATCCCGCTTTTTGCCCGTGGCCACTTATTGATCGAGGACGTTCCCGGCATCGGGAAAACGACGCTTTCAAATGCATTGGCCCGAGCGTTAGACCTTTCAATCCAGCGCATACAGTTTACGTCGGATCTTCTGCCGTCAGACGTGATCGGCCTTTCGATCTTTAATCAGCGCACGGTCGAATTTGACTGGAAGCCCGGACCGATATTTTCGAACATTGTCGTTGCGGACGAGATAAACCGTGCAACGCCCAAAACGCAATCAGCATTGCTAGAGGCGATGGCGGAAGAACAGGTTACGGTCGAAGGCGTTTCGAGGCGTTTACCGCAGCCATTTATGGTGATCGCGACCCAGAATCCATCTGAACACCACGGAACTTATCCGCTACCCGAATCGCAGCTGGACCGTTTTATGCTCCGGCTTCATATGGGTTACCCGAGCATGGATGATGAACGTTCTATCCTTAAGGACCGTGAGCGGATAAACCCGTTGGACCGGGTCGAACCCGTGCTCTCCCAGGCCCAGATCTTGACTTTACAGGAAACTGTGACGCGGGTCCGATTCGATGAAGCACTTTTCGATTATTTGCTCAACATTGTCGATGCATCGCGAAAGAGCGATGCTCTCGAGCTTGGCATCAGCCCGCGCGGTTCGCTGGCCCTATTCCGTTCCGCACAGGCTCTCGCAATGATCGAGGGACGGGACTATTGTATCGCCGATGATATCAAGCGGCTCGTTCTTCCGTGTTTCGCCCATCGCGTCATCGTCAATTCGCGTGCCTCGGGCCTTAGGAATCGCACTCGTGAGGCGGAGAATGCCCTGCAGGAGATACTGAGGTCGACGGTCGTGCCGGTCTAGCGTTTACAGGTTGGCGGATCTGATATTGTGAAATTTCAATCGCTCCATCAGTTGTTCAGCTTTCGCGACCTTCGAAACGCACTTCTTGGAATAATTGTGATCGTCGGCGGCGTCGGCCTTTCGGGTTTGACGCTGCTTGCCCATTGGAACGGACGTCCACGCGTCGCAGCCTTGGCTGCGGGCGTTTCGCTCGTCTTCGTCCTACTCATTCTAATCTTTGTCGTTCCACCGCTCGCACGTAATGCGAGCAAGGAAGCGTCGCAGCTGAATCTACCATTCGACTTTACGCTCGGCGGTGCGATCATGCTCGTGCTGCTCCTGATCGTCGCGTTTTCGGCCTGGAACACCGGCAATAACCTGCTTTTTCTCGTGCTCTCGTTCTTGACGGCTGCCATGGTCGTCGGGTTTCTTGTCGGCGCCATGATGCTCAAGAAGCTGGATGTCAAGATGCGGTTTCCGGAGACGATCTTTGCCGGCGAAGAAACGCCTATCCTGGTAAGCCTCCATAACCGCAAGCGATTTACGCCGAGCTACTCCATCGTTGCCGAGGTTCGCGGAAAAAAAAGGGAAGAGTCGGTTGCGGCGAACGAACTCCGCAGTCTACTGCCGGGCTTCATCGCCGGGCGGCTTACGGCCGCGCCGGTCGTCCGGCGAACGCTCGAATATTTTGTTTATGTTCCGCGCAACGAACTTATCGAGAACCGCACCCTGCACGTATTCCCGGAACGCGGTCGTTTCCTGATAAAGGATTTTGAGATATCGACCAAGTTTCCTTTCGCCTTTTTCCGGCATCGCCGTAGGTTAGCGGCCAAGGAGACCGAGTTGATCGTCTTTCCACGGCTTTTGCAACTCCAGGATGGCGTGGAATCTCCGACCTTGGATGCAGGAAAGCTCGTCGCCTTTAAGAAAGGTTCGGGCCAGGACCTGCTTGCTCTTAGGGATTACCAACCGAATGACGACCTTCGGAGAGTCGATTGGAAAGCGACGGCCCGGTCGCGGCATCTGATCGTTCGTGAATTTGCCGCCGAGGACGACCGCCGGATCACGTTATTCGTTGACGACCTGTTCCGGCCCGAAGGGCCACAACTGACGCTTCGAGAGAAGCTCGAAGCTGAACGCGACGGGAAATCGCCTCTAAGGTCGGTGAGGTTTGAAACAGCGGTCAGCACGGCCGCCGCGATCCTGACCGAGATCACCGAAGAACGGGCCGAGGTCAAGCTGATAATCGGCGGCGATGCCGGGGAATTTGGGACCGGCGTCCGTCACCTCCACAATTCGTTGCGACGGCTTGCGGTTGCCGAATCCAGGCCGATAGCTGAGGAACGACAAAGATTCGGGATATCTGAGCTGTTGGGAACCTCCGACGACGACGAACGAAGCTCAATAATCATACTCTCGCCTGCCAAAAATGCGGCCGTTCCTGACGAAATAGCCGGCCGTACCCAAATAATTTCGATCTAATACCTTCGGTTGTCACAAATACGCAGTTTGTGGTGTATTTTATGTGAGAAAGCATTTGATGATGCTGAAAATGAGCAAAGTGACGGAAATTTGCGTGGACTCAATGTCCGAACAGGCTTCGGCCGCGGCGAAAACTGAGACGATAGAATTCGAAGAGGCATTTTCGCTTCACCATCGTACCGTGTTTCGCGCAGCTAGGTCCGTCGTGCGCGACCCGGGCTTGGCAGAGGATGTCACGCAGGAAGTTTTTATCCGGCTCTATAAGAATCTGGATGTTATTGAGAACGGCGAAATGCTCCGTCCGTGGTTGATCAGAGTTGCGTTGAACCTTGCAAAGAACACGGTTCGCGGAAATAACAGGGCGAACACACGGGACGAAAATTACGTCAAACAAACGGTAGATAATGAAGTATCTTCGGTCGAATCGGAATATGAGCTTAAGAGTGAGCTCGGCGACGTGAGCCGTGCGTTGAGCAAGGTGCGGGAGCCATTGCGAAGTTGTCTGGTGTTAAAACAGCAAGGTCTTTCATATCGCGAGATTGCAGAAAGCCTCGATCTGACTGAAACCAGTATCGGGACCTATGTAGCCCGTGCAAGGCAGGAGTTCTTAAGGTTTTACGGTAAGGCGGGCAAGGAGACAGTACGATGAAAGAGTGCATTGACATAGGTATTATCCAGGCCTTTCTGGATGGTGAGACCTCGGCAGGCGAAACTGTCAGGATCTCGGAACACATAGAGGATTGTGACCCGTGTGCTCTCTTGCTTGCGCAGGCCGAGGACGAATCGGCGATCGTATTCTCAGCGCTTGACCGTGACCTTGATGCACTTGTCCCGACGCAGCGGCTTTGGAGCCGGATAAACGAATTGATATCTGAAGAAAGAGAAAGAGCATCGTGGTGGCACCGGGCTTTGGCGATGCTTTCGCTCCCGCTTTCCAGCCCGTCAATGGCAGCTGCCGGAGTTCTGGTAGTAGTTGGGATGCTGGCGGTTGTCTGGAGCGTCCGCTCGGTTTCGGACTTCAATGATCCTAGCGGATTCGTTGCCGACGCCGGTCGTCCTTCAGTACAAGTAGCCGCACCTGCTCCGCCTGCGGCGACCTCGCCTGGTCAACCTGCAAAAACAACAGCTGCCGATACAGAAGTGGCTCCGACCACGGGACGCGTTCCGACAGCCGAACGGGCAAATAATGCTTCATCTGCAGAAAGAAAGGGTACTGAGCGAGCTGGGCGGCCTCGGGCGATGAACCTGCAGTACATTCCGGGTGAAGAAACCTATATGCGGACGATCGCGGATCTGAAAGAATCGGTCGATGTCCAGAAAGATCGTGTGCTTCCGCCGGCTTCGCGAATCGCATTCGAACGCGATCTGGCGGTAGTCAATGACAATATCGACCGAATGCAGAAGGTAGTAAGACGAAATCCGAATAATCAGAGCGCGAAACAACTTCTCTACTCGTCCTACCAGGACAAAATAGACCTTTTGAACTCGGTAGCCCAGCGGGATGAATTAATGGCAAGCCTTCGATAAGAACGCTTGAGATATTTAATGGAGATCACGGTAAGAAAAATCATAGTAGGTCTTTGCTTCGGCGCGGCGATAACGATATTTCCGGCGGCATCTGTTGCGCAGACCGAACCGCCGGTGACGCCGAAGCCTCCGGTAACAGTTCGTGCGCCCCGTGTGATCTTTCGTGCACCGCGTCCGCCAATGCGAAACGGCGTCGCATCCGACCTTAAGGTCGCGGCCGATGCTAATGTAAATTTGAAGTTTTGCGTCACCGAGGGCGACCTGCAAATAAATGGTTGGGATCGCGAAGAGATACGGGTTTTTGTGCGTTCAGGCCGAAAGGTGACGGCTCGCGTTCTGGAAAAAAATCAACAATCAGGCAAAGCGAGCTGGGTCTGGCTGGCAGCGGCGGGTAGTGAAGTAGTGGCGGGCCCGGCTTCGGAATGCCTGTCGGGCAGTTCGATGGAGATCGATGTTCCACGGGGCACGACGCTCAATGTCCAGGGCCGCTCGGCCGACGTTGTTGTCGATACGGTAAAGAAAGTTTCGATCAAGATCGTTGAGGGAAATATCGCACTTCGTAACATCCCCGGCGGGATCGCGGCGTCGGCATTGCAGGGTGACCTTGTGGTAGAAAACTCCGGCGGAGCGATAATGCTCGATAGTACAACAGGCAACATTTTCGCCTACGACGTTGCCCCGGGCCAGATCGGCGACCTCTTTCGCTCAAAGACGAACAGTGGGGCAATATCGCTTCAAAAGGTCTCCCATCGCCAGATCGAGGCAAATACGATAACGGGCTCAGTAGTATTTGACGGGGGTTTCCTGGCAGGCGGGATCTACAATTTCAAGACGTCGAACGGGTCGATCGGCCTGACGATACCGGAAGCTTCGTCATGTAAGATCGTGGCTTCATACGGTTTCGGCTCGTTTGAGACGGTACTGCCTCTGAAATTCATATATCGTAACGAGGATACGCGGGCCAAGAATTTGGCGGCAACTCTTGGTACTGGTGAGAGCTGCAATCTGAACCTGACGACCACGAGCGGAAGCATCTCGCTTCGCAAACAGTAACTTCATTCAAAATTCACCCATCAACCTTCCGGTCCGCTGTTCGAATTGTTCCGCCATGGATGGCGTTTCAGGTGTTCCGCCGTCTCGGCTGATACGTTCGACTCGCCACATCGGTATGAAATGATCGGTCATAGGAAGGTACGGTTCGTCGTTGACGATCGAGCGGCACCAATCGTCGAAGTAGCTAAGATCTACCGAGCGAACAAAAACGCCTGCGTCGGAGATCTCATCGAGGATCCCGAGAAGCTTTTCGCGAGGTGTATGAAGGACCATGACAACACTTTCACCGACAGCCAATTTCATTTCGCTATCTTACGGCATCCGAGCGAGGCATGTCACACAGACGCCGCTAATGTCATAAAGTTCTAATTGAACCCTATTCTTTTTCTTTCGCAACTAATAACTTAAAATCTAGGATGAACGACTAAAGCGGATCAGTCGTTCGGCGATACGCGCTTCGTATGCCGGGCCATTGCCGAGTTATGCACATTACCAAGATCGAACTCGAGAATATTAAATCCCATGTCGAGAGCTCATACAGCTTTTCGATGGGCTCGACTGCGATCTCGGGTGAGAACGGCGCCGGAAAAACGACATTGATAGAGGCCATCGCGTGGACACTGTTCGACGTTCTGGATTATAAAAAGGACGATTTCGTTCGACGCGGCGTCAAAAAAGGCTCAGCACGCGTGACATTTGAGAGCAGCCTGGACGAACGCGAATATACCGTCTATCGAGATACGGGTGCCGGATATTTCGTCTTCGATCCGCGACTGCAGCTCCGGATAGCAGACAAAAAGGAAGAGGTGACGCGGTTCTTATGGCAGCACCTCGGCGTTGATGCCGGAACTGATCTGGAATCGCTTTTCAAGCACGCCATAGGTGTTCCCCAAGGCACGCTGACCGCGATATTTCTCGCCCCCGCGGCGGAAAAGAAGCGGACCTTCGACACCTTGCTCAAGGTCGAAGAATACCGACGCGGAGCAGATGAGCTGCTGAAAACACAGCGTTTCGTCGAAAACCGAATATCCGCTGTTCGAGAAAACATCGCACGCAATGAAGGTGAATTGACACGATATGATGAGACCGCCGGATCGCTAAAGTCGGCTGAGTCCGAGCTCGCGGGACTGACGGGCGAAGCTGAAATGACCGCTGCTGAAACTGCCGAATTATCGACTTTGGTGAGGCAGATGGACGAACGCGAGGGTGAATTTAACGTGGCTGCAAAAGAACTTGACGTTGCGCGTTCCGAACGCGACCGGGCGACGGCAATGTTGGACCAGACCGAGAAAGAGCTGACGCGATCAAAGGGAGCCGTGGAACGTCTGGAAATGGTTCGTCCGATCGCCGACCGACACAAAGCTGCATTAGGCCGGATAAAGGAGCTGGAACGCGAGCGGATCGAACGTGAGAAGCTTCGCACTGAGCTGACCAAGATCGAGACCGCCGAAGCGGCGGTGAAGGCCGAAGAAAAGCATACCCGAACTTCATTGGCCGAGGCTCAAGAAGCTCACAAAGAGACAGAGAGGCTGCGGCCGCTTGCTGCCAAACAGGAAGCGGCCGAGGCGGAAATGCAGCGGCTTCGGGACGAACTTTCAAAAGCAAAGGCCGCAATGACCCAGGCTGAGCGTCTGGACAAAGATCTGGCACGACGCAGGGATGACTTTCTTCGATCAAAGGCGGCAGTGGCGGAGGCCGAAGAAAAGGCCGCCGGAAGATCAGCGATCGAAACGATAGAAGCACGCGATGCCCAGATACTCGGCGAACTTGCCGCACTTAATGCCCATCTTGAAAGGGACGAGGCTTTTCAGCGCGAGATCAAAAATGGACTTTGTCCGATATTGTCCCAGAAGTGTCTAAATCTGGCCGAGGGCGAAACGCTGGCGGGCTTCGTTTCCAGCCAGTTCAACGAACTTCGTTCCAAGATCGATATCCTTTCAACCGAACGTGTTGGCATTGCAAGTGAGCTTTCGAAAGCGCGCGAAGCACAAACTTACGCGGCACGGCTCGATTCACTTCGGGAACGCGCGAAAGAGGTCGAAGATGAAGGGCGTCGGCTTCGAGTTGAGCGAGATGCGTTGAAAGAAGATCTCGAAGCCGGAGCAAAGATCGAAGCTCAGATCGAGGCAGCACGAATCGAGCTCGACGGGTTCGACAACGCGAAGGCCCGACTTAAGGTCCTTGAAGAGAGATCGGGCCGCGATGCTGAACTTCGCGACGCGATAACTAAGATCGAAAGCAATCTGGAACGACTGG
Source organism: Pyrinomonadaceae bacterium (assembly GCA_041744395.1). Taxonomy (GTDB): domain Bacteria; phylum Acidobacteriota; class Blastocatellia; order Pyrinomonadales; family Pyrinomonadaceae; genus OLB17. The sequence continues at coordinate 63,275 of JBGTKY010000037.1, read as the reverse complement.
AAAATGACCGACAGATCGTGCTTGAGGGCCTCGAAAAATACGTGGATCTTGATCCGCATTGGGATCTGGCGATCGGCTCACGCAATGAGACCGAGGCGGCGTACAGCGAGTTTCTTTCGCTCGAACCGATGGCAAAAGCCCTTGCCGAGCGAACCGAGGCATTTGAACGATCTCGGGACGCGTCAGTCGCTGCAGAAAGAAATTCGACGGAAGCAGAGGTTAGGTACAAGGCTGCGGCCGACCGCTACGACAACGAGAAGCATAATTCGGCCCGGGCGACCTTGGCGGTTCTGCAGACCAAGGGAGCCGAGATCGCGATACGAATTGAGTCAGCGACTCGACAGCGGGATGGATTTCGAGCGGAAATAGAACGGCTTTCGGTAATTCGGGATTCCATGGTCGCTGAACTTGGTGAGAAAGAACGTCTCGAACAGGTAGCCGAAACTACCGTATTTATTCGTGATACTCTGAAGGATGCGGCACCGTTGGTCGCGCGAAGTTATGTCTATCACGTTTCGCTTGAGGCAGCACAGCTTTATCGTGAGATCACCGGTAACGCTGAGCGTGCGCTGCGTTGGGCAGACGATTACAGCATTGTGCTCGAAGAAGGCGGGTACGAACGGCCGTTTCAGAGCCTTTCGGGCGGCGAACAGATGGCGGCGGCATTATCGGTCAGGCTTGCCTTGCTAAAGCAACTTTCTGACATCCGCATTGCATTCTTTGACGAGCCGACGATCAATATGGACGCCGAACGCCGCGAAAACCTTGCAATGCAGATCGGACAGATCAGACACTTCGATCAGCTGTTTGTCATCTCGCATGATGATACGTTTGATGGGTATATGGATCATGAATTGAGCATAGAGAAATAAAGGGCGAATGTTTGATACTTTCGGAGACGAAAAGGAACGACGGATATTCAATAGGTCGTTTTGGCACGCGTTTTATTTCGGTGCGGGTCTTTTTTTGCTCACAAATGTGATTGCTTTTTATCAGGCCGCAGTTAAGTACGCACAATACGTGGATCCGCCGATTCAATTCTCTCCAGTCGGCCGCCGGTTCCTTTGGGGATTCCCTTTCCATTGGCAAGGAGACAAAATTGATCACCTTCCGGCCGACGGGATTGTAAATATACTGTTTTTATTCCTGCTCAGTTTCGTATGTGGAGTCGCCTTTCGACGAATCCTGAAGCACCAGAGAAGCGAGTAGAGTGGTTGAATTGACTAGAATGAAAGAAGTCACAATAGTTTGCGATGGTTCGAGCCTTGGGAATGGCAAGGGAAATCCGCGTGCGGCGGCGGTGGCGGTGCTTGGCTTCAATGGTTATTGGAAGGCGGTCGGCGAATATCTCGGGAATGCGACGAATCAGCAATCGGAGATCGCGGCTGCTGCGCTTGGGCTTGAGAATCTGAAAGAGCCGTGCAAAGTGAAAATATTGTCGGATTCGCGGTATGTTGTAGAGACGATGGGCGGAACGTGGAAGCGGAAAACGAATCACGATTGGTGGAAACGGCTGGATAAAGCTGCGTCACGCCATCAAATAAAGTGGGAATGGGTTAAGGGCCACTCCGGCCATGTTGTGCAGGAGGTTGCGGATGAAGGAGCACGGACGATCGCGGGTGAGGGGCGAGTCGATACCGCCATGCTTGACGACCTGACGGCCGGGATAGGCGTCATCGAATTGTGATCGCCGACAATTGGTCTTATTTGATGGGGAAAAACAACAGTATGGCAGGATCAACTTGCGCCCGGACGGATTCGTTTGTCCGCGCCACGGTTTGTCTCGCTGTGTTTTCGTTGTTTGCCCTTTCTGCAGCCGCTCAGCGGACAGGACAAGGATGGGTTTGGCAAAATCCGCTCCCGCAGGGAAATCCGTTGAGTTCGATCCATTTTGCCCGCGACAAACGCTCCGGTATCGCTGTCGGTACCGATAATACGATCCTACGGACGAAGAACGGCGGATTCGTTTGGGAAATACGCCGTTCGCCGTTGGACATTAATTTCGCCGGAGCATTCGTGAAGGATGCTCGAAACGCTGTGATCGTTGGAGCCCGCGGCACCATTCTGTACTCAACCGATGGCGGCGATGGATGGAAGGCCGCGAAGCACGATGTCCGCGACCATTTGGCGGGCGTCGTACTCGCCGGCGAAGCAATGACGACCGGTTGGGCGGTTGGTACATATGGCCGGATCGTGAATACGGCGGACGGTGGCGTGAGATGGACCGAACAAAGCTCCGGGACGACCGATCACCTCGTTCACGTAGCAGCATTTAGTGAAAAATTCGCAGTCGCAGTTGGCTCAAATGGAACGATAGTCTCTACGCGGGACGGTGGTGCCGAGTGGACGCGTTCATCTCCCTGCGGTTCGTCGGCAATGAATGGTGTTGCGGTCGTAACAAAGGAAGCTGCCGTAGCGATCGGGAATGGCGGATGCCTCGCTCGAACTGATGACGGCGGGATCTCCTGGCAGCGAATACCGATCATAAATCGCTCAGATATGCTTTCGATAGCGTTCTCGGGTGGCGAGTTCGGTTCCGTAACTGATTCGAATGGGCTCGTGTGGCTCACGGCAGACGGCGGGAAGATGTGGCTACCGTTCAATGTTCGGACAAATCCGCGGCTTGCATCTATACATTTTGCAGATGGTTTTACCGGCTGGGCGGTCGGTGAGAACGGATTGATACTCCGAACCGATGACAGCGGTTATAGTTGGCAGCGATTGTCCGAAGGCGGCCGGGAAGACATTAATGACCTCGCATTTCTGAACGACTCGCTCGGCGTTGCTGCCGGTTCTAACGGCCGGATCTGGATCACGAACGACGAAGGCAGAATGTGGCTTCCCGTCATGTCTAACTCGCGGTCGAACCTTAATGCGATCCACTTTTTCGATGGACAGAAAGGCTGGATAGTCGGTGCGAACGGTACCATTCTGCGAACGATCAACGGCGGGGCGAGCTGGGGGCCGGGCATTTCGGGTACAACCGAAGAATTGTTGGGTGTTCATTTTGTGACGGATCGTATTGGCTTTGCCGTCGGTGCGAATGGCTTGATACTGAAGACCACAACGGCTGGCGCGTATTGGGAGAACGTCGTTTCAGGTTCTTCAGCGTGGCTCGAGGATATTGAATTCATCGATGATATGACCGGTGTAGCAGTTGGTGACACTGGAACGATCCTTATCACAAAAGACGGCGGGAATGTCTGGTCAGTGGTTCGGACAAACGTAAAAGACAATTTGTACTCTGTCAGTTTTAACAGCGAAAGCCATGGATTTGCGGTCGGCGCGGGCGGGATCGTTTTGAAGACGGTAGATGGCGGGCTTTCGTGGCAAGACATGGAATCGCCGATCACCTCAAACCTCTTCGCCGTTGCTGCGGCGGGCCGAAATTCGGCTATTGCGGTCGGGGAACGAGGAGTTGTTCTTGTAACCGAAAACGGCGGTACGGACTGGAAGATCCAGGGGAACCTCACCGGAAAAGCGATGCAGGCAATAGTTTATCGCGGCGGGCGAAATGTTTGGATAGCCGGACGTGGGGGGGCCATCCTGAAACGGACCGAACAATTGGCACCATCGGGAATCGCCGAACCGAGAGTTCCACCGTCGCTTCGGTCGATAACCAGAATACGACCGTCGCCCCGGACGCCGCTTTTTACCGTTACTGACGATGGTGACATTCCGGCTGCGGTCCCGCCTAAAGACAATGACTAATTAAGCATCTGCTGCAGACATCTGAACTGCTACCGAGATCCATTCGCCCGAGCTGGCGATCTCAGCATCGTCGATGCCTCGGGATGCAAGTGCCGTGACGATCTCATTCTCTTGTTCGGCAAGAATTCCCGACATGATCAGCGTTCGTTTTGCTTTGGCGACAAGCACTTCCAGTAGCGGAAGGATCACATCGATCGTAAGATTTGCGAGCACGAGATCGGCGGCAGGTGTCTCTTCATTGATCGAACCGACGAAAAACTCGATATCCTTTCCGACATTATTCAGGATGGCGTTTTCACGAGCTATATCGATCGATCCGGGGTCGGCGTCGCAGGCGAGAATGCTGCTTTGCTCGGTGGAAGTGCCGTGCGACCTGAGTTGCAGGGCCGCGCCGATCGAGAGGATACCCGTGCCCGTGCCGACGTCAAGGACGCTGAAGCCCGGTTTCAAATGTTTCTCGATCGCGGCGAGGCACAACTGTGTCGTCTCATGCGTACCTGTGCCGAAAGCCATGTTTGGCTCGATGAGAATGACGTGCTTGGTCGTTTCCGCCAGCGTCTCCCACGGCGGCGAGACAATGAAGTTTCCGATAAACGTTGGTTTCCAATGCTGCTTCCATTCCAAAAGCCAGTCAGTTTCGACGATGGTGCTCCATACTTTCTTTCGGACGGTTCCCGGCTTTAATTTATAGATCGTGAGGGCGTCGGCGACGACCGAATCGATTCGCGAAGCATCGACCTTTTCAGTAAAATAACCGATAACGACCACGTCGTCGTTCGTCCTTCGCCGAAGGTGATTTATCTCCGTGCCGATCGAGTCGAGTTCATTGAAGGCAAACTCCAACGCTTCGGCAGTTTCCGCAGCCGCACTGATCTCGAGTGCATGCCACACCTTTTTTTCGCTTTGCACGGAGCTCATTCCCTGATCCCCAGGTCGTCCAGATCACGTTCTTTATTACGCCAGTCAGCGACGACCTTTACAAAAAGCTGTAAGTGAACGTGTTTCCCGACGAGGGCTTCGATGTCACGGCGGGCCTCGGTACCGATCATCTTAAGTTTGGCCCCTTCCTTTCCGATAATTATGCCCTTTTGCGACGGACGCTCGACATAGATAGCGCAATAAATGCGTGTCTTATCCGGGTCACTTTCGTCCCACTTCTCGGTGACGACGGCGGTTACATAGGGTATTTCCTCGCCGGTGGAGATCAAGATCTTTTCGCGGACCATCTCGGCCACGATATTTCGCAGCGGTTGATCGGTCAGTTCGTCGCTCGTGAAGATCGGTTCGCCCGGCGGCAGATGTGAGCGAATGGACGACAGGAGCGATTCGACCGCGTCGCCCTTAAGAGCTGAAACCGGAATTATCTCGGCAAATTCAAATTCGTTCGAGTAAAACTCCATGAGTGGAAGCAAATTCGATTTTTCCTTTATCTTATCGATCTTGTTGAGAACAAGTATCGCTTTTTGGCCTGAATCACGAACGAGTTCGAGAACGAACTTGTCACCATTTCCGGTCGAAACGCTTGCGTCACGCATTAGTACGACGAGATCGACGGACAAAAGTGCATCATGGACGGCGGCCATCATTCGTCGGTTCAGCAGGTAACCCGGCTTATGCACCCCGGGCGTATCTACAAATACGATCTGTCCGTCATCGTCAGTCACAACGCCTTTGATCTTGTGCCGGGTCGTCTGAGGTTTATTGGAGACAGCAGCTATTTTCTCGCCAACCAGACGGTTCAGCAAGGTCGATTTTCCGGCGTTCGGGCGCCCGATCAATGCGACCAGACCGCTTCTAAATACCTTTTCAGACATTGGTTTGAAACTAGCAGAGGCGACGGGGCAAATCAAAAAGGCGAGACACGAAAGAACGCATCTCGCCATCAATGCCGAATCAGAGAGTTATTGTTGTGAACGCATTAGTCGTTGTTTGGCAGCAACTGCTTCGTTGAAGGATCCACCTGCTACGTCGCCGAGGCGGATCGCTTTATCGTATATGCTCATTGCATAGCCGACCTCGCCATAAAATTCGTAGATCTTTCCTAGCGAGACGTATGAGATGGAGACAAGTGCACGGTCGACCGGTTGTGCGACCTGAATGCCCGCGGCGGTATCGGCCAATTGTTTTTCCGCGATCCGGATAACGTTCTCGTAGGCAACCTTGGCCTCAAGCAACTTCAGCTTTAACTCTTCCTCATCCGGGACGCCTTCCGCCGAGAGGCTTGCGACGCGGCCGATATTGTAGAAGATCCGGGGTTCACCGGGATGTGCGGAAAGAAGTTCTTTGAGCTGAGCATCCGCCTGGTCGTAATTCTTTGCTTTGATGGCCTCCTGTATCTCAAGCAGTCGGCTAGTCACCGGATTCTCAACAAACGTGGACACCGGAGTGGTTCGACGCTGCAATCGGGCAGCCTGTGCGCGCTTACTCGCTTCGGCGTATTGCGATAGCCGGTCCGTTTCCTTCGTCGCGTCAAAAGAGAGGATCATTGGGGCCATAGAAGCAGCGACGTCGAACCCGGAATCTTCTATTCCGCGCAACTGTTCCGAGAAATAAAAGACCAGCAAGGCGCCGCTCTCGTAATCATCCGATAGCCGCAGGGCTGTTTCATCGGCAAATCCGCGTTTTGAATTCTCCAATTCCGTCGAGACCGCTAACTTTTCCTTATCAGTCGGCACCTGGCCGATCCGTTGACGGGCTTGGGCGGTGGCGATCTGCACACGCTCGACCTCCAGCTGTTTGGCGTCTATCGCAGCAACCAGTGAGCGTGAGATCGTGAGATAAACATCCGGTGAGACGTTCTTGTTCGTTTTTCGTTTCTCATCTATTAGGCCTTTCACGCTCTCGCGAATGGTGTTAATGTCTCGCGAATGTTTGAGAATAAGCGGATCGATCACAAACTGAAGGAAACCACGGCGGACCTCTGAAAAACTAACGTCCGTATCCGGCGGCAGAACAACGAAGTATTCATCTTTGACGTTGATGTACGTTATGGTCCCGACCGGCGCAAGCATTTCCGGAACGATCGTAAACTTACGTTCTCGCGTGCGGGTTTCGACCCTCTTGATCGTAGATTTCGAACCGGTACGCTGGGTTTCGGTCGTCACCTTTTCATCGACATAGATCTGAGGCCGCGTCTTTAGGTAATAAAGAATGTCGCTGACCATTTCGTTCGTCGACGAACGCAGTTGACCATCGGCGGCAGTCCGGTATCGCTTCACATAATCGTCGATATTGCCTGAAATGCTAGACATTCGGTAAAAATCACGCACCAGAGGAGCAAAATCGAGAACGTCAAGCAAGCTGCCCGGTAGGTCCGAGGTGATAACAGGATCGGCCAATTCCGGCGCGGGCGTCAGGGCGTAGGCCATTGAGATGAAGGGTGCGATCAGCTGCGCATCGGTATCATTAGGGCGGGCACGTTTATGCCGGAGAATGAAAGAGGTGATCCTGTCCCGAAGTTCATCTTTGGTGGCCGCAAGGTCGCTTTTTAGCAGTTCGCGAAATTCCAAACCGGCGGCGGAAAGTGGCGTTTTAATTATTGGAACGCTTTCACCAGAAGGGTTGACGGTGCGGGCCGTTTCTATGGCAGCGAGAACGACCATGACACGCTTATCCGGTTCGATCCTGACGCCGTAATTCGATACGTCAAATCCGACCGGTACGTTTTGTCCGGACGCGAATGATACGAACAACAGAATACAAAGCGGAAAGAAGAGCTTTTTCATTATATCTACGACCCAAAAACAAATTCTCAACCTTTAGTAGATGAATCCAAGGTACGCAAAGATGCTCGAACGAAACGTATAAACAAACGGCAAAGGGATAAAGGCCATCAATGATCCTTTATCCCTTTGCTGGTCTGTAAGGCCATCAGCCTATTCGAAACTTGCCAATGCTTCGGCTTCGTCGTCAAAGACGTCGAACACGGTCAAAAGCTTGGTTATCGCTAAAAGGTCTTGTATCTTTTGCGTCAACTTCAGCAACTTCAGCGTGCCGCCTTCTTTATTTACAGCCGTGAAGCTCGATACTAGTTCGCCGATACCACTCGAATCAATATAGCCGACACCGGCGAGATTCATCAGGATCTTATTTTTGCCGTCGCCTAAAAGCCTGCGAATCGCGTTCCGTAAGGCAACGCTTCCCTCGCCGATAGTTACCTTTCCTTCAAGGTCAAGGATCGTTACATCGCCAGCTTGGCGTTCCGAAATGTTAATGTCAGACATCTTTATCTCCTCAAAATTAGTTACAAAGGTTGAAAACGGATTCTAAAACAACAGTACGATAAAGTCCAAAGAGGACGTTTGCTTCAAAGGCGCTTGGTCATGCTGACTACCATTCCGCCCTGCGGATGTTCGGACCATTCAACAGTGTCCATAAACGATCTCATGAACAGAATGCCTCGCCCGGAGGCATTCAAAAGATTGGCCGGATCGGTGGGGTCCGGTATTTCAGTAGGAACAAACCCTTCGCCATAGTCCCGAACCGCGATGTCGAAAGTCTCACCGGAATGTGTAAGCGTAACATCGACATTCTTTGTCGCATCGAGTTTGTTGCCGTGTTTGACGGCATTCGCCACGGATTCGCGAATTGCCAGATCGATCGCCGAAATGACCTCATCCGGTAAGCCGTTTTCGCGGGCAAAGGTTTCAGCATTCACCGCAGCTTCGTCGACCGATTCGATCTTACTCGGCAATGTTAGTTCTTTCGTTTTTGACACAGGTTTTAACTGTTAAAGTATAGGTTTCAGTGACTTACTGTCAAGACAGTGGGCCGCCAAAAGGGCGAAAAATGCACAACATGAAGATTTTACCGGCTCGGTCACTCCGAGGCGAGATACGCCTTCCCGGCGATAAGTCGATCTCGCATCGGGCTGCGATACTTTCTGCGTTGGCTCATGGGGTTACGACCATATCGAACTTTGCGTCGAGCGCCGACTGTCGATCGACGGTTGAGGTGCTCCGCGCGGTCGGGATAACCGTGAAAATAGATGGATCGACGGTTCGGGTAACGGGCCGCGGCTCCAAGGGGTTTAGTTCGCCTAAACTGCCCTTGGATTGCGGCAACAGCGGAACGACGATGCGGCTGTTCGCCGGGATGGCCTCGGGCCTCGGACTGGGATGCAAGTTGATCGGCGATGAATCCCTTACAGGGCGGCCGATGCAGCGGATCATTGAACCGCTAACAAATATGGGAGCAGAGATCGCATCGACCGACGGCCATGCCCCGCTCTTGTTAGCCGCCGGCCGCAAATTAACCGGTACCGAGTACGCTATACCGGTCGCATCGGCCCAGATCAAGTCGTCGATCTTGCTGGCGGGCCTGAACGCAGAAGGAACAACGACAGTGATCGAAAAGGTCGTGACGCGGGACCACACTGAACGCATGCTTCGGCATTTTGGTGTCGAGGTTACCGAAACGATCGGCGCAGAAGATCGCCGCATCACCGTCGCGGGTGGGGCCGCGCTCAAAGCGGCCGACATGACCATTCCTGCCGATATCTCGGCGGCAGCATTCTTTGCGGTAGCGGCCTCAGCCCTCGCCGGCTCTGAAATATCGATGCCCGGGGTCGGTCTTAATCCCTCACGCACCGCCGTTTTGGAGGTCCTACGACGATGTGGTGCCCGTATCGAAGTCATCGGCCGACGCGAGGCTGCAAATGAGCCGGTTTGCGATCTAGTGGTGTCTGGAAAGGAAGATCTCAAGCGAACCGATCCGAATTTCGTTATCCGCGGGGCGATGGTTGCGAATCTGATTGACGAGATCCCGATTCTGGCGGTGCTTGCGACGCAAGTCGACGGCGGACTGGAATTTCGTGACGCATTGGAATTGCGGGTAAAGGAATCGGACAGGATCGCGGCCATGGTTGCGAATCTGAAACTCATGGGGGCGGACGTTCAAGAATTTACGGATGGCTTGCGTGTCGGCAGGTCGCGGCTTCGGGGTGCGGCGGTCGCTTCGTTTGGAGACCATCGAATTGCGATGGCGTTCGCGGTTGCCGGCCTTTTGGCTAAAGGGGAAACGACCATCGTCGGCCATGAATGTGTGGACGTCTCATTTCCCGGATTTTTTCAGATCCTCGAATCCGTCGTCGTTCGTTGATTTGACTTTTTACAAAGCGAAAGCAATAATCTGCCACTTGTTCTTTACCAATTCGATCCGTTTCAGGTGCCGTTTCAGACGGCGTAAATGGGGAAGCCGGGTGAGAATCCCGCACGATCGCGTCACAGTAATTCGAAGGTCATCGACCTAAGATAAGTCTGGTTGCCAACCTGGATAATCGCCCGTTGGATGTTTCGCGCCAAAGCATCAGAGGCAAACTTGGCATTTCCAATCGAACGCCCTGTTTTTCTCGTCCGAATCCTTCGGTGCGCGAAAAGCAGGGCGTTTGTGTTTTCAGGATCGAATTACGGGAACCGCTGATATGGCTTACGGCAATCGAAAAACGATCTTTGCTTCGCTGGTACTTGCTCTTGCCGCTGTGATGGCGCTTGGGGCCTGCGCTCAACCAAAAAGCGACGTCGCGGTGGGCAATTTTGTTGAGGTCAAGGACGATCTCGGCCGAGCCGTTAACGTACCGGGCGAAGTAAACCGCATTGTCTCTCTGGCGCCAAGTATTACGGAATTGGTCTTTGCAGCAGGTGCGGGCGAAAAGCTAGTCGGCGTAACTAGCTACTGCGATTTTCCGGCGGAGGCGGCTTCGATCCGCAAGGTCGGTGATACGCAGACGCCGAATGTCGAGGCTATTGTCGCTTTGCAGCCGCAGTTGGTTTTCGTGTCAACGGCGTCGCAATTAGAGGCATTCGCGGAGGTATTGGACCGCCAAAAGATCGGCGTGTACGTGATCGACGTCCAGGGGCTGCAAGATGTTCCGCTTCGGATCCGTAAGCTGGGAGAAATTCTGAGGACTAAGGCGCAGGCCGATGTGGCCGCGGATGCTCTCACTCGACGGATCGCAGCCGTTGGCACGTCGTTAAGCACCGATGCAAGGCCTAAGGTATTTGTGCAGATCTCAGCAGAGCCGCTTTTTACGATAGGCAGCGGGTCGTTCATAACGGAGCTTGTGCGGCAGGCGGGCGGCGACTCGGTCGCCAGAGACATCGCGACCGGATATCCAAAGCTAAGCAAGGAAACGGCGGCGGCGATGAACCCGGAGGTTATCGTCCTTTCCGATAGCGAAGACAATAAACACCCGAACGAGGTCTTTCGGAATTCGCCGTCGGTCCGCAATGGCCGCGTTTATCGGATCGATGCGGACATACTTTCGCGTCCGGGCCCGCGGTTGGTCGACGCGGTCGAGAAACTCGCCGAAGCGTTTCACGGTAAGGGCGAAGTTCGCGATTAGGATAAGTAGGTTGAAAAGGGCAATTCTCATATTCATAAGCCTGACAGGCCTTTTAGCGGCGGCGATTGCGGCGGCATTGCTGATCGGCAGCGAGAGCATTTCTCCATTCGGCCTGTCCGAACAGGGGCGGGCGATCCTCTTCGACATTCGTATGCCCCGAGTGTTTTTGGGAGCCTGCGTCGGTGCAAGTCTGGCCGTCGCCGGTGCGTCGCTACAGGCACTTCTCCGCAATCCGCTCGCTGAACCTTATCTGCTTGGCGTTTCGAATGGAGCGGCGCTAGGGACGCTTCTGGCGTTCGTATTTCTTGAGGGCTACGGATTCGCCCGGCCGATCCTGTCCTTTGCCGGGGCGGGCATTGCGACATTCGCGGTCTACCAAATGGCGCGTAGCCGAGCGGGAATGAACGTCGAGCGGCTCGTGCTTTCCGGCGTAATCATAACGACATTTTTATCGTCGATAATCGTGCTTTTAACGAGCGTGCTCGATGCGGCGCGGCTTCGCGGATACACCTTTTGGCTGCTCGGCGACCTGTCGCAGGCGACATACGACGGATTTTATCTGACGCTTGCGGCGGCAACGGTCGGCACGATCGTTTTGTCCTCGCAGGCTCGGGCCTTAAACCTGATGATGGTCGGCGAGCGTGACGCGTTCGATTTTGGTGTTGAGGTCGGTCGCGTGCGGATGATCGTTTTTGCAATGTCGAGCTTGCTCGTCGGAACCGCAGTCGCCGCAAGCGGTTCGGTCGGTTATGTCGGGCTGATCGTGCCGCATCTCGTTCGCCTGGCGATCGGCAGCGACAACCGCTTGGTCGTGCCAATGTCGGCGATCGCGGGAGCTATCTTCGTTGTGCTCGCAGATACCGTCGCACGGACGGCGATCGCACCTCGGGAATTACCTGTCGGGGCAATTACGGCGCTGATCGGTGCACCGCTATTTATCTATTTGTTACGACGATCTAATTAGTAATTACTAATTGAATAATTATTAATTAATTGGTGTGAAAGTGCTGAGAACAAACGACATTACTATTCGATACGGGCCGTGCGATGTGCTGCGGAATGTCTCGTTTGAAGTGAACGCGGGCGAAGTGATCGCCTTGCTCGGGCCGAATGGTGCGGGCAAGACAACGCTTATTAAAGCGTTGAATGGAGCCAAGGAAGCTTCTGCCGGAGCGGTCGAATTATACAATAGGCCGTTAGCTTCGTTTTCCCGTCGTGAGATATCCAAACGAGTTGCAGTTGTTGCGCAGGAGAACGAGACGAAGTTTCCGGTTACGGTCCTTGATTTCGTTTTGTCGGGCAGGTTTGCGAGCGGTTCGGCGTTCGGTTGGGAATCGGCCGAGGACATAAATGTTGCAAACAAGGCGTTAGAAGAGTGTGATCTGGCGAATTTCGGCACGCGTTTGATGAATGAGCTTTCGGGCGGTGAGCGGCAGCGTGTTGTTCTGGCGAGGGCGATCGCTACCGAAGCTAAGATCTTGTTGCTTGATGAACCGACGGCGAATCTTGATCTTTCGCATCAGGGAATGATGTTCCGGCTGATCCGCGAGCGGTGCGACGCGGACGGTCACGCGGCCATTGTGATCATGCACGACCTCAATTTGGCGTCGGAATTCGCGGACAAAGTCATTTTGCTCCACCAAGGGAGCATCTTCGACTTCGGAACGCCTGAAAACGTGCTGACGGAAGCGAATATCGAAACGGTTTTCGGCGTTCGAGCGTTGCTGGACGTTAACCCCGTGACCGAAAAAGCCCGAATTACGACAGTTTTCAGCCGCTGAAGGTGTGAGAAAACGTTCTTCTCTGGTGAGAAAATCTTCTCCTCAGTCGAGAAAACCTTCTCCTCAGTCGAGAAAAACATTCTCCTCGGTTGAGAAAAACATTCTCCTCGGTTGAGAAACTGTTCTTCTCTGGTGAGAAAACATTCTCCTCAAGCGAGGAAACATTTTCCCGAGGCGATATTTTTAGGTTTTGGAGGCCAGGGAACGGCCTTCGGACGCGTTTGACATTCAGTAAGCAAGGAAGTTTGGTGCGAATCCAACGCTGCCCACGCAACCGTGAATCGATTGCGGATTTGAGATTGCGGATCGCGGATTTGTCAGAACCGGTAGCGACCGGGTTCTTCAAATCTAAAATCCAAGATCGCAAATCCCAGATCGAACTAGCCGGGAACTTTTATTGATTGTTTTGGCAAGAAACCATTCTGCGTGTGGGCAGAAGAGGACAAAATGAACAAGATCTTTCTTTTATTATTATTCATTTTTTTTGGTGCGGCCGTTGCGACGGCTCAAACCGACCCGGCGGCAACGCCTTCACCAACTCCCCAACCGATTCGCGAGACCGTAACGGTTTCGGCCGATTCCGTACAGCCGATCGACGAGGTCTCAAAGACGGTTAACGTCATCGGCGGGCAGGAAATGCGCGAGCGGGCTGATTTTTCGTTGATCGAATCGCTGCGAAGCATTCCGGGATTTCGAATTCAGCAGCTTGGCGGATTCGGACGCACCGCGACGATCAAAACGCGGGGTCTGCGAAATCAAGATACGGCAATTCTGCTCGACGGCGTTCGGATTCGTGATGCGGCCGCGATCACGGGCGATGCGTCGCCTTTTCTGGGTGATATAACGTTAACGAGCGTCAGCCGCGTTGAAGTGCTTCGCGGTTCGGGCTCATCGCTTTACGGCACGAACTCGATCGGCGGCACGGTCAATTTCCTGACGCCGCGAGCTCCGAACGGATGGCACGGCCAGCTTTCCGGAGCATTTGGGGGACTTGGGCTCGGACGTTTTCGCGGAAACACAAGCTACGGATCGGGTGATGGGAAGTTTGGTTTCAACGTCGGCGTTTCGCGAACAGCATACACGAAAGGTATCGACGGCGAGGACAATGCATCGAACACAAACTTTCAACCTCGTTTCGATTTCAGACCGACGGATAGAACGAACATTTCAGCTCGGGTTTTCCTTTCAGACGCATCGGTTCGACTGAATTCGAGCCCCGACACTTTTGGTACGTTGCCGGCAACAAATCGCACAGTAATAAATGCGTTGGAAGGCACGAATTTCGTCGCCGATGCGAACGACCCGGACGCGATACAAAAGGGGAAATTCTTGAGCGGGGTCGTTTCGGTATCACACGTATTTACAAGCGAGCTTAGTGTTAACGGCTACTATTCGGGTCTTGATACACAACGGCGAAACGACAACGGCCCGTTAGGCGTCGGGTTTCAGTCGGCATCGACCTCGTTTTTTGACGGTCTCATCCAAACCGCGAACGTGACGTTAAATTGGACGCCAAACACAACTCACGACGTAAAGTTCGGCTACGAATTCGAACACGAGAAGTACGGCAACGACGGGTCTACGCCGGACGGCAGCGGCAATTTTTTCTCGCGTGCCAACCAATCGAGCAGCACGGTGTTCGCTCAGGACCTCATCAGCCTCTACGGCGGAAGGCTTCATCTAGCAGGCGGCGTCAGGGCACAGTTCTTTAGCCTTGACGATCCGAGATTTAGCTTGGTGAATGCTCCATATTCGGGCGTTGCCCTCGCGAATCCGCCGGCGGCTTACACGTTTGACGGGGCCGCGTCATATTTCTTTCGCTCGAGAGGGACAAAGATCCGTGCACACGTCGGCAACGGGTACCGCGTTCCTTCGCTCTACGAGCGATTTGGGACGTTTTTCAGCAGCTTTGGCACTCCAAGCTTCATTGCCCTCGGCGACCCGAATCTGAAGCCGGAAAAGTCCATCGCGTTTGACGGCGGGATCGAGCAAGAGATCGTCGACGGAAAGGCGAAGCTTTCGGCCGTATATTTTTACACAAAGCTGATCGACACTGTCGGCTACGGAAATGTCGTGCCGGATATCGGATCGACCCAACGCCCATTCGGCGGATATATCAATCAAAAGGGCGGCATCGCGCGAGGCGGCGAGTTCAGCGGAACCTTTAAGCCGTCAGGATCGACCGATATTTTCGCCTCTTACACGATCACGAAAAGCCTTCAGCGTGTGCCGCAAATAACTGGTTCAGGGCTCCTGGAAACGCTGGGAATACCGGAGCATCAGTTTACGCTCGTGGCAACGCAGCGATTCCAGCGTTTTTGGGTCAACTTTGATCTGCTCGCGTCGTCATCTTATTTTGCTCCGATCTTCAGCAACTCGACGTTTACGACCTATGTTTACAGGTTTGGCGGGAACCTTCGCGGTGATCTGACTGCGGGCTATACATTCAAATTGAATAAAGATAAGTTCGACCTGCGGGTCTTTGGTACCGTTGAGAATGTATTCGACTATGAATATTTCGAAAATGGATTCCAAACGGTCGGGCGGAATGGCCGGATCGGGATCAGCTTTGGGTTTTAGCCGGGAAAAGAAATGTTCCGCATCGCGCAATTGAATGTTATCATCATAAAAAACGAGGTAACACGATATGAGAAGTAACATAACTTTCTTCGTTGGAATGCTGATATTTTCTGCCTTTGCGGTCGATGCCCAGACCAGGACCGTCACCAATGCGGACCTTTCGAAGTTTCGTGAAAAACGGCTCCAATCGGAAAAAGAATATCGCGAAAATTACGAAAAGCTAGGCTTTCCGTCGCCTGAGGAACTCGATCGCCAGCGGGCAGAAAGCCTTCGCGAACGTGAAGAACTTGCCGATCAGCTTCGCCGCGAACGACTGGAGCGAGAGCAGTTTGAATCGACGTTTCGCTCCGCATATCCTGAAGCGCCAAATACGGTGATCTATTTTAATTCGGAAAGCGGCGGGTCGAGGTATGTGTACGGTTATCCCGTAAATCGTTATCGCGGGCGGCGCTACCCGTTTCCAAGCTATGGCGGCCGCAACCCGATAGGTTGGCGTGCAACGCCCGGCGGCATCATCTATGAACCGGGCGGAAGGTCGAGCAACACGTGGACGCCGAGCGGCACTTCGCGGCCGCGGCCTGCATTTCGGCAGCCCTAGGGCACTTGGTTTTGATAATTGGCCTATGCGGACTATGATTTTGTCATAGTCCGCATTTTTTTATGAACATTATGAAAGACGGTTGGGAAGCAGTGATAGGGATGGAGATCCACACGCAGCTCGCGACGAAGACCAAGATCTTCTGCGGCTGTGCGGTCGAAACGGGCGGCGAGCCGAATGCGAACACGTGTCCGGTGTGCCTTGGCCTGCCGGGAGCGTTGCCGGTCTTGAATAAGCGTGTGATCGAGCTCGGGGCGAGGGCGGCGTTGGCCTTGGGCCTAGAAGTACAGGAAACATCGATCTTTTCGCGGAAAAATTACTTCTACCCTGACCTGCCCAAAGGCTACCAGATCTCGCAATACGACAAGCCATTTTCAGCAAACGGGACACTGACGATAATGACCGCCGAACGCGACGAAAGCGGCCACGCCAAGGATTGGAAGCCTTTTGAGATCGGTATCGAACGGATGCACCTTGAGGAAGATGCCGGAAAGAACGTTCACGAAGGCCTGCCGGACACCGATAAATACTCGTATGTTGACCTAAACCGCGCCGGTACGCCGTTGGGCGAGATCGTTACAAAACCTGATTTTAGAACGTCTTGGCAGGCGTATGATTATGTGAATCACGTCCGGCGCGTGCTGCAGTGGGTCGGGGCGAGCGACGCCGATATGGAGAAGGGAAATCTTCGCTGCGAGGCTAACGTTTCGGTGCGACAGATCGGTCAGGAAGCCTTTAATAACAAGGTCGAGCTCAAAAATCTGAACTCGGTCCGCTTCATGCAAAAGGCCATCGAATTCGAGATCGAACGCCAGATCGCGGCCCATGAATCGGGCGAAGGCGTGAGCCAGGAAACGCGGCTCTGGGACGAGCAGAAGAACGAGACGAGGGTCATGCGGAGCAAGGAAGACGCACACGATTACCGCTATTTTCCGGAGCCTGACCTCCCGCCGCTGCGGGTTTCGTCGACGTTTATCGAGCAAGTAAAGTCTGAAATTCCTGAACTTCCGGACACGATGCGGGACCGTTATATCGAGGAATATGGTCTTTCGTACGCTGATGCTTCGCAGATGGTGGCAGAGAAGTCATTGGCGGAGTTTTACGAGGCCACGGCGCAAGCATCGGGAAACCCGCGAACCTCAGCAAATTACATACTTTCCGAGCTTTTGCGGGAGCTGAACAATGCCGGAAAAACGGCGGCGGAATCACCGGTCTCGGCCGAGGGATTGGGTGAACTTATCAAGACCCTGGATGCCGGCAAGATCAATAATAATCAGGCGAAAGAGGTCCTGGTAGAGATGTTTGGGACGGGCAAATCGGTGGCGAATGTTATTGAACAAAAAGGCTTCCAACAGTTGTCCGACAGCGGTGCCATAGAAAAAATCGTTGACGAAGTGATCGCGGCGAACGAAAATCATGTATCGGCCTATCACGGCGGCAACGAAAAACTCTTCGGATTCTTTGTCGGGCAGGTGATGAAGGCCTCGCAGGGCAAGGCAAATCCGAAGATCGTGAATGAGGTCCTCAAAAAGAAATTGTAAGGCTTTTCGACACCATGATATTAAAAACACAATTTGTTTACGCCGTTATTGCAATTTTGGGAAGTGGTTTGTTCGTGATGGGCCAACAACATTCGCCGATAGATCGTATGGAGGCTAACGATAAAAGAACCGCAAAACAGCAACGGGATGGACAGGATAACGATCCTTTTAACACCAAACTATATGAAGATCTTCGCCGGAAGTTTGCCAAATCGGGGGTGGAGCGAATCGCGTCAGCAAAAAAGCGAATTCCACCGACAATCGCCGATACTTCACGCTACTCGGAATTCCTGAAACAGCCAAAAACCGGAATCGTCACCCTTCTAAATGGTTCCGATTGCATTCAGAGGGACGAAGGCGGTGGTCTAGTGCTTGACAGCACTTGTCCGCAGCTAGTGCTTCCGGGCGGCGGCGGGCATTATTCATTTCGCAGAAATGAATATGCCCATGAATCATTGGCCGACCTCGGCTTAAGAGCGGATCATTTAGTTTCGTTCGGGAAGTTAAATCAAGCCATTTTGGTCGATATTGGAGTCGCGAACATCGAATCCGTACGGGACGACCATCCGGCCCTTAAGTTCCTATACAATTTTGCACCGGCGTCGACAAAAGATGATGCGGCGAAGGAGTTTGCAAAATTTGAGATCGGGATTGATTCTGCCGGCTATGTTTACAGGAACTCGCTTCCCGTTAAAGCGAATAGTACCTTTGCGGTACGCGTGATCGCATATAAGGGCAAGGTCAGACAGGTGATCGACGTGTTTGGCGACCGGAGAAAGATCGATATCCTGAACGGAGACCTTCGTAAGGATGTTATCGTTTTATTCCGTGTTATTGCGAAAGAGCCGGATGGCAGCGTAACTGTCATCTGGAAAGAGATTCGGCGTAAGGACTCGCCAAAATTGAAGGTCTAATTTTGTCCGAATGTCACTACAGAACAAAGTTGCCGTCGTCACTGGCGGGACAAAGGGCATAGGTTTTGCGATTGCGAAGCGCTTGCTGCAGGATGCGGCGAGTGTTTTCATCTGCGGGCGCGATAAGGGTGATATGCGGGCGGCGATCTCGAAACTTTCGGAATTCGGGCGGGTCGAGGGAGAGGTTTGCGATGTCCGCAGCGAAGATCAGGTCCGGATGATGCTGGCAGAGTGCGAACGCGTTTACGGCGGCATCGATATTCTGGTCAATAATGCCGGGATGGGCTACTTCGGTAAGACGATCGAAGAGCTGAGCGGCGACGAATTCCGGCAGACGCTGGAGACCAACTTGTTCGGCGTATTCTATTGCTGCCATTACACTTTGCCGATCATGAAACGTCGCGGCGGAGGGTATATTTTCAACATTTCATCGCTTGCAGGGCAGAACGCGCATCCAAAAATGGCGGCGTATAACGCCTCGAAATTCGGGCTGAATGGCTTTAGCGAAGCGTTGATGCAGGAGGTTCGGCAGGACGACATCAAGGTCAGCTATATCTGTCCGGGCTCGGTAAACACGGCGTTTGGCGGCGATCAGCCTAGCGATGAGAAGATGTGGCAGCTGCAGCCGGCAGATGTCGCACAGGTCATCATCGACCTGCTTCAGATGCCGCAACGCGCGCTGCCGAGCAAGATCGAACTCCGCTCGAGCAAACCTCCCGCGAAGTAAAAAGGTCTACTTCTCCGAAGGCGTCCGCTTGTCGCGGGGGAGCGAAGGCAACAGGGCGCAAAGACAAAGGAAACCGCCCAAAAGACGCGGGACATAACGTGTTTACCGGCGTCGATATTAGGATAGTGCAGGCTCATGGCATGCCTAATCAGACCGATCGCGGAACGAGTCTCCCTCGTGGTAGCCCCCACAAGGCTTCGAGAAGGAATTCATAGCCTCTCACCCGATCGTTACATAGCCGCTGACACCCCGACATATCCCAAAATGAAGTATGATCGGACGCAATGCGGGGCATTGCTTCGCGAGTCGCCGAAATGAGAGGAGAAAAATCGCAGAATCGCATGTCTGACACCGTCGAGCGAAATACTCTACTCAAATTTCCGTGATGCCAACGTGATTTGCATCAAAGATGCAAACTGTATCAAGATACAAATATTTTGACGAAGGTCGTATTTTCGATTATATTTTCTTATGATGAAGGCACTTTCTAAAACGAAGGATGAGACAGCGAAGAAGCGTAGCCGGACGGTTCGCAAGACCATAACCTTGGATGGTGACCTGGCGCAAGATATTAATTCGTTCGTGATAGAGAAGGGGTCGAGTGAGAAGATCGTTATTAACGACCTGATCCGGATCGGGTTGATCCACGAAAAGAAGCAAGGGAAACGCAAAAGCGATTTCAGTTTGCCCAGCTTTCCAAAGGGTATTGGGAATATTTCGCGTAAAGAGCTGAATGCTTTGCTTGACGAGATATGAAGTACCTTCTCGACTCGAACATACTTATCTATTTGGCATTTGGGGCGGCACCTGAGCACGGTTTGGCCAAGGCAGTGACGGAGAAGATAACAAAGGCGAACGAGGTCATAATTTTGACGGAAGCCGTGATCTTATCGTTCTTCAGGATCGCGACTATCTTGAAGCCTACGCCGCTGACACCTCGCGAAGCTCGATCTTTCATTGACGCTTTGTTGAGCTATCCAAAACTTCAATTATTCACGCCGACCATCCAACATTACCAGAATTTCGGAGCCAGGCTCCAGAACGATAAGATCAGCGGAAATCTGGTAATGGACGCTCATCTGGCCGAAGTCGCACGCCTGACAAATTCAACGATCGTTACCAATGACGATGATTTCAAGAAGATGCCGGGCGTGAAGTTCGTCACGATCTGAGCCGTCGCTTGACCTTATCGGAGTATGGCAGAATCGCAAGCGTGATATCGCCTTCAAGTCCGCATTTCATTCGGAGAAGGAATAAGCAGAATTAGGTGGGTTACGTCTGGGAATCTCATTGACGTATGCGACAACAAGCAAAGGATCGATTTGTAGAGGCCGCGGCAAAGAATGATGTGGCCTTCGTGCTCGAACAGATAGATGGCGGACTTTCTCCGGATTCGAGTTACACGGACGGGTATACCGCCCTGATGGCCGCGGCACAGTGGAATGCATACGATACCGCCAAGGTGCTATTGGAGAAGCGAGCGAACCCAAATCTTTCGGACCGGATCGGAAGAACTCCATTGTCGTATGCCGTTCGTGAAGGTCGCGTCCATCTAGTCAAGTTACTTTTGGATGCCGGTGCGAATACTGGAGCTAAAATCCCCGCGGACGCCCCTGTATTTTCAGGTTTCGGTCTTCTCCATTTTGTAGGGAATCAAGGTTCAGTGGAAATTGCTGCGAAACTTGTTTTTGCTGGTGTAGACGTCAATGAGGTTGACAGTGAGAATGAAACGCCACTAATGAAGGCGGTACGTTCCGGACATGCGGCCCTTGCTGATTTTCTACTTCGCAACGGAGCGGATCCGTCTATCGTTAATGTTCATGGCGAAAATGCATTTGGATCAACAAAAGAAAAAGGCCACGACTAGTTCATTGGTTGAGCTTCCGGGAGAGGGTTGAGGTGGGAAGGACGTTGGAACGCCCTTCTCAACCTACTGTCCAACTTGACCACGTGCTAAAGCGACGTGGCTAGGTGCCCTGCGGGAAAACCGCCTGAAAGAGGCTAAAAGAGTGAGACGCGGTGTAAGGCCGACGAGGTGAAGGCTGACAAGATCGATCGCGTTTCGGGGTAATTCTCAGCGACCTGGGAACAACGGTGATGCAATGGGACGGACGATACGACTTCTAGCTTCTATTTCTTCATGGTCGTTTCGTAGATCTCGATCCATTGTTTGGCGGTTATTTTTTTTCATTAGATCGCCGATGAGTTTGTATGGGATCTGGTCGAATTTCTTGAAGCGGACGCAGCTTTTTCCCATGTCGAGTTTTTGTGTGCTGTGTTTGGGATATTCGGCGACGAACCAATCCAGTATTTCGGGATCGCGATACATACCCATGTGGTAGAAATTGATCGAATTCTTTTGCGACGCGATTCCCGGAAGCGGCTCGCTGGACTTGCAGTGGTAACCGGCCGGATAAAGCGAATGCGGAACGACATAACCTAGGCCTCCATAGCTGATGGCCGGTTCGAAACCTTTAGGCAGGTTTTTGACTATGACGCCGTGTAGTTTGTTAAAGGCTTCTGCGCGGTCCGCCGGGACGTTACGGAGGATCTCTTCTACAGTGTTGCCAGTTGCTTTCATATAATTTCGGCCGGATACCGCAGCGGCATCGCCGGATTATTATACGCTGGTTTGGGTGGTTAGGCCTTTGATCTTTTGTACTAGTTCTAGCTCGGAGTACGGTTTGATGAGATATTCGTCGACGCCGTGTTCTTCGGCTTTGGTGCGGTGTTTTTCGCCGGCACGCGAGGTGATCATGATGACAGGAAGCTGCTTGAAACGCGGGTCATCTTTGATAGCGGCGACCAGCTCGTAGCCGCCCATGCGGGGCATTTCTATATCACTGAGGATGACGTTCGGCAGCGTAGGCGAACCGGCAAGTATCTCAAGTGCATCCACGCCGTCCTTGGCGGTCACCACATTCCAACCGGCATTCTTGATCACTTTTGATGTCATCAGGCGAACGCTGGGGCTGTCGTCGACGACCATAACGGTCATGACCTTCGGTTGTTCTACGACGGGTTTTGCCTCGGCGGGCTGATCCGTTTTGCGTCCGACGAGAAATGGCACATCGAGGATCGGAACAAGCTGGCCGTTGCCGAGAATGGAGGCGCCGATCAGGCCGCCGATCGAATCAAGCGGTTTGCCGAGCGGTTTGATCACGACTTCCTCAGACCGGACGAGAGCATCGACCGCGACGGCATACGCTCCGGTCGAAGTGTCGATCAAAAACGCCGTGAACGGTGTCGAGAGGTCAACACGACCGGGCATGCCGACGAGTTCGTCGATGTGCTTGAGGCTAAAATTCGTTTGGCCAAATGAGAACTGCAATCCTGACGCGACCGCCTGAACATCGGCCGGTTCGACCTCGACGATCTGCATCACAAGCTTGAGCGGAACGGCGTAAACGCAATTGCTCGAGCGGACCAAAAGCGCCGTCGTGACCGCAAGCGGAAGCGGCATTCGGATGGTGAACGTCGTGCCTTTGTGCGGCGTCGATGCCATCGATATCGTGCCTTTTTTGGCTTCGATACTTTCCTTGACGATGTTCATGCCGACACCGCGGCCGGCGTTCAGATTTAGCTTTTGGGCAGTGGTCAGGCCGGGCAAAAAGATCAGCTCGTTCGCCTGCTCGTCGGTCATCGCTTCTGCGGCTTGACGGGCGATGACGCCGGATATGATCGCTTTTTCTTTGAGCGCGCCGGTCGCGATGCCGCCGCCATCGTCCGTGACGGTGAGGATGACGTGCGTCTCCTCATTGATCAGCTTGACGCGGATGGTGCCGGATTCGGGTTTGCCTAGCAGGCGACGCATCTCAGGATATTCGATGCCGTGAACAACGGAATTTTTGAGGAGATGGAGCAGCGGTTCGATCATCGAATCGAGAATCTGCGTATCTACCTCGAGGTGTTCGTTTTCAAGAATTACCTCGGCGCGTTTTCCTTCTTCGTCACAGGTCACACGAACCGCGCGGTCGAGCCGTGTTTTCAGCGTACCAAACTCAACCAGACGGATCCGCATTACTTTTTCCTGAATGCCGTCGATCAGCTTTCGCTGTTGTTCGAAGAGCGATTCGAGATCTTCTTTCAGCGATTCGAGCGAGGTGTTTATGGCGAAGGTGTCGCTAGAGGTCTCGCTGAGTTCGCGGATGGTCTGGTGAAACTCCGTGTAGCGGTCAAATTCGAGACTATCGAACTGATCGACCTCGGAATCGAGAAATTGTTCGCGTGAGGGAAGCGCGGTGCCGACGTTTGGCCCGCCGATCGGGCGTTCGGTCTCGAGCATCGATGCTTCGAAATCGACCTCGAGGCGGCTGTTGGTCGATTGGAGCCGACGCGTTGCGTTGTGCAGATCGTCGATCTGGCGGTCGAATTCGGAAAGCCTTTGTTCAAAGACGGAACGGCTGACGACGAGGTCGCGAATGATGCCGACGAGGTAGTCAAGTTTGTCGAGCGAAACGCGAACGATGGAACGCGTCTCGACGATCTTTTGCGGTTTTTCTTCTTCCTTTTCGGCGATGATCAGATTGTTGATGAGTGCTTCGACCGCGGCGATCTCGGCAACAGCTTCCGGTGCCGGCGGTGCGGCGACGGCCATCGGCGGAAGAGCGATCGGGCCTTCGGCAATCGCGGCACCGACGCGATCGAAATCGGCATAAAGCGTGTCGATGGTGTGCGTTAGCGTCACTGAACGTTCGCCTGCCGCGAGTGCCTTGAGGCAATCGTTCGCCGTTAGCAGCAATGGAATAATTTGTTCGTTAGAGCCCTGATCGGCTTCGACGAGACGGTCGAGAAGGTCCTCGACGCGATGAGCCAATTCGCTCTGACGCTTGAGGCCGACGATGCCGGCCGAGCCTTTAAAGGTATGTGCGTTTCGGCGGATCTCCCATAGGGCATCCTTGTCGTCGGGGCGTGCTACGAGCTTTTCGAGGTTCGTCTCGATGTTTTTTAGCAGGTCGTCCGCTTCCATCTCGAAGACTTCCATTAGCTCGGCGTCTATCTCAAACTCGGTTTGTTCGGAAGGTTCGTCGTCCTTTTCGGTTTGCCACGAATCGGACGCCGGTTCCATCTTTCCCAAAAAATCGAATGACGACTCGGCAAGCATCGAAAGGTCGTCGTCAAAGGAATCGTCGCCCATTCGTATCGTTGCGAGGATCGATTCGATTTCAGAGATCTGGTCGAGGATGCCGCGGATCTGGGCATCGGAAACCTGCCCGGTGTCGACCATCGCGCTACGGATCGTTTTTTCGAGAGTCTCCGCGGCCTGTTCGATCTCCGGCAAACCCATGTCGGCGGCCAGTTCGCGTAGCGAACCGATACGGCGCATCGGTATATCAAGCGATGATTTGGAGGTCGGGTCCTGCTCGAACATCAAGATACCGCCACGAACGCCGTGCAGCATTATTTCGGATTCATCTAAAAATGTTTGAAGGGTCTCGCCGTCCATGAGTCTAATTAGCAAAGCTTGATGAGCCATTTGCTATCGGCGGTACGGGGTGAACGTCCGCCGGAAGTTTGAAGGGAGAAACTGAATTATGCAGGTCGCCGGAAAGCTGGACAAGTATCCGTACCGATTCCGACGCTTTTTTCGAGCTGAGCTGGATGAGTTCGGTCACTTGCGAGATATCGGACATCGCGCCAGACACGTCCTCAGAGGTCTTTGCCTGAACGCTGGTCGAATCGGAGATCGAGCGAAGAAGTGCGGCGAGGTCGCCGGTGACCTTTTCGATCTCGAAGAGCGATCGGCCCGCCTTTTCGGCAGATGCCGAGCCGAGCGTTACCTCGCGGATCGTCTCTTCCATCGAGGCGACAACCTCTTTGGTCTCAAGATGTATGGTTTGCGTAAGGGCAGCGATCTGCTGCGTAAGTTTGGTCGAGCGTTCGGCCAGACGTTCGATCTCTTCGGCAACCGAACCGAGTCCCGGACCGCTCCCGCCGGCGGCATTTGCCTGAAGCGAAGCGTTCAACGCGAGGACACTTGTGCGGTCGGAAAGGTCGTCGATAAGGGCGACGATCTGGCTGATCTCCTGCGAGCGTTCGCCGAGACGTTTGATACGCTTAGCGGTTTCCTGGACCTGCTTGCGGATCGCATTCATTGCGTTGACGTTCTCGCGGGCGGCCTGCGTGCCGACCTTTGCATTGCGAAGCGAATCATCGGCAACGCGGGTCGATGTTGCGGCGTTCTCAGAAACGTCGTGGATCTGTTCGGCCATGTTGGCGATGGCGGTTTTTGTACGCGCGATCTGCGAGGCCTGAGCGACGCTGCCGCGGGCAAGCTGTTCGGTCGTCTCGTGAATATTGTTGGCTGAGGTGCTGACCTTGAGAGTGACGTCCTTCACTTGCTTGATAAGCGACGTCAGATTGCGGGTCATCGAATTGAACGCAACGGCGACCTCGCCGGTTATCTCGGGCGTGGAATCTGCGATGACGGTCAGATCGCCTTTGGCAACGTCTGAAACTTCGCCGAGCAGCTTCATCATAGAAAGCTCAAGGCGTTCGCGGCTCTCGCGCGTCTGCATCGATGTGCGAAGCTTTTCGCTCATTTCATAAAATGCACGGCCGAGAATGTCGCCCTGGCTTTTGCGGTCAGCCGGTGTCAAAAGGTTGCCATCGGCAATTCGGTTCGCGAGTTTTGCGTTGCGTTCGAGATATGCGGAGATCTTGCGGAGCGATTCGTGAAGCTCGTCGCGCGAATCGCCGGAGTATGGCTCACCATTAGAAAGCCCGTCGGCGATCTCGGCAGCTTCGGCCGCCAAACGAACCTGAGCGGAATGTCCAAGCGTCAATGCAACAATGGCAAAGATCGAAATGATGGCACCGGCCATCAATGCGGCAGTGATCGCGATGCTGCCTTCGATCGCGCCGGCCGCCGCCATCAGGCTAAGCAGACAGCCGATGAGCAGCAGGACCCCGCCGATTATCGAGCAGGTCCGAACGATCATTGTCCACATCGTGTTTTCCATTGGGGGTTAGACTTCGCCGGATATTTCGAGCATCTCGGTGAGCGGGTCGTGTCCGTTGGTCATGAAATCGGACGTTTCGCTGTCGGTTGGCTCGGGGGCCGAGAGAAAGCTTAAGGGCGGCGAAAATTTGTTGGCGCGTTCATCGCTGCCGACTTGAGCATCGGCGAGAAGATCAGCTGTTTCCGAGATTATCTCGGAGTCTTTAGTTAGGTCAAAATACAGAGCCGTTAATTGCCGCATCAAGTTCTCGCGTTCCAGTTGCTGCGAGCCGATCGCCCTTTCGACAAGTGACGGCAAGCCGGCGGCGGCGTTCATGACCGGTTCGAGTTCGGCGGCCATATCGTTGGTCGTCGTGGATTGGATCATCGCGTCGGCCAGCTCGGCAAGAATGTTTTGGACTGTCGTCTCGCCTTCGGTCAATTCCTCGATGATCGATTTGTCGATGGTCGAAAGCTCGCGTTGGAGCTTGACGGCGCGCTCCGAGAACTGGGCGAATTCATCGGAAAAAATTGCGGTACCTTTGCCGTTTGTCGAAGTTGCGTTGATCGAAGCGTTCAGGGCGACCATCTTCGAACGCCGGGCTAGGTCTTCGGCAAGGCGTGACGTATTCGGCAGCGATTGCGAACGCTCGCGTAGATTGCGAAAGCGGCGCTGAAGGTCGTTGGTGTGAGTACGAAGCAGAGCGAGGCGATTTGAGATGTCGCAGCTTTCGCGGAAGCCAGCAACGGGGACAGGCGTTTCGCGATCGGGCAGGCGAAGCTGTGCGGCAGCATCGACAAGTCCGCGGATCTCGCCCGGAGATTCTTTGATCGCAGCGATAAGCTGATTGATCGAGCCGACATTAAAAGTGGACCGGCTGCGAAGACCGTCGAGGCGCTCGCGGGCACCGGCCAGCGGTTCGCGGATGGCGGTCGAAATGCCGGCGGATCTGGAGTTTGTTCGTTCGAGGCGTTCGAGCAGTAGGTTGAACGCGGCGGCGATCTCAGCGGGCTTGCCGTTGGCGTTTGCCGTGTCCACCGGACTCTGTGTTTGCACAGCCGCCGAGACATCGATCGAAAGCCGGCTGACGGCTGCCCGAAGGTCTTCGAGTTCTTTTTTTGCATCGATCGAATCGGTGACCTTGGCGACGAGCTTTTGGAATGAGGAACTTAGCCGGTCGGCGTGTTCGAGCGGCATCATCGCTGTTTCGGTCCGGCCAGACGCTACGTCTTCCATTAGCGTGACCAGATTGTTCAGCTGCTTGCTGCTGCGCTGCAGGCTGTCGAGAATCGAATCGGTTTCGAGCGATCCTGTCGTGACGGGCATTGGAGCGGAGTAGTTGCGTTCGAGACTTTTGGCGGCGAGGTTGACCTTTTCGACCGGGCGAAGGACCTCAGCCGAAAGCCAGCGGCCGTAGAGGACGGTGATGATCGTTGAAACGACGAACGCTCCGATGAACGTTGCCTGCCAGTTAGAAAAGACAAAAAGGGCGACAAGGAACGCGACCACGCCGCAAACGATGTTTATGGCCGCTAGTGCTACCACGGCGAGCCAAACGCGTGCCCCCAGAGAGGACATTTTGGAATCTACGTTTCTCTTCTCCATCAATAGATAAATCAATTGCCGGAAGCCGGCGATAGCTCGCATCGGATCTGCTCGATATCGAGAAGGTGTATTGCGTTTCCGCCCTCGTTGGCCGAGGCTGAGATAAAGCGATCTGTTCGTGAAGCTGGCTCAATAAAGCTTTTCCTGGAGATGGCGACAACGTCGTGGACGCGATCGATGGGAACAGCTACAGGTGAATCAGCGACCGCGGAACGGAACACGATGAATTTTGGCTTGGCGTCGGGACCGGGCTCTTGTTCGCCGAGCAGCGAGCGGAGATCGGTGACCGCGACTATCGTTCCGCGGATGGAACAAATTCCGAGGACCGAAGGAGGTGAAAGAGGGAGAGGAGTAGTTTCGAGCGGATGGGAGATCTCGGCAACCGTATCGGTTGGAACACAATAGGTCTTGGCACCGAGCTGGAATGTTACGAAGCGTTCCGTCGCCGGCTGCGGTTCCACGGCGGCTGGTTGGGCGGTGCTGAGGTCAACAGAGGTGAGAGGTTGGCTTTCCATCTTAATGTCATGCGTTCCGAGTTCCATTATTAGGCGATAAACGGAGCGTCGGCCTGCATTGCCGGCATTTCGGCCTGGAGATAACTTTCGACGACCTTCATCAGTGTTTCCGGGCCAAAAGGCTTCGTGATGTAGCCGCTTGTTCCTGCCATCCGGCCGCGGACCTTATCAAAAAAGCCATCTTTACCGGAGATCATAACGACAGGAATGTCTTTGGTCTTATCGCCGCTGCGGATGAGCTTGCAGACCTGATAGCCATCCATTCGCGGCATGTTGATATCGAGCAGTACCAGGTCAGGGCAAAACTCTTCTAGCCGAGCGATGGCTTCGATGCCGTCCGACGAGCAATAGACGTCATGTCCGCATTTTTCGAGTTTGCCCGAGATCAGCTTGCGGATTGTGGGACTATCGTCAACAACGAGGATCTTCTTGCCCGTTGCGGCCGGTCCCTGAGATTCGGCCTTTCCCTTAAGCTCTTCGAGGCGGATGAGGAGCGAATTTACGTGGCTGGAGAGCACAACGTTGTTCGGGTTCATCTTCGAAGCTTCGAGCAGAAAACCGTAACCGGCATCGAGATTTCTAAGATTGAGGTGCCCGATGCCGAGCATCGTCAGTTCGGCATCTGAGAATTCACGGGTCAGCCGCTCTTGTTCCATGACCTCGACGGCACTTCGAATGATGACCTTATCTGCATTCTGGTTAGATAAGATCATTTCTAAGTCAGATAACGTCAATATCGCCATGCAGTTGCCGCAGGCGATCGCCTGAGCATCATTCTGCGAAGCACAGAACGAACACGTCGCGGTCGATGCGACCGATGACACGGTTGCCTCCGGAACTACTTCGGGATCTTCACGGACGACGGTCGTTTCAAAGCCGGTTCGGGTCTCTACCGGAGATTCTTCGAATTCGGCGGCCGGCATAGGAATGCCGTCTCCGAGGGTCGGGGCGTCCTGGCTAAAAACATCACGTGGCGACGAGTACATCGTCTGAGAAAAGTCCGGTTCGAATGAAGGCGCACTTTCGGCCGGCGAATCGAACGGAGTGCTTGCCTGTAACGGTTCGCTGATCTCTTCCGAAGGATCCGCGGTCGTGGCACCGATCGGGCCGATCGATATCATTGTCGAAAATGGGTCAAACGATTCGTCGTCACCATCCGACGCAAAAGGGTTACCGTCCATTGGCGCCGGAATGGAATCGAAGTGGAGTTCTTCGATCTCATCATCTTCGTCGAATGGGCTGAAGGCGAGCGGCTGAGCGACGGTAAAGTCGGGTTCATCAGCGAACGCAGGCTGTTCGACAAAATGGGCGCTTTCTTCGAATGCGGGCTGTTCGACATCGCTGACGGAATCGGCGGAATCGCTTTCCATCTGGACGACTGCATCACCATTCAGGTACATTTCGTTGACGTCGTCTGACTGATAATCATCTGCATGGTCGGCGTCCATCGAAATTTCAGGCTCGGAAGCCTCGTGCATCGGTTCCTCTATGGCTTCGGCCGTCTCAAGCTCGGACGACATTTCCATATCGGCAACCTCGGAAAACTCGGCAACTTCGCCAACCTCGGCTTCCGGTGTGGCCGGCATTTCCATTTCCGGTGCTTCGGCTTCGGCATCGAAGTGCTGGACGGGTTCGAAAGCTTCAACAATGCCTGCTGGCAATTCGAGGTCTTCCGTCGGATGTTTCTCGGAGGTGAACTCGTCATCGAACATCGATGCTTCGGCACCACCGAAACCGGCTTCGAACGTTGACGGCTCTTCGACGGCTTCGACCACTACCTGTGCTTCGGAACTGTTTCCGACCAGCGAACGAAGTGATTCGAGACTGGCGGCGGCGGCGGCGTTGCCGGGGTTGATCTCAAGAACGCGTTCAAACGAGGTTATCTTTTCGTCAAAGCTGTCGGCAAAATGTGAGCGGAGCATCCATGCATCTTCGCTGTCAGGCATTTCTTCAAGAACGGCGTTCAGAAGTTCGCGTGCATCGGCATTGCGTCCGGCGACGGCAGCTGCTTTGGCATCTGCAAGGTGCCCGGCGGTGATCGCCTGGCGGGCCGAACGATATGCGTCGATCGCTGATTGATTTCCCGGGTCAATAGAAAGGGCTTTTTCGAGATAGAGCAATTTGCCTTCGTTCGAATCCGACAGAGATGCCATCCACATCCACGCGAGAGCGCTTTGCTGATCGTATTCGAGGGCTTTGCCAAAAAAATCTGCGGCCTGATCTTTCTGACCTTCTTCGGCGGCGTCTATACCTCGCTGGATCAACGTCTTGGCAAGAAGCGCATTGGTGGCTGATCGCCATTCGAGAGCGCGTTCGTTCTCGGGGTTGATGTCGAGAACGTTATTAAGGAAAACCAGAAGTTCTTCGGGATATTCGCTGATCGAGGCTAGCCAGAGCCATGCGTTTTCGGAATGCGGATTTAGCTCAGCGGCGCGCAGTAATGCGGTGCGAGCCTCGGCCCGGCGTCCACTCTGGGCGGCCTTGATGCCATTGCGAAGGTGATCCTGCGATTCCGACAGTGCGTCGTTCTCGGTCCCATTGACGATAGTGTTCTCAGCCGATGGCGGCACAGCCGCTGCCGATTCAATTTCTAATCTCATAGTGTTGGATGGACGGTAAGCTGGATTCCGTGCGGAAAATTGTTCGGGAGAACGAGCGGAAAATGGACATAGCCCACTGCCAGATAGATCGGTATGCAATCGGGGTGCCATGCGGCGGTAATTAAAGGCAAATTGATATAATGCCCAAACCTATTTAGACTTGGGCATTGTCCGGGAGCAAACGACAACAAACTATCCACTCAATTTGACCGAAAAAAAGGTCGAAGTGACAAAAAATGGTAAATGTCGCTGACAAAATTTCGTAGAACGGCAGCGTTATCGGAGCACGGTGAAAGAACCACCCAAAGTATATGACGTGGTGATAATCGGCGGCGGCCCTGCGGGCTTGAGCGCCGCGATATGGTGTGCGGATCTCGGTCTGGCGTCGATATCAATTGAAAAGGAAAGCGAGTTCGGCGGTCAGCTGCTCTCGATATACAACCCCATCTTGAACTATCCGGCCGCGCAGGCCGCGAACGGCCGTGAGCTTGCGGACGCATTCATTCGGTCAGCAAATAACTTCGTGTTTGAGCGAACGACGGGCGAGGCCGTGGCTATCGACCCGGCCAGTCTATTAGTTGAATTGAACGACGGGAGGAGCGTGTCTGGAAAGGCCATTGTTCTCGCAACCGGAGTTGCCAGGCGACGCCTCGGAATTCCGGGCGAGACAGAATTTCAGGGCAAAGGCATACAGGGCAAAGGCATATTGATATCGGGGGCCAAGGAACGCGATCGGGTAGCGGGAAAGCGGGTCGTGATAATCGGCGGCGGAGATGCCGCGATGGAAAACGCCGTCATGCTCGGCGAACACGCGGAAAAGGTATTTGTTGTTCACCGGCAAGCTGAATTCACGGCACGCGATGAATTTATGTCTGAGGCCCGCCGCAACGACCGGATCGAGTTCATAACCGATGCGACCGTCGAAAGCATCGAAGGCGGCGATTATGTTGAGCGAGTCAACGTCAGGCAAAATTCAACCGGCGAGCCGTGGGCGATAGATGCCGATAATGTCTTGATCCGGATCGGCGTCGAGCCAAATTCTGGATTCATCCGTTCAATGGTCGAGCTTGATCCCGTGGGATACATTAAGGTCAACACTTCGGCAGAGACGAGCGTGCCGGGAATCTACGCGGTCGGCGATGTCGCGAATCCAATAAGCCCCACCATCTCAACCGCCGCCGGAACCGCCGCCACCGCAGCAAAAGCTATCTTTAAATTGTTGAAAGTGAACGACAAGTAGCGGTGGGGTCAGGGCGAAATTACCCGAGATTTTGAATTTTATCCAAAAAACGCTTATAATGCGGGTCATTAGACGATCCATCCCAGTGAAGATTTCGCAGCTAAACATTAACATTCAGCGGTTTGGGCCTTTTGGAACGCAAAATGCCTGACGTAGATATAGCTTTACATCCCGCGATTTTCAAAAACCCACGAAGGAGGCTCTATGCGACTTATATTTCTTAGATCAAAAGCTCACGCTTTTGTTTTTGCTCTGTCGGCAGTATTGCTGTTTGCAGGCAGTGCGTTTTCTCAATCAGGGACGGCCAGTGTTTCTGGAACCGTATCCGATCAAGCCGGTGGGGTACTGCCCGGCGCAACGGTAACGTTGACAAATGCAGAAACCGGGTTTAACCGTTCGACTGTCACGTCGAGCACCGGCAGATTCTCATTTGCGTCGATCCCCCCGGCGACCTACCGTATCGAGGTCGAGAATGCCGGATTCAAAAGATTGGTCAGTAGTGCGGTCCAGGCGAACGTCGATTCGACTGCAGACCTGCGTCTCGTACTCGAACCAGGCGATGTTTCGGCTGTCGTTGAGGTCACGACCGGAAGTATCGAATCGATCGTAAACAACCAGGATGCGACCATCGGAAACAATTTTAATTCCGAGCAGATCGTCGAATTGCCGACCGACCTACGTCGTGTCAATGACCTGCTTGCTCTTCAGCCCGGTGTGACCCGCGACGGTTACGTTGCCGGCGGCCGAAGCGACCAGGCAAACATCACGCTTGACGGCGTGGATATAAATGATCAGCAGACTGGCGGCCGATCAGGCGGCGGCGATACTAGTCAAGGGTCGGCCCTTCGTGTTACGACTGAATCGGTCGAAGAATTCAGGATCACGACCACAGGCGCGAATGCGAATCAGGGACGTTCATCCGGTGCCCAGATATCGCTTGTTTCTAAGAGCGGAACCAATAACTGGCGCGGTTCGGCGTTTTATTTCTATCGCCCGACGGCTTTTTCAGCCAACAACTTTTTCAATAATCTGGCCGATATAGATCGTCCGAGTTTGGCCCGAAGCGTCTATGGCGGCTCATTGGGCGGCCCTATCGTCCGCGACAAACTATTTTTCTTTTATTCGTATGAAGGCCAGTTTCAAAAACAGGATGCTTCCGTGAACCGGACGGTACCGCTCGCCCATCTTGCTCAAGGCGAAGTACGGTTTGAAGGTACGGGCCCAAGCTGCGTTGGCGGAGTATGCGCGGTCCAACTTGCGGAATTCAACCAGATCTTTTCACAGATCAATGGTGCAAATCCGTTAGCTCTCGCAGTTCTTGCGGGAGCACCGGCGTCGAATAATACTTCACTTGGTGACGGCCTGAATACGGGAGGCTACCGTTTCAATGCACCTACCACGGTCAAGGAAAATACTCACATTGCTCGATTTGACTGGAACATAACCGATTCGCAGCAATTGTTCCTCCGCGGCAACTATCAGTGGGACAACACCGCCGGAACCTCAGCATTTCCGGGGACACCGGCGACATCGCTATGGAGTCATCCTTATGGATTCGTGGTCGGCCATAACTGGACCATTGCTAGCAATAAGATCAATAACTTCAGATATGGGCTGACGCGTCAGGCTTTCAGCACGCAGGGTGACTCGGGTGAATCCGCTATAACCTTCCGTTTCGTTTACTCGCCTTTGCTTTTTGCACGAACGCTTAGCCGAGTGACCCCGGTGCAAAACATCACCAATGATTTTACCTGGATAAAGGGTAATCATACGGTTCAGGTCGGCGGCAATGTCAGGATCATTAGGAATCAACGAGACAGTTTTGCGAGTGCTTTTGACTCTGCGGTAACAAACCCATCATTCTATGATCTGTCAGGTGCGGTCGTCACCAACCAGTTCCTTGATAATGGTTATACTATTGCCGGCGGCAGTGTAGCGGCCGTTCAGGCTGCGGCGACTGCCATCATCGGCCGCTTCTCGCAGTACAGTGGTAACTTCACGTTCGATAGGGACGGAAGCGTCTTGGCAGCCGGAACGCCTTCGTCGCGTAACTTTGCAACTGAGGAGTACGATGCCTACGTTCAGGACATATGGAGAGCACATCCGACCTTAACCCTCACGATGGGGCTCCGTTATGCGGTGAGCCGCCCGGTGTACGAAAAGAATGGCTTTCAGGTTGTTCCGACGCCGCGGCTTGGCGACGTTTTCGAACGACGTAAACAGTTTGCGGCGATCGGAATTGCGAATAACGAACTTGTCAACTTCGAACTCGGCGGACCAGCTAACAGCGGGCCGGGCTTTTATAGCATGGACTGGAACAACTGGCAGCCGCGTATCGCGGCAGCGTGGTCGCCCGGATTCAGCGGTGGGATTGGTAAGTTCATCTTTGGTAACCAGGGCGATTCGGTTCTCCGGGGCGGCTTTGGTATAGCCAATGATTATTTTGGCGGCCAGTTGGCGGTTAGCTTTGACGGCCTTTCGTCGATCGGCTTTACGAGCAGTACCACCATTTCCGCGAATACATATAACGTTACGGACAGGCCGGCACCGCTGTTCACCGGATTTAACCAGGACATCCGCGCTCTTCCAGGTATTCCGGCTCCGCAGCAGCGTTTCTCAACGGATCCGGATGAGGCACAGCGAATCGAGAGTTCGCTGGATGCAACGATAACGTCGCCGACGCACTATAGCTGGAACGCCTCTTACGGAAGACAGCTGCCGAAGGGAATGTACTTCGAGGCTTCGTACATCGGCCGATCGGCTCGAAACCTCTTTGGTTCGCGAGACATAATGGCGCTGAATAACCTTGTCGATCCGCAGACAGGTATGGATTGGTACACAGCGGCTGGCATGTTGCATGATCTCCGTGCGGCCAATACACCGATCCTGAATGTTCCGGCGATTCCGTATTTCGAGAATCTCTTCAACACAGCGGGATTGTTCGGTGCACCTGGAACGACATCGACTCAGGGCATTTATAATCTGATCGATCGAAACGGGTTCGACATCCTTGACTGGACATTTGTTCAGCTCTTGATCGACGACCGCGGTAGGAATGGTACTAGGAACCTGTTCTTCCACCCGCAGTATGCGGCGTTTTCGGCTTTTGGCACGTTTGCCAAGTCTAACTACCACGGCGGTACTTTCTCGCTGCGGCAGCGGCTCGGACAAACCCTGAGCTACGACATCAACTACACGTTCTCGAAGTCGATGGATGATGTCTCCGGACTTCAGACCGATGGTTCTTACGGCGGGCAGTTCCTATTGAACCCGCTTCGTCCGGAGGACAACTATTCGGTGTCGGATTTCGATTCGAAGCATGTCGTCAATGCGAACTTCGTGTTCGACCTACCTATCGGACGCGGACGGTCGTGGTTCAGCAATATGAATAGTTTTGCTGATGCCATCCTCGGTGGTTGGTCGCTTCGCGGTATCTATCGCTGGAATACAGGGCAACCGCTCTCGACTCCGTTCGATCAGGCACAGTGGGCTACCAACTGGAACGTTCAATCAAATGGAACCAGGCTCCGAAACGTTGACTACAGAGCGGTGCGAAACACCCAGAATTTCTTCTCGGATCCGCAGGCCGCTTTCAATTCATTCCGCAATGCCCGTCCGGGCGAAACGGGTGAACGAAATACGCTTCGGCTTCCGGGCTTCCAGACGATGGATATGGGCCTTTCCAAAACCTTCAAGATGCCTTGGAGCGAAGGCCATGCCGTGTCACTACGTTGGGAAGTTTTCAACGTAACGAACATTCAGTATTTTGCAGCGACCAACTTTACGCGATCGTCGTATGGTCTGCCGCAAGATCCTGAGACAGCGAGTGCACCGGGAGACTTCGGGCGGCTATTCAGCGACATTCAGGGAAATCCACGAAGGATGCAGTTTGGTATTCGTTACTCGTTCTAGGGCTTGTCGAGAGACAAAGCAAAGGCCGCGGCAAACATGCCGCGGCCTTTTTTTGTTAATGCCAATATTACTTCGAACCGTTCGCTTTCACATATTCTTCGAGCTTCTTTTTATTGGGAGGATCTTTTACCTTCTCAAGGTATGCCTTGTATTCAGCAGCGGCTCGATCCTTCAGGCCCGCACCGTCATACAGTGCGGCAAGTCGGAGGTGAATATCGGCTTTTTCGACGGGAGCAAGTTCGATCGCCGTGTTCAGGTAACCGACCGCGAGCGAACCTTTCTTGTTCTGTAGATATGCCTCGCCAAGGACGTGGTTCGCATCCGCCGACTTTGGGTCGGCCGCGACGGCCTTGCCTGCGTACTCGATCGCTTTGTCCAGGTTCTTTCGTTCGAGTTCGAGCTTGGCAAGGTTGAGAAGTGCGAGGACATAGTCGGGCTTGAGTTCGATGGCCTTTAGAAATGCCGCAGTAGCATCGGAGATCTTTTTGTCGGCGTATAAAGCCGTTCCAAGAAGGGTCCACGCGACAAAGTCTTTCGGGTCTTTTGCGGTTAATTCCGTTAGCGTGTCGATCGCGGCAGAATTGTTCTTGTCCCGGATCGACTGCATTGCCCTGTCGAAGGTCTTCTGATTTTCCTCGTTTCGTTCATAAGGCTGGTTGACTGATACGGATCCAGTCTTTTGGATAGCAGCCCCCTGCAGCGCTCTCCAGTCGACGGAAACATCATGTCGTAACCGATTCGAATTCCCGATGGTCAAATAGGCTCGCCCGACCTCCATACCGTCCACCTCGAAAACAAGAGTGTGTCCGTGTCTTGGCCGCTCGAGAAAGTAAAAATAACCTCGGTCGTTCGCCTGGCGACGGTCGATCTGTGTTCCACTGATCAAAAGGGCCACAAAGACGTTTGGCCGACGAGCGTCCCTTGGCCGATTTTCGATGCTGACCTGACCGTAAATAACCGGTTGGCCGATAGGAATAGGCAGGCCGGTCGCCTCGCTGACCTCGTCCGTCTGTCCTAAACCAACTATCGGTGCGGCAAGAATAACGCTCAGAAATGAAAAGCCAAGTAATATTCGTCTCATGTTCAAAAATGCTCCTACGTGAATTTCGGCGGCGAAACGGGAATGAAGGTTCTATGAGAGAGGAATAGTATAAAAGTGGTGGTAAGTCAAGATTGGCCTCGACGTTAAAGGGCGGCGAAGCTGTCGTTGCCGGTGGGTTTGATGAGGTGGCGGGTGTCGTTTAGCGCGAGGACGCGAACGTTGCGGCGGCCGCGTATCTCGAAGCGGTTGATGCCGCAGTTTGAGGTAACGAGCCACGGTGTCTGCTTGGTGTCGCGGCGGATGGCGCCCATAAGATGGAGCGTAATGAAGCAGATGGCACCGGTATGCGAATAGATGGCGATGCGTTCGCCTTGGTGGTCGCGAAGTATGTCCCACAGCTCACCCGTTGAACGCTCGAGCAACTGGCGATAGCTTTCACCTTTGGTGATGATGTGGTGGACGCTGCGGTTGACGAGTGCGTAGAAATCTTGCGGATGGCTTTCCTTTGATTCTTCGAAGGTAAGCCCCTCAAGCACGCCGACGTGGCGTTCGCGAAAGGCCTTGGTGGCGATGACCGGAATATCCGTCAGCTTCGACAGGTACTCGGCGGTCTCGACAGCTCGGTGGAGGTCACTGGCGTAGATGCGGGAGACGCCTTCTTTGGCAAGATGCTTTGCCGTCCGCTCAGCCTGCTCTTTGCCGAGTTCGGAGAGCGGAGTCGGACCATGTCCGCCGAATCGCCCCTCGGCATTTCCGGCAGATTGTCCGTGCCTGACCAAATATAAGCGTGTTATTGCCACGTCGTGATCTAGTTTGAGACCGATTCGGCCTTTAGCTTTTCGGTCTGGTAATGCGTCGTAAGTGCTCCGATAAATTCGTCGATCTGGCCCTCCATCACAAGGTCGAGCTGATGGACGGTCAGGCCGATGCGATGGTCGGTGACGCGATTTTCCTTGAAATTATAGGTCCTTATCTTTTCGGAACGGTCACCGCTGCCGACCTGCGACTTCCGCTCTGCGGAGAGTTCGTCGTGCTGCTTTTGTTCCTCGACCTCCTGAAGCCGGGCCCGCAGAACGCGCATGGCCTTTTCGCGGTTTTTGATCTGCGATTTTTCGTCCTGCATCGAAACGACGGTCCCGGTCGGCAGATGCGTGATGCGCACAGCAGAGTACGTAGTGTTCACCGATTGCCCGCCCGGGCCTGACGAACAGAAAGTATCGATGCGAAGGTCGTTCTGATTTATCTGAACATCGACCTCTTCGGCCTCAGGCAGAACGGCGACGGTTATCGCAGACGTATGAATCCTACCCTGCGTTTCAGTTTGCGGAACACGCTGCACGCGGTGAACGCCGGATTCGTACTTCATTCTCGAATAGACGTTGTCGCCTTCGATCATCGCGATGGCTTCTTTCAAGCCGCCGACACCTGTCGCGGCTCTCTCCATCACATCCATCTTCCAACCCTGACGCTCGGCATAGCGTGCATAAACGCGTAGCATCTCGGCGGCAAAAAGCGTCGCTTCATCGCCGCCCGTGCCGGCACGTATCTCAAGAATAACGTTCTTTTCGTCATTCGGATCTTTGGGCAGCAGCAAGAATTTCAATTCGTCTTCGGCCGCCGGAAGCTGCTCTTCGATCTCGTCCATTTCGGCCCTGGCCATCTCGCGCATTTCGTCATCATCAGCTGCCTCCGCGATCTCTTTTGCTTCGGCCAACCCTTCGCGGAGCTTTTTGACCTGGCGGTATTTGCCGACTATCTCACCGAGCGAACTGTGCTGTTTCATCAGCTTGGCGTACGCCGACATATCGGACATGAACTCCGGCGAGGAGATCTGTGCCGTTAGCTCTTCGTAGCTTTTTTCGATCTGTGCGAGCTTTTCTAACATATTGTCTTTATCCACAGATGGGATCGGATGAACACAGATAAATGATACGTATGTGCCGATCTATTTCTGCGTTTAATTTGCGGATGCCGGTTCTAATTTGAGCGATTCGTTCAGGGCTTCGATGGCAACCTCGAGCTGTTCGCCATCGGGTTCCTGGGTCGTGATGTTCTGCAGCCAGATACCGGGCAGCGTCATGAATTTGAAGAACGCTCCGGATTCTTTCTTGGCAGCGTAGCGGATGACCTCGTACGAAAGCCCTGCAACCAACGGCATCAGGGCGATGCGAACGACAAGGTTTAGCCATGTCGCCTCAAACGCAATAACCGAAAACAAAACGATCGAAACGAGCATGACGACCATCAGGAAAGACGTTCCGCAACGCGGATGCTGACGCTTTTGAATCGTCGCATTGGCGACGGTGAGCGGAAGGCCAGCTTCCCAGTTGTAAACGGTTTTGTGTTCGGCGCCGTGATATTCAAAAACGCGGCGGATGTCTTTCAGAAACGACATCGAGTAAATCATTATGACGAAAAAGATCATCCGGATGACGCCGTCGATCAAGTTAAAGGCGATCCACGAATACGGCTTTGTCTCCCAGATATAGGCGGTTGTCGTCGTCCACCATGACGCGTTCTGCGCGATCACGGGAGCTTCTGCCCAACCCAATGCGATGAAACCGACGTTGGTCAACAGCAGCGGAGCGACCACGAACAGCAATATGTTAAAGCCAAGTGCGAATACGATCGACCCAACTGTGCTTGCCGATTGCGAAGCCTTTTTCGCCTTAGAGGCCCCGGGCATTATTACCTTCGGTTTTGCCTTTGTGAAACTCTCATCGGTCGTGCCTTCGGCGAGTGCCATTTCAGTCTCGAAAGCTTTTTCTTTCGTCAGCTCTTTTTGAGCTTCTAGGTCGTCCTCGTAGATCTTTGCGGAAAAGTTGAGAGCCTTGATGCCGAGTGCCATCGTTTGAATGAGTGTCGCGCCGCCACGAAGCACTGGCGTGTCGAGCCATTTGTATTTGTCGCTCCACTTCGGCAGGCGTTCGGCGGTGGTAACGATCTCGCCATTCGATCGCCGGCAGGCGATCGCATATGCTGACGGCGTCCGCATCATTACGCCTTCCATTACGGCCTGGCCGCCAACGATCAGGTCGCGTTCCATCGCGAAAAAAGTGTGGATGAATTTGAGTGTCTTTGTTCGTTTTACGCTGGCCATAAATATTCTATCCCGCAGCTCTGGGGCGGCCTGCTTTGCCGTTGCCGCCTTTCTTTTCATCCTTATCGAATGCGATAACGCTGATCTCGCCGTTGCTCTCAAGCGTTGCGGTCTTCACTTCGGCCGGATCGTCTATCCCATTCATCCGAAGCTGAGCCATCAATTCATCTTCGGTGATCATCTCGCTCTCCAGGTTCTTTCGCAGCACGCGGCCATTGCTGATAAGCCGCATCGGTTGCGACTCCAAGATCCTTCCCGCTAGTTTCGACTTGGAACCGATCCAATCAAAGATCCAGTTCCATGCAACGATGACCGAGATCACGACAACGGCCTCAGTTATCGAAAAGCCTTCGCCCGTCATGCCGTTGGAACCCGCATCGGCGATGATCACTATCACGAGCAGATCGGCTACGCCGAGTGCCCCGGCGGGGCGTCGAAAGACTCGGAGCAGAGCGAAGATGGCAAAGAACATCAACGTTCCGCGGATGACCATCTCAAGGACAGACGCCGTTGGGACAAATAGCTTTTCCCAATCTACCGCGAAAAGGAGTTCCATTACAGCATTCTAATTCTCAAAAATAAGAACGCCGACCTTTTTTCTGCCTTCGCGGATGTATCGGGTACACCTCTATCGAACGGCGCAAAAAGCGTCGGCGTCTCGGTTTGTTAGGCTAATAAAGGTCTTTGGCCATTATTTCGCAGCCGGTGCCGCTCCGCGAGCGTAACGTTTGTTAAACCGATCAACACGTCCTGCTGTGTCGACCAGCTTCTGCTTGCCGGTAAAGAACGGGTGGCATTCAGAACAAATTTCGATATGCAGCTCTTCGCCCATCGTCGAACGGGTCTGGAACGAATGGCCGCAAGCACATGCGACGGTGATTTCCTGGTAGTTAGGATGGATCTCTTGTTTCATAACGTTAAACCTGCCTTATAAAGACAAACTCTTATAATACGCCTGATCTTACGTACGGTCAAGGGCTGCGGGAGCGGATTTTCGTGCGAAAATAACGTCAAAATATCCGGCGTTCGGCGAATCCGAAGCTGCCCGGCAAACGAAAAAAGTTGTGTCCGAAATAAAACAAATCAGGGGGTTTAGTATGAAAAAAGTCTTCCTTTTTCTCACTCTTTTATCTGTGGGTACGATGGCGGCCTTTGGCCAGTCGGATCTGGACACAAAGCAGGAACTGCCGACAACTACCGGAGCCACTAATTCGCAGATCAATTTTTATGGCGGGTCAACGAATGTCAGGCTGAGCAATGCATTTGTGCTTGCGGTCGGAAGCCTTGGCATCAGGGTCGCTCCACTGTCAAGGATCCCGATCCGCCGGGGCACAGTGTTCTTTCCGATCACTTCGGGAACCCTCGACGCTGGAACCCTACGCGGCGAGATCCTGCATTCGAACGGGCTTTTATTTACTAGGAACAACGCGAGTGTCCGGATCGAAGGATTCGCGATCAATACAATACAACCACAGCCGTTCATCAACGGACTCGCGTCGGCAAATGGTGCGGTCGTGGACCGTATACCGCTTTTCGATCTGAACTTGACTTCGGCGACGGTCAACACGGTTGGGGCGTTCGTTAAAATCGGCAATGTTGGCGTAACGCTTCGTGCCGAATCGGCCGCTGCGTTGAATGCGGTTTTTGAAACAAATGCTTTTGTGGAAGGCTTTAATATCGGAACTGCAGAAGTTATTGGGTTTACCAACAACAATCACTGATCCTAGCTTAATCGACATTTGACTTAGGGAACGGTGAAAGGCCGTTCCCTTTATTTTTGTTTTGGTATCTCGCCGCGGCCGGATCGGCTTGACATATTACTATATACTCCTAGTTACCAACATTTAGATAAATCAAGGTCTTAAGGAGAACAATGCGTATATCATTTGAGTTGGCTGGCAAGAGGGTGATCGGTTCCTGTTTGTTTTTGATGGTCGCGATATCGACGGTTTCAGCACAAAATATGTTTCGAAAGGTCAACGATTTTGACGGAGACGGTAAAAGCGATTTCGCGGTGGTTCGGAACGAAGGTGG
Source organism: Pyrinomonadaceae bacterium (assembly GCA_041744395.1). Lineage (GTDB taxonomy): Bacteria > Acidobacteriota > Blastocatellia > Pyrinomonadales > Pyrinomonadaceae > OLB17. The sequence goes on along the minus strand of JBGTKY010000037.1, from coordinate 21,092 downwards.
CTATAAGGTTTGGTACCTATGGCAAAGCACCGAGGGCTTCGCAGTCCGGCAGTTCGGATTGGCAACCGATGTCGTGGCAGCCGGCGACTATGACGGTGACGGTAAGACCGATCTAGGAGTTTTTCGCGGGCCCACCGGTTTTCCTTCGCTTCATCAGTTCTATGCGCTCGAAAGCAGTACCGGGAATTTGGCTTTTACAGAATTTTCGACATTTGGAAGTTTCGGCAGTTTTCCAATGCAACAGGACTACAATGGCGATGGCACGACCGATTTTGCAGTTTGGTTGGGTCAATTTACGCAAACCACACAAGTCTGGATACGCTATACAGTAGTAGGTGGCGGAATTCAGACTACAATACCGCCAAGCAATGCCGCTCTCCGCCTTGGAGATATGAATGGTGATGGACGGGCCGAGATCGCCCATCATCCTAATTCAAACAATGTTGTTACGATCAAGGATCTTGTCACAAATGAGACCGATATCGTTCAATTTGGTCTTCCGGGCGACCAGTATGTTACTGCTGATTTTGACGGTGATGCTATCGGGGATCTAGCCATTTTTCGTCCTTCGACTGGGACATGGTGGTGGATCAGGAGCTCGGACAACGTTGTAAATGCTGCTAAATGGGGGCAGAACGGGGACATTCCGGTACCGGGGGATTACGACGGTGACGGGCTGACCGATCTTGCGACCTATCGTCCAGGATCGCAGTCGACCTATTGGGTAAGTCACAGCTCAGGAGGAATGACCGTTATTGATTGGGGAATTTCATCTGACACTCCTGTTCGATATTGATCGGCCCAAGAAGCTCCGGATCTAGGTCGGGATCAGTATGTACCCTTTTGTTCTGAGTTTGCGTTTAGTGGGCCCGTTTTCTCTCCGTTCAACAACAGATCGAGCCTTTGCTTGCGAATTCCGAAGAGTGATTTTACAGCCTCGATCTCCGATTCCAGGTTAGCGTTTTCATAAGCTTCTTTCCTCCTTGTAGCGACAAGCAGGTTATTCTTTGGCGTGTGTTCGGTCCGGACGAATTCGAACATTTTCGTTGTGTATCCGGTCGATTCGAGCAAGAGAGAGCGAAGGCCATCCGTGATGCTCTCTGCGGTGCGTTCGAAAAGGACGGGATGCTTTAAAATGCCTTTAAGCATTTCCGGAGCCCTTAGTTGGTTCTTGACCTCGCGGTGACAGCATGGGGCCGCGACGATAATGTCGGCGTTCGCATTGATGCCCTTTGCGAGGGCATCGTCGGTGGCGGTGTCACAGGCGTGCAGGGCGATGAGAATATCGACGTCGCCGGGTTCAAAATCATCGATCGTGCTGTTTACGAAACGCAAGCCGTCAAGTCCGGATGTTTCGGCGATGCTATTGCAAAGTGCGATCGTCTCAGCTTTAGTATCGACGCCGATCATTTCGACCTCAAGCCCGAGCGACTTTGTGAAATGCTCGTATGCGGCAAAGGTTAGATAGCCTTTGCCGGACCCCATATCAACGATCCTAAGTTTCTTCTTTTCAGTCAGGTGCGACCGTTCGAAAAGTCCGTTGAGTATCTCGACGAATTTGTTGATCTGCTTCCATTTATCGAACTGCTGTGCGCGGATCTCACCGGAATCGGTCGTGATGCCGAGCGCGGTCAGGTAAAACGTCGTTCGATCGACGAGGTCGTTCTTCTGCCGGTCATGGGCGAGCGGCGGCGGCGAATTGATCGTCGGTTTGCCGACATTTAGCCGCGAATTGCGTTTGCCGATGTCGAGTTGGAAGTCATTGGCGGTCGTGAATAGATGAGCGTTCCGGAATCCGCTGGTAAGGAAATCGGCAACGAGTTCGATCCCCTCATCTATCGCGAAGTTCTTCACGACGTCGCGCGTAAGATATTTGAACTGAACAAATAACCGATCTCCTTTCTTCGATTCGACGAGGCGGACCAAAATCTTTTGCAGTTGAGTGTCTTCGCCCTTATAATTGGCTAGCGCAAGCTTGACGAATGTACCGGCCGCGATGCTTTCGCGGAACGATGCGATGAATTTATCTGTGTTTTCCTGCATTGCGAAAGTGTTCAGGTAAACGAATATCACTTACCGACGATGGAAACAATACAAAAGGACGATTTTCTTATTGATGTATTGGTCGTGCTGCGCGAAACGTTTGAGGGTTCGCCCGAAGGCGAATCGAGTGCGTATCTCGACCGCGGTGTCGGCCTTTTTCCTACGCTCGCCGGGATATCGGCGGCAGAAGCTTCGCGCGATTTTGGGGGAACGACGATAGCCGCACAAACGGAGCACGCGAAGTTTTACCTCGATCGGCTAGTCGAATTTATCAACGGCCGGACCGACAGCGTAAACTGGGACGACAGCTGGCTGATCGAGACCGTAAACGACGCCGAGTGGGACGCCCTGCGTGCCGCGGCGGCGAAGTCTTATGAAGGTGTGCTGCTTTGCTTTGCCGGGATCGATGAATGGAACCAGAACAACATCGGCGACGCCGTAGCGATCATCGCCCATACGGCATATCACCTTGGGTCGATAAGGCAGATCGCGAAGGCTGCTGCGAAATGAGATTTGTCCACAGATGACGAGGATAAACACAGATGATGAAGATAAAATGGAGATTCTATAAAGCGTTCCTGTCTTCCATCCTTGTGCTTTCATCCTCACAGGCGGCACTAGGAAAAGTCGCCGACGACGCGGCTGAGAAGGAGCCATGCGGACAGACAAAAGTGATTCGAGATCCGTTGATCGACGAGGCCACTGCAAAGTATTTCAACACCCGTCGGGTTGAGATTTCGGGCAGTACTTATACAAGGCACCGGAAGTTTGTCCGGCACATGGAAGACGGCCTAATGGAGGGCAATATCTTCACGCTCACGGCACTTGAAAAAACGGTCAAGAGAATTTCGAAGATGAAGTCGATATATCCGATTACAATGGATAATATCGAGATTCACCTTGATCGTGAACAGAATGACATCGATATTGTTATCTGTGTTGAACAAAGGCCGCGGAAGTAAATACCGTGGCCCTGTGGCCTAGAATCTTTTATGAACAATCTATTTCATCTGGCGTTTCCGGTGCATGATCTGGATGCGGCACGGGAGTTTTATGGCGGGGTTTTGGAGTGTGCCGAGGGGCGAAGCTCGGAATGCTGGATCGATTTTGACCTTTACGGGCACCAGATCGTGACTCATCTCGCCCCTAAGTCGTCGGGCGTCAAAGCGGAAAATCACGTCGATGCAGATAATGTGCCGGTGCCGCATTTTGGCGTCGTCCTCCCGATGGATGAGTGGAAAGCTCTAGCCGAAAAGCTTCGTGGTAAAGGCGTGAAGTTCGTGATCGAACCAAAGATCCGATTTGCCGGTGAGGTTGGCGAACAGGCAACGATGTTCTTTTTGGACCCGAGCGGCAACGCACTTGAGTTCAAAGGCTTCAAAGACTTTTCGAGCGTCTTTTCAAAATAATTTAGTTTTCAACCCCATGAAGCTCTTCGTCGCCATCGCTTTATTTACCTTCGCCATCGCTCCTTGCTTTGGGCAGCGGCAGGACCGGTCGATATCCGTCACCATCGACGACCTTCCCGTCGTGTCGACGCGAACGGACATTGAGAACCGGAGATCTCTCACCCGCAAACTTTTGTCGCATATTCAAAAAGCGAAAGTTCCCGCGATCGGCTTTGTGAATGAGAACAAGTTGTATAGCGGCGATAAACTAGATGCCGAGCAGGTCGATCTGCTGAGAATGTGGATCGCAGCGGGGCTCGAGCTCGGCAACCATTCATTCTCCCACCGCAGCCTCAACCGGATTGAGTTGAAAGATTATCAGGAAGACGTGATCCGGGATGAGAAGATAACCTCCGAATTGCTTGCCGAACGCGGCCAGAAACTTCGTTACTACCGCCATCCATATCTGCAAACGGGACGTTCGATGGAAGTGAAAGCTGCCTTTGATAAGTTTCTGGAAGCTCGCGGATACACCATTGCGCCGATCTCCTTTGATAATGCCGATTACATTTTTGCGCGCGCTTACGACATCGCGTATGACAGAGGCGACAAGCAACTGATGAAAAGGGTCGGTGACGCTTATGTGCCCTACATGCAGGCGAAGCTGGAATATTGGGAACGGCAGTCGGTCAAGATCTTTGATCAGGAGGTCAGCCAGACGCTGCTTATCCACGCCAACTCTATAAACGCGGATTATTTCGACGATCTTGCCCTGATGCTTAGCAATCGAGGTTATCGTTTTGTGACATTGGAAGAATCGCTGAAGGATGAGGCTTACCGATTGCCGGATACTTATGTTGGCCCGGCCGGTATTTCGTGGCTCCACAGATGGGCCCGGGAACGGGGCAGCGATTCCATATTGAAGGACGAGCCGAAAGTTCCGGAGTTTGTTTTGAAGCTTTCAGGGTTTGAATCGGAATGAACCGAGCTTAGGTTAATCTGTCGAAGTTGTTATATTTATAGTGTCCTGTTAGTTAGAGTTAGCTATGACGCTTCACACGAAATCTTCGCCGGACGGCTGGCTCGCCTTTGATCTGAATGTTTTGCGGCGGTTGAAGTTCGGCTCCGTCGCGTTGCCGTTCACGCCCGACCCGACTCTTGGGACATACCTGAAACGCCATCAGATCCGCATCTCTGCCAACGACCTTCTGCAGTCCTCATGGACCAGAGCTCTTGCGTCGATCCAGAACAACAGCGAAAAGCTTTCGGATGATGATGTAAATCTGATCCTGGATGACGTTTACGTTCCCGGTAATCGGCTGGCGAATGCGTCGCTTAGAACTTGGTTCAGTGAGACAGATTCGTGGTGGTTCGACAACGTCAGGCGAAATCTGGACAGCCTGCAATCGCCGTTCGCGTTCGCCATCGGTGCCAGTATTGCGATGCGCGTCGGCGACTATGTGCTTTCATTCAACGAGGAAACCCGTGAGCTGCGACAGCCGCTGTCTACCGTTTTTCGGCGGATATGGACGGTCGTTCCCGAGCCGGTCAACAACGGCCAGAACAATAATTGTCAGAACAAGGACGTGAAAGAATTTCTCGCCGAGGCACGCAGCGACCTGATGTTCCTTCGTCTTCCGCCCGTAAAACCGGCAACGAAACGCGGCTTCTCAGAGCGTGCCGTTTGGCGCGAAGAGTGGCTTCGCGGAGGGAACGATTTTTGGCCCGAGGTCGAAAACGTTCGAAACGGGAAGCTCGGAATGCCGGTTGAAACCAAATCGCAGTACCTGCGGATGCTCGAGGACACACTGCAGACCGCGTCGCACCTGAAAAAATGGGCCGTTGCTCACATTGAGACAGGCTTCATCTCGACCAATGATATCGCCGAAACTATCGGTGCCATTCGGCCGGTCGAAGCCATTTATACCAAAGACTTCTCAGAACTTACCGGTACGAAAGCCGTCATCCTTACCGCGTAGTTTGGTTTATCTGTTCGTGCGTCCGGGCCCGGAGTTCTTCCAGCCGCAAACGCCCGGCGTCCCCGCGATTTCTTATCAGCCAAATAACACCTGCCGTTCCTGCAAGCAGGCCGGATATCACCGTCAGCGCCTGTACCGACATCACATAGATCGCAAGGCTGGCGATATATGTCATCAGGCCGTACATCGCGAGCTCCGCTCCGCGGTCTAGCGTCGAAATGCGGCCTCGGATCCGGTCCGGCAGGCTGCGCTGAAACATCGTTTCCTGAACAGCGTATTCGACGCCGACTATCGCCCGCGAAACGAACGTGAAGAGCAGAACGAGATAGAGCGTCGGCATCAAACCGCCGATCGCGAAAAGCACGCCGTGGATGATCAGAGCCCAGCCGATAAAACCGCGATTCGTATCCTTTCGGTCGAGATAGATCGACGCGCGATGGGCGAGCATCATTCCGAGGAATAGTCCGGCACCTGCCGAGGTCCAGAGCAATGCCACCGCAAGATCGGGATACCACTGCTCCTTTTCCGCAAAGTAAACGCCGCCCATTCTCTCGAAGACGATGTTTATCATTCCGCCTCCGGTCGCCCACAGGACGTTCATTATCAGAATGGTGAACGCAAAATGGTTTTTGACTGTGTAGTTGAGCCCTTCCTTCAGGTCGGCCACGAACGTCTGCTTTTCGACGGGTTCGGCCGTCTCGGGCTGACGAACTGCGTCTTCCGGGATTAGCCAAACGGCGTATGCCGAGACAGCGAAAGAGGTCGCATTGATGACAAATGCCGCTTCGTAACCGAAGGCGTAGGCGGCCCATCCGCCTAGTGCCGACCCGATCGCCATTAGCAGAAACCGGGTCGAGAACATCAGAGCAGTACCGGCCAGAAGGCCATCGTCGCCGGTAAGGTTTGGCGTGGATGCATTTTTAGCAGCGTCGAAGAATGCACCGAAGGTAGAGAGCAAGATGGTTGCTAGATAGGCGATCCAGAGGTCTTCTTTGCTCGTAACGAGCAGCATCATCATAGCCGCCCCGATGCGGGCGATATCGGTCACTATCATCACTTTCCGCCTCGAAAAGCGGTCGACGAAGGTCCCCGCAATGGGCGAAAAGACCGCAAACGGAAGCATCCGGAAAACCAGGATCAATCCTGCCGCCGCGGGCGATGCATCCGAAACGACACGCACCAGCCCCAAGCCGGCAATGAAATTGAACCAACTGCCGAGCTCCGAAACGAATTGCCCGGCCAGCAGGTTTCGAAAATTGCGGTTGCCGCGAAGAAGTTGTGAATATGTCAGCGACTCCATCAGACGAAAGGATAGTCCGTTCGAAGAAGAAAAACTATCGGCGAGGCAGCTCTCCCAAAATAAAGTTTAATCAGCTTGAAGGATCTTTTTGCGAAGCCATTCGCCAAAGAAATCGAGGATGGTCACGAGTGCCAGAATAAAGATAAGGACCGTCGCGAAGCGGTTCCATTGTCCGTATTCCTGATATGTATGCAACAGCAGCCCGACACCGCCGGCACCGACGTAACCGACGATCGCCGCCGAGCGGATGTTGTATTCCAGCATCCAAAGGATGTGGCTGAGGATGAGCGGTTTGACCTGAGGAAGCAGGCCGTATTGAAACGCCTGAATGGCGGATGCACCAGAAAGCTTTAGGCCGTCGGGAACCTCGGCGTCGATAGATTCGAACGCGTCGCTGAAGAATTTGCCGAGATAACCGATGCTGTAGAAGGTAAGCCCAACGACCCCGGCGAGTGGATTCGGGCCCACAACTGCAACGGCCAACAGCGCCCAGATGAGGCTCGGCAGCGTGCGGATGACGTTCAGGATCATTCGCGTGACGACGTTCATCCACCGCGGTGCGATGTTTTGCGAACCGGCGATCGCCAGCGGCAAGGCGATAATGCCTGCAAAAAATGTCGCCATCACCGCGATCTGGATCGTCTCGCCCAGAGCGGACAGGATCTGCGGCGTTACTGAAAAGTCGGGCGGGAAGAACTGCGACGCGAACCGGCGGAGATTCTCAAAATAATCGAGGTCCCGGCCGGAACCGGTCATCGCCGGCAGCGATATGAAGATGGCTATCGCAAACAGAACAAGCGTCAAGCGGAACGCCGTGAACCGTTCGGGCCAACTAAGCTTAGGAATGTGGGCCTCATTTTTCATGAACGCGAGACCTCTAGAATTTCCCATCCATCGGGCTTATCGGCGTCCAAACGCAACTCCATATCGGCGAATTCGGCGACCATTCGTTCGTCATGCATCACGCATATGACCGTCGCATTCATCTCTCGGCATAGCTGGCGAAATTCTGCGAGTACGCTGCGGGCAAGTGCGGTGTCCAAGTCAGACGTCGGTTCGTCAGCGAGGATCACATCGGGTTCCTGAAACAGAACGCGAGCAACGGCGGTTCGCTGCTGTTCGCCGCCGGATATTTTTCGGACAGGCCGGTGGCACAGTCCGCCGATGCCTAGCCGGTCGATCACATCGAACGCGGCGACGCGATCGGCGGCCGCGAAGCCGATCAGCGATCGCCACCATGGATATCGCCCCAGTCGGCCGCAGAGGACGTTTGTCAGAACGGTGAGATTATTGCTAAGCCGGAGGTGTTGAAAAATGATGCCCACCGCTTTGGGGTCGGCGGTTGCCAGCGTCACGTGGCCTTCCACCGGCTCTAGCGTCCCGCGAATGCAGGCGAGCAGGCTGGATTTGCCGACACCGGACGGCCCTGTAACCGCAAGAAATTTGCCACGCGGAAGCTCCCACGACATTTCGCCAAACAGCCGGCGGCCGCCGCGCGCAAGGGCGAGGCCGCGTACCGACACATTGCCGGCCGCGGGCGCAGTTCGCTCGGCGATGTCGGAGGATGCCATTACTTCGGAAGCACTGAAAGGGCCTCCCGCATTGGTTTCAGATGTGTTTCCTGATCTGCCTCGACAAGTTTTGAAGTAAAGACCTTGTCGCGCAGCTCGGTGTTCGGGGAATCGTTTAGCGCAAGCACCGCTTGCTTGATCTTGGCCCGTTCGTCGGCCGAGATCGAGCTTCGTACCGCGACAATGTGGGTCGGTACGTCGCCTTGTTCGGCAACCTTTTTAAGCCGGTCGCGTTGTTCGACCGAGAGGTGTTTGTCCTGATCAAGCACATAATAGCTGACCGCGGCCGCTTCTGCATCGCCGCTCAAAACGCGTTCGACTGCCGATACGTATCCCGTTCCGAAAAAGACATTGCCTTTGCCGAAAAACTCTTCCGGATCATTTGTCTCGGAGAGCAGTCCGCGCTGTTTCAGGTCCCAAAGCGGAATGACGTAACCCGACGTACTCGTTCGGCTCGAAAACGCGATCGGTTTGCCTTTCAGATCGGCGATTTCGTCGTATGGTTTATCTTTCAATGCAAGCCAATAACTTTTATACGTAGTTTTGCCGTCGATCTCGCCCACCAGCATCAGCTCCGCGGCTTTCGCGTTGATCAGATCGGTCGCACTCAGGTAGCCGAGATCGACCGTTCCGTTCGCAAAGCCTTCATTTATCACCGCCGCCGAAAGAGGAATGATGACCTCGACCGGGCGACCAAGCTTCTCGGAAAGGAACTTAGAAAGATTTTCGCGTTCGGCAACCATCTGGTCCGGATTCTTATCCGGCTTCAGAGCGATGACAAGTTTCTGGCTGACCGCCGACGGCGTTGCCGTATTCTCGGCGGTGCCGGGTTGGCAGCCCGATATGACGAATGCAGAAATTACAAGCAATGATGTCAAAATGGTTATTTTCATATTGTTTCTGTTGATATGGCGATCTATTAATGGACATTATCGGAAGTTATCTCGACTACCGAAATGTCGTTTTCGCGTATCCGAAGCGGCCGTGCAGCTTGAGCTGCCCAGCCTCGAACGTTGACGTCAACGACTCGCTCGGTAAAGAGTTCAAATTCTTCGCGGTTAAAGGTCAGCACTGTTTCGCCGGAGCGTATGTGTGCACCGTTACATCTTTCGCAGTGCCAGATGTCGAGCACGTCCTTTAAGCCGGTTTCGGTGTTCATATATTAGCCTCCGACGTTACCGTCACGAAATCTGCCTATCAAAATCGAACACGAATGCCGATATTCGCCTGTCGGAAAAGTCCGGGCTGAATGCCCTGCGGAGCACGTGACGAGATATAAACGCGGTTCGTCAGATTTTTAACGGTGACGAACGGCGCGATCGAGAATTTCTCGAAGCTTCGTTCGTAATCGAAAGAGACATTGTGCAGCGTATATTTCGGGATCAAACCGATCTCGCCGTTAGCGTTCGGTGAGACGGTTTCGTTGTTATCCGCAAACTGCGGCCCGACAAACGTGACGTCGTACTGAGCTCCAAATCCCTTCGGATGACGATAGCCCGCGATAAAGCTGAAGAGAACTTCAGGCGAGTAGGGAAGCCGGTTGCCGTCGTAAATGCCGTTCTCAAATTGTGCGACGGAGAGCTTTGTGTACCTAACATCGGTAGTCAAACTCTGCCCCGTTTGGAGCAATTTGCCAAAATCGAAGCCCGCCTGCAGCTCGAATCCCTGATGCCGCGTCTTGCCCGCGTTGATCAGCGTTGAGGTCGCACCGCCGGATTGCGATGCCGGGATTATCTGATTTTCGAAATGCAGAGTGTAAAAGGTCGCTTCGGCGTTGAAACCGTTGCGGGCGGAATAGCGTGCACCGGCTTCGTAATTCCAGCTAAATTCGGCGTCGAGTTCGACCGGCGTGCCGGTGCTGCTGACCGAATCTTTGACACGCGGCGGAGCAAATCCGCGATGAACTCCTGCAAATACCGTAAACTGCTCGACCGGTTGATATGCCACACCGACGCCCGGGATCCATGCCGAAACCGAATCCTCGCCGCGAACATCAACGTTGGTCGGAATATTGTTAACACGAGCACGCGAAATGCGACGTTCGTAGCTGTAATTTTCGCAACGAATTCCCGGCGTTATCGTTAACTCTCTGCCGATGGTGAAACGATTCTGGGCAAAGACTGATGCACCGCGTGCGGGCCGAGTTTCGGCATCGCGTAGAACGCCGTCACTGCTTGTGGCCGTGGCACCGACGATGTATGCGTCATAAGCTTCTTCGAAAACATAGCTGACGCCGCCGGTGAAAGTCGAGCGGTTGCCGCCGAGCGAATACTCTTTCGATAGGCGTGATTCGATACCCATCACATCAAAACTTCGGTTTCGATTGCCCGAGACGTCTCGCAAAAAGATCGAGCCGCCCGGAATATCTTCGTCGCCGAAAACGCTGAGATAGGTCCGCCCCGCGACACGTGCGCGGTCAAATTCCTGCCGCCGCCAATCTCGCTTGGTGTGGTAGGCATAGGCGGTTGTGTTGATGAGCGTGGTCGCATTCGGAATGAACTGGTAATTTACCGAACCGAAGTTACGCTGAACGTCGAGCCGGTCGTCAGGCACGGGATTCTGCGTCCGGTCGCGGTCGAATTCTGCCTGGGTGAGACCGAGATAGGTCGAGTTCGAGGTCTCGTCGTATAGAGAGATCTTGGCACCGAGAATGTGGCGGTCGTTGAACGAATAGTTAAATTTGCTTGTGAGATCAGTGACTCCGAAATCGAATGACCGAAAGCCCTTGCCCTGCTTGCGGAGCAACGAGCCATAGCCGCCGAATTTGCCTATCTTACCGCCATAACTTGTCAGCAAATTCAGGTAATCGCGTTCGCCGCCGGTAAGCTGAAACGTTCCCGTTGGCCGTTCGGGCGGATCGGGCGTTACGAAATTCACGACGCCGCCGATGGTTTGGGGGCCATAAAGTATTGAACCGCTGCCTTTTAGGATCTCGACACGCTGCATGCGATCGATAGGCGGGCTGTAATAAAGCTCGGGTTCACCATACGGTGCCAGCGAGAGCGGAATGCCGTCTTCGAGCACGAGTATTTGACGGCTTCGGTCGGGGTTCAGCCCGCGAATACCCATATTTAACCGCAATGCGACAGGGCCGCTGTCTTCGCGGACGTGAACGCCCGTGACCCGGCGAAGCACTTCGTTAGCGTCGATCGGGTTGCTTGCACGGAGTTCGTTGGCAGAAATAACAGCGACCGAGCCCGGAATTTCGGCGATCGCATCGCGGTCGGTCCCGATGACGTCGACCTGATTTATGCTGCGGCGTACTTCGGTAAAGGCAATGTCATTTGATATGGTTTGGCCGCCTTTGATCGTCATCGGCTGCGAAATGAAAGGCGTGAAACCTGTTGCCGAGATCGCGACCGTGTAGTTGGCGGCCGGAATGTTTGCGAATCGGTAGGCGCCGACCGCGTCGCTGACGGTCTTTCGGCCGAGCTCGACGATCTCGACCGCTGCACCGGGAACGGCGCGTCCATTCAGGTCAAGGACGGTGCCGCTGAGCGTACCGGCCGATGCGGTGCTGGCCTGGCCGAACATCATACTTGCAAACGCGGCGATCAGAAAAGCGAGGGTTAGGAAGTTAGCGATAAAATTCCGTTTCGGAAGTTCGAGAGTCATACTTAATTCAATTGTGTATAAAGTCCTTAATGAAAACGATTTTCAATTGCAATAAGATATCCCGCGCGCAGTCGTCCTGTCAAGCAGAAAAGGCGCTCGAACAAAATAAGCCAAAAAAAGAGAGGGGATCTGGAGAACTGGCTATTTCGAGGTTTCCGCCGCTGCGAAAAGCACAGCGTTCTCTGGGTTGAAACTATTCAACCGCCGAGAACGCTGCGATTACGCAGAGGCATTCAGCTGCACGGCAAAATTGATCTTCGCGGATCTACTTTCCGGTAAAAGCTGGCGGACGTTTATCGAAGAATGCGGTGACGCCCTCGCGAAAATCAGCCGAACGGCCGGATTCGAGCTGGCATTCGGCTTCCAGAGCGAGCTGCTGGGTAAGGTTATTCGACGACGACGAATTGAGCATCCGCTTGATGCGGCCGATAGAACCGGTCGGGCCGGCCGCGAGTTTGACGGCGAGCGAGAATGCCTCATTCATCAAAATGTCAGCGGGAACTACGCGATTGATCATCCCAATTTCTGCCGCTCGCTGGGCAGGAAGCGAATCGCCGGTCATCAGCAATTCGGCGGCGAGCTTTTCGCCAATGGCCCGCGGAAGAAGGAAAGTGCCGCCGCAATCAGGTGTCAGCCCGATGCGGACAAATGCCTGTCGAAACGAGGCTTCTTCCGCAGCAAAAACGATATCGCAGGCGAGAGCAAAATTGACCCCGGCACCGGCCGCAATACCATTGACAGCCGCGATGAAGGGGATCGGCGTTTCACGGATGAGGCGGACGACGTCGTGCAGAGCCTTGAGCGGCGTGTCAAGAAATGCCTCAATGCGGCCTTCGGCCTGGCCGATCGTATTCATTTCGTTCAGGTCGCCGCCGGCGCAGAAGGCGCGTCCGTTACCGGTAAGAACGATGGCACGGGCGCCGTTTGCAACGGCATGTTCGATGGCGGCACGGAGGTCCTGGCCGAGCTTCAACGAAAGCGCGTTAAGAGCCTCGGGCCGGTTCATTTTGATCGTCACGACCGAGTCGTTCGATTCATAGATCAAAGTTTCGAATTTCATAGTGAAAGTATAAATTATGGAACGAAATTCTCGCTGGAAATTTTCACGGGGTTCAAGCAGAGCGGGTTCGGGCCCGGCTTGCTTCATGACATTCACGGCAGAGAACGCTTCGGCCGACCTTTGGCTGAAACGGAACCCGATCGTGTTTGCCGCAATGGTCGCAAACTATCTCGAACTTTTTCGGTGCATCCGGCCGCAGCCCTGCTTTTCTGGAACGGCAACTGAAGCATCGCTGCGGTGCGGGCATATTTCTTTGATAGAAATTTTCCTGTTCCTTCTCAGTAAAAAGAAAGGTTTCTTTACACTGAACGCAAATGGTTTCGACATCCGGCATGGCACTATCTCCTATGACCGATCAACTGGAAGTAAAAGTGAATGACGCCAATACTATCACAGAATGTCGGTCAAGTTGAATCATGTTGTGCGGTCGAGTTCGGCAACATGCGTGCAAACGGTCTCGCCGAGCGTTTCGAGGTTATAACCGCCCTCGAGACATGAGACGATCCGGCCGCCGCAAACGTCGTCGGCCCAGTCCATCATGGTTCGGGTCATTGCGGCAAATTCCGCATCCTCAAGCTGAAGCTGGCCAAGCGGATCGCTTTCGTGTGCATCAAATCCGGCCGAGATAAAGATCAGGTCCGGCTTCATCTTTCCGGCGATGTCGGCTATCGCCGCCTCGAAAGAGCGTCGCTGATCGGCGGCGTTGGTCCGAGCCTTGACGGGCAGATTCATCGTCGAGCCGAGACCGCGACCGTGGCCGGTCTCGCCGCGAGAGCCTGTCCCGGGATACCACGGATATTGGTGCATCGAAAAAAAGAAAACGCTCGGGTCGGTGTAAAAAATGCCCTGCGTACCGTTGCCGTGGTGGACATCCCAATCAATGATCGCGACGCGCTCGACCTCTTTGTAGCGGTTCTGTGCGTACTTGGCGGCTATGGCGACGTTATTGAAGATGCAAAATCCCATTGAGTGTTCGGCCGTTGCGTGATGACCCGGCGGACGCGCCGCAACAAAGGCATTTTTTGCATTGCCCGACATGACCGCATCGACCGCTGCGATCGCGCCGCCTGCGGCATAGAGTGACGCGTCGAACGACTTCATAGAGATCATCGTGTCCGCATCGAGCCGCTGAAGCCCGTGGGCAAAAGCGCCTTCGCTGCGTTTGAAATTGTCACGGGAATGAGCCGCCAGCACCGAACCCTGCGACGCCTTTTCAGGCGTTATCTCGGTCAGCGATCCCCAAAGCTGCTCGTCGTCCTTTAGAGCTTTCATGACGGCACGGTAACGCTCCGCCGTCTCCGGATGCCCTGGGCCGGTGTCATGTTTTTCGAAGATGGGATGATGAATGATCGCGGTGGTCATATTGAGAATCTAGCACAAAGAGAATGGTGAATGGTGAGGAGTGATTGTCAATTGTAAATTGCTCGATTGTAAATTGGTAAAGAGTAGTGCCCTTAGATCGAGCCAGATGTCTAGGGGAAGATGTTTTCAAATAAATGCCGTTTCGTGAAGAAGGTTGCCGCTCGCGAAACGGCCGAGCGCAAGCATCGAGAAATCCATAAAACTCGCTTTGCCATCGAGAATTATTTCGGCGAGAGCTCGGCCGGTGGCTGGCGAATGCATGACGCCGTGGCCGGAAAAGCCATTGGCAAAATATAGCCCGCCAACGTCGCAGCCGCCAATTATCGCATGATGATCAGGCGTGTTTTCATAGAGCCCGACGCGGCACTTTTCGCGCACGACCTCGGTCTCAAAAAGCCATGGTGCGCGGTGGCGAGCCTTTTCGCGGATCTTTTCGACAAAGTTATCGTCAAGTTCTTGGCTGAATGACGGCCGTTCGTCGGGATCAGGATAGGCAAACATAAGTTCAATGGCCGATCCTTTCGCGGGGCGAAAATGAAAACCTGAACCGAGGTCGATCACCATCGGCAGATCCGGCGGGAGCGGAGTCGCGGAACGTGCCCAGACGATCTGTCGACGCATTGGCTCGACCGGCAGATCAACGCCCGCGGTCGATGCCAACTCACGCGCCCACGCACCGGTACAGATCACGACGTTTTCGCATTCGATGCGTCCGCGATCGGTTTCTACGGCGGTTACTTTGTCTGAATTGGTTACGATTGATAAGACCTGTGTGCCGGGCTGGATGCTGGCTCCGTTCTGTGTCGCCGCTACCGTGAACGAATTCATCACCGCGATCGGGTCGATGAATCCGTCGGTCGCGCCGAAGCTCCCGCCGACGATGTCGTCGCAGTTCATTCCCGGAATGAGATGGCGGATCGAATGGGTGTCGACGATCTCGACGCCTTGCACGCCGAGAGACTTCTGCCGCTCGACATTCTGCTGAAGATATTCGAACTGTTCGGCGGTGGTTGCAAAGAACAGATAGCCACGCGGTTCGTATCCGCAATCGCGGTCCCATGCTTTGAAAAACTCAAGCGAGTGCTGCGACATTTGAATGTTGATCTCGGTCTCAAACTGCGAGCGGATGCCGCCGGTCGCGGCACCTGTCGAGCCGCGGCCCTGAACATTTTCACGTTCGAGGATCAAGACATCGCGTGCACCACGCTCAGTCAAATGCCATGCGACCGAAGCCCCGGCGACCCCGCCTCCGACAATGACGATCTGAGCATTTTTCATACAATGCGGGTTGAAATTCGACTAGGATCAGGCCAATACGAGGCGTTCACGAAGCCAGTCCGTGAGCTCTTCTTCCGTTAGATCACCGGAAGCAAGTGCTAAGAACGTCAAAGCCTTTTCTTGTTGACTGGCGTTTAGGGAATATCCATTCAAAAGCAAAAAGGTTCTCGTCGATGCCAAAGCGGCACGTTTATTTCCGTCGATAGACGGGTGATTTTTGGCGATACCAAATCCATAACCAGCGGCCAGACGCGCGATGTCCGCGTCCGGTTCATACGCCTCGATATTTTTCGGCCGCGCCAGAGCAGACTCGAGTAGCCCTTCGTCGCGAAGTCCGGAATCGCCGCCATGTTCGGCGATCTGGGACTTATGAATGGCGATCACTACGTCTTTATGAAGCCACTTCAATTATTTAGCCAACTGCCTAAGAGCGTCTCGGTCCTCTCGCATCACCTTTTCGGCGACTTCCATTTGTTCTGCAAATTCCGGATCGTACGCACGTAGCTCAATGCCGTCGGGCGTTTCCGTTGCATAGAGGACGTCGCCCTTCTCGACGCGAAGCCTTTCCAGGATCGCTCGCGGCAATACTATACCTACTGAATTGCCAACTGTTGTGATCTTTAGCGTATTGACTGTCATGTCAATCATTATAACGATCGTTATAAATCGTCGTCAAGAGTTTTTGTCCTCGCGGACGAGCGGTTCACATATCATGCGCTGCCGTCGATGCCAGTTAGTGCTTTGCAATTCGGGCGGCGTTCGCCGAAAATGGGTTGTCGAAGTCAATCTATTATGCACTATCATTTGATCGGAATTTGCGGGACGGCGATGGCGTCTTTGGCGGGAATGCTGCAGGCTCGCGGGCATCGGGTGACAGGATCGGACCAGAATGTTTACCCGCCGATGTCGGCGCAACTCGAGGCTTTGGGAATCGAGATATTGAATGGATATCACGCCAAAAACGCCGATATCGGGGCTGACGTAACGGTCGTCGGCAACGCCATCTCACGCGGCAACGCTGAGCTCGAAGAGGTTCTCGACCGCAAGCTTTTGTACCGCTCGCAAGCGGAGATCGTCAAAGAAGAATTCATCCGCGGACGCCGCTCTCTGGTCATCGCCGGGACGCACGGAAAAACCACGACGACCAGCATTGCGACATGGGTCTGTGAGGTCGGCGGGCTTGACCCAAGCTTTTTGGTCGGCGGTGTTGTGCAGAATTTTGGGGCGAGCTTTCGTGTTACGGATAGCGATCATTTTGTTATCGAAGGCGACGAATACGACACCGCATATTTCGATAAAAAACCGAAGTTCATGCATTACCTGCCCGAGATCGCGATCGTCAACAACATCGAATTTGACCACGCCGACATCTACGACGACATTGACGACATCAAGTGGGAATTCTCGCGGCTGATGAATCTGGTTCCCGGCAACGGACGGCTGATCTGCGGGATCGATTCGCCGGTCGTGAGAGAAGTGCTGGCTGAAATGGACGGCAAGTTGTTTACGAACGTCGAGACTTTCGGCCTGGCGGACGACGCGAAATGGCAGGCTCGCAACATCGATTTTGCGGGCGACGTGACGCGGTTTACGGTATTCCGGGACGGCCATTCGTGGGGCGAATTTGAGACGCATCTGCTTGGCGAGTTCAACGTGCGTAATTGTCTGGCTGTGATCATTGCCGCTAATGCGTGGGGCATCACGAAAGAAAAAATTCAGGAAGCATTTGATACGTTCCTTTCGGTCAAACGACGGATGGAGGTTCGCGGAACTGTCGGCGGCGTTACTGTAATCGATGATTTCGCCCATCACCCGACCGCCGTTGGCGAAACGCTAAAGGCCTTAAGGATGAAGTATGCCGACCGACGATTGATCGCCGTTTTCGAACCGCGCACGTGGTCGTCGCGACTGGCGGTGTTTCAGGAACCTTATTCCAAGGCATTCTCGTATGCCGACTACGTCATCATCGCCGGCGTTTACAATACGTCGAAAGCGAGTGAACTGGGCAAGGTTCTGGACGTTGACGAGTTGGTCGCCGACATCGCCCTGCAGGGCAAACCCACGCTCAGCTTTCCCGACGCCGACGCGATCGTCGAACACCTTTCGCCTGAGCTGAAAGACGGCGATGTCGTCGCGATAATGTCCAACGGCGGCTTCGGCGGGATACACGAAAAGCTGCTCAAGCTTCTGAATGACCGATAGAAATGCTCTGGTTTACACCAAAATGTCCGGTCGATGAAGAGACGCGGGAATGGATCGATCATTCATTTCAGTGGCTGATCGACGAACTCGGGGCCGACGTCCTGCTCGTCGGCGAGGTGGTCCTGCCTACCGAAGAGTTTTTCCCTGATGTCTATAACGGTTCGCGGGCGTCGATCAGAAAAATGGCCGAGCGCGTTTGTCACTTTATGGACGTCGATCCGGAAATGATCGAACTG
Source organism: Pyrinomonadaceae bacterium (assembly GCA_041744395.1). Lineage (GTDB taxonomy): Bacteria > Acidobacteriota > Blastocatellia > Pyrinomonadales > Pyrinomonadaceae > OLB17. The sequence continues at coordinate 3,058 of JBGTKY010000037.1, read as the reverse complement.
CAATTCTTCGAGGGTGATCGGATGGAGCGGATCCACCCGCTTGCTGCCGACGGCGAGGGCCGCACTCACGCTCTCGGCACATACCACTTGAATCGCCGTGGCAAATATTCGATCAGCTTGAATACCGATCAGGTTACTAACCCTGAAATGATGGTGGCGACCATCGCGCACGAACTTGGCCACGTCATTCTGCTTGGCGAAGGGCGGCTCGAAGAAGATTACGAAGCGCATGAGCCGATGACTGATCTGCTGACAGTAATTTACGGGATTGGCGTCTTCAACGCTAACTCAAGCTTTGTCTTTGAGCAGTGGACGAATTCTCAATTTCAAGGCTGGAGTGCCGGTAGTGCGGGGTATCTTTCCGAAGAGGCGTTCGGTTATGCCTTGGCGTTATATGCACACGTTCGCGGCGAAGTGAAGCCTGCGTGGGCGAAGCATCTGAAAACGAATATAAAGAATTACTTTAAGGCGAGCACGAAGTTTATCCAAAAGAATGGAACCCACGTTCAATTGACGCCGGGCGGCGCGGCGCCGGCGATCGATGGAGCAACTCTCGAGACCCACAACTGATTGAGCGGATCGGCCCAGCGAATGTTATACTCTCTGCGGTTTTGAAGTTGCGAAATTCATTCGAGTTTTGACCCTTTCGAATTCATTTCAACAAAAAATTTAGGAGTCGTTCCGTCTGATGCAAAAGCTCAAGGTCCTCGTAATATCTCTGTTTGCGGCGTTCGCTCTGTTCTTTTACGTAAACGGAAATAAGGCCGATGCGGTCAGCAAGGCGAATGCCGGCACCGCACCGGCGGCGCCGACCGGAGTTTCGGCTTCGGACGGCGATTATGCTAATAAGGTCGGTGTGATGTGGGACACCGTGCGCGGAGCGAGCGTTTATCGGATATTTCGCAACACGGTGAACGATCCGCTTTCGGCGACCGAGGTCGGGACGAGCGTTGCTAATCAGTTCTTCGACACAAGTGCAGTTCCCGGGACGGCATATTTCTATTGGGTTCGCGGCGAGGGAACGGGCGGCGACGGGCCGCTGAGCGTTTCGGACGCGGGAACGCGGGGCATTCTGGGCGAATCACCGGGGCCATACACTCCGCTTGAGCCGCCGCCTGCACCGGCAGGCAATGAGATCACCGCATCGAAAGCTTCGCTCGGCAAGGCCCTCTTTTGGGACGAGCAGATGTCGTCAACGCGGACCGTTTCGTGTGGTACGTGTCACCGGCCGGCTGCAGGCGGCTCGGATCCGCGAACAGCTATCGGCGACGTTCGATCGCAAAATCCGGGCTTCGACGGCGTGTTGGGCACTGCCGACGATGTCTTTGGTTCCCCGGGCGTTCCGCGAAACAATCTGGATGGAACTTACACCGAGTCTCCGGTCTTTGGTTTTCGGCCGCAGGTCACTGGCCGCAAATCACCTTCATATTTGAACGCGGGTTATTCGCTAACGGGTCTTTTCTGGGACGGGCGGGCGACCGACGAGTTTCGTGATCCGCTAACCAATGCAGTCATTCTTGCGTCCGGTGCTTCGCTTGAGAGCCAGGTGATCGGGCCGCCGTTGTCAGATGTAGAAATGGCACATGGCGGACGCGACTGGACGCAGGTCGCCGCACGCATTGCGGAATCGAAACCGTTGGCGGTCGCGGGAAACGTTCCGGCATCGCTCAGCAATTGGATAGACGGACGTATGTATCCCGAGCTGTTTGAAGAAGCGTTTGGAACGCCCGACGTCACCCCGGCCCGGATCGCAATGGCGGTCGCAACTCACGAACGCCAGATCATCACCGACCGGACACCATTTGACCGCTGGGCCGCGGGAATGGGCGGGCTGACCGCACAGGAGGAGGCCGGAGCTCTCGTCTTTCTCGGCAAACAATGTACGGAATGCCACGTATCTCCGACATTCAGCGATGATTTCTTTCACAATATCGGAGTACGGCCACAGTTCGAAGACCGAGGACGCGGGGCGATCACCGGCAATCCTGAGGACGATGCCAAATTTAAAACGCCGGGCCTGCGGAACGTGGAGTTGCGCGCGCCTTATTTGCGTAACGGTAGCCGTGAAACACTCGAAGACATTGTGACTTTTTACAATAACGGCCCGCCCCATCCGGGCCCCAACACTGACCGGGGCATCTACCGCCCGATGCAGATGACGATTCAGGAAAGGGCCGATCTTGCCGCCTTTCTGAAGCGGCCGCTCACAGACCCGCGTGTTCAGGCCGAATTGCCGCCGTTTGACCGGCCGCAGCTATTCACAGAATCGGGCCGTGTCCCGCAATTGACCGGAGCGGGCCGGGCGGGAACTGCTGGCATCGTTCCGAACGCGATAGCGATCGAGCCGCCGCTTGCGGGAAATCCGAGTTTCACGGTTGCGGTCGGGCGTGGGCTTGGCGGTGCGAATGCGACGCTGGTTATCGGCTCGGCGGACCCCGGCGTCGGTAGTTCGATCCCGGCTTCGGGAAGTTTTGCGTTTCAGAATATTGCTTTGACCGGCACCGGATTTGGATCGGTCAGTCTCACGGTCCCGACATCAACGAATGGGCAGACGTTTTTTGGCCGCTGGTACGTCGTTGATCCTGCTGCGGCCAACGGATTTTCAGTTTCAAGAGCTTTCACATTCGCGGTTTTTGGTGACGGAACTGTGGCTCCGTCGGGCAGTGCCTTCATTGACATGGATGGTGATGGGAAGACTGATGTGGGGATCTTCAGGCCAAGTGGTGGAAGCGGTTCCGGGGAATGGTGGTACTTGAAGTCGAGTGATGGTGGGAATGGGGCGTTTGCTTTTGGGGTTTCGACCGATACGCCTGCTCCGGCTGATTATACCGGAGACGGGAAGACGGACATCGCTTTCTGGCGGCCATCTACCGGTCAGTGGTTCATTTTGAGGAGCGAGGATTCGACTTTCTATGCGTTCCCGTTCGGTGCGACCGGCGATGTGCCGATGCCGGGTGATTATGACGGCGACGGCGAAGCCGATCCGACCGTGTTCCGGCCCTCAACAAACATGTGGTTTACCTATCGTTCGTCGGATGCCCAAGTGTCGATCACGCCG
>JBGTKY010000036.1:0-13906 GCA_041744395.1 Pyrinomonadaceae bacterium | reverse complement strand
GCCCCGGGCATTCTCACTCGATGCCGCGTTCAGAAACGCACGATAGAACGTTATCCGCTGCCCAAGCGTCGGTGCGGTCCGCATCATCTCGGCGAACACATTCTCTATACGCGGCGCCAATTCTTCACGCGCCTTATCCGAAACGTAGTAGTTCATCGCCGTCCCAACGCGGTTGAGCAACAACGCGGTCGTGGACTCGTCTTCCTGGCTCCCCTCCTTACGAAGGAGGGGTGTCGCCGCTTCGGCGACGGGGTGGTTCTCTCTTCGCGATGAAGACAGCACCTTTACCACCAACTCCACAAACTCCCGCGGGTCGAGCTCGCCTTCGCGGACGCTGTCCCACAGCGCTCCCCACATCATCGACCGCAGGAACGGGTCCTTTTCGTTCTGGATATTCTTCAGAACATACTCGCGGCTCTTGTCGTCGAGCAAGAAAATGCCGTAGCTATAGTCCTGGTAGTTTGGGAACACAAAAAGGGGATCGTACCCTCTTCTGAATTTGGTGAGCCCTGTTACATTCGAATCGAACTCCAATTCGTCAGTCTTTCCGTCGATGTACTTCAACATCACCCGAGACCGTGTTTCCCACTTCGCTTTTTCTCCGAGGACGTTCTTTCCAGTTACCGCAAACGTATCCTTGTGCAAGCCCATCGGGTCATGGTTTCTCGGCTCCAGCTTCAGCCGAACTACCGAATAAGCGTTCAAGCCTCGCTGCGTGACCCATTTATTCGCCCATTCCTTCAAGTCCTTCTTGCTCGCTCCTTCGAACTCCCGAACCAGATCTTCCCACCCCGCATTCCCAAACTCATGATTCTTCAAAAACGCACGGACGGCGGTTTGGAATTTGTCTTCGCCGAGGTAGAACTCGGCTTGGCGGAGGAACGCCGGGGCTTTGTTATAGACGATGTTGCCGTAGGCGCTCTTTGCGGCGGAGAGGTTCGGTATCTCTTGGTAGATCGGCGTAGTACCTTTGGTCGAATCGGTCTGGTAGGCGGCCTGTTTGACGCGCTCGTAGAAGACCTTCCACGCCATCTCGTTGGGCATGATCCGCTCCATCGCCTTGTACGCCGTAAAGGTCGCAAAGCCTTCTTTCAGCCACAGGTCGTCGAACCAGCGCATCGTTACCGTCTCGCCAAACCACTGGTGCGACGCCTCGTGAAAGATCAGCAGAGCCCGAGCAATATGGTCGTTCCGCGTCGGTTCCTGCGGAAAGATGATCGACGATTCGCGCAAGAAAGTCGCCCCCGCATGCTCCATCCCGCCAAACGGAAACTCCGGTATCAATACCAGATCGTACTTAGGAAACGGAAACTTGTAATCGAGATACTGCTCGAAGTAGTTGATGGCCTCGCGGTTGAGACGAAACACCTCAGCAGCGTGCGGCTTGAACTTCTCGGCCTGGGATCTCCGCAGATAAAGCCGTTCCGGACGGAACCTTCCGAGACGTCGCTCGATTTCGTCTCCAATGAAGTATTGTCTATCACCAAACGTCTTCTTGAGAACCTCGTCATAAAACACTACCTCGCCAGACTCGAATTGCCGGAACTGGGCAAAATCACCGACAGCGAATGCGAAAACATATGTGCTAATGGGATTAGTTTCCTCAAATTCAGTCGCTACCCAACCGTCTGTATAATCATCGCTGATCGCTTTTGCATCAGATATTCCATTCCGTTTCCACGCTGCAGGTGTTCGGAGTTGAAGGTGGAACCTCGCCTTCAAATCCGGCTGATCAAACACCGGGAACGCCGTGCTTGCGTCTGATGGAACAAAGAGCGAATAGAGATACTCCGCCCCGTCCTCTTTATCCACATACCGCGTTATCGCCGACCCGCTCGTCAGTATAGGCGAAGTGAAATCGAGCTTGATGACGTTCTCGCCCGCTACGACGCCGTCGCGGAAGATGAGGTGTTCGTTCGATTCCTCAAACGTCGGGTCAAAATCACGAGCGACTGAGTTTGTCGGGATCGCCAGCAAAAGCGGCTTACCGTTGAGCGACAGGTTGGAGATAGTCGACTTATCTTCTTGCCCTTTGATCTTTCGCCAGTCGAGAATGATCGGGGACACACTCCCTAACGGTCGTGTTTCTGCCTGCGACGTCTGGCCACCAGCTGACGCAGGCGGTTCTGAAACTTTTACCCGTATCTCGATCGTCCCTCTCAGCACCGGCGACATCTTCTCTAACGTCAGTTTCAGCTTGTAACGCACGTCTGAGTAACGCGCCGCCCGCCATTTCGCAAGCTCGAGCGAAACGCCCGGCTCGACCGGCGGCATTTGTGCGGTTGATGAGAGTGCAGACATCCCAAAGATCAGTGCGACCAAGACCGTTCTTACCATTTCGAATTTTCCTCTAGGGGTGATTTTAGCGCGTTTTGCAGATTAGAGTCCCCGCCCCGCAAGATCAGTTGCCCCATCACGCGGCTAATCATTAGGGCGAGTCGCTGATACTAGTGAAGTTCTATTCGAGGACCGGGTTCCTTATCGAGGGATAGTGAGGGCTATTATCAGGGCGGGTAATTTTGGCCGCCGTCCGCAAGTTCCTCGATTCGCACGCTGTCGCCAGCTATCGACGCCGACAAACCTGCGATATCCCGCGTCTCTGATCGCGAATCCCTTCAGAGCAGCGGTTTTCGCCCTCATTCCCCCGCTGTTACAAAATGCCGCCATCGAAAATACTGCCAAAAACACGCAAAATACCTCGCATTTACCTATTGCACAACGTCTAATCTATGCTACAATTCATATCTGGATGGGAGCTATTTCTCCTCCGTGGTTCCTTGAAAAATAAAAAGCCCGGGTTTTGACGCCCAGGCTAATTAGAATCGGATGTCCGCGTTTGGCTAATTAATCTTCATCCCGAGGCTCTTGACGAGAAATCCGAAGATGTCTGTCTGTTCCTCGATCTGTTTCGAGACCGGTTTGCCTGCGCCGTGGCCGGCTTTGGTCTCAATGCGGATCAGAATTGGCTCGTCACCGCCCTGCGCAGCCTGAAGCGCCGCAGCGTACTTGAAACTGTGAGCCGGGAAGACGCGATCGTCCGTGTCGGCGGTCGTTACCATCGTCGGCGGATACTTGGCACCCTGCTTTACGTTATGAAGCGGCGAATAGGCGTAAAGCACCTTGAATTCGTCAGCCTTTTTCGGGTCGCCGTAATCAGATTTCCAGAACGCTCCGACCGTGAATTCGGTAAAGCGGACCATGTCCATCACGCCGACAGCGGGAAGCGCCGCTCCAAATAGCTCAGGCCGCTGGTTGAGCACCGCACCGACAAGCAGGCCGCCATTCGAACCGCCCTGGATGGCGAGTTTCGGCTGGCTTGTGTACTTGTTGTTGATAAGGAATTCGGCTGCACCGATGAAGTCGTCAAAGGTGTTCTGCTTTTTCAGAACAGCACCGTTGGCCCACCATTCCTTGCCGTACTCGGCACCGCCGCGGATGTTCGCGAGAGCAAAAACGCCCCCCATTTCCATCCAAACGGCTCGCGTCACCGAGAATCCGGGCGTCTGCGAGATGTTGAAACCGCCGTAGCCGTAAAGGATCGTCGGATTCGTTCCATCAAGCTTTAGGCCTTTCTTGTGGGCGATGAACATCGGGACACGTGTTCCGTCCTTGCTGTTGAAGAAGACCTGCTTGACCTCGTAGCCCGACCCGTCAAACTTGACCGGCGACGTGCGAAAGACAGTGCTCTTCCCGGCCTTCATATCGTAATGATAGATGGTCGCCGGGGAGTTGAAGCTGGAGAAGCTGTAGAAGGTCTCGGTCGCGTCCTGCTTCCCACCAAAGCCGCCCGCCGAGCCGATGCCCGGCAACTCAACATCGCGAACGTGCTTGCCGCTAGTGTCGTAGATCTTGATGTTAGTGTATGCGTCCTTCAGGTAGTTGGCGACAAACTGATTGTTGATCATCTGCACGCCATTGAGCGTGTTCGCCGACTGCGGGATCACATCTTTCCATCCACGATCTTTTGCGAGAACGTTCACGCTGACCAGCTTTCCGCGTTCCGCGTCTTTGTCGGTGCGGAAGTAAAAGACAGGCCCGTCATTGCCGACGAAGCCCCAACTATTGGTGCGTTCGGCAACAAGCGGAACGATCGGTGAATCAGGCTTCGACAGATCTATGAAGTGCAATTCATTCATCCGCTGCGTGCCTTTTGAGGTCGATAGGACAAACCACTTTCCGTCTTCGGTAACGCGGCCGCCGGATGTTAATTCGCCATCGTCATTTCGTTCGTAAACGACTCGGCCTTCCGAGATCGGCGTGCCGAGCTTGTGAAAATAGACCTTCGGAAAACGGTTTGCCGCCCGAAGCTCTGCACCCGAATCCGGAGCAGGATAGCGCTGATAGTAAAAACCCGAATTGTCTTTGGCCCACGAGACGCCTCCCTGGCGGTTTGGCGGAAGCGTGTCGGAGAGGTGCTCGCCCGTTTCGGTATTCATTATTCGCCACTCGGTGCGGTCAGAACCCGAACGCGACACCCCGTATGCCCAGAGCTTTCCGTCGTCCGTAAACGACGAACCGCTAAGGGCGGCCGTTCCATCAGCCGAAAGCTTGTTGGGGTCAAAGAAGACCTTGCCCTCGTCCTTGATCGAGGACGCCCGGTACAACACGCTCTGGTTCTGCAATCCGTCATTGCGTGAATATATATAGAAGCCGTCAGTTACCTTTGATGGGGCAGATATCCTCTCGAAGTTCCATATCTCTGTCAGGCTTTCGCGGATCTTGTCCCGCTCCGGGATCGTAGCAAGGTATGAGGCCGTCAGCTTATTCTGTGCTTCGATCCACGCCTGAGTCTCGACCGAGTTTGTGTCCTCCATCCAGCGGTACGGGTCTGCTACTTTTATTCCGTGAAAATCGTCCACTTGGTCTGCTTTTCTTGCATTCGGGTACTCGTAACGCGTCTGGGCCGGCACCGCAGCCGATATCAATGAAAATAAAACCAGCGTAAACACTAAGCGTCGTGTGATCATGCGCAACTCTCCTATTCGAATTTGGTCTTTCGATTAGTATAGGTCGGTTAAACGCCGATTCAAAATGTCGAGGTTCAATTAGAAAACGGGCAGGTAATTATCTTCGGGCGAATCGTCGACGGTGTAGTCGATCTCTGACGTTCCCGGTATCCAGACAGGGTGGGCATACAGAAGCTCTTCGGTCTCTTCTTTGCCCTTGGGTTTGGCGAGAAGAAAGCCCTGGCCGAGGTCGCAGCCAAGGTTTTGCAGCACCGCAAGCTGAGCTTCGGTCTCGATGCCTTCGGCAACTACGTTCATATGCAGGTTTTTCGCCAGCGAGATGATCGTCTGCAGAATGCCGGCGTTCTCACCGCGTTCACCAACGTTGTTAACGAATGATCGGTCGATCTTCAGAGTGTCAAAAGGAAGCCGGTGAAGATAGCTGAGTGAAGAATAGCCGGTGCCGAAATCGTCAATACTAAGCTGGACGCCTATCTGCTTGAGCCGTTTGAGAATGCTGATCGTGTGCTCGGCGTTCTCCATCGCGGTGCTCTCAGTTACCTCAAGCTTCAGGGTATGCGGCTTTATGCCCGATGTCTCCAGAACGCCCTCAACATCATAGACGAGGTCATCATTAGACAGATGTTTGCCGGAAATATTGACGCTTACGTCGATGTCGGCGTATTCGGGCGAGATCTTTTGCCACTCGGAGAGCTGGCGGGCGGTTTCTTTTAATATCCAGACGGTGATCGGCTTTATCAGGTCCGAACTCTCCGCTATCGGGATAAATTTGTTCGGCGGGATCATGCCGTACTCGCTGTGATGCCATCGGAGCAACGCTTCAAACCCTGTCAACCGGCCATCGCTGAGCGAAATGATCGGCTGATACACAAGTGAAAGTTCATCGCGCTCAATAGCATGGCGAAGGTCCATCTCAAACCGCACGCGTTCAAGGAATCGAAGCCGTATCTCTTTCGTGAACACCGCCGGCCCCTCATTACGCTCTTTCGCGTAGTGCATTGCTATATCGGCATCTCGAAGGATCTCTTCCGGCGTGTCGTATTCTGCATCGCAAGGTGCGATTCCAATGTTGACGTCGATGCTAATGTTATTACCGCTAAGGGAGAACGGCTGCGTGATGCTCCGGTAAATGCGGCGGGCGACCTTCTGTGCCTTGCCCGTAGTTGACAGGTCACGAAGCACGATCGCGAATTCATCTCCGCCGATGCGAGCGACGATATCTTCCGGATTTACCACTCGGGTAAAGCGTTTCGCGGCGATCGCTAACACCTTGTCACCGATCGTGTGGCCAAGCGTGTCATTTATGTTCTTGAAGCTTCGGATATCCAGAAAAAGGACCTGAAATGACATCGACGGGTCAACTCTATATTCGTCAATAAGCGATCGGAGAATGTCGTTCAATTTTTTTCGGTTTGCGAGTCCTGTTAGCGAATCGTGCAATGCAGCAAACTGAAGATCTTTCTCGCTTCGACGAAGTGCGATATTGGCCCGAGCTTCTTTCTCCAGCGAACGCGAAAGCTCGGTCGCGTAACTTTCGGCTTCTTTACGCCGACCACGTTCGGCCTCTGCCTTTTGGCGTTCTGCCTCCTCTACGGTCGCGATCGCTTCATTTATCTCGGTTATAGATTGGCGATAGTTCAGATAGGCAATACCGGTCGCCGCAAATGCGATGATCGCCGTCAACGGGTCGCCATAATTGATGACCTTGAAAGTCATGCCTGCAACTCCCGCCCCGACGATCTGCGTCATTGAGCTCGAGAAGCAATCACGCCTCCAGGTTTCCCACAAGGAAGACCCGTCCTGCAGGGACTGGAATACCGCAGCCAGAAAAGACGAAACGAAGAATTGCGATAGAGCAAGTATGCCGAGAAGCGAGATCAAATGCTGCGTCTTGCCAGGATCCAACTGAAAACCGAAGGCGTACGGGATGGCAATAAATACCAGATATGTACACGTTGTGTAAATGACGTTGCTCGAAACATTGGTCGGGATCATCGCCGGCCCAAACCTGAAGCCGCCGGACCGCAGATAAATGCAGCTAGCGAGCATCTCGATGGCCGCAACCACGATCGCCGCACTGCCGCCATAGATCAAAAATGTAAGAAATATCGCAGCGTCCGAGAAACTGATCGCAAACTTTGACCTCGGAAGGGCGATGCTCATTCGCGGTGCAATAAGCGTCGCAAATAAAAGCACTAAAGCAAAGCCCGGCGAAAAGACGGTCGTCGGCAGCGTAGCTAACGCAACAATTAGACACAGGGAACCGAGGCCGATAATGACCCCTTTCGAATAACTCGAAACCGATTCTCTGTTCATAAACTAGAGTGTGAGCGTTTTGGTTTGACTAAGATTTGTAGAGCGGCCCATGACGAGACGTTCCGCATCCGAAAGATTAACACTTCACCTCCGAAAAAGCCAGTTAAATCTTAATAAATACGTGCATTTGGATACAAAGTAGCCACTTTTCGGATGCATACGAAATATACAATTGGCTAAATATATTGTGTGCAACAGCTTACCACTTTCTTGGACACCGGTGTTACCTAGGTATCCATTTAAGAGGCGAATCGATCGTGGGCTGATGAATGTTTTTTGAATCCATATAAGTCTTTGTAACGCAATGAGTTGGCGGGACTCCAAATTGCTTTTGAAGTTGTGGCACGCGTCTTGAATTAGAGAGAGCATCAAGAAGCATGAGGCTTCGATTCAAAAACCCCTTAGGAGACAAGAGAAAATGAGAAACTTAAAAAATACCCTGGCTGCTTTCACAATGCTGTTCGTCCTTGCATTCGGAACCACCTTTGCTAACGCTGGCATCATCATCGCAGGATTCAACGACAAATCGACCACCAAATCCGAACAGACCTGCCCCCAGCCCGGTGAAAAAGAGGATTTTGGTATAATCATCGCCGGATTCGGGATCATCATTGCTGGATTCACGGGCATCATCATCGCCGGTGCCGCCGAAGCCCCGACGACCAATTGTGGAATCATCATAGCTGGCTAAGAAGACTAGTTCACAATTGCGGACGACTTACAATCCCGCACCTGAGGAAACCCCGACGATCCACTTCGGCGGGGTTTTCTTTTTTACATTCCTTGAGGGATTTTAGGGTCGTCGGTTTAATCGGCGAAGCGTTTCGACTGCTTTCGGAAGTAGGGAAGCGAGTTGATCGACATCAGCCATGGTGTTGTATTTCCCAAAGCTGAACCGGATCGCACTCCGCGCCTGAGAATCGTCGCGGCCCAGAGCTCTAATGACCGGCGAAGGCTCAAGCGAACCGGACGAGCATGCAGATCCTGTTGAAACGGCAATACCCTGCATATCAAGATTGATCAAAAGGCCCTCGCCCTCAACGCCCGGAAAAGAGATGTTTGAGATATTCGGCAAGCGTTGCACCTTGTCGCCGTTTAAGGTGGCGTCAGGGAAAGCCTCAAAGACCTTGTCCTCAAGCGCGTCACGAAGTTCTTTCATCCATATCGGCGATTCATCGAGCCCTTCAGCGGCAAGGTCGGCGGCTTCACCCAGGGCGACGATCTGATGGACAGGTTCCGTTCCGCCGCGCAGGTTTCTTTCCTGCCGCCCACCGACATTCTGCGTCTGAAGCCGAGTTCCACGACGTACGTAAAGTGCCCCAATGCCTTTTGGAGCGTAGATCTTATGGCCCGATATCGACAGCAGGTCACAACCGATCTCTTCTACATCTATCGCCATCTTGCCGACGGCCTGAACGGCATCTGTATGAAACCAGATCTTTCGGCCGTCTTTTCGCAACTCGCGGGCCAAACTTCCGATCTCGGCTATGGGCTGCAACGTTCCGATCTCATTGTTTGCCGCCATTACTGAGATCAACATCGTGTTCTCACGTAATGCGTCGCGAACGTCATCCATCCTAACTATGCCGTTTTCATAGCACGGCAGGAACGTGACATCACAACCACGTGTTTCAAGGTCAATGCAAACTTCTTTTACGGCCGGATGTTCGATCGAAGACGTAATGATGTGGAAGTTTTGAGTTCGCGATTTATCGCGTTCTGACGGGCTGAAGCCCGCACTCTGAACTCTTCCTCGAATGGCGAGATTGTTTGATTCCGTACCGCCGGAGGTAAAAATTATTTCGTTTGGGCGGCAATTCAATAGTGCAGAAACCTGATGCCGCGCCTTATCTACGGCTGAACGAGTTTCCTGTCCGAAATGATGAATACTCGAAGCGTTACCATAGCGCTCGGTCAAGAACGGAAGCATCGCCGCGACGACCTGCGGGTCAACAGGCGTCGTCGCCGAATTGTCCAGATATACACGCTTGAGCATATCTGCATTGTAGCGTTTTTGGGTTTGCGATTGATAGCGGGGCGATCGATCAGAAGTTGCGTTCGCCAATGAATTCAAAATCCATTATAGGCTTGTGGATCTTTATCACCTGAGCGGGAAAGGCGAATATGTATCGCGGATGCCTGACGGAAAGTACATACATCTCGCCCGCGACGACGTTCGGAACGATAAAGAATCCAAAGGACGCTGACGCCGTATGTTGAATGTTGCCGTCCATATCCATAAGAAGGATGGTCGCGTTCGAGATCCCGATACCGAATAGTGTCTTGACCGATCCTCCGATGGCTACTAGATCTTGTGGGCCAACTTGTTTGCTGAAGTTACGGCCGATCGCTCCTTCCTTTCGAGCGGTGGACGTCTTGTCTGAATGTTTTGGCGATTCGTCTTTCGGAACGCGTTCGGCCGGGTCGCCAGCCCGAACGGCGAAAGACCAAAAGGTCGTCAGAACGAAAATTGTGACCAGACGAACTCGCATAAGAAATCTTATTTACCGGGGGCCAGTTGGGGCAACTCTACAATCGGTACGAAAACACACATCGCGGCTATTCCCAGAAAGCATCAAAACTTTCTATATTTCACAAATTGGACGGGAAGGATGTCGATAAACAACGAAACTATAACACTTTCCAGTTTTTTTGCAATATATTTTTAATGCCGCGAAACCGTGCGAAAAGGGCCGTTTGGTTTCCAAATTACACCCAAATAAGATAAATTCAAATATTCTGGAGGTTCTTGCATCAAAGTTGCGAACCCTGACGTACAGAGGACTAAATGGATTTTACAACAAAAGAAATATTTAAGCGGTACGCGAGCATGGTTGTCGGCCAACCAATCTCGCCGATCTTTTTAAACATCTTGGTGACGAGCGTCTGCGACATGCGCTGCACGCACTGCTTCTTTACCGAAGAGCTCGACGACAGGCCCCGCAAGAAATTGCAAATGAAATCCGACGAGATCGCAAAGATCTCAGAAACACTCGGAGGCAATCTTGGGGTCCTAGTGCTTGCGGGCGGCGAACCATTTACGCGAAAGGACATACCCGAGATAGTCCGTTCCTTTTATGAAAACAACAAGCTTGATTCGGTCTATCTGATGTCAAATGGGCAAATCCATCCGCGTATCTTCCCCGACGTTACACGCATAATGGACGAATGTCCTGACCTGAATGTGACGGTCGCCCTCGGCATCGACGGTATGCAGGCGGCCCACGAAAAGATCCGCAGAAAAGAAGGAAGTTGGGACAAAGCGATCCATACCGCTCGCACGCTGCAGCAGATGAAGCGTGAGCAGTATCCACAGCTCGACATCCAGACTTGCACCTGTGTAATGCGTTCGAACGAGGACACCATATTTGATTGGTATGACTTTTTAAAGCACGACCTGAAGCCGGATAAGGTGAATATCAACTACATTCGCCCTCCGTCAGCCGATCCGACCGAGCTCGAGTTTGACCATAATCGCTATGCCGAGCTTTCGCATATGATCCTCGAGGACACCAAGAACGCCGCACTCAAGAATAGTTATGGCGGAAAATCCGGTTTCTTCAAGGCAGCGGTCGACATCTATATGCACGACTTGATCACTAAGACGAAAGAAGAGAACAAGGCACAGCTTAAATGCTACGCCGGAAGCGCCGGTGCCGTCATTTATGATAACGGAGCTTTGTCGTCGTGTGAGAATAAATCGGATGTGTTGAATCTTCGCGATTACGACTGGAATTTCCAGACGGCGTGGAAGACCAACGAGATGAAGGCCCGACGCAAAGAGGCCGGCAACGGATGCTATTGTACTCACGAATCGAATTGCTACTACCCGTCGCTGCCGTTTAATGCCGGACATCTGGTAAAGATCAAAAAACTCGAAGGCGAAATGAAGAAAGCGGCCGAAAAAATGGGTTTCGCCGCCGCCCGCGAGGTTGCTCTTAAGGTCTGATCGCTCGTCGCCAATGGAGCAGAATTCGCCCAAAATACTTATCATTTCATCCGACACTGGCGGCGGGCATCGTTCCGCCGCGCTTGCACTTGCCTCCGGACTGGAGAAGTTTTGGCACGGCGAATCTGTCGTTGTCAGGATAATGAAGGCGGTCGAAGAGTCGCATCATTTGACCGATAAACTTGTAAATGTGTACAACTGGGTGCTCCGGCACAAACAGGGCTGGATGAAATACCTTTATTGGGTCGTCAATTGGGTGCGGCCCGAGACGCGCGAATTCGTTCATAAACGCTGCATCGGTTTTATCAAGGATTCATTCGAAAAATGGTGTCCGCACATCGTCGTGAGCGTTCATCCGCTGACGCAGCATATCCTAGCCCGACTTCTTCGCGAGCTTAATCTTACTTCTCAGATCCCGCTCATTACCGTAGTCACCGATCCGTGTTACGGCTTTTGGAAAGGCTGGGCTTGCGACGACGTTTCGTTATATCTCGTAGCTAACGACGACGCCCGCCGACAGCTCATCGATTACGGAGTTCCACCGGAAAAGATCAAGATCTCCGGCCTGCCGCTTCACCCGAAGTTTCGCGAGGTCAATGAGAAGGACGCTCAAAATGCCCGAACGGCATTTGGTCTCGAACCCGAAAAATTCACCGTTTTCGTCAACGCCGGCTGGATCGGCGGCGGCAATATTCCCGCTATTTTCAAGGAACTTATTCGCGGCGAACTTGACGTTCAAGCTATCTTCCTCTGCGGCCGAAACGAAAAGCTGCGGATCGAGGCCGAGGAGCTGGCCAAAACCGCCAAGTTTCCTGTCAAGGTCATTGGCTATTCGGACGACATCGAAAAGCTTATGCATTCGGCAAACGTAATGATCTCAAAGCTTGGCGGCCTTACTACTTTTGAGGCTCTGGCCTGCCGTCTGCCGATAATCGCGGATGTCACAACGCCGCCGATGCCGCAAGAGGCGGGTACCCTGAAACTGATCGCCGGTCGCGGCGCGGGCCTAATGCTAGAGCGCACAGCTGATATTGTGCCGATGATCCGTTCGCTAATGGGCGATTCGAAACGCTATCGCGATATGCGGGATGCAACATTGGCTCTTGCAACCCCGGATGCTACGGAAAATATTGTTCGCGAGATCGCTGCATTGATGCCCAAGGCCGAACTCCCAAAGCCCGCTGTGGCCGCAGCATGAAATTCGTCCGATTTGGCTTGTCGTTCCCGCTCCATTTCATTAATCTTATCGTTTGGATATTTGTTCCGTCATAATTTTTGGAGAATCCTCAATTGAGTCAATTACTTGAAGGTAAACGTGCGTTCATATCCGGTGGAACCCGCGGCATCGGTGCGGCTCTTTGTGAGATATTTGCCCGCGAGGGTGCGGACGTCGCGTTCAACTATCATTCCCGCGACGACCTTGCTGAGTCCGTGAAGGCGACGATCGAGGGATTTGGCCGCAAGGCCCTGGGGTTCAAGGTCTCCGTCACCGATCGCTACGGCATGAAACATATTGCCCGCGAGATCCTGCAAGCTTGGGGGCCGATCGATATCCTCGTTAATAATGCCGCAGTTAATAAACCCGACAACTTTGCCACGACCACCGATAAGAGCTGGGACTGGGTCGTTGACACAAATGTGAATAGCCTTTTCGCCGTCACGAAACCTTTCTATAAACAGATGATCCGCGTCCGTGCGGGTACGATCCTGAATATTACCAGCATCGGAGCGATCCGAGCCCTGCCGACTTCGGTCCATTACGCTACCTCCAAGGCCGCGATGATCGGCTTTACCAAATGCCTGTCGCGTGAGGCCGCAAATTTTAATATTACGGTGAACGCGATCGCGGCCGGTATTTTTGACACCGACCTTGGCAATACTCTTCCCGAAAAACTCCTCGAAGCTCACGAAAATTGGGTCTCACTCCGCCGCCTTGGCAAACCCGAAGAACTTGCCGAGTTCGCTGCCTTTATTGTCAGCCCTCGAAATTCATATATGAATGGCGAGGTAATGACAGTTGACGGTGGCACCATTACTTAAAGCCTCGATGAATTCAATTCAACATCGATTCGCTGATCACCTTTCTTGTGAACCCGTTCCAGTTTTTGAGCCAACCAAGGATATAGGTCAAGGGATCGAACTTAGTCATTTGCCTCGACGGTTTCAACATTATTCCGTCAAAATATAATCCCATTCGATGAATGTCTATTCCTGACCAAAAGCTTGTCCTCCGCTGGTAAGAGAGCCCCAAACAGGATGTCGGCTATCATATGGATTGACCGTCAGGACTTTTGTCGTCCGAGTAATCAGATCAAGCTTGAATACGCGATTGATGAGATATCCGCCGCTCATCCCGACTTCTTTATGGTAGATAATGGTGTTCCCATCAGGATTAAACTGCGGGTATCGACCATTTATCCTGGAAACTTGTGCAAGGCCACCCCTTGGATAAAAGATAAAGATCCCATCCGAATAATTAGAAAGGGGACCACCCCAATTGTTGAACACAACTAGACTGCCATCACGGGAATAATGACCTCCCCCCTAAAAACAGTACCGAACTAAAATAGAGAAAGCCGGGCGATTATGACAGGATAGGAGGACATAATTGCCATGAAGAGATCGAAGTTTACGGAGCAGCAGATCGTGTTTGCGTTAAAGCAGGCAGAGACGG
>JBGTKY010000035.1:0-24424 GCA_041744395.1 Pyrinomonadaceae bacterium | reverse complement strand
GTCGGTGTCCGTAAAGTCGGCACCCATAGAGCCTTCTTCGCGACCGGTCTCGCTATACGCCGCCCCGGCAAGCTGGGCTATGTCACGAAACTTACCGCCCTCGTTCAGCCAAAGCGAATTGCCATCTGAATCATTCGCAACATAGACGTCCGGCCGGCCATCGAGGTCGATATCGCCTATCGCAATTGCGAGGCCGTTGCCGGCATCGGCCAATATACCTGTTTCTTTGCTAACATCGGTGAACGTCCCATTGCCATTGTTCCGCAATATTTGATCTGATACGGGCTTGAAGTAGATCGGCGTAGAATAGATCAACATCCGATTGCGATACACGCGATGCGGATCCTTGGTTGTAAAATCGACGTATCGCGTGACATAAATATCGAGAAATCCGTCGCCGTCGTAGTCAAAAAAACCGGCGCTAGTCGCCCACTTACCATCAGCGACGATCCCGCTTTTCTCGGTCACATCTTCAAAACCGGTTCCGGTATTTCTCAAAAGGCGATTGTTTCCTTCGAAGTTCGTAAGAAACACATCGATCCAGCCATCGTTATCAAAATCACCGACGGCCACACCTTGGCCGTAGCCGATCCCCGTCAGCCCCCATTCCTGGGTCGCGTCGCGAAAGCTGCCTTTTCCATCGTTGATGAACAGGCCGTTCTTAGCGTTCGTCGGCCGTGACTCGGTGGCCAGTGCACCGCTGTTGACCAGAATTATGTCCGGGGAACCGTCGCGATTGATATCCACAACGGCGACACCACTTCCCATTATCTCCGGCAGCCATTTATTCTCGGTCCGTGTCGGAACATGCGTGAACGCGACGCCGCTATATGCCGTAACGTCCTCGAAGTTTACTTGCAGTTTGCCCTCGTTCCCGATGTCTTGCGACTCGTTGGTGCAGGCGGCTGAGACCAAACAGATCAGAAATAAGCAAAAGGTGATCTTGATCATTGAGTTTGTTGAAGCTGCTTCAGTTCCTTTAACGCGCTTTCTGCGGAACTCTGGTTACCGAGGCCTTTGTTCGCCTCGTAAATGTACTGATAAAGCACTATTTTCTGATCGCGATTTGCCGCAGGAAGCATCTCGGTCGAGATCCTGATAACCTCGGCAAATCTCTTTTCTTTCCACGCCACTTCGATGTCGTAAACATTCTTCACCTGCCTACTCGCTGCATATTGCGACTGGACCAGGGCCCCTTGCCCCTCAACCGTGCGTTTGCGGAAGGCTTCGGCCTGCTCGGTGTCGCCAAGACGAGCAAAGACCCGGCTTAGCGCATTATTTGTAGCGATGTGGTCGGGCTTTATTTGATGTGATCGTTTGAGGGTCTCGAGCGATTCATCTAGTTTATTCTCTCGAAAGAAAATGATGCCTCGCATTGTCATTTCATCAAAGCGCTTCGACGCTACGATCTCGTCCCAAACCTTGTCGAATGCCACGCCAGCCTCGGCAGGGCGATCAAGATAAAAGTAGGACGTGCCCAGGAGAGCGTAGACCTCGACGTTGGGTATGTCGTTGGAAAGAGGTTCGAGCAGATCGATCGCTTTCGGGTATTTACCTACCTTAACAAGCAGTGTCCCGAGCATGATCTTCTCATCTTGGGGGAGTTCGTTGAGCGGACGATCCGTGAGCAACAGTTCTAACGCATCCCAATCGCTACGCGAAACATAAGCATTCTTTAATAGTTGACGGACGAGGGTGGCGTTAGGATATCGATCATAGACTGACCGTAGTGCTTGAACATCCTCGGTAGACACGCCTTTCCCTTGCTCAAGAGTGACTCGGAACGAGCGAACGGTCTCTGCTGCCGCCGGATCTAAATTAGCGTTTGCGGCCGTGTTCTGTTTCTCGCAACCAGCGACGAGAAAGGCAAACAGTAGGAATCCGAACACAGGCCACCGCTGGTGACGGATGTTTAAGGGCATTGCCGTAAAGATTACATATCTTTGCTTATACTTTCAACAACTGCTTGGCGATGACAAGACGTTGGATCTCGCTTGTGCCTTCGCCTATGGTGCAGAGTTTTGAATCACGCCAGTATTTTTCAGCCGGGTAATCTTTCGTATAGCCGTAGCCGCCGTGGATCTGGACGGATTCTTCGGAAACGCGGACCGCTGTTTCTGAGGCATAAAGTTTCGCCATCGCCGACTTTTGCGTCACGGATTTGCCGGCGTCTTTCATTGCGGCAGCCTGAAGCGTCAGCAGGCGAGAACATTCGATCTGCGTTGCCATATCAGCGAGTTTGAACTGTATCGCCTGAAATTCTGCGATCGGCTTGCCGAATTGTTCGCGTTCCTTGGCATACTTGACCGCCGCCTCGTATGCTCCCTGAGCGATCCCGACCGAAAGGGCAGCGATCGAGATCCGGCCGCCGTCAAGGATCTGCATTGCTTGCAGAAATCCCTCGCCTTCTGCACCGAGGCGGTTTTCATCTGGCACATAGCAGTCCTCGAACACGACCGAAGCCGTCTCAGATGCCCGCATTCCGAGCTTGTTCTCCTTTTTGTCGGAGCGGAATCCTTCCATCGATTTGTCGAAAATGAAAGCCGAAATGCCGCGGTTTCCTTTTTCCTTATCGGTCACAGCGACTGCGACGAGCGTATCGCAAGCGATGGCGTGGGTGATGAAATTCTTAGAGCCGTTCACCTTCCACCCGCCGTTAGACCGCACCGCGTTGGTGCGCGTTCCCGAAGCGTCCGAACCAGCTTGCGATTCGGTCAAGCCCCACGCACCGAACGATTCGCCCGTGACAAGCGGGACGAGATACTTTTGTTTTTGTTCTTCGCTGCCGAATTGATAGATATGATTTGAACAAAGTGAGTTATGTGCCGCCACTGAAAGGCCAACCGAACCGCAGACGCGACCGAGCTCCTCAATAATGGTGGCATACTCAACATATCCCATCGCCGAACCGCCGTATTCCTCGGGAAAAAGAATGCCCATTAGCCCGAGTTCGGCGAGTTTCGGCCGCAGTTCGACAGGGAAATGCTGTGATTCGTCCCATTCCATCACGTTCGGCAAGATCTCGCTTTCGGCGAATTCGCGGATACTATGTTTTATCTGAAGCTGTTCTTCGTTGAGTTCAAAGTTCATATTATTGCGGTATAACCTGTCATTATATTGTCATAACGAAGATGTGCCTGCAAGGTTTGTACCTACGAACGGTAAGTTGGATGTAACGTCCGGCATCGTTAGAATGAAGGCATGCAATCAAATAAGAATCTGATCGACACGGACGACGGGATAAGGGAAATTCTTGCGAATACAAAGCGGATAGCGGTGATCGGGATCAAGCCGGAATCGCACGCGGGGCAACCGGCGTTTTACGTCCCAAAATACATGCAGGACGCGGGCTACACCATCGTCCCCGTGCCTGTTTATTACCCGGATGTGACAGAGATCTTGGGCGAGCCGGTGTATCGGAACCTGGCGGATCTACCGGAGCGGGTGGAGATGATCAACCTCTTTCGCCGTTCCGAGGATGTCGAAAAGCACATCGACGAGATATTGGCCGCGAAACCTGATTCGGTATGGATGCAGCTTGGGATAATCAACGACAAAGCGGCGGATGCGTTCGCTCAGGCCGGAATTAAGGTCGTGCAAAACCGATGTCTTCTGGTCGAGCACCGGTCGTTGATGCGATAGATTATTTTTTCTTTGGAGCCGGCGATTGAATTGCGGCCACCTCTTCTGGCATCAGCTTCCTGTACTTGCCAACCGGCAGGCCGCGATCGGTTATTGGGCCGATGCTCGTTCGCCGCAGCTTTACGACCGAATGCTTTATCGAATCGAACATCTTGCGGATCTGCTGATTGTGGCCTTCATAAAGGGTGACCTGATACCAACCATTCTTGTCGGTCGGTTTTAGTGTCTTGATCTCGGCTGGTGCGGTCTTGAAGCCATCTTCTAGTCGGACGCCGCGGGCGAGTTTGCGGATGGCGACGTCAGTCGGCAGGCCTTTGACCTTCACTTCATAAACCTTCGGGATCTTTCTCGCCGACGCGACAAAATTAGTGAAATCGCCGTCGTTCGTTAGAATGATCAGGCCTTCGGTGTTGTAGTCGAGGCGGCCGACCGGGTGGAGCTTACCGAATCCTTTGATGAGATCCGTCACGAGCTTCCGGCCTTCCGGATCGGCGGCACTTGAAAGATATCCTTTCGGCTTATTGAGCAAAACGTAGACGTGCTCGACATTTTCGAGCAACGGGTTGATCAACTTACCGCGGACCTTTATATGATCTTGCGCGGGATCGGCTTTTGTTCCAAGCTCGGTAACGACCGAACCGTTGACGGTAACCAATCCTTCCTTGATCAATTCCTCAGCCGCCCGCCGCGAAGCGATACCGGCCTGAGCGATAAGTTTTTGTAGTCTTTCCTGCATAAGGCATAACGAGAGATGTTACAGCATTGGCGATCATTTTTCATCTTCTAGTTGAAATGCGTCCCGATAGGAGGGAAGCGGCTTGTACATAAACTCGTTTGCCTGGTAGGCGAGATCCCGCTTGAACGGTTCATCCGGCGAATTGAACACTGATACCTTTATCCGCTCGCTGTCCGCCAATTCCATGCCGAGCGTCCATACAGGGTCACCGTCAGAATCAACATCTTCGAGAATGAAAAATTCCTTTACATCATCAAATCTGTAGATGCGATGAGTGCGTCCCGAAAGCCCGTGACGCTTTAGTGTCACCGACTCGGTGTTTCGATCTATCGTTAGCCTCGTCAACGGAGCGTACCAGATAACCCCAAACCCGACGGCGACCGCCATCAGCCCGCCGATAAAGTGAGCCGCGATCCCAAAACGTGTTGTCTCCTCGTAATTGCTATAGCCACCAGATGCTCCGTAGACGAAGACAGCCCCGATGACGACAAAGAAAGCCCCGAATAACCACACGCAACCGGGTGTTTCGCTGATCCTCAGGGTCTGTCCGTCACGCTCGATCTTCATCTTCCGGGTAACACTCTTTGTGTCTATCAGCTGACCAAGTCTTCAAAATCTTCGATGCTGGGTAATTCGCTTAGGTCTTTTAGGCCAAACTGGATAAGAAACTCTTTTGATGTACCGTACTGCATTGGGCGTCCGACGGTTTCCTTGTGGCCTTTTGTTACGATGAGGCGTTTTTCGAGCAGTGTTTTTATGGCGGAAGCTGATTGAACGCCGCGTATTTCAAGTATCTCGGGAACGGTGACGGGCTGTTTGTAGGCGATCACGGCAAGTGTTTCGAGTGAAGCGAGCGAGAGCTTGGCGGACGGACGAGTCTTCAAGAATTTTCGGACCGTTTCGTGAAGTTCGGTTCGCGTCGCGATCTGCCAGCCTCCGGCGATCTCGCGGATCTGGAGGCCCGACTCGCGGCCCTCGTATTCTTCGCGCAGGGCTTCGACGGCGGCCTGAATAGTTTCGCGGTCTTCATCGATGATCTCGACGAGAGTGCGGAGCGTGATCGGTTCATCCGATACGAAGATCAGTGCTTCGACGAGGGCGACGAGTTCGCCGGTCGATCGGGTAATCTCTTCGGGTGAGGTCTCGGTAATTTCGGTTGCAGTTTCTGACATTTGCTGTTGATTAGGCCTTAGCTTCGACCTTCCGTAATACGATATCGCCGAAAGTCGTCTTTTGCACGAGCTTGACGGTTTCGGTCCGGACGATCTCAAGCACTGCGATGAAGGCGGTGACCAGTTCGCGGCGGTTGTGCATCTCCTCGAAAAAGTCGAGAACGCTCAACTCGCCTGCGTCAAAGATGCGTTTCCGCAGCGATTTGATCATATCGGCGAGCGAGATCTCTTCGCGGTGGATCTCCATCTGGATCTCATCTTTTTGGCGGGCGACGATCTTTTGAAAAATGGTGATCAAGTCAAACACCGTCGCGCTTATCTCGGCGTTGTGCTCGTCCGATTCGATCTTTCCGCGAGAAAACACGGCCTGCTCGATTGTGGTCTTTTCATAGAGCATCTCGGCGGCGGATTTATATTTTTCGTATTCGAGCAGCCGATCAACGAGTTCCTGCCTCGGGTCTTCGATCTCGTCCTCATCTTCGACATTCGGGTCACGCGGCAGCAGCATCTTCGATTTTATCTCGATAAGCTGCGCAGCCATGACGATAAAATCAGCCGCGACGGCGATGTCTAGCCGCTTCATTAACCGGACGTATTTTAGATATTCGTCAGTTATCGTGGCGATCGGGATGTCGAATATATTTGCTTGCTCCTGCCGGATGAGATAGAGCAACAGATCGAGCGGGCCAGCGAATTCGCCGAGCTTTATCTTCAGCTCGTCATTCGAACCCCGTACGATCTCGGCAGTTTCCGTCAGGAAATCAAATGTAAATTGTTCCGGCTCCTCTTGCATCGATATGGGATTTTAACCTAACGGCAGATAGACTCAAACATCGAAAGTGATAGAAACGTCCGGCAAATAGCGCTAGTATTAAAGAATGAAGAATCCGCTCATCGAAGTAAACCCGGAAAAGGTAAGCGGGGCTCCGGTCTTTGCCGGAACCCGCGTCCCAATAAAGAATCTCTTTGACTATCTGGAAGCCGGCGACACCCTCGAAGATTTCCTCGAAGGCTTTCCCCCCGTAACCCGCGAACATGCCATCGCCGTCCTAAAAATGGCGGAACGATCCCTCGTTAAGGAAGTCGGCTCACAGTGAAGATCCTCCTCGACCATAACCTTGACAGACGGTTAAAGAGACAGACGGTTAAAGAATCATTTAACCGAGTACGCTTGCGCTACGACCCAGGAAATGGGTTGGTCGAACGCATTGAACGGCGAACTATTGACCTTGGCTGAGGACGAAGGGTTCGATGTAATGCTCACTCCTGACGCGAATATCGAATCTCAACAAAACATGGCGGGCCGCAATCTCTCGATCGTGGTCCTGCGAGCCCAGAACAACCGATTGCCAACACATGTTGAAATGCTCGACGGTGTACGGCTTGAGTTAAGAGTGATCGGCAAAGGCGAGATCATTGAAGTCTTCAGCAAGTAGTGCATATCCCTCATTCGGAAGCGCCTTAAATATATTTCGTCTCGCGTAGGTAAATGATGTAATCGGTCGCGGGTGGTTTGTGGCCTTCTTCGGTTAGTTTGAGGATGATGTTGCCGCGGTGGATGGCGGAATGCATCAGGACGTGGGTCAGCAGTTCGCGAAAAGTGTTCTCGTAGGGAATTCCCTCGCTCGAATGATATCTGGCACGGATATCAAGGCCTTCGTCGTCGAACCGGCGGAGGAGTTTCTCATAGCGCTCGGCAGTCTCGCGGGCGAGCTCGCCGCATTCGTCGAGCGTGAGCTTCGGCCAAAACTCGAAGCCGGTCGAATCTTTGCCATAAAGCCGTTCAAAATATTCGACCTCGGT
This sequence comes from Pyrinomonadaceae bacterium, assembly GCA_041744395.1. Lineage (GTDB taxonomy): Bacteria > Acidobacteriota > Blastocatellia > Pyrinomonadales > Pyrinomonadaceae > OLB17. The sequence goes on along the minus strand of JBGTKY010000035.1, from coordinate 17,071 downwards.
CGTGATCAGATGTCCGAGTATCTCGACCGATCGCGGTGACTCCGCTGCCTTTAACGCCACGACGATCCGCCTGTTCGCCCAGTCGTTGTAAGCAAAAAGCTGTCGAAGATGTTCGATGGTAGTCATGAAGCAAGAGGCAAAAGTGAAAATGTGGAAGGGTGAAAACGTTTACGCTGATCCAGCGGGAGCAATCACATCTACCGTGAAAAGACCGTACTCTATAGGGCGTGCCGGCCGAACTTCAGACTTTTAAACCTTTTCACATTTCCAACAATTCAACTTTCCACCGCGTGGGCTTTCAGATCATCAAGCGATATGACGGTCAGGGCGTTCTGGTGCGTTGCCTTCAGGTGGACACTCGGTGCCATCCCAGCCTGAAGAGCTTCTTGCCAGCGGAGCATACATAGGCACCATTTATCGCCGGGCTTGACGCCGGGAAAAGCCCATTCCGGCCGCGGCGTCGAAAGGTCATTGCCGACTGACATCGAGAACGCAAGGAATTCGTCCGTCGCCTCGATGCAGACAGTGTGCCGTCCGGTGTCGTCAACGCCCGTCCGGCAATATCCGTCACGATAAAATCCGGTCATCGGATCGGTACAGCAGCTTTCCATCTCGCCGCCGAGCACATTCTTTGGCGTCGGAGCGTGTCCGTTGCCGTTTCCGTTCGTATAGGCCATGCTGATATTTTAACTTCAATCGCCTCTCACGTCACAGCAATCTCTGTTCTTTTTCAGGAATCGTTATTGATCCCCCAAAAATCTCTGTGTCCTCTGTGGCTAATCGCTCTTTAACAGTTCGAGAGCCTTTTCGATCGGACGTGCGATCACTGCTCGGTCGCCGACGACCACTATCGGGCGATTCAGAAGCCCCGGATTCGCGACTATCGCGTCGATTATTTCATCTTTCGGCGTTTCCGCCGTAAAACCGCGTTCCTTAAACTCTTTTTCCTTAGTCCGCAGCAGCCCGAACGCCGGAACTTGCAGCTTCGTCAGTAAATCCTTTATATCGTCTGCGGTCAGCGGCTCGATAAAATAGTTCTGCTTGTCAAAATCGATCCCATTTTCCTTCAACAGGACCGCCAGATTCTTACAAGTATTGCACGTCGGCTTTTCGTAAACTGTGATTTTTTGCATAATTCTTTCGTCGAAGGCTAATCGTCTAGCTCTCTGGCGATCTGTAACGCCTCGTCTCGCAGCAGTCGGCCAATGCGAAATCCAACCGCGGCAAGTTGGTCGATTATCGGTTTTACCTCATCTATCACTCCGGCATTCTTTGCCCGAACCAGAACTCCGACGGTCCCGATCACCTTTACTCCAAGCCGTTTCGCTGCGGCTCTCGCTTGTTTGTCATCGGTAACAAGAAGGAAATCTTTCTCTTTGGCAAGAGCGATAGCTTCGGCTTCGCCCAAGTCAACTAACATTTCGAGTACGGTTACGATAGATGGGTTATCGATGGTCTCGGGTAGCAACCAATCAAACTGGCGGTTAAATTCCACATCGACAGCTGGCGGCACACAAATCGGTTCAAAGAGGGAAGTGATGATATCGAGTCTGCCAATACGCTCCAGCCCGATCAGGCAAGTACTGTCACAAACGATAGGTTCTTTCACAAACCAAGCTCCTCACGCAGATCGTCCGGGGAATAGTCGATCACGGGGACATTATGCTTGCCTAATATCTCGATGAATGCTCGTTTCGAAAAACCCGCCAGTTTAGCGGCTTGGCCGAGCGAGACGCGATCCGTTTCGAAGAGTTTTATCGCAAGCAGCGTCTGAGTCTCGTCTTTCGTTATGTTGGACGGGAGGTCTAGCGTTAGTTCAACTGTATTCTGCATCGTGTACACCTAATGCGAAGTTTAGCATCAAGCGTGTCGGAATTAAATAATTCTTGATCTTCAAAAACAGCTTGTCCAATTCCGGCAAGTCGTTAAGGTAAGTTTTTCGTAAATGGTGATATTGGTTATTGCTGATCTGCCGGATCATTACGGTCGATGAAGACGGAGTTCCCGTGAATGGTGCGGATCTTCACTTCATGGCCGGTCGAGCAATCGTTTCGGCCGGGCCCAATACAGTGAACACCGATCCAGATCTCGCCTCGGGGTGTAAGAATTCCATCGTACCTTGCCCAAAGGTCCGAACGGAAGGTTGACGCAATAAATCGCTTGATATTGTCGTCAAATATTTTGTCGTACGCTCTGAGAAAGGCCCGCTTGTTTGGAATTCTTCTATAATCTGCATCTAAATTATCTGTCGGATAATTCACACGAAAAGGATAGCTCGGCAAAGACGCGACCGTGTCGCGATCATCCGCTGCCACTGCATTCTGGAATGATCGCCAGATCTCATATACCACGGCATCAGATTCAACACCGGCCGGCCAAAGTCGGCCTTTCGAATTCTGATTACTGAGATTCTCCGTTTCGATGACGCGGTTCGGTCCGACCGGCACTTCGAGAGACGGATCTATCGGGCTAGGCGTGAAGATGCCGACACTTACGAAGCCAGTCGCGATCGCGACCAAAAATGGTAAAGCTCTTTTTGAGATCGACCCCATATCATTCCTCCTTGCCCAGTATTGGAGCAAATACGACGGGAGACCTACCATTAAATTTCTGTAGGCTTAAAGCTTTGGGCCAGCTTGGAATGTAAGTTCCATTTGAGATCATCGAGACCGGATTCCACCTCGGGAATACTCCGGGGGAAATCAGCAAAGATTCAAGTCGCGAGTGATATTGGCAACTTTCCCGCCGGCAAATTGAAACGTAAGATAACCGTTACCATCCGCATAAATAAGCGTTTCAGCTTCGTCTATTCTATGCATACCAGCGCTTTCAATGATGGTTCGAATCTGTTCGATATCCATGCCGACTCTAACGCCTGGAGTCATTTCCCACTCTGACGATGTAATCTCTATGAGAACAATGAGATTGCTTTCTCCATTGTCATCCAATGTGAAGTTGATCCCTTTGTACGCGGCGACCGTTTTGGCGGAACCGCAGGCGTTCTCGCCTCCGCGTTTTTCAGAAAGTGGATTGCCGAAATTCTGTTTTAACTCAGCGTACTAGGAAGCGATTCTAACTCCATTTAACACGTTATAGGCATCGTTCCAGTTTTCGGGCGGAGTTGGCTCGACGGATGGTTCCCGGGTCGGAAAGGAATTCACCGCTAGGTCGTTCGATATTGCAGGTAGATCAGTACGAGTACATCCGATCTGCATAAAGGCGACGAGTGCAAATGCAATCGAGCAAAACCAAATATTTGGGTGGTTACGAGTTGATTCCCATTCTTTCATAAACTTTTTGCAACGTTTCCGATGCGATACCGCGAGCCTTTTGGGCGCCGGTGGCGAGGATATCGTTTAGGGTTTCGTCGTCGTAGTCTTTGACGCGATCCTGAAATGGACGGAGGAATTCGACGGTGGCTTCGGCTAGTTCGGTCTTGAAGGCGCCGTAGCCTTTGCCCGCGAAATGCTCGGTGCATTCTTCGGCGGATTTGCCGGTCAGAAGCTGATAGATGGTCAACAGATTGTGGATCGCGGGCCGCGATTCGTCGAATTCTATCGTCGTTCCGCTGTCGGTGACGGCGCGCTTGATCTTTTTGGTGACCGTATCGGCGTCGTCAAGCAGGAAGATCGACGCGTTCGGATTGTCGTCCGATTTCGACATCTTCTTTTCGGGTTCGAGCAGCGATTTGATGCTCGCCCCGGCCTTCGGAATGTAAGGCTCAGGCACTTTGAACGTCTCGCCGAAGTCGCGATTGAAACGCTCGGCAAGGTCGCGCGTAAGTTCAAGATGCTGCTTCTGATCCTGCCCGACCGGCACAAGATCGGTCTGGTACAGCAAAATATCCGACGCCATCAACACGGGATAAGTGAACAAACCAACTCCTGCACTCTGAGCTCTTGATCGGCGAGTTAACATCTGAAAAGGGCTTTCTTCAATCGATATGCCTGCAAAAATCGCGTCAACTTTCTCGCTTGAACCGCGGAAGAAATCATCTGCCATTTTGGCAAGGCTTTCATACCCAAATTTATCTGCCTTGTCCTTGAACTGCGTCATGCGCTCGAGTTCGCCCATTCGTGCAATGCAGGAGAGCACCCAGGCGAGTTCGGCGTGTTCGGGGACGTCGGATTGGATGAAGATCGTCGACTTTTCGGGATCGATGCCGGCGGCTAGATAGATCCTTGCGAGGTCAAGCGACTTCTGCCGAAGCGTTTTCGGGTCTTGTGGCAGCGTGATAGCGTGCAGATTGACGATACAGTAGATGCCATCGTAGTCATCCTGCAACGCCGCCCAATTCTTGAGAGCACCGAGATAATTACCAATATGAAGCTGCCCGGTAGGCTGAGCTCCGCTGAAAATGCGCTTTTTCATTTTAGAACCAGGGCGTGTAGAGGAGGTATTGGACGAGCCTGTAGAACGGGCGGATTATTATGCCGATGACGCCCATGTATACGAGGAGAAGCAATATCATAAAACCGAACTGCTCCAACATCTCAAAGACCGGTTGAAAACTGTCTGGGAGGAATGTGGAGAGCACCTTGCTGCCGTCAAGCGGCGGAAATGGCAGCAGATTGAAGACCGCTAGCGAGACGTTCAGCATTATAAGGTAATTGAGAAAGATCACGAGCGGCTGCACCAACCCTGTTGTCACGTTTGTGGCATTTACGGCTCCGGTTTCCAGCAATGTCTTGAAAATAATAAAGCCGATGGTCGCCAGGATCAGATTGGCGCCTATTCCCGCGATCGAGACCATCACATTCGCTAATTTATAATTTGTCCAATTGCGAGGGTTGACCGGCGTCGGTTTTCCCCATCCGATAAGCGGCACACTCGCGACCGCACCACCGATCGCCCCAAAAACAAAGCCGAGGATCGGGATCAGCAGCGTACCGATCGGGTCGGTGTGGGCGACGGGGTTGAGCGTAACGCGGCCGAGCATGTACGCCGTGTCGTCGCCGAATTTATGCGACATCCATGCGTGGCCCGCCTCGTGAACCGAGACGGCAAGCAGCAGCACCACCAGAAACATGATCAGATGGCTAGCTAAAACGGCTATGTCGATGTCGCCCATTATTTCTCCAAACGGTTGCAGTAAAAGGCATAATTCGCACTCCTACAACTTTTTCTGCGTTGTCTTTGAACTTAAAGTGTGCCATTCTTTTACGACAAAATAAAATCTTCACGGGGGAATTATTGATGCTGAACAAGCTACTTTTCGGCGGTGAGTCAGGTTTATCTTTTACTGCAAACGCCGGAACGGCACTTTTACGGATATTTGCCGGAGTCGCAATGGCGTTCGCGCATGGTATTGGAAAGATGCCGCCGGGCGAAGGCCTGATCGAACGCGCGGGCTCGATCGGCTTCCCGGCGCCGAGCTTTTTCGCGTGGGCAGCGGGTTTGTCAGAGTTTGCCGGTGGAATCTTGCTTGCGCTGGGCTTGTTTACGCGGATCTCCAGCTTTTTTATCGCAATGACGATGCTGGTCGCATTGGTCGGAGTTCATGCCGCGGACCCGTTTAATATCCAGGAGAAAGCGTTTCTCTTTTTGTTCATCGCAATAATGTTCTTGTTGAAAGGCTCGGGCGACTGGAGCATCGATGCGTTTTTGCGGAAGAAGGCGTAGCGACCGAGCGTCGTTTTTAATATGACGAAACATATTGTCTGCATCGCAAGCGAACAAAAGGGAAACGAGTTTTTGGAAGAATGCCAGGCCGCCGGCTGGCGCGTTTCGCTCGTGACGCGAAAAAAGCTGCTCGACGAGCCGTGGGCGTGGACCGCTCTGAATGACGTTAAGACGGTCGAAGACGATGCAACACCTGACGACTACGTCCGTGCGGTGACTAATATCGCCGGGAATCGAGCGGTCGACCGCGTTGTGGGGCTGGACGAATTCGACGTTTTGACCGCGGCGAAGGCACGCGAACATTTGCAGCTCGGCGGGATGACAAGCTCTCATGCCCTACGCTTTCGCGATAAATTTGCGATGCGAAACATCGCCGCGGGGGCGGGTATCGCTTGTCCGGAATACATCGCGGCGTTCAACCACGACGAGATCAACGACTTTCTTGACCGCGTTCCGATGCCGGTGATCGTCAAACCGAGACACGAGGTCTCTGCCTTTGGCATTCGCAAATGCAGCTCTCCAGATGAGGTTTGGCAGGTGCTGGGCGGCCTCGACGAGCGAAATAACTGGCGCGACCATCCGTCGCAGTTCCTGATCGAAGAGTTTATCGAGGGTAACGTATTTCACGTCGATTCGGTCGTCCATAAAGGCAAGGTCGCGGCGTGCGGTGTTAGCCAGTACGGCACGCCTCCTTTCAACGTGTCGCACTACGGCGGCGTGTTTACATCATCGATCGTTTCGTATCGTTCGAAAGAACGAAAGCAGCTCGAAAAGCTGAATCAAACCCTTTTGAAGACGTTCCAATACGAACAGGGCGTCGCACATGCCGAATTTCTTCAAAGCAAGGCGACGGGCGAATTCTATTTGCTTGAGGTTGCGTGCCGCGTCGGCGGGGCTTACATTGCGAATGTGCTGGAGCACGCGTGCAACTTTAACCTCTGGCGCGAATGGGCAAAGCTCGAGACCGAGACAGAAAAACGGCCATACCAGCTTCCGAAGCTGCGGAAAGAATACGCCGGGGTCGCGCTTGCCCTCGCAAATCAAGACCAGCCCGACACCTCGCATTATTCCGATTCCGAGATCGCATATCGCGTATCAAAGCCAAAACATATCGGCCTGATCTTTCATTCGCAGAAGCACAGCCGCGTCGACGAGCTACTCGGCACCTACACCGTCCGCATCTCAGAAGACTTCCTGGCCGTCGCCCCGGTCAAGGAACGGTACGACGACTAACAAACGAGCAGTGCAGAAGCCCGCACGGAGCAATCTATGAAGAAACTAATTTGGTTTATAGCTATTTGCTTTCTAGCCACTGCGGTATCTGGTCAAACCGGTCCAGTACCGCAAGGAGCGAGCAAATTCATACTCGAACTGGGCGGATTGGATTTTGAAGAAGGTAGGCCCGACCTCGTTACGCAGATTGCCGGCAACAACATCGATTCGATCGAAGCTGGCGGTGGGCCTGCTCAATGGACCATTGTTCAAGGGCGCGTTTTTCTTACACGCCATTGGATGATTGAAATAGGAAAAGTAAAGGAAGATTACTCGATGTTCAATTTTGACGAGGCTCTTGCTAAGATTATGCAAAAACGACTTGAGGCGGAAGGCTTTAAGCTCACGCCTGCCGAGTTTAAACTTGCCTCTGTTCGCTATAAGCGGGGCACGACGGTTGGCACGGTCGAAGTAAGAAGCTTTTTTCTAAATAGCGGAAATGTTCCTCTCCGGATGGAGTTTATTTTTAACGAAAGCTACCTGCAAAAATCCCCGAGTGAAAAGAAACCAAAATAAAAGCCGCCGGTTTCATGTGAAAGCGACGGCTTAGAACTTAGCCATTAACGGTGGCGACGACAGTTTCGCTCCAGCCGCCTTTTTCTTGGGATTTTGATACCCAACGGAGGCGGTACCAGACTGATTTTCCGGCGTCTTCCATTTGATAGAAAATGACGTGCGGGCTGGCGGTGTCGAGGGTTACCATCGAGTAATCGCTGTCGGAGACAGGTGCCGGGCCGCCGACCTTTGACCAAATTTCGGCGCCGAGCATACCGGCGGGCTTGCCGCGTTTGTCGGGCGTCGCGGAATTTGATCGTATGCTGTAAAATGCCGTAGTCGATCAACGCAAACGGCACCGATTCCGGAGCCGGAGACGCAGACGAAGTAGTGTCGTAAACATACAATCCGGCCGCTCCCAGTTTCTCCGGATCGTTCCCCACATGCAGCCGAATTTTCTTTATCAACAAGCTCGCGTTTTCGACGGTGACGCCGCGTCCGTTGTCGCGGCCTCCCTTTGCGGCGGCTTCTTCGGCTCGCTTTGTGTCAAGCGTGTCAACAGTCGTTTCGTAACTGTCGATATTCGCCGTAAACCCGATCGTATCGCCCAATATAAGGCCATAATCCGCCTCATTTCCGTCGATCGCCGTCTGCAAAACCCGCAGCTCCGCGATCAGATCTCTATCCGATAATTGATATAAGTCTTTTCCTTTTATGATTTAACTCCTTATGTGGTTTTTATTTGCCTACAAAGGACGATAGATTCGGAATGTTTTGCGTTGGGCGTGGCATAAATGCCGGTTAAGGAGTCAAACCCCGGGTTTATCGAGGTAATTATCCCGTTCACTGCGTTGAACGAGCTAATTAAAGCGTTAAATGACCCGGTTACCTCGTTAAACCAATTGTTTGCTAAATTGGGAATCTGAATTGCCGGTTGGCGAGTAGATTGAACGGCCCTTGGTTAGTTGGTGCGGACGATCGGAAGCGGTTTTCGTGTTGATGATGGCGGGAATGGGTCGTCTTTCCGGTGAATCTCAGATGGACCGTACCCTTCTTCAACAGTTCCTTGCATAACAACCATGTAGAAGTATTTCGTTCCGTCGTTGTTTTCTCCTACGAGAAATATGCGCATCGCCTTTTGTGACGGTATAGGTTCGTATTCGACGGCATTTATCATTGTCGGCCCACCGTTCGGATGTAGTCTGGTTGCCATATCTTCGACTTCTTTTACCGACTGGGCATTTCGAGAGGCTGGTGCAAGTTTCTGGGAGGCTGCTGCAAAGTTCTTATCGACAAATGCCAAATTCATGAATTCCACTGCCGAGGATGCCGCGATATCCTGATTGTGACTGATCATCTGAACGCACGCGGCCGACAACGCCATAGCAAGCAAAAGTATCGATTTTATTTTGTTCATACGACTGCGTTCTCAAACTGATTCTTAGAATATCATGCTCCCCGCTGAATGGACGCTGGAGAGGGTGAAGTGGTTGGGGGCATTTGGTATTCTCTTTGTTCTTAGATGAAGACACTTGATGCAAAGACAGATAGTTCGCCGGGCGTGCTTCAGCATGGGCTGAATCGACATTTTGCGGAGCTTCTTAAGTTTGAATCGACGGCGGAATTGGAGGCGTCGGCGTTGTGGGCGGAGATCCGTGAGGATGCCGAACGCGTGTTGAAAGCGGTCGTGTCGGAGACGACGGCGTCTCTCGGCGGTGTTGAGAAGAACCCAGTCGCCTCCCACCACCCCGGCCTGCGGCCACCCCTCCTCAGGCAGGAGGGGAGCTCCGGTTCTGACATTCGGGCTCTGGCGTGGAACATCGAGCGGGGCAGTATTTTTGACGGCATCGTGACGGCTTTGACGGAGCATGACGACCTGTCGGGCAAAGACCTTTTACTGTTGACAGAGCTTGATCACGGAATGGCCCGAAGCGGGAATCGGTTCGTCGCTCAGGAGATCGCACGGTCGCTGGGAATGAATTACGCGTTCGCTCCGGTTTATATCGCGTTGCAGAAGGGAAGCGGCGTCGAGGCCGAGGCCGAGGGCGAGAATACACGATCTATCCACGGGCTGGCGACGTTCTCGAAATGGCCGATGCGGAACGTCCACGCCATTCCGCTGCCAAACGGCAAAGACAAAATGTGGGGCAAAGAGAAGCGGCTTGGCCGGCTGCGTGCGTTGATCGCCGATATCGAACATCCGGCAGGGACGTTTCGTGCCGTGACCGTGCATCTGGACGCACATTGTTCACGGGCACATCGGCGGATGCAGATGAAAATTATTCTCGATCATCTCGATACTCTGCCCGCTTTGCCGAGCCTGATCGGCGGCGACTGGAACACGACGACATTCAATTCGCAAAGCTCAACCCGGGCAATAATGGGATACTGGCGGCGCGTTTGTATGGGGCCGAAAAATGTCGCAAAGAATCACCTTCCCCATCCCGAACGCTATTTCGAACGCCCGATGTTTACCGACCTTGAGCGGCGCGGCTACGCTTTTCGGTCGCTCAACAACCTTGGCACCGGTACGCTGCATTATCACGTCGAGAGTATCGAGAAAAACACCAACCTTCGCGACTGGGTGCCGGAATGGTGCTTCCCGTTCATCTTCTGGGCCGCAAACCGCGTCGGCGGCAGCGTCTCGGGCAGATTGGACTGGTTCGCCGGCAAAGGCATCAAACCCGCTGGCCCAAAAGCGGCCCAAACCATCGGGAATTTGATTGACGAAAACGGGACGCCATTGTCCGATCACGACGCAATTGCTTTGGACTTTACGCTAACGGACGGCTAGACTTAAGTCTTTGTTCGGAAGTATCGGAGTAATTTAATGGAAGTTTCATTTTCACAGACACTAAGTTTTGATGCGGCAACGTTCGAGTATGAGGCCGTGGCCCATGAGAACGGCAACGCAACGATCATCAAGTTCGCGGTCGACGACAAGCAGGTCAGCCCCGGCGATGCGGTCGTCGTCGTTTCCGGAGAGGAGATCCATTTTCACGGAATGATCGGCAAGATCGAAGACGGATACGCATACGTTGCCGATCCAAAAGGATCGCTTTTGCCGGCCGGCGTTCATTAAAGCTTGAGCTTTTCCCCATTTCCCATTATCTTATGTCGTTAGGTTTGGGGATGTAGCTCAGCTGGGAGAGCGCGTCGTTCGCAATGACGAGGTCAGGGTTCGATCCCCCTCATCTCCACCAAAATACGTAGCTCGGCCACGGTTCCTGAAAACTTTTCGGTATTCGACAAACTCGCCCCTTCCGAATGCTTAGCGACCAATAATAAAATCGTTTGATCTTGATTCCCCGAACCGTAGGTTTGGTTCGGTTGAGAACTGATGAAAACTTCAACAGAAATTCTCCTTCGGGCTATTTTCGCGACAGTGATGGTCAGCTCAGCTGCAATTTTCGGCGCGGCAAAGGATCCGATCGCCGTGAGCTTATGCGGAGAGCTGCCCGATGACGCGGTGTGCGCCGAAAAAAGGCAAAAGGCCTCTTCGGACGAACCTTACGTATTGACTTCGCTTGAGAAGCGTATCGAGGAATCGCGGAGAGCTGTTTTCGGAACAGGCCATCTAGCCGACGACCAGCTTTTTGACGTCTCAGGCCTAACGACGGAGCCGCTCACCCCGTTTAACCTCGAATTCAAAATTGACTACTCTGACGGCGTATTTCAAAGAGGTAAGTTGGGCTCACCTTCGGCGTTCCGTTATGTCCCCGAGAATGTTCAAAACGACAATGATCTGAATCGATCGTTGACTTGGCAGCGGAGTGACGAACGCCGGCGCGATCTTCCGCCAAGAAACGACTTAATTGATGAGACCAAAGATCTTGCCACCGATCAAGGTTTCCAGTGGCGGCCGGCGATCTATCAATCATTCATGATGATGGCGATCCAGCATGGATACGCGATCGGATTTCAGGAAAAAACGCGACGTGCCCTCAAGGGGCCGTTTTTTCGCGATTACTGGAATTCGGTGAAAGGCCTCGACGGTTGGGACGACGGCAATAAATTCTTCACCAATTATATTGCTCACCCTATGCAGGGTGCCTTGACCGGATTTATCTACTTGCAGAATCAGCCGCGTACCAGGAATCAACGTTTCGGCATGTCGAAAGAATATTGGCATGACAGACTGATAGCCTTCGTGTGGTCTACGGCCTGGAGTACTCAGTGGGAGCTCGGGCCGATCAGTCAATCTTCGATCGGTAATGTCGGTCTCTATGGCGGTATGGGTTACGTTGACCTTGTGATCACACCGACTGTCGGAACGGCGTGGCTGGTCACTGAAGAAGCTCTCGACAGGTACGTTATCTCCAAGTGGGAGAGACGTGGATGGACAATGAAAGTGATTGCGAGGATGCTTCTGAATCCGATGCGGACGATCGCAAATTTGCTGCGATTTCAGGTGCCGTGGTATCGCGAGCGACCGGTCGGCTATTCGCGAGTACCGGTCGATCAGCTCGGCGGACGATAGTTTTTCACATGATTCGGAACCTCTACCTCAGGTTTTGATCTGGCATCGGCCGTGGAACTTCCAACGGCCATGTTTAGGGGTATCACTCCTGCCCAAACATCCATCCCATAATCCTCTTCATCATCTTTCGGATCGCCGGTCCGTATCTTTGCGGAGGCTTCGTCTATTGCGAGCTTCAGCACCGATGTGGCCTTCAGTTCCAGTTCGTTAGGCCAACGGATCTCGGGCCACCGGCCGGGAATGATGTGTTCCGTAAACGCCTCAAGTACCTTGTTCTTTTCCCCAATGTCTTCGACCAACTCTGCTTTGCCGAGGATCACTACCGAACGATAATTCATCGAATGGTGAAACGCCGAGCGAGCTAACACCAGTCCATCCAGAAGTGTGACCGTGACGCATACCTCAATGCCTTCGGAAAGGTTCCGCACCATCCGGCTCGCCGCCGATCCGTGTATAAAAACGTGATCATCGATTCGAGCATACCCCGTCGGTATAACATAAGGCTGACCGTCAACCACAAACCCAACGTGGCAGATCATCCCCTCGTCGAGGATCGAGTAGATCGTTTCGCGATCATATGCCCCGCGAGCAGGAAGGCGTTTTATTTTCGTTCGGTGGGTTTTCATTAGGAACGTTTGTTCGCCGACAAGCGTCAGGAAATATCCTTACTTGGCAACGAATACGATATTCGACGAACGCTAATTCGAGGGAGAAACTTTGTTTCCGTATTCGTAACTGATCTCAGCTTTAAGTTGGTCTACGATATGGTTTCCAGTCAAAGATGTTAGTAATGTGCTGACGTAGCTAATGAGATTACCTTTGTCATCGAACTTATGGTCAACGTACTGAACCGATTGCCAGTAGGTGGGATTCTTACGATCGTTAACCAAAAAGAGTAAATGAACTAAGCGTCTTTGCGAGTTGTAAGTCATTCTGTATTCCCAAGTTCTTTTCTTCACATCTGTTCGGAGTTCTCGTATCACACACCCCCTAAAATCCTTTTCGATCAAAGTAGTGGCCCTAGCCGATCCGTCAGAACAAGTTTCAACCGAAAGCGAGTCCGAAGAGTTTAATATTTCTTCTTTTCTTTCAACGTATTCCGGGCAAAGGTCTGTTTCGATCGGGATATTCGAGTTGGGAGCGAACTTAAGCCTCCCCGACTCTGATCCTACGCCATTCGGATCCAGGAAGGTTACCGTTGTGGAATCGGGGTCGTACGAAAAGGACTTTCGCATTTGCGAGCCATCCTTGCCGAAATCGACAAACAAGGTGATCTCCTTTTTGTCATTGTATTCCGCTAGTTGAACTGGTACTTTTAGTCCGCTGACACTTCTCAGTCTGTAGATGCTGTATACCCAGTCTAACTTGACCTGACGCACGTCTGCCTTGCGGTCGAGATTGATAACGGAGTCGGATCTGGCCTGTGCGTTTGTTCTGCCAGCAAACAAAAGGCCACTAGCGACCCCAATCAATAGCATCGAAAATGGTATGAGCTTCCGCATCGGTTCCGATTACATCCGTTCTCGTTTTGGGTTAACAACTATTTTGTGCTCATCCAGTCGTCACCGGCCCCGATCTCGGCGATGAGCGGAACGTCTAGGATCGCGGCGGATTCCATTTCGCGTTTGATGATCTCGGTGGCCGCCTTGACCTCATCAGCGGGCGCCTCGAAGAGCAATTCGTCATGGACCTGCATTATCATCTCGGTCTTTAGGCCGGCTTCTTTCAGGGCTTTCGCAACGTTTATCATGGCGATCTTTACTATGTCCGAAGCGGTGCCTTGGATCGGCATATTTATCGCTTCGCGTTCTGCACGCGAGCGGATCGTGAAATTCCGATCTTTGATCCCCGGAAAGTACCTGCGGCGGCCGAAGAGCGATTCGACATAACCCTTTTCGCGTGCCTCTTCGGGAATTCGGTCCATATAAGCACGAATGCCTTTGTAGGTCTCAAAATAATCGTCGATGACTTTGCGAGCCTCTTGCTTGCTGATGCCGACTCGCTGCGAAAGGCCAAACGCCTCGACGGCGTAAGCTATACCGAAGTTTACGATCTTAGCCAGCCGACGCTTTTCCTTTAGGTCCTTTTCATCGGTCGCGCCGAAGACAAGTCTCGCTGTCTTAGAGTGGATGTCTTCATTATTCAGGTATGCCTCGAGCATCACCGGGTCCTTTGTAATGTGGGCGAGGATACGCAGTTCCAGTTGGGAATAGTCCGCCGATATCAGCTTGTTGCCTTTCTCAGGTATGAACGCCTTGCGGATGCGTTGACCGAGTTCGGTACGGACGGGAATGTTCTGCAGGTTTGGCTCAGTCGAACTAAGGCGTCCGGTCGCGGCGACGGTCTGGTTCAAAACACCGTGGATCCGTCCGTCGCTGCCGATCATCTTTGGCAAAGCGTCGGCGTAGGTCGCTTTTAATTTATCCAGCTCGCGGTAGTCGATGATATGTTGGGCGATCTCGTAGTCAACGGCGAGCTCGGCCAAAACGTCTTTGCTGGTCGAGATCTGCCCGGTCGCCGTCTTTTTGCCGGTCGCGATGTTTAGTTCTGCAAAGATCTCGCCGACCTGTTTTGGCGAGCCGATATTAAATTCACGGCCGGAAATAGCAAATATCTTTGCCTGGAGCGTTTCGAGTTCGCCTGATATGAATTCCGAAAAGTTCTTGAGGTCTTCGGCATCGACCTTCATTCCCGCCGATTCGATATCTGCGAGAATAGCCTCGAGCGGAAGTTCGATCTCGTCATAAACCTTGGATAGCTGATTTTCGACGATCTTTGTGTGAAACTGCGTAACCAACTGATAAACAAGATCAGCCCGCTCGGCGGCCTCGAAACCGGACTTCGGAAAGCCGTCCGGCAGGTCGACGGTCGGATAAGCATTCAAATGATTTTGGGCAAGGAATGAAAGCGTGAAGTTTGACCGGCCCGAATCGAGAAGATAAGCAGCGATCATCGGGTCGTCGTTCACCTCGGCGGGTTCGATGCCGATCTTACGGAGAACACCCAAGTTTCGCTTGTAATCGTGCGCGGCCGTTACCATGTACGGGTTTGCGAATGTATCACGCAGTATCCGGACAGCGTATTCGCTCCCGCCCTCGAAATTCTCGAGATCGACATAGTGAGCTTCGCCCGGACCCCACGCGATGGCTATGCCGAGCGGAGCAATCTTGTCGAAGGCGCTGTGCCGATCGCCGGCGTTAGAATCATCAACGTCAAACGCCCAGCTTTCCTTTTCCCACAGCTTTCTGATCAGTAGATCGAGCTCCACCGGGGTGCGGACGACCGTGTATTTTTGTACGACACGGTCGGGGTTTCCGTCGTTATGCAGGTCAAATAGAGTAGCGGAATCGCCAAATTCCTTCGTAAGCGAGTTGAATTCGAGTTCGCGGAAAAGCTCGTAGGCCTTTGCCCTATCCGGCTCGCGAAACTTTAGCTGATCGAGGTCGAGTTCCACCGGAACGTCACACATGACCGTCGCCAGCTCAAGCGACTGGCGGATGATGTCCTGATTGTTCTGCAGGCTTTCGCGGTAGGTTTTGTGGGTGACCTTGTCCGCGTTTTCCATCGCCTCAAGAGCCGAACCAAACTGCTGAACGAGCTTTAATGCGCCTTTTTCGCCGATGCCGGGAGCGCCGGGAATGTTATCGATCGAATCTCCCATCAGGCCAAGCAGGTCGATTATCTTTGATGGCGGAACCCCAAATTTGTTCTCGACCCAGGCTTCGTCGCACCACTCGATCGGAGGAACGGGAACCTTTCGTTTCACGTTCGTCGAATTCTGCCGCATCGCTATGACATGCGGGTCCTTTACAAGCTGGCAGAGGTCCTTGTCGTTTGAAACGATGACGGCCTGGAGGTTCTTCGCGGCCGCTTTTTTTGCCAGCGTTCCAATGATATCGTCGGCCTCAAATCTGTCGTATTTCAAGATCGGCAGGTTAAAAGCCTCGCAAACGCGGACGATGTAGGGAAGTTGGGCGGCCAGATCTTCCGGCATGTCTTCGCGGTTTGCTTTGTACTCGGCGTAGGACTCATGACGAAATGTCGGCACCGCCGTATCGAAAACCGCAGCGATGTAATCCGGCCGTTCGTCCTTTATAAGCTTCCGCAGCATGTTCGTAAATACAAAAACGGCCTGCGTGACCTCGCCCTTGCTGTTGCGAAGCGGTTCCTGGCGAGCGCCCATCGGAGCAAAAAATGCCCGAAAGATATGGGACATCGAATCAATAAGAAAAACGCGTTTCATTTGCGGTAGTTTATCCGAAATCATTCAAGTTCGCACGAGACGTTTGAATCGCTATTTTATAGCCCGCCTCATAGCGGACATCGAATCCAAGGCAAATTGTTTCTGGAGATAGCGTGTAAGCGGAAAACCAAGGTTCGCAAGAAAATGGTTTGGTTTCGAGAAGGCAAGAATGTCGTAGGATATGTCGCCGGTGACCTGATCAAATTCGACCATAAATCTCTCTTCGCCGGATTCGGCATGTTCGGCGAGGGTCCCGTAGGCGAAGCCAAACCGGGTCGGTTCATCGATTACATAAACAATTCGGTTGGCGTTGAGACTGTGAAAGCCTAAATGCCAAATCAAAACTGCAACGGTTTCCCCGTCCTCGATCGGGGCATCCGGCCAGCAAAGCTCGACCCACGGAAGGTCGAACATCTTCCATTGCCTAACAGCTTCAATTGCCCGCTTCCAATCGCCCTCTCCGTTTCCTACCACCATCTGATGGTGATTGACATTATATATGCCCTTCAGCGCACCGGAAAGATTCATGGTGTCTCCGATGTTTGGGTACGATAGATCCTGTTCTGCCGACGTTAAGAGAAAAGTGTCGATCGCGGCCTTGTTAGGTTTTGATAATAGGAACATACGCTCGATGTTAGGTAGTACGATAGCATTCGGTTACATGCTTCGTCGCAACCGTGTCTAATGATCTCGGGTAAACACCATCACGTTTGACAATGAATTTATGGGCTTGGTATTCTTATCGCTCGCCTTTTGATGGCGGAAAGTTATTTGAAAGCGGCTGGCGGCTAACTTGGGTGCTGTCGATCGCTTGTAAATGTGTCCGGTTCGTCTAGGGGTTAGGACACCGCCCTTTCACGGCGGCAACACGGGTTCGAATCCCGTACCGGATACCATCTTTATTTCCAGAAACTGCATCATAGTTTCTTACGATTCGCTTGTAACCCAAGCGAATTTTT
>JBGTKY010000034.1:0-146223 GCA_041744395.1 Pyrinomonadaceae bacterium | reverse complement strand
CGGCGGCGGCGGTGGAAATCGTCGTGGCGGCGGCGGCGGCGGCGGCGGCGGATACGGCGGCGGCAGCAACCGCTGGTAATCGACCGGCTGAAACCAACTGGTTTTAAGACAGTGCCTCTGACGAAAGTCGGAGGCATTTTCTTTTTCAGTGTCGCTGACTGAAAAGCGTGGTAATATTATAAATATGTCACACAGTCCGCTTGCTCTTTCTCGTCGACATGTCCTCGGCGATCTTTATGGCCGATGCGATGCAGTCGTGTCGGTTCCCGTCTATTTGAACAATGAGGAAGGCGAAATGCTCGGTTACGCCGACGAAGGCTTAGGGCATTATGCGGATGCATTCCTTTTTCACCTGCCGGAAGACGTCTGCAAACGTCTGGCGACGGGCCACTTCAATTATTCATTCGGTTACGAGTTTGCTGATAACGGCACCGCGACCGGCAGTGATAAGCGTATCAAGCTTAGTTCGATCTGCCTGACAGGACGTCCCGCCGCTACTCCCGCTCAACCGAGGACGCGAAAATCCAAAGTAGAGGCAGTTGCCGAAGCCGCCGCCGAATAGATCATTCGCAACCTTTCTTTATCGATCCCGGACCTCGTAGAATCAGGTGCGGTGGACTATGGTGCGCCTGAATCGTAGAATCTTATTTTGACTACACGACAATGAACAAAGCAGGATTTATTAAAGGATTTTCCCCGCCGTATTTCATAGCCGGCGGTGAGATCGAGCTCACGACGGACGCGTTTCAGGTACCGTCCTCCACAAATTTTCTTTCAATTGGTGGAGAAGATGCCCGTGTTGTGGCGGCCTCAGATGTCCGTGTGATCGGCAGGCTTCCCGAAGG
Organism: Pyrinomonadaceae bacterium; assembly: GCA_041744395.1. Classification (GTDB taxonomy): domain Bacteria; phylum Acidobacteriota; class Blastocatellia; order Pyrinomonadales; family Pyrinomonadaceae; genus OLB17. The sequence goes on along the minus strand of JBGTKY010000034.1, from coordinate 145,378 downwards.
CCTGGGCGAAGATCTTGAGGTTCTCTTATTGAGCAACGGTGAATCGAGCAATGTGATCTCGATATTGGCCGGACGCAAGATCGCTGCCGAACTTCATAACGTTGCGAATCCGGCGGTCGACCCGAAAGACGATGCCGTTATCGCGACGCGGTCCGGAACGCGGGGCCGTCAGGAGGAGACATCGCTTTTTCGAATCGAACCGGATGGTTATCTTGATGCATTGCCGGTCGAGGTGATGAATCCGACGGGCATCGCGTTCAGCCCGGACGGAAAGATGTTCGTCTCGAATCGGGCGGCAGGCGAAGTCTATATGATCGAGGCTGGTGAAATGGCGATCCCGTACGCGTCGGGGCTCGGCGTCGCGACCGGACTTGCATTCGATAAGAATGGCGTGCTTTTTGTTGGTGACCGTTCGGGGACGATATATCGAGTCCCGGAACTAGGTGTGATCGAGGAGTTTGCTAAGATCGAGCCATCGGTCGCGGCCTATCACATTGCATTCGGGCCGGATGGGCGACTGTTCGTGTCTGCACCGGGACTTTCGAGCTACGATGCCATTTACGCGGTAGATCGGGGTGGAGCCGTCGAAATGTATTTCCGCGGTTTCGGCCGTCCGCAGGGGTTGGCATTCGATAGAGACGGTAACGTATACGTCGCCGCTTCGCACAAAGGGAACCGCGGCATCTTCAGTATCGACCACGAAAGCGGAGTTGCGAAACACCTTGTTTCCGGCAATGGGATCGTCGGCCTCTGCTTCGATCGCGGCGGTAACATGATCATTTCGACCGGCGATGCTGTCTACTCATTACCAGTCGGGATATTCGGAACGCTCCTCGCTAACGCTTAGCAGTATGAAAGTCTCGACGATCCTAGTCTTTACGGCTTGTATTATCTTCTCGATGGCGTGCGGCGATTCGTCCGCAACGGTTTCAAATGTCGAAGTTCAGACGAATGCAAACATTCTTGCACCTTCAGAAATTCCTGATGAACGCCTTGCGGCAGAGTTGAACAATATCGCGGACGAAGCCCAAGGAAAGGTTGGCATCCATGCCGTGCTGCTTGAAACGGGCGCGACCGTTTCGGTCAATGCCGACGAGCGTTTTGCGATGCAGAGCGTCGTTAAGGTGCCGATCTCGATGGCGGTTTTGAAGCAGGTCGATGAAGGTAAGCTTTCTTTAGATCAGACGATCACAATTGATAAAGATGAGTTTATCCGCCGCGGGATGCACTCGCCGATTCGCGATAAGGCCGAGCACTCCGAAGGATACTTACTCTCGTCGAGACACGAACTCAAGGATCTAATCGCATTCGCAGTTTCCGAAAGCGACGGGACGGCCGCAGACGTTTTGCAGAGGGTTGCGGGCGGGGCGGAAGGGGTCCAATCTTATGTTGACTCGCTGGGAATCGATTCGATGAAGGTCCGCTATACGCATAAGGAGTTTTCGAACAACAGCGAACGCCAATTCGAGAATTGGGCGACTCCGAAGGGAGCAGTAGAATTGCTATCCACGATTAACGAGGCATCGAATAAAGCGACCGAAAACAAGGTCAATCAACCTCTTTCTAAAGAGAACGCTGATCTCTTACTTAAACTCATGGTCGAAACATGGACCGGCCCTAACCGTCTGAAAGGTTTGCTGCCTGAAGGAACGCCGGTCGCGCATAAGACTGGGACCTCCGGTACTGTTGACGGCGTTACGGCGGCCACGAACGACGTGGGCATCGTGACGATGCCGGACGGCCGGAAGTTCATTATCGCTGTCTTTGTTGGAAATTCACCTGCCGACGAAAAGACGCGCGAGGCGGTGATCGCGAAGTCCGCGAAAGCGGTTTGGGACGCGTGGGTAAAGTGATAGATCCAAGCTACTGAGGCTTTGGGCCGGCGGCTTCGGTGTAGGTAATTACGTTCGACTTCAGATCCTGATCCGGATCGAGTTCAAAATACATTCTTCCGACGATGTTGCCGTTTTCGCCTTTTTCATACGAGAAGAGTCGCGGCTTCGGCGAACCGACAAACTGCTTCTGCTCGACTTTGCCGTCGAGGTGAACCATCCGAGCTGTTTTCATGCCTAGATAATATCACGCCTTTACGCAAAAGGTGTTGCCGCACATACGCAATGAGTGCGGATCGCCGGACTTTTGCGAAAGAAAAATCAAAAGTCCCAGCAAAACGAGCACGGCACGGCCATTGCACACGCAGCCGCGGAGGATCTAATTATATGACTTTGATGAACATTAAAAGAATTATGGGCAGCCTTGCTCTTGGCATGGCTTTAGCTTTCGGATTTACACTTGTGACCGCCACCGAGGCGTCCGCACAGAACCGCGGCCGCGACAACCGTCGAAACGATGACCGTCGAGACGACGATCGCCGTGACAACGGACGTTACGACCGCGATGACGATGACGACCGTTACAATGGCCGCGACCGCAACGGCAACCAGAGCATCCGCTTTGCCTATCAGCGTGGTTACCGCGAAGGCATGCAGGCTGGCAGGAAAGCGTCACGCAGCCGCGATCGAAACAGAAACCAGAATCGCAATCGCGGTTGGGGTAACACGCGCGAACTTCGCCGGGCCTACCAAGACGGCTATAACCGAGGTTATCGCGAAGCCCTAAACCACAACCGCAATGACCGAAACGGCCGCTACGACCGCAACGATCGCAACAACCGTCCCAACACCGGCATCAGATGGCCGTTTTAACCACTTAACATCAGAAAAGGAGCCGGTGCGAAGAAATAGTTCGAGCACCGACCCTTTCATATGAGAAAAGCGTGGCTGAATAGTTCGGGCACGCTTTTTGCTATACGATCGTTCATGCGATCGTAAAGTTTTCAGAACATTTCGAAACTGTATTCCATGACTGCGATCGCTGTTACATGTTCTCCGTTCTTTTTTGCCGGTTCGAATCCTATGCTTTTCGCGGCCGCCAAAAGATCACTTTTCCATTCGGGCTTAGTATTCCGAAAGATATGGATTGTGCCGATCTTGCCGTCAGCTCGCAATTCAGCGAAGATCATTGCCTTGCCACCGCCGGCTTTGTCGGTCACACCAGTGGTTCGAGCAGGACGCTTGGAAGTGATCCGAAATTTTTCATCGAAAAAGTCGTGAGTGGGATCAGCTGGCCCTTGCAACTTACCAAAAGAATTAAATGCCCGGTTGGCCTCTTTACGATTCTTCAGATGCATGTGAGCAAAGCCGAGATACAGCCACGACGGCTTGTCATCAGGACTTTCCGTAAGAGCGATCTGAAACTGTTCAACTGCTGACGCGTAATCACCATTCTGATAACTTGCAAAACCAAGCTTTCGGCTGGATTCTTGGGCGAATGATACGGCGGCCAGGCAAAGGATGAGGGCCAAAAGTTTCACGTGTTTCATAATTCGGGCACTCCGTCCTCCGCATTATACAATGGGATTCGCGAACTGGTACAAGTTTCATTGTGCATGGCCGCATTGAGTGAAAAAGCGTGGCTGAATGATCGGCCACGCTTTTTGTGTGTCGGGAAGCCCGCCTGAAGGCGGAACTCCAAACTAATCGTCGTCGTCGTGGGCTCGGACGCGGCCGGCGGCTACGGCTTCGTCGATGACCTTCTGGGCGAGGTTGTGCGGCAGCGGATCGTAGTGCGAAAACTGCATGTGATACGAGCCGCGAGCCTGCGTGACCGAATTGAGCTTCGACTGGTAATCGAGCATCTCGGACAAGGGCACTTTTGCCTTTATCACTTGCTGCTTGCCACGCATATCCATGCCGGCAACGCGTCCGCGTCGGCTATTCAGGTCGCCCATGATGTCGCCCGACACCTCAAGCGGCGTGAAAACCTCGACGTCCATTATCGGTTCGAGCAGCGTCGGGCGTGCCTTTTCCATCGCCGCACGGAAAGCCTTGCGGCCCGCTGCTCGGAACGAATGCTCGTCCGAATCGACCGTGTGGTAGCTGCCATCGATTAAGGTCACCTTAAAATCGACAAGCGGATAGCCGGCGACGGCGCCGCTCGCGGCGGCCTCGATAATTCCTTTTTCGATCGCTGGGCGGAAGTTCTGCGGAACCGAGCCGCCGAAGATCTTATCGACCCATTCGAAGCCGCTGCCGCGGTCGAGCGGTTCGAAGATGACCTTGCAATCGCCGAACTGGCCACGTCCGCCGGACTGCTTCTTGTGGCGGCCCTGAACCTCGGCAGTCGTCGTGATCGTTTCCTTGTACGGAACCTTCGGCAGATGAAGTGCGACCTCGACGTGATAGCGGTCGGCGAGCTTCTTGACGACAGTCTCGATGTGAAGCTGGCCCGAGCCAGACAGGATGAACTCCTTCGTCTGCGGATCGCGGTCAAAGTGAAGCGACGGGTCTTCCTCGAGGATCTTATGCAGCGCGACGGAGATCTTGTCTTCGTCTGCGCGCGATTTGGGCTCGATGGCAAAGGAGATCGCGGCCTCGGGATATTCGACCGGCGGATATACGATGGGGTTCGCCTTATCGCAGAGGGTGTCGCCAGTCTGGGTATCTTTTAGTTTTACGACCGCAATGATGTCGCCGACCTGAGCTTCGTTCACTTTGTCGAGCGTTTTGCCTGAGATGACGTGCAGGGCTCCGAGGCGCTCGGGCGTGTCGCGTGATGCGTTGAAGACGGTGGCGTCCGATGTGACTTTGCCGCTAACGATCTTCATCACATTGATGCGGCCGGCAAACGGATCGGCGATCGTACGGAAAACGTATGCCGAAAACGGTTCCTCGTTCGAATATTTGCGTTGCACGCGGTCGCCGGACATTTCGTTGTCAGTGAAGCCGTATTCGGCCTCATGCGTTGCTGGGTTTGGGGCAAATTCGACGATGTGGTCAAGCAATGTCGACAGGCCGACGAGAGTTGTGCACGACATTGCGTAGACGGGGCAGAGCTTGCTCTTTGCGATAGCTTTGGCAAGATTCGGGTAGATGTCTTCCTCGGGCAAGGTGCCGTCCTCGAAGTATTTTTCCATCAGAGCATCGTCCGATTCGGCGACGAGCTCGATGAGGCGTTCGCGGGTTCGGTCAAAAACATCGCGACCGGATTCGGGCATTGGGATCTCTTTTGCCTTGCCGTTGCTGTCGAATTCGTAAGCCTTTTGATGCACTACATCGACGATGCCTTTGAAATTCTCTTCTGAGCCGATCGGCAGCGTAAATGGCACGATCGAGCGTGCAAAGCTGGAGTTTGCGGTCTCAAGTGCATGGCCGAAATCGGCGTTCTCTTTATCGAGTTTGTTGATGACCATGAACCGCGGGAGCATGAATTCGTTGGCGTACGACCAGGTCTTTTCGGTCTGTACCTCGATGCCGTTGACTCCGTCCACCACGACAAGCGCACAATCGGCCACGCGAAGTGCAGGTCTTGCGTGCGACACAAACGCGGCGTATCCGGGCGTATCTATTAGATTGATCTTGGAGTCGTTGTATTCGAGGTGGGTGAAATTGTTGTTGAGGGAGACCTTTCTTTCGATCGCGTCGTCTTCGTAATCGGTGACAGTCGTACCTTCATCGACCTTTCCCCAGCGTGGTGTTGTTCCGGCGACGTAGAGCAGGGAGGACACTAGCTGGGTTTTACCCGCGTCGCCGTGTCCAATGACAGCCAGATTCCTGATGTTCTCAGTGGTAAATGCTTTCATCTTCGGCAAGATCTCCTTTTCAATAGAATTCGAGAGCCAAGTTCCGCGATTCGGGCCGAGAGGACAGCAGGGTGCAGCGTCCGTTAACCGGACCGAAACACTTTTGGTTGTTGGTTAACATTAAATTTATATTACGTTTGCGGAATCGGCAAGGCTTCGCACAATCGGCGGTGCTTTACCCGCGAAACAAATTTCGGTAATGTCTGAGATTACGCCAGGTATATCGGAACATTTATGGAAGCAATACAGAAGATCGAGACTCTCGACATAAGCATATTTGACGAGATATCGAGCCAGACGACCGAAGAAGACAAGAAGTCGATGTTGTCGGTCCAGACGGCCGTGCGAAATCATCGCCCGCAATACAATTATCTTGAGATCGGTTCTTACCTCGGCGGCAGCATACAGCCGCATTTGGTCGACCCGCAATGCAAAAGCGTAGTTTCCATCGACAAACGACCGAAAACTCAGCCCGACGAACGCGGGTTTGATTGGACATATCTGCAAAATTCGACCGCCCGGATGATGGAAAATCTCAAGCGAGTTGCCGCAGATAACCTTGATAAGATCAAAACGATTGACGGGAGCACAGACGAGTTAAAGCCGGAAGAGGTCGGGTTCCTGGCCGACCTTTGCCTGATAGACGGTGAGCATACGGATGTGGCGATGAAACGTGATTTTGAGTTTTGCCTCTCCATCTTGAACCCCAATGGCGGGCTTATAATGTTCCATGATGCGCAGATCACATATAATGGTATTTTTGAGGCGCTCGAGGATCTAACGGCTAGAGGTATTAGGTTCAAAGCATATAACCTGCCTCACGTCATATTTGCGGTTGAGATCGGAGACTTTCCGATACACGATCATCCCTACATCGTAGAGCGATTGATCAACAATCATCTCGGCTATCTTTACTCGCTTCGCAGCAACGATAAATATCGCCGTTTTTCAAACCGCACGCCTTTTCGGTTGGCTCGCGAAATTCTAAACAAGGTTCGCGGCTCGAACGTGAGCGAATAGGCTTCACGATCATTCTTTTCCGACCGAGTTCCCCAACGCCGCGACTGAACTCTCGAGACTCTCGCGAGGCTTGTGAGCACTTCTCAAAAGCACCGTTCGCGACGTAGCCACCCAAACGTGCGCGGGGCAAGTATGTTATTATCAGCAAAATTGAGCCTGGGGAAACGTCAGACTGGGGTAAAGGCATCGAAGAAAGGGAACGTTGTCACCGAACTTATTCAAAACCATATTTCAAACGATGAACAACAAAACGTTAAATCCAGGTACGAAAAGAAAGCAATTAGTTTTAAGCGCGGTTTTCGCGGCCACTGTTTGTGTTTCGCTAGTTGCGGCACAGAACGTTGTGCCGGTACGTGATCTTACGGGCGGAACGAACGTGTTCATTTTTCGCGGCGGAACTAAATCTGTTTCGCAGCGATTCGTTACGCAGGCGAGGTCAAAACGAACGTCAAGCGAACGTGCTCAAAGTGCTCGGAATTTAAACAGGCAATACACCCTGCTCGCCAAAGCAAATCCACGGCGACAACGTAGTGCAACCGTTGATCCGAATCGTGTGAAGATAGATCTTAAGGTGATGCCAGCTGACGAAGCTTCGCGGCTCTTTGCCGGCGTCGGTGAATATTATGTTGACCGCAGCGAGTATGATAGTGCGATCGATTTTTTCCGAGATTCTCTTAATCTGCTAGCGACCAATGAGCGTGCTCGCCAAGGATTGAGCGAAGTTTTGGCTCTGAAGGGAAATGAGCTTTTGGCTCAGGAATCGTACGCTGTTGCTATGAAATTCTTCGAAGAGGCCCTCACTATTAATCCTAAGAATGCACCGGCATACTTTGGACTGGCTGAGATCCAGTCAGACAGCGGCGAAGAATCTGAAGCTGTAGCAAACTATGAAAAGGCTCTCGAAGCCGACGGCGATCTGACAGAGATCTATGTTCCGCTCGGCGTCCTCTACTATCAGCAGGGTAATATTGCCAAAGCAGACGAATATTTGACGAAGTCGGTCAACACGGATGGTGACAACCCGGTTTCGCAGCAGTTTCTTGGTTTGGTAAGGCTGCAGCAGAAGCGGAATGCGGAAGCTCTACAGGCATTCTCACGTTCCAAGACATTAGATCCGGCAAACGCTAAGGCGTTCTATTATTCAGGCGAATCGCTAACGCGTCTGGATAGGAATGCCGACGCTGTTGCGGATTTCGAGAAAGCACTTGAGATCGATCCTAAGTATTTCGAGGCACGGTACGGCCTCGGTACCGCTCAATTTGAACTGGAGAAGTATGACGAGGCTGTCAAGGCTCTAGAAGAAGCTAAGAAACTTCGAAACGATAATGCCGAGGTAGTGGCAAATCTGGGCGACGCCTATCGCCAGATCGAGGATCCGGCTCTTGCAAACAACAAATATAATTTGGCCGAGAGCAACTACAATCTGGCGGTACTGTTCTTTGAACGCCGACCGGATTTTGCGACAAACGTAGAGATCCGCGAACTGACGGCCGACATCTACAACCGTATAGCTTACTCGATAGCAAAACAGTGCGAGGTCAATATGAAACGGGCCGTCGCTTGCAAATGGAATGTGGCCGTTCGAGCCCTGGAAAAAGCTGCTCAAATAAGCAAGGACACCGTTGATCTTGCAAATCTCGGGTGGGCGTATTATAACGCGGGCAAATCTGACATATTTGATAAGAAGACGGACGAAGGACGAATCAAGTTGGAGAAGGCACGAACCAACCTGCTTCAAGCGATAGGGTCAAATGCGCAATATCGCGAAGGAGCCCTACTAAATCTAGGTATGGTCTATACCGATCTGGGTGATCATAAAGGTGCGATTAAAACTTTGTCGGATGTTGTGGCAAAGGAGCCTAGTTGGGTGTTCGCACTCAACGAACTAGGCGTTGCGTATTTCAATGACGGCAATTTTAAGGAAGCGGCGACACAGTTCAAACGGGCCGTTGACCGCGACGATAAGTTCGCTGAAGCTTATTTCAACCTTGGCCGATCTGAATTCAAAAATGGAAAGATCAACGAGGTGAAGAAAGCACATGGCAAACTTCGTTCACTTGGTAGAAACGATCTAGCGGCGAAACTCGAATCGCTGACCGGCGGATTAGTTCGAGGCTAGGACCAGTCCTTATCAATTTAGCGGGGAGAGAGTAATATAGGCTTTCTCCCTTTTTTTATGCCCGATTCTGTGACTGATCCGATCCAGCTCGAAACGGACGTACCGCTTGGTCCGATGACCACACTTGGCATCGGCGGGCCGGCGAAGTATTTCGTGCGTGCGTTTGATGAGTATGCCGTAATAGAAGCTCTTAAGTTCGCGAAACTAAGGATGCTTCCGGTGTTTATCCTCGGCGGCGGAAGCAATGTGCTGATTTCTGACGCTGGATTTGACGGACTCGTTGTACACATATTGATCGATCGTTCCAAAGTACGAATTCGCGCTCTTGGATCCCAAAATGTCAGTGGCAGATCAGAACGATCAAGAAAAATTACGGCAGGTGCGGGTGAGAGTTGGGATGATCTCGTTCAGTTTTGTGTCGCGAACCAACTTGCGGGCGTTGAGTGTCTTAGCGGCATTCCGGGTTCTGTTGGCGGGACTCCCGTCCAAAATGTAGGTGCGTACGGACAGGAGGTTTCCGACACAATAATTGCCGTTCGCTGCATTGATACGCAAACTGTGACGCCCGTGGAGCTAACCAATTCTGAATGCCGATTTTTGTATCGGAAGAGTATTTTTAATACAACAGAGCGCGGCCGTTATGTTGTTTCCGATGTGACTTTCGCGCTTCAATACAACGGTGAACCGAAAGTGGCATATAAGGACCTCATCGATCACTTTGGCGAACGAAACCCCTCGTTGCGGGAAATCCGCGATGCGGTTCTCACGATTCGAAGAAAAAAATCTATGGTCATTGATGCCGCAGACCCGAATTCGCGTAGCGCCGGGTCGTTCTTCAAGAATCCTGTCATTTCGATCGCGAAGTATGCAGAGCTGAATCAGAACATGAGAGGCGGCGTGCCGAGCTTTCGAGCTGATGACGGTTACGTAAAAGTACCGGCTGCGTGGTTGATCGAAGAGGCGGGTTTTGAAAAAGGTTATGTCCGGGGAAATGTTGGGATCTCGGCAAATCATAGTTTGGCGATAATTAACCGTGGGCGTGCTAGGGCAGCTGAGATAATCTCGCTTAAGGACGAGATCATTCAGGAGGTTGAAGCCCGGTTTGGCGTTAAGCTTGTACCTGAGCCCGTTTTCCTTGGTTTCTAGGATCTTCGGTTATGCATTTGTCCGCAAATTAGTTGCGTTCACATCGTCCCATAGTGATCGTCCATTCCGACCGACGGCTTTTTTGGGGGAGATTGTCTATGTTGAGCACTAAAGTTTTTGGGAAGCAGTTTTCGGTGATATTGATATTTATGTCGTTTTTGGGACCGGCCGTCTCGATGGTCCGAGGAAACGACATTGTGCCTGCTTCGGATATAACCGGCGGAACCAGCGTTTTCGTTTTTCGCGGTTCAAGCAAGAAACCCCAGGCCGGTGCTGCAGCAGTTCGGTCATATCGCCCAACTGCAGCGACCGCTAGTGCAAACCGAGTTCGAATTAACGCTCAGGCGGCAACAAAACGCCGACAACGTGCAAATGCTGCTACAGCAAGGGCGGCAGCGATCGCCAGACAACGCGCACGTGAACGAAATGCCAGGCTTCGCCAATCGAACGTATTGACGGCCCGAGCCGAAACTCAACTCGAAAAGGGTGAGATCGAAAGTTCCGTCTCCAACTTCCGCGAGGCGTTAAAGTTGAATCCTAAGAACGCGGAGGCGACAAATGGTCTAAGTGAAGCTCTGACAGTTCAAGGTATCGAGGCTGCCGGTGCCGAACGTAACGACGTGGCCCAAGAGCATTTCAACGAGGCTGTGAAGCTTGATGCCCGTAACGATGTTGCGTTCGTAAAGTTAGGTGAGATTCACGACGAAGACGGACGTAACACCGAGGCCATTGAAAATTTCGAAAAGGCACTTGCCATCGATCCGGAGATCTCGGCAGTGTATTTTCCGCTCGGCATGGCGCACGCCGAAGCCGGCAATGACGAGGAAGCCGAAATGTATCTTGCCAAGGCAGATGTGATCGGCGTTGCTACATCTGAATCAAGGTTGACCCGGGCAATGATAATGGCTCGCCAAGGACGCGACGATGACGCGCTTTCGGCGATCAGTATTGCTATTAATATCGATCCAACGCATGGTGCGACCCATCATGAAAAGGCACGACTTCTGGAGAAAATGGGACGAAATGACGATGCTTTTGCGGCCCTTCGTTTGGGCACCGAGAGTGCTGCGGGGTATGCACCGCTTTGGTTCGACCTTGGAGTAGCCTATTACAACCGGGCGGACTATTCGAAGGCCGAGGTTGCATATCTTGAGGCTTTGAAACTTGACCCGTCAAACGCCAAAACTCACGCCCACCTTGCGAGTACCTACCGGCAAATGGAGAGGTTTGCCGATGCAAATGCCCAATATCGAGCGGCAAATGAAAAAGGCATAGATGGCGACCCGGACCTTTATAGTGAGTGGGGGTTCTGTCTTGGTAAGACGAAGGAATGGGACAAAGCTGCCGCCCGGCTCGGAACCGCAGAACAGCTCAGTCCGACAGCCGTCGATCATAACAACGTTGGCTGGGCAAGTTATAACGCCGCCCGAGTCGACATGGAGAACGAAAAAAATGACGAAGCAACCGTTAAGCTGCAGGCCGCAAAAAGCGCCTTCCAGAAGGCGGTTGAAATGGACTCTAACCTATCGGCTGCCTTTCTGAACCTGGGCGCGACGAACAATTCTTTAGGCGATTTCGATGCCGCCGCGGTCGCGTTAAATCATGCCCTTTCGTTGGAAAACAATTGGATCTATGCGGTCAATCAGCTTGGACTCACACACCGTGGCTCGAACAACTTGACGGCCGCGGTAAACACATTTATCAGGGCTACAACGATTGACCCAAACAATACGTTCGGACTGTATAATTTGGGCGAGTTGTATCACCTGACAGGGAAGAAGCGTGATGCTCGCCGTATTTTCGACCGCCTCAAAACGGTTGATCCGACCGTGGCAAACCGACTCAATGACGTGCTTTCGGGCAAGATTGTCATTGATGAGGCAAAACGGAAGTTCAGGCAGAAGGTCCCGCAAGTTCCTCGACTTCCGTTCTGATTCGAGCGACGGGCCCGGCCGCAAGAATGGTCGGGCCCCCGTAATTAACTCAGCGGCGTTGATCCCGGTTTCTTCCGAACAATTCAAACAAACTTTAGTATTTACGATGATCCTGCGATCCGGTTGATCTTGCCGGCCGCAGGTTTTTTCTTTTAAGGTCCAGTTCACAACACTTGATCTTGGGTCGTCGTTTGTATTGTTTGCGACTATGGTGGAAAATTCAAAACAGACAAAAACAGAATGCCAAGACGTACCGACATTAAAAAGATCCTGATAATTGGTTCCGGCCCGATCGTCATCGGGCAGGCGTGTGAATTTGACTACTCGGGCACCCAAGCCTGTCGGGCCCTTAAGCAGGAAGGGTTTGAGGTCGTATTGGTGAATTCAAATCCGGCGACCATCATGACCGATCCGGAGATCGCCGATCACACCTATGTTGAACCTCTAACGTTAGAGACTGCGACGGCCATCATCCAGAAAGAACGCCCCGACGCATTGCTCCCAACGGTCGGAGGACAGACCGGACTGAACCTCTCCGTGGAACTGTTCGAAAAGGGCATTCTAGATAAATATAACGTCAAGCTCATCGGTGCGAATATTGACGCGATCAAGGTCGGCGAAGATCGAGAGTTATTTAGAAAGGCGATGGATGAAGTTGGCATCCCATCGGCAAAGGGCGAATTTGCTCACACGTGGGAAGAAGCCGAGAAAATTGTCGAAAAAACGGGCTATCCGGCTATCATCCGACCTGCATTTACGCTCGGCGGAACCGGCGGCGGTACGGCGTACAATCCGGAAGAATTTGAAGGGATAGCAAAAAGCGGACTTGCCGCGTCACCGGTCTCGCAGATACTGATCGAAGAATCACTCCTCGGCTGGAAAGAATACGAACTCGAGGTCATGCGTGATCTAAACGATAACGTTGTGATCATCTGCTCGATCGAGAACTTTGATCCGATGGGAGTTCACACCGGCGATTCGATAACGGTCGCTCCGGCCCAGACGCTTACCGATGTCGAATATCAGAACCTTCGTGATATGTCGATCAAGTGTATCCGGAAGGTCGGTGTCGAAACAGGCGGATCGAATATTCAATTCGCAGTAAATCCCGAGAACGGCGAAGTTCGCATCATCGAGATGAATCCGCGTGTGTCGCGGTCTTCTGCCCTAGCATCAAAAGCGACTGGTTTCCCGATCGCAAAGATCGCAGCGAAACTTGCCGTCGGATATACGCTCGACGAGATATCTAACGACATCACGAAGAAGACGCCGGCCTCGTTCGAACCCACTATCGACTATGTGGTGACGAAGATCCCGAAATGGGCGTTCGAGAAATTTCCGGGTGCCGAAGATGTTCTCGGCACTCAGATGAAGTCTGTCGGCGAGGTGATGGCGATCGGCAGGACATTCAAGGAATCACTTTTCAAGGGACTACGGTCGCTTGAGGCAGTTAAACCGCTGAGGCTTGTCGACGTCACGGATGAAGAGCTGCAACGAAAGCTCGCAAGGCCAAATTCGCAGCGATTTTCTTACATAACTTTCGCCCTGCAGAACGGTTATTCCATTGACGAAGTTCACAGGCTGACCAGGATCGATCCGTGGTTCCTTGATCAGTTGTCGCAGGTCATGGAGTTTCAGAAAAGCCTGCAGGACAAGTCGATCGATGAATATTCAGAGGACGATTTGCGACATGCGAAAGAGCTTGGCCTTTCTGACCGAAGACTCGCGTTTTTGACCGGATCGACCGAACTCAACGTTCGCTCGATCAGAAAGTCGCTCGGAGTTGTTCCGGTTTATAAGCGTGTGGACACCTGCGGTGCAGAGTTTGAATCCTTTACGCCATACCTGTACTCGACCTATGAAGAAGAATGCGAAGCCGAACCGACCGATCGAAGGAAGGTAATGATCCTGGGATCGGGGCCTAACCGTATCGGTCAGGGAATCGAGTTCGATTACTGTTGCTGCCACGCCTCCTTCGCATTGCAGGATGCTGATTTCGAGACGATCATGGTCAACTGCAACCCTGAAACAGTTTCGACCGATTACGATACTTCTGATCGGCTATATTTCGAGCCACTTACGTTCGAAGACGTAATGAATATCGTCGATGTTGAAAGGCCGGAAGGTGTGATAGTTCAGTTTGGTGGCCAGACGCCGCTTAATCTCGCCGATAAGCTGCATGCCGCAGGCGTTCCGATAATCGGCACTTCACCTGATTCGATCGATCTGGCAGAAGACCGAAAGAGATTTTCAGCGTTATTGCAAGAGCTAAACATCCCTCAGCCACCAAACGGTACTGCGGTTTCGCCCGAAGAAGCGAAGGTTATAGCCACAAAGATCGGGTATCCGGTAATCGTACGCCCCAGTTTTGTTCTTGGCGGGAGGGCGATGGCTATAGTCTATGACGAAGCCTCGCTCGATGAATATATGCGAACGGCGGTGGATGCTTCGCCCGAGAAACCCATATTGATCGATAAATTCCTTGAACGTGCCGGCGAGATCGATGTCGATGCGTTGGCCGATGAGGATACGGTTGTAATTGCGGGGATCCAGGAACACATCGAAGAGGCCGGTATCCACTCGGGCGACTCTTCAAGTGTATTGCCGGCTCAGAAAATACCGGTGGAGCATCTTGACACGATCCAACACTATACAACACTTCTTGCAAGAGCTTTGAAAGTTAAGGGCCTGATGAATATTCAGTATGCGATCCAGAGTGATCGCGTATACGTCATCGAAGTAAATCCCCGAGCCTCGCGAACCGTCCCATTTGTTGCCAAAGCGACTGGGGTCCCGATCGCAAAGATCGCCTCGCTGGTTATGGCCGGAGCGAAATCACTTGCGGACTTTGGTCTGCCGGACATCTTGCCGGTTCCTAAAATATTCGTGAAGTCGCCCGTTTTCCCGTTCAAGAAGTTTGCCGGTGTCGATCCGATCCTCGGGCCGGAGATGCATTCGACGGGCGAAGTTATGGGCGTCGGGGCGACGTTTGGGGAAGCTTATGGCAAAGCGATGGAAGGTGCGGGTATATCCCTACCGATGGCCGGAAAGGCGTTTATTTCTGTGACCAATGCAGATAAGGGCCAGGCAGCGGTGTTAGCCAGACGCCTCGTTAAGCTTGGCTTTGAGCTTGTCGCGACTCATGGAACAGCGGTCAGGCTTCGCGAAGTTGGATTGGAATGTAATACCGTGTTCAAGGTGAACGAGGGCCGTCCCAACATCGCCGACCTTATTCGCCAGGGCGAGATCTCGCTTATCATCAACACGCCGCTTGGGAAAACGTCTCGCTACGACGAGCAAGCGATCCGCAAGGCCGCACTCCAATTCAACGTCCCGTGTGTAACTACGATCACTGGAGCCGAAGCCCTTGTAGAAGCTATCGCGACAAGGAAGTCACAAAAAGGAATTGAGGTCAGGAGTCTGCAAGAGATACACAGCGTCATCAGTCGAAAAAAGCAAAGTGTCTAACTTCTGGTATAAAAGACTTTCTTGACCGAATTAGGCTAATGAAATAAGTTTTATCTAAAGCTTTTTTTCGAAATTATTCTAGCAAACAAAATAATGACTGAATCCCAACACCATGAGATCATCGGCGGCCGCCTGCTGGTTATCGGCGGAGCAGAAGATAAATATAACGAGCGTCGTATATTGCGGCGTTTTCTTGAATTGGCCGGTGGCGAAAAGGCCGAGGTCTTGATCGTGCCGGTCGCGTCGGACTATCCCGAGTTCGCAGCTGATGTTTATACGCAGGCATTTCGCAATTTAGGAATAGCGAATCCCAGGGTTTTGAGGGCCACATCGCGACAGGATGTATTTCAAGCAGACCCTGAGGCACTCCTCGACGGTGTAACAGGCGTCTTTATGACCGGCGGTGACCAAATGCGGCTTGTATCCTTGCTCGGCGGCACCAAGTTTGCAGAGAAGCTTCGGAAAATGGTGCGGGAGACTGATGTCATCTTGGCTGGAACCAGTGCGGGAGCTGCAGGAATGAGCACCTCAATGATCGTGAGAGGTGAATCAACCTCGCATCCGCATAAAGGTGCCGTGAAACTTTCGCCGGGTCTTGGCTTCCTGAAAAACATCATTATCGACCAACACTTCACTGAACGTGGTCGCATCAGTCGATTAATAACGGCCGTCTCCTACAATCCCTACAATTTGGGGATCGGGATCGATGAGAATACCGCGATTATCCTAGATGGCCGAGGCAAACTTGAGGTATTCGGTCAGGGATCCGCAACGATCGTAGATGGATCGACGATCACCTATAACGAGATCGCCGAGGTCGCCGAGCACGAGTCTTTCAGCGTTTGTGGTGTGAAGATGCATATCTTAAGAGACGGCCTTGAATACGACTATTTGGAACGACACCCGCTGCAGCCACCGCAAGAATTCTTACTTCCTGACCTAGGCTAAATTTACTCGCATCGCAAGTCGAAATATATGGACATTCTGGAAATTCGCACACTTCGGGGGCCAAATTATTGGAGCGGATATTGGAAGAAGCTGATCATAATGCGTCTGGACATCGGCGATTATGAGCAGAAGCCGACCGATAAGATCGATGGCTTCTACGGCCGTATGAATGAGGTTCTTCCGACCTTGCTCAAGCACGGGTGCAGTTATGGTGAAGAAGGCGGATTTCTGAGGCGTGTTACCGAAGGAACATGGGCAGGTCATGCGATCGAGCACTTTGCTCTCGAAATTCAGACATTGGCCGGAATGGACACGGGATACGGCCGAACACGTGAGACGAGTGAGACTGGCGTTTATAATGTGGTTTTTAGTTACCAGGAAGAAGAGGTTGGCCGTTATGCGGCACGGGCGGCGGTCAGATTGTTCCTTGATGTCTCAGCAGAAAAACCCCTCGACGAAATAAAGGAAGAACTGGCGGGCG
The DNA here is from genome assembly GCA_041744395.1 of Pyrinomonadaceae bacterium. Lineage (GTDB taxonomy): Bacteria > Acidobacteriota > Blastocatellia > Pyrinomonadales > Pyrinomonadaceae > OLB17. Next base: position 128,621 of record JBGTKY010000034.1, on the reverse strand, counting down.
ACATCCAGAAGATGCGAGAGATCCGCGAAGAGGTTCGCTTTGGGCCATCCACCGGTTCGCTCATCGAAGAAGCCGAATCACGCGACATTCCCTATATTCGCTTGAACGACCAGTCGCTTGTTCAATTGGGATACGGTGTTCATCAGAAACGGATCCAGGCAACGACGACGGCGAATACGAATATGATCGCTGTCGATATCGCCGGAAATAAACACGCAACAAAAAAGCTGCTTGGCGATATGGGCGTACCTGTCCCTAAAGGATTCCGGATCCGCGAATTGGAGGAACTGGAAAGCACGATCCGCAATGTCGGCTTTCCGGTGGTCATTAAACCGTTGAACGGCAATCACGGCAAAGGAGCGACTGTCGGGATCAAGACGCTTGAGGATGCAAAGGTCGCGTTCGAGAAAGCTCAGGAATATTCCCGCTGGGTCATTGTCGAAAAGCAGATCATCGGTTCGGACTTTCGGGCATTGGTCGTAAACAATCGCCTAATAGCCGTAGCCGAACGTGTTCCCGCGAATGTTGTCGGTGACGGTAAACAGACGATCGAGGAGCTCATCGCTGAGACCAATGCTGATCCTCGCCGAGGGTATGGCCACGAAAACGTACTCACTCAGATAGATATCGATAATCAAACGCTGCGATGCATTCGTAATGCAGGCTACGAAGTAGAAAGTGTCTTACCCAAGGGCGAAAGGCTGTATCTAAAGACGACAGCTAACATATCAACCGGTGGTACTGCTATCGATGTTACCGATGAGGTCCATCCTGAGAACGTCTTCCTATTCGAACGTATCGCCCGGATCATCGGCCTGGACGTCGCTGGTGTCGATATCATCGCTCAAAACGTCAGTGAACCGCTGCACGAAAGCGGTGGAGGCATCATCGAAGTGAATGCCGCCCCCGGCTTTCGCATGCATCTCTCGCCTAGCGAAGGTATCGGGCGGAATGTGGCCGAACATGTGATCGACATGCTCTTTCCACCTGGAACTGAAACTCGTATCCCCATATTTGCAATCACCGGAACGAACGGTAAGACGACCACAACGCGTCTGATCGCCCATATCTTGAAAGGAAGCGGTCGTACGGTCGGCTTTACGACCACAGACGGTACGTATATCCAGAATCAGCAGATTGTTCAGGGTGACAACACGGGTCCGGTCTCAGCCCAGCTCGTGCTCAAGGACCCGACCGTTGACGTTGCAGTACTGGAAACTGCACGCGGAGGCATCATTCGCTCAGGTCTCGGATTCGATCACGCCGATATCGGTATCGTCTTGAATATTGAAGCCGATCACCTCGGTCTGAAAGACGTAAACACTCTAGAAGACCTTGCCCGCGTTAAGGCCGTCGTTCCCCGAGCAGTCGGCAAGCGTGGCTATGCGGTGCTGAACGCCGAGGATCCGCTTGTCTACAAGATGAAAGAGCTTGTGGACGGCAAGGTCGTCTGCTTTTCGATGGATGAGAATAACCCTACCATCAAGCGAAGGGCCGAACGGGGCCGCGTCTCATGTGTGTACGAGAACGGCTACGTCACGATCCTAAAAGGTAAATGGAAGGTCCGTGTCGAAAAGGTAACTAACATCCCGTTGACGTATGGTGGTAGGGCAGAGTTCATGGTTCAGAACGTTCTTGCCTCGACTTTGGCCTGTTTCGTCCATGGAGTTTCTATCGAGGACATTCGGGTCGGGCTAACGACGTTCAATGCAGGAACGGCTCAGACACCCGGACGGCTAAACTTCATCGAGGTCGGCACAACGACCGTCCTGATGGATTACGCTCATAATCCGGCGGGATTCAGTGCCCTCACCAAGTTTGTCTCAAAGCTTCCCAACAAATATCGAACCGTCGTTATGAACGTTCCAGGTGACCGTCGCGACGATGACATTCGGGAAATGGGAAAGATCGCCGGCGAGGCGTTTGATCGCATCGTCATTAGGGCCGGACACTATTTGCGTGGCCGTGACGCTGCCGATATCGCAGCCTTGATCCAGGAAGGTATCGCAACGAGCGGGAATGAACCGCAGGTGCGTGTTATCCCGGAGAGCCGCGATTCGATTCAGCATGCGATAAAGAACGCCCGAAAGGGTGAGCTGGTCGTCACGCTGGCCGATAACGTTCCTGATGATATCGCCTACGTACAAGAGATCAGAGATAAGCTGCTGGAGGAACAGAATCAGACGGATGAGGTGAAATAGATGGCGGGGATCTTTGATCGTAGATCGTCACTAGCTGTATATATCTACCACCATCAGATTGTCGTTGCCTGTTATATATCCGCGATACATGCCTTCTGAGTTGAAGGGCAAGGTCACGTTGCCATTCGTGTCTACGGCGATGAGGCCGCCTTCGCCGTTTATCTCAGCGAGGCGTTCGATAGTCTCACGGGCAGCTTGTTCCAGCGAAACGCCCTTGTATTTCATCCTTGCGGCAACGTCGTATGCCGAGACACCCAGCATAAAATACTCGCCGTGGCCGGTGCATGAGACGGCACATATGTCGTCCGCGTAGTTTCCTGCTCCGATGATAGGCGTGTCGCCGACTCGCCCGAACTTCTTATTGGTCATGCCGCCGGTGGAGGTCGCTGCGGCGACATTGCCGTTCTGGTCACAGGCGACTGCTCCGACCGTTCCTATTGGCTTCGCGGAGTGATCGAGCTGGACGCGTCCGGCGGCGATCGCTTCCTGCAGTTGCAGCCATCGGTGTTCGGTAAAGAAGTATTCGTCAGGAGCCGTCTCAACGCCCATTTCGGCTGCGAACAGATTGGCACCTTCGCCTGCAAGCAGGATGTGTTCGGTGCGTTCCATCACCTTTCTGGCCAGCTTGATCGGGTTCTTCACGTTCCGAACAAACGCGACCGCACCTGCTTTTAGGGCTTTGCCGTCCATTATCGACGCGTCCATCTCGTTCTTGCCTTCGTGGGTGAATACGGCACCGTAACCGGCGTTGAACAAAGGGAAGTTCTCAAGCGAAACGACCGTTGCCTCAACCGCATCCAGCGAAGTTCCACCGCTTTCGAGGACCGACCAACCCGCCTTCAACGCAGCCTCCAGCCCGCCGCGGTATTCCCGCTCCAGATCGGGCGTCATCTGCTCACGCAATATCGTCCCCGCCCCACCATGCACCGCCAACGCCGCTTTTCCCATAATCCAAATTTAACACAGTCGGATTGCGGAATGAGGAATGAGGAAGCACTTAATGCCGGGAAAGTATTTGATGCCGGGAACGCAGGCGTCCCGCCTGCAAAGCGGCCGATTGGACGCTAGTTCGTGTGCATGGGGACGGGTGTGATTGGCGAGGGCATAGGGACGCTATCGCGTCCCTGCAGGCGGGACGCCTGCGTTCCCGGCATTACACCGTTCCCGGCAATCCAGGGATTCCGCATTTTCCAACATCTTCTCACACCTAAACTGTTAGTTAGAGATTCTGGCCACGGAGGCGGAGGGCGTTGGCTATTACGGAGACGGAGCTGAAGGTCATGGCGGCACTGGCGATCATGGGCGAGAGCAGGACGCCGAAGACGGGGAACAGGACGCCGGCGGCGATAGGCACACCGATGAGGTTGTAGGCGAAGGCGAAGAACAGGTTTTGGCGAATGTTCTTCATCGTGTTTCGGCTGAGGTTGCGAGCTTTCAGGATGCCGTCGAGGTCAGGACGGAGCAGCGTGATGTCCGAAGATTCAATGGCGACATCTGTGCCGCTAGCGAACGCAATGCCGACGTTAGCCTGTGCCAGAGCCGGAGCGTCGTTAACACCATCGCCGGCCATCGCCACACGTTTGCCCATTGCCTGCAGTTCCTTCACTTTTGCAGCTTTGTCTTGAGGCATCACCTCGGCATAGACCTTGTCGATACCAAGCTCTTTTGCGACCGCATCTGCCGTCGCCTTGTTATCACCGGTCATCATCACGACCTCAATGCCTTGTTTATGAAGCTCATCGATCGCTGCTTTTGCGGAGGGCTTAACGGCGTCGGCAACGATCATTGTCCCGGCATGTTCGCCATCGACCATCACCGCCAGTTGCGATCCTATTACGTTCTCTTGAGCCGGCACACTTTCGTCACGTCCGACGAAGATACTTCGCCCTTCGATCTTGCCCGAAACGCCTTTGCCGGTCACGGACTCGAAATCCTGTACTTCGAGCAAAGAGACGCCACGATTTTTAGCGGCCTCGGTAACCGCGTTGGCTAGCGGGTGTTCGCTATGGGCTTCGATAGAGGCGGCGATCTGCAGAAGCTTGTCGTCAGGAGTCGAACCTTCGGCAGTACCGCGGGCTATAATATCCGTTCCTTTCGAGGACATAATGATCTCCGTTACGACGGGTTTGCCTTCGGTCAGGGTTCCTGTTTTGTCGACGACAATGGTGTCGACGGATTCGAGAAGTTCGAGGGCTTCGGCTTTTTTGATGAGGACGCCGTTCTTTGCACCGACTCCGGTTCCGACCATTATCGACATCGGAGTTGCGAGGCCGAGAGCACACGGACAGGCGATTATCAGCACCGAAACTGCCGCGACGATCGCATAGGCCAGGCTGCCGAAGATGAACCAGACGCCGAACGCGACGATCGCAACCACTATTACAGCCGGAACGAAGTACGCCGAGACGGCATCGGCCAAACGCTGGATAGGAGCACGCGAACGCTGTGCTTCGCCGACCATTTTGACGATCTGTGCAAGCAAGGTCTCTTTGCCGACCTTTTCCGCACGCATCAGAAAACTGCGGTTGCCGTTGAGCGTTCCGCCGATCACCTTGGCACCTGTTTGTTTAGTTACGGGCATCGATTCGCCGGTTACCATTGATTCGTCGATGGAGGTCTCGCCGTCGATGATCTCGCCATCGGTAGGCACCTTTTCGTTGGCCTTTACACGGAGCGTTTGGCCTTGCGTGACGTGTCGAAGATCGATGGACTCTTCGGTGCCGTCGTCGTGAACGACCGTTGCATTTTCAGGTGCAAGGCGGAGAAGTTCTTTGATGGCAGACGAGGTTTGTGATCGGGCTGTTAGTTCTAACACCTGACCTAGCAGAACGAGTGTTGTTATGACGGCTGCGGCTTCGAAATAGGCCGGAATGATGCCGGAATGGGCGTCACGCATTGTCTCAGGAAAGAGCTGCGGAGCAAAGAGTGCCGCAAAGCTATAAAGCAATGCTGCTCCGGTCCCGATAGCGATCAGCGTGAACATGTTGGGGCTCAGGTTCTTGACCGAAGCCACGGCACGTTCAAAGAAAGGCCATCCGCCCCAAATGACAACAGGAGTCGCCAGCACGAACTGTATCCAGATGGAAATACGTGGCGAGACGACGGAATGGAACGCTGGGAACATCTCGCCCATCGCCAGCACGAAAACGGGAAGCGTCAGCACGGCCGAGATCCAGAATCGCCGCTTCATGTCGATGTATTCAGGATCTGGTCGGTCTTCCAGACTGATCTCTTTCGGTTCGAGAGCCATCCCGCATATCGGGCAACTTCCCGGGCCGATCTGGACGATCTCCGGGTGCATCGGGCAGGTGTACTCGACATCTAGCGGCAGATCTTCCGCTGGTTGAGGGTTGAAGTACCTTTCCGGGTCGGCCTTGAACTTTGTAAGACAGCCCGCCGAGCAAAAATGGTATTCCTTTTCGTTATGCGTGTGATGACCTGCAGCGGTCGCGGGCTCAACCGTCATTCCACAAACAGGATCGATGTGCTCCTCAGCCGCTTTCCGCGTGATGCCTATCGGGACCGGGGAGGTCGCGGATCGCTCGGAGCGGTCGTCTACCACCTTTAACGTGTCAGGTGTTAGATAGTTCTCAGGGTTGGCGGCAAACTTCGTCTTGCATCCGGGCATGCAGAAGTAATATGTCGTGCCGTTATATTCGTAAGACGCAGCAGCCGTTTCGGGGTCGACCGTCATTCCACAAACAGGATCAATGTGCTCCTCAGCCGCTTTCCGAGTGATGCCTTTCGGGACCGGAGAAGTCGCGGCTCCGTTGCCAGTGCCGCAGCAGCCACCGCCAGCCGGTTCATCGCTCTCGCTTTTGAGATACGCTTCCGGATCTGCATCAAACTTAACTTTGCAGTTCGGGTTGCAAAAATAGTAGGTCGTGCCTTTGTACTCGGTTTCGGCTGCGGCTGATTCAGGCTGTACCGTCATTCCGCAAACTGGATCGATGTGTTTTGTCATCATTATTTTCCCCTCGAAACCATTGTACAACGTGTGAGTATGTGTCAAGTCAAGTGCTAACTTCGGCATCCGCAAAAGATTCGATCAGACGGCACACGGAATGCCCGTCAGGTTGCGAATCTTTCATCGTTTGCCAGACCTCAGCTGCACGCTCAAGACGCTTTTGCAAGCGTTTCATTTGCTGGAGCTTTTGCTTGTTTTCTTCGATCCGTTTGACGACTATGTCGCGAACCATTGGGCAGGGCGATTCGCCATGAACGGCGTGGCCCAGGATCTCTTCGATCTCCGCAAGCGTAAAGCCGAGCTCTTTGGCAGCGGTTATAAACTTCAAACGGTCCTTGTCAGATTGCTTATAAACCTTGTAACCGTTCTTCAAATTTCGGGATGGCTTCAGCAGGCCTATCCGTGTATAATATCGAACTGTGAATATCGGTGTATCTGTTCTCTTTGCGAGAACGGCGGCCGTCATCATACCGTGATCCTCCCCCCAATATCGATCCGGGTTTTATTCATTCGCTGAATCTTATCACCCGGCAAACGGGTTTCGGGAATACCGCTGAAATTGATCGTTTTTATTCAGTAAGGCGGGAACCCTTGTTTTTACACCCGTCGTACGGCGAAACGCCGTTACACCTTATCCGAAATGGCAAACGCTGAGTATTCAGCGAACGCAAAGCCAGGAACCTTTATCAAAAGGTCGTCCGGCTGCCGAAGTGAGGTAACCCTTGAGAACTGCTACTTTTCTATTCACTTTAACATTATTATTCGTTTCGTCTGAGGCATTTGGACAGAGGTCAGGTGCTCGTCCGCAGCCGATCCTCGTTGATGAGATCGGGAGCATGCGGAGCAAGCGGACGGTTACGATTCCATCACAGGCACCGAAGGTCCCGCGAGCAACGGGTACGGTTCAGCAGGTGGAAAGGAACACGTTTGACCTGATGAACGCGGAGCGAGCGGCAAAGGGATTAACACGGCTGGAATGGGACGAGAACCTTGCAGGGCTAGCTCGGCTGCATTCGGTCAACATGGCGACTCACAACTTCTTTAGCCATCGAGGCGTTGACGGAACGATGGTAGATGACCGAGCGGACCTGCTTGGCCTTGGTAATTGGAACGCGATAGGCGAAAACATTGCTTTCCTTCGTGGCTATGACGAACCCGAACGTATGGCGGTCACAAAATGGCTGCAATCACCGTCGCATCGCAAGAACATATTGAACGGCACATGGCGTGAATCGGCGATAGGAGTGGCACTCGCAGGCGACGGTTCTTATTACTTTACGCAGGTATTTTTGCTTAGGCGTTAGGCTTGTTGGATTCTAACAAGAAAAGAGTGTGATAGACCGAAAGGCTGTCACGCTCTTTTACTTTCTAGGTCGTCACTCCTATTCTAATTCGGTGAAGATCGACTTGCTCAAATTGCCTTCGTTCGCCAAGGTGAACCTACATCTCCGAGTGCTAGGTAAAAGGGAAGATGGTTACCATGAAGTGTGTACGGTGTTCCAAACGGTTTCGCTTTGTGATGAGATCGCCTTTGAACCGGCAGACAGCCTTACGCTGACCTGCGACGATCCGGCGATTCCTGTTGATGCGTCTAACCTCATAATCCGTGCAGCGGAGGCTCTTCGGGATCGTGTCGAAGCTTCGGCCGGAGCGAAAATGCACCTGATCAAGAAGATACCTTCGCCGGGAGGTCTCGGAGGAGGTTCGTCGAACGCTGCAACGGCATTGCTTGGACTGAGGCGATTATGGGATGTAGAAGTCTCGGAGGAGGAATTGACGGAGATCGCCGTTGAACTCGGTTCGGATGTGCCTTATTTTCTAACCGGCGGAACCGCGATCGGGTTCGGACGAGGCGAACAGGTTGAGCCCATCAGGGAATTCGCTCATGATGGTGTGGTGATAGTTACTCCACCGGTGGCGATATCGACGCCAAACGCCTATAGCCGATTAGGCATGGGTTACTTGACAAAATCCGAGGCGGGACATACCCTAAGTGTTTGCCGTACCACCGTCAGCGATGAGGTCGAATGGCAAAAAGAGGTCGTTAACGACTTTGAAAGTACCGTATTTGCAGATCATGCCGAGATAAAAACGGCATGTGAACGTCTGATCAGTCTGGGAGCGACAGCAGCCGGATTGAGTGGAAGCGGTGCTAGCGTGTTTGGTTATTTTGACAACGAAGAGACACGGCAAACAGCAATTAAAGCCCTTGGCAATGAGGCCAACTGGCGAAGTTTTGCCGTAGCGACTATTTCGCGGGAACAGTACCGCGAAGCACTCAAACAGGTGTTCTAGTTCGCTTCCGAGTATTTTACGAGATTAAATTGGGGCGTCGCCAAGTGGTAAGGCACCGGGTTTTGGATCCGGCATTCGTAGGTTCGATCCCTTCCGCCCCAGCCAATTTCAAAATCGGAGCGGATGATCTGTTTAAGGGTCGTCCGCTTTTTCTGATTAATGGATTTTGATCGACCGGTAAATGAGCGTAACGGGTAACATCAAGATATTTTCGGGCAATGCCCACCGGGAGCTTGCGGAAGAGATCTGCATGCATTTGAAATGCGATCTCGGTCGGGCTAGCACATATCGATTCTCGGACGGCGAGTTTAACTTCCAGATCGAGGAGAACGTTCGCGGTACGGATGTGTTCATCGTTCAACCGACTTGTCCGCCGACAGATCAGAACCTGATGGAGCTTCTGATCATGGAAGACACCTTCGTCAGAGCTTCGGCAGAGCGTGTAACGGCGGTGATCCCGTACTTCGGCTATGCACGGTCGGATAAAAAGGATCGTCCACGCGTTCCGATCGCTGCTAAGTTGGTTTCAAATCTGATCTCAAGAGGCGGTGCCCAACGCGTATTGACCATTGACCTGCACGCATCGCAGATCCAAGGCTTCTTTGACATTCCGGTTGACCACCTTTATGCAGCTCCGATCGTCGTTGATTATTTCAACGAGAACCCGATCGATAACCTGATCGTGGTTGCTCCTGATACTGGTGGAGCCGAAAGGGCCAGGGCTTACGCTAAAAGGCTGAACGCTGGTTTGGCCCTTTGCGATAAACGCCGGGAGCGTGCGAATGAGGCCGACATAATGAACATTGTCGGTGACGTAGAAGGCAAAAACTGCCTGATCGTTGACGACATGTGCGATACGGGTGGAACGATATGCAAAGTGGCCAAGGCACTGCATGACGCCGGTGCGAATGAGGTTTATGCGTGTTTTACCCACGCGGTACTCTCCGGGAACGCGATAGAGAACATAACAGGTTCCTATTTGAAAAAGGTGATCATTACGAATACGATCCCGCTTGGCGAACATGCCAAGCCGTTGCTTGAGAGCGGACGTATAGAGGTTTTGAGCGTCGGAAAGCTCCTTGCATCCGCGATCAATTCGATTCACGACGAGACGAGCGTTTCGTCATTGTTTATTTAGAGGTTATCCGCAGACGTTTCTGATGTGAGTGTTGGAAATGTGATAGGCGGCTTTTGGCAGGAATATTATGGCTGAAAAAATTTTAGTTAAAGCGGTAAAACGCGAAGAACGCGGCAAGAACGCCAATCGACGTCTTCGGGCAGAGGGAAAGATCCCGGTCGTGCTGTATGGTGGTGGAACCGAGAGCGTCTCAGCAACGGCTGACATCAAAGACCTTGCTGCGATCATTCGTACGGATTCCGGAGTAAACACCGTGTTTTCGCTTGATATTGATGGTGACATCAATGACGTCATCTTTCAGGATCGCCAGATCGACCCGATCAGAGGCCGTTTGGTGCATGCTGACCTGCGACGCTTTGCCAAGGGTGAGAAGATCGAAATGACTGTTCCGATCCATCTGCTCGGCGAGCCGGAAGAAAAGCTCGAAGAAGGTGCGGTCATATCGCAGGCACTTCGTGAGATCAAGGTTCTTTGCGAACCGGCAAAGACGCCCGATTCGATCGATGTGGATCTTTCTTCGCTCTCGACGGAACACGCAATACACGTTTCGGACCTCAAGGTTGGCGAGGGTATCGAGATTCTCGAAGTTGCGGAAAACGTTGTCGTCTCGGTCGTCATGGTTAAGGAAGAGGTCGAAGAACCGCAGATCGAGGAAGGTGCTGAACCTGAATTGATCGGTGAAGAGTCGACCATAGAAGGCGGATCTGAAGGCGGCGACTCGGAATAGAGACGTTGGAAGCGACTTCTCACGTTAGTTGGTTGATAGTCGGTCTCGGCAACCCTGGGGCCGGCTACGAGCGAACTCGGCACAACGTCGGTTTTATGCTCATAGACCGGCTTGCTCGAGAAGCTCAGACAACCATCCGACGGGACGAGTGCCGGTCGTTGATCGGGCGTTCCATATTCGGTTCTCAGACCGTTGAGCTGGTGAAGCCGCAGACTTACATGAACCTCAGCGGTGAGGCCATTAGCTGTCTTGTAAGGAAAGAGGGCCGAGCGGTCGAGAAATTGATCGTGATCTCAGATGATCTCGCTCTTCCACTGGGGAAGTTAAGGATCCGGCCCAAAGGTTCGCATGGCGGCCAAAACGGCCTAAGATCGATCATTGATTGTTTGAAAACGCAGGATTTTATTCGACTTCGCATCGGGATCGGCCCCGATCATCCCGTAAGCAACGCGAGCGATTTTGTTCTTCAGAGCTTTGGGAAAAAGGACGATGAGTTGCTCGAAAGCGTGTTGCCCACAGCCGCAGATGCTGTCAGGTCGATCGTCACAGACGGAGTTGAAAAAGCGATGGGCCGGTACAATGCCGACCTGTTAGTCGAAAAAGAGATTTGATAATCGGCATCTCATTCGAGATGTAGTTGTAAATGGACTGACCTTCTTGCTTCGATCAAATAATAGAATCGAAGCTCGAAAGCCAAAAGGAGGAAAGAAATTGGCAAATAGAACGTACGAAGTAATGTATATCGTGGACCCGGAAGCGGGTGCCGAGAAGATCGAAAAACTGAATGAAGCGGTCGGCAAGCTGATCGAAAAAGAAGGCGGAACAGTCGTCCGGATGGACGACGTCGGAATTCGCAACCTAGCTTACCCGATCAATAAAAAGTATGAAGGGCATTATGTCCTTTTTGAAGTTGATGGCTCGGGCCAAGAGATCGCCGAACTCGAACGCCGTATGCGCGTGAATGACCTGATCGTCCGTTATATAACGGTTCGGGTAGACGAAGATCGCAAAAAGGCGGACAAGATGCGTGAAAAACGTGAGAAACGAACGGCGCAACGAGCTCGTTTCCGTCAGACGGGAACAGAAGAAGCCCAGGCACAAGAGGAGCTCGCATAGGCGGAGGTAAATATGTCAGAACGAGATAACGATTTTCAAGAACGAGAAAGAGAGCCGATGGGCGACGAGTTTGGCGATAAGATGCCGCGACGCTATCAGCGCCGCCGTCCGCGTCAGGTTGTGCCGGATTACGTGGATTGGAAAGATGTCGAATACCTTCGACAGTTTATTCCGGAACGCGGCAAGATCATGCCGCGGCGTATTTCGGGCATCACAGCAAAAGAACAGCGACGCATCGCCACGGCGATCAAAAGAGCGCGAACGATGGCAATGCTCCCGTTCGTTGCAGAATAGTGCCCGGGAGGAACTAACTAATGGCAAGCACAACAATTTTACTTAGAGAAGACATCGAAAGCGTTGGCGGACGCGGCGATATCGTCAAGGTACGTGCCGGATACGCTCGCAATTTCTTGCTTCCGCAGGGCCTGGCTACTCTTGCTACCAAGGGTAACGTCAAACAGATCGAACAGGAGCGATCGGCACTGCTGAAACGGGCAGCGGAAGAGCGTTCGACGGCAGAAGCTCAGAAGGAGCAAATGAGCAGCATTGCTCTCACCTTTGAACGAAAGGCCGGCGAAGGCGGAACCCTTTTCGGTTCGGTCACGTCAATGGACATTGCTGAGGCTCTTCAGTCCAAAGGCTACGAGATCGACCGGCGAAAGATCAGCTTGAAGGAACCGATCAAAGAAACGGGCGAATATACCGTTAAGGTCAAGCTTCATCGTGAGGTGACGCTGGAAGTTCCGGTCGAGGTCAAGGCTGAGGGCGGCGTAGTTGAAGATAAGGCTGAAAAGAAAGGCCGGAAGCCAAAAGCAGAAGCTGAAACCGAAGCAGTTGAGGCGGAAACAGCGGACGCATCGGCAGCCGAATAATTTCTGTATTCTGCAAATCATTGACCGCGTTCGGGATAGCCGAACGCGGTCTTTTTCGCCTTTAAAAACGCCCAAAACCCCAATAAAAAATCGACATTTTCGGCTTTGAGGCAGATCGGTTTGGTGTGTATCATCTGTTACTACAGCCTTGCCTCCGCTGAGGCTTAAACCATCAGAAATTCTCCTTTGTCCTTTACATATCAGGGCCAACATTTCCGGCCGCTGATGCAGAATATTTGACCATATGGCGGCATATCCGGAAGCACGACGCGAACAATTCCTCGAACGACCGCTGCCAAGCAGCGAGGACAGTGAAAGGGCCATACTCGGTGCGATCTTGCTTGATAATTCGCTGGTTACCCAGACGATCGAACACCTCAAGGCGGAAGACTTCTACTCGCCGCTGCATCGCCGGATCTATGGGGCGATGACGGCATTGTTCGACTCGTCGAAGCGCATCGATCCGATCCTAATTGCTGAAGAGCTGAAAAAAGATGGCTCCGTCGAATCGATCGGCGGCGTGGCGACCATTGCCAACCTGACGTATGGCCTTCCGCATTTTTCTGACCTGTCGGACTACATCAAGGTCGTAAAAGAAAAAGCGATGATGCGGGATCTGGTCAGGACGTGCAACCAGATAACAAGTGAAGCTCTTGAGGAAGAGGAAGATGCTGTCATTGTCCTCGACCACGCTGAGCAAATGATCTTTGCCTTGGCAGAGCAAAAGGCCCGGCAAGGATTTGAGGGTATCCGCCCGATAGCCGAAAGCGTTTTCACCAAGATCCAGGAATTCGCGAAACGCGATTCGCATGCTTTGACAGGGCTATCCACGGGCTTTCGCGATCTGGATAATATTACCTCCGGTTTTCAGCAGGGAGATCTAATAATTGTTGCTGCACGCCCGTCGATGGGGAAGACGGCGCTTTGCCTTAACATTGCTCAGCGGGCCGCGGTTCGTGAGAAGGCATGCGTTGCGGTATTCTCGCTCGAAATGTCGAAGGAACAGCTCGTAATGCGTATGCTCAGTGCCCAGGCTTCGGTCGATGCCCGAAATCTCAGGCTTGGTATGCTCTCGAGCAAAGATTGGGGCCGATTGGCCGAGGCGATCGCTGATCTTTCGGAGACGAGACTCTACATCGACGACACGCCGGGTATTTCAGTGCTCGAGATGCGAGCGAAGCTTCGGCGTCTGGCTGTCGAACAGGGAAGTTTAGATCTGATCGTCGTTGACTATCTACAGTTGATGGGCGGCGGAACTCGGCGAAATGAAAATCGTCAGCAGGAAGTATCGCAGATCTCGCGTGACCTAAAGTCTCTGGCAAAGGAATTTAATACGCCGGTGCTTGCTCTTTCCCAGCTTTCGCGTGCGCCGGAGGCTCGTAATCCGCCAAAACCGATGATGTCCGACCTTCGCGAATCGGGGAGTATCGAACAGGATGCAGACGTCGTTGCATTTATCTATCGCGAAGATTATTATGCGAAGAACGCGGATGACGTGCCCGATGACAAAAAGAATATTGCCGAGATAATAATTGCCAAGCAAAGAAACGGCCCGACCGACACGATAAAAATGGCTTTTCTCAAGCAATTCACGCGATTTGAGGACGTGTATTTCGGTTAGCTAGAGCGATGACTGATCCACGATTTCCGATCGGAAGGTTTGACCCGGCGACCTATGCGTCGCTGAGCGAGAATATAAATACGCTTGCCAATTTGCCGGCGAATATTTCGACCGCGGTCGACGGGTTGAGCGGTGCCCAACTTGATACTCCGTATCGCGACGGTGGATGGACGCTGCGGCAGACGGTGCACCATGTGGCGGACAGCCATGTGAATTCGCTTCTCCGCGTAAAGCTTGCGTTGACAGAAGATACACCGCCGACCATCTTGCCGTATCACGAAGATCGTTGGGCCAAACTTGCCGATAGCCGGCTGCCGGTTGATGTTTCGCTGGCGATGATTGGCGCAATTCACATCCGTTGGGTCGAGCTCCTGCGAAATATGACCGAAGCCGATCTTGCCCGCGAATTCGTTCACCCGGAAACGGGGAATTGGACGCTGGAGCGGATGACGGCGCTTTACGCTTGGCATTCGCGGCACCATACGGCCCACATTACCTCGACCCGTTCCCGCAACGGCTGGTAGTTCTCATCTTCGATACCGATCTTAATGGCGGAAACCCATACTCAGGAAAGACTTATATCGCTCGACGCCTTCCGCGGTATGACCATCGCCGGGATGGTTTTAGTAAATAATCCGGGGACGTGGGCGAGCATTTATGGGCCGCTGAAACATGCGGAATGGCACGGAATTACCCCGACGGATTATGTTTTCCCCTTCTTTCTTTTCATTGTTGGTGTAGCGATACCGATCTCGCTTGGGCGGCGGATGGTTGAGGGCGTAGATCGCGGAGTTTACCTGAAGATATTTCAAAGGGCGGGGCTCATTTTCGCCCTGGGCCTTCTGATGTCGATGATCCCGTTCTTAGTCTTCAGTGAAACGAATCTTCCACAGATCGTTAAGTTGCTGATAATGTTGGGGTTCTCGGCGACGTTATTCCTCTATTTGGCGGAGAAGAAAAGACTCGCGGCGGTGGCTGGCGGTGCGACTGCGTTGACGGTCTTGGTTCTTTGGTTGGCCGGGACCCAGTTCGTTTGGTACGACTTCGGGACGATGCGCATTCCAGGTGTGCTGCAGCGGATCGCGGTCTGCTATCTCGTTGTTTCGCTTATATTTATTCATACGACTTGGAAGCAGCAGACGGTAATTGGCGTGGTGCTTCTTCTCGGATATTGGATCTTGATGACCGCCGTTCCGGTTCCGGGGTGTGAGATTGCCTCGATCGACAGCAAGGCGTGTAACATGGGTGCTTTCTTCGACCGTGTCATATTGGGCGTCGATCATATGTGGAAGGCCGGGAAGGTCTTTGATCCGGAGGGGATCTTGTCGACGGTTCCTGCTGTGGTTACAACGATTTCCGGGGTTTTGGCGGGGACATGGCTTATCCAGAAGGACCCAGCGGTTGCGGATGAAAATCTGCCGTTGAGGAAGGTCACGGGGCTTTTCTTTTTCGGGACGCTGCTGCTGGCTATCGGTTGGGCGTGGAGCCTTGTTTTTCCGCTGAACAAATCGCTTTGGACGAGTTCGTATGTTGTTTATACGACAGGACTTGCGTTGTTGACGCTGGCGGTTTGCTATTACCTGATCGACATCAAAGGGTACAAACGGTGGGCTCGGCCGTTCGTTATATTCGGAGTGAATGCGCTCGCGCTCTTCGTATTTTCGGGCATCATGGCTCGGATGCTGAACCTGGTAAAGGTCGCGGGACCGGAGGGTAAAGAAATTTCGCTCCAGCAATGGATATTTTCGACCTTTTACCTCACGTGGCTTGAGCCCGTGAACGCCTCGCTCGCCTACGCCGTCAGCTTCATTCTTTTCTGGCTTTTTCTGATGTGGCTCCTCTACCGCCGGCAAATTTCCATCAAGGTCTAAAGCGGTTTTGAATGGTTGAAGCGTGGTAGCGGGATCGTGGGTCACGGTCGGTGGAGTTGTCGCGGGACGCAGGTGTCCGGCCGGGTGTATGGCGAAGTTCGTCGGAGGCATGATTTCGGCACGATCGTGACGATCGCCAACATGATGGGTGGCCTCGAAATATCGGGGCCGCGAATTCCATCCACCGAGCAAACCTGCGACGGTCACCTAGATTCGGCAGGCCATCATGCCACGCCCGAATGACCTTTCCAACTAGCCTATTTCATTCCATACTCAACATTCATTCCAAACGCCTGCTTTCTTCCCATCTGGTATCCCTATCGGCGATCAACTGTGCGAGACTTCCGATGTCCGAACATGATGCCTTGACGTTCGAAGCATGACAAATCTCGCTATGGATAGAAAGCCAAAAACGAAATACCGAAAGCCACCGACCTCAGCCGACCTCGAAGTTTTTTATCTCGGTCGCGAGTTCGCGTTCGAGGCGTTCTTTTTCTGCTTGGGCGGATTTGCGTTCGGCTTCGATCTGCTCAAGCCGCGATTCCTGCTCGTTCGCCTTGGCGATGTAACGCGCGATCAACTGCTTCGCCTCAGAAGTCTTTGCCAACGCCTCAATGTTTTCGCGAAAGCGTTCTTGATCGGTCGAAATATCTTCGGCCTCTTTTGCGAGTCCACCGAGCTTCGTTGCGATGTTGTTGATCTTTATACGCAGGTCGATCAGTTTTGAAAGCCGTGAGCGGGTCGCATCATCTATCGAACGGCTGGCGACGAATATCTCGAGGTCCTTTGGCGACAGAGAAGTAAGATTATATTTGTCCATCATGCCGAAATTTTCGGCGACGGTGATCTCTTTGTTCTCAAACGGAGCGAGCTCGACGCGGAACCGGTAGTAGCGAGCGGTTGTGTAATCGGGCTTGGCAAAATCTGGCGACAGCGTCCAACTCTTTCGGACGGGATGCTCGACATAGATAGTCTTTTGTTTGTCGGCCTGGTTCGATAGCCGATAGATCCTTTTGTCAGATTTGAAATAGTGGACCTGGAATACGCCGTTCACGACCTTCACCATTCGAGCGGGCTCACGATCCTCTTTCTGTTCGACGCGAATCAGCGTTCCGAGATCGAGAGCGAATGAGATGAGTCGTTGCTCCTTCGGCTTTAGGCGTTCCATCAACGCTTCGCCGGCGTAGGCGTCGCGGTCGAGGATCGTCATCGAACCGCCTTCGAAAGTCATCGCGGTGATGTTCTTCAGCAGCAGGCCGCTCATTGCCCGCGGATTTGCGCGTCTTACGCTTTCATATTCGTCGTCGTCATCATCATTGTCGTCGTCCGGCTCAACGGCGCGGAATACGGAAATGCGTTCGCCCTCCATCTTGGTTTGAATGATGGGGATCAAGGCGGAACGATTTCGCTGGACGGTAACCGGTTGTTCAATGCGGTATTCAAAAAGGTCGCCGATCTCTTCGCCGGTTGCGGCAGTTTCGATGCCGCCCTGCTCGTTCATAAGTGCATCGCTTACGCCACTCCCCGTAAAGCCGGAAGAGACCATGAAATTGTTGTTCGCACCCTCAAAGAGCTGGCGGGGGGCCGGTGGAGGTGGTGGACCGCTGGCCGTGCCGAAACCCGATCCATGACCCATACCGGAACCGCTTCCGGAGCCGGAACCAACGCCGGTCTCGTTTTCCGGATCGTATATCTGCGGACGAAGGTTTAGGTCTTCGGGTATTGGGATGATCGGACGATATCGGTAAAGCGGTTTCTGCAGGTTTTGAATGAACGATACCGGTGAACCGGAGACGAGGGAAAGTTGAACGCCGCTCCAGTCTTCTTCGCTGACGTTGTCGACGATCGCCCAACCTTGGAAAAATGGATTGCCGCCTTCGTCGAGGACGACTCGATAGGTCGTTTTCCATATCGGGGCCGAGACCGTGTAGCTTACAACCATTTCGCGTTGGCCGGTGCCGTTGCTGGTGACGGAGATCGTTTTGGCGTCTCGGCGGCGGGTCGATGCGGTTGCGTTCGCAAATTCATTGAGGTCCGAACGTGAACCTTCGTCCAGAAGCCGAACACCGCGGACATCTGCGAGGTCGTAGCTTGAGATCTCGCCGGATTCGGAGGCGATGACCAGGAAATGAGTCACGCCTGCCGGGTGGTCTTTGTCGGACGGAGTTTTTCGCGTTTCGACTGTTAGGATCGCTCCGCTTGCGGGACCCTTTGTTGAGGTCAATGCAACGCGTTCGCCTTGCATCTGTGAAAGCACTTCGGCGATGCCGCCGCCTTCGTTCGTCTTGGCGTCGACGGAAAAGGGAATTTCTGCGGTTCGGGCGGATGCGGGCTGGGAGGAATTGTAGGAGACGGCGCCGATGCGGCCTTGGCCGAGATCGAGGACGACCATTGATTTCAGGACATCGTCGATCTGTGATTGTTTGAATGAAAGGTTGACCTCGGCGTTGCCGGTGACGAAACCGCGGCGTTCAATGTAGGCGACGCCATTGGAGTAGAGAATGACGCGGCGGATGGGCAGAGTTGCGGAATTAACCGCGGCAACCCCGTTTGCAGAAGCTGTCCGACCTGTCTGAGAAAATGCCGCGAGAGCGCACACCGATACTATGAGGAGAATTGTTCCTATCTTGTTCATTCTATTGTCCTTTTAGGTCTAGGTTTGATCGAAAGCTACCTCTACAGATGAGGTGAGAATGGGAAATGGTTGCTTTTGAGGCTAGAGTTTTCGACCTGCCGGAAAGAGTGTTACGACTTAAAGCTAGCAGTCTATACTCTGGATCGAGAACCGGATATCGTTTCCAATCACTTGTTCGGACGGTTTGTTGCGTCGAATCGCTGATCGGTTGTGATAACATATTGGTTCCTTCTCACTGACGCAGAAATAAATTCGAACGAACGGAGCTAAATCGAAAATGAACAAGGCTTTCTCTACGCGTGTATATTTTACCGCGACGTTGGCAGTTGCGGCTGTGGCCGTGATCCTGATGTACGGACTTTCTCCGCAAAAGGCGCAGGAAAAGACCAGCGAATCGGACCACAAAGGCGCATATGAAAAATACGCAAAGCCTGACGCGGTCACCGCGGACATCAGGTCCGGCCGGACCGATCTTGTACGCGTTAGTTTCAAGAAATACGAAGAACGAGAAGCGGTAAGAGCGTTCGGCGACGTCGTGCAGGATCTCGGTTCGGCTGCGATCGTTTCGACCAAGAAAGCTGCCGAGATGACGCGAGCCGGATTTGCGGTCCAGAAGCTTGAAACGACCGTTAATTTGCCCGGGAAGAGTTTTGATCCGATCATCGACCCACCGGCCGGAACGATCCGGCAGGAGACCGAATCCGGAAGTGGGTATTTCGTCGTTCAGTTTGGCGCGGCTACGACCGACGATCTGCTCAACAGTTTGCGCGATGCCGGTGTCGAAGTTCTGCAATACGTTCCGCATCAAGCTTTCTTTGTGTATGGCGAAGGTGAGGCGATCGGGAAAGTGGCGGCACATTCACGTGTCCGTTGGGTCGGCCGATATTTGCCCGAACAGAAACTAACTCGCGAGGTTTCCGATCTCGGGCGAAACCAGAAGGGTGAGACGTTGATGTTTGATATCGCATACTTCTCGCGGGCCGATCTTGGCGGTGCGGCCAAAGTATTTCGCGGTCAAACGAGCGGACGCGTAGTTACGGAACAAAGGATCCCATCAAATTACTTTAACGTGTTGCGTGTGGAAATGCCGGCGAGCGAGATCTCGGTCGTGAGCGAGCTTCCGGATGTGTTCAGCATCGACACATACGTTAGGGCGACGATCGAGGATGAGCGTGCGGCACAGATAATTTCGGGGAACTTTTCCAGCCCGACCGTTCTCGATCTGCCCGGATACGACCCGTTGACGCAGTTTGGAGCTGACGGAACAGGTGTTACGGTGATGGTCTCGGACGATGGTATCAGCATCCCGGGCAACGGTGGTTTTTATGTGACGACGAACAATACGGTACACGGCCCATTGCGTGGCGGCACTTCCACTGCGTCGGGCGGCCACGGCCACATTAACGCCAGCATTATCGCGGGCAGCACTCCGTTTGGAATACTCGATCCGACCGGCTATAACTACGGCCGCGGCATTGCTCCGAATGCAAACATTATCAACATTCCGTTTCTGCAGGGCACTAATACAACAACAGACGTACAGGCGATCGATGATTCACTCAATACGCTTGGCCCAAACGGCGTTCGCGGAACTATCTCGAACAATAGTTGGGGAGCCGGTTTAAATGGGAACAGCTACAGTACCCGAGAGGCGACATATGACGCCCTTGCCCGCGACGGTTCGATAGCGTCGTCGATCGAACCCTTTACGATAATTTTTTCGGCGGGGAACTCCGGCACGAGCGGCCTGACGAGGCCGAAGATGTCCAAGAACACTATCGCGGTCGCGAACTCGGAGAACGTAAGACCCGAGCTCGGCGGAACGGGAGCCGACAATATGGAAGACCTGCGAAGCTCTTCGAGCCGAGGGCCGGCGGCTGACGGAAGAATAAAACCGGACATCACTGCTCCCGGAACGGTCATAACCGGAAGTCGGGCAGGCACTTGCTCGTCCGTAACATCCTGTTTTGATGCGAATCACGCCTACAGTTCCGGAACCTCACATGCTGCACCGCAGGTCGCGGGTGCGGCTGCATTGTTCACGCAGTATTGGAAGGATCGGAATGCAGGCCAAGAGCCGCGGCCCTCATTGATCAAGGCAGCCATCATCAGCAGTGGGCAGGAAATGAATGGGTTAATTACCAATACATCGACCATTCCGAATGGAAATGAAGGTTGGGGACGGATGAACATGCGTTTTATGATGAACACCGGCGCTCCGATGAAGCATGTAAATGAAACGCACGAATTCTTTAGCCCGGGCGAATCTGTTGTTTATTCGGGAACTGTCTCCGATCCTACGAGACCCGTTAGATTCACGCTTGTATGGTCAGACCCTCCGGGAGTTGCAAATCCCGCACTTGTTAATAATCTCGACCTAACGGTTCAGGTCGGTGCGAATACGTATCGCGGGAATGTGTTTTCCGGCGGTGTCTCGGTGACCGGCGGAACAAACAGCACTATCGACAATGTCGAGAACGTATTTCTCGGAGCAGGGATCCCTGCCGGAACTCAGGTTACGATCACGGTAAACGCAACCGCTCTGAATGGCGACGGAATTCTGGGAAATGCCGACGTCACGGATCAGCATTTTTCGCTGGTCGCCTATAATTTCCAGGAGCCGACTGCCGTTTCGGCTGCTCCGTTCGATTTTACAGGTGACGGCCGGACGGATCTTGCGATCTTTCGGCCGGCGGCGGGCGAATGGTGGTTTTCGTCGACGGAACCCGGCGGAACCAGCGGCGCAGTTCAATTCGGTGATTCGACGGATGTGATAGTCCCGGCTGATTTTACCGGCGACAATAAGGCCGATTTCGCAGTTTGGCGTCCATCGACCGGCGAATGGTTCATCCTTAGGAGCGAGGATTTCTCGTTCTATGCATTTCCTTTTGGAACTAATGGCGACATTCCCACGCCAGGTGATTTTGACGCTGACGGCAAGGCCGACGTAGCTGTATTCCGGCCTTCGACCGGAACATGGTTTATCCTCAACTCAGGTAACGGCGGTGTTGAATTTGTTGGCTTTGGCCAGACGGGCGATGTTCCCGCAGTCGGGGATTATGATGGTGATGGCCATGCGGATATTGCGATCTATCGTCCGAATCTAGGGCAATGGTGGATAAACAACAGCACGGCGGGGGTGTCGGCGCTCCAGTTCGGTTCTTCGGCGGATATGGTCGTACAGGGCGACTATACCGGTGATGGATTAACGGACATCGCCTTTTGGCGGCCAACTACTGGGCACTGGTTCGTCCTCCGGAGCGAAGATCTCTCGTTCTTTTCCGTTCCTTTCGGACAGTCAACCGATATTCCGGTTCCCGGTGACTATGACGGCGATGGTCAATACGACACCGCAGTGTTCAGGCCTTCGTCAAACACCTGGTTCCTCCAGCGTTCAACTGCCGGAATTCTGATATCTACATTCGGAAGTGCGGGGGACCGGCCGGTTCCAAGTGCTTTCGTCTGGTAGCAATCGGACATAGACAATAGGAAAGGACACGAATCGCGATCTGCGATCCGTGTCCTTTTTTTTGTTCCGCCGATCGACCCGGTCAAGCAACGTCGACGGATATTACTTCGGTCGCGATCCTCATTGATGATCTGGCTCTCAAAAATTAGAAAATTTTTTTTTTGAATCCGATTCGAACTCGTGTACGAATGGCAGGGAAACGAGCCCTTTAGCTCGTATAAATCAAAGTTTAGTGGCGGTAAATGTGCCTAGGCACTTTTTAGACTGCTCGACCCCAGATTCACAGGAGGAGAATGATGAAGAGATTTGTACGTAAGCCCGCAATAAGTTGTTTGTTGATAATGTTTGTTTGCCTGTCGCTGGTTGAGCAGGCTCAAACGCAATATCGTGTTGTAGACATCGGGTCGACGATCCCGGGCAGTGTTTTGTCACGTGGTTTGACGATCAACTCGTTGGGAAATGTGGTCGTTTCTTACAATTTTTCTCACCAGTCGAGCATGTCCGCAGTTTGGGAGAACGGGACGATCTTCAATTTGCCGGTTGACGGGAATCGTGCCCCGACCGGGATCGATGCGGCGGGCAATGTAGTGGGAACTTTTTCCGGGAATAGCTGGGGTTGGATCTACAGCGGAGCGAGTTATTTCGCCGTACCAGAACCATCATGGCATTCACCGGACTTTTTCTACGCTACCTCGCGAGCTCTGGCAATAAACGACAATGGTTTGTTTACGGGAGCGATCAGCGGGCTTGCTCCGGCGGGTTCTTATCCGGCTTTTACCTCGGCGACAGAGGCCTACTCAGCGATAAAGTTGCCGACAGGGCAGATCGTCTTGCAACGGTTGGGGAGATTTAATGACCAATCAACCACAGGTTGGGGTGTCAACGAGCTCAGTCATGTCGTCGGATCTGCGGGCCCTTCTAACCAATCAACTCCTGTTTTGTTCCGCGCCGGTCAAATTGAAGAACTGCCGAAGATCGGCGGACCATTAAACCGGGGCGAGGGTATCAACAATCTTGGAATCGCAGTCGGGTTTGTTTCCTCGCCGATCCAAACCGGGGGATTCTACGAGGGCAGCGGAGCCGTTTGGGACGTGCGTGTTCCGGGGTCACCTCAATTGACCCAGATCGGACAACTCCAAGGCTCTAATCAAAGTTGGCTGTATGACATCAATGACACGGGCATCGCGATCGGTAAGGCAAGTTTGTTCGGAGGCTCGGTCAGTCTATGGTCAAAACCGGTTCGCTGGACAGCCGGCGAAGGTATTCAGGATCTCAACACGCTGTTGGATGGAAAGAGTGCGGGATGGGAGATAACCGAGGTTCGGGCGATCAATTCGTCTGGGCAGATCGTCGGCACCGCTAGGTTCAACGGATCGCTCAGCAGGGCTGTGCGGCTCGACCCCCCACAGGATTCTAAGATTCGGACGAAGAAATCCTTGGGCCGCTAGCATTAGCTGATAATCGAAATCGAAAGTGTTGCGAGGTCGTAAACAATGAAGCCCGCGTTCCAAGTGAACGCGGGCTTTGATTTCGTGGCACGCGATGTGGTGATCTGTCTACGCGTGTGACCAGTAGCTATGCGGCGGCGGCTACTACTTTTTCGGCGGCGTCGTTCATTCCGGTGGCGGGGATGATGCCGATGCCGGAGTCGGCGAGGATCTCGCGGCCGGCTTCGACGTTTGTGCCTTCGAGCCGGGCGACGATCGGGATCGAGACACCGAGGTTTTTGGCTGCGGCGACGACACCGCTGGCGACCATGTCACAGCGGACGATGCCGCCGAAGATATTGATGAGCACGGCTTTCACATTCTCGTCGGCGAGTAGGATCTTAAAGCCCTGCTCCACCCGTTCCTGCGAGGCACCTCCGCCAACGTCGAGGAAGTTTGCAGGTTCGCCGCCGGCGAGTTTGATGATGTCCATCGTCGCCATTGCGAGGCCGGCACCATTGACCATACAGCCGATGTTGCCGTCGAGCTTGATGTAATTGAGATCAAATTTCGAAGCCTCGATCTCGAGCGGCTCTTCTTCGTTCAGGTCGCGAAGGTCGGCGTAATCTTTATGGCGAAACATCGCGTTGTCGTCAAAATTGATCTTGGCGTCGAGTGCGATCAGGCGATTGTCTTTGGTTAGCAGGAACGGATTGATCTCAACGATCGAGGCGTCCATTTTTTCGAATGCATCGTAAAGGGAGAGCATAAATTTGGCGGCCTGATTGACGAGGTCAGCCGGAATGCCTAGGCCGAAGGCGAGCTTGCGTGCCTGAAACGTACGCATGCCGACCGACGGGTCGATGGTCTCTTTCAGGATGAGTTCGGGTGTTTCCTCGGCGACCTTTTCGATGTCCATGCCACCCTCGGACGACGCCATGAATGTGTTGCGGCCCGAGACGCGGTCGAGCGTGATACCTAGATAGTATTCCTTGTCGATCGGCAGGCCTTCTTCGATAAGGAGCGTTTTGACCTCTTGGCCGTCGGGGCCGGTCTGGTGCGTGACGAGCTGCATGCCGATCATGTCGGATGCGATCTGCTTTGCTTCCGCGGGCGACTTGGCGAGCTTTACGCCGCCGCCTTTGCCGCGGCCGCCGGCGTGGATCTGCGCTTTGACAACGACGATGTCGGTGCCAAGTTCGCGAGCGGCGGCTTCGGCCTCATCTGCCGTAAGGGCGACGATGCCTCGCGGAACCGGGACGCCGTATTCCTTCAAAAGGGCTTTGCCCTGATATTCATGGATCTTCATAAATGTTTATTGAGCGAAATGCTTTGAATCAATTGTAGCGGTCATCCGCAAAAAGCTCAAAAGCCCCCGCGAAAAGCAGGGGCCTTGTAAGTGATCGGCTCTTGGGAAAAATTACTGCATCTTTACGATCAGCTTTAGCATTTTCCATTTATCGCTGCGGTACACGTATTCGTACTCAACGTTTACCGGAAGCGGCTTGGTGGCATATTTGCCGTTCACGACCAGAATGCTGAGGCCTTTTTCTGTCCGAATATACGGCTCAGGCGAAAACTGGGCTTCCATGTCGACGGCACGGTTGAGAATCGGGACGACTCTCTTCTTCTGCGAAGTGAAGACCTTAAAGGCGTCACGCATCTGAGTTTCGGTGTAAGTCGTCTGGAAATCGGCCGATGAATTCGCGTAGATGTCCGAGAAATCGCCGCTGTCAATCGCTTTCGAGAATTCGCGGGTCGTCTCTTTTGCCAGAGCTTGAATGACCGTATTCGATGGCAGCGAGTCGCCGGAGGTCTCGACCGTGGTTGTCTTATCGACATTGGTTTCGGCAGGATCGGTTTTGGTATTTTTAACAAGATCGTTGCAAGCGCACCCCAACGCGATGAGTGAAATAATTGCCAGTGCGATCAGCCCGTTGGATGTGCTCGATCTACCGTGGATGAGATCTGAAATGATGTGTTTCATACATTCTCCTAGATTTTGTTTCTAACTTTTTCGCCACGGTTCGAGGAGAACGGTCCAACTCTCTACCGCACGTTTGAATTCATTCTGGCATCGGCCCGCTCGTTCCTTGGGCAGATAGCCGTCCGAAACAATGTTGGGATATTTAGCCGGATCCGATCCGTAGATCATGCAGAGGGAGTTATAAAATCGCTGTTCTTGTAACAAGTGTTCGTCGGCCAGGTTTCGCTTGGTCGTTTTCGAAAATTTCGATTCGATCTCAAACGCATCGGCCGCGGCAAACACTGCCCGAACACCATCGTCGCCTAATTCTTTCAAATTTACGAATGCCGAGAGGCGGTCAGCCGCATCTTCTTCGTTGCCGGCGACCGGTAGCTTGTAAACATCAATGAGAGCATGCCCTATTTCGTGCAAAAAGACGAATCGAATGGCGTCGAACATCTTCACTGAGGCAGCATCGTCGCTGGCCTTGCCGAGTTTGAACGTGTCGTAGAACCGCTGCATCAGTTCATAGCAGATGGTTACGGTGCGTTCGTTAGGGTCGTAAAATGCGTTTTGCTCGCCGCAATCTTTTGCCAGCAGCTTAATGTTACTTGGGAGTTTAAGTGCTCGGTTGAGTTGGTCAGCAGCTTTTTCGAGAAGCCTTTCAGTCTGAATCTGCCCTTCGATCTTCTGAAACCGAGCGGTTGTGGCGTTCGGCCGGACAACAACGAAATCACCTTTGTCAATGTAACGCGGGTCGCCGGACGGAGCGGGAGCAGATGTCGTCGTGAACTTTTCCGGAGTTGCCGCGGGAACCGGCGGTTCCGTTTGAGCTACTTCGTCATCGCGGCCGGATCGGCAAAAGCAAGCCGTCACCAACAATAAAGCGGTGATGGCTATGAACAAATTTATCGTGTTCTGCCGCATAAACGAACGTCAGGACGATTTCGCATTCGCAAACGAAATTTCGGTCAAGGTGAACCGCAACTTTGACGCAGATCGTGAAGGAATTTGCCGAAAAAGGGCCGGCAAGAAAAGTCTTACCAGCCCATTTTAATGATTAGTTGATGTGATGTCTATTGTGAACTTTCCGCAAATTTTACGAGGGTTCGTATCGCGACGCCGGTCGGGCCTTTTGCCTGATGCGGGCGAACGGTGTCGTACCATGCGGTTCCGGCGATGTCGAGATGAGCCCACTTCGCCTTATCGACAAACTCCTGTATGAAGACGGCGCCCATTATGGTTCCGGCCTTCATTCGCGGACCGATGTTCTTGATGTCGGCGATGTCTGATTTGATCTGCTTGCTGTATTCGGCGCTCAGCGGCAACTGCCAGAAGTTTTCACCTACCTGTTTACCGGTTTCGCGGATGGAATCAACAAGTTCCTGATCATTGCCCATGATGCCGGTATTTTGATCACCGAGGGCGACGATCACCGCACCGGTCAATGTCGCCATGTCGACGATCTTGGTTGCACCGATCTTTTCGGCATAGGCAACGGCGTCGGCCAGAACAAGGCGACCTTCGGCGTCGGTATTGAGTATTTCAATGGTCTTGCCGGTCATGGCGGTTACGACATCGCTCGGACGCGACGCACGTCCGTCCGGCATATTTTCTACCGCACCAACAACGCCGATCACAGGGATCGAAGGTTTGAGCAGGCCGATCGCACGCATCGTTCCAAACACCGTTGCACCGCCGGACATGTCATACTTCATCGCGTCCATGCCTTCGCCGGGTTTCAGTGAGATGCCACCGGTGTCGAAGGTGACGGCTTTGCCGACGAAGGCAAGCACCTCGCCCTTCTTTGCGGTCGATCTCGTCGGCGTATATCGGAAAACGATCATTTGGGCAGGTTGTTCTGAGCCCAGAGAGACACTGAGGAGCGAGCCCATACCGAGCTTCTTCATCTTGGCTTCGTCGAGGATCTCGCACTTGATGCCTACCTCTTTCGCCATCGCCATCGCACGCTTAGCCATCTCGGTCGGGTGAAGGACGTTAGGCGGTTCGTTCGCGAGGTCGCGGGCAAAATTCATCGATTCGCCTATGGCAACGCCGCGAGCGATGCCTGATTTCAGGTCCGCGGGTTTTGCTCCGTCAACATAGACCACGACCTTATCGATCGATCTATCGGTCTTGTCTTTCGTTTTATATTTATCAAGCTCGAATTGACTCGTGACCGCACATTGAACGACGTTTTGAGCCGCTTCGATCGCATTGCTATCATACCGGCTCATGATCGCAAAACTTTTGACGTTTGCCTTGCGGAAATAGCGGGCGGCCGTGCCGGCAGCCTCGCCGGCCTTCGCCGCCGTGAAATCCTGCTTTTCTCCACAGCCGATGACGAGTACGCGGTCCGCTTTTACTTTTTTTGACGGAGCAAACCGAAAAAGTGCGGTCTCGCCAGGTTTGCCAGAAATCTCTTCAGCTTTGATGGCAGTAGAGATGTGTCCGCCGGTCAGATCGTTGAGTTCTTTCAGCGGGCCCGAGACGACCTTTTCGCCCTTGAAAAGTACTATCGCTAAAGCCTTTACTCCGGCTTCGTGGAAATTTGATGACAGTCCCTGAAATTCCATTCATTACCTCGTTGATAAATTCGTGTTATGTGGTGGCAAAACTCTTGTTATATCTATAACTTATCTACTGTGTTCTTTCAACTGTTGGCGGGTCTCTTTCTCGATGGTCTTTTTCATCTCGGTCTCGCGTTTATCGTAGAGCTTTTTGCCCTTTGCGACGCCGATCTCGAACTTTATCCGACCGTTTTTCCAGTATATTGAGGTTACAACCAGCGTCATTCCTTTTTGTGAGGTCTCCTTTTCCAGCTTCTCGATCTCTTTGCGGTGAAGCAGGAGCTTTCGCGTCCGCATCGGGTCGTGATTCTGCTTGTTGCCGTGGGAATATGGCGAAATGTGCACATTAAAAAGCCAAAGCTCGCCATCTTTTATCGTGACATACGAATCTTTTAGCTGAATGCGGCCCTCCATTATGCTCTTGACCTCAGTGCCGAGCAGCACGGCTCCCGCCTCGTACTTATCCAGAATGATATATTCGTGATAAGCCTGCCGGTTGTTTAGAATTTGATCGCTATCGGCCATAACCTTTTATTTTGCCTGTATTTCCGAAATGCCGCAAGGTTGTCGCGAAACGAGTCTGATTTGACAACACGCGCCCTCCGCCATTAAATTAAAGGAACGCTGGGAGATCGTCTAATGGTAGGACTGCAGTCTCTGGATCTGCCTATCGGGGTTCGAATCCCTGTCTCCCAGCCAAAAATTAGTGAACTGTTGCCGGTGGCCAGTTTTAGAAGACTCTGACCACCGATCACTGGACACAAGTCCGAAAACTGCTTATGGACGATTGGCATGAAACCGAGGTTCGCGTACGGTATGCCGAGACCGACCAGATGGGGATCGTTCATCATTCGAACTATCTGATCTGGTTTGAATCCGGACGCAGCGACCTATGTCGTGCACGTGGATTTTCCTACAAGACCATGGAAGAAGAGGACAACGCCTTAATGGTCGTCGCCGAAAGCTACGTTCGATATAAAGCGCCCGCCTTTTACGAAGATCTTCTGACAATAAGGACAAAAGTAGCCGAAATTCGAAGCCGTTCGATCAGGTTCGTCTATGAGGTCTTTCGTTTAACCGACGAAGTTCTGGTCGCCGAAGGCGAAACTCTGCATTTGGTCACGGACGTCAACAAAAAGGTCCGCATTGTTCCTGAGATCTACAAAAAACTGCTTATCGGCGAGCCCGCCGCAGATGCATTTCCTGTTACGGAAGCACCGCGCTAAACCGTCCGACGCAAATCAAACTCCAACTTGAATCTGTAAGCCTTGAGCCATAAACTTGAGTCATGCCCGGCTCAGCGACCGCAGAAGTCTATTTCATCGCAGCGATGATGATCTTAATACTGATCATCTCCGGTGCAGCGATGTTCTTTTTCGCCAAAACATACAAAAAAGAGATGGCACAAAAGAAGAAAAGGGACGCACTAAAGGCTGAAAAGACCGCGGAGGCAGTAAGTATCGGAGACACAGATGGCGAAAAAACAAATGCTTGATGCCAAACGTGCGGTCTTGGTCGTGATCGACGTTCAGGAGGCGTTTCGGTCTGTTGTGGCGGACTATGCGTTGATCACCTCGCGGATATCGACGGCGGTCAGAGGCTTTGGGTTGCTCGACGTTCCGTTGATCGTGACCGAGCAGTATCCGAAAGGCCTTGGTTCGACCGCCGAAGAGATCGCTTTTTCAATGGACGACACAGTTCCCGTCATCGAAAAGACGACCTTTAGCGCATGCGGAGCGCAGGAATTTCTGACGGCCGTACAAAATACCGGTGCCGAACAGATAGCAGTATGCGGGATCGAGGCTCACGTTTGTGTCAATCAAACCGTTCAAGACCTGGTCGAAAGCGGATTTGAAGTACATCTGCTGACGGATTCCGTCTCCTCGCGATTTTCGCATGACAGGCAAGCCGGTATCGACCGCATGATCGCATGCGGGGCGATACCTTCGTCTGTCGAGATGGCGCTTTTCGAGATGATGGCAGATTCGAAACACCCGAGCTTTAAGGCTGTCCAGGAATTGATAAAGTAAACTTTCGCTACGCGAACTCCCGATATATCAATGGAATTATTTAGTGCGTTAAATCCTCAGCAGGTCGAAGCCGTAAAAACGACCGAAGGGCCGCTCCTCGTTCTCGCGGGAGCAGGTTCCGGCAAGACCCGCGTCATTACGGTGCGCATCGCCTATCTCATAAAAGAAAAGCAGGTGCCGCCGCACAAAATCCTCGCCGTTACGTTTACGAACAAGGCCGCAGGCGAAATGCGGCAGCGTGTCGAGGAATTACTAAAGGGCGAACGGCTCAATTCCAAGCCTCTGCTTTCGACGTTTCACAGCCTTTGTGTTCGCATTCTCCGGCAAGATATCGAGGCACTGGAAGAAAGTTACAAGAGGTCGTTCACGATCTATGACACCGACGATTCGCAAAAGGTCATCAAAGCATGCATAAAAGACCTCGGGATGGACGAAAAGCAGGTGATCGCGCGTGTGGTCAGGGCAGCGATCAGTTCGGCAAAGAACCGCGGCGATGATGTCGAACTGTTCACATCCCGGATCGAACACACCGACGAAAAGCGGGCAGCGACTGCCAAGATCTTCCGGATGTATGAACAACGGCTGAGGCTGGCGAACTCACTTGATTTCGACGATCTGATCATCAAGACAGTGCAACTTCTGCGCCGTTCGCCCGAGGTCAGGGAAAAATATAACGACCGTTACCGGTATATTTTGGTAGATGAATATCAGGACACCAATCCGCTGCAACTTGCCCTCATCAAGTATCTGACCGAGAAGCAGCAGAACATCTGCGTCGTCGGCGACGATGCCCAGAGCATCTACGGGTTTCGCATGGCAGATATTCGGAACATACTTGATTTCGAACAACATTTTCCCAACGCCAAGACAATTTTACTCGAACAGAATTACCGTTCGACACAGACGATCCTCGATACGGCCGACGCCATAATCAAGAACAACGTCAATCAAAAGAAAAAGAAGCTGTGGACCTCAAATGTCGGCGGCGAGCGAATTTTTTATTATCAAGCTTCTGACGCGGACGGCGAAGCCCGTTTTACGGCGGCGAAGATCGAGGAACATCGACGGCGAAATCCGAACGACAGGCTGGCCGTACTCTATCGAACGAACGCACAATCGCGAGTTTTTGAAGAAGCTCTTCGCCGGGCCCGAATCGGATACAACATCGTCGGCGGCTTTTCGTTCTATGAGCGGCAGGAGGTAAAGGACATCATCGCCTATCTGAAGCTTGCTCTAAATCTGCAGGACGACATCGCGCTTTTGCGTGTGATCAACAATCCGGCGCGCGGGCTCGGCAAAACATCGCTCGACGCGCTAATTGCGGCGGCGAAAGATCTCGACGTTTCGCTGTGGGACGCGATCGGCGAGATAACCTCTCCGGAATATCGCGGAGCGGTTTCTATGACCAATCGGGCAAAGGACGCGCTTCGGTCCTTCAGGCGCGTGATCGCCGGACTGATGGCGGCGGCCGACACATCGGTGTCTGGCAAAAAGGTTTCCGAGGTCGTGATAGCGGCGATAGATGACAGCGGATATTCGCTGATGCTCCGGTCAGAGAATTCCGACGAATCCGAAGCCCGGCTCGAAAACCTTGAGGAATTGGTCAACGCGTCGGTCGATTACGATGGGTCCGACTTTCTTGAGCTTCGCGACTTTATCGATCACGCCGCACTCACAGCCGACACCGACAAATACGACCAGAACGCACCGGTCACGCTGATGACGGTGCATTCGGCAAAAGGCCTTGAGTTTCCGGTCGTATTTCTAGTCGGGCTCGAGGACGGCGTTTTTCCGCATTCGCGAAGCATCAATGACCCGAAGGAGATGGAGGAAGAACGGCGGCTGGCATACGTTGCGATAACACGTGCTGAAAAAGTTTTGTACGTGACTCACGCAATGCGGCGACGTGTCTATGGCGAAGAAATGGCCGCCGAGCCGTCACAGTTTCTGAACGAGATGCCGCTCGAATTGATCGAAGACCTTTCCTACGGTTCATCCTGGCTTTCGTTTGCCCGAAGCGCGACAACCAGATCGAACAAACACGCGGTCGCGGCACTGAGAGGCGAAGTTAGACCGGAGAAGCCGAAGAACATCTACACAGGAAAGACTTACAATAGCGCCGAAGCGATCGCCGAATTCTTTAACAAACGCGGTGGCGACAAGGCCATTAACGCGAGCGGCCCGGCGGATGAACCCGAACAACCGAAGGGCATGGAAAAGCTAAAGGCTGCGGCATCGGCAAATGCCTATAAGGCCGAACCCTCAGGCGACGCGTCCGGTTTCGTTCCCGGTGCTCACGTCAAGCATGATAAGTACGGCCGCGGCCTTGTGCTGCGTCGCGAGGGAAGCGGCGAAAATGTGAAATTGACCGTAAGCTTTCCCGGCTTCGGGCAGAAGAAGCTAATAGAGAAATATGCGAACCTGAAAACGGCATAGTAGTTGCACCTCATCTATAGAAAAGACAGTACTGTATTATTTCAGTTCACTTTCAGGAGACATGTGATGAGAAACTTATATTTATTAACTTTGCTGGCGTTTTCATTTGGTATTGCTGGTTGCGGTGTTCCGGCTTCGAACACAAATTTCTCGAACACCAATACGAATTCGAATATGGATTCGCATACCAACGCGAACGCAAATGCGAACACAAACACGAATTCCACAGTATCAACGTCAGTAATAACGGCGACGGAACCCAACGAGTATCAAGCGACAATAACGCTCAGAATCGAAGCTCTCGGGACCGATCAGAAAACGGCTCTCCCGCCGCTCACCGCACAAGTCGCACGAAGCGGGGCCGATCGACGTATGGTCTTTACGATGCCGGCTGGCGGTCGCGTGGTTTACCTCGATAAAGCAGGTACGAACTACATGGTCCTCCCGGAAAAAAGACAATACGCCGAGGTGAACCAGGAATCGACCGGCTTTGATGTAAGGCGAATGCTAATGCCGGAGGAAATTGTCGACCGGGTTAAAAGTGCCGAGGGTGTTCGGCTTGTTGGCGAGGAAAAGTATAACGGCCGCGATGCACTCCGTTACGCCTACGGCGCGGTTATGGACACTCAGTCGCAGGCCGGACAGGTTTCGACGGAATCTTATTTGATCGTCGATAAGGAAACCGGCCTTCCGCTTCGATCCGAGATCGTTTCCCAGTCGCAGAGCGGCGGAAACGTTCAGGGTTATAAAGGCATTCGCGTTGTTACAGAGATGACGGACATTCAAATGACCACGACGCCTGCTGATTTTAACGAACCCACGGATCTGCAAAAGATCGAATCGGATCAGATCCGCGGCCAGATAGACATGATGTTTAACGCAGCGGCCGCAATGCTAATGCAGGCATTAAAACAGGGTCAGCAAAGGTAGAAACGATGGGCAAATTCATTGCTGGAGCATTTCTGGGCCTGATATTGGGCGGCGTGCTGACATTTTACTTCTTTGTCGGCGTGCCGAGCGGGAGTGCGGTTTACGGCGAACCGATCAAACCGCCTGACGCAGCGGGTGTGCCTCCTGGTACGGCTCAGATATTGCTCCGGCAGGATTTTTTTAACAATGTTCTGCAAACGATCTTTCGGGATATGAATGCGCCCGCGTTCCCGTTAGGATCCGCCCCGATCCATGCGGCCACGGAAGGGCAATGTTTGAGCCAGATAAATATGCTGCCGGAGGGCAGCGGAGCGCAGACGGGCGTTCGCTTTGAAAATGGAGCGATCACCGTCCCACTAGCGTTCTCGGGCAGCTATTCGTCACCGTTTGGCTGCCTCCAATTTACGGGCTGGGCAAAATCGAATTTCGAGATGCGATACGACGCCGCTTCACAATCGGTTCTCGGGCAGATCAATGTTGAGACCGTAACGCTTGACGGCGTAAATCCGTTTGTGGGCGGCATCATTACGCCGCTCGTGCAATCATCGCTCAACACGCGTGTAAACCCGATACAGATCCTGAACGGCAAGCAGATCGCTGTCAGCGTGCCGATCGCGGCGACAAATGCCAATTTGCGGGCCAACGTTACGGATGTGCGGGCTGAGCTGAAAGACGATGCGTTGAACCTCTATGTGATCTATAACTTCAGCGGAGCGCCGACAAACCCCTAACTTTAATTTCCACACAAATTGGTGTATATTCGCGTAATCTGGGAGTGATTATGCAGAATATTTATTCATTAGCGATCGTTGGAATTCTTCTTTTTGTTGCGGTGCTCGGCTGCTCTAGGTTCTCACCCGCCGACGAGAGTCCGGCCTCCACGCCCAACGCCAGTAATCGTACGCTTGCGGACGACGCGGTGGATATAACCACCGGCAAATCCACTATCGGCATTCCAGAATGTGACGCGGTGATGGACGAACTGATCGGCCAAACCAAAACTAATCCGGACGAAGGGTACATCGCCAAGGCATTTCGTCAGTATTGGGAAAACACCATTCGCGACGCCATCCGCAAGAGTGTAGAGGAAAACAAGAACGACCCGGAAAAGTTGGCGACTGAGTGCAGAAAGATCAAGGTTCAGCTTGATAAATTCAAGGCCGAAGAAGAGGCGAAAAAGGCCGAGCAATAAGGCGAAAGCCCGGCACCGAGGAAACCTCAGGCCGGGCTTTTCAGCTTTGTAGGGCAAGTGGCTTAAACGCTCATGATTTCCTGTTCTTTATTCTTCGCTAGTTCATCGATCTTGCCGACATAGGTGTTGGTCAGCTTCTGAACTTCATCGAGTCCGCCGCGTTCGTCATCTTCCGAGATCTCTTTGTCTTTAAGCATTTTCTTGAGCGTGTCGTTAGATGCATGCCGGACGTTGCGGATCGCGACGCGGTGTTCTTCGGCAAATTCGAAAACCTGTTTAGCGAGCTGTTTTCGTCGTTCTTCGTTTAGCGGCGGGATCGGCAACCGTATCATCTTTCCGTCGTTCGAAGGGTTGAGGCCAAGATTGGCGGCGATGATCGCTTTCTCGACGGCGCCGAGCTGCGTTGCATCCCATGGCTGGACGGTCAGCAATTGCGGTTCGGGTACAGCGACCGATGCCATCTGATTTAGCGGTGTCGGCGTTCCGTAATAATCGACGGAGACCGCATCGAGCAGCCCGACCGTTGCACGTCCGATCCTGACATTCGCCAGCTTACGCTTAAAATCTTCGACGACCGACTCCATCCTTGGAGCCGTTTCTTTTATCACAGTGTCTACACTCATCTTTTTTCGCCTAGGCTGAGGTCGCTGCGTCACCGACGGTTACCATCGTACCGACCGACAGGTCGCCGCAGACCGCTTTAATTATATTGCCGGGCTGGGTCATATTAAATACGACGATCGGCAAATTGTTGTCCATGCAAAGGGAGATCGCGGAGGCGTCCATTATCTTAAGCCGCTTTTCTAAGACTTCCTGATAAGTGATCTTGTCGAATTTAGTCGCTTCGAGAAAGATATTTGGGTCGGCGGAATAGATACCGTCCACCTTGGTCGCTTTAAAGATCACGTCAACGTTCATCTCGCAAGCACGAAGTGCAGCCGCCGAATCGGTCGTAAAATACGGATTGCCCGTACCGGCCGCAAAGATCACAACACGTTTTTTCTCGAGATGCCTTACGGCCCGGCGGCGAATGAACGGCTCGGCAAGTTGCGGTATGTCGATGGCCGACATTACCCGCGTATAAACGTGCAGCTTTTCCATCGCATCCTGCAGGACGACGGCATTCATCACGGTGGCAAGCATACCGATATAATCGGCAGCCGCTCGATCCATATTTCCGGCAGATTTTGAAACGCCGCGAAAGATGTTACCGCCGCCAACGACGATCGCAACCTCGACGCCGAGATCATGAACCGCCTTGATCTCCTTCGCAACGGCCTCAGCCACGGCAGTATCAATACCGTAGTTCTGGCCACCCATAAGGGCTTCACCAGAGAGTTTTAGGAGTATGCGATTGAATGCAGGCTGGGACATAGTTCGTTGAGTTCATAGAGTTCCGGAGTTGTTAGAGTTTAAAGAGATGCGGAACTTGATGATTCCAAACTCCACAAACTCTAAACTCTTCTAACTCCCAAAACTCCTCTATCCTACCATCGATGCTACTTCTGCTGCGAAATCATCTGCTTTCTTCTCGATCCCTTCGCCCATTTTGTAGCGTGTGAAACGTCGGACCGAGATATTTTCTTTGATCGAGCCGATCTTTTCGGCAACGAGCTCGCCGATGGTCTTGCTCGGGTCTTTTACAAAAGGCTGATCGACGAGGACCGAGTCTTCAAAAAACTTATTTAGACGGCCTTCAATGATCTTGCCCAGCACTTCGTCCGGCTTTCCGGCATTCTTCGGGTCATTTTTAAGCTGGCCCATGAGGATCTCGCGTTCCTTTTCGATGACATCGGCCGGAACTTCGTCACGCGTCGCATAACGCGGGTCGGACGCGGCGATGTGCATCGCGATATCCTTGACGAGTTGCTGAAACTCTTCGCCGCGCGAGACGAAATCGCTTTCGCAATTGACCTCGACCATGACGCCGACC
This sequence comes from Pyrinomonadaceae bacterium, assembly GCA_041744395.1. Classification (GTDB taxonomy): domain Bacteria; phylum Acidobacteriota; class Blastocatellia; order Pyrinomonadales; family Pyrinomonadaceae; genus OLB17. The sequence goes on along the minus strand of JBGTKY010000034.1, from coordinate 92,225 downwards.
TTTCCGCCCATGTGGATGTACGAGCCGACAGCGCCCTCGGCGGTCACGCGACCGGCCTTCTTGCCGGCAGTTGCGATGCCTTTTTTGCGAAGGATCTCCATCGCGGCTGATTCGTCGCCGCTAGCCTCGACCAATGCGTTTTTACAATCGACCATTCCTGCTCCGCTCTTCTCGCGGAGAGCTTTAACTGCACTTGCTGTAATATCTGCCATAAATTGCTCCAAATATAAGCGGCGAAATCGATCCGCCTGATCACTTATCTTATTAAATTGCTCCGCACAATATAGACGGCGGGGCGGTTTCAAAAAAAGCGTAGCCAATTAACCTTTAAGGGAAAATAGCCACGCTTTCAAAAAGTTTAGATTGTCCCTAGCTGGCGGCTGCTTCGTTGCTTTCTTCCGTTTTTGCCTCAGGCTGCTCGGGCGTTGTTTCCGCTTCCGGAGCGGCTTCGCTCTCCGCTGCCGGCTCTTCGGCGGCCTCAGATTCCGGTGAGTCTGCTTCTTTCTCTTCGGGCATCTCGATGCCGCCGTCCTCTTCGTCCGGATCGGTCATTCCTGCCTTAGCGACAGTCGCCGAGATGTCGATCTTGTCTTCGACGACCTCATCAGACTGTTCTTGCGAAGCAGGTATCACGCCGCCTTCTGTACCGACCTGTCGGCCTTCGATGATAGCGTCCGCGATCCGCGAGGCGAAAAGGCGAATAGCACGAAGAGCGTCGTCGTTGCCGGGAATTACATGGTCGATGCCCTCAGGCGAGCAATTTGTATCGACGACGGCAACTATCGGGATACTGAGGCGATTCGCCTCCTTGACGGCAATATCTTCTTTGCGGACGTCGATTATAAACATCATATCCGGTGGCCCACCCATATCTTTGATCCCGGCAAGGTTCTTCATCAGGCCTTCGTGCTCGCGATCAAGCTTCAAACGCTCCTTTTTGGTAAGCATTTCAAATCGGCCGTCTTCACGCATCGTCTCGATATCTTTTAGCTTTTGGATCGACTTTTGAACCGTTTGATAGTTGGTCAAAAGGCCGCCTAGCCAGCGATTGTTGACGTAATATTGTCCGCAGCGTTCGGCCTCTTCCTTGATGGCATCCTGAGCTTGTCGCTTGGTACCGACGAAGAGAACCTTTTGATTCGGGCGTTCGGCTAGCGATTCTTGCACGTAGCTTAGGGCGTCGCGGAAGAGCTTCTGCGTTTTCTGAAGGTCAATAATGTAAATGCCGTTGCGTTCGCCAAAGATGTATTCTTTCATCTTCGGGTTCCAGCGGCGGACCTGGTGACCAAAATGAACTCCTGCTTCGAGAAGTTCTTTCATCGTTACTGTTGCCAAAACTTTATATCTCCTGTCTTACTGGTTTATGTACTCGCCGGTAACTTATTGATAAACCAAGGTATTCCGGCGATGGAATAGGTTGGGAATTCCGCCTTCAGGCGGCCGAAAAGCCAGCCAAAGCTGGAACTCCGAACCGAATTATCGTTTCGAGAACTGGAACCGCTTACGGGCGCCTTTCTGACCGTATTTCTTACGTTCTTTCTGACGCGGGTCGCGGGTAACGAGTCCTGCTTTCTTCAGCGAAGGCCGCAGATCAGCGTTAAATTCCATCAGCGCACGCGTGATGCCGTGACGAACTGCACCGGCCTGGCCGGCGGTTCCGCCGCCATCGACGGTGATCAAAATGTCGAATTTGCCCAACGTTTCGGTCAGGCTGAGCGGCTGGCGGATGATCATCCGAAGCGCTTCATTCGGGAAATAATTGTCGAACGGGCGTCGGTTTACCGAGATGTCGCCCGAGCCGGGACGCAGGTAAACTCGTGCTGTCGAAGTCTTTCTGCGGCCGGTGCCGTAATATTGAATGTCAGCCATAAAAAAGTGTCGAGTCTTAAGTCTAGAGTCTTAAGTCCGAGGTCTGAGATCCTGCTTAGGACTTCAGACTCATGACTTACGACTTGATTTCGATTGCCTCTGGTTTTTGTGCGAAGTGGCGATGGTCGGCGTCCGCGTAAACCTTTAATTTCTTTACCATTGCACGTCCGAGCTTGGTCTTCGGCAACATGCCTTTTACGGCAAGTTCGATGACCTTTTCGGGTTTCTTTTCGAACATTTCCTTGACGGTCGTCTCGCGAAGTCCGCCCGGATAAAGCGTGTGTCGGCGATAAAGCTTCTGGTCGTTCTTGGAGCCAGTGAAAACGGCATGCCGGGCATTGATGACCACGCAATGATCGCCCATATCCATAAAGGGCGTCCACGCCGGATTGTTCTTGCCGGACAGTATCCGTGCGACTTCCGTAGCAAGGCGGCCGACCGTTTTGCCCTGGGCATCAACGACGAACCATTTGCGATTTTCAGCTAAACCAATTCCACTCGGAAAATATGTACTCATAAGCGCCTACACTGTTAGATATTTTCGCAAAAAAGCGAACTAATAGAGTATCGAAAAGGTGCCCCAAGGTCAAGTGCTGACGTGCCTTATCGGCGGATCGTCCAAATGCCTGATGCCGCATGACCCGCCCGCCGCAAATATGACCGATATCCGGGGCAAGACGCACCGCCCCGCACGACTACCGCACCGGAAACCGCCACAAACGGACCGCGTTTCGGCAAACAAATTCCATCTCCCAGCAATGCACCCCATCGCTCTCCATCCCCGCTATCCCAAAAACCAAGCCCACCATACCTCCCAACTCTACGCCCCCGTCTCGCCGTTGTCCTCTCTGTCATCACCGGCTCGGTCGGCATCGACATCGTTGCTAGCCAAAGCCACCTCGCTCGCAGGGATATCACTATCAAGCTCAGCCGCCTCGCATGCCTCCACGTCCGCAAGCCGATTCCCAAAATTCGTCATCCTCCACCCTCACGCCCGAACCGATCGCCAATTAAGTTAAAGCCCGATCGGTGCACTATCTATGTTAGAATTCTTCTAACGCAGAGGAGGTTCGCATCCAAATGAAACGCTGGCTTTTTAGACCAATCACGTTCTTCGCCGCTCTGGTACTTGGCCTGGTTTTCGTTTTCGTCGTAACGAACCTGCCGAGGCCGCTCGATCGGCTTGAGGTCAGCGAAGCCGTTGTGGTTTTAGATCCCGAGATCTTCCCGCTTAGACCTCTTGAATCTGACGATTGGAGTCAGGACGATGATTCCAAATATTCGATCAAACTTCTGGAAACGGGCGACGGGTATCATGGTGACGAGATCTCGGCCAAGACGGGCGAAGAGTGGTTAGGGCTATTTGCCAACAGCACCGGTTTCGAACTCCGAAAAACCAGATTAAAAGTTAAGCGGGGATATGATGCCATCGTCGACGATCCTGGCACCATGACCGGCAAGTCTATCTCGGTGAGCGATCAGGTCGAACCGCTATTTCTGGTCCGCAATGCCGATCGTTTGCGAGCCGGTCCGGTCACGACGCTGAGGGCGGCAAAAGAAAAATGGGAATTCCAAGAAGACCTCCAACTGAAAAAAGGATTCGCTGAAAATTATGTCCTAGAAGGAAAAGAGTACAGGCTACAGGTAACCGGAACCGCTAATGACCCGCTGCTTGTGCTTGAGTCAGATGGTTACAGAGAGATAATTTTTCATGTTCAGCAGATCGGCGATGCAACTTGGAATCTGATCTGGGTCGGCGATTTGGACGGCGATGGGAAGCTGGATATTTATGCTGACCTTTCTACTTTTTATAATTTTTCGCAACGCAGGTTATTCCTTTCGTCCGAGGCTGACCCCGGCAAGCTCGTAAAGCAGGTAGCTCTATTTCACACGTCGGGCTGCTAGGCCCTCTTAGTCGGGATTCAGAAGATTTGGTCAGATTGAATGCAACGCCGAGTCTGCGACTGTCTTAGTGTGCAGAGCACACGCCATAGCTTTAGCCCCACGTGGAGCGGAGCGTAACGTGGGGTGACGGCCGAAATTCAATGAGCTTGCGGAGCTTGCGGGATATGTTTCGCGTGTTTCACACGCTCTGAATTTATTCCAACTCGACTAAAGGTTCCATTGCACTCCACCTGTAGCTAAAGTTATTGGCGTCTGTTCTGCAGACTAATTTCAACTTAATACGTTGAGAGCTGAACAAATGACATTTTATTTAATGCGATACGTGAGGTTTGCCGGATTTATAGGGTTGGTAATCTCAACTGTCTTGATCGCCACGTTCGCTCAGGGCGAGTCCGCAAGGGAACCTGTACCGGCTCCGAAAGATCAAAAGTTTTTATCGGCCGACGATGTTCTACTGGTAAGTTGGTATGAGAGCTATTGTCCTTCCGTTAGACTGAAGGAAAAGTATAAGCCGGGGATCGATTGCGAGCCCATTTACACTGGATTCGGCGAAAAGGCATACGCAATTCTTGAGCTTTATAATAACGACGGATCGCTCTGGCAGGAATTTGACCGCCATCCATCGTCAGCCCACCGAGGTTCCTTAAAGCAAGACGGTTTCTTGCCTTTTGCCAATATCCCGGCTGAATGGGGCTCGCCCGTTATGAGGGTTGTAGCCTACTCCGACCACTGGTTCAAGGTCGAGGTTAATGAAACGACGCGTGCGATAAAGTTCGCTCCCCGTTTTGGCGAAATGTGGCGAACTATCTCATGGGAATATTTCATTGACGGCAACTACGGGAGCTTTAAGATCGACGGTAAACGAACAAAGCTCCTCGATTCGATCGGGGGGAAGCCCATCCCGGAGTTTGACCACGGCGAGGAACTCGAACTCTACACATTTAGAATTGACGGAGACTGGATTGAGCTGCAACCCAAGTTTGATAATCCGAAGGAGGTCAAAGGCTGGGTCCGGTGGCGTGACGGAAGGAAATTTCTTGTTGGCATTGGCTTCATTCCGTTCAATGGCACCAATTAACTAAAGTGACGCCACCATCGCGTTGTGCTTGCGGCGTATGGGGATATATTTCGCGTGTTTCACACGCTGGCATTTATTTTCCAAACTCGACTACAGGTTCCGTTGCACTTCACCTGTAGCTAAAGTTATTGCCGTCTGCTCCACAGACTCTCTGATGATCACCATCGATGTCATAATGAAAGAAAAGTCTATAACAAACCCGCTTAAATCGATCTTAGGTTGTCTATCTCTCTTTGGTGTGATGGCGGCTTTGTTATTGTTCCTGCCTGGGCACGTCGGTTCCACGGCGGAGGCTCAGACGACCTGGTCAAATACGAATGCCGCGCCGCCTGTTCCGTCGATTGTTGATGATTTCGTTCCCGAATTCGTTGATTTGCCGAACTTTGGTGAAGGCGACGAACAAGCCGTCCCGTCGGGATCAAAACTTATCGATATCGCGGAGTTCCAATCGCCGGATGAACAATGGCCCAGCTACAGCCGGAGTGAATTGCCCGTTGAGTCCGGCGAGACTTGGCTGGGGCTTTACGCTTCAAAAGGAGAGCTTCAGCTCGCATCGACGAAGCTGACCCGCTCACCGCGTGAGGGCTACGTCGGCGCGGGTGACGAACCGTACGACTGGCTAAAGTACGAACGGAAAGGCGAACTCATTTTTCTGGTCAACGGCGTTCCTGAGCTGAAACCCGGCAACGTTACAACCCTGTTTTCGAGAGAAGCTTCGGATAAGAGCGATTCGTTAGAAGGCGGATACAAACGGACGTTTCGATTAGGTGTCAACAGCTATGTGCTTCGGGTAACGACCGGCCTCCAACGCGATGGCGGCAAAGTGAATGTTCTGATCCTGGAATCCGGCGGCAAGTCTCAAATCGTCACGTTCAATCTTTACTACAAAGATCACAATACTCTGTACAACATCATTGGGGACCTGATCTGGGCGGGAGACATTGACGGCGACGGAAAGCTCGATCTTTATTTCTCGGACTACAACTTCGAAAAGGGCGGCTTCGGTTCGAACTTTTATCTTTCGCGACAGGCAGCCGATGGGAAACTCGTCCGACGCGTCGCCGTTTTCGGCTCGGTAGGCTGTTAACGATGTTAATTATTAATTTTTCAATTAGTAATTAATAATTATTGGGGGAAAGGAGTTCACGGCATGAGGACATTTAGGCAAATATTTCGAACGTTGTTCCTGATCGCTTTGATCGGCGGGGTTGGTGCGTTTGATGCGTTTGGGCAGGGTAAGCTGGAAATATCGGGGACGGTTGTGAATATGGGCGTGGGTTGCGCTTATGAACGGCCGTTTGCTGTAGTTAATCTGTTCATGCAGGTTTATAACTCTAGCGATGAACCGGTCATCTTCTTTCAGCCTGACTTCCATTTCCGAACAAGGGTCCTGTTTTCCGAAGGAGCATCGAGCGGGTTGACTCAGAAGGAGATCACCGGCGATGTTGTTACGTTCAATCCATATTTGGATGATCCTTTTAGCGTGGCGACCGAGGACGACTACGATCCGCAGCCGGAATTTATTAAATCAATGAGCAGTCTCGCAAAATCGAATGATTCGACGCCCGGAAATGGCTGGCTAATAATCGGACCCGGGCGATCTCATGAATTTCGAACGATCCTCATGGTAAAGAACGGCTTTCATTTTGAGAACATCTTGGCCAAGAAAGATCAAAAGTGTACGACGGGTAGTTTTAGGATTGAGCCGGAGCATGATGCATTTCGGGTTGAATACTCGTGGTCGCTGAAAAAATATGAGGGCGGCGAAGATCTGTTTTTTACGCTTCGTGATAAATGGAAGCCTCATGGCGTTCTCGTTTTGAACAGTGACGGCAGTCTCATTTATCGGTCAAATCAAATTTTGACCCCAGATCCTATACCAGACCAGTAGCGAGAGACGTTTCGACGGCGGCGGGGGAATGTGTCGTAAGCCCTCGCCACGGGCTCACGCGGACTACCAAATGATAAAGCCCGCCCCCGACCTCCAATCTGATCATCCTCAGCCTTTCCGTAGCTCCGTCACTTATGTTGCTATATTATAATGAAGAAGGAGAAGAATTGAAATAACGCAGCTCTGACCGTAAGTGGGATTTCTCTTTACGCGAGCATAGTAACGATGACAACAACTAGAACCTGCAAGTTTTGCTTTTTGGCATTTCTCCTTTCAATTTCATTTTTTCTAATGTCCTGTTCCGGAGATCTTGTCCAAACTAAGCAGATCTCTGGCGAGGAAATAATCAAAGCGATTGAGAACTTCAGAGACAAAACAGATCGATTGCCAAAGTCCTTAACTGAGGTCGGGATCGCCGAGTCCGAAGAGGGCCCGATCTACTATAGACAGCGAAGTGAGACTCGCTATGAGCTCTGGTACGGAGCAGAACTAGGGGAATCAGTTACGTACGACTCAGAACGAAAGTCCTGGCAATAGGCAACTTAAAACCTCGGTCCGCAAAAGTGTTGGATCGAGGTCTATCCCGGGTCGGCACGTGGATGTCACCGTCTTCGACGGTTGGGTAATTGTGGCGGGTGGAGCTAACAAAAAAAAACGGGCGACGATTCATGATAGTTAGATACTCTGACAATTCCGGCCTGTTGATAGAAGCTAGTGGAAATGAGTTCACCTTACTGGCGAGAACGGTTGCGGGGGATCGTACAGATATATTCTGTGAAACGGACAACATTAGACCATTTCCATACGAAAGGTCATTGCTAAGAGTATCGACCAAAATTGAACCTGACACGCTCGTGAACTTGCACGTTGCGGAAAATGCGGAGTTACTTGTATCAGGTAGCAAAGAAAACCTCATTCAATTGGCCGACGAGATTGATGATTTTGCTACAAATGCGCATTTAGGAAAAGATTTGCATATTGAATATTACCAGGGACATTTGTACCTTGCCTCAGACGCGATCTCACTGGTTATCGAACGCGTAGAGTGACCGGTCTCCGGCGGCGGCGTAGCCGCGAGGTCTGGAGTGAAGCAATCGGAAAGGCATAGCCATTGCGCACATAGGTGGGCATAGCCCGAAGACGATCTGCCACCGCATCTCGCTATGCGGGCTGAAATGTGTCGCGCGTTCTCGCCACGGGCTCACGCCCGCGGTTCTGACTTGATTTCGGTGCAATTACCCGCGATCGATTCGGTTGACTGTTGTATTTTGTGCGACGTGTGTGCTATAAATGAAACGTTATGTCGCAAAGGGGGGATGGCAGATCGCTGAGAATTGGAAGCCGCGGGGAGAGTTTCGGGAGCCGCGGATGTATGTTTCGTTGAATGGGCGGGGCGAGATCGCGTTGACCGCGCAGGCGTTTAAGGCGATCGGTTCGCCGTGGAACGTGACGCTGATGTACGACGCCGCGACACGCTGCATTGCGGTGAAGTTCCCGACGAGCGAGCAGAATTTTGCGGTCGGGGCGTATGGACGCGACCGGAAAATGAAGGTCGTCAGGGCACGGAAGCTGCTGATCCAGTTTGGGATAAAGGTCGAGCGGACGCTTGTTTTCAGGGATATTCGGGAGGTGCACGGCAGGGAACCGATCCAGGTGCTGGACCTAAATTCGGCGGAGGAGCTGCCGCCGCGAGCTATTCTGGCGCGTGGATAGACGAGGGAAGCTTGGCGAACGCGGGTTCGGCGCCGGTGAGTTTGGCGGCAAGCGAAATGCCGATGATGGTTTTGGCGTCCTCGATCTGGCCGAGGTTGATCATTTCGAGCAAAACAAGGAACGTATGGCGTTCGATGGTGATGATCTCGTCGGGCTCGAGCTTTTGGCCGACCTCGGTCAGGCCGGTGGCCAGATAGACGTGCATCTTTTCGGTAACGAAACCGGGCGAGACGTAGAATTCGGAGATCTTTTCGAGGCGTTCGGCGGTTACGCCAAGCTCTTCTTCGAGCTCGCGAACGGCAGCGGTATGCGGGTCTTCGCCGCGGTCGAGCGTTCCGGCGACGACCTCGAGCAGATGCTTTCCCGCCGCATGACGATATTGCCGCACAAGCCCAACCGTTCCGTCATCAAACACCGGCACCACGACCGCACTTCCGGGATGCACAACAATATCCCGCTTGTACTGCGCCTCGCCCTCGCGAATTTCATCAATGCGAATGTCAAAAATATTGCCGGAATAGATCGTTTTCGAAGAGAGCAGTTGGGGTTTCATGGAGGCAAGTTTATCGCATAGGCAAGGAAATTGAACGTGTACGAGATGAAAATATCTTCGGAAGCTTCTTTTATTCTCGACGAAAATGGAATTGATCCGATGGGCTCCATCGGAGCCTGATATTTATAGAAACGGTCGTATTGAGATAACTGAGCCCCGTTAGGGGCGGTATCATTACAATATGTCGCTCCTACAGAGCTCAAGAATTTTTGGATTGCGGCTGGGCGTTCTATAAATATGACGCTCCTACGGAGCTATAGCCGTTTCGACTCGAAATTTAGCGAAGACGGTTGGGATTTTCGGAATAACTGATAACGTATAAGTGATAACTGATAAGTACGGTCGCCGGTTTTTCAGTTCTCATTGCTGTGCTATTTCGGAGTTGGGGTCGTTTATGGGCAAGTATCGTGTTGGGTTGGGTGTGAGCGGCGGGATCGCGGCTTATAAGGCTGTGGAGGTGATGCGTGGGCTGCAGAAGGCGGGGTGCGAGGTTTCGGTGGCGATGACGCGGCATGCGACGGAGTTCGTGCAACCGCTGACTTTTCGGGTGTTGACCGATCGGCATGTGATCGTCGATGACTATGACCCGGCGAATCCGGACCCGATAGCACACATTAATTTTTCGCAGGAGATCGATTTGCTGCTGATCGTGCCCGCCACGGCGAACATCATTGCGAAGTTTGCGAACGGCGTGGCGGACGATTTTCTTTCGTCGACTTACTTGGCGTCGACCGCGCCGGTGATGATCGCTCCGGCGATGAACACGACGATGTGGGAACAACCCGCGACGCAGCGGAACATCGAACGGCTGAAGGCTGACGGCGTGATGTTTGTCGAGCCAGTCGCCGGCGAGCTTGCGTGCAAGACCGTCGGAACGGGGAAGTTGGAGGACGTGGAGAATATTGTCCGGCAAGCGCTGAAGAGATTGTCGGAACCGCCTGCATCAGCTGGTGGTGAGGCTTCCTGGAAGGACGTGCCCGCGAGTGGCGAAATTCGGCCACCGGCTTACGCCGGCGGTTCTGACCTGAGTGGCGAGCGGGTCTTGATCACGGTTGGCGGGACCCGGGAGGCGATCGATCCGGTGCGGTTTATATCGAACCATTCCTCGGGGAAGATGGGATTTGCAGTGGCTGAGGCTGCGGCGGCGAGAGGTGCGGAGGTGACGGTAGTAGCGGGCGTGACATCGGTCGAGCCGCCGAAAGGCGTTCGGGTGATCGAGGGAGTTTCGGCTAAAGAGATGTTTCATGCCGTGATGGCTGAGCTTGGCGATGCGACGGTGTTTGTCGGTGCGGCGGCGGTTGCGGACTACGCTCCGGCGGCGGCGGCGGATGCCAAGATCAAGAAAGAAGGCCTCGACAAACTTACGCTTGAGCTGAAGAAAACGCCGGACATACTTTCGGAGGTGTCCAAGCGGAGAAAGAACGGCCAACTGGTTGTCGGTTTTGCGGCGGAAACGAATGACGTCGTTACCTATGCCCGCATTAAAATGGGCAAGAAAGACCTCGACATGGTCATCGCAAATGACATCACCGCCGAAGGTGCCGGGTTCAATACAGACACGAACATTGCGACAATAATTACCAAATCCGGCGGCCAGACCGACTTGCCGAAGATGCCCAAACGCGAGCTTGCTGATAAGATACTTGATGAAATTGTCACGATCAGAAAAGCTTGATGTCTAACCGCGAGATTCCCGAATTAATTGCAGACGTGCGCGAGCAGGTTCTGTATTTGCAGGAGCTGGGCGTTGAGCTTTTGGATGCCGAACTGCCGGAGATCACAACGGCTGTGCGGGCTCAGTCTGTAATGCCGAAAGCGGTCGAAGCCGTTATAACTGCCCCGCCGCCGAACATTGAATTTGCAAAACGCCCTGCACCGCAACGAGCCTCGGGCGAACGGATCTCGTCGCTGCCGTCGCTGAAGAAGCGAACCAAGCCACCTGAAGATATGGTATTGAAAATGGCTGCCGAAGTTCCATCGAACATGGTTCCGTCGGAGGAGCAGAAACCGACTGTGCCGGTGGTGCAGGTCGTTGACCAGAGCAATGACACGATCGAATCGATCTGTGCCGAGATCGGCGATTGCACGCGTTGCAAGCTTTGCGCCGGTCGCACGCAGATCGTTCACACGACGGGGAATTTTGGCGCGGAGCTGATGTTCGTGGGCGAGGCTCCGGGTGCCGATGAGGATGTACAAGGCGTGCCGTTCGTCGGGCGTGCGGGCCAATTGTTGACGAAGATAATCGAGAGCATCGGGATGAAGCGCGAAGAGGTTTGCATCGGCAACATCAACCGCTGCCGCCCGCCGAAAAACCGCCAGCCGGAACCCGACGAGACCGCGACGTGCCGGCCATTCATACTGCGTGAGATAGCTGTGATCAAGCCAAAGGTCGTCGTCGTTCTCGGTGCGACCGCTGCCCATAATCTGCTTCAGGTGAAGACGCCGATCTCCAAGCTCCGCGGCAATTTTCACGATTATTTCGGCGTCAAGGTGATGCCGACATTCCATCCCGCCTACCTGCTACGCGACCCGCATAAGAAGCGCGAGGTCTGGGACGATATGAAAAAAGTCCGCGACTTTCTTGTTTCTGGGTTACAATAGAAAGATATTGGCTGATTTGAATCCGCATTTGCCCTAAGTGCGAAGTTAATCCGAAAGATCATCTCTGGACGTCTGCCTACAGTTTTGGCCAGCGTCGGACGACGAACGCGAGGAACACTGAACATGCTTGGGCTCCACGACACATCAATTGTAAAACAGAAGGCCACCTCGAAACTGGCGGACGGCCTCGAGCTCTGCCGTCAAATAACAAAGCGATACGGCACGAGCTTTTATTTCGCGACGCAATTCTTTCCGCGGGAAACTCGCGACGGCATCTATGCGATCTATGCGTTTGCCCGGATCCCGGACGAGATAGTCGACGACCCAACGTGTAGCAATCACAGGGCGGCGATCAAGCAGCTCACAGAATGGCGACAGGAATGGCGCGACGCGATGGCGGCGGGCGGCTCGGATGATCCGGTGATGCATGCGATCGTTCATGTGTTCAAGCTTTATCAGATCCCGGCGGAGGACGGCGAAGCATTCCTGCGGTCGATGTTCATGGACGAAGAGAAGTTTGAGTACGAGAATTATTCGGAGCTCGAGGATTACATGTATGGCTCGGCGGGCGTGATCGGGCTGATGGTCACGCGGATCGTCGGTTATTCGACGCCCGATGCGTTTCCATATGCGATCAAGCTCGGGTACGCGTTTCAGCTGACGAACTTTTTGCGTGACATTCGCGAGGACTACGACGGGCTCGGCCGCATTTATATGCCGAAGGACGAGCTGGCACGGTTTGGGCTGTCGGTTGATGACATTGCCGGACGCGTCCGTGACGACCGGTTTCTTGAGTTCATGAAGTTTCAGATCGAGCGTAACCGCGAGGTTTATCGCGAAGCTTTGCCGGGCATCAAGCTTCTGAACTGGCGCGGACGGCTTGCCGTTCGCGTTTCTTATGTTCTTTATAAAGCGATCTTAAACGAGATCGAAGAAGCAAACTACAATGTGTTCGCGGGCCGCGTCCGCACAAACCGTCAGCAAAAGATCTATCTATCACTGAAAGCACTCGCCGGAGTTTATGAATAAAAAGGTTGTTGTGATCGGCGCTGGCATCGGCGGCCTGGGAACGGCGGGGTTGTTTGCAAAAAAAGGTTACGAGGTCACGGTTCTTGAGAAAAATCAGAACCTGGGCGGGCGTGCCAACATTTTTGAGGCCGAAGGCTTTCGCTATGACATGGGCCCGTCGTGGTATCTCGCCCCGGACCTTTTCGAACATTATTTCAACCTGGTCGGCGAAAAGATAGAGGATCATCTAGACCTTGTTCGCCTGACGCCTTCTTACCGAGTCTTTTTCAACAATGACCCGAAGCCGCTGGATATTCATTCTGATTTGAATATCGACTCGGCGACGTTTGAGGCGATCGAACCCGGATCGGCCGAGAAACTGCGCGCCTACTTGAAGCAATCCGAGTATCAATATGAGGTCGCGACCCAGCACTTCATGTACAAGAATTACGATACGGTCTTCGATTTTTTCAACAAGCGTGTGATGACCCAGGGGCAAAAGCTTTCGGTCTTTTCAAAGATGCACTCGTTCGTCTCTAAATTCTTTAAGACAAAGAAGCTGCAGCAGGTGATGGAATACACAATGGTGTTTCTGGGCACATCGCCATACGAGGCGCCGGCGCTATACAACCTGATGTCGCACATGGATTTCAATCAGGGCGTTTTTTATCCGCAGGGTGGTTTCTATGAGCTGATCAACGCACTCGCACGGATCTGCGAAAAGAATGGTGCGGTGCTACGGACGAATTCGCCAGTGGCAGAGATCGTTGTCGAAAACGGTGTTACGAAAGCCGTACGGCTCGAGAGTGGAGAAACTGTTGACGCCGACATCGTGATCTCAAACGCCGACATCTGGCATACCGAGACGAAGCTCCTCGCAGAAAAATGGCGGACGCATCCGCAGAAATATTGGGACAAACGCGTTATGGCGCCGTCGGCGTTTATTATGTATCTCGGCGTCAATCAAAAGCTGCCGAACCTGATCCATCACAATCTGCTTTTTTCGGAAGACTGGCGAAAGAATTTTGACGACATTTACAAAGATCCGCGTTTGCCGGACGAGCCTTCGCTGTATGTATGTGCGCCGAGCGTAACTGATCCGGACGTTGCACCCGAGGGTAAAGAGAACCTTTTCGTTCTGGTGCCGATCGCGTCGGACCTTAAGATGAGCGAGCAAGAGAAAGAGGAGTATTCGGACAAAGTTCTGGCGCTGATGGAAAAGGAGATGAAGCTGCCGGGCCTTCGTGAAAAGATTGATTACAAGCGGATCTACACGGTCGACGATTTTGCGATGGACTACAACAGTTTCAAGGGAACGGCTCTTGGCCTCGCACACACCATCTGGCAGACGGCGATCTTCCGGCCGAACAATCGATCGAAGAAGGTCAAGAATTTGTTCTACGTTGGCGCGGGAACAAACCCCGGTATCGGCACGCAGATCTGCTTGATAAGCGCGGAGCTGGTCTATAAACGCGTTCATGGGATCAAGACCGCAGAGCCGCTCGCGGCGCTCTAAAAGAACTTGGGCCAGGCGATATACCAGAAGAGAGCGAAACCAAATATCGCGTTTAAGGCCGGAAAAAATCGGTATATATCCATTACACCTTTGGGGTATTCGGCGAGGTCAGAAAAACGCATTAACGGAACGTAAACCAGCATGCCGATCGCCGCGATCCAGGTGATATTCGTAACGCTGAGAGTACCCGCCGCTGCATAACACAGCCCGCAGAAAGCATGCGTCCAGCCGGGACCGAACAGAGTCGCGACAGTTGGTACGCCTGCTTTCTTGTCAGCGTCAATGTCAGGAATAGCGGAATACGCATGCATCGCCATTGTCCAGAGCCATGCAGCAGCGAAAAGGATCAGCAGCGGGAACGTGCCGGTGATCATCTGAAAAGCGAAAGCTGCGGGAAAGACGTAAAGCACGTTGAACATCGAATCGACGATCGGGATCGCCTTGGCCCGGACCGGCGGCGCTGAATAGAAAATGGAGAAAAGGATAAATCCCGCAAGCGATGGTAACGCTTGGGGTGTGAGATAGATCGCGGCTAATAGAAAAGGAATGTTTAATGCCGCTATCCAAAACAGCAGGCGGAAATGTGATTCTGGGCGAACCAAGGTTTCGTATCCTTTCTTTTTTGGGTTCAGCCGATCTGTTTCGTAATCGAAGATGTCGTTTACGCCGTAGATCAGAAGATTGGCAGGCAGAAGAAAATATAGCCCGAATAGAATCGTCTTAGCCGAAAGGAAATCGTGCCGATCGGTAACGCCAGCCGCCAATCCGACCAGGTAGGGTCCGAATACATAGACCCAGAACCGCGGGCGGCTGACGTTTATTAGATAGCGAATTTCGGGCACACAAGGATTATAGCTTAGTAGTGGGAAAGTTCTCTAAACAAGCGATTTACGCTGCGGCGGTAGCGGCATTTCTGGCGATCGGGGCGTTCTTTATGGTGAACGTCCCGATGCCCCCGTGGGCAAGCTACGCCTCGGCGGTGAACGTTGTATTGTTTGCCCTGCCGGCGTTCTGGGCGGTGCGGTGGTGGCTTGGGTGGCGCGACGGTGCGATCTTCATCGCGGTGCTCGGCGTTTATGCGTTGGCGATCGAGACGGCGGCGATCATTACCGGATTCCCGTACGGGCATTTTGGTTATTCGGAATATCTCGGCTATCGGCTCTTTGGTTATGCTCCGTGGACGGTCGCGTTTGCGTGGTCGCCGCTGATCATCGGGGCATACGCGGCGGCGTGGAATCTGGCGTCGTCGCCGGCCGGACGAGTTGTCATTTGCACGCTGTTGTTGACGGCGTTCGACTTTGTGCTTGATCCGGGAGCGGTGTATCTCGGGTTTTGGCAATACGAGGGTGGCGGCTGGTATTACGGTGTGCCGATGTCGAACTTTGCGGGCTGGCTGGTGTCGGGTTCGATCGGGGCTATCTTGATCGAGCTGATGCTTGCCAAGTTTAAGCCGTTGCTGCCGACGCCGATGCAGCTGGCAGTCAGTGCGATCTTTATTGTTTGGTTTTGGACGGCGTTCGCGCTGTTTGCGGCTATGTGGCTTCCATTGCTGATCGGGCTGCTGCTGGTTGCATTTCTGCTCGTTATCTATCGGCGAAAGTTCTTCGCATTCGACGATATGGTCGTGATGGTCAATGAATCCAACGAGCCGTACGCGACCGAAAGGAAGCATGTTGCCCACCACGCCGAAACGAAATTGCACCGTGCCTTTTCGATATTTCTCTTCAATTCCCGCGGCGAACTGATGCTCCAGCAGCGAGCGTTATCGAAGCAAACCTGGCCGGGGACGTGGTCAAATTCGTGCTGTGGCCATGTGATGCTGCACGAAAGCGTTGCGAACACGGCACTGCGGCGGCTGAAATTCGAGCTTGGGATCAGCGGCGTTGAGCTGACGAACGTCCTGCCTGATTTTCGCTACATCGCCGAGAAAGACGGCATTGTCGAAAATGAGATCTGTCCTGTGTTTGTGGGGTTTACGGACAAGCAACCGAAGCCGAATCGGGACGAAGTAGAATCGACCAAGAATGTTGCGTGGCAAGACTTTCTCGCCGACATTTCGCGGCCTGATACCGCGATGTCGCCGTGGGCCATCGAAGAGGCCCTGTTGCTCGCAGATGACCCGGAATTCAAACGCCTTTACGAAACCAGCCTGCGGCGCGATCACCGATAAACGAACGCCGCAAAATGTGGTAATCTTTCCGTAAATCTCGTCCCTAGATCGGAGCCAAAATATGAAAAAGATACTTTCGCTATTTATCCTGCTGGCGTTGATGCCCGCAGCGTCACTGACACTTGCCCAAAAATCAGCCGGTGTTGAACGCAAGCAGCTTAGCGGGCCGCAGAATCCGCGGCTGAGTTTTGTGATACACGGCGGAGCGGGCGTTATCCGCAGAGGTTCGCTGACGCCGGAACGCGAAAAGGAATATCGGGCAAAGCTGGAAGAAGCTCTGATGGCTGGCTATAAGGCGTTGCAGGCGGGGAAGCCGGGGCTTGATGCGGTCGAGATCGCGATCCGGATCATGGAAGATTCGCCGCTGTTCAACGCAGGAAAGGGGGCCGTATTTACGAATGACGGCAAGAATGAGCTTGATGCCTCGATAATGAACGGCAAGACGCTAGCGGCCGGAGCGATCGCCGGAGTGCATCGGGTCAAGAATCCGATCACGTTGGCGCGAGCCGTGATGGAAAAATCGGAGCATGTGATGATGGTCGGCGAAGGTGCCGAGAAATTTGCGACGCAGCAGAACATTGAGCTTGTCGATCCGAAATACTTTTTTACGCAGCCGCGTTGGGACGGGCTTCAGCGGATACTGAAAGAAGAAAAAGAGAATTCGGTTGGCCAACGGGTCGAGGCCGAAAAGCCGGAGAATAAGTTCGGTACGGTTGGAGCGGTCGCTCTCGACAAAGACGGGAATCTTTCGGCCGGAACCTCGACGGGTGGAATGACCAACAAGAAGTTTGGCCGTGTCGGCGACGCTCCGATCATCGGTGCCGGAACTTATGCAAATAACGATACGTGTGCGATATCGGCGACGGGCTGGGGCGAATATTTTATCCGCTTGGCGGTCGCGCGTGACATCTCGGCATTGATGGAATACCGTGCGTTGCCCGTCCAGCAGGCGGCCGACCTGGTGATCAAGCAAAAGCTTCAGAAAATGGGCGCCGACGGCGGTGTGATCGCGGTCGATAAATTCGGCAATATCGGGATCTCGTTTAATTCTGAAGGGATGTATCGGGCGTATATTGATGCCGAAGGAAAGCCGGTAGTTGAGATATACGGCGGTGCCGAGTGAAAGAGTGAAAAAGTGGAAAAGTGGAGTAGGGTGATCCGGGAATCGGATATTGTGCGGAGCGAGGATCAATCTCCTGTTGAATGAGAGTGTGGTAGATGAGTGAACGGAAAAAAGTCGAGTGTTTTGAAGATCTTATTATCTGGCAGAAGGCGGTCGAGTTTGCGAAGGATATTTATATTGTTACGGAGAGGGACGGAATGCGGACGGATTTTGGGTTGAAGAATCAAATGCGGACGGCATCTATCTCGATATCGAGCAACATTGCCGAAGGCTTCGAAAGGCGATCTAGAAGCGAATACTTGAATTTCCTCAACATAGCGAAGGCGTCGGCCGGAGAGGTCCGAAGCCAACTATATCTCGCGAAAGAGGTTGGATATTTGGCTGATGATGAACACTTGGTTCTTCGTGAAAAGGCCAGATTCTTGAGCGGATCGATCTGGAATCACATGAAATCGATCAGAGCATCGGAAAACTAGTTCGACCGATTTAACTTTTTCACTTTTTCACACTTACACTTTTTTCACATGCTAACTGCTGAGATAATCGCCATTGGCTCGGAGCTTTTGACGCCGGAGAAGACTGATACTAACAGCCTTTGGCTGACGGAGAAGCTTAACGGCATCGGCGTCGAGGTGATGCTGAAGACCATTGTCGGCGACGACGAGCCGCGCCTTTTGGAGACGATAAAGGACGCCCTCAAACGTTCGGACGTTGTGATCACGACGGGCGGACTGGGGCCGACGGAGGATGATATTACGCGGCAGGTGGCGGCGAAGGCGGTCGGGCTGGAACTGGAATATCATCCCGAGGTCGAAGAGCTTTTGCGCGAACGTTTTCGTTTGTGGGGACGCGAGATGCCGGAGATCAATAATCGGCAGGCGTACGTGATCGTCGGTTCCACCATTTTGCCGAATCCGAATGGTTCGGCGGTCGGAATGCTGTCGCGACAAGGCGAAAAGGTGCTTGCTGTTTTGCCCGGGCCGCCGCGTGAGATGCAGCCGATGTTTGCGGATCATGTCTTGCCGGAGCTGACGAAGCTTTCCGGCGAGGTTGTCGTCCGACGCCGCATTCTTAAGGTTTCGGGCATGGGCGAATCGGCGGTTGACGCTGTTGTAGCACCTATCTATCAGGCCTATCCGAACGTGCGGACCGCGATCTTGTTTAACAAGACCGAGGTTGAGATCCATATCTACGCGAGGGCGGCGATCGAGGCCGAAGCCGAGGAAACGCTCGAAGAGCTATCGGCGAAGCTGGCCGATGCTCTTGGGATCGCCGTGTTTTCGACCGATGGCGAAACCATGGAGCAGGTCATCGGGCGAATGCTGACGGACGCCGGCAAAACGCTTTCGGTGGCAGAAAGCTGCACGGGCGGATTGATCGGGCGGCGGATAACCGAAGTCGCCGGGTCGTCGAGATATTTTATGGAAGGTGCGGTTACCTATTCGAACGAAGCAAAGGTCCGGACATTGAACGTTTCGCCTGAAACGCTCGAAAAACATGGTGCCGTCAGCGGCGAAACTGCCGAAGAAATGGCGGCCGGCATGCGTGGACGGGCAGGGACGGATTATGCCGTCTCAGTGACGGGCATCGCGGGTCCCGATGGCGGTTCGGCCGAAAAGCCTGTGGGCACCGTGTACATCGGCTATGCGGACGCGAATGCTACGAAACACATTCGTATTGTCATTCCCGGCGACCGCTATTTGATCCGTTGGCGGGCGAGCCAGGCGGCGCTCGATTATCTCCGCCGCCAAATGCTTAAAACAGGGTAGGACGTGGTAATCTTAGGCGGATAGTGTTCGAGAAGTTCCGCAACTATATCCGCGCGCTCGGCCATCTGACACCGATGGCGATCGTAGTGACCTTTCTGCCGATTGCCGGCAGTGCGACTCTGCTGGTATTCCTGATCCCGATAGGGCACTGGCTGCGTGAAAACTGGGAGATCGGTACGGCAGTCTTTATTGCAGGCACGCTGTTTTTCTGCGGTTTAGCCCTTCTGCCGACGAACGTGATCGGCATTGTTGCCGGATGGGCGTTCGGATTTGAACTTGGGCTTGCGGCTCTGATGGTTGGAATTGTTGGGTCCGCGTATATTTCGTTCCTGATCAATAAGCGGATCAGCGGAAAAAAGCTGACGGAGCTTTTCAAGAAGAATCGCAGGTCAAGAGCAATATACAAAGCCCTTTTGAAAGACGACTTTTGGAAGACGACGCTGATCATCTTACTTTTAAGGATCTCGGTCGCGATGCCGTTCGCTTTTACCAATTTTTTGATGGCTTCGGCACGAGTTCCGACGGCGTCGTATCTGTTGGGTACGTTTTTCGGGATGCTGCCGAGGTCGGCAGCGATGGTATTTGTCGGCTCGGGCCTATCTGTCTTGGACTTGAGCAACACCCGACAGACGTATCTTATTGCTATGGGCCTCGCGGCGACCATATTTTCTGTGATCGTGATCGCTTTCTTGAGCCGAAAGGCTCTCGAGCGGATCACGGCTGAGGATCGATTGGTTGAGGATCAGTGATGCCTGAGTCATGTTTGCGTCACTGATAACAGACAAACTTTTGAAACTTTGCTATAAAGAGGTCGTGTAAGCTGCTACGGGCAAGCTCCGGTCCGTATATCTTGTATTTACAGAATAAGAATATGAAACGAACGATATATTTCCAGATGATCCTCAGTTTCTTTGTTATCGGTGCGCTGCTGTCGCCAACGGCAGTTTTGGCGAAGGGCAACGATAAGAAGCATTTCAAAGAAGGAATGAAACACGAGGCGGCCGAGGAATGGGACCTGGCGGCAGAGAAATTTGCTCTTGCCGTGAATGAAAAACCCAAGAATCCGGAATATCGGCTACATCTGCGGCGTGCGTTGTTTAACGCATCGCAGATGTTTACGAGGCGCGGCCGAGCAGCAGCAGACGAAAAGGATTACGAGGGTGCCTATATCGCGTTCAGAAAGGCGTACGCGTTTGATCCGGTCAACGAACTTGCGGCATCAGAGATGGCCCGGATGATCCGATTGCAGGAAGACCTGAACAAGACAGGCGGTGCAAATATTCAGAACGGAGACGTGAAGCTTGTCCCGACAAGTGCCGAGCCGACAGACCCTAGCGGATTTCAGATCCCTCAAAAGCTTGAAAAACTTCGCGACGTTCCGTTCCCGAGCGGTGTAAACCTGCCATTCATCGTCAAGGAATTGGCGAAGGAACTGGACCTTAATGTGCTTTTTGATGTTCAGTCGCAGCTTGATGCCCGAACGGTCCGGATCGAATTGCGGAATGTGACCGCAGCTCGTGCTCTTGACTATATTTTCCTGCAGGAAGGCCTTTTCTTTCAGAAGGTTGGCCCGCGTACGATACTCGTTGCCCGGACGGACAGACGAACAATTCTTCAACAACTCGTGCTTCGCACATTTTTCCTCGCCAACGCCAGCCCGAAAGACATAAAGGCAGTTATCCAGACTGCCATCCCGGCACAACAGGGACGTGCGCAGACGATCGTCCTCGAAGATGCCGCGACAAATAGCGTAACGGTCCGCGATACGGCGGAGAATATTGCCCTCATTGGCCGGCTGATCAGCTCGCTGGACAAAGACAGGGCGGAGGTCGTGATGGACGTTGCGATCTATGAGGTCAACAAGGGCGATCTGCTCGAATTCGGGAATCAGATCGGAGGACTAACGTCATTGACAAATCTTGGCGGCGTAGGCCTGCCGTTTGCCCGAGTCGGTTCCACCGGCCCGATAACGAGCGGTATGCCATTTCCCAATATCGACGTCGCAAGTATCGCGCTCGGTTTACCGATAAGCACATTACGTGCACTGCAGACGAAGCGAAATACGAAGCTTCTGGCTTCAACCCAGATCCATGCCTTCAACAACGAAGACTCGTCGGCGCGTATTGGTGAACGCGTCCCTGTCCGAACAGCATCGTTCGCTCCCGGTGTAGGCACGGGTCCAGGACAGGGAAGTAACGTTTTTGGTGACGTGATCAATTACGAACAGGTGGGACTGACATTGAAATTTAAGCCAATAGTCTTCCCAAACCAAGACGTCCAGGTGGCGATGGAGATTGAATCGAAGTCCGTAGTAGGAGTAACCCAGGGTTCGGACCTTACACCGACTTTTACAGAGAGAACGATAAAAGGAACGGCCCGTGTACAGAATAACAAGACTCTGCTCTTGGCAAGCGTTGCGCAAAACACGGAATCAAACACCCGTGTTGGGCTACCGCTGCTCGGTTTGATACCCATCATTGGCCGACTGTTTACGGCACCGAGCAAGCAAGAGGACCAGGTCGATATCGTAATTGCGGTCACGCCGCGGGTCATTCGTGCTCCGGCGATCTTGCCCGAAGATGAAGTTGAGCGGCCGACAGGTAGCGTCGCGACGCCGACCAGCGGATCGCTTGAAGCGATGATCGTTCAGGAAGAAAAGGAAGAGTATCTCGCGTCACTGCGGAGGCTGCCGAGGAATTCGAACGTTCAGCTTCCCGATCAGCCCGTCGCTCCGGAATATGTCAGGACATCAGCCGGACAGCCGGGCAACGGTGCAGCCGAGCAGCCGACTACAGCGGTACCGGCCGAACAGGTTGCGGCGCACGGAACGCCGGCACTTCGGCCGATCGATTCGAGCGTTCGTCAGCTGCAACTGAATCAGACATCGAACAGTCTCGTTCCGCCGGCCAACGTGTATACGCCGGGGTTGGACCGAGGCAGTTCAGCCGGCACGACGGAAACTGGTTCGGTTAGACAGGCCATATTTAGCTTTGCGTCTGAAATTCCTGAGATGAAGATCGGCGACCGGATAAAGATACCGGTCGCGATTGCAGCTTCGGGAACATTTCGCTCGGCTATCCTCGGACTCAAGTATGACGACTCGCAGGTTGCGGTCCGCTCCGTGATGTACGGTGACGTCTTTGGCCCGATCCTGGCCGCGTCGGCAGCTCCGCCTTTCCTGAACCAGAACGGAAAGATGTACGTCTCGCTTTCCACACCGGACGGCGAATCGAAATCGGGCAGTGGAACGCTTGCGTTTGTCGAGATCGAAGCACTTACGAATGGGCGTCCGTCGATCTCGTTCGAGCGTGATGTTCTGAATGTTCTGACTGCGGACGGCAAGAATTTTGCGTTGAATTTCTAGATTGAAGACGATGGTGTGGACGTTTCAACATTTCAAGAGAGCTCGCGGCGGCGATGAGGGCGGCTTTACGCTGTTCGAACTCGTCGTCACGCTGGTCGTGCTTTCAGTGTTGATAATGGGAACGATCCCGCTGGCGCAAAATGCTGTGAAACGGCAGCGTGAGGTGCGGCTTCGCGAATCGCTGCGAATGATCCGTAATTCGATCGACGAGTTTAAGCGAGACACTCTCGGTGCCTGTCCGCAGGGCGCGGTCACGACAGGCAATAAGACCACGGGGTTAGGCGGTGCGAATGTTCCACTTGACCCGCGAAGCCGAGTTGTCGTGGACGATTGCACGATATTCGACACTGAGAATCTCGACCGGTATCCGCCAAGCCTTGATGTTTTGGTCGAGGGCGTGAAGGTCCGACAACGCGGTTTGAACCTTACGGGTGGAGGCGGTCTTGGCGGTGACACGAAGCAGGCGACCGAACAGAATGCGACCGAAGAGGTCACGAAGGTCTATTTGCGTCAGCTGCCGATCGACCCGATGACCGGTAAGGCAGAATGGCGGCTTCGCTCGTCATATCAGACCCCGGGCGATGATTCGTGGGACGACATCAACGTGTTCGACGTCAGGTCAATGTCCGACGAAGAGGCGATGAACGGAGAGAAATACAGTGATTGGTAGTGCGATATTTACGCGATTGCGAATGAAAGGCGGGCGACGGTCGTCGTCGGCCGGATTTTCGCTGCTCGAATTGCTGATCGCGATGTTCATCATCATCATCTTGCTCTCCGTGGCCGTCCCGACATATCAGCGAAGCGTGCAGACCGCGCGCGAGACAGTGCTGAAAGAAAATCTATGGCAAATGCGGCGTTCGATCGATCAGTTTACTGCCGATAAGGGTCGGTTGCCGCAATCGATCGACGAACTGGTCGAGAACAAATATCTTCGCGAAGTTCCGATCGATCCGATCACAGAAAAGAACGAATGGGATGAGGTGATGGGCACGGACTCGCTTTCGCCAGATGATGAGCAGGGTCTGACCGATGTCAAAAGTAACTCTCCGGGCCAGGACGACGAAGGGAAACCGTATCGCGAGTATTGATCTTGGCCGACGCAAATGAGTTGCCTATTTTATTAAATGCTTTCATATTTGACCGAACCAAGCTATCCGCGAGCCGCCATCGGCGTCGAGAAAGACCGCATTACCGCCGTTGAGCTTCAGCGCGAGGGCCGCGGCCGATTTGGCATAAAGCGTGCTGCGACCGTCGAGGTGCCGAACGGTTTGATCGAGCCGAATTTCCTCGAACCAAACATCTCAGATCCGGTACAAACGCGGGCTTATATAGACGAGGCATTGACCGTTGCGGGGCTTCTGGACCAGAAGGCATGGTCCGCGTCGCTGCCGAGCAACACCGCCCGTACGGCTATCCTTTCCGTTGACACCGATTCGATAAAACGCGGTGACAAAGAGCAGATCATCGACTGGAAGGCTGAGCAGATCTTCGGTGCGCCCGCAGCGGAGATGCGGATCAGCCGACAGAAGATAGCGAGCGAGGAAAACGGGAAAACTCGATATCTGGCGACGGCTATCAAGCTGTCTGTCATCGACGAATACGAGCGAATTTTCGAAGACCTTGGACTCAAAGTCGGGCTGATACTGCCGCGTGCGGTCAGCGAGGTGAATTGGTTGGATTCCAGAAGTGCCAGCGATACGTTGCTTATCAGTTCGCAGTACGATGGATTTACGGCTCTCCTGCTGCGGAATGGGGAACCGAGTGTTGTCCGTTCCGTGACGTGCTCGAGCGGCGAACTTGATGATGAGATCTATCGGCTTTTGATGTTTTACAACGACCGCTTCGCCGCCGACGGCAGCGGAACGCTAATGGACCTTTTGGCGGTCGGCCGCGGCCTCGTCCCCGACAAACTAAAAGAGATTTCGAGGGAAGCTCTCGGGCGGGCGTTGAACATACTCGGGCCTGCAGATGTTGGGCTCAGCCTGCCGCAGGGCCAACTTTCCTTTGTCGATCTGGCCGCTCCGTCCGGCCTCGCCGCACTTGGCTGGCATTCGTAACCTCAGGGCGTCATTTCATCACGCAAAATTTCCATTCCGTCACGAAAGGCTTGAACATCACGACAAAATCGGTCACGATAGCTTTTTGATGATTATGGCCGCGTTCACACTTACATTTGAGCAAGCAAAGCTACTGACGGACGCTGAGCTTATAGGCGAGTCGATCCGCGGGAGCGAAAGGTCGTTCGAAGAATTGGTCAGGCGGTATCAGCGGCCGATCATCGGATACGTGTTTCGCATGCTCGGCGATTATGATTCTGCGTTGGACGTAACACAGGAAGTTTTCATCAAGGTCTACAACTCGCTAGAACGCTACAGCACCGATTACAAATTCTCTACCTGGCTCTATCGCATAGCCCATAACGCCGCTATCGACCATATGCGTCGAAACTCGGTAAATACGCAGAGTATTGAAACCGAAAACGGTGACGGTGCGTATGAACTCCAGATCGAAAGTCCGCTGCCTTCGCCCGAGCTAGAACGCGAGCGAAGCGAGTGGCGGACAGAGATCGAGGCCGTGGTCAGATGTCTGCCCGAAGCCTATCGAGATCTGATAATTCTTCGTCATGCGCAAGATCTAAGCTACGATGAGATCGCGCAAGTTGCGAAATTACCTCTGGGAACGGTCAAGAACCGTCTCTTCAGGGCACGCGAAATGATGCGAGAGATATTTATCGAACGCGGTTTCACGGAATTTTGATCTCGATCATCCTAATCGGAGTTCAAGATCTGTGGAATTTGTCCCAAAAACCTCACTGCCTGCGACGGCGCCGTGTACCGACGACTTTTCGGCATATCTGGACGGCGAACTTCAACCAGACGAAGAATTAAATTTTGAGGCTCATATGGCCGATTGTTCTGCCTGCAGGGCGGAGCTAAATCGGCAAAAAGTATTCCTCAGCCTGCTCGACGGTGCCATGGAGACCGAACTGCCGATGATCGACGCGGAACGGCTCACGCGGTCTATCATCGTCAATGCGGAGAGCAGTGTCTCAGGCCTGCGCAGCCCTAAAGAACAGGTGACCGCCGCGTTGATCTGCCTCGGCGTGCTTGCGCTCGCGGCGGGGACCATTGCCGTCATCGGTGGTGGAATTTCTACGGAAGTTAATTCACCTTTCGACCGGGTGGCCGGGATAGCTTCCGCGGCGGGGCACCTGATCTACAATGTCGCGTTGAGCTTTTCGGTCGTTATCCGGTCGGTAACGTCTGACGTTTCGACCGGGCGGACGCTTTGGACAGGAGCATTCGTTGTCGGTTTGCTGGGGCTGGCGTACCGGATACGGCGTCCCATTATGCAGCGGATCTTTCGCAGTTCGTAGCCACGTTTGTCTGAGTAACGCCACTTATGAGACTTTGCCACGATCTCCGCCGCGGGATGCAGCTTATCGCAGCAATGCTGTTTGCGATGTGCGTGGCCGTCTCCGGATTCGGTCAGGCCCAGATCTCTCAGGAAAATAACGACATTTTGTACATAGACGACGCACCCGAGATGAATGTCATCGCCTTCGGCAAGACGGTCGTCATCAGAAAACACGCGAAAGAGGTCTTCTCGTGGGGCGGAGACATAATCATCGAAGGCCGTGTTGACGGCGACGTTGCGGCGCTCGGCGGTTCGATCATTCACCGCGACGGTGGATTTATCGGCGGGACCGTTATCGTCATCGGCGGTTCCTATCGGCCCGAGACCGGGCAACCGCTTCGCGGAGAGAATTCCGAAACTGTGGTTTTCGGTATGTTCGAAGACGAGTTTCGGGAAATGGCAAAAGACCCCTCGACGGTCCTTGCTCCGTCGTTCACACCAACCTTTATAGTCCAACGGCTGCTTTCGGTCCTTTTCTGGTTCCTTGTGACCCTTGGCTTCGCGACGCTCGCTCCCGGTGCCGTCAGCCGTGCCGCAGCCCGTGTCCAGCTGTCGCTTGCAAAAGTTTCGATGGTAGGTGCCGGCGCTCTTGTTCTGATCGCGACTATCGTTATCGCTTGCCTTCAGCTTCTTCCCGATTATCTGGGTGCTGTCGTTAGCCTAATGGTATTTGTGCTGTTAATGCTGGCGTTCGGATTCGGGCGTGTCGTTTTGCAGGTAAGCCTTGGCAAAGCGATACAGCGAATCTTCATACCGGCATCTAAACAGTCTGAGTCGCTCGCTGTACTTATTGGCGTTGTTCTTTTGGGAATCACTCTTTCGATTCCGTACGTTTGGCTGATCGGGGTTTTTGCCGTATTCGCCATCGGAACCGGTTTGATCCTGACGGCGCGAACACGAGACAAGTTGATCGCTGAGCAACGGTAAACCCTCGGATTTACAATTCTTTACACAATTCATCAAACCTCCCGCCTTCGATTTACGTCATAATACACTTGGGGCAACTTTTGCACTTACGCTAGCGTATAAACAGTGAAATTAGCCAGCCTTTCGGGATCATAATATGCGTAATATTCTTTCAACTTTATCGATCTTATTTCTGATCACAATTTCCGTTACTGGCGTGCTTGCGCAGGACCCGGCGGCGATCAAGCCGTCTGTCGTTACGGGCGAGGTGTTTACAGTGACGGCATCGGCGATCGAATTAAAGACAGACGCGGGGCAGATCACGGTCGAGCTGACCGAAAAGACTGATTTCAAACGAGTTCCGCCTGAGAATCCGAAGTTAAGTGCGGCGGTTGCGGCTCCGGCCTCGGACATCGATACGGGCGATAAATTGCTCGTCACGGGCGTATTTTCGAATGATCGGAAACGTATTCCCGCGCGAGCCGTATACATTATGTCCAAATCGGACATCGCTAAGCGTCAGCAGGAAGAGAGCCAGAAGTGGGCGACACGTGGCATCTCAGGCAAAGTCACTTCGGTCAACTCCGAGACAAAGCAGATCTCGGTCGAAGTTCGCGGGCTGATGGGCAGTACGACCGTCGTGATCAATCCGAAAGACGACGCGATCATCAAGCAATACGCCCCGAACTCCATCAAGTACAGTGAAACCATTCCCGCGACATTGGCGAACATTGAGGCGGGCAACATGATTCGCGCCTTGGGCGACAGAAGCCCGGACGGCCTGAGCTTTGCGGCGGAAGAGATATTAACGGGTGCATTTCAAACGATCGCCGGAACCGTCAAATCGGTCAACGCGGAGACCGGTGAGGTTGTTGTTTCGAACCTACAGACCCAAGCTGACGTAACGGTCGTCGTTGGGCAATCATCAGTATTAAGGCGATTTCCCCCGGAGATGGCGATGCGACTGGCTGGCGGTGCTGCCGGACAAGCCGGTACGCCGGGACAAGGTGGTGTAAGGCCGGCAGGAGCACCAAGACAAGGGGGCGAGCGGCCCCAGGGAGCAGGAAACGGACAGGGCGCTGGTCAAGGCCGCGGCGGAATGGGCGGAGCACGCGGCGGGATCGACGATATGTTCGAGCGGTTCCCGGCCATTAAGGCCTCGGACCTGACAGTTGGGGACATGGTTGCCGTCTCAAGTTCCAAGAATGGAACCACTGACCGGGTAACGGCTATCAAACTGCTCGCCGGTGTTGAGCCCTTTATACGAGCGGCTCAGGCGGCAGGTCAGCTTCAACGCGGCGGCGGCCGCAGAGGCGGTGCGGACGGTGGATTTTCGATTCCGGGCCTCGATGGGCTCGATTTCCCTTAATATAAAAGTTTTTATCAAAGGCGGCCCGCTGGTATTTAGTGGGCAAAACGTCGAATTTCAATTCAGGATCGGTTTCATATGCGATTTATTAGATCATTATTTATATTCGGACTCGCGAGCGTGATGCTTTACTCGCCGGTCAGTGGCCAACAGCAAAACGGAAGTATCACAGGCCTGGTCCAGGACACGGTCGGTGCCGTGCTCGTCGGTGCGAGCGTAACGATCGTTGCTCCGGATAACCGCGAGCGGACGACAACCAGCAACGCTCGTGGCGAGTTTTCCGTCACAGGCCTCGCTCCCGGCGTTTACACAGTAAAGGTTTTTTCGGCCAACTTTGGGCTGTACGAGAACACGGAAGTTACCGTAACGGCAGGCCAGCGAACTGAATTGATAGTCCCGCTTGCTCCGGAGGGTGTTACTGAACAGGTAGATATCGACACCGAACAAGGTGTGACGACCGATCCGCAGGGAAATCTCGGTGCGACCGTTTTGAAAGACGGTGACCTCGATGCGTTGCCGGACGATCCGGATGAACTGGAAGCAGCCCTGCAGGCTCTTGCAGGTCCGTCAGCTGGCCCGAACGGCGGCCAGATCTATATCGACGGCTTTGAAGGCGGTCGTTTGCCGCCCAAGGAAGCCATCCGGGAGATCCGTATAAATCAGAATCCGTTCTCAGCGGAATACGACCGACTCGGTTTCGGCCGCGTCGAGATCCTTACAAGGCCGGGTTCAGACCAGTTTCGCGGGAGCGCGTTCACCAACTTCAACGACGCCCGTTTCAACTCGCGTAATCCTTTTGCGGAAAACCGTGCTCCGGGTCAGACGCTCTTCTTTGGCGGAAACATCTCCGGTCCGGTCCAGAAAGGCAAATCGTCATTCTTTCTGGACATCAATAACCGAAACATTGACAGCAATACGATCCTTAATGCTATCGTTCTCGATCAAAACTTGAACGAGGTTCCGATCCAGCAGGAGATACCGGTTCCAACCCGTAGATTTTCCATCAGTCCGCGTTTTGATTACGCTATTAACGAAAACAATACGTTCATTGCCCGTTACAGCTTTACGAGGGCAACCAATGAGAATCAAGGCATTGGCGGGATCTCTTTGCCTTCGCGAGCGACAGCATCGACTTTTACCGAGCATGAAATTCGTCTGACGGAGACTATGATCATCAATCCGAAAACGATCAATGAGACCCGTTTTGAATATGAAGTGGGCGATCGTGAACAGGTGGGCGATAATACTCTTCCTGGCATAAGTGTCGGCTCCGCTTTTTCCGGCGGAGGCTCTAGTATTGGCCAGAATCTAAACAGAACCCGTGAATGGGAACTGCAAAACTATACTACGACCTCGCTTGGGCGAAATTCTCAGCATGCTATCAAGTTCGGCGGACGCGTCGGACATACATCGATCACCGATCGGTCAGACAGCAATTTTGGCGGATCATTTACGTTTCTCAATCTTGATTCGTACAGAAACACGATACTCAACACCAGCATCCCGCAACAGTATTCGGTTACGATCGGAACTCCCGAACAGAAGGTCTCGCGAACGGTCTACAGCCTGTTCGTCACTGACGACTGGCGTATCAATCCGGGCCTAACGATCAGCTTCGGCCTAAGGTACGAGAATCAGACGAACATCAACGATAACGCAAATTTCGCACCGCGATTCTCGTTCGCATGGTCGCCGGGTGCCGGTGGTGCACGTCCCCCGAAGACAGTGTTTCGTGGCGGATTCGGTGTCTTTTATGATCGGTTCAGTGAGAACCTGACACTTCAGGCACAGCGTTTTAATGGCACCAATCAGTTGAACTTGATCGTAAATGCAAGCGATCCGGATCCGATCCGTCGGGCTGCTGCGATCGCGTTGTTAAGTCAGGTGGTTTTCACGAATGATAACGTATCAAACGTTCCAACGTCAGAACAGATCCTTGCTGTACTTCCGCAGTCAAATACGATCCGTTCGATAGATACAGAGCTCAAGTCGCCGCGAACGTATCAAGTGGCGGTCGGCATGGAACGTCAGCTGCCGATGCGTACAACATTGTCGCTATTCTATATTGGGGCAAGGACGGATAACGTCCTTCGCTCACGCAACATCAACGCCCCGATTTGCCCCGACCAGATCGGCTGCCTAAACGCCCCGCGTCCGGATCCGACGGGCGGAAATGTTTACCAATACGAATCGACGGGACGTTCGACGCAGAACCAGATGATCATCAACTTCCGCTCGAACTTCAATCCGCGAGTTTCGCTATGGGGAAATTACCGACTGGGCTATGCCAAGAGCGATTCGGATGGCTCCGGAAGTTTTCCGTCATACAGCTATGATCTGAGTGACGAATATGGGCGATCTTCCTTTGATACGCGTCATAACATAGTCATGGGCGGCAACATTACGCTGCCGTGGCAGATATCGATGAGTCCGTTTATCAATTTTAATTCGGGCAGGCCCTTCAATTTCACTCGCGGCCAGGATCTTAACGGTGACTCGATCTTCAACGAACGGCCGACGTTTGGCGAGCTTGGTGCCCGGTGTACTGAACTCGGGTTAAATAACTCGTTCTGTGATATTGCTGGACAGGATACAAATTCAATAATTCCGCGAAATTTCGGCAACGGCCCTAAATTCTTCGCGGTCAATATGCGATTTTCGAAGAATTTCGGATTTGGCAGTTCGCCTGAGCCGGCGGCATCCACTACGGGCGGCGGCGCTCCCGGCGCTGGCGGAATCCCGGTTGGACGCGGCGGACGCGGCGGCGGTGGCGGTCGCGGGGGAATGGGCGGTTTCGGCGGCGGCGAGCGCAAGCCGTACAATCTCAATATCGGCCTAAACGTTAACAATATTTTTAATACCGTTAACTTCAATCCGCCAGTCAGCAATCTGGCGTCCAATAGATTCGGGCAATACACCAGCACCGCCGGTGGTTGGGGCGGCTGGGGCGGCGGAGGCGGAGGTAGCTCCGCCAACCGAAGCGTCACGCTGCAGGCACGGTTTAGCTGGTAGCAGGCGCTTATGTGATAATACGAAGAGATGGAGGGCAGGGATGCTCTACATCTCTTTTGGCATTAACGTACAGTAAAAATGAGGACCAAGATGAAAGTGGTTTTTTTGAGTGTGATCCTACTTGTATCGGCTGTGGCTGGATATGCACAGCCGAAATCCAACGCGATCGCCAATGACTTTGCGGCGGAAAAGGCGCTTGCCAAACTCGCTGTCGACGCCCACGGCGGTGACAAACTCCGATCAATGAGATCGTTGGTAATCCGCGGTTCGGCCGACGTAACGGTTGCCACACAGCGGATACCGGTTACGTTCGTCAATATCTTTGCCGGTGATAAATATCGATTTGAGCTAACGAACCCCTTTCAACCCATTGAACAGGTCAGCGACGGCATCACAACCACGTCATCGGCCCGCGGAGGGTTTACGCTGCCGCCCGTCAATCGGCTTGGATTCCCGATATTGCAGCGAATTGGCCAGACAGGATTCATCGTGACTGCTCTTCCGGATGGGAAGAAGAAGCAAAGAGGCTTTCGTGTAACGTCTCCGGAAGGATATTTTAATGATTTCTATTTGGACGCTAAGACCAATCAGATCAAGGGATATGATTCCACATTCGTTATTCAAGGCCGGACGGTGAAGACTTCGGTCGAGATCGACAAGCTGCGGACGGTAGATGGGGTCCTTGTACCGGAGCGGTATGTCCAACGCTTTGATCTGGATCAGATCACGGTCTATGCGAGTTTTAAGGCGAGCGAGATCTTGGTCAATTCTGAGCTCAGCGACGATGTTTTTTCGGTAGGGAAATAAACCGCAGATCGTCTCCGACGTTGCGTGAATTTCCGTGTTCTCTGCGTTCAAAGTATTTACAACGGAGAGATCGTTGAGTTAACGCAGAGGCGAAAAGCGGATGGGCGTGCCTATTTAGCAAATCGGCTTGTCTTCCACCAGTCGATCGTCTTTCTCAATCCTTCTTCAAGCCCGACAAGCTTTTCATACCCGAGGCACTCGATCGCAAGTCCATTATCGGCCTGCGAATGTTTTACATCGCCTTTTCGTTCCGGTTGAAAATCGGGAGTGACATCCGTACTATCCGTTATCGTACCCAAAACGTTGAGGAGTTCGTTTAGAGTTACACGTTCGCCGTTCGCCACATTCATCACGGCACCGATACCTTTGTCGGTCTGCGACGCGCGGATGTTGGCATCGATGACGTTCGCGATATATGTGAAGTCGCGGGACTGTTCGCCGTCGCCATAGATGACCGGGGTTTCGCCTTTCATAAACGCGTCGATGAATCGGGAAATTACGCCGGAATACTGTGACGCAGGATTTTGTCGCGGCCCAAATACGTTAAAGTAACGAAGCGAAACGGTCTCGAGACCGTAGACGTTCGAAAATACACCGCAATACAACTCACCCGTCAGCTTTGCGACGGCGTATGGCGAAAGCGGTTCGGGACGCATCGTCTCCACCTTCGGAAGCGTCGGCTGATCACCGTAGGCCGAACTCGACGCGGCATACACCACGCGGCGGACACCCAAGTCTTTTGCCATTAGTAGCAGGTTGAACGTAGCGTTGACGCAGGCTTTATGAGTTTCCGCCGGGTCGGAAACGGATCGCGGAACGCTAGGTAGAGCGGCCTGATGGAAGACGATCTCGACGCCGTCGAGAGCCTTAGCCAGGGCGGTATCGTTGTTGAGATCGGCTTCGATAAAATCAAAGTCGCCGTTTATCTCTTCGAGATTTTCGCGAAATCCGGTCACCAGATTGTCGATGATCGAGACCTTCGCTCCCTGTTTTATCAGCTCGTCAGAAAGGTTTGATCCGATGAACCCGGCGCCGCCGGTTACAAGAACTTTAGAAGTTAGCATCTTTTTTCTACCAACAGAAGATGTCGAAAGAACCTCTGGTTCCGCCAAAATTGTGACGGCGGGGAGCTCAATAAATGCGCCTCTCGATCTAATAGACCTTACCGGCCAACGCCGATATATTCGAAACCGATCTCGCGCATATCGGCGGGCTCATAGATATTTCGCAGATCGGCGATCTTTGGGCTGCGAAGAAGAGATTTGACCTTTTCCATATCAAGCGCACGGAACTGATTCCATTCTGTGATTATGACCATCGCATCGGCGTCGCGTATGGCATCGTACTCATCGGTCGCGTAGGTGATGCCGTTGATAAAATGCTTTGATTCCTCCATAGCAACCGGATCGTAGGCTTTAACCTCAGCACCGAGCTCGATCATCTTATGAATGATCTCAATCGCCGGAGATTCGCGCATGTCGTCCGTTTCGGGTTTGAACGATAAACCGAGGACGCCGATAGTCTTACCGCTTAACCCACCCACCAACTTTTCTATCTTAGGGATCATTGCCAGGCGTTGGCGATCATTGGCTTCGATGACTGCATCAACGATTCGCGTTTCGACGCCGAACTGGTCGGCGACAGTCGTTAGGGCACGAGTGTCTTTCGGAAAACATGAACCGCCGTAACCCGGCCCCGGATGAAGAAACTTGCGGCCGATGCGATTATCCATGCCCATTCCGCGGGCGACATCATGGACGTCGCAGCCGATAGCGTCGCAAAGGTTGGCTACCTCGTTGATAAAGGTGATCTTGGTAGCGAGGAATGCATTCGCCGCGTACTTGATGAGTTCCGCCGCCTCAAGCGATGTTATGACGATGGGCGTCTCGATCAGGTATAGCGGGCGGTAAAGCTCCTTCATCACGTCAACGGCCCGGCTCTCATTGCTGCCGATGACAACTCGATCAGGCCGCATAAAATCGTCGATCGCGGCGCCTTCGCGAAGGAATTCCGGATTGGATGCGACCCCAAATTCGGTCTCTACTTTTAGGTTTGCGGTGACAAACTCGCGAAGCCATTTGCCGGTGCCGATAGGAACCGTCGATTTGGTGACGAGGACCTTGTACCCATTCATGGCGTCAGCGACGTCTTTTGCCGCTTGCTGATAAAAGCTCATGTCCGGCGAGCCATCTATTTTCGGCGGCGTTCCGACGGCTAGAAAGACGACCTCGGCCGCCTCGACAGCCGTTCGGATATCGGTGGTGAACTGCAGCCGACCGGCTTTCGAATTCTTTTCGACTATATTTTCCAGACCGGGCTCATATATCGGGATCTCCCCGTTGTTGAGTTTTTCGATCTTTGTGGTATCCACGTCAACGCACGTTACATGAACGCCGAATTCGGCAAAGCATGCTCCGGTGACTAGTCCTACATATCCTGTACCAATAACTGCTATGTGCATATCAATAAACTATATAAGAATGTAACTTGTAATTAATTTCACAAAGTCTAAACAAATTTATGCGGGTCACATCATTAAATATGACCCGCACAAAATTGAAGAACTGTTAAAGCCCGACAGGCTGATCCTTACTGGGTCGGACTAACAATGATCGTTCCGCCGCCGACGGTTGTCGGTGTCTTCTTGGATCCAAGGAGGATCGCCGCGCCAGCTGCACCGGCACCAAGCAAGATCAACCACGGCCATCCGGCAAAGCGAACGGGAGGAGCTGAACCCGGACGCAGGCACGGTTCACAACCGGTTTGCGAAAGGTTGCCGGCAGTTGCCGACGTTCCGGCCGCGATCTGGCGATCGGTCGTACCCTCACGCATCGTTACAACACCTGACGTGGTGTCTAAATGTGTATGCGAACACTCGATCTCGACGGTGAAGTTGTTGCTTTGTCCTGCGTCGCCGATGAGAGTGGCATCACGTGTGGTGACGGTTGTGGCTATGCCTTGACCGTTTGCAACCCGTGCTTTTCCTGACGCCAGCATTGCAACAATTCCCGTTTCTGAAAAGTTCAGAACGAGGTTCGAATTCTCAAGAACTTCGACACGGCCGGTTTTGCCGAGGCTAATTACCGCGGACGAATTTGCGCCAGTCACTATTGTGCTTCCGGACATGATGGTCGAGTTCGAAACAGCCGTTTGGCCGTTAACGGAAACCTGTCCTGAAACGGTGATCTCGCCGTTCACATTCGTCGGCACAGCAAGTGTGACCATCGAATAGACCAGCAAGATAGCGACGGCAGTAAAAGATGTAGTTAATTTACGAAAACAGATTTTGCCGAGCATTGGTTAAATTTCCTCCTGTACAATCCCTCAATAATATCAAAAGTATACGCCGCGACCAGCGTCGCGGCGTAACTAAAAAGTTTAAGACGTGGGGCTGACGACCGTTCCGCTACCGCCAAGGTCGGCGCTGTTGGAATCTTTGGTAGCAACGTAGATCATGCCAGCGGCTGCTCCGCCTAACACGAGAGCCCACAACCACCATGCTGATCCGCCGTTGTCATCATCGTCGTCCTGCTTCGCGGCTGTTCCCGACGATTCGCCGGCCTTGAGCAATGCCGAGGTGCCATCTAGGGAATCGACCTGAACGCCATTCTCAGTGGAGAGAACCGTCACATTACCTGAGGACAGTAAGGCCGAAGCTGAATCCTTGTCAAAAGTAACTCTTATAACAGTGCTCGGAGCAACTGCAAGTTTTCCGGAACTTCCGAGATCGATAACTGCGGAAGCATTTGCCGGCGTTACGATCGTGCTCGACGAAAAAATGGAGCGGTTCGATTTAACACTCTCACCGTTTACCGAAACTTCGGCGGACTGGTCTGAGCCAACGACGCGAATCTCGCCTGCGAATTTTCCGTTACTGGCCAACGTGACCATCGAATATGTGGCCATGATCGCCACCGTCAGGGAAAGTGAAATGGTTTTCCGTATCAGTAAATTTGCCTTCATAGTTCTCCTCAACATTGTCTTACGACGATAATATCAAAATTCAATCCATTCAACGTTTTACACGAATTTCCGTGGTATGTCAATAATGACCTTCAACAAAGAACTTCACAGCGAAGCCCTGCCCGGCAGCAGCCTTCCGTGGGTGTATGAAAATGCTAACCCAGTGGGACAGTAAAAATATACCATAGTTTATCTGTAATTCAAAAATAATTTGTCTTTTTGATGTCTGTAAATCGTTATCGATAATGAAATCGACCATCGGTCACCTCATGGCGTTTTTAGCCAGAACTGGAATCTTTGTTGAGATTGTCGCGAAAGTAGGCCAATCAATTGCCGAGACGCAGTTTATTTGCTTTAATCGTGAGTGTTTCTCGCAGACAACTTAAGACTTCTATAAGAGGATAATGATGAATAAACTACGTTTTGTCGGGCTTCTGCTTTTTGCCGCATTCTCACTCGCCTGCGGCGCGCCGTCGACGGAATCTGGAAACCAATCGAATTCGACGGCCGGCCCCAATGACGGGAAGAAACTTAAGATCGGCTTCGCGATGGATACGCTCAAAGAAGAAAGGTGGCAGCGGGATCATGATGCATTCAAGGCTGCATGTGAAACACGCGGGGTCGAGTGCGTTATAACCGTAGCCGATAACAAAGCCGAAAAACAGGCAAATGACGTCGAAAACTTGCTGACCCAAGGTATAGATGTTCTGGTGATCGCGCCAAGTAATGCGAAACAGGCAGCCACTTTGGTCGACAAGGCTAAAGCTCAGGGAATTCCTGTCATATCTTATGACCGCCTGATAGATTCCGAAAAGATCGACTTGTACATCTCACATCAAGTTCCCGTCATTGGCCGTCGTATTGCAGAATACGCGCTCGGTAAAGTCCCAACAGGCAATTACGTAATGGTCTACGGATCATCGACAGATAATAACGCTTCAATAATGAAAAAGGAGCAGCTTTCGATCCTGCAGCCGGCCATCGACCGCGGTGACATAAAGATAGTAGCGGAGCAGTTTATCGACGGATGGAGCAATTCGTTGGCGTTGAATTTTGTCGAAAATACATTGACACGTAATAACGACAATATTCAGGCGATAGTGGTTTCGAACGACGGGATGGCCGGCGGTGTTGTTTCTGCCTTAGCTAAGAAAGGACTCGACGGCAAGGTGGTCGTCACTGGCCAGGATGCTCAGCTTGATGCACTTCAACGAATTGCCGAGGGCAAGCAGGCGATGACGGTCTATAAATCGATAATCCCGCTTGCGAGTGGTGCCGTTGATGCGGCGATCAATCTGGCAAAAGGCGAAAAGCCGGAAACGCAACCCTTCATGAACGACGCAATAAGCAAAGAGGTGCCGGCGATACTTCTTGAGGTGGTGACCGTCGACCGGACGAACCTTATCGACACCGTGATCAAGGACGGTTACGCAAAATATGACGACGTTTACAAGAATGTCCCTGAAAATGAAAGGCCGCCGCGACAATAGCAGTTCGGTAAACCTTACTTTCCTACATGAGTAAAATCGTATTGGCTACCGACCTCGGCGGCACCAACTTGCGGATGGCCGCCGTCGGCGAAGCCGGAGATATTCTGTTCCGTACACGGAGTAAGACACCGGCGACGCGGTCGCGCCATGAGATCCTCGAGCTGATCGCTGAACTTGCAGGGGAATGTAAGAACGAAGTGGGATCACAAGGCGAGATAATCGCCTTTGGTATCGCTGCCCCGGCGGTCATCGACCATGAAGTAGGCGTCATTCTTGTCGCACCGAACTTGCCGGATCTAAACGGACTGGCGATCTCGGAGTACTTGACCCGATCGGTCGGGTTTCCGGTGCTTCTGGAGAACGATGCGACTGCTGCCGCGATCGGCGAGCAATGGAAGGGAGCATGTCAAGGGGTTTCGAGCGCGATCTGCCTGACAATGGGAACCGGCGTCGGCGGCGGTCTGATAATCGACGGAAAACCGCTTCGCGGCATCGACGGAACTGCCGGAGAGGTCGGGCATATATGCGTCGAGCCATTCGGCGTTCCGTGCGCCTGTGGAAGCAACGGCTGCCTCGAACAATACGCGTCGGCGACAGCGGTCGTGCGAATGACCGAAGAACTTATCGCGTCCGGAAGGACGTCGACATTAGCTGGAATTAATGAATACACCTCGTATGATGTATATAATGCGGGCGTTGCCGGCGA
Source organism: Pyrinomonadaceae bacterium (assembly GCA_041744395.1). GTDB lineage: Bacteria > Acidobacteriota > Blastocatellia > Pyrinomonadales > Pyrinomonadaceae > OLB17. The sequence goes on along the minus strand of JBGTKY010000034.1, from coordinate 53,992 downwards.
CGGTGTGGCAAGGGAAGTTTTTGCTTCGGTCGGATTTTATCTCGGCATTGCACTGGGCGGTTTGATAAATGTTCTCAATCCCCAAGCGATCGTGTTCGGCGGAGGGGTGTCGGATAGCTGGGATCTTTTCATCGGGCCGGTCGAAGCTCAGATAGCAAAACGGGCGTTTTACCAGCCGGCCCAACGTGTTAAACTCATGCGGGCAAAACTTGGTGACGATGCCGGCATTTTAGGCGTTGCCAGACTTGCTTTTGCCGACTAAATCGTTATATCTTGCGGAGACTCCCGGTTCTAATTCTATATGGACGTTTACCATAAAGTCTTAACAAAGATCTACAGCATCACCGACGGACGCGAGAACGCGGACGTGGATCTCGCGGAATTGCTCAAGAAAGAAGGATTTTTCCCGAGCATAGACGACATACGAACATACATGTCGTCGGAAAGCTGGATCGCCGAAACTAACCGAACGAATATAATTCGCATAACGCACTGGGGTGTAGCGGAGGCAAAGCGCACGCTTTCAAATGCGCCGGATAAGGGTAAGCTGATCGAAAAGGATTCTTCCCGCCTGATCAGCGCCGCCAAAGAATTGTTAGTAATGGCCGAAGAACTTGCCGGGTCGCCTTCTGAGGACAAACTAAAGCCGATCGATGACAAGATCTCGGAAAGCTCGGCGATCGTTAACCGGATTAGGTCCAACTACTGAAGTTATGGTTGCGTTTCGGCTGCTACATCAGTTAAGATAACTGTTTGCTACGATACGTGGGCCGTGTCAAGTGGGTTTCGTGCCCACTTTTTATTTTGTTTGGAAGCAAATGGATCGTGAACAGATTGTAAATGCCGTTAGATCGGCCGCACGAACGGTTAGCGAGACACTGAAACTAGAGTTCGTCCATGCAGAAGTTGCGGGGACCAAACGAAATATGGTCGTCCGTATCTTTCTTGACAAGGAAGGCGGCGTAACGCTGGATGATTGCGGCACGGCATCCAGAGCTATCGAAGAGATCCTGGATGCTAACGACATCATTCCTGTCGCGTATGTTTTGGAAGTTTCGTCGCCCGGGCTCGAACGCGAGCTTTATTCGCTGGATGATTTCCGAAAGTTTGCCGGGAAAACGGTAAGGGTGAAAACCTCGGAAGAGATCGCAGGCAAAAAGCAGTTCAAAGGAACGCTCGAGGGCGTTAGTGACGAGACGGTCACGGTCAGTGATCGCCAAGCGGGAAGCATTGAATTGCCTTACGCCAAGGTGACAAAGGCAAATTTGGTATTCGATCTTGTTGAGGAATTGAAAAAGAAGAAATAGATCCGCGGGCATTTGGCCGCAAAATGAAAGTTGAGATGAGGCGTCCGTCGGCCGTATGCGATGGTTAAGGCAAATATGACATCTTCGATCGGACAGAGTATAGAAGCATTGTGCACCGAGCAAGGACTCGACCGCGATATGGTCATCGAGGCGATGAAGGATGCGGTGAAGGCGGCTGCCAGAAAACAGTTTCGTGCTCATGACAAAACGGGCGACAGCATTGAAGTCGATTGGAACAACGAAGAAGGGATGATCGAGATCTCGGTCCAGAAGACCGTTGTCGAAGAGGTCGAAAATCCTTCGTCTGAATTATCACTGACCGAAGCCCAGGAACTTGCTGGCGACGAGGTCGAGATCGGCGATATGCTTCTCATCCCTCTGCCGGCCGAAGAGATGGGACGCATCGCTGCTCAGACAGCGAAGCAGATCCTAGTACAAAAGGTCCGCGAGGCGATCCGCGAAAAAGTTTACGACGAATATATCGACCGCAAGGGAGAGCTTATCAACGGTGTTGTCAAGCGATTTGAACGCGGCGATATGGTGATCGATCTCGGAGCCAATCTCGAAGCGATCCTGCCGCGGCAGGAGCAGGCCCGCGGTGAGATCTGGAATCAGGGCGAGCGCATCCGCTGCGTTATCGTCGACGTTTCGAAAGAACAAAAAGGCCAGCAGATCAAAGTGTCGCGTGCGGCGGCGGATCTGGTCAAACGGCTCTTCGAGATGGAAGTTCCTGAGATATACGACGAAACGGTCGTTATCAAATCAGCCGTTCGCGAACCAGGTGATCGGGCTAAGATCGCGGTTTCTTCGAACGAAAAGGATGTTGATCCGGTCGGAGCCTGTGTAGGTATGAAGGGCTCGCGAGTTCAATCTATTATCAAGGAACTCCGCGGCGAAAAGATCGACATCATCGAGTGGTCGGACGAACCGTCGGTCTTTGCGGCAAACGCGCTTTCCCCGGCCAAGGTCTCGCAGGTCCGTATTACGGACATTACGAATCGGCAGATGGAAGTCATCGTCGGTGAAGATCAATTGAGTCTGGCGATCGGCAAGAAAGGACAGAACGTCCGGCTTGCGACGCGGCTTGTGGGTTGGGACATCAATATCGTCAGCGAAGAAGTTCTCAAGAAAGAGATCGCGCAGCGAATGGGCGAAATGATGGCGTCCGGCGAGGCGGTACCGATCACCGAGCTCGAGGGCGTTACGCCGAACCAAGCTGAAACGCTTGCTGAGAAGGGAATCGAAGACGTCGAAGCGTTGGCAGCCACGTCGCTTGACGATCTGGTCGACTATCTCGATATCACGTTCGATCAGGCCCAGTCGATACTTGATGCCGCAAACGCTATCGTTCAGGCCAAGAATCTGCGGATCGGCGGTGGAGTTGAAGGCGGTGAAGAACCGGATGCAGCCGTAGCCGAAGGCGATGAGGCAACAGCCGAAGTGGCCGAGGAAGAGGCGATAGCTGAGACTACTTCCGAGCCGGAAGAGAATGCATTGGATGAAGCTGCAGCCGAGGCTCCGGCGGAAGAGGCATCGACCGATGAGGTTGATGCAGCTGTTGCTGATGAACCCATGGATGCCGATGGTACGGTCGACGATGCGGTGACGGGCGACGTCACGGCGGACGAAGAAGTAGCGGCTGAAACAGAAGCCGCACCGGCCGAAGAAGAGATCGGCGACGCGACATCCGAGCCCGAAACGACAGACGGCAATGTGGCGGACGACGAACCTGTTGAACAGAAAGAAGGCTAAAGATTAAAGCCTCGGTATCGACGGCCGCTGTAGATGGTGGCCGTCTGCGTTGCCGGATAGCGTGTCGGCGGCCAAGCGTTTTTTGGAAAGATTATGCCAATTGGTAAGAAAATACGGGTCTATGACCTCGCCCGTGATCTAAAGCAAGACACGAAGCGCGTGATGGAAGATCTGCGCCGAGAGGGTGCGGACATCAGCGTGCCGTCGAATTCGGTCAGCGCGGAACTCGCCGAAAAGGTTCGTCTGAAGTATTTTCCAAAAGCCGACCCGTCGCCAAAACGCGCCATCAAGGTCATAAAGGCCAAGATCATAAAGAAGGCAGCAGCGGCGGACGTGCCCGCGGCGGAAGAGCCGCAGGAAGTTTCGGAAACGGCGGAGACACCGCAGGAAACGGCCGAGCCAAAAGAAGCGGCCAAGACGGTGAAGACCCTAAAGGCCAAGAAGGTCGAAACGGCTGAGGCTCCGGAAGAAGAGCTGAAGACCATGGCCGATTCCGGTACGAGAAAGGTCCTTAAGAAAAAAGTCGTTCAGGAAGATGAGGCCGAGGTTCCGGAAGAAGGAACAGCCGAACCGATAAGAGAGTCAGAAGTTCCGTCGGACGCCGCTCCTGCCGACGATGCGGACGTCGATGCCGAAACAGCGGAAGCTGCACCCGCAGCCGAGGCGCCAAAGAAACGGATCCTTCGTCCGACAGGTACACAGATCAAGCAGTTGACGCTTACGCGAGACGCGTTGCAGCAAGGTGTAAAGCCCGGCGAGCGCGTCATCTCCGAACAGCCGACCAAGACGGGCAAGTTAAATGTCGATCTGAAAACTGGTCGCGGCCGGCGTGTCGATTTTCGCGGTACTCCAGGCGAAACCGCAACGCCTAAGCTTAATTACACTCCGCCCGCCGATAACCGACGACGTCCCGGACGCTCCGGCGGACGAAAAGGCAAAGGTGCGGACCGGGGTCGATTTGCCGACCGCGAGGTCGATGTACCGCGCCAGAGAACCATCGAGGAACGCGTTCTCGCACAGGTCGGCCGCAAAGAGGGCGACGAATTCAAGCAGATCCGACTGGTCGAGGGAGCGACGGTTCGTGAGTATGCCGAGGCGCTTGGCATCACGCCGCGCGACATTGTTCAGCTTCTGATCAAACGCGGGGTTTTCGCGACACTTAACCAACCGATCGGCGACAACCTCGCTATCGAACTTGCTCTCGATTATGGCGTCGAACTTTCGTTCGTGCCGTTCGAGGAAATGGTCATCGAGCAGGAATTCGAAGAACTTATAGCCGCTGACGCCGACGACGTTGAATTGACCCGTGCTCCGGTCATCACCGTAATGGGCCACGTTGACCACGGTAAGACCTCGCTGCTTGACGCGATCCGTTCGGCCAATGTCGCCGAAGGTGAAGCCGGCGGAATTACCCAGCACATTGGTGCATACAGCGTAATGGTTCCGAATCCGGAAACGCCGGACGAACTTCGCCGTGTGGTATTCCTTGATACGCCGGGCCACGAAGCGTTTACGATGATGCGTGCCCGCGGAGCCAAGGCGACCGATATTGTTATCTTAGTAGTCGCCGCTGACGACGGCGTGATGCCGCAGACCATCGAGGCAGTTGAACATTCGAAGGCAGCCAAAGTGCCGATCATTGTTGCTATAAACAAGATAGACAAACCGGGAGCGAACCCGGATAAGGTCAAACAGGGTCTGGCCGGCCTCGGATTGCAGCCCGTAGAATGGGGCGGCGATGTTGAAATGGTTCATGTATCCGCGATCAAGCGTGATGGCCTGGACACATTGTTAGAGACCGTGCTTCTGCAGGCTGACATCCTCGACCTAAAGGCAAGCCCGACCCGGCGAGCCGCGGGTGTTGTGCTCGAAGCCAAGCTCGACAAAGGCCGTGGTGCAGTCGCGACCGCTCTTGTTCAACAGGGAACGATGCGCGTCGGTGACCCGTTCATCGTCGGACAATTTTACGGCAAGGTTCGAGCGATGTTCTCGGATCGCGGCGAACCTGTAACTGAGGCGTTGCCGGCGACACCGGTCGAGATCCTCGGGCTGCAGGGTGTACCGCAGGCGGGCGACACATTTCAGGTGGTTGCCGATGTCGATCGTGCACAGACCATTGCCGGTCAGCGGCAGATGCAGGCACGCCAGATCGCGATGCTCAAGACGACCAAACGCGGTATCGAATCGCTTGGCCTGGCGGAGATCAAAGAACTTCTGGTTATTCTCAAGGCCGACGTACAAGGTTCGGTCGAGGTGCTTCGCGGAACGCTAGAAAAACTTTCGACCGAGAAGGTCAAGGTACGCGTGATACGCGCCGGAGTCGGTGCTATCGCCGAATCCGACGTTCTTCTCGCCTCGGCGACACAGGCGGACGACGTTTCGACTGCGGTAGTTATCATCGGATTCAACGTTCGGCCCGAGGCTCGGGCGGCCGATGTCGCGAAGCAGGAAGACGTTGACATCCGCCTCCACTCGATAATTTATAAGGTCGAAGAAGAGATCAAGGCTGCCATGATCGGAATGCTCGACGCTATCGAGAAAGAGATCATTTTGGGCAAGGCTCTGGTTCAGGAGACCTTCAAGGTTTCGAAGATCGGAATGATCGCTGGTTGCCGCGTAACCGACGGGCTTATCCGTCGGCAGGCCAAGGCACGACTTATCCGCGACGGCGTCGTGGCATGGACGGGCGATATTTCTTCGCTGAAGCGATTTAAGGAAGATGTCAGCGAGGTCAAACAGGGCTACGAATGCGGTATAAGCCTTTTGAATTTCAACGACATCAAGGTCGGCGACGAGATCGAGGGCTTCTTCATCGAACGAACCGCGGCCACGGAGCTTTAATTTGCAACTGGCATATGCGGCGACCAGAGAGATTAGCGGAGGCATTGAAAGAGGAGATCGCCGAGGTCGTCGGCTTTGAGCTGAATGACCCGCGGATCGAGCCGGCCATCGTGACCGACGTTACGGTCGCGGACGACCTTCGCGACGCCAAGGTGTTCGTTTTTATAAACGGCAGCGAGGCGGAGATCAAGGCGGCATTGAAAGCGTTACAGAACGCGACCGTTTTTATAAGGCAACAAGTGGCGATGAATCTGAGCCTACGGCACGTTCCACATCTGCATTTTGCCCGTGACACGGCTGAAGAAAACGCAGCGAAAATAGGTTCGATATTGGACGACTTAAAACAAGCGGGAGAATTTGAAGAAAGGATGGAAGATGAGGATGAAAACGTCAGCTGAACAATGATCAGAGGTCATTACGCCGACGGGATCTGCCCTCCCCAAAAGTGTTAAGCCAAGTAGTAGAGTTAATTGAAAATAAGCAGAAGTTCGGGATAACGACGCATATCAAGCCGGATGGCGACGGCGTCGGTTCCTCCTTAGGGTTGTGCTGGCTTTTGCGGTCACTCGGTAAACAAGCCGAAGTCATCGTCCACGGCGACATTCCGCCGTCGTACCGCAGCCTTCCCGGAGCCGACGATATCCGTCACGTTGAGGCAGTAGACAGGCAGTACGATGCGATCTTCGTGATCGAATGCTCCGATCTCAGCCGTCCCGGCATTCGCGGCCTGGACAGGGAACTCACCGTAAACATCGACCATCACGCCACCAGCGAACATTACGGGACAATAAACTGGATCGACTCTACGGCGTCCGCGGTCGGCGAGATGATCTACAATCTCTGCAAAGCCATCGGCGGACGCGTCACGAAAGAGATCGCAGAATGCGTCTACATGGCGCTCGTCACGGATACAGGTTCGTTCCATTTTTCGAATACGACCGACCGCACGCTGAAGGTTGCATCAGAACTCGTAAAAGCAGGTGCGAAACCGGCAGAGATCTCGGAGACGGTCTATAACAATTACCCGTGGTCGCGGATCGAGCTGATGCGGCAGGTTATCGGGACGATCCGCCGTGATGAAAGCGGCCGCGTCGCCAGCATGCGGCAGACGCTGAAAATGCGCGAAGAAGCCGGAGCGGTCGATGGCGACAACAACGGATTTGTGAACATTCCGCTCGCTGCCCGCGAAGTGCTGGCGGTGGCATATATGCGTGAGGTCGGGCCGGAACAATATCGCGTCAGCCTTCGTTCAAAAGGCAGCATTAACGTCGCAAAGATCGCCGAGCAATTTGGCGGCGGCGGCCACCGAAATGCTGCCGGCCTTCGGCTCGAAGGCGACTGGGACCAAAAGGAAGCTGAGATCGTCTCGGCCCTTCGCTCAGCGGTCGATCGGACGGACGCGGACTGGGTGACGGATGCTCCGAATTTGGCATAGCCTCTAGCACGAAAGTTGGATCTTGGCAGTAGAATGTAAGTTGCGGCATTGGCCGCGATCCCGTTCTGCTGCCGAACTCATTTATAAGGCAAACGAAATGACCGATACGACTGAAAAGAGATACAAATGGCGCCGCGAAGATTATCGCGAGAACACCAAGGGCCTGTTGATGGTCAACACCGGTGATGGCAAGGGTAAGACCACGGCCGCACTCGGAGTTCTGATCAGAGCCGCAGGCCGCGGGATGAACTGCTGCCTGATACAGTTCATGAAATCCAAGACCGATCGATACGGTGAGCACGAATCACTTGAAAAGCTCGGCGTTGAGGTCCACACAATGGGTGCCGGTTTTACCTGGGACACGAAAGATACGGCCTTGGATATCAAGACCTCCGAAGAGACCTGGTCACTCTGCGTCGAGAAAATGCGGTCGGAGGAGTGCGACTTGCTTGTCTTCGATGAATTGGTCTATGTTCTTGATTACAAATTCCTGGATGTGAACACCGTGATCAATGAAATAAAGGCTGTCCGCGAAAAGCAGCCGCATCTGCACATCATCGCGACCGGCCGAAACGCTCCGCCAGAACTTGTCGAGGCCGCTGATCTTGTCACAGAAATGAAAGAGATCAAGCATCCGTTCCACGCGGGCATCTATGCCCAACAGGGAATTGAGTTTTAGTTTGGGGCACCGCTGAACATCCAACCCATCGTATGAAAGTAAAGATCGAACGCCAAAAACCTAAGGGCTCATTCGACTACCTGGCCCTGGCTGTTGCGACCTTCGGTGTCGGTTATCTGCCGTATGCGCCGGGGACCTGGGGCTCGATGGTGGGCGTTGCGATCTATATCGGCGTTGCCTCGGTAGTTGCGAGTCTGGCGGCTTCGGGTGCAGCAAACGCAGGTGCCCTCGAAACGCTGGCCGTCTGGGCTCCGCAGTTCGCAGCCTGGTCGCACGTTGTAATTCTCGTATTGTTCTTGCTGTTATGTTTGCTGGGCGTCCGTTCAGCGGGCCGTGCTATCAAGCTCCTTGGGAACGAAGATCCGCCGGAAGCTGTGGTCGATGAGGTCATCGGTCAGCTTATCACTTTTCTTTTTGTGCCGTTCGGTGTCGGGTGGCCGATGATCGTTGCAGGATTCTTGTTGTTCCGTCTGTTCGATATTTGGAAACCGTACCCGATCGATTATCTGCAGGCATTGCCCGGCGGGATCGGTGTTTGTGCGGACGACATTCTTGCCGGGGTTTACGCCGGAGTTTGCCTTGCCGTCATATACGCGGTTAGTCTTTCGATATGATCGTACACGTTTTACCGGGCGATTCGCTCACCGAAGAGTTTACCAAAGCTGAGATCGGCGGGAGCGTTGTGGTCTTTCGCGAAGCTTTGATCGCAGGTGACGTCTCGGCGGAGCATCTGGATGAATTTTGGGATGTGCGGGCAAATTTCGTTGCCCTCGAGTACGGCGAAGACCCGATCGATTATCGTGAGAAAGTTGCGTATGAGATAGAAAAGCTGATCGATCTTCCAGTCGATGCCGAGATAAACCTTTGGTTCGAATACGAGCTTTTTTGTCAGGTGAATATGTGGTTCTGCCTCGACCTTCTCCATCGACGAGAGAATATCTATCGCGTTGCTCCGGTCAACGCATCGCCTGACGATATCTGGAAAGGGTTTGGCGATCACGATGCTGCGGCGTTAACGGAAGCTTATAACGCTCGCACAAAGTTTTCAGCAGATGATCTCCACCAAGGCTCGAAACTGTGGAATGTGTTTAGGACGCGAAAAAGCAAAGAGCTGCTTGAACTTGCCGGTTATCGTTCCGAATCTTTTCCGTTTCTCGAAGAGGTTTGCAATGCTGCCGCCGAGATCGAAACCCGCCCGGCCGAGATCTTGCGCGAGATAAAAGGTTCAGGGCAAAAAGAATTCGAGCCGATCTTTGCCGAGTTTCAGAAACGTGCAGGCGTTTACGGGTTCGGTGATCTTCAAGTCGCCCGGTTGCTCGAACGTCTATAAATCTTCTTCCTGCTCATTATCTTCCGGCTTCTGCGGCATCTCATCCCGCTGAAATATCCAGCCCCGCCGCCAAAAATAAAACAGCAAAACTATCGTCAGAAATGCCATTGCGCCGAGTGTTATGAAATAGCCAAACGGCGTGCCGAGTTCCGGCATATTTTGGAAATTCATGCCGTATATTCCCGCGATCAATGAGAGCGGAAGTATGATGGCGGAGACGACCGCGAGCGTTTTCATGACGTCGTTCGTCCGATTGGCCATCATCGAAAGATGAATGTCAGACAGGCCGCTAATAAGGTCGCGATAACTCTCCGTTACGTCCGTCACGCGAAGCAGATGATCATGAACGTCACGGTAAAACGGTAGGACCTCGGGCGGGATCTGCGGAAATTCACCGTGCGATACGCGGTAGAGCACTTCCCGTTGGCGAGCGGATATTCGCCGCAGTCGTGCGACGCTCCGGCGGTGATCCATAATGTCTTCGAGCACGGAATAATTGCCCGTTCTCACATCGAACACACGATCTTCCAGTTCATTGATCGAAAGGTCGAAATCGTCAACGACCGGCATATATTGATCGACGATGTTATCGAGGATCTGGTGAAGCAGATACGCGGCACCGCGTTGGCACGCGAACGGGCTAATGCGAACTTGCTGCTTTACGGCCTTGATACTTCGGAACTTTTCGGTGTGAAACGTAACAACGTAGTTGTCGCCCAAGTACCCGTCGAGCTCTTTGGTAACGAAACTTTCCGGTTTCGTCTCGCCTGACCTGATGCCGTGGACGATGAAATAGAGATGGTCGGGAAACGGTTCGACCTTCGGCTGGTTTCGTTCTTCGATGCAGTCTTCGACGGTAAGCGGATGAAACTTGAAGACGTTCAACAATACGTCCTTGGCCGATTCGATCCGTTCCGGCGAATCGCCAAGAATATCCAACCAAACGACATTGCGTTTGTCAGCCAAAAGTTCAGGAAGATCCGCCGCAGCAAAGCCTTCCTCAACGTGTTCCGCACCGGGCCGATAAACGAAGATCTCCATAACTGTAACGATAAGTTCTCTAAAGACCTTAAACGAATTTGCGTAAACTGCAAATCTCGAGTGATCGCAAGGATCCGAACTTCAGAAACCGGAATCCGAGATCGAAAAAGTGAATGTTTTTACCGGCCGTTGCGTATCCTATTCTGAACATTCACAATCTACTTACCTATGACAGATTCGAATATAACGCTTCGGGCAGATGGGGTCACGAAACGCTTCGGCGATTTTCTGGCTGTTGAAGATCTGAGTTTTGAAGTGCGTTCGGGCCGAGTCTTCGGATTTCTGGGGCCCAACGGTGCCGGCAAAACGACAACGATCCGAATGATCGTCGGCATAACCGTCCCGGACGAGGGCAGCGTCGAGCTTTTTGGCGAGCGAATGAACAGCGGACTGCAGAATCGTATCGGATACCTTCCGGAAGAACGCGGGCTTTACAAAAAAATGAAGGTCTCCGACCAGCTCAAGTATTTCGCCGCTTTGAAAGGCGTGGGCTCGTCGGAAGCTGATAAGCGGATCGATTTCTGGCTCGACCGAATGAACCTCAGCGAATGGAAGGCAAAGAAGACGACCGACCTGTCAAAGGGAATGCAGCAGAAGATTCAGTTTATCTCAACGGTATTGCACGACCCCGATCTGCTTATTCTCGATGAACCTTTTTCCGGCCTCGATCCGATCAATGTCGAGTTCATGATCGACGTTATTTCCGAGTTCAAATCGCAGTCAAAGACCATCATCTTCTCTACACATCTGATGGAAACCGCCGAACGGCTGTGTAACGATATCTTGCTGATCAACAAGTCAAAAAAGGTCATTGCCGGAACGCTTCGCGAGGTAAAGGCGAGTTATGGCGACAATCTGATCGCGTTTCGCGGTACAGGGGCGGAGGCGGTCATCAGCGACACAACACTTATTTCACGGGTCGTTACGCACTCCGATGAGCAGGAACTTCACCTCGTAGACGGCGTCGATCCGCAGGCGGTGCTGCAAAAGCTAGTCGCAGGCGGAGCGGTCATTTCTAAATTCGAACAAGTAGAGCCAAGCCTCAACGATATTTTTATCGAACAGATCGGAGGTGTGCAATGAGAAAATTTCTCGCGGTCGTAAAACACGAATACAAGAAGGTCGTCCTGAAGTGGTCGTTCCTTATCGGCACGCTGCTGCTGCCGCTTCTTGCGATCGGTTTTGCCGTCGTTCCGGCGATAATCTTTTCGATAAAGGGCGAGCCGACGCGGATCGTTGTTGTCGACCAGAATGGAACTGTGGAGCCGAGATTGCGGCAAAACCTTTCTGCCGAAAAGATGGCGGAGCGAGCACGCCGTGCGGCCCAGGAAACACTTAGCGACACTACGCCGACGCAGGAAGAACAACTCAAACGAAGCTCGCAGCAGTTCGTCGAATCGTTCATCTTTGTTAATTACGACACCGCCGAGCGAACGCCGGAGGAGGTGCGTGCAGACCTGACGGCGAAGGTTCTCGCGGGCGAAATCGATGCCTATCTGATAGTACCGGGCGATATTGACGATTCGTCGGCGCGGTTCGAATTTCGTTCACGCCGGGCCGGCGACATCATTACGAACGACACGTTTCGTGATGCCCTGAACGGTGCGGTCCGCTCCCAGCGTCTGGCTAACGCGAATATTAGCGAAGACCGGCTCGAGGAACTCAGCCGCGGCATCAATTTTGACGCGAAGGGCATAGACGAAAGCGGCGAGGACAAGGACAGCACCGGCGTTATGATCGCGTCGCTGATCATCGGATTGATGATCTACATTACGCTGGCGATATATGGCCAGGCGATACTTGGTGCGGTCGTCGAAGAAAAAGAAACACGCATCGCTGAGATACTTTTCTCGTCGGCACGGCCCTTTGAGCTGATGATGGGTAAGCTTGTCGGAGTCGGGCTGGCGGGACTGACGCAGCTCGGGATCTGGGTGCTTTCGGCATCGATCCTGATCGCGTTCCTCGCGTTGCAGGCCGATCTGGCTCCGCTCGTCGCGTCGATCCCGCAGATATCGCCGCTGATGATCGTCTATTTTCTGATCTTCTTTCTGCTTGGATTTTTTACCTATGCGGCGATCTTTGCGCTGATCGGTTCGATGGTTACGACCGTCCAGGAAGGCGGCCAATTTTCGTTTCCGCCGATCATGATCTTGCTCGTCGGTTTCTATTTCAGCTTCGCGGTAATGCGCGATCCGGGTAGTTCGGTCGCTTTTTGGACGTCGATATCGCCGTTCTTTGCACCGATCGTGATGCCCGTTAGGATATTGGCTGAGATGCCGCCGTTTTGGCACATTGCACTCGCGATCCTAATAAATGGCCTTGCGATAGCCGGACTCGTTTGGGTGACGGCCCGCGTTTACCGCGTCGGGATGCTGATGTATGGCAAACGGGCGACTGTTCCTGAAGTCTGGAAATGGATCTGGCAGGCGTAGGCCTCCGTACCGCTATGTCGATCGAGATTGAAAAGAAATACCAGCTTCCACCCGAACGCCGCTCGGCGGTCGAAGAGGCGTTGAAAGAATTCGGCGCGGAATATGTCGGCGAAGACTACGAGGAGAATACGATCTTCGGCGGGCCGGCCTTGTCCGATAAAGGCGCCATATTGCGGATCAGAAAGATCGGCGAACGGACGGTCCTTACGTACAAGTGCCGCCTTGCCGGCGTCGCCGACGTGAAGCATCAGACCGAAGAAGAGACGGAAGTTGCCGATGCCGATGCGATCCGAAAGATCGTCGAGGCCCTCGGGCTTGTCGCGGGCGTCGTTTATGAAAAACGTCGAAAGACGTGGAAATTTCGAGATACCGAGGTCGTTATCGACGAACTTCCGTTCGGGCTTTTTATGGAGATCGAAGGTTCGATAACGTCGATAAAAGAAGCAGAAATGCTGCTTGATATCGAAGACCTGGAAACAGAACACGAAACCTATCCGAGACTCGCGTCTCAGAACGGCACACGAAACGGAACGGTCATGGAGTCACGGTTTTAGGGGTCCAAAGACGTCGGCAAATCTGTCGATCTCGTCGTTTCCGGGCCCAAAACTCACACGTATCTCCAATGACTAGCGGCGGGCTTTCTTGACCTCACAAATATTTCCTTTCTTCGACAGTATCGGATACTATCTGAATGGAAGTAATGGCAGCGCTTATGAAACGGCAGTTTTTCGGAATTGCATTGTTTGTATCGATTATCGCATCAGGTGCGGTCCTATCTGGGATATTAAATGAAACACCAGCTTTAGAATCACCAACAGAAAGTTTAAGGCAGATACCGCGAATTCCGACTTTTCAGTCTCCGGCCAGCGTATCTAGCCGAGTAGACTCTCGACTTATCGCCATTTTTTACGATGAAGCGAAAAAGAAAATGATTGCGACAGTAGAACTAGAATGGAACGGAGAGAAACCGAAGCCGAAAAAGGTTGAGGTCGAAATAAGTAAGGTGGCGAGAAGGTCGCCTTTGGTTAAGAATAGCTTACACATTGTGACATTCAAACAACCGTTTTTGGAATCCAGCGTCGTTGAGCATGAAATCGTGTGGGATGATCGTGCTTTCCTTGATGTTACGCCCAAGTCTGACCGAAATGCGTTCATCCAAGCAACGACTGGAGAAGCGCTTAAGGAGCTTGAGGATTCTGGTGGAATCGAGTTGGTGATTGTGGAAAAGAATTACTTGGTGGATTCAGTTCCGATCCTGTTAAAACCCGAAGTCTGGAAACTGGAAGCAAGCCGCGATGATTTGAAATGAGATTCAGATGCATTCATTGGTCGTCTCTAAGTTTCGCAAAATGATTTTGCAATCGTTCTCGAAAAAATCTTGCCTTTACGCAAGTTGGTCGGCTATTATCGTTCACATAGCAGGAGAATTACGTTATGAAACAGCACTTTTTCGGATTCGCAATGTTCTTTTCGATAGTGACCGTCACCGTTTTCGCCCACGCGATGCTCAATCCACCTTCAATACCAAAGATTCCTGCCGTTGATCCGGGAATCAAATACTCTAAGCCGACTTCGTGTTCCAAAGATCGGCGAAGTTCGATGGCATATAGCGTTTCAGGCATCGAACTGGACCGGCGGACGGGACTTATAACGGCTCGTGTCGAACTCGACAGGCCCGCCCGATCGGATGAACGGTTCATGAACTTTCATCTTACGACTCCGGGATCGGACGGCGGTTATATGGTTAGCCGTGCGGTAGAGATCCATCGCGGGCAGACCTCGGTCGATGTGACTGTTAGCCTCGGACGGCAATGGAAGGAAAGGCTTTCCAATGAAAACTTTTATACGTTCGTCGAATTCTCATCTGACGGTAACTTTTCGTCAATGCCCGAAGACCGAGCGGCGCTGCAGGAGTTAACGCCCGTTTTGACCATCCACTAAAAAAATATAAGACGCAGAAATTTCCTGCAAGACTTTCGCAACGAACCCGTTCTTACCGGCATAGGTAGTTCGGGTTCTTTTGATTTTAAAATTTGTTCTAACGAACGGAGGTTATGAAATGAAACAGGAAAATATCTTCTCTTCCCGGTGGTCGGCAGCGTTACTTGTTCTCGCCAGCCTGATCTTTTCCGCTTGCGGCAACAGCGCCGAAACCGGTCTTAAGGCAAACGACGAGCTCGCACGCTCCCGTCCGGTCACCAATGAATATGCGTCGGCGGCCAATACGAATGCGAGCACGCCACATGGCGCTCCGATCGCGTTTGAGTCAGAACACGAGGGGTCGGGCGAGCGATACGCTGAATTCACTGAGAATCCGTTTCTCGAAACGTCGCGGGCGCCGCTTTCGACCTTCTCGATCGACGTCGATACTGCGTCGTACACTAACGTTCGCCGTTTTCTAAACAGCGAACAGCTTCCGCCCAAAGACGCGGTGCGCATCGAAGAAATGATCAATTATTTCGATTACGAATATCCGCAACCGGCCGGCGAACTTCCGTTCTCGGTCAACACAGAGGTCGCCACGAGTCCGTGGAACCCGACAAACAAGATAATGAAGATCGGTCTGCAGGGCAGAAAGGTCTCGCTCGACAACACGCCGCCTGCAAACCTCGTTTTTCTGCTCGACGTTTCAGGGTCGATGAATTCGCCGAACAAGCTTCCATTGCTGAAAGAAGGCTTGAAAATGATGGTGAACCAGCTCAAGCCGCAGGACCGCGTCGCGATCGCTGTCTACGCCGGATCGAGCGGCCTCGTGCTTCCGTCGACGCCGGTCGGCCAGAAAGGTGAGATCAATGCCGCTCTAAACGAGCTCGAAGCGGGCGGCTCGACCAACGGCGGACAGGGAATTCAACTTGCATATTCGGTCGCGGCCGAGCATTTCGTACGCGGCGGCAACAACCGCGTGATCCTTGCGACGGACGGCGACTTCAATGTCGGTGTGACCGGTGATGACGCACTCGTTCGCTTGATCGAAGACAAGCGTAAGAGCGGCATCTTTTTATCCGTGCTCGGCTTCGGTTCGGGAAATCTGAACGATTCGATGATGGAGAAGCTTTCGAACAAGGGAAACGGCAACTATGCTTACATCGATTCGCGTGACGAGGCACGGCGTGCTCTCGGCGAACAAGTTGCGGGAACGCTTTACACTATTGCCAAAGACGTGAAGATACAGGTGGAATTCAACCCGGAATTGGTCGCGGGTTATCGGCTGATCGGCTACGAAAATCGCCTGCTTGCAGACCGCGATTTCAATGACGACACGAAAGATGCCGGCGAGATCGGCGCCGGGCATTCTGTGACGGCACTATATGAGATCGTTCCGGCCGGTCAGAAGGTCGATAACGGTGGCATAGAGTTGAAATACTCCAAAGTGGAAGCGTCGGGCACCCTATTTGGAAACGAGATGGCGACCGTAAAACTTCGGTATAAGGATCCGGACGGTACTGAAAGCAAACTTCTTTCAATGGGCGTACTTGCAAATGATCGGACCATGGACGATGCATCGGCCGACCTTAGGTTTGCCGCTGCGGTCGCACAATTTGGGATGTTGCTGACGGAATCGCGATACAAGGGAAATGCAAACTTTGTCTCAGCTCGGCAACTTGCCGAAGCATCAGTTGCCGGCGATGCTAGAGAAAAGCGTGCGGAATTCCTGCAATTGATCGACAAGGCGGCTTCACTTAACCGGCGAGGCTAGCCGTATTTGTTCTGAAGGATATTTGAACGCCGAGGACTGGGAGTCTTACGCAGAGTCCAGGTCGAAGACTTTCTAAGCATTCTCGTTACCGTTTTTGACTACTTCCAGAATGTCTTTTATCAAGAGTTCGTGGTCAAAGGGTTTCGTCGAATATCGCTGAAACCCTGCTTCAAAGGCCTTCTGTTTGCTTTCGGCGGTCGTGAAAGCGCTCAATGCAAGGGCCGGTACCTTACCGCCCTTTTCTTTATTCATCTGACGAATGCGTGCGATCAGCGAATAGCCGTCCTCTTCCGGCATCGCCAGATCGGAAATGATCAGATCAGGCATTCGGCCACTCCAATGTTCCAGCTCGTTCATTGCCATTTTCGCACTGAGCGCACTCCGGACCGTCGCTCCGCATTGTTCGAGATATAGCTGAAGCACCTCGCGCGAATCCGGATCGTCTTCAACGATCAATATCCGAATATCAGCTAGAACCTTACGGTCCTGCATATCGGAAACGTTAGGCCGGTCCATTATCTGATTGGCTGCATCAGCAAGCGGGAGGACGACGGTAAATGTCGAACCTTCCCCGGGTCCGGGACTTTCCGCCTTGA
Organism: Pyrinomonadaceae bacterium; assembly: GCA_041744395.1. GTDB lineage: Bacteria > Acidobacteriota > Blastocatellia > Pyrinomonadales > Pyrinomonadaceae > OLB17. The sequence goes on along the minus strand of JBGTKY010000034.1, from coordinate 36,882 downwards.
TGCTTCCGCCGTGACGCTCCGCTAAGATCTTGGCGATCGACAGGCCAAGCCCGAGGCCGGAGCTGCCGCGTATCTGGACGCTCTCAGCCTGCGAAAATTGACGAAAGATCTCGGGCAGTGCGTCTTCGCTGATCCCGTAGCCGTTGTCGGCAATAATTATTTTTGCGGCGGCCGCGTCGGTCACGACCTCGATCGCAACGTTGCCGCCTTCGGGAGTGAATTTTATTGCATTCGAGAGAAGGTTGCCGAAGACCTGCTGAAGCCGATTGGCATCACCGAGAACCGCAGTGTCGCTGCGGTCGGCAGTGAATGTGAGTTCGATATTCTTGGCATCTGCAGATGGTTTATGTGCCTGATATGAACCGTGAACCAGGTCGTAGAGATTAGTGGGGCGATACTCGAGCCGTAACTTGCCGGAAGCAACCCGTGCAGAATCCACAAGGTCATTTATCAGTTTGGTTTGAACCCGGGCACTGCGTTCGATGGTCTCGAGCGCGGTTTTCCGCGTTTCATCATCTAGCTCCCTGGTCAGCAAGATCTTCGACCAACCGAGTATCGCGTTGAGCGGAGCCCGTAGCTCGTGCGAAACGAATGCGAGAAAAAAATCCTTGGCGCGGTTTGCTTCGATGGCTTCGTCGCGGGCTTTCTTCTCGCGTTCATGTACCTTTGAGATTTCTTCGGCGGCCAGCTTTTGCTCAGTAATGTTTCGTACGACGCCCATCATCCGCGGCGGGCCGCCACCGGTCCCGACCAGTGATTTGCCTTCGGCACATAACCATTCTGCATCGCCGTCGGGATGGATCACGCGAAATTGTTCTTCGTATTTGGAACCGTTTCGCCGCGACTCGTCGATAAATGCTAGAACGGACTCTCTGTCATCCGGATGAACCGTTTCTCGGATTCGCTCCAAAGTCAGCTTTTCGTACGCGGGAAGTCCGAGAAGCTCGTTGCACCGTGGCGTCGAGGATATTTGACCCGAAACGAAATCCCAGTACCAGATCCCGATCTCGGCGCTCTCCGCGGCCGAAAGGAGATGTTCGCTATCGCGGCGAAAACCTTCGGTGGTAGTCGCTTCGGCCTGCCGACGTCCGCAAATGATCACCTTCCGATCCTGATCATCGCCTATCGGAACGAGCGATAGCTCGAGAGGAATTCTGGAATTCGCGCTTTTTCGAAAAGCGATGGTCATGGTCGACCCTTCGCCTCGTATCGCGGCCGTCACGCTATTTGCCAATGTTATTGCCGTATTTTCGGACGACTGCCAAAATACCGTTTCTGAAAAGACTTGGCCGGAAAGCAGGGCGGTATCGGTATGTGTTTCTTTGAAGACAGGCCCACGGAGTTCAATGATCTTTCCTTCTGAATTTAGAACACCGTATATATCAAATACTGTCCGAAAGACCTCGGAGATCTCGCCCGGTGTCATACTGTCGGTCGTCTCAGCAATCGGTGAATGCGACGGATTCTCGATCATATAAGCGGTGTTGCAGATCGTCTCGTCATCTTCGACGTCGGACGAGACTCGCTGAGCGGATCGGTCCGAAGGGGTAAAAAAGAATGACCTCGCAACTTTGGGAATTTAACGAGGTCAATGATATCAAAAAAATACCGGACGGCAATTGATCCGTCCGGTACTTTGCGGTGCGGGGTTTAAACTGCTCTTCGTCCGCTCAGTAAGCGAATTATAAATATTACGGCCGCAACCAGTAACAATGCGTGAAGGATACCACCGAACGTTTGACCTGCAACCAACCCGAGTAACCAAAGTACGAGTACGATCACAATAATTGTTTCTAACATTACAGACTTCTCCCAACTACGAACCAAAAATCTGAACTTCAACGCTTCTATAGCTAACTATCAACAACTGTGCCAAACGGGATCTACCTCGACCAAACGTTGTAAATTGGCTGTAGACGGATCAAGATGAGATCGTAAAAGACGTCGACTGTATTGATTCAATGCGATGCAACATGTGGGCACGCGTAAGATGTACGTGTACTATTATCATACAAATTTTACATTTTTGTGATATACTCCACCCCGTCACCTCGACTAAAATTAAGGTATATGAGGGCGAATCGTGTGGCACGTCCCTTGCACGTCGCGGTTTGGTAGATAAACGTCTAAAACCTATTCATTCAATAATCGTTATTTCCAGGTAAGTTAATGACGAAAGAAAATATGGCTCAGAAAGCACTAGTAGTTGATGACGATCGGCTGACGCTTGACCTAATGGAGTATCAGCTTAAGGAAGAGGGGTTTGAGGTTTTGACTGCGGATACTGGGGCAAAAGGCCTTGAGCATGCCAAAGCAGAGGAATTCGACGTCGTGCTGACAGATCTCAATTTGCCGGACATAAACGGCATTGAGATGGTGCGGCAATCGAAAATGATCTCGCCGGAGACCGAGATCATTATCGTTACCGGCTACGATAAAGCCGAAAAGGCTATCGAGGCAACCCGCGTTGGAGCATTCGGTTATATCGTGAAACCTGTCAATTTTGAAGAATTGATGGTCGATATTCGCAACGCTGTGGAGTCCAAACGCCAGGCATTGATCAATAAAAGTCAGGCCGCGGAGATCAAAGAACTTCGCGGAAGGCTAACTAGTCGCAAATCATACGAAGGCATCATCGGCGGAGCCCGATCGATGCAGAATATCTACGAGATAATCGAGAACGTCGCCGATTCCGACGCGAACATTCTCATCTTAGGCGAATCCGGAACCGGTAAAGAAGTCATCGCTAATGCGATCCATTTCAAAAGTCACCGATCGAAAGAGCCTTTCGTAAAGGTCAATTGCTCGGCTTTGCCTAAGGATTTGATCGAATCGCAATTGTTCGGCCATATGAAAGGGTCGTTCACTGGTGCAAGCGCAGACAAAATAGGCTTCATTGGGCAGGCGAATGGCGGAAGCCTGATGCTCGATGAGATCGGAGAAATGCCCGTAGACCTGCAGCCAAAACTGCTGCGTTTGCTGCAGGAGAAGATCTATTACCGCGTTGGCGGCGATAAGCCACAAGAAGCCGATTTCCGGCTGATATGTGCAACGAATCGTGATCCATTCGACGCGATAAACGACGGAAGTCTTCGCGAAGACCTTTACTATCGCATCAATACCATCGAGATCAAGATCCCACCCCTGAGGGATCGAATGGAAGACATTCCAATGCTTGCGGAACATTTTCTCCACATCTATGGCGAAAAATATAAGCGGGAAAATATCTCGTACGCGGGTTCGGCGTACGATCAGATGCTGAACTACAGCTGGCGCGGCAACGTTCGCGAATTGCAGAATGTCATCGAACGGGCGGTCCTGCTTAGCAAAACAGATAAGATCAGCAGCATGGATATTCCGGGAGCCGCTGGTGCGGATGCTGAATCACCAGAGAACGAAACAATTCGTTCTTATGTTATTGCGGGCGATGGCGTATCGATGCAAGAGGCTTTCTCGCAAGGTAATTACCCGTCGTTCTCTAGCAACGAGGAAATGTTCAACGAAGTATCAAAGATGATCGTCGATAAACTACCCGAACCCGACGGAAGCGGTGAAAATCCGGATGTTTTTGATTATATCGAAAGCGGAATAGTGGTCGCCGCACTTCAACGGACAAATGGAAATAAGCAGGCGGCCGCGAACCTGCTTGGATTATATCGCCCACGACTTTACGGAATGATAAAACGCCACAAGCTTGAAAATCGTATTTGAAGCCCGCAGCATTAATGAAAAAGGCCCCGGATCCAAAATGAATCCGGGGCCTTGTCTATTAGAATAGTGTATTTAGCCTAGTTGCTCTGCGAAGCGGCCGGCAACTTAACCTCGACGTCGATCTCTTTCTTTTGATTACCTGAAAGCAGTCCGCCGTAATATACCGCTCCGGCGATTATCGCGACGATTATTATCATTGCGACTGCCCAGATCAAATTACTTCCCGTGTTGTTTTCATCTGACATTTTATTTTCCTCTCTAAAAAATAATAATTTGCTACTCGGTAATAACTAAGCAATTATGGTGCCGCACACGCAACCGTCACGACTACCGATTAAAGGCACCATTTACTGGGTCTGGTTCCACAAACGACTTCATCTGCATCACTTTATTTTTCTTGCTTGTACGATTTCAATGCATTCTGTTTGGCGGGAAGTGCCGCAGAGCTGGCGAGCATCGAAACTACTGTGATCTATGGCGGCAAAACACGAATTGTAACTGAAAGAAACATTAGGCACGTTGATTGCATCGTGAACTTCTGCAGAGGTTTACGCGTTTCGACAAACTAGCCGGAAACGGTTGAGATTCAAACAAATATAAATGAGAGGTACTAGGAATGGTGGATGACAAATTAGCCCGAGAAGAAGCTCAGCGAGCGGCGAACTACGAAACGGCCAAGGCCGTCGCCCAACAGGAAGTGGACCATGAGTTGACTGTCCAAACACAACGCGTTACTCCCTCGCAGTCCGAACAGGTCGAGGACATCGCACGCGGAATGAAGCAGAAAGTGGTTTCGGAGGTCGGCGAAACCGAACGCGAGGTTGGACGTGCTCGGGTGGTTGCGCGGATCTCACAGGTTGTGGATTACATATTTTTCTTGATCTACGGCCTGTTGGCTATCCGGCTTCTGCTTGAGCTGTTTGGAGCTCGCGAAAGTGCGGGCTTCGTCCAATTCGTAAAATCGGCTACGGGCCTTGTTTATGCGCCGTTCCAGGGCATTGTGCCGAGCCCGACGACACCCGAGGGCTTTACTCTTGCATTGCCGGTGATCGTGGCGATCGTTGTTTATATGATCTTTCATCTCGCGATCAATGGATTTTTGCGGATGATCGCGCACAGAAAGACTGAGGTCTAAACTCAATATTGTTTGTTAAGCAGCGATTCTGTAGTATTACTTAGTCATCAGATCTCAAATACAAGCTTAAACTTTCAGGAGGAAACTATGTTCGGATTGATCGGAACTATAATCATTGGCTTGATCGTTGGTGTGGTCGCACGGTTCGTTTTGCCCGGGAAAGAAGCACTTCCGGACGGAGCGATGGGGATCCTCCTGACGGTCGTTATCGGTATTGCCGGAGCGTTTCTCGGAACATTTATTGGCGGGGCCCTTTGGGGCGGCGAGAATTATGCCGCCGGCTGGATCATGTCCATTATTGGCGCAGTCCTTTTGTTGCTGCTCATGCGTCTCGTGCTAGGAAGCAGCAAGTCTGCCTGATCTTAATTTCAGTTGAGCGATGAGCGGGTCCGAAGTTAATTCGGACCCGCTCTTTTTTTTGCGGAATTCGCGGGGAATTGGCTGTTTTTTGAAAAAACAGCAACAAGGATTCCACGCCCCGTTGCGCGTGGATGAAAAGGGAGCGGTTGGCTTTTTTGAAGAGAATTTCCGGCCGCTTCCTATTCGTGTGTTTTATTCAAGCTGCTGTGGACAGATCGGGCGGGAGTTCCATCTTTATCAGTCCATCGAACTGGACGTTAAAACCGACGCCCTTTACAGGAACCGACATTTCTTCTTCTTTCTCGCTTTCTGAGTTTGCGATGCCCACGCTGGCAAAATAGCATGACGCTCCGTGAGCTTTTGCATGATTGACAAGGGTATTGAACGCTTCGTTGCCTTCCTCAAATCGTCCGCGTTTTGGATAGACGTCGGTACGAACGACGAAAAACGCGAGCTCGCCATCCTTCTTAGCAACGATCTGCGGTTCGGTCGAACGATCTGCCAGGACATCGGCAGAATCGATGATCCAATTATCCTTTTCAAGTTGCTTATAGACGATCTCTATTCCAAACGCATGAATGTCGTCCGGCGTCATCAATTCTCTACTGTCCATAAAAATAATGTTATAGGGAATGGCCCGAACGGGCAAACGAATAGAGGGGCCGAAAACCGAAAAAGACTGCCGAGCAGTAAAGCACGGCAGTCTTTCGGTTTGATAAAACGGGAAAGCCCGAAAGCTTCCCCGAGTCCTGTCGAGGGTTACGGCCGTGCGGCTGTAACGATCGGGTTGTCCGTTGCGATACCGAACTGTATCTGGGAAACACCAGCTGTTGAGCCGTTGATCCACCAGACACCGCCGCGGTAAATGGCGTAGTCGTCGCTTCCGTCGCCGTCATAATGGCCGGGTGCCGGTATTTCTGTCGAGATACCGAATCGGGTGATCGAGGTTTGACTGTCGCTGCTGCGAAGGACATACCAGTTGCCTTCACCCGGACGGTAAACAGCCTGATCGACCTTGCCGTCGCCGTCAAAGTCTCCGGGGACCGGAATGTCGCCTGCCTGGCCAAACGAAATGTTGATCTGCGGTCCGGTGGAGAGAGTTCCGACCCAAGCTCCATCGGTGAAGATGATGCCGTCGGAATTTCCGTCGCCGTCATAGTCAGCCGGAACAGGTGTCGTTCCCGGATTGTTCACAATGACATTATTGCCATTGCTGCTGAGCAAGATGTACCAATTTCCCTCCGACGCACGATAGACACCGATGTCAGCCTTGCCGTCACCGTCGTAATCGCTCGAGACAGGAACGTCGCCCGGTATTCCCCACGAATATCCTGAGACCGTAAACCCGTTGCTGTTAAGGATGTAGAAATCAGGCTGGCTCGCATCTGCAGTTCCGCGGAACACGGCGATGTCGGTCTTGCCGTCACCGTCGTAATCAGCAGGGATGAGGACGTCACCGGCCAATCCCCAATTAAGAGCGGCAAAGCCGGCTGTCGATTGGTTCAGGTACCAGTTGCCTTCGCTGCCGCGGAAGACCGAAACGTCCGTCCTTCCATCGCCATCAAAGTCAGCTCGTCCGTTGCCAGTCGCCGGGCCTCCGCTCGAAGTACCAACAAGCTTGAAAGGGAAATCCTGCGGGAAGTCCGGCGAGGTTGTCGGGTTGCCGTCATCGACCACACTGATCCAGCCCGTGGCAGTAAACTGACGAGCATTCCACCCGGCAAGCCCCCGAACTCCGGGAATTGTGACCGGCGGTGCAAAGTGTGCGGTATTCGTGCCAATTCGAGTGTCCCAGTCGATCCAGTATGTGCCTGCCGTAAGTGCCAGCGCGGGTGCGACATTTATTCGCGTATCCCAGATACGACGATTGGTAGCAGGAGCCGTACCCGTCGGAACCGAGCTGTTAAAGATTCTCCAAAGAGATGAATCGGTCGAAGTGCCGAGTCGATTGGTCGTTGTGTCGCCGAAGATGATCGCGGCACCGGCATCTCCCGGTCGTCCATTCCAGATGCGAAGAGTTGCTCCGCTTACCGGACTGGTTGTTCCGGCGAATCCAGTTTGATAGACAAAGACTGCCACCTGGTCGATGGTCCATGTTGCTCCGGCCGGAACGGTGAAATCATCAGCGCATCTGAACAAATTTGCTGTTGTCGAAACTGCACAACCTACACCGGCTAGCGTATTAGACTGGGTTGTGTTCCCGGTCTCGTTTTGAGCTTCGCTCCACTGAGTTCCCGCGGGCGCAGCCACACCGCTATTCGAGGTTGCTCCGGTTGCAAGGCCGCCATTATCATATAGAAACGGCGTTCCGAGCGATTCCGTCTTCGACGTCGATTGTGCATCCGACGATGACGGGTAAAATGAAATAGCCGCTAAGAAGAGAGCAGCTACTGAAAGGCTTGCTAGCCATCGAAATCTTGACTTAGGTGCGATGTTTAAATTCATACGATCTCCTTGTCCTCTATTATTCACGCAAAACCCGACACAGAAATAGCGGGGGCGTATCCACCGAGGCGGGAGATGCAATCGCCGCCAGAACGTGATACGCTATTCAATTGCCGAATTCGCAAGCGTGTTGCTCGATTAGATGCAACACAATCTAGTTGAAAATTAATTCAAACCGAGTATAGAACATCTGTTCGAATAAATAAAGATTCAGGCGTATGATATCTTGTATCGGACGATATTGGGGAGTGCCGTCTGCCTTTAGGCGGGACAAGGAGATTGGACCTTTTTAGATGAAAGAAGAATTGATCGAATTGGCTGGCGTCGTGATCGACAAGCAGCCGAATGCATATTTCAAGGTGCAAATAAACGAAAGCGAGCACATCGTGCTGGCGACGATATCGGGCCGAATGCGGCGTAATCGTATCCGTATTTTGATGGGTGACCGCGTTGACGTCGAACTTTCTCCGTACGACCTATCAAAAGGCCGCATTACGTACCGGCACAAGTAGACTTACGGAAAATCTAACGAACCGCCGGCGCTAGCGGGCGGTTCGTGTTGCGCTCACTTTCCAAGAAAGCATCAGGCCGCGGGATCTATCCTTTGCATCCCGGATGTCCGCAATCGCATTTTAACTCAACAATATCCTGTTCGGCGACAGATTGACATTGCGTGCTGCAGTACTCCGAATCGGTGCCTGCGGGGCAATTGCAGTTTTCGTGATTACATTTATTTGTGTCTGACATTATCGTTCTCCTCTTGCTAAATATCCCAAACGAATAGCTCGTTTAGGCCAATGGGCGGCTAAGATCGGGGGTCAGACTGATTGTAACACACGCGAAGCGGGATAGAATTTAAGGTTCCCCACACGCCTGAGCCGCTTCGGACTTTTATCCCGATCCCGATCAGTTGAATTGACACGATCCGCGCGAATCGCATAAATATCCATATGACGCCAGAGTTCGAAATGCTCATGTATGACCCTGATCTGCAGTCCGAACGCGGTCCGGGCGGCACGCTTATCTTTCTGGATGGAGACCAATATTGCGTCGTGGGATCGGAATTTGTCAGCATGGATGAAAGCGATTGTTACGCTTTCGGCGAAACCAAGGAGCAGGCGATCGCGAATTACTCGGCAAAGGCGGGGCGAGAAAGGAATTAGCCATCGGCCCTCGTCCAAATGTATAATCTTTGCATAGGAGTTTTTTATGAATCGAATCATTTTTTCAACGATCTTTTTCGCTGCACTTTTTTTTGTCAGTGTCGGAGCGGCTTTTGCGTTCTCGTCGCCGGTGGATGGCGAATGGAGCGGGATGTTCAACACGCCCGGTGGTGCCCGTCCCTTTAAGGTCGTCCTGAAGGCGGATGGCGAGAAGCTCACCGGGACCGCCAAGCGTGCGAGCGGCGACCTGCCGATCACGGGTACGATCAAGGGTGACATCGTTAACTTCAGCTACACCATCAGTTATCAGGGCAATGACCTGACGATGTCGTTCTCTGGCAACCTCGATGGCGACAAGATGAGCGGCACCGTCCTTTTCGGCAGTACGGAAGAAGGCTGGACCGCCGAGCGTGTAATTGAGCCAAAATCGGAACCGACACCGAAACCGTGACCAACGTCATCGACATAGTTTTAACGAACAAGGAGAGACCATGGAACGCAAGACCGCTGACGAATATCCACAAGGGCTACTGGACCTTTTTCACGAATACCAGCACGGCGACATCGACCGGCGGGCATTTTTCGGCGGGGTAGCGAAATTCGCTGTTGGCGGGCTGACGGTCGCAGGCATCGTTGCGAGCCTCAAGCCGAATTACGCTTGGGCTCAGACCATTGATCCGCAGGACGAATCGATAACGGTCGGCTACGAAACGGTCGAATCGCCGAAAGGCAACGGCTCGATCAAGGGCTATCTCGCCCGGCCCGCGAAAGGGAAGAAATTCCCGGCGGTGCTCGTCATTCACGAAAATCGCGGACTTAATCCTTATATCGAAGACGTCGCCCGCCGCCTGGCGAAGGCCGGTTACGTGGCCTTCGCACCGGACGGCCTGACGTCGGTCGGCGGTTATCCGGGGGACGAACAGAAAGGTGCAGCCGCCTTCCGCGAGGTTGACGGCACTAAAATGACCGAAGATTTTGATGCTGCGGCCATGTGGCTAAAGAAGCGTTCCGACAGCAAAGGAAAGCTCGGTGCGGTCGGATTCTGCTTCGGCGGCGGTATGGTGAATCAGCTTGCAGTTCGGCTCGGCAAAGACCTGAACGCCGGTGTCGCCTACTATGGCCGCCAGGCAGGCGTCGCCGATGTCCCGAAGATCTCGGCGCCGATCCAGTTTCACTACGCCGGTGCCGACACTCGCATCAACGAAGGCATCAAAGCGTACGAAGATGCCCTAACGGCGCACAAGAAAAAATTCGAGTCTTATATGTACGAAGGCAAGCAGCACGGCTTTCACAACGACACCACCCCGCGATACGACGACGCCTCGGCCAAGCTAGCGTGGGAAAGGACGCTCAACTTCTTTAAAAGGCATTTAAAATAATTGTCAGGTCACCGGCAGGAACCGCCAGGTCCCACGCCAATGCGTGGGCCTTTTTCGTTTGACCGAAACGGTACTTAGGAAGTGTGAACGCGAAGAATTAAGGGCGAGTGGCCGGCACCGGTTGGTCACCGATGGAGCCAAACGGTTGAATGGTCAAGCTGCCGCTCGAGCGGGAGATATACCAGATATTGGTAGACGGACGATAGATCGCGGCGTCCCACTGTCCATCACCATCATAGTCAGCGGGGACCGGGACGTCGCCCGGAGCTCCAAATGGAAACGAGAAATACGAAAGGTCTTCACTTCGAAGTACAAACCATTCGCCCGTCGAGGGGCGGAAAACGGTAATGTCGGTCTTGTTATCGCTCGTGAACTGCCCGGCAGCCGGCAGATCGTCTTGAGCGCCAAAAGTCACCGCAAAAACGGCGCCGTCCGAGCTCTGCCTTACCCACCACTGGCCTAATGACGGGCGAAAGATCGCAATATCGGCCTTGCCGTCGCCATCGTAGTCGCCGATCGCAGGTTGATCGCCGGCAGAGCCGAAACTGAGTATATTTGTGCCGCCGGCTGAATTCTGAATGTACCAGGTGTTCGTCGACGGCCTGAAAACCGCGACATCGGCTTTTCCGTCGCCATCAAAATCATAAGGCACCGGAATGTCTTCAGCCGTTCCGAAGGGCAACGAATAGAATGAGAGGTCTTCGCTTCGCAAAACGTACCATTCGCCGAGGCTTGGCCGATAGAACGCGATGTCTGTCTTTCCGTCGCCAGTAAAGTCAGCCGGTACGATCTTGTCGGTTGCCGAGCCAAAGGTGGAGGCCGCATTACTGCCATCGGAGCTTCGCACATACCACCACTGGCCTACACTGGGACGAAAGATGGAAATGTCTGACTTGCCATCGCCATCAAAATCGAAAGGGGTCGGCGAAGAATTAATTGGGGAGCCGGCGACAAATCGGGAGGTATAAAAGTACCGGATGTCACCGGACCCCATCGGCCCCGCGACGCCCGAAGTGATAAACTTTCCATCGCTCTGAATAGAAAGATTGAACGGTATGGCATTCATCTGCGGTATGACTCTTTCGATCATAGCTCCCGCGACGCCGAAATCGTTGTCTACGGTCCCATTTGCGTTGTAACGCAAAATCGCGACCTGTCCGCCAAAAGAGCTGAGGATTACAAATTTGCCGTCGGGCTGCACTTGAATGTCAGCGCCCCATTCGTTGGACAACGCTGAAATGGTTGTGATCACTACACCGCCGTTACCGAATGTCGTATCCAAGATCCCATTGGCAGAAACCCGTGCAACGCCAATATCACGAGTTGAGTTCGTTGCCATTCCGGTCACCAGGAACTTGTCGTCGTCTAGAATTACGAGTTCATTTATCGAATCGTCGCCTGTCCCTACCGACAATCTGAATAGCCCAGGCAATATTCCTGATCCAAATGACGTGTCGAGATTTCCGTCAGAAAATAGACGGAGACATGTGAACTTATCGTCTTCCTCAAGCAACCGCGAATAGCCGCAGACGATGATCTTGTTATCCGACTGCAAGCCGACCGAATAAGCAGCAGACGCGGGATTTACGGAGACCGTTTGCCTTCCGTCCCCGGAAAATGTTGGGTCGAGCGAGCCGTTTGTCGTGAAGCGAACTACCACCATACTTTCAACGATCGGACTGGGCTGAAAATCGGAGCGGCCGACCAGAACGATCTTTCCGTCCGGCTGAAGAACCATCTTTCCGCCGCGATCGTCGGAATTGTTGAAGATGTCCACAAACGCTAACCCGGTTCCGTTGAAAGTTGTGTCGAAGGCGCCGTTTGGATGAAGTCGCACCACGAAAAGATCGGTTGATTGTCCGAAAAATCTATCGCCAGAGATAAGTATCTTGCCATCCGGCTGCAATGCAATATCCGACAACATCTCAAAAAACCCGACGCTGAACACGCGAGTCCCTTGAGTGCCGAATGTCATGTCGGGTGTGCCATCAGGGTTGTAACGGTAGACCCGAATAGCATCCTGTGAGGTTCCCGGTGCTATTTCGTCGCCCGCGAAAAGGATCTTACCATCCGGTTGTATCACGTTGACCGTTCGCAGAAAGGGATTCGCAAGCGAGCGTTCAAATAAATGGGATACGGTCCCATCACCACTAAAAGTGATGTCAAGACTTGTCGCGTTTGCGGGTGATACCTGAAGCAACGCGAAAATCAAGACTGCAAAGTAGGTGCAAGAGAATTTCAACATGATGTATGGGCAGATTGAGACCAGCGAAATGGAACCTAAATCTATAGCATTTTACGGCTTATGCGTCAAGAGAACGAAGTCGACCCCGTATTTATCCAGAGCGAGGTTGGGTCTTGGGCAGACTGGAAGAAATTGTTTGTTTGCGACCCACTTAGAAGCATGGGTCTATTCCCGCGAGGCCGCAATATGCAAGGTGGGAACTGAGCTATGCCTACTTGCTTGAGCTCCGTAGAATTTCAAACGCATATTTTGAACGTTCCCAGAGTACGAAGTTTTTGAAAAAGTAGATCCACGGAACGATGAGGGCGATGAAGGGTGCACCGACAAAAACTCCTGCCATTTGCTCCGCCGCATTTCCCTCTAGCGAACCTGTTTTCCAAAGCGGATACGCGACCACGAACAGCCACAGCGTTTTGTAGAAGATCATAAAAACCACGATAGGAAGCCAGCGAAGCGGTCGTATCAGCCCGAAGACTGAAAGTGTAGGGTAGGCAGCCCAAACACACCAAGCGACCGCCCTCGTGTGGTCCCATGCGCCTTCGTGATTGGCTATTGTCTGCCACGCCTCAGTGCCGGCCCCAAGCAACATCAGGATATACAAAATGCGTAGAAGATAGATGTTGATCGGGCGAACGCCCTCATACTTGTCGTGGTTTGGTTTGAAGATGTAGCGAATGAATCTCGAGACATTTCCTCGCGGTACTTTGGCCAATCAATAGTTGTTTTTTGCGGATCTCAGATGGGTTACGCCAAGCTGCGGGGAAAGTTCCCATATAGATATTTTTGCCGAAAAACGGAATAGGTCAGAACTTATGATAGTTTTCCTGATCTTTGAACGCATTCATTGGCGGCGGCTGGGATGCGGCCGAAAATTTACAGGAGAGAAATTATGAAGAATTTATTTACAGCGTTGGTTTTGTCGGTGGCCTTGGTGGGCGTTTCGTACGCTCAGGCGCCGGCGAGGGATAGAGGCGTTAAGACGGCGGTTGTGGAATTCACCCCGGGTGCCGGAGCTTCGGCAATGGACGATCAGGCAAAACGGGGATTGCAGACGACCCTTTCGGCATCGCTGAATCATACGCGCAAGTTTCACGTTTATGACACGCGGCACACCCGAAACGCTTCGCAGGCGAATCTCGCCGCAATAAACGGCACTTCGACCGCAGCAGCGGTAAAGCTAGGGAAGCAGCTAGGTGTCGCATATGTTGTGACTGGCACGGTCGTTAACTACACAACAAAAGATGCCGAAGGTCACGGTTTTGCCGAGGTCACTGTCCGCCTGATCGAAGTTTCGACCGGCAAAGTAGTACACACAAATAACGTCTCGGTGCGGAGCAGCAAGCCGATGCGGACCGGCGCCCAACCCGAAATGCACGCCAACGTCTCACGGCACATCGTCGATCAATTGACGGAGATACTTTCAGCGAAGGTCTGAAGCTCGCGGAAGCCTACACGAAATAACGGAAAACAGGTGGGGCAGAAGATGCCCCACTTCGTGCGGGCTCCAATACTTGGTGGTTTCGCGGTGAACCGAAGGTGATAAAAGATCTAGGTGGTGCCGACCGTCGTAGTCATCCGACATTCGGAAACCTAAATGGCTACTGGGTCTCGGCCCGATACGGAAGCGGTCTGTCACCGTTAATACCAAATTGCGAAACGACTGCTGATTGCGTTGAGCTTTGCCGCACCCACCAAGCACCTTCCCGATAGATCGCAGCATCAGTTTTTCCGTCGCCGTCATAATCGGCCGGCACGGGGAGATCCGTTGATAGGCCGAACGCGAATTCCGAGTATCCTGCCGTAGACCCCAGTACATACCAAACCCCTTGGCGGTAAACCGCTGGATCCGATTTCCCATCGCCGTCGAAATCGCCAATCAATGGAATGTCCGCAGCAAGGCCAAATTGAACAACAGTGTAGACCGAATCCGAAAGCCGCAGATGCCATTCGCCGTTGCGAAAAACCGCGATGTCCGATCTGCCGTCGCCATCGTAGTCGGCAACTAAAGGTTTGTCGGTCGCGAGGCCAAATGACGTGACAGAAACAGTGTTATTCGCTATGTCTTGTATCCACCATTCGCCGCTGCGAAAGATCGCCAGATCCGCACGTCCGTCGCCTGTATAATCTGCCGGAACCGGAACATCCGATGGTTGTCCGAATTGGCGGGCGTTGAAATCTCCATTAGAGCTGTTTAACCAGTACCAAGTGCCGTCTCTGAAGACACCTATATCCGTCTTGCCGTCGCCGTCGAAGTCGGCCGCCGTCGTGACGTCGTTTGCTATTCCGAACTGAGTGGCGGAAAAACCGGCGGTTGATCGGTCAAGGTACCAAACCGTGTCTGACGGCCGAAAGACGGAAATGTCTGCCTTGCCGTCGCCGTCGAAGTCGTATTGAGTATTTCCAGGCGTTGACGCAACATTAAGATACTTCGCCAGTCCGATGTTTGCAAAAAAGCCTGCTCCGTTAATGCTCCCGGCCGTGATAAGCGAACCGTCGTTCTGGAGTTCCATTAAAAGGATCGACGTCGAGCTACTCATCCCAAAAGGGGTTTGAATTATGCCGTTGTTTCCAAAACGGGTGTCGATGGAACCGTTTTCGTTAAGCCGCATCAGCGAAAACGCTTCATCATCCATTCCTCCAATGAGTATCTGATCATTCGGAAGCAAGATCACCGCCGACGCAGGTCCGCGCGATTCGCTTGAGACGAAGCTGACCGCTCCTCCCGACCCGAAGCTGGGATCGTACGTTCCATCGTTTCTCAATCTTGCGACGGTCACGTAAGAATTCGCACCAAACCACTCAAGAGCGGTTCCGGTTATGAGTATCTTGCCATCCGGTTGGACAAGAGTACCAAATGCGAATCCATCGTATGGATAGCCGGGGATCGGTATTCCGATCGACACGCCTCCGGAAACACCGAAGCCAGAATCGACCGAACCGTCCTGATTCAAGCGGCCAATATAAACGCTACTGTCCCAGTCAAAGCTGAATCCAAACAGTATCTTTCCGTCCGGCTGGATCTCAAGCGGGCCAGTTTTGTCGAGAACCCATGGACCGACTATGAAGTAGTACATATCGCCGCCGGGTGCCAAGGCCACGCCGCCGCTCCCAAACGAATTGTCCATCGAACCATTTGGAAGCAGCCTCGCAAGGTGTGTTTGGCCGCCACCAGCCGGACCCGCGATAACGATCCGATCGTCACCCTGTGCCTTGATCCGGCGTCCTTGAAAGTGAACTTCCGCTTGAACGTTTCTGCAGCCTGAGGTCCCGAATGAAGGATCAATGATTCCATTGACAGTGAATCTACAAACCCGACTATAGGTCGGCAATGCGTAGACAGTCTGAACGGTCACGATCCGGCCATCAGAGAGGATGTCAAAGTCTCGCAGGCCATCAAAGCTAATGCTGCCACTTCCGGCAAACGTCGGATCGAGAGCGCCGTTCGACAGAAATCGACGAATAGTCCCGGCATCTGGATAGTTGACAAGGCTCAATTCATCGCTCGCGAGGACAAGGATCTTCCCGTCGGACTGAATGCTCAGACGCCGGGTGTGGTCACCAACGGTGACGAAGGGCGTAGACACTTTTCCATTCGATCCAAAGCTCAAATCGAGGTCGCCGGGGTTCCCGAAGGTCGGAACACCCGATAGAACCATTAACGAGAGTACGAATGCAGAAAGTAACGAAAAAGCTGCTTTATGTGACTGCGGTGGTACGAGCAGCTTCGACAAAATTTGTGTTGCTTCCAAAATCGATCCCATTGTTCTCTCCCGTTTGCTTGCGAAAAGTTTTTGTCATATCTCGGCATTTAGTGCTATATAATGCCGATGAGTTTCAGGGCTAGTTCAGGTGTTGCCCGGCACCGTGGGGAATCTATAGGACGTAAGGCACGGTAGCCTTTTGTGGCGATAGAAGTCTTTGTAAAACTGTCCTTTATTTCTTCTAAATTTGTTCAGAGGTCGCGTTTATCATAGAGGATCCGCCAATTTACGTGTTTGGATCGTTTCGCCTGGACGGAACCGAGCGCCGGCTTTCAGATGGTGAGCGTACGATCCGTTTGACGCCGAAAGCGTTTGATGTGCTTGTGTTTCTGGTCGAACGCGCCGGCCATCTGGTCAGCAAAGAGGCCTTGATGAGTGCCGTTTGGCCTGATTCGTTTGTCGAAGAGGTCAATTTGTCCCGGTCGATCCACACGATCAGGAAGGCATTGGGTGAAAACGGGAACGGAAATAAGTTCATCGAAAATGTTCCGCGGAAGGGATATCGGTTCGTTGCGGCGGTAAAGGCCTTGCCGCGCGTTCATATGGCCGAAGCGTCGGTCATCTTACCCGACGAATTGCCTGGAACGCCGACCGAAGACCTTCGGCGACGGCCGTTGCGGAAAGCAGTTCTGACCGGGTTGATCGCAATCGTCTTGGTTTCGGCCGGTCTTGCTTACCGATATGTATCGACCAATAGCACAGCCGCGGATGCAAGGACGGTACCGCGGACCAACAATGGCGAAGCCTATATTTTTTACCAACAAGGCCGCTTGCACCTTGATCGGAAGCGACGCGAAGAGTTTCCTCAGGCGGTAGCGAATTTCGAGAAAGCGATACAGCTTGATCCCGGTTATTCCGATGCCTATGCCGGAAAGGCCGACGCACTGATCTGGATGTTTTGGGGGTCAGATTCGCATGATGACATCAGCAAAGCCCGAATAGCGGTGACAAAGGCCCTTGAGTTGGACGCCGCAAGTGCTTACGCACATTCGGTGATGTGCCGCATACAGGTGACCTACGATTGGGATTTTCGGGGCGGCGAAGCTTCGTGTAGAAACGCCGTGCGATTAGACCCCCGAAACTTTGAAGCGCAGAGCGAACTGGCGATCTTGCTTAGCCAGATCGGCAAGGACGACGATGCAATTGGCCACATCGATATTGCGATCGGCCAATCACCGACCTCTTTCAACAAAAGGACAAAGGGAATGATCCTTTATCAATCCCGACGATACGACGAGGCGATCGCGCAGCTATTACAGATCGAGGAGTCGGACCCCAATTTCGCTAGAGGGACGCGATGGTTGGTCAGTTCTTATGAGATGAAAAAGGACTACGCGAATGCACTCGAATGGTATATACGCATTCTGCAGCGGCAGAATGTTTCGCCGGACGCTATTGCCAAGATCCGGCTCGAATTTGCAGCGAACGGCTGGAATTCGGTCTTGCACGATATGCTCGCGGGGCATCCTGAACGCGGCCGAAAGCCCGGCCCGATCGATTCAGCACCGGTCTTTGTTCAGCTTGGCGATACCGAGCAAAGCCTTGAATCTCTTGAAAAGGCCCTCAAACGTCGCGACCCCTGGATCCTGTACATCGCCCGCGAACCCCGCTTCGATCCGATCCGCAGCGATCCTCGATTTGAAACTATCCTAATTCGCGTCGGACTTAAGTAGTGGTCGGTTCGTCTACGAATTAACACAAGGAATCGTGGAATGTTCTCTCGCTACAGGGAACGGCTTTTGGGCTTCCGAAGAGAATTAGAAGTTGAGGATTTCCATCAAAAATTCAGCCTTCCGCTGGGCGCTGAGGTTCGCTGTTTAAGCTTTGGCAACGTAGACGGAGTTTTGCGATGCTGAACCTGTGTAAAGATTTGGGAAGGTGATGTCGTGTGCGAGGGCGGTCGCAAAGACGGTGCGTAGGTGGGAAGTAAAGTCTTCGTTCGCGGGGTCGTTTGACCAGAGTGCGAAGGTGCCGCCGGGTTTGAGTCGCTGGCGGATAGAGGTCAGGCCTTCGGTCGTGTAGAGCGATTTGTTGGTTGCGTCCAGATAGTGATCTGGCGAATGGTCGATGTCGACCAGCACGGCGTCGAATCTGCGTTCGGGATCGGACGCGTCGAAGCCGGTGCGAGCGAGCTCGAAGAAATCACCCCGCCGAAGCTCGCATCGCGGATCAGCGGTGAGCGTCTTCCCGTTCGGGACGATGCCCGCTTGGTGCCAGTCGATCACGGCCTGAAAAAGATCGACTACGAGCAGGCGTTTCACGTTCGTATTCTTCAACGTTTCGGCGGCGGTGTAGCCGAGCCCGAGCCCGCCAATGACGACATCAAGCTCGCCCGACAACGGCGCAAGGCTGAGTGTTGCGAGCTGGCGTTCGCTTTCGGTAAACAGGCTCGACATCAGATATTCGTCGCCGAGCTTTACCTCAAAAACCTCCAGCCCGCCCAGCCGCGGCTCCGCCCTTCGCCGCAGCGTCAGATCGCCCAGCGGCGTCTGCTGATAACCAAGTTCCTCGATGTTCATTTTCCGCCTGATCATCTACACAGCCTGTCTGATAGGACAGGAATCTACCATAGGAGCATTAGGCGAGCAAATGAATAAAGATCGTTGAACTTTAGATCGCGGAGAGTCGAAGATCCGCCGAGATGGGCATGGGTCATATAAGTGTGGAATAGAGCCGCACGAGCCTCGCTCTTTCGATAGCTTTCCGGAACCGTTTCTGCGCATTTGCTTAGGTTAGATCGGCAATCTAACCGGATCGCGGATGGCACGGCAATTGATAAGCGCATTATAGGATGCGCAAACCGCGCGTCAGCCTCTACTAAGATTCCATCGGTCAAATCAACGTCCGAAATCTCCCAACTTTCCCTTAAGGACTTCCATTAACTCATGAACAAACTAAACAGGATCCTCACAAATGTTTCCGCTCTAGCCGGAATGTGCCTCCTTCTTTTTGCCGTCAGCGCAAATGCGGCTACCCTCACCGTTACCAATACGAACGACTCCGGCCCCGGCAGTCTGCGCCAGGCACTGGTCGATTCGGAGTGCATCTACGTCGCTAACGACATCGTCTTCGCTATCCCAACGACCGACCCCAACTACAACTCCGTCGCCGAACGCTTTACGATCATGCTCAGTTCAGAGCTGTACCCCTGTCTGTACGCTACGACGACGATCAAGAATGCGATGTCGCAGGCTGTGACCATCCGGGGTAACAACTTATTCCGCATATTCGATCTTTCAAACACCCATGCCGACGTTGTCATGACGAACCTGACCATCAGCCACGGCGACGGCATGGATGGTGGAGCGATCTACATGAACGTCGGCCGCACCCTAACGCTCAATGATTGTACGATCTCGAACAACACGGCGGAATACAATGGGGGCGCCATATTCGTGGAAATAAACTCTACGCTTAATATCAATCGCAGTACCATCACCGGAAACAGCAGTAGCTCGGGCGGGGCGATTTTCGTCAACAACGGCGCCGCCTTGAATCTGAACAGCTCGACATTGAGTGGCAACTCCGCAACGAGTGATAACGGCGGAGCTATCTACAACAACGGCTCGATGAACGCAGTCAACAACACCTTCAGCGGAAATTTGTCACCCAACGGTGTCGGCGGTGCGATCATCAACTGGGGAACGATGACATTGACGAGCAACACCCTTGTAGAGAATGAGTCCCAGTGGGGCGGCGGGATATACAACGTCGCGACCGCGCCGGCAACATTGAATAACAACATTGTCGCCTTGAACGTCGCATCTGAATTCTCTCGGGGAATGGACCTATATGGCACATTCAGCGGAAATCATAATCTAATCGGCCTTATCGAAGGTAGTACCGGAATGGCCATAGCGCCCAACATATGGGGAGACAACGGAATGGGATCGCTAAATCCGATGATCGGGCCGCTTGCTAATAATGGCGGGCCGACCTTCACTCGTGCACTTCTCACAGGCAGCCCGGCCATTGACCAAGGGAACAGCCCCATTCATACGACCGACCAGCGCGGATACGGGCGATATGACAACCTGTCCGTTTCCAATGCGACCGACGGCACGGACATAGGAGCATTCGAGGCACTTGCCCCGTCCGCGGCCAACGTTTCCATCGGCGGCCAGTTTATAACATCACATGGCAAAGGCGGGCAGGGAATCGCCGGCGTTACGGTCTATCTGACGGATGAAGCCGGCAATGTTCAAACTGCACGGACGAATGCATTCGGCTATTATGAATTCCCCGAAGTCGCGGCCGGAATGACCTACATCGCCACCGCTCGCCACCGGCAGTATCAGTTTGAATCCAAAGCGGTCAGCGTCAACGAGCAGATCGCCGACCTGAACTGGACACCGATGATCACAGCCGCCGCGACCAACCGAACGTCCAAATCCGGACATCGGTAAAACTGAACCGACTCAAAAACCAAACTCCGCGGGCTCTGCGTCAAAGCAGCGTCCGCGGAGTTTTTTGTAAGAGAGGTCTTCTTCGGTTTGCGTGCCCGATGTGCGAATATAGCACCCGAACGAGGTGAAAATTATGGAATGTGTCCGATGCGGATCGACGGCGATCATTGAAGGCACGTTGATGGATTTGGGCGGCGGCGGTGGTGTGGCCTTTCTTTCATCGGCGACATCGCTATTTAAGCGCATATTCGGGAGCGGCAGCCGGACGATCAATGCGCACGCCTGCCTTCATTGCTCGCACCTCGAACTCACGGTTGAGTTCACCGACAAAGACCGCCAACGGTTTCAGGATTTCCGCGGCCCCCAACCCGCGATCCTGGACCGCATCAATTGATCTTCCGAGCTTCCGATTCGCTGGTGTTACAGCGCACAGACAGTCATCAGTCATTGTGATCAAATAAGTGCTATGTGCAATTGGCTAGATGCAGTTAGAAGGAGAATAAAATGATTTCACTAATTATTTGGTTGATATTAGGATTTTTGGCGGGTTACCTGGCCAAATTGATCATGCCGGGAGCTGATGGCGGCGGCGTGGTACTTACGACAATTCTGGGGATAATCGGCGCGGTTGTCGGCGGCTTCATCGGGACGTATTTGCTTGGGTATCCGATGATAAGTTCGTTCGATAATATCGGCGATAACATACCGAGCTTTATCTCGTCCATAATCGGCGCGATCGTGGTGCTCGCGATCTTTCGGCTGGCAAACGGACGCAGGTAACTCGCTTTTGCAGCGATCTTGAGAGGGTAAACTATGATCAATTCAGAACAAACTACAGATAAGGAAGCGGAAACGAGCGAAGCGGCGGCATCGGGCGAGCCGTCGTTAGCGGCACAGGTCGATCGCGAATTCGAACATGCCGAGGACCGCGGCGAGTCGGCGATGGAACAGATCGAAAACGAGTTGGGTGAAGAAAAATATATGCTGCCGTCGCCGGAAAACAGCCGTGAGGACGCGGCCTTCGCGAACATCACTGCTGACGAAAAAGGCCTCGCTCACGGCATTGCCAACCAACGGAACGAGACGCTCGACATGACCGAGAAAAGGGAAAAACGCGACGAGGACCGTTGGGAGCTAAACCCCGCGTCGGCCGAGTCAACCGACGAGTAGTCCGCCATCTAACCGACCAGGGCGTTCACTAAGCGACGGATCGATTGCCTCAATCTTTAGGTGGAGGTCGTCGATGAAATCTCACTTCCGGCTTTAGCCAACATCTGGCGGAGCACACTCGTTCCAAACAAAAAAGCCCGCAAACGCGGGCTTTTAGCGTTGAACCGCTAGGATCCGGCAGGCTGTCACTTGCCGATGGTAAAGTCAATATCGCTAACGTTCTCCATTGCGCTTACAACCCTTGGTGCGAATGTATAACGCTTGGATCGGACGGTTAGAAAGACGGTTTCGCCCGCGGCGACCTCGTCAAAGCGATAGTAGCCGAATGACGATGTGACTGTCTGACGTAAGTTTCCCTGTGCGTCTGTCATCGAGACTTGTGCATTCCGCAGACCCAATCCCTTCTCCACAATGACACGCCCGCCGATCGAAACATTTGCCGCGCTCGGGTCAAGGGCTACTCCGTTCATGCTGCACCTTAATCCGTTGTCGTCGGTGATAAACGTTGTGTAAAGGCCGTTAGCGGGCGGTGCGGCTGTGATAATGCCACTGGTAGTGATGAAGCCAAGAGAGAGAACGACCGTTGAGCCGTTGGCTGCTCCGAAAAAGCCGGTATTGTATAGGGAATGGTCGTCGACGGAAACATCGCCGCCGACGAAACCTGAATCTTCATTAGTAATAGCTATTGGAGCCCCGCCGTTGACAGAGTAGGCCATGTCTCCGGTAACCTGCTGGGAAAGGCCGATCACATCACCGACTGCTTGGAATTCGAAATACGGGCCGCCTCCGACACCACAAGTTCCGGTGTTGATCGTATAACTGATCGATCGATTAAGCCTGGTCGTTAACGGGGAGTCGCTGCCGCCGGTGAAGGTCAAGTCGGCCTGTCCGTAAGCGGCCGGGACAAACGCGATAAAAGTAAAGAATGCGAGCGCAGCAAAAAACGCGCGAACGCGTGTGTTCTTGGGCGTGTCTGGCGCCGAAGTGGGATGCAACATATTTAAGTTCTCCTTGTTCTACCTAAGACTAAGCTGCGGGAGATGCCGATCGTCACTGGGGAAGTGTCCACGGCAAAGGCAGCTACTAGAAAGTTTATTTCGTGGGCACCTCAACGGTATGCTTATTCCGCTCCAACGTCAAGATAATTCTCTCGCCCGGGCTTAACGGACTGCTCCAGTCAACAAAAAAGCCCGCGTTGGGCGGGCCTTTGAGCATAATTAACACAAGCCGTTCACCGTCTGGCATCACCCCGCGAGCGTTCGACCCGGTCCCATACTTCCGGCTTGGATGAATTTCGCCAGACGCCTCCGAGCAGCCGCCGGAATTTCGGATCCTTTCGTGAAAGTTCTTCAATACGTTTTATGTAGATCTCACCAAAGTCGGCGATCAAGTCCTCCAGCTCACCCGCTGCCAGCAAACTAAAGTGGTGATCGCTGAGATCACGTTTGTAAGCGGTCACGACAAATTTCCACAACAGTTCGTGCTTTTCGTCGATCGTCCAATCCAGGATCACGTCTCGTGGAGTTTCAATACTTTCACCGGTTACGGGGTCGTACTGAGCCTTCTCCCGCTCTTCACTACTCCAATACGTGATCCATTCATCTACAAACCCGTCCATCCCTTCGTCGCTCATTTTTGGATTATATCTTAGCCACCAAAAGGCCCGCGTTGGTCAGCCTGTTGCTAGGTGATGATCGTGATCTCATGCCACCAAATGAAAATGTAGAAACCGGCAGGTACAAACGGTAGGGCGACCAAGGTTGCGACCGCCTTTCTCCTTATATCGATCTTCGTAGTCCAGAGGATCACTAAACTAATGACCAACAGGATTAGCGGAAGCCCAAAAAGGTAGAGTATCCCGACATTGAAATAACCCACGACTGTTGCCGACAAGATCGTCGCCAAGGCTGATAGCAGAAAGCGTATCTGTGTCGCGGTTGTAGCCATTGCCGCTAATTATACCTTAAACAACAAAGCCCGCGGTGGGCGGGCTTCTTCGTTCGGGGTTCGCAGATGGATATCTCGCAACAGTTACTTCGCCTGATAAAAAACAACGTCGACCAAATCCTTTTCAACTCGTACCATTCGAATTCCCTTGTCAAAGCCGTCTGGAGGCTTGATCAGAAAAAAGTCTGGGCTTTCAAGAACAAGTTCAACCGTACCTAAACTCCTATTCCCTGATGGAAAAGCGAATCCCGCTTCCTTCATTGCCTGAACATTTTGAGCCTGAATAAACATCTGTACCGCTTTAGGTTTTCCTCCACCATACTCTGATTCAAGCAACGGGAATATAGCGTTTGCATATATAGTAATTGCGATTAACACGAGGAGCAGCCTTGTCGGAAGTTCGGCAAAGCCTAAAACCTTTAAACTGTGTAGCTGGTCATCTTTGCCGTACGGGCGCTTAAAATAAATCAGCGCTTCGGCAACAAGAATTTTAGCGAAGTAAATAGTTAGTAGCGTAAACCACAGGCCAAGAACAATTCCGAAAGTCGAGACGCTTATTAGACTGCCCGAGCTGAGAAGAGATACTGGAAGCGCCGGTATGAAATAGGACATGCAAATTGTGATCGGGGTAGAAATCAGTATCGCAATATATAGGGCCGATCGTCTTCCGACCTTTAGGGCTTCACCGTTAAGAATCTGATCGAACTTTTTCGCAGCAACGTATGCACCGTAGGTCACGGTTACAAGAAACAGCCAGAGAGCGCCGACAATTATGTACTCTGGACGAAGTATGCCAAAATTTCCCGCTCCCAATCCGATCGTGTAAATATTCAAAATCAAGAAGCCTATTACGTATGTCAGACCTACTATCAAAAGAACAAGCTTAGAACCGAATTCCAGCCGTTCCGTCCATGTTCGCATTTCCGAATCAGCCAATGGAAACAATACCGAGGCAGCTGCGTGATTGGCTGACGGTCTCTCTGTAGGCTGATCCGTAATGGTTTGATTTTTCTCAGAACCGATCTCTGAAGGCGCGGATTTATTTTCCATGTTTTCTAAGCAATTGAGGCTTCGCCTGTTGATGGACGAAGCCTTTTGGTTACGGGCGAACTAGACTGCAGTTTTTAGCAAGCTATGGGGCACGCCCAGATAAATTCTAGGCGTGAGGATACCATAGAAAACGCAAATTTCAACCAAAAAGGCCCCGGCGGTTGCCGACGCTTTTGCTCGGGCGGCTCGGTTGTCGGGCGAGGTTGGTAGGGATCATTTGTCGACGGGGACGCCGATGACATCGGCGGCGACACGCCATACGCCTTTTTGCTTGACCATCACGGTCGTATGCCCGTTTTCATTGCCGTCGCCGCCCCAGGGATTGCCCATATCGATCCCGGCACCTGCGGAACGCATTGTCAGGATCGCGGTCTTATCATAGAGGCGGATGACGATGTCGGACATTTTCATTTCGGTGATACGCAGTCCGTTACGCAGTTGGCGCTGCATCACGTAGCTCTTGCCGGCGGGTAAGCCGTCCATGCCCATATAAAAATAGTCGTCGGTCAGCAGCCGTTCGCGAACACGGTCACGCTCCGGTTGTTCCGCCTGCATTGCTTTTACGTATTCGTTGAAGACCTTTAGGACCGCGGCTTTTTCTGCGCCAGCTTTGGATTGTCCGAGGGCGGCCACGCCGAGCATGCAGATCGCCAAAAATGAAACTGAGACCTTTCGCATATTCTTATCCTCCGATCAAATGTTCACGTCAATATCAGAAGCATAATACACGAAAGCCCCGGCACCTGCCGAGGCTTTTTTACTTAGGAACCCAGTCGCTATCGCTCCCGGTTCTGACTATGAAGCGTGCAATCCAACCAGGGAATTACATTCTATGCTATCTCGCGCGTGGGGGTTTGGGGCGAGCAGCGATCAGGGCGTTGCGTCTGTTTTGAAGAGTTCGTCAAATATCGCGTCGCCGGGGGTCCGGAAGATCCAGTTGCTTCGGATGCTCTCAACCTTAAACTCAAAGGTGCACGCGGGACAATCGCCTAGAGTCTTCGGGTGTATCCCGATCTCCCCGGTACTTGTTTGATAGACAACGTAATCTCCCCGAACTTCGTTGGCATCAAAATTGGCGACGTAGTCCTTCACGCTTTCATCAAAGACCTTGTCGTAAACATCAAGCAGCTCGGAAGGCGATTGGAGTGAACGATACTGAGCGTTCCATCGATCCGTGTAAAACGTAACGCGAAGCGGATACATCATCATTCCGGCGACTTCGTCACGGCGATCCGCCGCAACGCTCGTCTGGAATTGCCGAAAGAAATCTTGGGCTTCGGCCTGCTGTCTATGCCAGGGAAATTTTTCCCAAGCTTTTTGCGCTTCGATCTCCCGGCATTCGGTAGCTAATTGGGCGGGCGTGGGGTCTTTCCAGCATGGCGGAATTCGCTCCGATGGAGGAAATTGCGCACCAATTATTCCGATAATGAACATTGCGATCCCTACCGAAATTGCAACAACGGTAATGTATCTATTTTTTCGCAACATTTTCGCGATTATACACCAATGCTTTGCAACCTGCCGATGAGCCTGGGGACGACGCTGCCTAGTAGAGCCCCGATCGGGGTGTGTATAAGCATGGCGACTGGCATGTTTTCGGGCGCGGAATTGGTGGAATTCGGCGAAGATCCCGGGGCCCAAAAAACCAACGACTGGAGGCCCAAAATCAACGACTGGAGCCGACATTTGCACGACAACGAAGGTTTCGTCCACGACAGGGCACCGAAAATACGCAACAAAATTTTCACGAACAAAAAAAGCCCCGGCAGGTGCCGGGGCCGGAATGCGACCAGCTTACGCTGGCGGTTCTGACAAGATGCCGCTATGGTGCCGGTACGTTGACCGTAAAGGCGGCGTTCCAGGTTTCGCCTTCCTTGGTGTAGATGGTCGCGCCGGTCAGCGGCGGCACGGCGGAGCCTCCGCATTTGCCATCTACCGTTGCCTTAAAGGTCAGAAGGGCAAGGTTCGGCCCATACGACTTGCTTGCCGGATCGCTGAAGCTCGTAGATTTGACCTGGCAATCGTCGGACGTCCAGGTCTTGATGGCGCCGGCTCGGTCCTCGCGTCCTTTGTCTGTGAAAGTGATCATGTTCGGGGCGGCCCAGCTCTCGAGCCCTTTGGCTTCCTTGGCGCTCCAGTCTTCCCAAGCTTTTCTTTCGCGGGCGAGAAGGGCTTCGGTGGTTGCATCAGCCGGTGCGGCGGTTGACGAGGTCGATGCCGGATTTGCAGCCGACGCCGCAGGTTTCGCGTTCGGATCGGCTATCGGATACTCCGCGTGGAAGGCGGCTTTCCACTCGCCGCCTTCGCGGATATACATGCTGGCTACCCATGCATTTTCCGGCACCTTTTGTCCGCCGCAGGTCCCGTCCTGGGTGGCCTTGTGTGTAAGGACGGCCGCATCAGGACTGAGCTGGGTCACTTGTGGATCACTGGACGAGTTGCTTTTTATTTCGCAGTCCGCGCCAGCGTAAACTTTCATTGCCGCCGCCCTGTCCATAATTCCTTGCGGGCCAACCCCAACAAAGTTGGAGGCCAGGAAGTCTTCCCAGAATTTCGCATTCTTGTTCTTAAATGCTTCATAGGCACTGCGCTCGAGCGTCATCAGAGCATCGACGGTGGGCGCCGCTGCGGTGGAGGTGTTGGTGTTTGCGTTGGCATTCGAATTTGCGTTCTTTGCCGTAGCGTTGCCTGCGGCATTATTGGCCGCCGGTTCGCAGCCGGTCAGGACAAAAGCGGCGATCGCTACCAATGCCATGTATTTGAGTCTGTTCATGATCTATCTCCTCCAGAAGGTAGTAGAAAAAAAATGCCCGAAGGACTGACGATCCTCTGACCCCGGGCTCGTTTAATGCTATGTGGAATGCATAATTGATAACACCGGTCGGAATAGATGTCAATAGAATTAATGCCGTTCGCGATGCAACAAAAAGGCCCCGGCGGTTGCCGAGGCTTTGTTTGGGGGGTTGGATATTTGATATTGGGTCGGGAAGTATTAGTACGGGAATACCGAAGGGGCGAGAGAGGCGATAGTGTTTGCCGGCAGTGCTTTTTTGCGGGCAGTTTTGTCCAGATACATTTCGGCGTCCGCTCCGTTTACGATCTCTTCGAC
Source organism: Pyrinomonadaceae bacterium (assembly GCA_041744395.1). Lineage (GTDB taxonomy): Bacteria > Acidobacteriota > Blastocatellia > Pyrinomonadales > Pyrinomonadaceae > OLB17. The sequence goes on along the minus strand of JBGTKY010000034.1, from coordinate 9,001 downwards.
GGTCTGCATATCGTCTGTGTTGACCGGGATGATGCCGACGCTTAGCGAAAGAGCGTACGGCAAATTCTCGCGTTCGTTGAACGCGGCGACGTTAGACTTTAGCCGTTCGATCAACTGAGCTCCGTCGGTCGGCGCATTTGTTGCGGCCAGGACGACGAATTCGTCACCGCCCATTCTGGCGATTATATCCGAATCACGGAACGACGACCTTAGCACCGCCGCCGCGTGTTTGATCGCCGCCGATCCCGCATCGTGCCCCAACGTGTCATTGATCGTCTTCAAACCGTCAAGGTCAGCGTACACACACCAAAGGACGATGCCCATTCGCTTGTTTCTCGCCAGCTTCAACTCCTGTTCGGCGAGAAACGCAAACCCGCGACGATTGCGAAGGCCTGTCAGATCGTCCGTAAGCACAAGTTCAGAGAGCCTGGCCTCGGCCTCTCGTCGCTGTTTGTCGAGACGCAGGAGCAAGAACGAGAGCCACGAAACCGTTGCCACGAGCAGCAGGACCTGGGTGACAACAACCAGAGCGGCGCCGAGCTCATTATCGTACAGCCCGAGGTTTTGGCCTTTTAGTCGAAGCCACCCGATCGCCACCGGTGTCACGATTACCGCCGGTAAAAGACGTCTGACCATAACGCCGCTTAAGCCCTTATCAAATACTGTCGAGATGACGCTGCGTTCGGGCCGAGCCAACAGCAGGCCCATGCCGAGCATCAAGAACGTCAGGGCTGTATGCAAGGCCATCGGTATATACTGGCCGATCCCGTAAAAGAACTTCGTCCCGAAGAGATACCCGATGACCGGCAGAAACGAGCCGAAAATAGAAACGGTGATCAAGACCGTTGAAGGATCAAAATGCCCGTTCTTATTTTTCCACGGGAAAATTAGGGCGAGGCTTAGCAGGACAAAGTTGAATGCCGTATTAGGAGCCATACGGTTTGGCACACCTGTCTGGTCCACTGCCATCTTATTCTGGAAGAGAATTTGGTCGATGCCAATTTGCCAACCGAACACAATTTCGCAAAGCTTCAACGTCCCGATAATAAGTACTATCCCTGCGGCCCAGCGTGCCCACGTTACCGAACCGGCCGAAGCGTTGTCATAACGCGAGGCCCAAACCGCAACTCCGAGAAAAATGAAACCGATCGCCGTCACGGGGTTCATGGCAACCAATGTCGGGACGATGCGCTTTAGTAATTCTACGTCCAGTGCCCAACCAACGAGTACCGAGATACCAACGAAAGCTGCCACGAGTGAGGCAACGTGGCCGAAGCGACACACTCCGGGGACGGCTAATTTAGTAGATGTCTTATTCATTCAAAATCACGGCAGGAACTGATCTAGTAAAGATCGGAAACAAGACCAAAGCGGACTTCCGCAATGGAGAAATGCCTCACTTGAATTCAAGGTGTATCAGATCTCCCAGCTTTTGGCGGAAAAGGTGGGTCTCCGCCAATAAATGCCTATCATAGCAAGCAGTGTGCCGAGAACTTGGGCACGACTTTGCCTATTAGCCCCGCGACCGGCATGGTCACTAGCATGGCGATCGGCGCTTCGGCGGGTGGAATTTTGAGGATCCGGCGAGGATCGTGGGGGCCAAAAAACCAACGACAGAAGGCCTGAAATCAACGACTAGAGCCGACATTTGCACAACAATGAGCATTTCGTCCACGACAGGGCACCGAAAATACACAACAAAATTTTCACGCACAAAAAAAGCCCCGGCGGGTGCCGAGGCCTTTTTTATTTGATCGAACTTAGGGAAACATCCCGTCACCGAGGCGGTGCCACCCCTCCTTTGTAAGGAGGGGAGCTTTTTACATTCCCATTCCCATGCCGCCCATGCCGCCGCCCATGCCGCCCATGCCGTGGTCGCCGCCTCCCTTTTCGTCAGGTGCGTCAGCGATCATCGCTTCGGTGGTGAGCATCAATCCAGCGATCGAAGCTGCATTCTGCAGAGCGTAGCGTGTGACCTTTGCGGGGTCGATAACGCCGGCTGCGATGAGGTCTTCGTAAACTTCCGTAGCAGCATTGAAGCCAAAAGCTTCGCTGTCTTCCGTACGGATCCTTTCGACGACGACTGCACCTTCTTTGCCTGCATTACCAACGATCTGGCGAAGCGGTTCTTCGACAGCACGCTTGATGATGTTGACACCGATCTGTTCGTCAGCATCTTCGAGCTTGAGGTCGTTGAGGACCTTCGAAGCACGGACGAGCGTTACACCGCCGCCGGCTACGATGCCTTCTTCGACAGCCGCACGGGTTGCGTGCATTGCGTCTTCGACACGAGCTTTCTTCTCTTTCATCTCGGTCTCAGTAGCCGCACCGACCTTGATCACGGCAACGCCGCCGACCAATTTAGCAAGACGCTCCTGGAGCTTCTCGCGGTCGTAGTCGCTGCTGGTCTCTTCGATCTGGTTGCGGATGGTCTTGACGCGGCCGTCAATCGCTTCGCCCGAACCGCCGCCTTCGACGATAGTGGTGTTGTCCTTGTCAATGGTGATCTTCTTGGCTTTGCCGAGGTCGTCAACGGTGATCGACTCAAGCTTGATGCCGAGGTCTTCGCTGATGACCTTGCCGCCCGTCAGGGTTGCGATGTCTTCGAGCATTGCCTTGCGGCGGTCGCCGAAGCCGGGTGCCTTAACGGCTGCAACGTTGAGCGTGCCGCGGAGCTTGTTCACGACCAATGTCGCAAGGGCTTCGCCTTCGACGTCTTCGGCAATGATGAGTAGCGGACGGCCCATTTTAGCTACCTGCTCGAGGATCGGCAGAAGATCGCGCATGTTCGAGATCTTCTTCTCGTTGATGAGGATCATCGGCTCTTCGGGAGCTGCTTCCATGCGGTCAGCGTCAGTGACGAAGTACGGTGAAAGGTAGCCGCGGTCGAACTGCATTCCTTCGACAACCTCAAGGCTGGTGTCCATCGTTTTCGACTCTTCGACAGTGATGACGCCGTCTTTGCCGACCTTGTCCATTGCTTCTGCGATGATCGTTCCGATTGTTTTGTCGCCATTGGCCGAAACCGTTCCGACCTGTGCGATCATGTCGCCCGAAACCGGCTTCGACAGGCGGCCGACTTCGGCAACAACTTCGATAACCGCTTTCTCGATGCCGCGCTTGAGCGCCATCGGATTTGCTCCCGCAGCAACCGTGCGGACGCCTTCTTTGAAGATCGCCTGAGCAAGGACCGTAGCGGTCGTCGTACCGTCACCGGCAACGTCCGAGGTCTTGCTGGCCACTTCGCGGACCATCTGTGCACCCATGTTCTCGAGTGAATCTTTCAATTCGATCTCTTTAGCAACGGTCACACCGTCTTTGGTAATGGTCGGCGAACCGAACTTCTTGTCGATAACAACGTTGCGGCCTTTCGGTCCGAGCGTTACCTTTACTGCATCCGCCAGCTGGTTTACACCGCGCAGGATTGCCGAACGTGATTCTTCTCCGTGAATAACTTGTTTTGCCATAATATTTTAATTCTCCTTCGTCGAAATAATGGTCTGTGGTCAGTAGGCGGTGGTCAGAAAAGCTGGCTACTGGGTACTGACGGCCGACCACTGCTTATGCTGCTGCTCCTGCGCGGTTGATGATGCCGAGGATCTCGTCTTCGCGCATGATGATGAACTCTTCGCCATCGAGCTTGATCTCTGATCCGCTGTACTTGCCGAAAAGAACGCGGTCGCCTGCTTTTACATCCAGCTGCTGGCGGGTGCCGTCTTCTTTATATTTACCTTCGCCGGCGGCGATGACTTCGCCTTCTTGCGGCTTTTCTTTTGCTGAATCCGGGATGAAGAGTCCGCCTGCGGTCTGGTTGACGTTGTCTTCGATCCGGCGAATGATCACGCGGTCGTGTAGTGGTTTAATGTTTGTAGCCATAGTATTGGTACTCCTTTCGAAAATTGAATTAACGGTTTAAGATAAAAAGTCTGGACCTAGGGCGAAGTTGAAATCGCATTAGCACTCTATATCCATGAGTGCTAAATTACTAAACGCGGTTAAACTTGTCAAGGGGTAATGTGATTATTTAGAAAATATGAGTGCCATGCTATCAAGTCTAAGAAAGAAGTCGTTGGCGTGGGCAAGCCTTTCTTAGTATCTTCTCGTTAGGCGTTTGGGCTTCATTAAAAAATCGATTTCCGGGTGGGATAGCTAAAGTAATGTATGTACGGAATGAGGCGAGATGAATTACGGGTTGTGCCGCATGACCCGGCTTGGAAGGAAGAATTCGCCGCTGAGAAGCATCGAATTCTGCTAGGTGTCGGCGATCTAACGGTCCGGATCGAGCATGTTGGCAGCACAGCGATCGAGATGGTGTGTGCAAAGCCGGTCCTGGATATTGCGATACTGTGCGACGAGGATAGCTTGGCGACGTTCGTCAATTGTCTTACAAAACTGGGTTACGAATATCGGGAGCGGTATGAAGGCGCGGTCGATCATTTTTACGCTGTTCGCGACGAAGGGCCCGTCCGTTATTGTCAGATGCATATCTACCCGCGGGCTACGGCCGATTGGCAATCAAAGCTGCGATTCCGCGACGTGCTCCGACGCGATCTGGCATTAGCAAAGGAATATAACGATTATAAGCTTGCGTTGGCGGCGTCAATTAACGACAAGAAGCTCTACGCTGAAATAAAAAACGAATGGGTCAATGGCTTTATGCAGAAGATCCTAAATTCGGCACCGGACAGATAGGTTTTTCAATAGAATCTCGCATTCGAGAATGTCGACATGAAAATTTCCGAGATAAACATCTATCCCATCAAATCACTGAAGGGCATTTCGCTTGATTATTCATATGTGGAAAAACGCGGGCTGCGGTTTGACCGGCGGTGGATGCTGACGAATAAGGAAGGGATGTTCTTTACGCAGAGAGACGTCCCGCAGATGGCTGTAGTTTCGGTTGCGGTTGATGAAGGCGGGTTGACGGTGTCGGCGGACGGCATCGAATCGCTCAGGATCCCGGCCGAGCCTGATTCCGGCGAATATCAGATCGTTACGATCTGGCAGAGCGAGCCTCGTGGAGTTGTGTATTCGGGGATCGTGAACGAGTGGTTCAGCGAGGTTTTGGGACGTGTCTGTCAGCTTGTGCTGATGCCTGAAAAATCGGAGCGGCATGTGAGCAGCAAATTCGACACAGGCGATGACGTCGTCAGTTTTGCCGACGGCTATCCGCTGCTGCTTCTCGGCGAGGCGTCGCTTGGCGAGCTGAACGAGCGGCTGCACGATAAATATCACGGCGACGAGTACGGCGAAAAGCTACCGCTTCCGATGAACCGCTTTCGGCCGAATGTGGTTGTGCAGGGAAGCGAGCCGTTTGAAGAAGATGCTTGGGCAAGGATCAAGATCGGCGAAGCGATGTTCCGCGTGGTCAAACCTTGCACCCGATGCGTGATGACGACGGTCGATCTGGCAAAAGGCGAGTTCGACGGCAAAGAACCGCTTAAGACACTGGCGGAGTTTCGAATGGCGAAGGATGCATTTCCGAAGACGTTTGAATCTTTCGGACATACGCCAACCGCGGTCCTGTTCGGCGAAAATCTGATACCGGAGAATCCCGGCGTTCGGATCAGCGTTGGCGATCGTGTCGAGGTTATCGAAAAGCGGCGTTAGCGCGTTCGGCCGTTGCCCGCCTTTTTCGCTTTGATCAGCGGCTTTTTGACGGCCGGCTTTCGCTTGCGAGCGGCTGCCTTGTAATCGGCAACGCGTTTTGAGAGTGTGTTTCGGTGGATGCCGAGAGTTTCTGCGGTATTAGAAAGATGTTCGTCGTTGCGGTCGAGGGCTTTTTGGATGTAGAGCTTTTCAAACTCGCCAATTGCTTCACCTAGAAGTATCCGCCCGTCAAGCATCTCCTCGATCAAATTTTCCATCTTCGTCCGCATCTTTTATCAGATAATGGGAAACGCCTAATCGGTGGTTAATTCCTTACCGGTCAACAATTCGTACGCTTTCAAGTAACGCTCGGATGTCGCCTCGGCGACTTCGTCCGGCAACGGCGGTGCAGGCGGCGTCTTATCCCAATCGAGCGTCTCCAAATATTCGCGAACGAACTGCTTGTCGAACGACGACTGGGCGTGTCCCGGTTCATACAACGCGGCGTCCCAAAATCGCGAAGAGTCCGGTGTTAGGACCTCGTCGATAAGCAAGATCTTGCCATTCTTGTCGCGGCCGAATTCGAACTTGGTATCAGCAATGATGATCCCACGCGGTAATGCAAATTCGCTGGCCGTCGTGTAAATCTCTTTCGAAATGCGTTTGAGCTCGGCAGCGGTGTCGTGGCCGACGATCTTTACAAATTCAAGCTGCGGAATATTTTCGTCGTGGCCGGTCGCGGCCTTCGTCGCCGGGGTAAAGATCGGCATGTGAAGCTGGTCGCACTGCTTAAGTCCGGGCGGAAGCTTTCGACCACACACTTCGCCCGTCGCTTTGTAATCCTTCCATCCCGACCCTTCCAGATAACCGCGAACGACGCATTCGACCGGGAAGACCTCGGTCCGCTTCACAAGCATCGAACGCCCGCGAAGTATCTCGTGTCGTCGAACGGCCTCGGGCATTTCATCGAGTTCCGTCGTGATCATATGATTCCCGACGATGCTTGCCAGCCGACGAAACCAGAATGCAGAAAGTGCGGTCAAGACGGCGCCTTTATGCTTGATCGGTGTCGGTAAAATGCAGTCAAAAGCAGAGATCCGATCGGTCGCCACCAGCAGCAACTGATCGTCGCCGACGCTGTAAACGTCTCTAACTTTTCCCTTGTGCACCAGCGGCAAACCGGTAAAAGTAGAGTCGGAAAGTGTGGTCGCAAATGACATAAATGGATGACTTGGCGGAGAGGATTTGATAACTTTATTATGAAAACGCCGTGACGTAAAGCAGACGCGCGGTAAATCGCTTCCTCGCCACGAGCTGAATCGGATTAACCTCATCCGTCGAAACTAACGATAAATGTCACAATCAGTAGATTCCATCGAGCCTAAGGACCTTAGACGCGGCAAGCCAATGCCCGACCTCAGATTGATTGATGAGAGCCGCAAGGAATGGCGGTTGGCGGACCATATTGGCAAGGTCGTCGTGCTTTTATTTTATCCGCAGAACGAAACGCTGATGTGTACGAAGCAGCTCTGTTCTTTGCGTGATCGTTGGAATGATTATCTCGATACGAAGGCCGAGATCGTCGGCATCTCGCCATCGAATCCCGACGATCATGCGGAGTTCGCACAAAAATATCGTCTGCCGATACGTTTACTTGCCGATCCTGGGCGGGCGGCGACTCGAGTTTACGCAAAGCATTCGCTTTACCCGATAAGTTTTACGCGAGGCGTGATCGTCGTCGATGCGGAAGGGATCATTCGCACTCGCGAGGTGATGTTGCGGGCGTTTCGGCCAAATGACGACGATGTGATCTCGGCGATCTACGCGGCCCGCGGCGACGAGCTCAATGCAAAGTATAACAAGCTGCGGACAAAGATCCGCGGGATGCTATTACATTAATAAGTGATGGCTGAATCACGCGAGCTTCATTCCGCCGTCGCACTTTGTTTCTCTGTCATGTAGTTCGAGCAAGGAGCGGAAATCAGCGACGGTTCGATCATCTCCGAACTGATCGACAAAAACACAAGTGGCATATTCGCGTGAGGCGTTTTCGTAGCCTCGTTCCCAATTGCGATACATCTCTTTTTCCGCTTCGTCGTTGAAAGGAAACCGGCCGCGAGGAGCCTCATATCCGCACCGCCAGAATTTTGGCGTCAGCCTTGCTCGAAAGCTCTCCTGATTTCTACAAAGCCTTACATATAGCGGATCGGAGCGAAAGGCAGAAAGCAGTGCGTCGCTTTCGACGGTGCCGGGTTTGATGCGTTTGTTGATAACGGCGCAGCGAAAGCCCGCGAAGGTGCGATATAGACGGATGGTGTATTCCGGTCGCTCGTTCGCGATGGAAGCGATCCTCATGTGTTCGGCAACGAACGGGTCTTCGGGCTTGTTGCCGAAAAGAGACATCAGCGAAGCAAGTATTCCGGCGGGCTTCGGCTCGGGGACATCAATGTCAATGAACATCAGATCGGCCGTGTTCAGCACAACGGCACCATAGCGGTTACGGGTCAGCATCGCGATGGTCTCGCCGTCGTCGTTCTTGATCTCGCGTAATATCTCTTCGCGAGCGGGGCGGTCGCCGTAGCTGTCGTAGGTGTTCGGGAACGGCTCGCCGGCGATGATGCGTTTTGCCGAACGCTGCGAACGTTCCTCAGCCTGTCGCTGGGCCTCATCCGGATCGTCGGCCGACCATCCCCAAGCCGCGACTTCTATCGGCCGTCCATCAGGCCCGTTCGTGTGAATTCGTGAGCGTTTCCAGAAACGTGCGATTTTCATATAGTGAATCTTTACTGCGGTCGGGAAGATATTGATTGTCTCGGCCTAAAAATCTAGCATACTTGTTCGGGCTCGCGCTAATCGTCAACATTCGGTAAGATTTAAGCATGCAATTTCGTCTCATTAGTGAAAACACGCCAAAGGGCGATCAGCCGGAGGCAATTCGGCAGTTGGTAGAGAATGTTGAGAGTGGTGTGAAAGAACAGGTTCTACTCGGTATCACGGGCAGCGGCAAGACGTTTACGATCGCTAATCTCATCCAGCAGACACAGAAGCCGACGCTTGTTCTCGCACATAATAAGACACTTGCGGCGCAGTTGTATCAAGAGTTCAAAACTTTCTTTCCGGAGAATGCGGTCGAATACTTCGTTTCTTATTACGACTATTACCAGCCCGAAGCATACGGCCCCGCGGCCGACCTTTACATCGAAAAAGAAGCGACGATCAATGACGAGATCGACCGGCTGCGGCTGTCTGCAACGCGTGCGCTTTTCGAGCGGCGGGACGTTATCGTTGTCGCGTCGGTGTCGTGCATCTACGGACTTGGCGATCCGGACGCTTATTTCGGGATGCTGCAATTCGTTGAGCCTGGGATGAAGCTTCAACGCGAAGACTTTTTGCAAAAGCTGGTCGAACTTCA
>JBGTKY010000033.1:0-44006 GCA_041744395.1 Pyrinomonadaceae bacterium | reverse complement strand
TATGAATGCCGCATTTGCCGGAGTTCCCGATGCCAACGGCACTTGGATCTTAAGACTCAATGACGTCGGCGGCGGTGATACCGGCAGTATTTCGGCTGCTAACCTCACAATTACGGCCGGCTCAGGCCCTGGACCTTCTGGTGACGGACCTCTTGATTATGATGCCGACGGCACAACGGATTATGTCGTCGTCCGAAATGTAGGTGGCGGAGCTGACGGACAAGTAACCTGGTTTATTGACCGAAGTACGGGCGGTCCGTCGGTTGGTTATGATTGGGGACTGGCAAGTGACTTTTTTATTGCCGGCGACTATGACGGCGACGATAGAGATGATATCGCAGTATGGAGACCGGGGACGGCCGGAACAGCTGCTTTCTACATTTTAAATAGCGCAACGAATACGGTGCGTGTAGAGGCATTTGGTCAAACCGGAGATAATCCCGCTATTGTGGGGGATTATGATGGTAACGGCACGACGGATATCGCCGTCTATCGTCCGGGCCTTACGTCAGCTGACCAGAGTACTTTCTTTTATAGAACGACTCCTGGCGGGGCGACCACATTTACACCTTGGGGCAAAGGCGGCGACTTTGTGGCCGCTGGTGATTACGACGGTGACGGGAAGCACGATTTTGCTGTACAACGTCCGGAAGGTGGAGCAGGCATCTTTTGGATACTGCGTAGCAGTGATCTCGGTTCGTCGGCCGTTCAGTTCGGATTTGCGACCGATCTAGTGGTCCCAGGCGATTACGACGGTGACGGTAAAACGGACGTCGCTGTGGTCCGAGATAACGGCGGGTCATTCACGTGGTATTATCTTTCGAGTGCTAATCCCGGCAATGCGGCACAGGCCAACTGGGGAAGTTCTGCAACCGATATCCTGGTACCAGGCGACTATTACGGGAATGGACGTACTGATTTTGCCATTTGGCGTAATGGAACCTTCTGGATCCTCAATTCTGAGACGTTCGAGAGCAAGCTTTACAACCTTGGTTCACCGGATGATTATCCAGTCGCTAATTATGTGGTTCAGTAAACGGGAACCATTTTTCTAACTGAGAGGCTGTCCAATTGGGCAGCCTCTTTGCTTTGATAATGCCGATCATTCGCGTAAAGTTTAATTGCTCGCGTTAGCGTCGTTATCTATGAAAGCAATGATCCTTGCGGCCGGGTTCGGCACGCGTCTTTTTCCATTAACTATCGATAGAACCAAGCCGGCAATTCCCTTTCTCGGAAAGCCTTTGGTCGGTTATGTTGCCGAGTACATAGCTCGTTTCGGGTTCAAGGACGTGGTCGTTAACCTCCACCATCAGCCGCAGTCAGTCAAGGATGCGCTGGGAAATGGAAGCCGATTTGGTGTTTCGATCGAATATGCGATTGAGGAGCCCCAGATACTTGGGACATCCGGTGCCCTGGACAATGCAAAGCATTTACTCGGAAATGAGACTTTTCTTATTGTTAACGGGAAGATCATCACGGACATAGACATTTCAGCGGCCCTTGAAACGCATAGGAAAACAGGTGCGATCGCGACGATGGTACTTAAATCCAATGCCAAACGCGAGAGATTTACAGAAGTGGAAACAGCGGAGGGATTTGTAACTGGTTTTGGGGATTTCGCTAAGCCGGCGTCCGAAGACGAGATTCGCAATACCGACAGCAACATTCGAAATCCGCTAATGTTCACAGGCATTCATATTCTTGAACCCGAGGTCTTAGATTATATCCCCAAAGGAGTCTACTCCGATATTGTGCCGACCTTTTATGACCCGGCGATCAGAGACGGAAAGCGCATAGCAGCTCATGTTTCTGAGGGAAGCTGGTTCGAACTTTCGACCATTCCGCGTTATTTGGACATTTCGCTTGCCATGATGGAGGTTGATTCTGTTCTTGTCGGTGACGCTTGCTCGATCCATTCAGACGCTGAGGTCCGCGACTCTGTGCTTTGGGATAATGTGATGGTCGGATCAGGGACTAAACTTTACAGAACTATCATTGCAGACGGCGTTTACATTGAACCTGGCTCTGTGTTTGAGAACTCTGCGATCGTGCGTGCAGATATGGTGCGCAGTTGCATCGATATTCCTGAAAAAGCTCTTAAGGGTTATATTCAGGGAGAAAATTATATAGTGCCGTTCATTTGATCCCATTCTGAATCTATGTCTGACTTTCGACAGCGTCTCGAACAGTTCCTGAGACTTCATTCTTCAAGTGAGTCGATCCAGATCTTGACTCCCGATGCCTCGACCCGCGAATACTTCAGAGTCGTGTGGAAAGGCCGGACGGCCATTGCATGCGTTTATCCGGAACCATTTGTAGCTAGCGAGAATAGCTATCTGGACATAACCACACTCTTTGAAAAGGCAGGATTGCCGGTCGCCCAGATTCTAGAGGTCGATGAGGGGCTTGGAATAATTCTCATCGAAGACCTCGGCGATCGGATAATGCGAGACGAGCTATTGAACGCTGATCCCTTGATTCGCGATGGTGTATTAAACGAAGCGATACGCCTGATCGCTCGGATCCAGGCCGCAACGCCCGTCGCTTTCGAGCTTAATTCTGTTGCCTCAAGGCTTCGTTTCGACGAAGAAAAGCTAATGTGGGAACTCGACTTCTTTTTCCAACACTATTTCCAAACGCTACTGCAGCGAAATATTGATCCGAGCCTCCGCGATAAAGTGTTCGACGAGTTTAGAGAGATCGCAAAACTTTTGGCGACTCGGGCCGAGGTTCTCTGCCACCGCGACTTCCATGCTGCTAATCTTATGATCGCGAACGACGGATCACTACGAATCATCGATCATCAAGACGCAAGGATCGGCACCGTCAGCTACGACCTTGTTTCGCTTCTCCTAGACCGTGTGACCGAAGTGCCGACATCTGAATGGCTTGCAGATAAGCGGCGATATTTCCTAAGCCAGAGAGCCGCCAATGGGCTGGCGCTTATTTCGGAAGATGATCTCGCCTACGAGTTTCGGCTGCAGACCATACAAAGATGTCTGAAGGCGGTTGGAACATTCTCGTTTCAATCAGCGAATCGCGGGAAAACGCATTTTATCGAGTACATCGATCCGATGTTCCGGATAGTTTTGCGGGCACTGGATCATCTGGGCCGATTCCCTGTTCTGCGTAGAGTTCTCGAGGCTGAGATCGCTCGAACGCAGGATTAAGGGCTAAACAACAAGAGTTCAAAGAGCGGGTCTGAGGCGATGCCTCCATCACATCAATAAGTGTATCATGTTCTGCACACTGTACAATAGATAATATTACACGTGCGTTTTGAGGCGGTGTTTATTGGGGACTGTGTGTTTCCTGGTCCGATTTTGCAGTGGTTGATCTAGTACAAATCAGAATTGAGGACCTGCCGGCGAGCTTGTGCGAAATGTGCCGAGATTTTCAAAATCCATAGAAAGACGCGTGATATATGGTGCGAGAGGGGCCCGAATTGGCGTCGACCCAATTCAAGATCCGAGATATAGGGTGATAATCGGCGTCGACCGGGGGATATGTCCGGTTAATGGCGTCATCAATAGAACCGCCCGTTTGAACACTCGCACCAATGATAGCCGCACTATCTCCCAACAAGAAAATCATCGAGGCTTATTCGGCTTTTCACAAAAACTTGTCTCAGATCACTCACCAAATCAACAGAAGATCTTAAGCAGGAGCACAGTCGTCAGCCGTCCTGATCATTGAGAAAGATTTCCATCATTTCAGACCTACGATACTTCCCATTCTTGCCCGAGCCTTGCGGCTCTATAAACGGAAAAGTTACGATTTCGCGGAAGCTTTCACCGAATCCTGCGGCTGTGCCGCCGCTTTACGTGATCGCTCACGGAAAAAAGCAGTCGGCACGCGAACCGATGGGAAAGAGAGCCTCGGCTTCGACCCGAAGTTTTGCTTTTGTATCGCCGAAACGATATCAGGAATATCGTGGGATCGCGAACCTTACAGCCGATTTCCCAACAGTTGCCCGTTAATCTCGCACGGAGGATTTTGACGGGTAATAAAGGGAAAGGGCCCCACCGTACGTAAGGCCCTCTTGGTTATCTAAAGCGGATATTCGTTTGAAAACGATTATTACCGCCCGTGTGCTGCAGATGAAAGGAACGGCCATCAGCCAGCGTTCCTTTTGCCGAGATCACTATCCGAGGATTTACCGCACCATCGGTTGGATGCAACGTCTCGTGAAAATGGTCGGCGGAACCGATGATCAAGGAATCCATGGCCATGAGCTCCATTAGTGTTAAGTCGTCATCCGCGACGGCGGCTTGAAGCTCCGGCCAAGAGACGAACCAGATGGGTACGCTTCCGGTCCCACGAAAGACCGCCATCATCGGCGCGAAGTCGATAGGCGGCGGACCGTTTCGCCAGATCTCAAAGCCGTCTATTGTCAATGCACAACCAAAGGCTTGGGGAACGTGGAATAGATCCATTAAATTGAAATCGGGTGGAACACACGCCGGCGAACGATAGAATACGATCGCCGCCCACTCTTCCGTGTGAGGTGCGATGCGGGTGTGAGCAGCCCGACGCTCGATTCGCGCATAGAACGGTGGGCCGGGGTCCTCGGTCGGTATTTCCGTCCGGACCTGAGCGGCGGTCGATACCGCCAAACCGGCCAGGATAAGTGCGGCAAATACGCCGCCGGACAACATTTTGATGGTGATTTGCAGATAATTCATGATATTCTCCTGTTTTTTGGCACGTTTGCCGTTAAAGCGGTCGGCCTTTTGCTTTCCGCATCCAACATCGCACAAGAGGCTAGTGAAAATCTTCAACGGGGACTAAGAAATTTCTCAGCAAAATGTCAGCGGTTAAAACTAGAAATCGGGTTTACAAATTTGGGGAATTTCGCTTTGATGCGGCGAACCATCAGTTGTCGTCTGAGAGCGGTCCGGTGCCGCTTAAGCCAAAATCTCTCGACTGCCTGCTTCTGCTTATCGAAAACCGGGGCAGGGTTATAGGAAAGGACGAACTGATGGAGCTTCTTTGGCCAGACACATTTGTAGAAGAGGCTAACCTGACACAAACGATTTACGAATTGCGCCGCGCTTTAGGCGAGTCAGGCCGCCGGCCCGGTTTGATCGAAAATCTTCCGAAACGAGGTTACCGTTTTTCAGGAGAAGTGAATGAAATTGAAGACGTCGCGGCACCGGATCTCAGCGAGATCTCATCTCTCGCGGTACTTCCTTTTTGCACGCTACGCGCGGAGAATCGGGACGAATCCTTAGAGCTCGGACTGGCCGAGACACTGATCACGGGTCTCAGCGGCATTGTTCGATTAGTGATCAGGCCGATAAGCGCCGTGCGAAATTATACGCAGTTATCGCAAGACCCGATGGACGCGGGCCGCGAGTTGAGAGTGGATGCCGTACTCCATGGAGCGATTCAGATGTCAGACAATAACCGGATCCGTGTGACTACAAGATTAATTCAGGTGCAAACCGGAGTAACGATGTGGGCCGGCCAGTTTGATGAGTCGCTGGACGATGTGTTTCTCGTACAGGATTCACTTTTGGAAAAAATCCTTTCCGCCCTTTCTTATAAACTGACCGGGAAGGAACAGTCTCGGCTAAGAAAGCGAGGTAGCGTTAATGCTGAGGCCCACCGGCAGTTTTTAAAATGCAGATTTCATTGGCACAAATGGACGACAGATAATTGGCACAGGTCTATCGATCACGGAGAAGCGGCGATCGACCTAGATCCTACCGAGGCGTCGTACCATGCTTGGACAGCGGCGGGCTATTGCGCACTTGGGCTATTTGGAGTTTTACCCCCGGCAAAAGCGTTCGGACAGGCGACAACGTTGGTTCGAAGATCCCTCGAACTTGACGAGAACGATTCTAAAGCGCATGAGATATTGGCGGCGATCAAGCTGTTTTACGAATGGGATTGGCGGGGGCTGCCGGACCTGCTGCAGCGTTCGATCGAGCTGGATCCTTACAACTCGACAGTCCACCACCTCCGCGCATTTTATTTCTTCCACATTGGAAGATTAGCCGATGCTGTTGCGGCTATTAATACCGCTCTTTTCGTAAACCCACTATCGCTGATCTCTAATACTGATCTCGGCTATATCTATTACTATAGCGGCCAATTCAGCAAAGCGGTCGAGCAGTTCAAGCGAGCATTAGAGTTAGACCCCTATTTCGCTCATGCCCGCTTGGGGCTAGGGTATGCTTTACTGGCGACGGGGAATAATGGCGAGGGTCTTAAATCGATGAGGCGGGCGGTCGAATATGCCGGCATAAAGGCGGGCGACTCTCCGCATCTCGGGTTTGCATACGCCGTTTCGGGCGACAAAGACGCCGCAAGGGCTGTGATCAAGTCACTTGATAACCGTTCTCGAAGCGAGTATGTCGATCCAATCCATTCGGCGATCGTTTATTCGGGTTTGAACGATCGAGCGGGCACTATCGCGAAACTCAACGAAGCGCTCGAAAACCGCTCCCGGGACCTGATCTTTATCGGCTGCGATCCCGTTTTCGACCACATGCATGCTTCGCCCGAGTTTCAACAGCTTCTTTCATTGGTAGGTACACGAGCCTCACTCTCGAAGGGCCTTATTTATTTTGATTAACTTCTTCACCGAAGATGATAAATATGTGTCACATTTGAAGCATTCGGCCCGGAAAGTTCGACTCGTCACACTCGGAAGTGATCGGGGCGCCAGGTTTTGATGGCGGTTTTGATCTCTTTCGATGTCGAAAGCTCGCCTGCCATGACTCGACTGACCAGGTCCGGCAGTTCTTCATCTGACGCGAAGCGCAGTGCGATCATCTGACTTGCCCGGAAGTTGGTCGCGGACGCAGCCAGTTCGGGCGAGAGCACTTCCCGATAGCGCAGCCTTTCTTCGAGCCGGATGATGCGGTCTTGCGCCTTTAACGGCTGGAGCCGTGCCGCAAAACTCATCAGGATCGCGATCAGCGACAAAAGAAGATACTGGACCCGAAACCAGTCGAATTCCATCACAACGCAAACGATCGCCCAGATCAAATTGATCGCGAGCAGCGGCGAGATGATGAAATGAACAAACGGATACCACCGCGTGTGATTCTGATAGTTTTGCGTCTTTTCCATATTGTTTGATCGGTCAAAGTTTTGTCTGCGATATCGCTTCGGGAGGTGTCGAGGTAAAATCTTCGCCGGGATTAACGAAGAGGTTTTGTTCGAATCGGTACTGCTTGTCGTAAAGCTGTTTGTAGCGGCCGTTTAGTGAGATCAATTCGTCGTGATCGCCGCGTTCGAGTATTTCACCCGATTCAACAACCAAGATCTGGTCGGCGCTTCGAATGGTGGACAGCCGGTGAGCGATCACAAAGGTCGTCCTTCCTTTTCTCAAGTTATTCAAGCCTTCCTGGATCAATGCTTCCGATTCACTGTCCAGGCTTGATGTAGCTTCGTCTAGAATAAGTATCTTCGGGTCGGCGAGCAAGGCTCGTGCGATCGCGATCCGCTGACGCTGGCCGCCGGAGAGCTTGACGCCGCGTTCGCCAACAACCGTTTCATATCCGTCCGGGAATTGTTCGATGAATTCGTCGGCATTTGCTATTTTGCAGACGTCCTTTATTGTATCGATTCCGGCTTCGGGTTTTGCAAACCGAATGTTGTCGAGGATCGTTCCGTCAAAGAGAAAGTTGTCCTGCAAGACGACCCCCAGATGCCGACGGTAATCACGCAGCCTGACAGTCTGAAGGTCCATTCCATCGATTTTGACGGTGCCTTTAGTCGGTTGGATAAAGTTTAGTACCAAACTTAGTATCGATGACTTTCCGGATCCGCTCGAACCGACAAGAGCGGTGGTCGTTCCGGCGTTCGACATGAACGAAACGCCTTTAAGCACGGGCACGCCTTCATCGTATTCAAATTCGACATTCTCAAAACTGATCGTTCCGCGAATCTCTTTCATTGGTTCTAGATTGGCATCCTGTTCGTCCTCAGTGGGCATCGCCATTACCTCGCGAATCCTGTCGAGTCCGGCCAGTGCTTCCGTTATTTGAGTCCCGACCGACGTCAACTCAATAACGGGCATTGCCAAAAGAAAAGTGAACGAGATATACATCAGGAAATCGCCGAGTGTCATCGTACCGGCTTGCACTGCATTTCCGCCGAAAACAATCATTACAACCGCAACCGCCCCGATGACTATTGACGCGAACGAAGAAACTGCGGAGACTCCAGTTACCGTTTTGGCTACGTTTCGAAACAATTTATGAGCACCGCGGGCAAAACTAAGGTCCTCACGTTTTTCGGCCGTGTAGGCCTTTACGACTCGAATACCGCCGAAGCTTTCGGTCAAACGACCCGTGACTTCGGCTGTGAGCTCACCGCGTTCGCGGAAGATCGGGCGCAATACCTTAAAGGCGTAAAGCAAAGCTCCACCGAATATAAGCAGCACGACGATGGTCGCCAATGTGAGCTGCCAGTTTAGGTAAAACAGAACGCAGAGGGCGATACCGGCCGTCACAATGCCACCGATGATCTGGCCGAGGCCGGTTCCGACGAGATTTCGGATACCTTCCGCGTCGTTCATTACGCGTGAGATCAATTGTCCGCTCTGGGTCGAATCAAAATACGATATCGGAAGCCTTTCAATATGCGCCTGAACTCGTTTGCGCATCTCGGTTATCGCTCGTTGCGCGGCAACGCCGAGGATCTGCGAAAGAACAAAAGATGTCGTGCCCTGGATAAGCGTTGAAATACCGATAGCAAGCGCGATCCACTTGATCAGCTCGTATCTTTGGTTTACGAAGACCTCATCGCCGATGAATTTCGTCGAAGCAGGCAGGACCATTCCCGCTAGGCGAGATATCAGAAGCAAAATGCTACCCGCAAGCAATCGCCATCGGGCATTCCAGACTATCTTTCGAGCCTCAGCCCACGCTCCGGAATAGTTTATCGTTTTCTTCTTCGGTTCGTCCGCCATCTGTTTATAGTCTTTGCCGAGTGGCAAATGAAGTCAAGCGAGCTGAAGTTTGTCGAACGGGGCGTGTCTAATATGAACAATCGGCTGGAGAATGCCGCACTTTTTGAATGCGTCGGCTATTTCGACTAGAATCTAGTTTTTGATAATGACTAGCGATCTTTCAACCAAATGAATCAAACATATATCGATCAACTCAGCACGAAGGTCGGCGAAGCTGTCACTTTAAAAGGCTGGCTTTATAATTCGCGTTCGAGCGGGAAGCTGGTGTTTTTGCAGCTTCGGGACGGAACCGGGACGGTGCAATGTGTGGTGTTCAAGGGCAATGACGAAGCACTTTTTGACACGGCGAAAGGCGTCGGGCAAGAATCGTCGATCATCGTCACCGGGACCGTAAAGGAAGACGCTCGGTCGGCGATCGGGGTCGAGCTCGATGTC
This sequence comes from Pyrinomonadaceae bacterium, assembly GCA_041744395.1. Lineage (GTDB taxonomy): Bacteria > Acidobacteriota > Blastocatellia > Pyrinomonadales > Pyrinomonadaceae > OLB17. Next base: position 34,642 of record JBGTKY010000033.1, on the reverse strand, counting down.
ACGGGGCTCGAGGTTTTGCAGAATGTCCACGATTATCCGATCACGCCAAAGGAACATGGCACCGAGTTCCTCATGGATCACCGGCATCTGTGGATACGGTCAAAAAGGCAGCATGCGGTTCTAAAGATCCGCCACACCGTGATCAAAGCCGTCCGTGATTATTTCGACGGGAACGGATTCACATTAGCCGACACGCCGATTTTTACTCCGGCCGCTTGCGAAGGCACAACCACGCTCTTTGAGGTTGATTACTTTGGCGACGACAAAGCTTATCTGACGCAATCGGGTCAGCTTTACAACGAAGCGACGGCTGCGGCGTTCGGTAAATCTTATGCGTTTGGCCCGACCTTTCGTGCGGAGAAGTCAAAGACTCGTCGTCACCTGACAGAATTTTGGATGGTTGAGCCCGAAGTCGCTTACGCCGGATATCAAGACATGATGGACCTCGGCGAAGGCCTGATTCTGTTTATAGTTGACCGCGTTTTGAACGACCGCAAGCTAGAACTCGCCGCTCTCGAACGCGACACGTCCGTACTCGAAGCCATCAAGGGCCCGTTTCCTCGTTTGCATTATGACGATGCCGTGAAGATGCTTCAGGACGGCCACGCGAAGGGCGAGCTTGAGAATAATTTCGAATGGGGAGGCGATTTCGGGGCTCCGGATGAAACTTATCTCTCGAAACAATTCGGCTTGCCGGTCTTTGTTCACCACTTCCCGACCGCCATCAAAGGCTTTTATTTCGAGGTTGATAAGGATCGGCCAGATTGCGCGCTTGGTATCGATCTGCTTGCGCCGGAAGGCTACGGCGAGATCATCGGCGGCGGCGAACGCGCCACTTCGCTTCCCTATCTCGAAGAACAACTCAAGCATCACGGCCTGCCGCAAGACATTTTCGAATGGTACCTCGACCTCCGCCGCTACGGCAGCGTCCCCCACGCCGGTTTTGGCATGGGAATCGAACGCACCGTCGCCTGGATGTCTGGCATCGAACACGTGAGAGAGACGATCCCGTTCCCGCGAATGTTATACAGGCTCAGACCATAAATTGCGAAGGCGCGCACGTAGAAAACGAACGGCACGCATGCGATAGGCTCACGGGACAGTTGGCGGGGCGGCGGAGTGCGTTTGTACCGCTGGCTAGAAATGTGTGTTGCCGCACTTACAGGAAGGGTGTTCTCCGATATTCTTTGGGTCATGGCAATTTCACAGTCTGCTAAGGACGATGTTTTTTACACCGTATCGATCGAAATGGAACGGATGTTTGGGATTCTCGATTCATACTACCCGCCCGAACTGGATGACCAAGTTCTGCTCCTTAGGAAGATTGAGGCTGCTTTCAAAAATACTATGAAGACGATGGACCGATCCACTTCGAGGCCGTCGACGTCAACTCGCGATCACTGGCCTTTTATTTTTGATCAGCCTTAGACCAAGGGAAATTACCGCAGACTAAGTCAACAAGCCCCAAAACCTCGCCGCCTGCTCTCCGATTTTGAGAAAGGTTTGTTACTTTTCAGATTCGTTAGCCTATCTTTCAGACTATCCGCTTACTTTTTACTGTTGCTCGCTGGGATTGCCCTGCGTTGGGCGGTAGAGTTCAATTTTCCAAGACACACTACATCTTTTGCTGCTTGCAGCCGACGTGATAGTAGGCAAGCCCGCTGTTCTATCAACGAAGACCTGAATTTCGCCCCACATCTTGGCAACAAGCTATCAAAAGCAAGCGGCTAATTCTAATGCCTCGGCTTCTTTTTCGGGCGGGATCATTGGTAGTATCTACGACATGAGTTCCTATCGGGCCAAGATCAGGTGGACTTCGGATGCGCCGGAGATGTTTACTACGGGGAAATATTCGCGTGGACATGAATGGGAATTTGATGAGGGCGTGACGGTGGCGGCTTCGAGTTCGAAGCATGCGGTGCGGCTTCCCTATTCGGTCGAGGCGGCGGTCGATCCGGAAGAGGCACTCGTCGCGGCGGCTTCGTCGTGTCACATGCTGACTTTTCTGTGGCTGGCGGGAAGTGCGGGGTTCCGCGTTGATGCGTATACGGACGAGGCCGTCGGCGAAATGGCGACCGACGCTTACGGATCGCAGTGGATAAGCACGATTACGCTCGACCCGCAGATAAATTGGGCCGGCGACAAACTCCCGACCGCCCAGGAGATAGCCGAACTCCACCACAACGCCCATAAACAATGCTACATCGCAAATTCGATCAAGAGCGACATCGTCGTAAAAGACGCGGATGGCGGTGAATAGGCGTTTGGATAAAGCTATAGGCTGTTAGCTATTGGCTATAGGCTTTGCATCGCAAATTCGTTCAGGTCTTTCGTCATCATTGCAGAATCGGAGGAAAAGTGAATGCAAAACAAACTGATGGCGTTGGTGGCTATCGGGCTGATCTTGGTCGTTGGGGCAGGCTGTATGTTCTCGACCAGCAGCACAACTATCATTGGTGTCGTTGATAACTATGGCAAGCCAGTTGAGGGTGCTGAGGTTTCGTTCGGGCCGACTCTGGGCGAAGTCAAAACGGCTACGGGCAAAGACGGAAAGTTCACATTGACCGCCAATCATGGCCCAATTACGATGCTGTATCTCAAGGTCAACAAGAAGGGCTATGCTCAGCGTGAGAAGATCGAGTTCCCCGGATTTGCGGCGCCTGAAGAAGAGATAAAGGTCGAAATGTTGGAAACTGTAAGTTATTAATGAATGGTAATGCGAACTGTCGAACAAATTCTGCCTGCGGCTGAGAGTGTTTTGCCAGGCGATTTTGTTGTTTATAGGGCGTTGCCGAGACGTGAGCTGCGGCGCGTTGGCGGATTTGTTTTCTTTGATCATTTTGATCAGCCCGACATCACGCCGGAGCTGTTCGACGTTCCGCCCCATCCGCACATCGGTTTGCAAACGGTGACGTATTTATTTGAAGGCGAGATCCTGCATACCGATTCGATTGGCTATCAACAGAAGATTTTCCCCGGCGATGTGAATTGGATGACCGCGGGTCGCGGAATTACTCATTCCGAACAAGTGACCGAGACGCAAAAGCGTGTGCATGGCATCCAGAGTTGGATCGCGCTGCCGCACGATAAACGCAAGATCGAGCCAGCGTTTGATAATTTTGCCGAAGCGGTGTTGCCGAAAATCGAACGCGATGGATATAAGATCACGGTCATCGCCGGTGACTGCTTTGGCGAAGCCTCGCCGATACCGACATTTCAGCGGCTGATCTATCTGGACGTAGCTGCGGCCGCCGGAGCGTCTATCGAGCTGCCGGTCGATCCGAATTTTGAGCTTGCGGTTTATGTGTGCGGCGGTTCCGTCGCTATCGGCGGCGAGATTGTAAAACTTCACGACCTCGCGAAACTCTCGCCGGGCGATACTATTGAAGTAACCGCCGAGGACGACGCAAAGCTTGTCGTTATCGGCGGCGAACCGCTTCCCGAACCGACTGTTATCTATTGGAATTTCATTGCGGACACCATCGGCGAAGCGAAGCAGGCAATGATAGATTGGGAAGACGGCAAGTTTCCGGAAGTGACGAAGTACCGCAAGATCGCCTCGTCCGACAGCGACGGCGATCTTGCGAAGATGAAGCTACTCTGACCGGCTGACGTGATAAGATTGCCGGCAAGTTTTTTGCACAATTCCAACCCAAAGATAATGCCGCAGTACCTCGAATCCGTTTCGGGCCGGCGAACGATAAATATGAACATGAACAGGCAAATATTTCGATCGATAACCTTAGCGATCGCCGTTTTCGGACTGTCGCTAGCCGCTTTTGGACAAACGCTTGTCTCGAGCGAAGCGAACGGCACCATGTCCGCCGCCGACCTGAACGAGCGAATGCTGAAGGTTTACGGCAAATACGCCGTGGAGCAGTCATCGGCTCCGGTCAAGCTTTATAAGATCACTTATACGTCGCTCGATGCCGCCGGAAAGCACGCCGAGCTAACCGGTTTGGTTGCGTGGCCGGTCGGGATGGCTCCGAAAGGTTTGGTGATCTATTGCCACGGAACTACGGTGGACCGCGACAGATCGCCGTCGCGTTTCAAGGGAAAAGGTGAAGCCCCTGAAACCGTCGAGGCAATCCTCGGATTTGCTACGGGCGGTTATGCGGTCGCGCTGCCGGACTACATCGGCCTCGGCGACCACAAGGCGGCTCATCCGTATCCGCTCAGTAAAGTGAATGCACGCTCTGGCGTTGATATTATCACCGCCGTACGCGCCCTGGCACGTCAGCAGAACTACCCGATCGGCAGCAATTTATTTATCACGGGCTATTCCGAAGGCGGCGGTGTCGCGATGGCTTTGACCGAGGTCTTGCAGGCTTACACCGGACCAGTTTACAACGTCACGCGTTCCGCTCCGGCGTCTGGGCCGTACGACCTTTCCGGCACGACGCGGGAATTTATGCTTGAGGAAACCGGCGAACAGGTGCCGTTCATCCTGCGAATATATCTGACGTCGTATGCGGTGAATTACCTAGTCAAGGAAAAGAAGATGAGATGGCGAGATTTTTACAAGCCGACGCTCGCGAACGCCTTGGCAGTTAACTATAACCTCAGCCCGTCGGACGACGGTGTGATCAAGAACATCGGAATCACGACGGCGCTGATGCGTTCGAAAAATCTTCTCTCCAACGTTTTGCAGCCGAAGTTTATGGCCGCTATGAAACGTAACGATCAGCGGAATCCGTTCGTCCGAATGCTCAAGGAGAATGATACTTACGATTGGACGCCGCGGACGCCGATGCTGCTGATCGCCCTCGAAGGCGATTCGGTCGTCAGCCCGAAGAACATGGACGTTGCATTTGACGCAATGCGGAAGCTAGGTTCGACGAACGCGACGCTGAGACGAAAGCTGATCGCGGACGCGGAACTAAACCATCTGAATGCGATAGCGGCGGCGATGTCTTTTTCGCGGAGTTTCTTTGACGGCGGATTTTCGGCTCTGACCGATACGCAGTGAGCCGATGAGTTTTTATCGACCTATTTAGGGCCGGGGGTTTCGGACGTAGCCGCCTTGTTGGCGGTGTTGCCGCTTCCGTTGTCGGAGACGACGGGCCGCTTTGCGTTGGAATATTTCGCATAGCCGACGGTGTTGTCGTGGCCGTTGAAGACGATCTCGGCGACGGAACCGACCGTTATAGTATTGCCGTCGCCGTTGATCATGATGCGGTTACAATTGCCTTTGATCGCGGCTTCCCGGCCGTTGCCGTTGACCATTACGTTATTATATTTGCTGCAGTTGGCGGCCTTTGCGTCCTTTTCAGTATTGATGTTGACCGACGGGCCGGATTCGGCGGTGGAAACAGTTTCGACATCGGCCGGATCGATCGCCTCCTCGGTGACGATCAGTCGCTCCGGCGTAGGTGTCGGTTGATACTTTTCGACGCTCTTCTTCGTGATCCCGCTTTGAACATCACATCCGTTGAAAAACACCGCGGTCGCTACGATCATCGAGATAGCTAGAATTTTCGTCATAGTAGGTTCGCCATTCAGTCGCGTATCCACTTCGATTTAACAAAGGTTTAAGCTTCACAGGTATAATATCGACATTACATGAGTAGAACAAATATTCCATCTCGGATCATTCGACGCGTTTGGGGCATGAAAGTGGCTGCGGCATTCATGTCGATCGCCTTCTTAGCGTGCTTCAAGGCCCGCGTCGATGCCCAACCGAAGCCTATTAGTGACCTTGATACGACGATCATATTGATCGCCATCGATGGCTTTCGCTACGATTATTTTGAGAAATACAGACCGACGACGATCAATTCCATTGCGGCATCCGGAGTTCGGGCGAAATGGATGACGCCGGCCTTTCCGACCAAGACCTTTCCCAATTTCTACACGGTTGCAACGGGGCTTTATCCTGCAAATCATGGGCTGGTCGAAAATAACGTTTGGGATTTCGGTACTGTCTTTTCGATGAGCAAACGCGAAGAGGTCGAGAATTCGCGTTGGTGGCTGGGCGAACCCATTTGGGTCACGGCGGAAAACAATAACATTATCTCGGCGGCCATGTTTTATCCCGGCACCGAGGCGGCGGTAAAGGGTGTGCGGCCGACATTCTGGAACCGGTACGATCATGATAAACCGATCAATGAACGCGTTGAACAGGTCCTTGCCTGGCTGGATATGCCGCGTGAAAAACGTCCGCGAATGATCACATTGTATTTTCATCATATCGATTCGGCCGGGCATGATCATGGCCCGAATGCACCGCAAACCCGCGAAGCCGTTCTTCGGGTTGATGCCGGCATTAAGCGTCTGGTCGATGGGCTGAAGACCCGAAAGATCTACGGAAAGGCGAACTTGATCGTGTTCTCTGATCACGGAATGGCAGAAGTCGATCGTCGAAAGGTGACGATGGTTGACGAATTCGTCGATCTTGATGACTCAGCTCAGATCCTGTGGACTTACGAATTTCTGCAAATATTTCCGAAGGAAGGAAAGACCAGTAAGTTGATGGATGGTCTTAACAGAATGCCGCATTCGCGGTGTTGGCAAAAGGACGATATTCCGGCAAGGTTCCATTACAAACATGGCCAGCGTGTCGCCCCGATAATTTGTTCGATCGACGAAGGAAGGATCTTCAGTAGCCGTGAACGATATGCCGGGCTCATTAAACGCGGCGGTATTGACAAGCAATATGGCGGTCACGGGTACGATAACGAACTCGAATCAATGAGAGCTATGTTCGTCGGACAAGGAGCGAAGTTCAAACGTCGACGCGTTACAGAGCCTTTTCCAAATGTCGATGTTTATGAGTTGATGTGCGAGATCTTCGGCATAACCCCGGCGCCAAACGATGGTGATATAAAGCGCGTTCGGTCGATGTTGCGATGATCAGTCGGTCTTTCGGCTTAGTGTGAGAACGGCAATTTCCGGCGGGACCATAAAGCGGAATGGCAAAATGCTCATTCCGATACCGGTGGTCACAAACAGAGTCTTATCCCGGTCGCGTACCACTCCCGCAGCGTAGGTTTGCCCAAAAGACGACGGAACGATCGGCGAACCGAGGATCGGGAACCAGATCTGCCCACCATGCGTGTGCCCGGAGATCATCAACTTGAATGGCTCACCGAAGGTATTCATTGCATTGACCGCAGGGAATACATCGGGGCTGTGTTGCAAGACTATTAGGTCGCCGGCGGTGTCATATCGAGCGATGGCGCGCTGCATGTCGTTCTGAAAAGTTCCCCACGTCCCCATATTCAAATGATCACGCATGCCGAATATCCGAAGCTTCTTGCCATTTCTTTCGACGAACGCGATCTCATTCTGAAGGACGGTGATACCCGAGGTTGTAAGAGAGTCAGCTATCTCGTCGTTGCCAAACCAGCCGTCGTGATTGCCCAGCACAGCGAAGACGCCGTCCCGTGCAGAAATTCCGCGGAGGCTTTCTGCAATGACGGCGGGCGGCATCTTCAATGGACGTTGATGCGCGGGGGTATTCTCGTCGCGTTGAGAGACAAAGTCACCGAGGATCACTACAACGTCGGCATTCAGCTTATTTATCTCAGCGACGATGTGTCGGATGCGAACCTCATCAACACCGTGCGAGCCGCCGTGAATATCAGAAATAGCGATGATTCGAAGCCCTTCGAATGAAGGATCGAGTTGGTGGACAGGTACGGTAACGTCGCTGATCACCAACCGATGAGCTTCGATAAAATAAGAATATCCGAGAAGCAAAATACCGATGGCGGACGTCACGGAAACGATCTTTAGGACTTTCTTCATCATTGGGAGTTCAGCGTAACGACATTTATTTCAGGCGGGACGCGAAAGCGAAACGGAAGGACGCTCGTGCCGACACCGCTGGAAACGTATACATGCTTTCCGTCAACAACCGCGAGGCCATCCATAAACCGCCGATCGTTGAATACAGCGATGGGGCCGAATATTGGCCAATTCAGCTGACCTCCGTGAGTGTGGCCGGAGAACATTATTGCAAATCCTCCGGGCGTGTTTAGCAATGTGTCCGGATTATGCGTGAGGGCGACGATGTTGCGCTTTTCGGCGGCGTTAAAGGCCTCGAGCGGAACCGAGCGGTTACGATACCAATCCTCAATACCCCATATACGAAGCGTTTCGCCGTTGACGTTGATCTCGGCTATCTCATTCTGCAGCACACTTATGCCCGAAACTTCCTCCAGCAAACGATGTATCTTCTGTTCGTTGTGATACCAGTCGTGATTGCCGATGATGGCATACACGCCGTATTTTGCCTTCAGCCCTTTCATATTCTCAGCGATCTCTTCGGCCGGAACTTTGAGTTCAGTACAGTCGGTGCGTACCGTTTCGGAACGAATGCATCCGCGGTCCCAACGGCTTTCGCTTACATAATCGCCAAGGAGAACGATGACGTCAGCATTTTGCCCGTTAGCTTGTTCAACGACATAGCGAATCCGTTCGGGTGGAGCGTAATTAGAGCCCGTGTGGAGATCGGCAATCGTCACGACGCGAAGCCCATTCAGTGCCGGATCCCAGTGCGGAACATTCAGAGTCTCTTCGACAACGACGAACTGCCGCGGTTCGATGAAATAGGCGTAGGAGAGAAATAATGAGATGGCGACGATCAATACTGCGGCCGCTATCGCAACACGCTTCAACCATTTTTTAATCGTTATGTTCATTCTTTGGGTCAGTTCAGCAGTCGATCGCGTGATGTTAAAAGCTAATTAGATGCCGTATTCGCTCCAGCGTTCGTCAACTAACTTCGAGATGTCTTCCCGCACTTCTACCACTCCCGGATACCACGGCTTCATCCGTGCGTCGACAACGATCGGCGCTTCATAGCCAATATGATTATTCTTGACCGTGATAGCTTTGGCTGAAATATCAGTAGCCGGATTAAATCGCGTCCAAGTTGCCCACAGAAACTTTTCCGTTGATAGGGCAAACTCGACGTCATCGTGAATGACGACGAGCTGCCAATCGTCAAACTTGCCGGATCTAGCGAGACGCTCGCCAAGATCTTTATCTTCGACATAGCTTGCACCTTCTACGACGAGGCAGCCGTCGCAATATGGGATTGCCTTCGTCACGCCTCGCGGCAGCTCGCTGTTGAACTCACGAGCGAGTTCCCGTTTAGCTTCGCCCGTTCCCATTAGGATCGCTTTGCTTCCATGATTGATCTTGCCGCTGGCATAATCAAGCGTATCAAACGCGGTTTGCGAGAAAATGAAAAGATCACGATGCCATTCGACACGCGCCAAAATATGTTCGAAAAGCGATTTGAAATCCCGCAGGTCCTGGGGCTTATCAGTCAAAAGAAGGAACTTGGTCAGGGCAAGCTGGCCCTCGCCGAGAATCCGGAATCCGGCGGAGAGCGCTTCGCGGCCGTAACGTTCCTTAACGACCGCGGCTGCGAGCGAATGGAAACCCGTTTCGCCATAGCTCCAAAGGTCCCGGACAGTGGGCATTACTAACGGAAAAAGCGGAGACAATAGCTCCTGCAGATAATCACCAATGAAGAAGTCTTCCTGCCGCGGCTTGCCAACAACTGTTGCTGGATAGATTGCGTCTTTGCGGTGAAAGACAGCATCGGCGTGGAAAACCGGGTAATCGTGCGTCAACGAGTAATAGCCGTAGTGATCGCCAAACGGGCCTTCCGGGCGTCGTTCGTGCGGCGGAACGTGTCCGCAAATAGCAAACTCTGATTCCGCGATCAGCCGATGATGTCCAGCAACTGGATTGTCCGCCATGCCGATCTTTCCGTCCGACAACAGCGAGGCGAGCATTAGTTCAGGGACATCTTCCGGAAGCGGGGCGATCGCTGACAGGATCAGTGCCGGAGGTCCGCCGAGAAAAATTGTTGCGTTCAGTGGCTTATCTTGCTGCTCTGCTTCGAAATAGTGAAAGCCGCCGCCCTTGCCGATCTGCCAGTGGATGCCTGTAGTCGTTTTATCGTAACGCTGAATGCGGTACATGCCGAGATTTGGCTTGCCGGATGTCGGGCTCTCGGTATAAACAAGCGGCAACGTAATGAAATGCCCGCCGTCCTCGTGCCAAAGCTGGAGGAGCGGCAGCTTTTCCAGATCGACAACAGTTTGCCGAGCTTCCAGAACCGGTGCTCTTCGGACCTTCTTCGTTCCGAGTTTCAGGGCTGTGACGCCCATGTCTCGATAACCCCACAGCTTGCGGATATTTGGCGGAAAAAGGACATCGACCATTTCCACCGCACGGCGGACGAAATCTTGCGGACGTTTGCCGAATGCGAGCTCGATACGTTTAATCGTTCCGAAAAGGTTGGTGACGACCGGAAAGGGCGAACGTTTTGGATTCGTGAATAGAAGTGCCTTGCCCTGCGCACCGATGACTCTTCGATGGATCTCAGCGATCTCAAGGTACGGATCGACCTCGGCCGAGATCTCAACGATCTCGTTCTCTTTGCGAAGAACTTCAATGAAAGAGCGCAGATTCTGATGCATAAACATTTAACGAAAAACGCGAACTGAACGGATGATAAATACTACTTTATCAACATTTATTCAGTTCGCGTATTTTGAGCAGGCGGATGCCGACAACTATCGCAATCCCGGCTTTGGCACATCCAGTTCCGCTGCAGGGATGACCGTCGGTTTGGTAGCCGGAAATCGCTTAGCAAGGTCGTCTTTGAATTTTGCATAGTCGCCAACGATGATTATGTCGCCACCGAGTAAATTAGCCGCAGCAAACTCGCGGATCTGCTTGTCGGTGACCGCGTTGACCTTCCTCATATAGTTGTTCAGCTCGGCGGTCGGGATGTTGAAGGTGTAAAGATCGGCAACGGCGTTCACGAGTCCGGCGGTCGTTTCGATATTTCGTCCAAATCCGCCCGTAAGCACCGACTTCCGCGGGTCCAACTCTGCGGCCGCGATGCTTCCCTCTGTAAGCCGCTTTATCTCAGCGAGAACAAGTTCGGCAACCTCGGGGGCTGATTCGTTCTTGGTTTGGGTGCGAGTTCCAAAATTAGCTTTATTCTCCCGCCAAGCAAATGAACTTCCGGCTCCATAGCTCAATCCCCGCTTAATTCGAATCTCTTGATTAAGCCTGGAGGAATAACCGCCGCCAACGAGAGAGTTCAACACGCTGGCCGGATAGTAAACATCGCGTCCCCGACCAGATTCACAACTTTTCTTTATGTAACTGACCGAGGCCTGACCTGAATCTGGCAGATCTACCACGAGGATCCGTCTAGCCAACTCAGTGGGATCGGTTCCCTTAGCAATTGCGCACCCACTTCCCTGCGACACTACCGGCCCGGAGTAGGACCATCCGGCAAAATATTTTGAGGCAAGTTCCTTAGCGCCTGTTTCCGAGACATCGCCGCTGAAAATGAGGATCGATTTCTGGGGAATTACCCACATTTCATAGAATTGCTTGACCTGATCAGCACTGCGGGCTCGGAGGCTATCAATAGTTCCCCCGACCGGATGCTCCCTGAAACTGTATTGACTCGCGACGTAGTTTGAGATAAAGCCAGGCTGCGTCAAATTGTAGGTCAGCCCATCGATGGCCTGCGACTTCAATAGATCGAGTTCAGATTGGGGAAACGAGGGGTTCAGGGCGACGTCGGCGAAGATGGCCATTGCCTGATCAAGCTTATCCGATGTAACGGAAACGGTGATCGAAGAGTTATTCCAACTGGCTCCGGAAAAGATCGACCCGCCAAGAAACTCGATCTCTTGCGCGATCTGTTCGGCGGTTCGGGTCTTGGTGCCCTTGGTCAGCATCGATGCGGTCATATCTGCAAGGCCGGCTTTTTCGGCACCTTCGCTAGAAGCGCCTGAACGAACGAGTAGCTGAACCGTCACGATCGGGATGTTGCGCTTCTCGACAACGGCAACTGTTAGGCCGTTTTTGAGTTTCGATTCTTTAACGTTAGGGACCGAAACCGATCTAGCCGGGCCGGGTTTCGGTTCCTGCGCCTGGACGGCAGTTGCAAACGAGAAGATCGCAAGGAGGCATGCAGAAACGGTTATGAACGGCGTTTTGAACATTTGTTTAATTCTAGTCATTTTCTTCGCCCCCCGCTTTTTTCTCTTGGTTGTAGTGGATCACGACCTGCGAGTCTTCTTTCATATAGGTTCGCATCACTCGCTGAACGTCAGCCGCAGTCACGGCTTGGATATTAGCGATCTCCCTATTAACAGCATTCGGGTCACCAAGATATGCGATGCCATGCTCAATAAGACCCGCACGGCCGTCATTGGTCTCTCGTTCGCGGATAAGCGATGAGGTCAATTGATTCTTGGCCTTCTCCAACTCTCTAGCTGCAACGGTACTGTCCTGCATTTTTTTGATCTCGCCGAGCAACGCTTTCTCAAGTGACGCTGAGGTTCCGGTGTCAGACGCGATCGCTATAAATGTCAGTAATCCGCGGTCGACCCGAATGTCTGCCCGCATGGAGGCCTGTTGCGAGATCTTTTGATTACGCACAAGTTCAACGTATAGCCGAGAGCTTTCGCCGCCAGCCATGATGGTCTCGGCAACAAGCAATGCAGGAACATCAGCGTGTCTCGACGGCGGAGCCAGAAACGTTATCGCGGTCGCCGGAAACGGAACAATCGGTCCGAACTCGGTGTAACGCCGCTCCTTTGTCCATTCAGGTTCAGCTACGGTCACCCTCGGGATCGAACCATCAGGCTTTTTGATCGAACTGAAATACTTATCGACCCAGGCATTGAATTGCTTTTCGTCGAAGTCGCCAACGACTATTAGCACAGCATTATCCGGACGATAGAAGTCACGGTAAAATTTCTGTGCATCGGCAGGTGTCGCGGCATCGAGTTCTTCGAGGTTACCGATCACGCCCCGGCGGTAAGGATGTTTTTGAAAGGACAGGCTGTCAGTCAGTTGGAAAAGACGGCCATAAGGATTAGCAAGCACGCCCTGTCGATATTCTTCTTTTACGACATTGCGTTCCGAGTTGAAATTCGCGTCGTCGACGTTTAGGTTGACCATCCGGTCGGCCTCCGCCCACAAGATCGATTCGAGATAATTCGACGGCACAACCTCGAAATAATTAGTGTAATCGGGCCACGTCGAAGCGTTGTTGTAACCACCGACGTCTTCGGTCAGGCGATCCATTTTCTCGTTCGGCATGTTCTTGGTCGATTTGAACATCATGTGCTCAAACATATGCGCGAACCCGGAACGGCCGGGCGGGTCATTTTTTCCGCCGACGTCATACCACACGCGGATAGCGACCGTCGGACTGGATGTATCGCGCTGCGAGACGATACGCATTCCATTAGATAGGGTACGTTCCTTGATCTCGAGCGGCGCTACCTTGAGTTGAGCAACGGTTTGGAAGCCGACGAAGATAATGACCGCAATTGCCGAAAGTGTGCTAAAGCCTTTTCGCATAATCAATTCCCAAAAGACAAGACTGTGTTTTATACGCCGGGGAGCGCATTTTGTTTAGATCTTCGTTACTTTAGACGGTTTGCATCCACGGGCTGGCGAGAGTAGAGCCCAACATTGCCGAAATCTTTGTAGTTCGCCAGTTCCTGCTCAAAGACGAAGCCCGTTTTTTCGGCCACACGAATGGACGCTACATTGTTTGGGTGAACAATGGCGATGATCCGCGTTGCACCGATCTCGTCGCCACGTTTAACAAACGCCCGAGCAGCTTCCGTTGCAAAACCGCACCCCCAATGAGACCTGTTAAAAAGATATGCGAGCTCGATCTCATCTTTGCCGTCGATATTCGACACAAACAAACCTGCACGCCCAATTATCTCGCTCGTCGATCTCAGAATTGCAGCGCAGAAGCTCAGGCCGTGCGGCGAATTCGCCGAAAGGTGATTTTCTATGTATCCCCTGACCTCAGCAAAGCTAGCCGAGACCGTCCCTAGATATCGCACGTTCTCCGGGTCTGAAACGATCCCGAACAATGCGGCGGCGTCTTCGGGAACAAGCGGCCTCAGAATCAAACGCTCTGTTTCAAGCCTGATCATCAGGCGTTGTACTCATAAAATCCGCGACCGCTTTTGCGTCCAAGCCATCCTGCGTCGACGTATTTCTTGAGAAGCGGCGATGGGCGATATTTCGGGTCTCCGAGGCCTTCGTGGAGCACGTTGAGGATCGCCAGGCATACATCGAGCCCGATGAAATCGGCGAGCGTGAGCGGTCCCATCGGATGGTTCATTCCGAGTTTCATGATCTCGTCGATGGCCTCTTTGGTTCCGACACCTTCATGGAGGGCAAAGATCGCCTCATTGATCATTGGCATCAGTACGCGGTTAGAAACAAAGCCGGGATAATCATTGCATTCGACCGGGACCTTCCCGAATTTCTCGGAAAGATCCTTCACCTTGGCGTATGTCTCGTCCGAGGTCGCAATGCCGCGAATCACCTCAACTAGCTTCATCAGCGGAACCGGATTGAAGAAGTGCATCCCGATGACCTTATCGGCGCGCTTTGTGGTCGCCGCGATCTTTGTGATCGAGATCGAAGAAGTGTTAGTGGATAAAATAGCGTTATCGTCGCAAATATGGTCGAGCTTCTGAAAGATCTCTCGCTTGATCTCAAAATTCTCGCTTGCGGCCTCGACGACCAGCGACATGCCGTTAATGTCGTCAAGGTTGGTCGTGGTCGTTATACGGCCGAGGATCTCGCCTTTAGTTGCTTCGGTTATCGTTTCCTTTTTGACGAAACGGTCAAGGCTTTTGCTAATGTTCTGCAGGCCCTTCTCGACCACTTCGCTCGAAATATCGTGCAAAACAACTTCGAAACCCGATGCGGCAGCCGTTTGGGCGATACCATTGCCCATCGTGCCTGCCCCGATGACTCCAATCTTTTCATTCATAATCTGTCTGTTGTCCTTTAAATTGATTTTCTTTAACGGTATCGAAATCCCGCAAACAAAACAAAGAGCGGCGGGCTTGATAGGCCCGGCCGCTCCTAAAACTTGATCAGCGATTCCCTACTGCCAACTGTTTGGCGGCGGCGGCGGCGTGTAGCCGTAATGGGTTGTGCCGTCGAAGTAGGCTCGTCCTTCGTCACCAAAAATAAACCAAAGTCCATAGACCCCAAGAACGGTTCCCAGCGGAAAGTTTAGGAGTGCTATGATCGACGCCACGATCGCCCATGTTCGAGCGTCGGCTTTCATTTTCGTCAGCCGGTAGCCCGCGATCGCCGATGGAACGACCAACAGCAGCGAAACCAGCAAAGCGATCGCAATGATCACGCCGACAAAACCCAAGATCGCCGCTTCTTCGCCCCGGGCCTGCGTCGCAGCTATACCGAAAACGAAAAACATCATTATTACGCCGGCGATAATGCCCAGCGCCTGCAGACCGCAGTTGACGAGAAAAAGTATGCCTAAAGTTTTACTATGCTCTTTGCCTGTCATATCCACCTCATTGAAAACAACGTCCTTGTATCGTACATCTTGCAATGAATACGACAGGCTAAGGCCGCGGGTTCCATCAACTATCAGTCACGCTCGACCGCCATCGCAACCGAATTTCCTCCGCCCAGGCAAAGCGCCGCGACGCCCTTTTTGGCACCGCGTCGTTTCATCTCATAAAGCAGAGTGGTCAGGATCCGGCTGCCGGAATTGCCAATTGCATGGCCGAGCGCAACCGCGCCGCCATTGACGTTGACCTTATCCATGTCGAGCCCGAGTTCCTTCATCACGCCAAGAGCCTGGACCGAAAATGCTTCATTAAGCTCAATGAGATCGACATCCGCCATCGTCCATCCGGCTTTCTTGAGAACGTTCAGGACCCCGTTGACCGGTGCCATCATTATCATTTTGGGTTCGATCCCAGACGAGGCCCACGCAACGATCCGTCCGAGCGGTTCGATGCCAAGCGAGGCTGCTTTTTCGGCGGTAGAAACGACCAACGCGGACGCCCCGTCATTCACACCGGGAGCATTTCCGGCTGTGACGGTTCCGCCGTCTTTTTTAAAGGCCGGTTTTAATTTGCCGAGCGTGTCGATGGTCGTTTCTGGTCTTACGGGTTCATCATAATCCAGCACGATCGGGTCGCCTTTGCGTTGCGGAATCTCGATCGCAATGATCTCATCCGAAAATCGGCCCGCTGCCTGTGCCTCGGCAGCCTTACGGTGCGAATTAAAGGCGTATTCATCTTGTTCGCTGCGGCCGATCTCATACTTTTCCGCTACGACCTCGCCGGTATTGCCCATATGCCAATTTTCAAACGGGCACCAAAGGCCGTCGTGGATCATTAAGTCGGTCGCTGTTTGGTTGCCCATTCGAAATCCGTCGCGTGCGGTCTGAAGGGCATACGGAATATTTGACATCGATTCCATTCCGCCGGCGACAACAACTTCCGCATCGCCGAGCTGGACGGCTTGAGAGGCGAGAGCGACAGCCCTTAATCCGGAACCGCAAACCATATTCACGGTCAACGCTGAAACCTCGGGCGGAAGGTCAGCTTTCAACGCTGCCTGCCGGGCGGGAGCCTGTCCGATGCCGGCCTGGACAACACAGCCCATGATCACTTCATCAACGTCCGCTACGTCCAACTTGGCTCTTTTGACGGCCTCTTTAATGGCAATTGCACCGAGTTCTGGTGCAGTAAAGCCCTTCAATAGTCCTTGAAATTTACCTGTTGGCGTACGGGCCGCACTAATAATTACTGCTTGTTTGTTATCTGACATATTTGATCCTTTATTACAAAAACGGTCTCGTATCTATATCTAAATTCTATGCTTTCGACCGAACTCATTCAAATCGAGGAAAAGCTTCGTTAAAGGTATCGGCTCCGCAGACTGGCTCACAATCTCGCCGATCAAGTTTGCATTCTGCTGAGGTGACATGTCATATTGTGTGGAAAATCAACTTAGAATTTAACGTTCTAATAGGAGAATCTAAATGCTTTGCGCACTCGAGGGAAGCTCGCCGACCATCTTTGGGGAAAATAATTACAAGTATTATGTCTGGGAGGCATATCTGGTGACCCGCGAACCAAATTCGATCTATCTACCGGGCCCGGCCGCGATCTCTATTTCGACCAGTCCTATCAATATTCGTAAAATGGCCGACCGGGCATGTGCCTTCATCGAAGCCCGAAACGGAAAGACTTTCCTTATAGGATGGAGCCGCGGAGCTGCGGCATGCATTCAGGTCGCCTACAACCTTAAGGCGAAGGGGCGGACCATAGATGCGATGTTTCTCTTCGACGCTGTGGATCAGGACACGTCCACCAACAGCGACCTCGAAATAATCCCCAACAGTGCCGCGAAGGTCTATCATGCGATCGCAACAAAGAAGAACTGGCTCGACCGACAGCTATTTCCAACATGCGGCAAACGGGCCGCCACGGGCGTAGATCTTGTCAAAAAGGAATTCAATACGACCCACGGGGGCATCGCCGGAGCAGGCGACGACGATGCAGGCTCTAAGATATGGATGTGGGAACAGATGCGTCGTGAGGGTGTCGTCAATTAGGCGACGAGTAAGTGCCGAGGCATTGCGCACGCGTGTTAATCTCGTAATATGTCACAAGAATTTGTACCCGGCGACTTCCTTGTATTCCAACTTGAATCCGGCTATGGCCTTTTGCGCGTTCTCGATGTTGAGAAAGGCGACGAACCGGTTTGGCATGTCGCGGCGATAGGCGACCTTTTCCTGGACGTCGAAACGGCGGAGGCAGCATTAGCCGATCCTTCTTTGCTGGCCGTCAGTATTCCCCATGTTGCGATGTCCGATCGTGCGTTTCTAGGCACGCAGGTTGCCAAGATGATGAATGTCCCGCTAAAAGATGAGGACCTCGGGGCTTATCAGCAATGGAAGGATGACCCGGATAAGCATGTATCTGACCGTTCGATACGTCTGCTTCTAGGTCTAAGGTGAATGGTGGTCGACTCAGTGAATACTACGCCGTTTTAGCTCGATCCGGATGAGGTCAAGTTCACGGTTGACCTGACCGGCAACTGACGTATTCTCCTCAGCCCGACGAATAAGGTAAGGAACGGCGTCTTTGACGGGGCCATAGGGAACGTATTTGGACACGTTATAACCCGCTTTCGACAGGACGTACGACAGGTTATCGCTCATCCCAAATAATTGGGAAAAGTGGACGTGCGGATGATCTAGCGGAATATTCTCGCGATACATTCGTTCGGCAAGCCGATGATTGCTCTTTTCGTTATGGCTGCCGGCGACAAAAGCTACCGCGTCAAGGTGTTTCAGACAATAATCGACCGCTTCATCGAAGTCGTGGTCGGTCGATGCTTTGTCGGGCTGGATCGGCGATTCATAACCCATTTCTTCCGCTCTTTCCCGCTCCTTTTCCATATAGGCTCCGCGGACGAGTTTTACGCCGTACAAATACCCATCAGCTTTGGCCCGCCGACGTGACTCGCGCAAAAACTGGAGCCGGTCTTTGCGATAAAGCTGAATGGTATTGAAAACGATCGGACGCTGGGTGTTATATTTCTCCATCATCTCGGTCGCCATCCGATCGATGGCATCCTGGATCCAGGATTCTTCGGCGTCGATAAACACCGGTTGCCCGAGACTATGTGCGAGCCCGCAGATCTCGTCGACGCGTTGATGAATGGACTCGCATTTCATCTGGCCTTTTGCATCGAGCCTCTTTTTGCGGCTCATTCGCTCCAGCGTCCCCAGCGGAGCGATCCCGGACACCTTGAACACCGCAAATGGGATGTTATCGTCACCCTTTGCCCGGCGAATGGTGCGCATTATCTCTTCTTTCGTAAAGTCGAACTCGTCCTCGGTCGACTTCCCTTCTACCGAGTAATCCAAGATGGTCCCGATCCCGGCATTGCCAAGCTTCTTGATCGTTTCCTGACATTCATCGATCGTTTCGCCGCCACAGAACTGTTCGAAAACGGTGTGTTTGATCAATCCTTCGATCGGGAGGCCGAGGGACAGTGCAAATTTTGCGGACCCGGTGCTGATCGCATTGAGGAACGGAGAGTTCATCAGCTTAAATATCCGATACTTTTCTTTGAGTTCGGAATCTGATTTATCGGCAAATGCTGTGGCGGTGTCTTGGAAATTAAGGTTGAAGTCGTTCATAGAAGCGTGCCGATAATGGCTTCGCGAAACTTCAGACTATTAGATGCATTCCAAATTGTAAAATTGTGACTTAGGCGTTATTGAACTAGAATTCTACTTTTAATACATCGGCCACTTTTCAACAATGAGCAAATCACTTCCAAAACGGTCCGAAAATTATTCGGAATGGTATAACGAGATAGTTAAACGAGCAGACCTGGCTGAGAACTCGGCGGTTCGTGGGTGTATGGTCATCAAACCGTACGGCTTTGCGATCTGGGAGAAAATGCAGCGGGCGCTAGACGATATGTTCAAGGCCACCGGCCATCAGAATGCATATTTCCCGCTGTTCGTACCAAAATCTTTCCTTGAAAAGGAAGAAGAGCACGCCGAGGGCTTCGCAAAAGAGTGTGCTGTCGTAACGCATTATCGTCTGAAATCGGACGGTGAAGGCGGCCTGATGGTCGATCCGGAAGCCAAGCTTGAAGAAGAGTTGATAATTCGCCCTACGTCCGAGACAGTAATCTGGAATGCGTATAAGGGATGGATCCAATCGTGGCGCGACCTGCCGCTTTTGATAAACCAATGGGCAAACGTGGTCCGCTGGGAGATGCGGACGCGAATCTTTCTGCGTACGGCGGAGTTCCTGTGGCAGGAGGGCCACACGGCACATGCGACCGAGCAGGAAGCTATCGAAGAGACCGAGACAATGCTTGGCGTCTATGCGGATTTTGCGGAGAATTGGATGGCCATGCCTGTCATCCAGGGCGTCAAATCGCCCGGCGAACGTTTCGCCGGGGCGGTAGAAACCTACTGTATAGAGGCACTGATGCAGGACGGCAAGGCGTTGCAAGCGGGTACGTCGCATTTTCTAGGCCAGAATTTCGCGAAGTCGTTTGACGTTAAGTTCGTCAACAAAGAGAATCAGCAGGAATATGCATGGGCGACGTCGTGGGGAGTTTCGACGCGGCTGATGGGAGCTTTGATAATGGCGCATTCGGACGACAATGGCCTCGTACTTCCGCCTAAACTTGCGCCGATCCAAGTTGTCATCGTCCCGATCCACAAAACCTCCGAGGACCTGGCCGCGATCTCCAAAAAGATCGACCCGATCGTCACGGAACTAAAGGCCGCCGGTATATCGGTGAAGTACGACGACAGCGAGCACCAGCGTTCGGGATGGAAATTTGCGGAATATGAGCTTCGCGGGGTTCCGGTCAGGCTTGGGCTCGGTATGCGCGATCTGGAAAACGGAACAATCGAGGTTGCACGGCGAGACACGCTGACGAAACAATCGGTTTCGATGGAATCGGTCGTCGAGACCGTGAAGATACTGTTAGAACAAATACAGGAAGCGATCTATCAAAAGGCTTTGAAGTTTCGGGAAGAGAACACGTTTGTTGTTGATACCTGGGAGGAATTCAAAGTGCAGGTCGAAAAAGGCGGATTTATCCTCGCACACTGGGACGGCACCGCGGAAACCGAGCAAAAGGTAAAGGAAGATACGAAGGCGACCATTCGCTGCATTCCGCTGAACTCAGCCGAGGAATCCGGAAAATGTGTATTTTCAGGAAACGATTCGGCTAAACGCGTTATATTCGCCCGTGCTTATTAAAGAGCCACAGGCGTTTAATAATTCCGCCCGCATTGGACCCTGCAGCATCAGCCGTGGTTTGGAGGCGGATCCGATGGTGTAAAAGTTTTCGAAGTTCGCAATCTTTCCAAACTTCATATGCCGATGAAACTCTGATCTCCCGTTTATCGTGTGGTGTGTTTGACGGGGTGTCGGATGCTTCAGGCATGATGCTGTCAGTTACAAGTACTCCCATTGATCAGCCTCCCTTCAATTTCATCGTCGCCGCTATTTTCTTCGATCTTTTATTGACCGCGTCCAGAAGAGTTCCGGCAAGGTCACCCGAATACGGTTTCACCAAATAGTCGTCGCAACCGGCATCGAAGCCCCTCCGAATATTTTCTTTATGTGCCAGGCCGGAATAGAAAACGACAGGAATGAACGGCGAAAGCTTCCGCAGGTCGCGGCATAGCTGCAAGCTGTCACCATTCGGAAGCAGGCCGTCGAGTAGATAAAGATCAAAGGCGTCTTTCTGTGCCAGGTCCCATGCTTCGTGCCGAGTTTCGGCCGAGACAATGTTGATCCCTGACCGCTTCAGCGTAAATCCTACAAGTTCGCGCGTGTCTTCGTCGTCTTCCAGGAAAAGAATTTTGAGTTTTTGGGGGGTATCCATTTTATCTCCTAAGTTTGCCCTTACGGGCTACCGATGAAGGTTGGGAGAAAACCGATCGTCTTTTTTTTGTATAGCCGCGAGGCTGTTATTTTTTCGTTTGTCCGCCGCCTGGCGAATAGGGCTACAAAAACCGTTTACTAAAGCTCGCATTGCTCGATCGATCTGCGAACTGTCGTTCCACGATCGTTACCGGAGCTTTTTTATTCACCGAAAGCTAATGCGAGGTCAGCCATCCTTAATAGATCCGTCGTGAGGAGACTTCGTTCTATCTTCAAAAAGTAAGAAAAAGAAAGGACGGTACTAAATACCATCCTCCAAGTGCTTATTAAGCTGAAAGGTGGCTTTCTTTGACCGGCACCACTCTAAGAGTAGTGAATCGTAGATGCTGCATGTCAAAGAGTCACTCATGTATTTGACCAGTCTCAAATGTATCGTTATCGAATAAATTAGTCGGTTCGCTCTAGCACACATGAAGAAGAAAGGGGCGGATGACGCACACCCGCGTATTTGCCTGTAAAGCTGTACGTAAACCGCCGATTCGGATACTTGCAAGGCCGATTCGGTATGTGCGGCACATCACCGATCGATGTTTCAGTGACTGCTTAAGGACGGTACAGGCACTATTTCCCTTCCGAAATTACGGCGCGCTCCAGCTAAGCCGTTATTCTTCGATTCTTTCCTCTGCGAAACGCCTGTGTGCGAGATAACATCTGATGTATGCTCGCAACGCTCGATGAACGGATCTAAAAAAAATATAGACACTGTTCGCCCGTAGGTGCGAGAACGCACATACACAATATATTTTCATGCTAGAATAATGTGTTGCTTTAAACCGATAACTCTAATACATTAGGCGTACACACATGACTTCTGCCTCGAAAAAAGACTTCGAGCAATTGAACTTCCTTTTGGCATCGCTCGAAGAATCCGAAGCGAAACGCGTTTTTTCAAAACTTGACCGCGTATCTCTCGATCTGGGCCACGTTATATATGAAGCAGGCGAGAAGCTTGAATTTGCTTACTTTCCGACTACTTGCATTGTTTCGTTGCTCTACATAATGGAGGACGGCGGGACCGCTGAGATCGGTATCATCGGCAACGATGGCCTCTTGGGCGTTCCATTGTTCCTTGGCGGTGATTCGACCTCAAGCAGAGCTGTCATTCAGAGCGCAGGAGACGCCTACCGAATTAAGCCAAAGGACCTGATAGAAGAGTTTAAACGCGCCGGCCGCTTTCAAGACCTTCTATTGCGTTACACGCAGGCATTAATGACCCAGATATCACAGACCGCCGTCTGCAATCGGCTCCACGCCGTCGAGCAGCAACTCTGCCGCTGGCTGTTACTCAGCCACGACAGGCTGAACTCCGATAGATTGGTGATGACGCATGACCTGATCTCAAATATGCTCGGCGTCCGCCGCGAGGGCGTAACCCTCGCCGCCAAAAAACTAGCCATCAGAAAGTTGATCAAGAACACCCGCGGGACGATAGAGGTCATCGACCGTCAGGGACTTGAGGACGCATCCTGTGAGTGTTACGAGATCGTCAACTCAGAGTACAATCGCCTGCTCGGGCGAGGCATGTCCAGGACGTTTAGTTAAGAAGCCAACAGCAAGGCCCCTGATGCTCCGCCCCGCAGGTAGTTATTCCGCACTCTAGGGGTGGGAATCGTCGCGGTTTAACTTGCGTTAGTTGCTCGCTAATATGCGCAACGAGTGCTAGTGTAGAGTTTTGTAAGTCGTTAGATTGAAACCTTTCACCATTCGACATCGGGATCGGGATGAACTCGTCTTCTTGTGCCGTCTGTTGTTTTTACAACGTGACCGAACCAAGGAGACTCCCCGATGACCAAAATCACGAAGCCGAAAAACCGGCTGCTTTCTGCATTACCCGAAAAAGAATTCAGCATTCTCGCGTCCAAACTAGAGGAAGTTCCTTTGGTTTACACCGAAAATATCTACGAATCCGGAGAATTGATCCGGCATGTTTACTTTCCGGAAAGTGGGATCATCTCTCTTCTAGCGCGCGTTGACGATAACTCAACCATTGAGGTCGGGATCGTCGGCAAGGAAGGCATGGTGGGACTTCCTGTCTTTCTTGGCCTAAAGACCTCAAGAAACGTCGCTGTCGTCCAAGGTGCCGGAACCGCATTTCGAATGCCGGTCCGTGATTTTTTGGAAACGTGCTCGAATGGGACGAAGCTCTCCGCCATTTTACAGCGATTTATCCACTCACTGTTTACACAAGTGTCGCAATCCGCAGCCTGCAATCGATTTCATCCGATCGTGCAGCGGCTCGCACGCTGGCTTCTGATGACGGCAGACCGAATGGACTCAGACGAATTTCAGATCACGCAGGAATTTCTGTCGAATATGCTCGGCGTTCGACGCGAAGCGGTAACAAAGGCTGCCGGCGCATTAAGTGAGAAGGCATCGATAAGCTATGTCCGCGGCAATATGACCATTAACGATCGAAAAGGCCTCGAAAGCGCCGCCTGCCCGTGCTATTGGATAATCAAGAACGAATACGACACTGCGGCAAAGTAGCAATCACCTCCGTTGAGTTTATGGCACGACTCTTGCACGAGCTCTTACGAATAGAAAGTTTTGTATCAAATTAGTTCAGTGGAGTGTAATTATGAATAATTTACTTAGAGGCGGACTTGCGGGACTTGCGGCATGGAAACTTGGTGGTGGAATAATCTCCACAATACTGATCTTCCTCGTCGTTTTTTGGTTGCTGGGTAGCTGCTAGCATTATTTCCCTTTTCGTTTACCACGAAAAGTAGACCTTTTGGCCGTTTTCATCGTCTAATGATGGTGTAAGCGGCTTTTTGGCGTCGGCAAGTTGCCTATGTTTAATAACCTGACGGATGAACAACTTGTTTCGATGGCGGTTTCCGAAGATCAGGAGGCGTTCGGCGAGATAGTTAGGCGATGGGACCGCAAGATCTTTGCATTGTGTTTTGGTATTTTGATGCGCGAAGACGAGGCTCGGGATGCGGCACAAGAGACGTTTGTTGCAGCTTATCGGAATTTATCGAAGTTTCGTGGCGAAGCGAAGGTTTCGTCCTGGCTTCATCGGATAGCGGTAAATCAATGTCTGACTACGAAACGTCGAAATAAGACGCGTTCGGAGGACTTTCTCGACGAAGAGACTAACGAACAAGAACGCATTTTTGTCGCACCCGAAAGGCATTCGCCGGCAAACACCGCCGAACAAGGCGAGCGATTGCTGATCGTCAGAAACGCGGTGAGTTCCCTTCCGATGGACCTCCGGCAGGTCGTTCTGATGAAGGAATTTGAAGAAATGACGTTTCAAGAGATAGCGGAAACGCTCGAGCTGCCGCTGAGCACAGTGAAAAGCCGATTATACACCGCACTCAAACAGCTGCGGTCAAAGATAGAACGATTTCCGATCGAGGTTACATAGGAGACGAATGTCAAACCTAGATAAAAATACAAAGTGTGCAAACGATGGCGAGCTGATGGCTTATATGTACAACGAAATGCCGTCCGATGCCCGATCGCAGTTCGAAAGCCACTTCGCCGACTGTTCATCTTGCATCGACGCGTTTGCGGAAGTCGCGGATTCGCGGTATTCGGTATATGAATGGCAGCGCATCGAGTTCGTTCCGCTCGAAACGCCGATCATCGAAATACCATACGCACCGGTTACCGGACGTTCATCATGGATCGCCTCGCTTAAAGAAGCGTTCTCTTTACGCCCACAGATGGCTTTTGCGAGTGCGTTTGGAGCTTTATTGGTAACGATGGTAATTGGTTATCTCATGTTGAGCGGTGGATCGCCGACGAGTGATCTTGCGACCGGCCCAAAGGCCGTCGAAACGGCGTCGGCTGATGCGACTGCGACCGAACTGAATATCGAAACCGAAAGCGGATCGGTTAACGGCAGCGAACTAACCATAAAGCAGGAACCGGAAACGAAGGAATTGGAAATAGAAGAACAAGCGCCGCAAACGGTACCTGTTCTCCAGCCAGGGTCGGCTACTAGATCTAGCCGCGAGGCGCGTCCCGGACCGCGTGTCCGCGTGCGGCCGGTTGGGCGTATTTCGACGGTTAGTGCAACGCAGACGGCGCCCAGGCTAAATGATTTTGATGATGTCGTCGACGACTCGTTGAGGCTTGCTGATCTTTTCGATGACATCGAAACGAGTGAATGATCAATATCACCATGAAAGTAATTAGCTCACATCTAATGCGAAACTTAGCTCTGTTGGCCATTTTCCTTCTCGCAGCTTCGGCCTTTGGGCAGGGCGGCGATGCGGAGAATGACACGAACGCGACGGACTTACCTCGCCCGCGACCTAATCTTTTACGTGAACTAGGTCTATCGTCGGATCAAATACGCCAGATTCGAATCCTTAATGCGGAACTTAAACCGACGCGCGAAGCTGCACAACGTCAGCTGCGCGATTCGAATCGTGAACTCGACCAAGCGATCTACGCCGAGGTGGCCGATGAAGCCTTGATCGCCGACAAGCTTCAGCGTTATCAGACAGCACAAGCTGCGTTGGCAAAGATCAATTTTGAAAACGAGTTAGCGGTCCGAAAGATACTCACTCCAGACCAGCTTATTCGATTTCGGGAGATGCGCCGCCGTTTTGCTGAGGCGCGCCAAAATATGCAGAGACGAAGGCAGGAAAACAATCGTCCGAGGGGAGATCGCGGAACGCAAGGTCCCGCGAATGACGCAAAACCAACCGGGACACCCGCCCGGCCAAATAGACAGCGTCCCTAGAAACCAACATTATCGTAACGAATCGGAGCCTGTGCAATTATCTGCCAGGCTCCGTTTACTTTGCGATTTCTCAAGTACATTGTAATCTCTAAAAGTTAGCTTGAGTGCCGTCGCTAAGAACCTTACTCCAATGAATCCAGTTGTTCAATTCGTCTCAGAATTACAAGAGATAAGTCTGCTTCTCTGGCGTTCGATCGTCAGCTTAGGGAGCAAACCGCGCTACTTTGCAGAATGGGTCCGGCAGATGGATATGATCGGCGTCGGTTCGCTGCCGATCGTCCTTTTGACAGGTTTCTTCACGGGCGGTGTACTTGTCTTGCAAACATTTCCGACGCTCGAGTACTACAGCATACAGAATGAGTCAGGCAGATCGGTCGCGACCTCGTTAATACGCGAACTTGGCCCAGTTCTAACCGCTCTAATGGTGTCGGGGCGCATTGGGTCCGCGATCGCCGCGGAACTAGGCTCGATGGTCGTTTCGCAGCAAATCGATGCTATGCGTGCCTTGGGGACCGATCCGGTACGGAAGCTTGTCGTGCCGCGTCTATTTGCCCTTGTGCTTATGCTCCCGCTGCTGACCGTCGCCGCAGACATTTTCGGCCTGATCGGTGGGGCGGTGGTGGCCAACTTCATATACAACCAAGAGGTAAGCGTATTTGTTCAATCGGTGAGGAACGGCATTTCCACATCCGATCTCGTCGGCGGAATGATAAAGCCTTTGTTTTTTGGCTTTATCATTGGTCTAGTGGCGTGTCATAAAGGACTGAGCACTGCCGGGGGTACCGTTGGCGTTGGCCGTTCGGTCACGGCTTCAGTTGTCATCGCGTCGATCTGGGTCATCATTTTTGACTTCTTTCTTTCGAAATCGCTCCAATACCTTCTCGACATAGGCCGCTTGTAACCCGTATAATCGTCGGAATCGTATGTTCTCTTCCCCGGCAATTCCCGAACGTCCGCCGATCGACGACGATCTGGAGATAGGGGACGTTGACCAACCTATCGATGAGCCGGATCGGATCGTTCCGGTGATAGAATTCCGCGATGTCCATCTCGCTTTTGATGAAAAGAAGATCCTGAATGGGATAAGCTTTTCGGTCAGACGCGGCGAAACGAAGTTAATTCTTGGCCAGAGCGGTGGCGGCAAATCTACGATCATCCGTTTGATCCTTGGCCTACTAAAGCCCGATGCCGGCGAGATCCTGATAGACGGTGAGGCGATCACAGGATATTCTGAACCCGAGATGATGCCGGTTAGACAGAAGATCGGTATGGTCTTTCAGGAAGGCGCACTGTTCGATTCACTACCGGTTTATGAGAACGTTGCATACCGACTGATCGAACAAGGCATTCCGGACGAAGACATCGACGTCGAGGTTCGGCGAATGCTTCGTTTTGTAGCTCTTGAGGACGCGATAGATAAGATGCCAAATGAATTATCGGGCGGAATGCGGCGCCGGGTTGGAATAGCGCGGGCATTGGTCGGCGACCCTGAGATAGTTCTTTTTGACGAGCCGACGGCAGGTCTCGATCCGCCTACAGCACGAACTATTTGTGAACTCGCCATCAAACTCCGCGACTTGCAGGATGTATCTTCGATCTTCGTTACGCACGAAATGAATAATGTCAGATATCTTACGTCCGAATATGCAACGGTAAACGCGGATGGTGAAGTTGTTTTCGAACTGGAAGGTGAGAAACTATGCTTAATAAACACAGAGATCATGATGTTAAGAGATGGAAAAATAGCGTTTATCGGCAAGGATGAAGAATTTTCGCGTTCGGAAGATCCGTATATTCATCGATTTGTTCACGGCAAATAGGCAGAGAACTGAACTATGGCACAGACACGTAAATCTCTGAGTTTTAGTCAATTAAGGGTTGGCATTTTCGTCCTATTCGGGCTCTTGATCCTGGCGTTTCTTGTGCTTAATTCAACTGGTGACTTTAATCCCTTCACCAAAAAGCTTAGCCTCAAGGCCCGTTTTGCAGCGGCCGACGGGCTTCGTGAGGGCTCAGAAGTGCAGTTGGCCGGCGTTAAGATCGGAAAGGTGAGTGAAGTGGTCCTTCTCCCCCCAGATTCACCAGAGGAAGCTAAGGTCGAGGCGATCCTGGCTGTAGACGGAGAACTGAACGGCAAGCCCATTTCCGAACGGATACGAACCGACTCGACCGCTCAATTGATCGCGGTTTCCGTATTGGCGAACGATAAGATCATTAATATATCGCCGGGTACTGAAAAAGGGTCGCCTGTTGCCGAGAACCATGTTCTGGAATCGAGCGAAGCGATCTCGATCAATCAACTGACGAAAACCGGCAATGACCTTCTCCAACAGATAAACAAGATCGCAGTGCCAGCCAACGAAATTCTTAACAAAGCAAATCAAGGCGATGGTACGATCGGAAGGTTCGTGAATGATGAGTCGCTCTACAACAATTTAGACGCAACTGTTGCGGAAACCAAGCTTACGATGGTCCAGCTTCAGGCGACCATCGAAAGGATCAATCGAGGTGAGGGCACCGCCGGCCAACTCGTAAATAATCCGGAACTCTATAACAATCTAAATGCGACGGTTAAGCAGCTTGAGGCTATTTCTGCGGATATTCGAAACGGGCGCGGATCGGCCGGTAAATTTGTTACGGACGATGCTTTGTATAATGAGACACGGGCCGCGATCACTGACCTTCGGACCTCGGCCGCAAAGATCAATGCGATCGCTGATGATTTCAAACTGATCTCCGGGGATCTCGTCGGAGGCAGTGGTTCGCTCGGCAAATTCCTCAAAGATGAGCAATTATATGACAATGCTCGCGACACGCTGGCACGATTCAATTCAACCGCGACGAAGATCGAGAACATTCTCGCCGATGCCCAGGCAGGCAAGGGTACACTCGGCAAATTCGTAACCGACGAGACCCTGTATAATAACATCAATCAAACTGCGTCGAACGTTAATCAACTTTCAAGTGAAGGAACCAAATTGATCTACGACTTCCGTCAAAATCCTCGTAAGTATCTCCGTATTCGACTGAGCATCTTCTAATGTGACTATCTCCTTTCTGAGCTTGATTTAATTCGATCCACCGCTACATTTATACATGTATGCAGTGTTTATACACCATTCCTGCATAACGGGTTAGTATATGGGTAAATCGGAACGCCATAAAACCATTCTTGACATCGTCCGACTCAAGAGAATCGGAAGCCAGTCAGAGCTTGCGAGACTTTTGAGAAAAAATGGTTTCAGTGTTACGCAGGCGAGTGTGTCACGCGACCTAGACGAACTCGGGGTTGTGAAGGTTGACGGAAAGTACATGAAACCGTCTAACGTTACTGCGGGAAATCGTCTTGGGATCACTCACGCCGAAATGGCAGGCGATTCATTGGTCGTGATCCGTTGCCCACCCGGAATGGCGTCAGCGATCGCGGTCCAAATCGATGCCGCCAATGTGGCCGGCATAGTTGGTACGATCGCCGGAGATGACACGATATTCATTGCCGTTGATGGAAAAGATGTACAGAAGCGCGTTTTTGCAGAAACTGTCAAATTGACGGGGAAATAGAAGGGCCGAAGGACAAATGATCAAGACGATGATATTCGGCGGTTCCGGATATGGCGGAAGCGAACTTCTGCGCATACTGCTTTTCCATCCAAACGTTGATATACAGGCCGTAACCGCAAACGAACAGGTCGGGCGATCGGTCTCCGACGTACACCAGAATCTACGGGGCTTGACCGAGCTTAAATTCGAGGAAATGCCTGCTGATGCCGAGCAGTTTAGTGAGATCGATGTCGTCTTTTTAGCGATGCCGCATGGACATGCGATCCAACTTGTCCCGGAACTCCCGCGGCACCTGAAAGTGATAGACCTCTCGGGTGATTTCCGCATCGATGATCCTGATATATTTAGACAGTTCTACAACTTAGAGCATGTTGGATCTCTCCAATCAAAGTTCGTTTATGGTTTGACGGAGTCCAATAGGGACGCGATTTCCAAAGCCCAGTTCATCGCAAATCCCGGATGTTTTGCCACGGCGACTTCTCTGGCGCTTGAACCATTGGTCGCAAATGGACTAATTTCTGGCAGGATCGTTGTAGACGCGAAGACCGGCTCATCAGGTTCCGGTATCAAGCCGGCCGCGAATACTCACCATCCACAGCGCTCGAATTCGTTTTACGCCTATAAACCGTTCGCGCATCAACATTTACCTGAGATTCGACAGCACCTTCGGTCAAAGGGTGAAGTCAACGACGAGTTTGTTTTCATGACCCACAGCATTCCTGTTTCACGCGGCATATTCGCATCCTGCTATATCGAAACCAACGACGCGGTTTCTGAGGGCGAATTGAAGGATTTGTATTCCGATCATTACCACGATGCGTTCTTTGTTCGGATGGTTGTTGGTTCGCCTGACATAAATTGGGTCAAGAACACGAATTTTTGTGACCTGGCGGTACACGCGTCGGGAAACCAAGTCGTCGTCTTTGCCACGATCGACAATCTTGTCAAGGGTGCCGCAGGTCAGGCCGTGCAGAATATGAACGTGATGTATGGACTTGACGAGAAAACAGGTTTGGTGTTTCCCGGTAGCAACCCTTGACCAAGGCTCAAGGAACGGTTTATCTGCATTTGCCATGAATTTCCCGGAAATCAAAACACTTGAAGATAGCTTTCACGTCGAGACGTATCAGAAAATGGGGATCGCGGTCGAACGGGGCTCGGGATCGTGGATCTGGACCAGCGACGGCGACAAGTATCTTGATCTGTACGGCGGCCATGCCGTTTGCGGCACCGGGCATTCACATCCGCTGGTTGTCGATGCTATTTGCACACAGGCAGAAAAGCTTCTTTTCTATTCCAATCTGGTGTATTCCGAACTTCGGGGCCGCACCGCGGAAGGGCTGGTCGAGGTTGCCCCACCGGCGATCAAGAAGGCATTTTTCTGCAACTCGGGTACCGAGGCAAACGAGAACGCAATGCGAATGGCCCGGATGGCCACGGGCCGCGAGAAGATCGTTTCGTTCTCGGGCAGTTTTCACGGAAGGACGGCTGACGCGATCTCTGCGTCGTTTCTCGGAAAATATCGGGACATCGGCCGCCCGAACGTCCCATATCACGTAGAAGCACTTTTTGGTGATATCGAAAGTGCCAGATTAATCATTGACGATGAGACCGCGGGCGTAATTATTGAACCCATTCAGTCCATGGCCGGCGTGACTGAGGCCGAACCTGCCTTTTTTGCTGCGCTGCGCGTTATTTGTGACTCTGCGGGCGCATTTCTGATCTTTGACGAGGTTCAAACCGGACTCGGCCGCACTGGTAACTGGTTCTTTGCAGGCAGTGAACTGGCTGCCGGAGTGGTGCCGGATATTATTACTCTCGCGAAATCGCTCGGTAGCGGCGTTCCCGTCGGAGCATGTTTGGTAAATGAAAGGGCTTCTTCGGTCGTTAAGATAAATGATCTCGGGACCACTTTTGGCGGCGGAATGATCGCTATGGCCGCTGTGTTGGCCACGCTCGACGCGATCGAGAATGACGGTATGGTCAAAAATGCGGCCGCCGTTGACACTCATTTGCGGAGATCGCTTGCAAATATTCCCGGTATCGTGCGACTTCGCGGGAAAGGCTGCCTCCTCGGCATCGAATTCGACGGGCCCTGTAAATCTGTGCATCAGCGGCTTTTTGACAATAGGATCATCACAGGAACGTCAAGCGATCCTTGCGTTCTTCGCATACTTGCTCCGCTCAACACGAAGGCGGAAGAGATCGACCTCTTGATCGAGGTGCTCAATGGATAACTTTCTTAGAACCTCAGACCTATCGAGAAACGAGTTGGAATCGCTTATCGAAAAGGCTATCGCGATGAAGGCTGCTCGTGGCTCCAGTAACAAACCGCTTGCTGGAAGGTCGGTAGCTTTAGTTTTCTTCAATCCTTCACTTCGGACACGTGCGTCAATGCAGGTCGGC
The DNA here is from genome assembly GCA_041744395.1 of Pyrinomonadaceae bacterium. Lineage (GTDB taxonomy): Bacteria > Acidobacteriota > Blastocatellia > Pyrinomonadales > Pyrinomonadaceae > OLB17. The sequence continues at coordinate 2,674 of JBGTKY010000033.1, read as the reverse complement.
ATATTTGAACTTGGGGGAAATCCCGTGATCCTGGAGCCGGGGGCCACGTCATGGACGATTGAACATCGCGAAGGCGTCATAATGGACGGTGAAAAGACTGAGCATTTGAAAGAGTTTGTCCGTGTTCTTGAGAGGTATGTAAGTGCGATCGGCGTACGAACATTCGCGGAGCTGAATGATTGGAGCGTCGAGCGCACCGATCCGATCCTAAATGCAATTGCGAAATTCGCGAGCGTGCCGATCATAAATCTCGAATCCGCGATGCATCATCCATGTCAAGCAATGGCGGACATGATGACGATACGCGAAAAGCTGGGCGAAGGAAGAAAAAAAGTTCTGCTCACCTGGGCGTGGCACCCGAAGCCATTGCCTATGGCCGTTCCGAACAGCTTCGCCATTGCAGCGGCACAGTTTGGCCATGACATTCGCATAGCTAGCCCGAAGGGATACGAGCTTGACAATGAGTTGGTTTCTGAAATCGAATCGCATGCCAAGTCGAACGGCTCAACAGTCGAATTCACCAACGACGCTAATGAAGCATTCGACGGTATCGAAGTCGTATATGCCAAAAGCTGGGGAAGTAAGAATTACTATGGGGATTCAAAAGTCGATATTGAAGAACGAGCGGCTTTTCGTGAAAACTGGATCGTTGACGAGGCAAAGATGTCTCGTACAAATAACGCAAAATTCATGCACTGCCTGCCGGTGCGCCGAAACGTTATCGCAACCGACGGCGTCATTGATTCGCTAAACTCTATCATCATCGATGAGGCGGAGAACCGGCTACATATCCAAAAGGCCATTTTAACGGAGCTGATCTAATGGAAATTGAATCACTCGACCTGTTGCGCGAAGCGCTTCCATACATACAGCGATTCAAAGGAAAGACGTTCGTTGTCAAATTCTCTGGCAAGGTAACAGAAGACAAGGCCAATCTGGCCGCTCTCTCTGAAGAACTCGCGCTGTTGCATCAGGTAGGGATCAAAGTGTGTGTTGTCCACGGTGGGGGAAAGCAATTAACGGAACTTGCAAAAAAACTAGGCGTGGTCCAGACCGTGATAGAAGGCCGACGCGTTACAGATGATGACACACTCGATCTCGCGAAAATGGTTTTTCGTGGAAAGATAAATACAGAGATCTTATCGGAGCTTCGACGTCGACGCATTCCCGCTGTCGGACTTTCAGGTGTTGACGGCGGAGTCATCCGAGCAGCCCGCCGTCCGCCACGGTCTGTTACGGATAAGTCGACGGGCGAGACGGAGTCGGTCGATTACGGAAATGTTGGGGATATCCTTGGTGTTGACTCGCACCTGATCCACCTGCTGCTGGATGGGGGATACATGCCGGTTATCTCGTCACTTGGAGCAGACGACGAGGGCAAGGTATTCAATATTAACGCTGATTCCATCGCCGCAGAGATAGCCGTCAGCCTAGCGGCAGAGAAACTAATATTGCTCTCTAACGTGGACGGCATCTATACCGAAGCCTCCGATCCGACATCAAAGATCGACCGTCTTACTACTTCCGAAGCCGCCCGTATGATCGAGAGCGGCAAGGCGACGGGAGGCATGATACCGAAGATCCAGAGCCTACTTTCGCTGCTCGACCGCGGCGTAAGTTCCGCTCATATAATCAGCGGCACCGACCGGAACGCCCTTCTCGCCGAAGTCTTCACCGACGACGGTACTGGGACAATGTTCGTAAAATAGAAGCAGAAAACCCCATTGGCATTTGATCCAACGGGGTCGAAAAGAATGGTGCTCAGGGCGGGACTCGAACCCGCACGGATCGCTCCACACGCCCCTCAAACGTGCGCGGCTACCAATTACGCCACCTGAGCAAAATGATAAAGAACTAGTTGTTGGCCGGCGGGACTGAGTTGTCAGGTGCCGGTTCGGTTCCGCTCTCGTCGGAGGCCGCCGGAGCATCCGCTTGCGGCGGAGCGGCGTTACCGTCGGGTACAGTGTTGGCATCGGGTGGTGACGCGTTGGCATCTCCGTCGATCACTACCGGCGAGTCTTCAACGGGCGTTTCGCCTACAGTCTGCAGCACCGACACATTACCTTGCAACGCCGGCATTGAGATCAAGAAAGCAGAGACCATGAAAACCGAAGCCGCTACGATCGTGATCTTCGAAAGGATCGACGCAGTTCCTCTTGGCCCGAAAGCCGAACTCGAAACATTGCTCGTAAAAAGAGCTCCTGCGTCCGTTTTTCCCGGCTGAAGCAATACGGTCGCCACAAGGACGATGCATGCCGCAAAGAATAATGCGTATAATACGTAAACCAAATCTGTACCCTGCCTTTCGCTCTGGTTTCTCACCGTGGGACAAGAATCAGAACTAATTATAATTAACTATTTTGGCGAAGCTCTCAGCGTCTAAACTCGCTCCGCCAACTAACGCGCCGTCTATATCTGCTTGCGACATTAAAATGCCTATGTTATCCGGTTTTACCGAACCGCCGTAAAGAATTCTCACGGAATCTGAGACATCCTTGCCGTGATTTTCTGCGAGAACGCTGCGAATATGACCGTGCATTTCTTGAGCCTGTTCCGGCGTGGCGGTTTTACCCGTACCAATCGCCCAAACAGGCTCGTAAGCGATAATGATACGTCGCATGTCTTCTACTGTCAAACCCTTAAGACTGCCATTCAACTGAGTTTTTACGACCGA
>JBGTKY010000032.1:0-234555 GCA_041744395.1 Pyrinomonadaceae bacterium | reverse complement strand
CCAGTTTCACGCGAGATCGATGCCATCGTCTGACCCGATAAATATTTCCTAACTACCTCTTTCTTGAACGCCTGATCATACTTGTTTCTCATTCACTTATTCTAAGAGATTTTTCCGTCCCGTTTCATTAGACCCTTCCAGTTAGTGGATCATACGATTGGAAACGATTGGGGGACAAATGAAGATTTATGCTTTGCTGGCATTGATGGTCATGATGATCTTTCTGTTTGCGAACGGATTCGGACAATCAAATCAGTGCGGGAGCTTTGACCGCAATGTGAATTACAAGATCTTGTTTAAGGATATCGATACCGTTGAGTCTGAAATATTCTTAGAGATATACCTTAAACCGGAAAAATTCGCGGTCGATTCAATGATCAAGCTAGCGGAAAGGTTGAGAACTGAGTACTGCGGTTTTAATAGCGTATCGGTTAGGTTTTACGGCGTTAAAAAATTGGATAGAGTGCCTGACCCGCCACCTCATCCGTTATTCGAATGGGAGAGTAAATCGCCGATGAGAGGGTTTTACGAACTTAACCGAAAAGAGAGCAAGCAAGAGATCAGTTTTCGTGAAAAGCCGAATGGCAAGGCAACTACCATTCTTTTCAAATCAGACGGGTACTGCGTTTCCGACTTATGAATATCCGCCCCGTTCTAGCATCCGAGGTGCTGGCGTGCCGACGAAACAGCCGCTAATTTTCTGAGCAACTGTTTCGCGTTTTCGGGTTCTGTTTTGCGTTTGGTTGGGTTTTGTTGTGCGGTTTTTGGGGTTTGTTGTCGATTTTTGGCGTCGGTTTTGGGGTTGTGAATTTGGGGTTCTGTACTGGGAGATCTCTCTTTCACCGCGGGCGGGTGGGTTCTCTGCTTTCGGCTCGGGTTGGTGAGGGGTTGGGTCGGGGCCGCCTCTTTCTCCGCTGAGGGAGAATTTCGATCGGTTTCGGCTCGGGCCGGAAATTTTCGCATCTTGTCACGCCGTCCGCCGCTTTCGCACCAGTTCGCCTCCTATGCCGCCGTGTCGCCTTCCGCTGGTCCATTCGACCCGCTCGCAGTATTCGCATCGGAATGAAATCCTTCTCGGCCGCGGCATTGCGCTTCGAAAAGATGTTGCAAATGGGATGTTGTTGCGTGTATGATACAGATGTTTGATAACGATCTGGAGGCGAGCCGTTGGCGAGGGCTTGGGAAGAATATAAGTTTGGAGCGGCGCAGGCGGAGCGGTTGCATGTGACGCTGAATCCGAAGGGCGAGATCATGATCGGGGCGATGGCTTTTGGCAAGATGGGCCGGCCGGACGCGGTCGTTTTGCTCTACGATCGCGAAACGGATTCCATCGGGCTGAAACCGACGCATCCGAAGACGCCGAATTCGTACCCGATGGTGACCAAGAAGAACGGGCGGCACCGCGTCGTCAGGGCGGCGAGGTTTTGCCGAGATTACGGCATCAAGTTCGATCGGCTGATGGTATTCAATGCACCAAAGTTAGAGGGCGAGGTATTGGTGCTTGAGCTTCGCGAAACGCGGCCGTATCGGCAAACGAATCCGGCGATCGCTGCGGTGGGCGCAGAAAGGCCCCAGACTTAACCGCAACACAAGCTGAAACTGCTACCGTTGCTCGATTCCTCGCCTAGCGGAGTTCACAACTCAAACCTTGTGCGGAGCCTGAGGCCAGATTCTAGAATAATATGAGAGATGAGAAATGAGAAATGAGAAATGATGAATCAAGAAGCCAGAAGCCAGGAAGCTCGAAGCCAGAAATGATGAAGGATGAAGGATGAATGATGAAGGTAAGAGGTAAGAGGTAAGAGGTAAGAGGTAAGAGGTAAGAGGTAAGAGGTAAGAGGTAAGAGGTAAGAGGTAAGAGGTTTGATTGAAGTAATTACTAATTATTAATTCAAGATGAGAAGTGAAAATGCAGAAGGCCGGAGTGGGTGCTCCGGCCTTTGTGCGTTAGTACGATCGGTGCCAGTTGGGATTAGTCAACGGTTTCGATCGGGCTTATTGAACGAATGCGTTCGGGACAGGTTGGTCACCGGTTGCTCCGAACTGTTGGATCAGCGTGCCGGCCGTTGAGCGGTAGATGTACCAGGCCGCAGTCGACGGCCGGAAGACGGCGGCGTCGGTTTTGCCGTCACCGTCATAATCGGCCGGTGTCGGCAGATCGGTGGCGACACCATAATGGAACGAATAATAGCTTAGGTCCTCGCTTCGCAAAATGAACCATTCGCCGGTCGAAGGACGCCAGATCGCCACATCCGATTTGCCGTCGCCGGTGAAATCACCCTGGACCGGTTTGTCGGTGCTGTTGCCGAACTGAAGAACGCTTATGCTCTCGTCCGAACTGTTTCTGATCCACCATTCGCCCGACGAAGGGCGGTAGATCGCGATGTCCGAGTGGAAGTCGCCGTCATAATCAGCGCTCACCGGAATGTCGCCGGCCGCGCCAAAGCCAACGAAAGTAGTTCCGCCCGAGGAATTGCTGATATACCATGTCGAGTCCGACGGTCGAAAAACGGCCGCGTCGGCTTTTCCGTCACCGTCATAGTCAGCCGGAGCGGGAATGTCGCCATTCGCACCGAATGCGAACGCATAATAGCTGCTATCGTCGCTTCGGAGGATGAACCACTCGCCCGTCGAAGGACGCCAGACGGCGTGGTCTGTCTTGCCGTCACCGGTGAAATCAGCCGGAACGATCACGTCGGTGCCGGTGCCGAACTGTACTGCCCGGCTGCCGCCATCGCTGCTGCGTTGATGCCACCATTCGCCTGACGAGGGGCGAAAGATCGAGAGGTCGGCCTTACCGTCAGCGTCGAAATCGAACGGTGTCGGTGAAAATGAGCGTTCATACGCACCGATATCTGAACCGTTTCCGGCAGGTGCGTTCGGTATCCGAAGGTTGTCATACGGACGGATTGAACCACGTTGGTCGACCGCAATGGTCACGCTGTTGCCGCGGTCCATCGCTGGGCTGCGGGTCAAAAGAGCGCGTGTTAGTGTCGGGCCGCCGTTGTTTCTCAGCGGACCGATACGCGGATCGATCGGGTTGACGGTCGTGCCGAGCTGGTTGTTTGCTCCGGTCCACTCGCTGCCGTCGGCGTTGCCGATGAGGTTGTAGCTGCCAGTGAGGCCCTGGCCGAGGCTTGCGCGGCCGACAACGTCATTGCCGTCCTGGGCAGTGTTAAGTGCGATCAGGTTGTTGGTAAGCGTAGCGACCGAACCATTATAAAATCCACCGCCGTTTGCTGCACTGTTGCTGGATATGGTGGTGTTGACGAGCGTCACGGTCGCACCGGACGGCGTGCTGAAGATCGCTCCACCGTTGAGGGCCGCGTTGTTACCGTCAAACGTTGAATTCGTGGCGTTAAGCGTTCCGCTTGTTCCGAGACTGACAGCTCCGCCGTTGCCGCCATTATTGGCAACATTAGCGTTGAACGTGCTTGCGGTGACGTTCAGCGTACCGCTGTCGAACACGAAAATACCCCCGCCGTTGATCGCGGTGTTATTGCGGATGGTCGACTCGGACATCGTCACTGTGCCGCTGTTGGCCATATAGATGGCGCCGCCGCTTGCCGAGGCAGTGTTGCCACGCACCGTGCAGCCGTTTAGCGTCATCGTGGCACTGTTGCCCATAAATATGCCGCCGCCGAGCGTGCTGCTAAAGCCGCCGGCGATCGTCAGATTATTGATCGTGAGGACCGCACTGTTGACCAGTGTAAAGATCCGAAAAGTGTTGTTGCCCTGGACGGTGATGCCCTGAGACTGGTTATTGTTGATCGTCATTGCTGCGAGTGGAACGTCCGGTAGAACGCTCTGCAGAGAGATGGTAAACACGTTGGTGTCGGCGTTAAAGCCGGGATCGTTCGTCGGGATGGCGAACGTGACCACGTTTGCCTCTGCGTTCGTGGTCGCGTCGAGGATCGCCTGCCGCAGGCTGCCGACGCCCGAGTCAGCTGTTGTATTGACGGTCAAACTAGCCGCATGTGCGCTAGCGAGACCGATGGTGATGCAGAACAAGCCGAAGCCCAATGCGCGGACTACGGCCCTGAGAGAGCGTGTGAGAGTAGAGTTCATATTTTTGATCCTCAAATTGCCGAACGGCGGCGTAGGAGACTAACAGGAGAATGCACAAAGTGTTTGTACAACAATAAGCAGAGTTTATAGCTTTATTAGCATTTCTTCTGTACGGTAACACACAAAAGTATTGTAGAAGTTAACTTAAAGAGGGTCGGGAAAGGCTATTATTCCGAGGATCGACGAATCTCGATTTTCCGATCATCGCAGGTCGATGGCGCATATTGAACAGGGAAAGTAGCGATGTTTTCTTTAGCATTTGACCGGATTTCGGGCGCGAATGCTTCGGGATACGCACGCACGCTCAAATCCGTCTGATGAGGATAAATTATCCGAACGGTATAACTATTTTCTTTATAGACCTTAACGGAAAAAATATCTTTTTTATCGATCTCAAGTTGGTGGACCGATGTTCCGTAGCTAAGTTCAATGCGGATCGCAGATCGGGAAATTTCCGGATCAAGTTCGAGGCGGCCGCGGATCGTGAACGCCGAAGGTTCTGCAAGGATCTCCCTAATTGCTTCAACTTCGGCAGCGGATCGACTGTATTCGCGGGTCGGATTGCAGGCACGGACGCTACCATTCTGATCGGCATAGACCAGGAGCTTTTTTCCCTTTTTCAGATCCCGGACGATGCAACTGTCCGGATAAAATTGAATCGTTCTGAGCTCGCTCGTAACGCCTTTTAGACTTTCGCTGACATCAAAGCGGACATTGATTCGGCCGTATTCATCCCGGTTACCGGCAGCGATTATCGTCCCAACAAAAACGGAGCTAGCTCTCGTAAACGACAGGCACGCCGATACGGCCGAGCAAGAGCACATACGCCCTACGGCCGCCGATGGAATGGCGACATAGATCGCAAGAATAGCTAATATCGTTATCAAAATTCGCATGCGGGATTCATCGCTACGGTTTTTCGGGGGCGTATTCTTCGCAGTAGCAATTTTCGTCGCTGCCGATGTTGCAGTTTGGGGGGCTCGTGCGAATGCAGTCTTTTCCGTACTTTGCCAAGAGGACAACCAGGACGACCATGCCGGCGATGAATGCGCCGAGCAAGACTTTCTGCTTGGTCGACCAACCCTTCTTTGCCTGCTGCTGCTGGCGGGCATGGATGGCGTCGGCCTTTACGGGGTCGAACGACTCGGCACTGACCTTCTTTGTCTCGTCGTTGACGATTTTCTTGAAGTCGCGCTTTGGGTGGGCTTCGAAAGCGGGACTGGGTTTGTCCGGAACCTCGGAACCGACTTGCGTCTGGCTCTGAGCAAAGGTGGGGTTGAACAACGCGGCCGTCAGAACCGCAAGCATCGAAACAAACGTCAGTGAGGATCTAAACATATCGAAGCAACTCCTTCCGGTTTAATCGGGGGAACAACATTGTCTTAGAAAATTGATTTGAACAGCAGAAGCAGTATAGAGAAGTTCGGGCGAAATGAATGTAAGATTTTGTAAAGAAAAAGGATGACGGCTTCGGGGCTCACCCCCTGATCCATCATCCTTAGTTAAACTGGCGGAAAGGGTGGGATTCGAACCCACGGAACCCTTTTGAGGTTCACAGCATTTCCAATGCTGCCAATTCAGCCACTCTTGCACCTTTCCGTCTGGGCTGAAGCGAATTTAATCGCCGCTGTCGTCGACTATTACGACGACCTCTTCTTCTATAGTTTCCACAACTACGGCTTCGTTGTCATCTCCGGAAAGCCACATATATAAAAATCCTGCGAGAAGTGCGCCGAGGATCGGGGCAAGCCAAAATAGCCAGAGCTCGTAGATCGCCCAGCTTCCGCCATTGAGTGCAACAGCGATCGCGGGGCCGGTGCTGCGTGCGGGATTGACGGACGTGTTGGTCACGGGGATCGTGACCAGATGGATGAGCGTCAGGCAGAGACCGATCGCGATCGGGGCAAAGCCTTTTGGAGCCAGGCGATGGGTCGAACCGAGAATGACGATCAGGAAAAAGAATGTCATCACGACCTCGGCCACAAATGCCGAATGGACCGCGTAGCCCCCGGGCGAGCCGAGCGAACCGGCACCATAACCATTAGCCGCAAATCCGTTTGCAACGCTGAAACCCGCTTTACCCGACGCGATCAGATACAGAATGCCGGCGGCCGCAATGCCGCCGAGGACCTGAGCGATGATGTACGGGAGGGCTTCCTTGGAAGGAAATCGTTTCGCTGCAACGAGGCCGAGCGTGACGGCCGGGTTGAAATGAGCGCCTGAGATATGGCCGAGGGCATAAGCTCCGGTCAAAACGGTCAGACCGAAAGCGAGCGATACGCCTGCAAAACCGATACCGAGACTTGGGTATGCGGTGGCAAGGACGGCGCTTCCGCAACCGCCAAGCACGAGCCAAAGAGTTCCGAGAAATTCCGCAGTTAATCTTTTACTAAGGGGCATTTTTCCTCCGGAGATCAGTTGTTTAAATTGATGTTCCCGATCCGCGACATTCGCCGCCGCTGGACCATATCATTGTAAGCCTTGATGACCTTGCCGCTGGAGCCGTCGACCATCCAGCCTGCACCCAACGCGATCTGGCGTTGTTCAGTGGAGCTCATTTTTTTTCCGTCGCGGATACGACGCATCATTTCTTTCGAAGCCTTGGTGAAATCATCGCAGGCCGAGATGTAGATACTGGCCATCGGTTTTTTTGCCCCGTCAATGCGAAGCTGCTCGACCGACTTATCAAAATCGTCGATGAGCGGGGCGAGTTCGTCGGGTTTGATCAGGTCGAACTCAGTGGTCTGGACGATGTTCTTGATCTTTTTGGCCTTTATCCCGGTCTCGACAACGGTCGTGTCGTATTCGCGGCCAGGTTCGTCGCGGAGGCGCGCAAGCTCGGCGTCGGCAGCGTCGTCCTCAAGCTTGTCGACGTGGATGGCGAAAGTCTCGTTCACCTCGCGAAACCTGGTGAATGCTTGCATCAATGCAGGGTGTTCCTGCTTGCCGCGTTCGAAATTATCGTCCTTGTAATCTTCCTGATCGTAATATTTATGAATAGCGTTGACGCGGGCGACGACCGTTCTGAGCGCAGCAACGTAGGTTTCGGCTGCATCTTCGAGCCCTGGCATGCTCGGCGGCGAGGCCTTAGCGTCGGCGATGGCCTTTTCACAATCAGAGCCGTCTCCGCTGATCTCATAGAGGCCGTAAACCAAAGTCTCGCGGCCGGTCGGGCCTGCCTCCAGATCGCGAAGCCATGATGCATAGCGGTTATGGCTGCTGACAACGCTGTTCGAATAGCGGTTGAAGCACTCGGTGATGTAGAAATTTGTCTTTTTGACGAGTGCGGCCTCGTCAGCGAAAGGTTCGCTGTCGTTGATGGTTGTTTTATCGAACGGTTCCGTGGCTGGCGGGTCGGTCGCCGACCGTTCGCGAATGCGTTCGGATATCTGCTTGCAGCCGAGGCCGATGCTCAAGAGAAAAATGACGGTCAATAAAACGCAAACCGCCCGAAAAGACGACTTGTGACGTTCTTGTTCAGACATTTTGGTGTTGATCTAAGGGTAAAGAAAATTAGTGGCGGAGAGGGTGGGATTCGAACCCACGGTACCCGTTAAGGTACGGCAGTTTTCGAGACTGCTCGATTCATCCACTCTCGCACCTCTCCGCGAATCACTAATTCTAATGAATAGTGCCGCGGAATATCAAGTTGATGCTCGTCTTTCGCGAAAGAATACCTGCATCAGCTCGCGGCATTCGTCGGCGAGGACGCCGGACGCGGTCTCGATGCGATGGTTGAGGAGCGGGCTGTCGCACAACTGGAAGCGGCTGTGGACCGCGCCGAAGCGTTCGTCGGCCGAACCATAAACGAGGCGTTTGACGCGTGCGTTAACCAGAGCCCCGGCGCACATCACGCAGGGTTCGATGGTCGAATAGACGGTCGCACCGACGAGGCGATAGTTCTTCACAGCTTTCGCGGCTTCGCGAAGGGCGAGAATCTCCGCGTGGGCGGTCGGATCAGAGTCATTGATGGTGCGGTTTGAAGCGACCGCGAGCTGCTCGCCATTTTCACCGACGATAACAGCGCCGATCGGCACTTCGCCGAGCCGGCCGGCATCTTTGGCGGCAGTAATTGCTATCTGCATCCAATTTTCGTCAGGCGATGTCATTTTCAGAAGTTTAACCGCGGCAATGCGAATAGCGAAACCGCGAAGAAGGGCGGAAATCCTTGCATCACAACCGCGAAAGGAATATTCTCAAGTTTGACACATGCTCTCCGTCGCAATTTTCCGTAAACCCTGAACCGCGATATGAATGAAGAAGTTCGGTCTGAACCGCCGTCGGCCGACGAAGACATTCACACTACGTCCGTACCCGATTCCTTTAAGGGACTTGCCGACGAGGTCCGCAAGCGCAGCCAAAAACCGAAAACGACGCCGTTGTCCATCCCGCAAAAGCTTTCGCTTGCGGAATTCAACACGGCCATGGTGCATTTCTATCGCGGCGAGATACAGCGATCGAACATCTGGCGAAACCGGCTGGACGCGACGACCAACTGGGCCGTAATCACGGCAGGTGCGACGCTTTCGTTTGTTTTCAGCTCGCCGGACAATCCGCATTTTGCGATACCGATAAACACGATTCTCGTTTCCATATTTCTGTTTATGGAAGCTCGCCGGTACCGATATTATGAGGTTTGGGCGAACCGTGTGCGCATATTGGAAACGGGATATTTCGCACCGATGCTTTCGCACCGGACGATCCCGCCGGACAAGGAATGGGCCGATCATATCTCGGCTGACCTGATATCGCCGCACTTTACCATCAGTGAATGGGAAGCCGTCGGACGGCGGCTGCGGGCGAACTATCTGTGGATATTTGTGCTGCTAGCGCTCTCGTGGGCGCTGAAGATCTACATTCATCCGTCGCCGATACCGAGCACTTCGATGATGGACAAAGAGCGTTTCTGGGAGCTTTTCTTTGACCGCGCACAGGTCGGTTTGGCACCGGGATGGCTCGTGATCACGATCGGAGCATTGTTTAATTTCACCATATTTTTCGTTGCGTTCAGCACGCTGAAGCTTCGTGATGCGTCGAGCGAAGTGCTGCCGCTCGAGAGTTTTGAATGGCATCCGTTCAAGCAAGTGTCCGACTGGGCCGGCTCAAGCCTGACCCGAAACAATCCGATCCGGCGATCGAAAAAAGCACGCCAGCGGATGCGTTCTATACACAAAACAGAGGGATAGAGATGAATTTTGCTAAGCTACTTCTGATCACCATTTCTTTGCTCCTTCCGGCCGCTCTGGTCGCCCAAGAGAAACCGGCGGAGACCCCGAAGGTTCCCATAGGCGGACCGACTTCGATCTTTACCGTTTACGACGGCAAGACTCTCCGTAGAGGGGAGTTCACCTTCTACGATGCCGAAACCCGAACCGAAAAGCTTCTTAGCAATTCGATGGGTCGAGAGATGCCGTTTCGGGTTGTCTTGCCGGTCGGTTACGGCGACGAGGGTAATGCGGCGAAGCGTTACCCCGTGATCTACTTGCTTCATGGATTGACGGGAAATCACACAAACTGGACCGATCGCGTGAAGCTGGCAGAATACGGCGAAGCAGCCAACGCGATCATAGTTACGCCCGAAGGCGAGAACGGCTGGTACACCGACAGCGTCACAAAGCCGAGCGACAGGCACGAAAGCTACATCGTCAAAGAGCTAATTCCAGAAGTCGACAAGAGATTTCGGACCATCGCTGACCGGAAGAATCGTGTCATTGCCGGCCTTTCGATGGGTGGATACGGGGCGATCAAATTCGGGCTGAAGTACCCCGAGATGTTCTCACTGGTCGGCAGTTTCAGCGGTGCGCTCGGGGCGGCGACGTATCCAGACTCTGGCCGCGGCGACGCTTCATTGCGCAGCCTGAGTACCGTATTCGGCCCGGCGGACAGCGAGACTCGTAAGGCGAACGACATATTTAGGATGATCCGCGAAGCTACGCCGGAACAGATCAAAGCGTTTCCGTTCATCTACTTCGATTGCGGGACCGAGGATTTTCTGTTTCAGAATAATCGTGATTTCGTAGACCTCTTGATACAGAAAAAGGTCCGCCACGAATACCGCCAATTGCCCGGCGGCCACACCTGGCCATACTGGGACAAGCAGGTGCAGGAATTCTTAGCCGTCGCCGATCGGAACTTTCGGAATAGCTGATAGCTTATGATCGCAGATTGCGAAGAACTTCAAAAGCTCCTCATCGCATCGCTCAAAACATCAAAGCGGGAAGTTTAGGTTGTCAGCGAATAGGTATCATCTGATACCTATTCCGAAACTCCGCTCTAATCTGTCATCATTAGCTATGTTAAATTTTGCGATCGAGACCGCGCGGGATGCGGGGCGGGTCTTGTTGGAGAAGTTTGGCCGGACGACGGTCACCAAGAAGGGCGATATCAATCTGGTGACCGAGGCCGATCTGGCGTCGGAGGCGTTGATAATCGATCGCGTGAAGTCGCATCATCCGCGGCATTCGATCCTTGCCGAAGAATCGGGTGAGGCGGTCGTGATCGGCGGGGACGGCGAATATAGATGGATCATTGATCCGCTGGACGGAACAACGAATTACGCCCACGGCTATCCGTGTTTTTGTGTGACCATTGCGCTCGAGCATAACGGCGAGATCATTCTGGGTGTAACGTTTGACCCGACGCGCGATGAGCTTTTCGCGGCTGAGAAAGGAAACGGAGCGACGCTGAACGGTAAACCGATAAGCGTTTCGGCGACGGATGAGCTGGGCAATTCGCTGCTCGTCACGGGCTTTCCGTACGATATCAAGCAACGTGAGAAATTCGCCCGCAACCTGACCGAATTATTGCTCGCGTCGCGTGGCGTAAGGCGAGACGGCTCGGCGGCGATCGATATGGCGTACGTCGCCTGCGGGCGGTTTGACGGCTTTTGGGAAGAGGGCCTGAACCCGTGGGATGTGGCGGCGGGCAAGCTGTTGATCGAAGAAGCCGGCGGCATCGTTAGCTATTATGACGGTTCGCGGTTCAGCATTTACACCCCGCCGATATGCGCTAGCAACGGCCTCATACATAACGAAATGACCAGCATCCTTCGTTGACCTACTGCGACAAAGCTTGGCGGGATATGCTAGGCTTACCTTCTGTAAAAAGCAATATTATGTCGTGGTTTCGAAGAGACAAGCCTAAGATCGAAGGGCAGGGTGCCGATGAAGAACGCACCGTAAAGACCGAGGGCATTTTCGTCAAGTGCCCGGAATGCGAGAATCCGCTTTATAAACGCGAGCTGATCGAGTCGCAACAGGTCTGCACACACTGCGATCATCACTTTCGATATTCAGCACGCGAACGTCTTGCGACGCTCTTCGACGATGGCAAATATGAGCAGCTTGACGAAGAAGTGACCTCGGCCGATCCGCTCGGATTCGTTGACACAAAACCATATAAAGATAGGATCGAGGCGGCAAAGGCGTCGTCGGGTTTGCCCGAAGCGATCGTGTCGGGCAGCGGTAAGGTCGGCGGCCATCAAGCTTACGTCGGTGCGATGGACATGTCGTTCATCGGCGGTTCGATGGGGTCGGCGGTTGGCGAAAAGATCACGCGGCTGATCGAAAGAGCGATCGAACATCGCGGCGCAGTTATCGTTTTTTCTGCCTCCGGCGGAGCTCGAATGCAGGAAGGAACGCTGTCACTGATGCAGATGGGCAAGATCTCGGCGGCGTTGTCGATGCTTCACGAAGAAAGGCTTCCATTTATTTCGGTCCTGACAGATCCGACGACCGGCGGCGTTACAGCAAGCTTTGCGATGCTCGGAGATGTAATAATCGCTGAGCCAAAGGCACTTATCGGATTCGCCGGCCCGCGTGTCATTGAACAGACCATCCGCCAGAAACTCCCCAAAGGCTTTCAACGCAGCGAATTCCTGCTCGAACACGGAATGGTCGACATGGTCATTGACCGCCGCGAGATGAAAGACGCCATCGTCCGGACTTTGGATTTTATGATGAATCCGACAGTCAAAAACTAATTCAGAATGGTGCATACTCGCACGCAAACGTGAATTTCGAACAATCGGAACGCTATCTTTATTCGCTCGGCAATGAGGTCGAGGCGATGAAGCTTGGGCTGGAGAATATCCGTGTATTGTTGGTCGCACTAGGGAATCCCCACGAGAAGTATTTCAAAGTGCAGGTCGCGGGAACGAACGGCAAGGGTTCGGTCTGTGCGTTTTTAGATTCGATCTGCCGACAGGCCGAGATCAGGGTTGGGCTTTATACATCGCCGCATTTGACCTCGATAACCGAGCGGATACGAATCGACGGAATCGATATCAACGAAGACGAATTTGCCCGGCTTGCGACGCTTGTTCGTGAAACAGCCGAGCGGCTTTTGGCGGAAGAGAAACTTGGCTACACGCCTACCTATTTTGAACAGGTAACGGCGATCGGCTTGCTTGCCTTCGCCGAGGCGAAAGTCGAGCTGGCAATACTCGAAACCGGCCTCGGCGGTCGGCTGGACGCAACGACAGCCGCAAATGCAGAAATCGCCGCCATCACGCAGATCGCGCTCGATCATCAGGAATATCTAGGCGACACGATCGAGGAGATCGCAGCGGAGAAGGCCGCGATAATTCGGTCAGGTTCCCGCGTGGTGATTGGCGAGCAGTGCGCGGAAGCAGAGATGATTTTGCTGGCCCGCTGCGACGAGGTCGGGGTTGTTCCGTTAACTTACTGCGAAGTAATTGATTGGGCGACAGATACGATAAACCGCAGTCCTGTTGTTTCGTTTCGCACGGAACACAACTTGTACGGCGATCTCGTCTTGGGTCTGAAAGGCCGGCACCAGGTCGAGAACGGTCGAGTCGCCGTGATGCTGGCCGATATTCTCCGTTACGAATGTGGACTGGCTTTGTCCGACGAACATGTTGAAGACGGTCTTGAGAATGCTCGGCATCCGGGTCGTCTCGAGTATGTCGGCAACCGATATCTGCTCGATGGCGCGCACAATGTCGCCGGTGCCAAGGCTATGGCCGCCTTTATTGATGGGTTCGAGAGTCGACCAATTACCCTTATTTTCGGAGCGATGAATGATAAGGACGTTGCGGAAATGCTGGCGATCCTTTTGCCTGTGGTTGATCGGCTGATACTCACGCGGCCATCCAACACGCGAGCTTACTCGGCAGAGGAACTAATCGAGTTTTTACCTGAACATTTGGATGAGACGAAAATTGTTTGCGCCACCTCTGACGTCGAGGAGGCTGTTCGGCAAGCTAGGCAGAACACGCCCCCAAATTCTATAATTGTCGTTACGGGCTCGTTGTACCTGGTAGGCGAGGTTCGAAAGATAGCTATTAGCCTTTAGCTTTAAGCTATAAGTTTCGACTAAATGCTCCTGGTTAAATAACAATAAAATTTATGCACAAACTTGTATTGATTCGTCACGGCGAGAGCCAGTGGAATAAGGAAAATCGATTTACGGGCTGGAAGGACGTTGACCTTTCGGAAAAGGGCCGAGTTGAGGCGACGACAGCGGGACAGCTTCTGAAGGCTGAGGGCTACGTCTTTGACGAGGCGTACACATCGGTGTTGAAGAGGGCGATCAGGACGCTATGGATCATCCTCGATGAGATGGACCTGATGTGGATACCCGAGACGAAATCGTGGCTGCTCAACGAGCGGCATTACGGCGCGCTTCAGGGTCTGAATAAAGCCGAGACGGCGGCGCAGTATGGCGAAGAGCAGGTACTGACCTGGCGGCGTAGTTACGATGTTCTCCCGACGCTTTTAGAAGAGGCCGACGAACGCTGGCTCGGCAAGGATCCGCGGTATTTGTCGATCAAACCGGAAATGTTTCCGCGTGCCGAATCTTTGAAGGAGACGGTTGAGCGGGTCGTTCCCTTTTACCAGACGGAGATCGCACCGAAGATACAGGCAGGGAAGCGAATACTGATCGCAGCACATGGCAACAGCCTTCGGGCGTTGGTGAAATATCTCGACACTATCTCGGACGAAGACATCTTGAGCCGCAATATTCCGACCGGCGTTCCGCTCGTTTACGAACTCGACGAAAACCTGAAGCCGACCAAGAGCTACTATCTGGGCGACGAGGCGGCGATAGCGGCGGCACAAGAGGCGGTCGCCAATCAGGGAAAGTCGAAGTGACAATATCGCCGATTTCGTCGATTCATGTCGTAAATAGTGGGTGAACTATCCGGCGAACTCTATAATCATACAGTCAGTCGACCGATGAACTGTCATGGGACGCATTGGGTTCTGGAGGAAAGTTATGAAGAACATTCGGTTCATTGCGGCATTTGCGATCGTTTCGATCCTGGCGACGTCAGCTTCGGTTGCCCAGACGCGGCGGCAGACGTCCATCTCGGACGTCGACATCTCACGCGGATTGAAGGAAGCGTTGAATGTCGGTATTCGCAACGCGGTCAACGACCTTGGACAAGAAGGCGGATATCTCGACAATCCGCGTGTCCGAATTCCGCTTCCAGCCGGGCTGAAAAAGATGGAAGGAACGTTGCGGTTTCTTGGTCAGGGAAGACGCGTGGATGAGTTCGTCGGGGCGATGAATAGCGCAGCGGAACAAGCCGTTCCGGTCGCGATAGATGTTTTTGTCGATTCGGTGCGGCAAATGAGCTTTACCGATGCCCGCAACATACTTTTCAGCGGCCAGGATGATGCGGCTACGCAGTTCTTTCGCCGAACGAGCGAAGAGAAGCTACGCGTGAAGTTTCGCCCGATCGTAGAAGATATGACGGAAAAGGTCGGCGTTACGCAGCAATACAAAAGCCTCATTGGGCGTTATGGCGTTTTGGGGAAGGCATTTGGCGAGGACGCGAGCGACGTTGATGGATATGTTACGCAAAAGGCGATGGACGGCCTGTTTTTGCTGATCGCGGACGAAGAACGGAAGATCCGCCGCGACCCGGTCGGTCGAACGACATCCATATTACGGGTCGTATTTGGTTCACTTCGATAGGCGGAGATCGGCGTTGAGAATGGTGTAAGGGAAAAGGGCGTGTGTCCTTTTCCCTTTTTTCATTTATACTTTTCAGCTTCGTATGTCCTTCGCCAAGATAATTTTCTTCGCCCTGTTGATCTTCTGCCTTTCGCCGTATGGCTCGCCGGGGCTTGCTCTCGCGGTTGGGCTTATGATGGCTTTGACGATCGGTCATCCATTTCCCGACCTTTCGGGAAGGCCGGCTAAATATCTACTGCAGGCTTCGGTGGCGATGCTTGGGTTCAGCATGAATTTGGGCGCGGTATACGAGTCCGGCAAAAACGGCATACTTTTCATAGTCAGCGTAGTTTTCGGGGCATTGTTTCTCGGTGCTGTCATTGGTCATTTGCTCAAGGTGCCATCGCGGATCAGGACGTTGGTATCGTCGGGAACGGCGATCTGCGGCGGAAGCGCCATCGCGGCTATCGGACCGGCGATCAAAGCTGAGAATGAAGAGATGTCGGTTTCGCTGGGGACGATCTTCGTTCTGAACGCTATCGCACTTTTTGTGTTCCCGCTGGTTGGCACGGCGGTTGGGCTTTCGCAGGAGCAATTTGGTTTGTGGGCGGCGATCGCCATTCAGGACACGAGTTCGGTGGTGGGCGCTGCGACAGCTTTCGGCCCGGAATCTCTGGCAGTGGCGACGACAGTGAAGCTCGCCCGGGCACTTTGGATCATCCCGATCGCTTTCGCGCTTGCATTCATCTACCGCGAATCGGGAGTAAAGTCGAAGGTCGCAATTCCGTGGTTCATATTCTTTTTTGTAGGTGCGGCGGCGATCAAGAGTTATGCGCCGCTATGGTTTCCTCCAAGTATTTTCGATTCGCTAGTGAACCTGGCAAAGGCAGGCTTGACGGTAACTTTGTTTTTGATCGGCCTCAGCCTTTCGCGTGAGCTGCTGAAAAAGGTCGGCTGGCGGCCATTTGCTCTGGGTTCGATCCTCTGGGTGATCATCGCAACCGCTTCGCTCTGGGCGATCGTCAGTCTGGTATGACTGACGACGAAAAGCTAGGTTGATCTCGAACTACGAACCGCTTCCATACGGCCGCGTAATGATCTCCAACATATGCCCGTCCGGATCCAGGAAATAGAGCCCGCGGCCGCCGTCGTGTCGATTTATCTCGCTGGGTTTGGTTCGTGCCGGGTCAGCCCAAATTTCGACCTCGCCTTTTGATAGCCGTTCATAAACTTCGTCAAATTCTTTTTCGCTCACCAGGAACGCGAAATGCTGGATGGCGATGTGTTCCGTAGTTTCAAAATAGTCGATGGAGACGCCGTTTGACAGCTCTACGACCAGGAAATGCAGGAAACGCCGCGGTTTAGAGAGGCCGAGAATTCGGGTCAGGAATTCGGCTGACCTTTTCTTGTCGCTGCACCAGGCGATGGTGTGATTGAGTTCTATGCTCATGACCGGAATTTTCTAATAAAGCTCAGTATTTCTCAACTCTGCCGTTCACCGGATCTGACCGAGTTGACCCTATTTGTAAGAGCTGTCTTGTTTGTTAGAATACTCGTTTCGACAGTAGTCAGAGTTTTACACTGTAATGAGCATCAAGCAGATCACCGTTCGCGGGGCACGCCAGCACAATCTAAAAAATATCGACGTCGATATTCCGCGCGACAAGTTTACGGTGATAACCGGACTGTCGGGTTCGGGCAAATCTTCACTTGCTTTCGACACGATCTATGCCGAGGGTCAGCGGCGATACGTCGAATCGCTCTCTGCATATGCTCGTCAATTTCTCGATCAGCTCGAGAAGCCGGATGTAGATTCGATCGAAGGCCTTTCGCCGGCTATATCCATTGAGCAAAAGACAGTTTCGCGCTCGCCCCGTTCGACGGTCGGAACGGTGACGGAGATCTACGACTATCTTCGCCTGCTGTTCTCGTCGATCGGCCAACCGCACTGCCATCAATGCGGAGCGCTGATAACTCGACAATCGGTCGAGCAGATCGTTTCAGGCATATTGACGCTGCCGGAAGGCGAACGCGTGATGATCCTCGCCCCGGTCGTTCGCGGCCGCAAAGGCGAATTTAAGAAGGAGCTGGAGAAGTTTCACAAGGACGGATTTATTCGGGCTCGTATTGACGGCGAAATGAGACAGTTGGACGAAGAGATCATTCTCGACAAACGCCGCAATCACACGATCGAGGTCGTTGTCGACCGCCTGCTCATAAGAGAAGGCGTGAAGGAACGGCTGACGGAATCCGTTAAGACCGCCGTCCACCTAACCAATGGTGCTGTTCTGGTATCGGTAATTGACGGTGACGAAAAGCTCTATTCTGAGAAGATGGCGTGCATCGATTGCGGTATAAATATCGCGACGCTCGAGCCGCGTTCGTTCTCTTTCAACTCAGCTTATGGCGCCTGCAAGCGGTGCCAGGGCATCGGTTCCGTGATGGAGATCGATGTTAACAAGATCGTGCCGGACCCAACGCTGCCGGTTGCGAAGCTCGAATTCCTAGGTGGTGCGGACCGGTCTGGTTCGTCATTTCTGAAGTCAGCATTGCTCGCGATCATCGAAAGATACGTCGACGGCGACACGCTGGAACCACCATCGAGCGGAGCGAGGGAACGCAAGAAAGGGAAGCGTAAGAAGGCCAAGGCGGGCGAAGCGGCGGCTCCCGACGTGGCACTCATGCAGACGCCATTTGCCGAGCTGCCAGACGAGATCCGCGATGCTTTTCTCCTCGGCACGAAAAAGCGTCTGACATTTCGCCAGGGCGAGTACAAATACGAAAACGACTGGAAAGGTGCGTTGAAAGCGATGAAGGAACGGCTGGAGAATCCGCCGTCCGAGAAGACGCGTGAAGCACTTCTTGAGCTCGTCGCTCCCGTGCCGTGTCCTGTCTGCGATGGTGCCCGACTGCAGCCCGAAAGCCTCGCCGTTCGAATAAACGGCAAAGGCATCGGCGAATATACATCGCTGCCGATATCCGACGCGGTGAAACGCTTCGGCGAGGTGACGCTGAATCCGCGTGAAGAAAAGATCGCCGGCCTCGTCATGAAAGAGATCAACGCTCGCCTTAGCTTCCTCGACGCTGTTGGCCTTGGTTATTTGACGCTAGACCGTGGATCGGGAACACTTTCCGGCGGCGAGGGCCAGCGGATACGGCTGGCGACACAGATCGGCTCACAACTTCGCGGTGTGCTTTACGTTCTCGACGAACCGAGCATCGGACTGCATCCGCGCGACAATATGCGCCTGCTACAAACGCTCCATCAGCTTCGCGACCTGGGCAACACGGTTCTCGTCGTCGAGCACGATCAGGAAACGATCGAGCATGCCGATCACGTGATCGACCTCGGCCCGCTTGCCGGGACGCACGGCGGCGAAGTTGTGGCGTTTGGTACGCCCGAGGAGATCGAGAATACGAAGGGGTCGCTGACCGGACAGTACCTGAAAGGCGACGTGAAGATCGAGATCCCCGAGCTTCGCCGCTTGCCGAACGGCAGCCGCATCACCGTAAAAGGGGCGAAGGCCCACAACCTGAAAAACATCGACGCCGAATTTCCGCTCGGCCTGCTGACAGTCGTGACTGGCGTTTCCGGCTCAGGCAAGTCGACGTTGGTCGAGGACATACTTTATCCCGCTCTCTATCGCCACGTTTACAAGTCGAATGTGCAACCGCTCGAGCACGACAGCATCGACGGACTCGAACTGGTCGATAAGATAATCGAGATCGACCAATCGCCGATCGGCCGCACGCCGCGTTCGAACCCTGCGACCTATACCGGTCTGTTCTCACCGATCCGAGACCTTTACGCGATGCTGCCGGAGTCGCGACAGCGAGGTTACAGGGCCGGACGATTTTCGTTCAACGTCAAGGGTGGGCGATGTGAAGGCTGCGAAGGTGGCGGGATGAAGCGGATCGAAATGAACTTCCTGCCGGACGTTTATGTCACCTGCGACGTCTGCCGCGGGCATCGCTACAACCGCGAAACGCTGGCTGTGAAGTTCAAGGGCCTATCGATCGCTGATCTGCTTGACACGACCATCGAAGACGCTCTGCCGCTGCTCGAAAACATTCCGTCGATCCGGCAAAAGCTTGAGACGCTGCTCGATGTCGGCCTCGGCTACATCAAGATCGGCCAGTCGTCCACGACGTTGTCCGGCGGCGAGGCTCAGCGGATAAAGCTTGCGAAAGAGCTGAGCAAACGAGCGACCGGCAAGACCATCTACATCCTCGACGAACCAACCACCGGACTCCATTTCGCCGATGTTCATAAGTTACTCGACGTTCTGCAAAAGCTCGTTGATACAGGCAACACCGTCATCGTCATCGAACACAACCTCGACGTCATAAAATCCGCGGATCACATCATCGACCTAGGCCCCGAAGGCGGCTCCGGCGGCGGCAAAATAGTTGCGACCGGCACACCGGAACAAGTCGCCCGCATAAAAAAAAGCTACACCGGCCAGGCGTTGAAGTCCCTTCTGAAGCCGTAGCATTTTGGACGTCAACTCTCGCTTCTACTCTAGGGAGATTCCTGCTACAATCTCTCGAACTTCGGAGGTGAAGCAAAATGTCCGCCTACACAAATCTTTTTATTATCAGCACAGTTCTTTTTGGGTTGGTTCTTGGCTGCAATTCTGCCAGAGAAGATTCTAACCAATCAAACCAGCCGTCTAAGCCGGGCAATTCGGCTATCGTTAAAACCGTCGAGCAGCCGGCGAGCGACGGCACAATTCCGTCCGGCACCGGTGTCGAAAAGGAAGCACCCGTTGCGGATAAGGCCAACGTCCAGGGCAAGGCCTTGTTCAACGACCAGCCTGCGAGCGGGGTCGAGGTGAAGCTTTGCGAAAAATTTAATCAGTACGGCCGCGGCTGTGACGGCAGGTCATACACAACCAAGACCGACGAAAGCGGCGAATACCTTATAAAGGACGTCACTCCGGGGACATACGAGGCTCTAACCGTTCAGGTTTTTAACACGCCGTTCTACGTTTTCGCTACGTCGGGAATGATCTCGGCAGCAAAATACAATGTCGAAGCCGGCAAAACATTTTTTGCACCGGAAAGCCATCTCTTCAAAAATGACTTGAAAGTTTCCAACCCGAAAGGCGGTGCCAAGATCCCGCCGGACGGCCTGGAGATCTCATGGGAGCCTTATCCGGACGCCACATATTATAAGGTCAGCGTACACGGTGACAGCGCAAGCGGTGCGGAAACTGATCTCGATTACGTGGGCAGGCGCGTCGACGGCACGTCACTCATGGTAGACAAACCGCTAACGCCCGGCACGTTCCGAATCTACATCGACGCATTTAACGGCAACGACCGCAAACTCGCGCAATCAGACCGAAACAGCAAGATAACGGTCGAGGGAGAAAAATAGACTGGTGTCGTGTTTCGATGTCTAACAAAGGACTTGATCAATTGCCTAAGGCAAACATATTAGTCTTGATCATTTGAAGAAGTTTTTGTAACTCTTCTTGATCGGTTTGTGAATGAAGCAGTCTCGCCTTACGAGTCACGTCGGGGTTTACGCCGTCGGGAACTGAATCGAGCATTTGAGACAACCGCCTCTTGCTTTTCTCGTCGGCGGATTGGTGCCGATCGAACTCCTTTAGCCATATTCCGAACATAAACAACCATCTACTTTTTGCATCGACGACCCCCTGGCCGATGATGCCAGAGCTTATGGAATCCAAGGCTTGTTGCTTTTCTTCCAATGAAGCAGAACTCACATTCTCGATCAAAATGCGTTGGTTGGGCAGCGTGGTTGGAAACAATTCGAGCATCATCTCGAAGTTGTTGAAATGGTAGCCCAATTCGAGCCAATTCATTTCTTTGGGAAGATATTTGTAGACGATGACCCCGTAAACCCAAATCGGATTACCGCTGATCGTGATTGGCTCGAAAGATGATTTCCTGGCGGCGTTTAATGATGCTGATGCAAGAAGTGGATGGCCTGAAACGACGTTCGCTTCGCTAACGCAGCCCCTTGGGTCAATACGGATGCTCACCTGAACATCGCCGCGTACCCCCACTGCCAAAGCTGCGGCGGGAAACGCAGGTTTTTCAAGGTGCAAGGCCCGCCCGTTTAAGACCCCGAATGAGATTATCGTTGTTCCTTTCGGCGGTTCGACGACTTCGATCGTTGAGCAGTCAACCGATGGCTTTTTAACTGAATCGACTTGAGCAGAGATCGAATGGGAGGCCGCAAAAAGAATGCTGAAGGCAAATAAAGTCGTTAGTATTTTTAATGCCAGCATAGATGATTAGACTCCATTCGGTAGAAAATGTTCCCTGCTGAGAATACTTAATGCTTCAGGCCGTTACAGTTTTCGCACCCTTCGCCTTTTAGTCTTTGATGCCCTCCATAGGTCGTACTGCGATTGCATTCCGGCCCAGAGTTCAGGCGTTGTTCCCAGGGCCTCGGAGAGGCGGAGGGCCATGTCGGCGGAGACCCCGGCACTTCCATTTAGTATCCGTGAAAGGGCGGCCCGCGTAACCCCGAGATGCGCGGCCGCAGCGGTCACCGAAACATCGCCCAAATAATCTCGCAACACACTTCCGGGATGTAGTGGATCAAACATACGCATATTTACCTCACAGACGCGTGTCTAACTAATCGCGGCGATCATTTCTCGGACGGCTTGGTTTAGGCCAACGAAGACAGAGCGGGAGATGATGTTGTGGCCGATGTTGAATTCGGTTATTTCGGGAATTGCGGCGAGGGCGGCGACGTTTCGATACGTAAGGCCGTGACCGGCAGCGACGATGAGGCCCAGGCTTTTGGCGTGAACGGCGGCATTCCGGATGCGTTCGGCGGCGTCAGCGGCCTTGCGTTCGCCGTCGCCATGCATCGCACGCGAACCGAGCGTTAGTTCGGCATATTCGCCGGTGCAGAGCTCGATCTGTTGGGCTCCAGCACGCTTAGTTGCGTCTATCTGCTCTGTGTCGGGGTCAATGAAAATGCTGACGAAAACGCCCGCCGCTTTCAGCCTATCAACCGCTCTTTTTACGCCATCGAAATTGCCAACAACGTTCAGGCCGCCTTCGGTCGTGACCTCGTTCGGCTTTTCGGGGACTAGAGAAACTGCGTCCGGCCGTGTCGTTTCGGCAATGGCCATCATCTCGTCGGTCGTGGCCATTTCGACGTTCAGATAAGTAGTTACCACATCACGAAGCAGCTCAATGTCGCGGTCTTGAATGTGCCGCCGGTCGCCGCGGAGGTGGACGGTAATGCCATTCGCCCCGGCCTGTTCGCAGATCACAGCGGCAGTGATGATGCTCGGTTCGATGGTCTTTCGGGCCTCGCGAATGGTGGCGACGTGGTCGATGTTTACGTTAAGTCGTGCGGTCATTTACTTAATAATAACAGCAATTAGGGATAGTCTGAACGCCTGGACAGATCAAAGATCATAGACACCTTTCTTTGCGTTCCGGCGGATCTGGCGGACCTCGTCGAACATTCGAACGCTGTCACGCAGGACATTCACCTTGCTGCGGATGTCGTCGTTCCAGCGGACGGGGATCTCCTTTAGTCGCAAGCCATGAAGCTTGGCCACGTATAAAAACTCGACATCAAACCCGAACCGCTCGATCTGCATGACGTTTAGAAGCGGCCGAAACTTCTCTAAATTGAACGCCTTGAACCCACACTGCGTGTCCCAGAAAGGCATCCCGGTCATTAGCCGAACGACCAGATTGAAGACCTTTCCGCCTTGCTCACGCCGCCACGGTTGGTGAGTGCCAATCAGCGTCCGGTCGAGAGCCCTCGAGCCGAAGGTAACGTCATATTCTCGGTTGGCTATCGGGTCGGTCAACTGAGGCATCTCTTCTATCGGTGTCGAAAGATCGGCGTCGGAAAACAGGGCGATTCGACCCTTAGCGGCAAGCAGTCCCGTCTTGACGGCGTAGCCCTTTCCGCGGTTCTTCTCGTATCGGATGACCTGTGTATTAACGTCGCCGCCGGATGAAAAAGCTTCTTGTGCGCATTCTGCGGTCGCGTCTGCCGACCCGTCATCCACCACGATGATCTCGATGGTCTGCTTGCTTGACCGGGCGTAGTCAAGCATAGCCGTGAGAGTTCCGCCGAGCCTGTCTTTCTCATTAAATGCGGGGATAACAATAGAAATCTCTGTGGACATACAAAAAGCAAATCTTAAGGTTTTGTCGAAATTTTGTAAAACACGCTCGTGTCTATTTAAGCGGACAACGATACATAAACAAGCGGATTTGGCTTAATTTTCCATAAGTTTCCCGCTAGACCCGTCTTTCACACGGATTCTCGAGCCTCCAGAGGTGCTCGTTCTGAAAACCCGCTTAAAAAACTTCATTCGCTGGAAGAGCGTACTAATGGAACGATTGCGGGCACTCCTTCGGCTGCGCCAAGTACGCCTACAACCTTTCACTCACGAACGGCGACTAAATCATGCTATATTCTTTAGAGTTTGGTGTATTTATAAATGGGTAAAAGATTCGCGGTTACAGCACTTATCATCATCGCTTTCGGGGCAATTCTCGGCGGCGTTCTTGGAAAATTTCCTTCGACGACCTCGGCAGACACCTCTGTAACCCCAGCCAAGATCTCAGCCGATTACCGAGAGGCGGTCGAAGTTGTAAACAATAAGTATGTAACCCCGATCGACCACGAAAAGGTGCTGAATACGTCAATCCAGGGTATGCTGTGGTCGCTGGACCCGCACTCGCAATACTTCACCCGCGAAGATTTTCGAAAGCTTTTCGAAGAACAGCAGTCACAGTTTTACGGCATTGGCGTGTCGATCCTACAACATCGCGACGGCGTGTATGTTCAATCTGTGATCCCGGGGACGCCTGCCGATCAGGCCGGTATCCGTTATGGTGACCGATTTATAGAAGTTGATGGCAAAGATGCTCGCGAATGGACGAGCGCGGAGGTCTCAAAAAATGTTCGAGGCGAGGGCGGGTCGAAGGTGAAGATCAAGATCGAACGCGTCAAATCGTCGACCCCAATCGATCTTGAGCTCACACGCGGCGGGGTCCCGCTGCCGTCGATCCGGAATTATTTCATGCTCTCGAATGGCGTCGGTTACGTGGGCCTAACGGGCGGATTTCAGGAAACCACGGCCGAAGAGCTTAATGATGCTCTCAAGACCTTGGAAAAGCAGGGGATGACCAGTCTTATCCTCGATGTGCGCAACAATCCCGGGGGCTTGCTTCCGCAAGCGATCGCCGTTGTAAGCCGTTTTATTCCTAGCGGCAAAACGGTAGTATCGGTGAAAGGGCGGTCGCGTTATGCGGCAAGCCAGGAGCTGAAATCACGTGGCAGCACACCGGATCAGATCCCTTTGGTAGTGATGATAAACGGCGGATCGGCTTCGGCCTCTGAGATAGTCGCCGGTGCTGTCCAGGATTATGGCCGTGGCCTTGTTGTCGGTACCGACAGCTTTGGCAAAGGCCTTGTGCAACGGGTCTTTCCGCTGCCGTTCGGCACCGGGCTGACACTGACAACGGCACGATATTACACACCGTTCGGACGTACGATCCAGCGTGATTATTCCAGCGGTTCGATCTACGAATATTACTCGAACGGTAATAATGGCGGCGATGGCGAAGCACCGAAGCCGAAACCGGCAGGCGTCCCGACTACGCTTCCGGACGGCCGCACTTTGATGAGCGGACGCGGAATCGAGCCCGATGTTGTTGCAAAGGCCGCAGAATTTACGCCATTGACCTTCCGAATGAACGACGCGGTATTCTATTTTGCGAGGCAGCTTGTGGCTGGCAAAATTGCTGGTTTTGAAGATCTTCGTGTTGAAAAGCAGAATCAGCAATGGTCGATCCCGAAAGACGCCTTTATTGTTGGCGACAAACTCTTCGAGGCGTTTAGGGCGCATGCTGTCGCAGACAAAGCGAATGGATTGACGACTGAAAATGTGAATGCACTTGAGGACTATGCCCGGATGCGGATCCGAATGGAGCTTGCCACGGCAAATTATTCAAATGAAGCCGGTGTCCAGGTAATGTTGGAAGGTGACCCGCAGATTCTGAAAGCAATTGAGGTAATGCCAGAGGCCCAGCGGTTAGCGGGAAATAATCTGGCGTCCAAATAAGCCTCTGTAAGTTAACCGAGATCAAGGGCGAACTTATTTTGTTAAGTTCGTCCTATCTTTTTAAGAATGATAAACCCGCCAATTCAATTTATCCGTTGCGATGGGTTAAAATAGCTCATAGCAGCTTCGTTATGTACAAACAAATCGGGATCCTGACCGGTGGCGGCGACGCTCCCGGCCTTAATGCGGTAATACGTTCGGTCGTGAGGACCGCCGTCGGTGAATTCGGAATGAAGGTCATCGGAATCGAAGACAGCTTCGAAGGAATTTTGGGTGCAACGCAGACGACCGTCCTAACGCCGAAAACGGTAAGTGGAATTCTCCCTCGCGGCGGCACGATACTTGGAACCAGGAACCGAGGCAGTTTCGTACAGATGATTGACGGTGCGCAGCACATTCCCGAAATGCCGATCGCGGAGGCACTTGCAAACCTGGACATCCTCGGGATAGAAGCACTGATCGTTCTCGGTGGCGAAGGAACGTTGGCGATAGCCGAACATTTTCATAAACGCGGATTTCCGGTCGTCGGCGTGCCAAAGACGATCGACAATGATCTTGCCGCGACCGAACTTACATTCGGTTTTATGACGGCGATCGATATTGCGACCGAAGCGTTGGATCGTCTTCATACGACCGCTGCATCGCATGACCGGGTAATGATACTCGAGGTCATGGGCCGTAACACAGGTTGGATCGCACTGCATGCCGGATTGGCCGGAAGCGCAGACATAATTTTGATCCCGGAGATACCGTTCTCGTTCGAGTCCGTAGTGAGAAAGGTAAATGAGCGCGAGAGCCAAGGCTCCCGCTTCACTAACATCGTTGTTGCCGAAGGCGCTGTCGAGGTGGGCGGCGGCGAAATGTATCTCGACGCTAAGCAGATGCGTCTGGGAGGCGTAGGCGACCGCGTTCGGCAGCGTGTCGAGGAATTGACCGGCAAAGAATCACGGTGTGTTGTGCTTGGCCACCTTCAGCGTGGCGGAAGCCCGAACGCTTTCGACCGGATGCTCGGCACAAACTTTGGGGCATGCGCGGTCCGGGCATTGGCCGACGGCGAAGTCGGCAAAATGGTGGCGCTTCAGGCCGGGACAATCATTACCGTTCCGCTCTCAGAAGCATGTGCAAACATAAAGACCGTTCCGAACGACGGACAGCTGGTAAGAACTGCACGGGATATCGGCATTTCGTTCGCTGCACCGAGGGAATCAGACCTGTAAGTAAACGTTTCAGAACTCAAGCAATTTATGGAAGAAGTTAAAAGAAAACTTAGGGAAGAACTAGATACGTTGGAGAACGAACTGCATTTCATTCTTCCGAAAGAGATACAGAAGGCGCGCGAATTTGGCGACCTCCGCGAGAATGCGGAGTATAAGGCAGCGATGGAACGCCAGAACATCGTTCAAGCGCGTATTGCACAGCTGCATCAGCGGATCGGAGAGGTCGATTCGATCGATCTGACGAAGATCCCGACGGACCGTGCAGCGTACGGTTCGACTGTGATCCTTTTTGATCTGGAAAAAGAAGAAAAGGTCACATATAAACTTGTGACATCGGAAGAAAGCGACCCCGAAAATGGGTTGATCTCAACCGTGTCGCCGATCGGCCAGGCATTGATGGGAAAAGAAGAAGGCGATGAAGTTAAGGTTAAAACGCCGAACGGTTGGCGCAATTTTGAACTGAGCCGTCTGACGACCATCCACGATCAGGATTAGGTCTCAAACGAACGCA
The DNA here is from genome assembly GCA_041744395.1 of Pyrinomonadaceae bacterium. Lineage (GTDB taxonomy): Bacteria > Acidobacteriota > Blastocatellia > Pyrinomonadales > Pyrinomonadaceae > OLB17. The sequence continues at coordinate 207,745 of JBGTKY010000032.1, read as the reverse complement.
AAAGAATGCTAGGAGCAAGCATAGGAAAGGCACCTATCAGGATCATCGACGCGATGGTTCGCGGGCTTGCGTCGCTGGGCGTTCCGCCGAATATCCTGACCACGGTCGGCGTAACCATAAACATCGGCTGCGGAGTGCTTTTCGGGATGGGCGAATTCTTTTGGGCAGGCATCGTCCTGATAATCGCGAACATCTTCGACATGCTGGACGGCAATGTCGCACGGTTGACCGGAAACGTAACACGATTCGGCGGCTTCCTTGATTCGTCACTAGACCGGCTTTCAGACATGGTCGCGTTTCTCGGGATCATGGTCTTCTATGCGGGTAATACGCCTCAGCATTCGATCATTAATGTGATATTGGGCGGCGTAGCGATGATGGGATCCGTGATGGTCAGCTACACGACGGCACGGTCAGAGGCACTTGGCGTAAAGGCGAATGTCGGCTTCCTGCAACGCCCGGAGCGAATAGTTCTGTTGGTCATCGGGGCACTGTCAACCTGGGACTGGAATTCGGATTTTTGGCTGTTTAATCGTATGCCCCAGGTTTTATGGGTCCTCGCGATAGGAAGTATCTGGACTCTCGTCCATCGGATGTTTTACATCTGGAAAGAATTCAAGCGGATCGATGCTGAGCAGGAGGCCGGGTGACAGAGTGGTTTGGCGATATCTGGGCGGGCGTGACGATCGGCAGAGTGTTGATCGGTGTCGGTATTTTCTTGGCGTCGCTGGCATTCAGCTTTGCCGCGATCGCCATTGTAATGGTCAAGATACCGGCAAACTATTTCAGCCCGCATTATGTTCAGGATTTTATGCCGGGAAGTCCGTGGATCGTCCGATGGGGAGCGGTGATCGCTAAGAATCTATTTGGTGTCTTTCTTATCTGTCTGGGCATACTTTTGTCGCTTCCCGGCGTCCCGGGACAAGGAGTTCTTACGATCTTGCTTGGTCTGATCATGCTTGATATTCCGGGCAAACGTCCGCTCGAAGCGCGTATAATTCAAAGGCCGGCTGTGCTCTCTGCAATTAACCGGCTGCGAACGAAATATAATAAAACACCGCTGATAATGGATTAACGATGGGGCTTTTCAATTTTTTCAAACGCGAGAAGACCGTCGATCTGGACGAAGAGCGGCGTCGATTCCTCGTTGCCAGCGGACGCATTACAGACGGGCGGATCACTGATAGTGAGCCGGCCAAGAATGCCCGCGAGATCGTGTTCTATGTTTATACACTGAACGGTGTGGACTTCGAATCGTCCGAAATGTTGACCGCCGAGCAGATGGAAGATCCGCTCAAGTACGCCCCCGGAGCCAAGGTCGGCGTGCGTTACGACCCGAGAAACCAAGGCAATTCGATGCTGGTCTGATGCGTTCGCCTGCGAACTATGTTCAATAAGATCCTTATAGCTAACCGAGGGGAAATAGCTTGCCGTGTGATCAGAGCCTGCCGCGAACTCGGCATCGGCAGCATTGCGGTCTATTCGGACGCTGATCGCGATGCGCTTCACGTTCGAATGGCGGACGAGGCGTTTCACATTGGCCCTGCCCAGTCATCGGAGAGTTATCTGCGGGGCGACAAGATACTCAGGGCTGCTCAAGATTCGGGAGCCGAAGCTATTCATCCTGGCTACGGTTTCTTATCCGAAAATGCTGAGTTCGTCAGGGAAGTGAATGCCGCTGGCCTTACCTTTATTGGTCCGCCGCCAGAAGCGATGGAAGCAATGGGCGGAAAAATGTCGGCCCGAAAGATCGCAATAGGGGCAGGTGTTCCGGTCGTTCCGGGTACTACGACCGCGTTAAAGTCGGCCGAAGAAGCGGCCGAAACCGCTTCGGAATTTGGCTATCCGGTGATGCTGAAGGCTTCGGCCGGCGGCGGCGGAAAGGGAATGCGGCTTGTCGTTGACGAAAGCGAACTGCGGAACGCTTTCGATGCCGCAAGATCCGAGGCGATGGCGAGTTTCGGCGACGACGCGATCTATTTGGAAAAGGCCATCGTCAGGCCGCGGCACATCGAGATACAAATATTCTCTGATAAACAAGGCAATCACGTTCATTTGGTTGAACGTGAATGTTCGATACAACGCCGACACCAAAAGGTCATCGAAGAAGCTCCGTCACCGATAAATTCTGCTGAACTTCGTGAGGAAATGGGAAGATGCGCCGTAATGATAGCTAGGGCCGTCGATTATGTCGGAGCAGGAACCGTAGAATTCCTTGTTTCGGACCTCGACCGGTCATTCTATTTCTTGGAGATGAATACGCGGTTGCAGGTCGAACATCCCGTGACCGAACTTGTTACCGGCATTGATCTGGTTCGCGAACAGATCAGCGTTGCGGCAGGGAATGAGCTGTCGTTCAGGCAGGACGATGTCGTGCTTCGCGGCCACGCGATCGAGTGCAGGATCTATGCGGAAGACCCCGAGACCGGGTTTCTGCCGTCGCCGGGAACGATTACCCGGCTTCGCATTCCTCAGGGCCCAGGCGTAAGAGACGACGGCGGGGTTTATGAAGGTGCTGAGGTGTCGATGTTTTATGACCCCATGATCTCGAAATTGGCTACATACGGTCGCGACCGCGGTGAAGCCATCGGCCGGATGCTGCGGGCGCTGGAGGAATATGAGATCGGTGGGATAAAAACGACACTACCTTTCTTTAGAGAGGTAATACGAGATCCGGAATTCGTTGCGGGCAGGTTGGATACCGGGTTTATCGATGCATTTATGGAGAGGCGCGAATCGGGAATGGATGTTGAAGTGACAGAACGTGATGTCGCGATCATCGCCGCCGCGTACTCGAGTATGAAGGGGAGTGAAACTCGACCAAATCGGTCAAATGTCGATCATCGGTCAAGCCGTTGGGCAGACGCGGGACGAAGAAGCGGGATGTGGGGAAGATAGATGATCTTCAAAGAAAGAGAAAAAGGGAGGCTTAGGCCTCCCTTTTTTGTCGTTAACTGGATCAAATTCGTTCGAGGACGTGACTACCAAGCCGATACAAAATCAAGACTCGTAAGGTCACTGTTGATCGTTATCGTTCGCTGGCCGTCGATAAACTGGTGACGCTTGTGCGACGCTGTGATCATATAGGTCGCCTCGGACGGAACGCCTTTGAATGTGTAATACCCAAACGGATTGGTCATTGCAAAGGTCGTCTCACCCGTGGACAGATTCATCAGTTCGATCCGAGCATTGCCGACGCCGGATCCATTCATCGTCAATGCCCGACCGCCGACCGCAACAGGTGCAGACGACGGACCTGAGAACGGCTCAAAGCAGAATCTTACCTCGGTGATCTCTGCACCAGAAGGCGCCGTGAAAGGACCCGAATCGGCGCCACTTAGATCGGGATAAAGATAAACATTGAAGGCTGAACTCGCGGTGCCGCGAACCGCAACAGCGGCCACAAAGCGATCTACAGCGGCCGGACTCGTCCATGAGAGATTCCAAGCCGATAAACTATTGTTTCCGATGTTGTTGATCGTCAGGAACATATCGGGATTGGGGTCCATGTAGAATAACTGCCGAAGTGGTAATGCTTCTACGAGCGGAACATTTGCGGGATATGCAGGTCCCGAATTAAAGAACATTTCCCACGCAGTGGTCAGATGGGAAAACCTTTCGTCACCGGAATCCGCCATAAACTTGCAAGGTGCATAGCTTGCATTCAGCTGGATCGGTTCAGGTGCCAAACTGGGAGAAGCAACCGCTTTGGCGGCGACCTCAGCGTTTCGCGAGTTCGGGCTGCCTGCTTCGCGAAGTTGCCCGAACGCGCTGACGGAAAGTGCACAGGCGCAGACAAAAGCTAATGCAACCGAAAACAGATTGTTCTTGAATCTGAAAATCTGGGGGATGTTCATGTCTCTTTACTCCTTTAACCTACATAACTACAAATTAATTTCCGCCGCACTTTGGGACCGATCTTTCTCGTCAAGGGGTAATGACGTGATACGGCGACCAAGCGTTAATGAGCTGAATGCGGAAATGGGAATAACTGTTTATCTATCAGATATTTACTGCCATGTCAATAAATCTTCGCCGTTTTCTTAATTCGCCGGTCCCGGTCAATCTCGTGAGTTTTGTGAAAGGTGATCGCGATGTGCAATACAACTTCCAAACTCTTTCCCAATTGAAGCGAAGTATCCCGATCTGCCCACGTATTATTTAGACGGGATGTTGTTTCATCATTTGCCTAAGAATAGTCCTAATACCCGGCGATTCCAGATTTTTATTGAAGGATCGCGAAAATATGTTGCTCGATGCAGAATGGGAAGAGTTTAACTACTTATTCTGCCGATCTAGCCAAGCTTCGTGACCCAGAGATGGTGAAGCAAAAAAAGATGAGAGAACATTTGTTCTCCCATCCTTTGTTTGTGTTCGACCTGACTCCGATTACCAGGCGGTTACAAAATCCAACCCTACGAGGTCCTCGTTCAGTGTTATCGTACGCTGGCTATCAATAAACTGATGACGTTTATGCGAAATAGTTACCATGTAAGTTACTTCGGAAGTAACTCCCTTGAAGGCATAGTAGCCGAACGGATTGGTAGTGGCCATCATGACCTCACCGGTCGTTAAATTCATGACCTCGATCCGTGCTCCCGGAACACCATACCCGTTCAGAGTCAAAGCACGTCCAGCGATAGTAACCGGCGCTGATGAGGGGCCGCTAAATGGTTCAAAGCAGAATGTAAGATGGCTGATCGCGTTTTGACTGCCCGTGATGAATTGCCCGGTATCCCCCGCTGAAAGCGGATTATAAGGGTACACGTACGCTTGGTCGCCGCCTTTAACTATGACTGCGGATACGAGGAAAGCGTACGGAGCGGAGTTTAGCGACCAAGAAGTCATTGTATTGCCGCTTGAAACTGTAGTGATCGAGTACGCGGTATTGGGAATCGAGAACGTGCCATTCGGCGAACCAAAATCCAGTTTGAATTCATCGTCTTGGCTGAGGTGTGAAAATCTGGGATCGTCAGAGGCGTTAAGATCAGCGCATTTCGGATTCCCAGCGCGTCCGGAACCGGCAAAAATGACAGGTTCGGGCGCAATCAAAAACCTTGCATCTGACGTTTTGTCAAAGTTGTCCGACGTAACGTCGCTTTTGAATTGTGCGATCGAATGATTTGTAAGCGTAACGGTGCAAATGGCAAATACCAATGCGGTTCTCAAATATAGTTTGGGGGCGAAACTCATAATTCTCTTTACTCCATTATTTTATGAAAATGTATAGACGTGAAACCGGAGCTACCTGCGGGAAGGATCAAGAGAAACTCTGATGACCCGGGGTAATTCCGAAAAGCAGCTTAAAAATGCCGGTTTCCAATCCTCGCAATGACGACCTTTCGAACAGACGAACCTTAAGCTCAGACGCTCCCAAAGTTCACTATTGCCTCGATTTCGTATTCTACGAATTCTGGCCATCTTGACGATTTCATTTAGTATACGACTAATCGGGATAAAATCCAGATTTATTTTAAACTTTTTTTACCGGAAACATGTGCCTACGCCTAAGGGGCACAACATAGACAACAAAAGGCGGCCCATATGGACCGCCTAGGCTCAGAGAACGATGGGAAAAAAGATCTGAGGTCAGTTGTTGGACCGAGCGATCGCGAAGAAGTCGATACCCTGTAGGTCGCCGTCGAGTGTGACCATCTGGTTTGCGGGCGAAAAGACGTGTCGCTTCGATTCGTCGACTGACACCATGTAGAGAGTGCCGGTCGGTAGGTCGCTGAAGTTGTAGTAACCGAACGAAGAAGTTGTGGAGGACCACTCCTGGCCCGTCGACATATCGGTCACACGAACGCTGGAACCTCTGAGTGCAAGGCCGTTCTCCAGGGTCAGCCGTCCGGAGATCGATCCGGGCGCCGATGTTGGAGCGAGCTGTTGGCTGCGGAAGGTACAGACGACGGTTTCGCCTTCTTCGACGATAATATTTGCCGAACGGGAGCCGACGTCAACCACTGTATTGATAGTATGCGGCAGGCCTTCGCCGGCTGTTTCGACGCAGCTGATCGAGTTCAATTGCCAACCGAGTTTCGCCTCTTCAGTGACCGTGATGGCATTCGCCGCGTTGAATAGGAATACGCCGGAGTTCGTAAAGCGGTCGGCTGGTTCGATGTCGTTGTCTACTAAAGAAAAGCTCGATGAACCGATGTTTACGGCGGAGTAGGTGAATGATTCAGTAGATGCCGTACCGGCGGCTTCGGTGGTGACTTCCTTTACTATCGTGACGGAAGCCGGTGTCGGCGGCTCAGCTCCACCGAGCCAGGTGTATAGGAGCTTGTTCGGCGAGACGGTGTCGATATTAGTTATGGTTCCTGCGGTCGCGTCAAGGCCGATCCGATTTGCAACAGTCGAAGGGCTGGCGGTTGGATTCTGTTCTAAATAAAGAGCCGCGGCTCCGGCAACCATTGGGGAAGCCATCGATGTTCCTGACATAACGCGGGTTGCGGTGTCACTCGATATGCCCAATGAGGTGATCGAGCTTCCGGGAGCAAAGATATCCACGCATGCGCCGTAGTTCGAATACGCAGCACGAGCGTCATTGTTTCCGGTCGCACCGACGATGATCGCCCCTGGGGCGGGCCCCGGTGAATATTGACATGCATTGGCCCCTTGATTTCCCGCTGATGCGACAAAAGTTACGCCATCATTGACCGTATTCCCGATCGCGGTATCGAGGGAGTTCGAAACTGCGCTGACATTAATGCTCATGTTGATAACGGCCGGATTTACGCGGTTTGCCTTTACCCAATTTACCCCGCTGATCATATTTGAAACCAGCCCGTAGCCCGTGCAGGGCAGAACGCGAACGCCATATAGATTTGTATTCTTGGCGACGCCGTACGTCGTGCTGCCGATCGTTCCCGCGACATGCGTCCCATGGCCGTGACAGTCGATCCCGTTTTGGCCGTCGATCAGGGCATCAAAGGCGACCGAAGCTCTTCCACCAAAATCTTGATGGGTCGGACGAATTCCTGTGTCGATAACATATACGTTGACGTTTGCTCCCGTTTCGGCATACATAAATGCACCATTAAGCGGTAGTTCTCTTTGGTCTATGCGGTCTAGTCCCCAATCGGAATTGGCTGGCGAACTGCTGACGTATGCGACTGAGTCCTCTTCGACATATAGAACGCGATCGTCGCGGCTAAGTTCGCGAGCTTGTTCGGCCGACATCTCAGCGGAAAAGCCTTTGAGAGCGCTCGTGTAGACCTTATCGACGTTGGCAGCGTATAGATCAGCGACCGCTAGAGCAGCGGCTTCTGCCTGAAAGCGGTCGGTCGTTGCGGACATTGCTTTCTCATCAAGGACTACGATGTAGCGCCCTGGGACCGGATTTTCGGACATGACGAGCTTAATGTCCTTTCCCGAAGTCGTGGAAGAATAGAAATCTAACGACAGGATCGCAGCGACGAAAACTAGCGAAAGGATAAAGAGTCGGTTCATTTTGGTAGGTTCTCCTGAATTTCTCTTTCAGTTAGGCAGGAAACGATTAGGAAGAATAGATTGTGAGCGCCAGCTTAAACGCTCACAGTAAACAATGTATAACAAACATCAACAAATGTCAAGAATCTGGCATCAGTTTGATTAATCTGTTGATCGCTATGACTGAATTTCAGTCAAATGACCGAATTTGCCGAGATGCATCGCAATCAACGGAGTGCTTGTAATACTCTTGGGCACGACGCCCTTTCAATGGTATAGTGGCTAAAATAGCGGCGAAGCAAAGTTATGGAAGAAATAATTAAATCGTTGGTCGGCCAGCAGGTTGACATCAATTGCGGTGGGACTGCCGTCTTTCGCGGCGAGGTCGCGGATACAGGAGGAGGAGTCGTGAAGCTATTGTCTGACGACGATGGCGAGGTGGTCATCTCCCTCGATAAGATCTCGGCGGTCAGTAAGGTTCAAAGCGAACATCAACGCCCCGGCTTTGTCATTTAGAAACTAAAAATGCCCGGAACGCGATCGCGGCCCGGGCATTCGTTTGTTTCTTTTTTCTGCCTAGCGAAGTTCTTCGATGGTCGGTACGGTCAGTTTGCGGAATCCGACAATGCGCTTTTCCCAATAACCCGCAAATTTCGAGTATGTGATGCCCTTGCTCGACGAGGCGTGATAAAAACCCTCGGAGTCGGCAACGATACCCATATGGCCGAGCCGGTTCATGAAGACCAGTGTGCCAAACATATACTTTTCTTCACCGGTGACCGATTCAGACATTTCCCACAGCGACCGTGCGCTCGTTCGTGTGAAATTCATACCTGCGTCGCCAAACACAGCCCATACGAAACTAGAACAGTCATAACGATTTGGGCCATTCGATCCGTAAAGATATGGAATCCCGAGACGGCTCTGGATCGCCGAAAGCATGTTGTTCGTGACCGCGGCGTTATACATCGAGCGGCGAACTGCAGACGTTCCGGCATTAATTGCTTTTGAAGAGGTGGTTTTCGTCACCAGCGGCGGCGGGGCGACTGTGATCTCGTTTGTTAGTATCCGACGGGTGCTGTTGGTGGTTGTGGGTGAGGTGACGGGTCTCGATCTTTCCGGGGCGGGTTGTGCGGCGGGCGGTTGATTGATCGGTTGGCTTGAGACGGTTCTTACGACTCGCTGCCTGTCCTGGGCCGTTGCCGGAATCACGGCAAACGCACATACGAACACAAAAATGAAAAGATACGAGATCTTCTTGAAATCTGTCAAAATTTATAGCTCCTAAATTTTATTCGACTTGAAGAACGTAGGCATGGCGATATAATTTTCGCCGAAATAGGTAAGTGAAAAACCAGAGTTACAAACAAATCTACAACGCAGATTCATCAAAACGTTCGAACTGTCTTATTTTGTTGTTGATCTGAGCGACCCGACACCAAAGTGTCACCGGCATGAAATGGTCTGAATGCGGACGCCGGTTGCTCAGCTAAAAATGAGAATAGCATCTTTGGGCGGTCGACCGCAAGCGCGTCTTTCGCTCCGGAACTTCGCTCTCCCGATTCTTCCCTTATTTCGTATGGGAAGAATCGGGGTGCGACCCCCCGCCGTCCTATCAGTTGTCCTTTGTATGGTTTCAGACACGTCTAATCGATCACTGATTCCCCAAAAAAAAGACCTGGCCGCCAAGCCAGGTCGAGTGAGGAGGAAAATGTTAGGCGTTAGGCCGAGAACGAAGTGCCGCAGCCGCAGCCGCCGGTGGCATTTGGATTCTCGAACGTAAAGCCGGAGCCCATCATGTTCGAAGTGTAGTCAACCACCACGCCGTTTAGATATTGGGCCGAAAACATATCAACAAAAAGCTTGATCCCGAATTTATCGAGAATGAAATCACCCGTCTTTGATTCTTCTTCAATGTTCAAACTGTACTGAAAGCCTGAACATCCGCCGGGCACAACGCGAACCCGAAGGCCTGCTGTTTCCGGCAGATCGTCCTCACTGGCGAGAAATTTCTTTATCTCTACCGACGCCGCTTCCGTTACGCCCAATTCAACATTCGGTGCTGCTACTGCTGACATAATCTCTTATAATCTCCTACTAAAATTTCGAATCCGCCAAACGAATCCTTACATTATAATCAATATTAACGAATTCTTGCCAAAAAAACAAGCCGTATAATGGGCGTCAAGCTGCCAATCTATTCAGTTGAGCCAGAGAGAGCAATGGTCACCACAGCCATCGCCAATAAATTTACAATGCCGCCCACCGCGGAAAAAAGCCAGACCAGCCACCGCCGGTTGGAACTAGCTTGATAAGCGTAGCTGCCTAATACGTCCGATTCGAGATCTGTCTCTTCGATAGTCGGAAATTTCAGCCTGAAAAAACAGTATGTTAGCCACATTCCCAATCCAAATACGATAGCCAATATCGCAACCGACATCTTGTTATTCAAACCATGAATCGTTGCAAACGCCGAACGCACGTCAGTCGGTGCAAACAGCACGGCAATCCAAATCAGAACGACGACGCCACCAGACAATGCCAGGAATCGAATCAAGGTCGCGCGATCGGACAAAGCTGATACGCCGTCATTTAGAGTTTCGGCAAAGCGTTCGTCGTCCTTTTCATTGTCCCAAGGCCAATTCATTGGGCTTTTGACATTATCACTAGCTCCGGCTTCATTGCTTCGATCGAGATGTGGCGGGCGACCTCTTCGGCGACCGTGCGGAAGGCTGCGGCCTGAGGTGACTCGGGGTTGGCGACGACGACCGGAATGCCCTTGTCGCCGCTTTCGCGAACTTCCATTCCCATTGGAACCTGGCCGAGGAAATTCAGGTCGTATTCGTCGCAGATGCGCTGGCCTCCGCCGCTGCCGAATATCTCATATTTAATGCCGGTATCTGGAGCAATGAAGTAGGACATATTCTCGATCACTCCAAGCACGGGAACGGCGACCTGCTCAAACATCTTTATCGCGCGCCGAACATCCGAAAGTGAGACCTCTTGCGGCGTTGTGACAAGCACGGCACCTTGGACCGGCACAAGCTGCGCCAGCGAGAGCTGAACGTCGCCGGTTCCGGGAGGCATATCGACGATCAAATAATCAAGCTCGCCCCAATTTACATCGGTCAGAAATTGACGCACGACGCCGTGAAGCATCGGGCCGCGAAGGATCATCGGTTTATCACGCGGAACCAGCACCGCCATCGAGATCATCTTGATCCCGTGAGCCTCGACCGGCTGCAACTGACCGTTCGATACCTCAGGCTGATCATACCCGGTGCCGAGCATCATGGGGATATTCGGCCCGTAAACGTCGGCATCCATGATCCCGACCTTTGCTCCCTGAGCTGCCAGGGCCACGGCCAAATTGACCGCGACGGTGGATTTGCCGACACCGCCTTTGCCGCTTGAAACGGCGATGATGTTCTTGACGCCGGGAATTGCCACATTGTTTGCGATCCCGCGGCCTTGCGGAACCTCGGCGTCCATCGTGACATTGACGTTGGCTACGCCCTCAATTCCGCTTACGATCGCGATCGCTTCGGCCTCCATCTGCTCTTTTACAGGACAGGCAGGAGTCGTCAAGACGATACGGAAAGAAACGTCGTCGCCGGTGATCGCAATATCGCGAATAAAACCAAGGGTGACGATGTCTTTTCGTAGGTCGGGGTCGATGATCTGCTTAAGCGATTCCAGGATAAGTGCTTCTGATAGTTGGCTCATATATTATTGGGTCATTATAGCAAACCGAAGTGCTGAAATGTCTAAGGCCGGGTTCGGAATAAGTGATAGGTGATAACTGAAAAGTGATAATTATCATTCTTGAGTTATTGCGAAGTGGTTTCTTGACCGGCGATTTTCTAAGATTGAGGGAATGGACATAGATGTTTACAACAAGATCCGGTCGGGCGGGGCGGGATTTATCGAATTGCCGCGGGGATTGATCGCCGTTTGGGGCAAAGAGGCTGTGCAGTTTCTGGACGGATTGATTTCGAACGATATGAAAACGCTGGAGGACGGGCAGCAGATGCTGGCGGCGTTTCCGAATGCTCAGGGCCGGTTGCTGGCGGTCGTTCGCGTGTTGCGGCAGGGCGACAGATTTCTGTTCGAGACCGAAGAAGCAACGCGGGAAAAGGTTTTTAACAATTTGTTTCGGTTTACAAATGCCGGGGATTTTGTTGTAGAAGACGTTTCATCGCAGTTTCGATATTTTGAGTTGTTTGGCTACGTGCCGCCGGTCGAGCTTGGTGAAGACGGTGTTCGATACGAAGGCGGGCGAAGTGTTGGTTGTTTTGTCGGGAGCGATCTCGCGGAAGCGTTTCTAGAGACTCTCGGTCAGCTTGAGTTAGTTTCGATCTCCAACGAGATATATGAAACGCTCCGCATCGAAAACGGCATTCCGCTCTATGGCATCGATATGGACGAGACGACGATTGTCCCCGAACTCGGCCTCGACGGGCTGATCTCATACAACAAAGGCTGCTATATCGGCCAAGAGATAATCGCCCGCATCCACTTCCGCGGCCACGTCGCGAAGCAGCTAACCGGACTCATCGTGTCAGAACCGGGAGCGATAGCAACCGGGTCGGAGTTGACGACTGCCGATGGCAAAAATGGAGGGCGTATCACATCCGTAACGTTCTCGCCGAAACTGGATAAAACCATCGCACTCGCATTTGTGCGATATGATTATTTACAATCAGGGACGAGACTGATTTCGGCGACGTCAGAAGTTGAGGTTGAAAGTATACCTTTCATTGCGGTAAAGGAGGCTTAATCGTGTTAAGAATGTTCTTGGTTACTTTGGTATCAATCGTCGCAACCGCGGCCGGACAGACGCCGTACTTCGGCCAACTTGTTGAACCCGAAGCCACGTACAAGTTTTCTGAGTTCGTCCACTCTAGCGAGGATGGCTGGAAATCCCAACTAAACGATTTCGCCTCGGTAAGGAAAGTATATCCGGATGCCAGTCTATCCGTGCGTGTGTATGCAAGACCAGGCGAGCCGCGAAAGTCGGCGGAAGCACTGAAAAAGCAATACAAAGAGTATTTTCGAAAAATTGACTCGAAAGGCGTTCTCGCTGGAACGGGGGGATACCGTCGGCAAATTACGACTGAACTTTGGGTTATTGGAAAGGATGGGTTGATACCACAACCATCCCCCGATGAACCATTCGTTGCGGAGAAAGCGGATGAGATCGGAGAAGTTACGCGGTCAGAATTCGATGAAAGAATTCAAAGGTTCTGGAATCTATTGATCGATGAAGGCGAGACCGCAGCGTACATAGTAAATTATGGAACGGCATCGCAGATTGCCAAACGTGAAACGGATATCCAGAATTCGCTGTCACGCAGACACTTGCCACGTATCACGGTAGTCAGGGTGGACAACGCCGATGGTGTAAATACAGTTCTCTGGCTGGTTCCACCTACGGCTGAAAATCCGCCGATTAACGAATAGAATGTCAGACGAATCAAGTATGGACGAATTAGATATCAACCTGCAGAATGCCAGGCTGGCGTATACGATCATTCAATCGCTTTTGGACGCAAACGAGGCGCTCAGTGACCTGCTCGTCGTTGCCGCCCACGCCCTCGACGAAGACGTTACGAAAGCTCTGACGATGACCGGCGAATGGCAGAAATACATGGAATCGAAGCGGAATATGGAGTTGACCCATCAGCAGATCGAGGAGCTGACAAAGTACCTGAAGCGTTTGGAAAATAGCTAGCTATAAGCTGAATTCAATATGTTCGATCTGATCATTTTTGGGGCGGGGCCGGCTGGGATCTCGGCGGCGTTTGAGGCTAAGAAGGCTCGCCTTAGATATGTCGTGATCGAGAAAGGGTTGATCGGGAATACGATCTATAACTATCCGGTCGGGCTGACGGTGTTTTCGACGACGAACGAGCTAGAGTTTAGTGCGGGCGATCTGAAGCCGGCTCGTGAAAAGCCTACGCGGGAAGAGTTACTCTCTTATTATGTTCGTTTTGTTTTGGAGAATGAGCTCTGCATAAGGACTGAAGAAGAAGTGTTAGACGTCTTTAGGTTGCCAGATGCAAATGCGTTGATAATGGGTGAATCATCGCAACAGCTATTCGATATTAAGACAACCAATGCAAATTATTACGCCCGCAATGTTCTGTTCGCGATCGGGGCGATGGACCATCCGAGGAAGTTGAACGTGCCCGGAGAAGATTTGCCTAAAGTCCACGACACTTTTCGCGAGACCTATCCGTGGGTGAAGAAAAATGCACTGATCATCGGGGGCGGCAATTCGGCGGGCGAGGCGGCGTTATTTTTGGCACAGGAAGGCGCGGAAACGACGCTCGCTATATTTCGTAAGGATTGGGAGAACAACGATCCGAAGCAAGGTTGTATCAAGAACTGGGTCAAGCAGCCGCTCGAAGAGGAATTGAAAGAACATTGCCTGAAGCTTTTCTTTCTCGGCAAAGTGATCGAGATCCGCGAGAACGAGGTAGAACTTGAAAGCGAGACGGGCGAACGCGTGACGATGCGGAACGATGTCGTTTTCGTGCTCGTCGGGTCGGATGCCGAGCTATCGCTGATGAAGGATCTTGGCGTAGAAATAGGTGAAGGCAAGTACGGCGAAGTCCCGGTCTATGATCCGGAAACATTTGAAACGAACGTCCCCGGGATCTTTGTCGCCGGGCATTTTACTAACGAACGCCACATCAAGGCCGCAATAGAAACACCGCGAAAGATCATTCCCGCGATCGCCGCCAAGCGAGCTCAAACAATTGCGGCAAGCTGATAGATGCAGACCTCCATCCCCAATTACCAATGACCATTGCCAACGCCCGAGAAATACTGAAAACACGTTTCGGTTTTGACGACTTTCGGATGCATCAGCAACCCGCGATCGAAGCCGTGCTTGACCGCCGCGATTGCCTGCTTCTGATGCCGACGGGCGGCGGGAAATCGGTGTGTTATCAGATACCGGCGATGATGTTTGACGGGCTTACGCTCGTTATCTCGCCGCTGATCGCGTTGATGAAAGATCAGGTCGACGCATTGCGGAGCTACGGCGTCAACGCTGGATTTCTCAATTCAACCCAGACGGCCGCCGAACAGGTCGAAGTCTTTCGTGCCGTAAGGTCAGGAAGCTTGAAACTGCTTTATGTCGCACCGGAGCGACTGCTGCAGAGCGGCGACCAGTTCGTTGATTTTCTCGCGTCCATAAATGTTTCCCTGTTTGCGATCGACGAGGCACATTGTATCTCAAGTTGGGGCCATGATTTCCGGCCGGAGTATCAGCGGCTGTCGGTGCTCAAACGCGAATTTCCAAATGTGCCGGTGATCGCTTTAACGGCGACCGCTGATGAGCTAGTTCGGAAGGACATTCTCCGGCATTTGACGATTCCGGAGGCTGACGTTTTCGTGTCGAGCTTTAACCGGCCGAATATCAAATACACCGTCGAACCAAAACGCGATTCGTTTTACCGCTTGCTCGAATTTCTCGAATCCCGCAAGGATGAGAGCGGGATCGTCTATTGCTTGAGCCGTGCATCGGTCGAGCGGGTAGCCGAGGACCTTCGTGCCGAGGGATATGCTGCATTGCCTTATCATGCGGGCCTTGAGAAACGTGTTCGCGAGCAGAACCAGAACGCATTTTTGAATGATGAGGCCAAGATCGTAGTGGCGACGATCGCATTTGGAATGGGCATTGATAAATCGAACGTCCGGTTTGTCGTTCATATGGACCTGCCGAAGAACATCGAAAGTTATTATCAGGAAACGGGCCGTGCGGGCCGCGACGGGCTGCCGAGTGAGGCTTTGTTGTTCTATTCGATCGCCGATGTGTTGAAGTTGAAGGGCTTTGTTGAGGTGGATGGCAACGCCGAGCAGAGCGAGGTGATGCTGAAAAAGCTGGACCAAATGGCGGAGTTTGGTGAGCTTCGGACATGTCGTCGTCGATATTTGCTGGAGTATTTCTCGGAGACTACAAATGAAGATTGCGGGAACTGTGACAACTGTAATACCGAATTCGAAAAGTTCGACGGGACGATCATCACGCAGAAAGCATTGAGCGCGGCTGTGCGGACGGGACAGGTCTTCGGGGCAGGTTATTTGATCGATCTGCTGCGCGGATCGAAGTCTCAGAAGATGCGGCTGGAACATTTGAACTTGAAGACCTATGGCATTGGGGCACACATTTCGAAAGAAGATTGGTCGGCTTACTTTCGGGATCTGATCGCGCAAGGATATCTGCAGAAAGCTGCCGGTGAATTTCCGACGCTGTCGGTGACCGAAAAGGGGCAAGAAGTCTTGACGGGAACGCGGACCGTGGAACTTCACAAGCTGACGCACGCGGACCTTCGGCGGTCGGGTGTCGAAACGATCGACTATGACAAGGACCTTTTCGAGGAACTTCGACGCGTGAGGATGTTGCTGGCGGATCGCGAGGGTGTGCCGCCGTATGTCATCTTTTCGGATGCGACACTGATAGAAATGGCGGCCTTCCTTCCGCAGCACTCGAGTGAAATAGCAAAGCTCTCGGGCATCGGGGCGTTCAAGCTCGAGAAATATTGCCCGGCTTTTCTCAAGGCGATAAAGCATCACTGCGAAAAGAATGGACTTCGGTCAAAGATAAGCGAACGGCGTGGGCCCGTGCGGACAGCGGCGACGTCGAAGCGGAAGCCGACCGGAGATGATACGTATTCGACGACCTATAAATTGTTTCGCGACGGAAACACGATCGCTGAGATCGCAAAGTCGCGCGGCCTGGCTGTGAGCACGATCGAGACTCATTTATGCCGCTTCATTTCAGACGGCCGCGTCACCGTCGAGGAGATCGTCGAGCCGGCGAAGATCGATATGATAAGAAAAGCACTCATCGAACTGAAGGTGGAGAATGCGATCTCGCCAGTCAAGGTGCATCTCGGTGACGATTATAGTTACGGCGAAATAAGGGCTGTGATGGAAGACCTCGCTAGAGAAAAATAAAACCCCGACATAACGGTCGCCATGTCGAGGTTTCATTACTTTGGGAGCAGCGAATTATTTCAATTCCGGAACTGCGGGGACTTTTGGAAAGCGGATCGTCACTGCCTGTTTGGAGAAACGATCGGCGATGTTCTCAGGGTTCAGTTCGTACGACGTCACGTCAAGAACCTCGTTCGTTTGACCGTTAGACGTGGTCGTCCACCGGTAGGGAAGTTGAACACTGCCGGTTCCGCGGAAATCAGAAAGCTTAACGAGTAGATCGGCTTGGCCGGTTTCGGCGTCCATCTTTTTTGTAAAGATCGTGGCCTTCGCTGCCGCATCGGCACCATCGCCCGCATCTTTCTTGAACCTAACGATCTGCGGCATCTGGCGTCCGGTGTATCCGATCGCTACCGGCAAATTCGTGAATTTGTCGATATGCAGCCGAAACGTCGACCCAGCAAATGAAGCAGCAACGATATTTACGGCGTTGCCGTCGATGTTGCCTTCACCGGCAAAGGTGTAGGAAACGTCTATGCCTTCGGGAGCGGTGAGCAGAAGCATAAGTGTCGTCCGAAGCAGTTCATTTTGCCGAACGCCAGCGTGCGGTCCGCCCGGTTCGCCGCCGCGGACGATGACCTGCTCTATCTGCGGATCACCGTCACGAGTCCAGGTAACATAGCCTCCGCCCGGCGTTGTCCGTACGATCACCTTTTTACCATCCTCGGTCGTAAACTCACCGTTCTCACGTTTCACGATAACCCTTTTCGGCTGACCCGCTTGCGCGGAGCCGTCTGGCGAGGTCGTGTCGCGAAGTATTATCGTTTTGCCGTCTCTGGTGGTAAATTCACCATCTCTGCCTACTAAATCAACTGTCTCACCGTCGCCTTTGCGCACAATGACGACGTCGTGTGTTTTCATGATATGGCGTTCACCCGTGGCGGATTCAGCATTGCCGATCTTCACCTTTCGTGAAAGCTTGTCGGGAAGCTGCATGGCTATCTCCGTCTCGCCACCCTCGATGCGTTCGGTGCCTTCGAACTTGACGGTGTGCGAAGTTCGGCCGACGATGACCATGCTCCTCACTTCCGCAAGTGCCGCGTCACCGCCGATCGCCTGGCGGGCTTTGGCAATGATATCCACTGCCTTCTGATCTGATTTGAGATGTCCTCCGACCGTATTGATCAGTCCGCCGATCATGACGAATAATAACGATGTGCTGAGAGAGAGAATAAAGAATCTTTTCATATATGCCTCCAGAAACTTGTGTTTTGCCAGCCAGCCGGGTTTGAAATGTCGTGCCCTAGAGTCTGTCTGACTATGGGGATTATTCCACGAGCGAAACCGCAAGTGGTTAACAGGACGCAAAGAAATTGTTAAGGATGTAAAATGTGCCCCAAAAGCATTGTTATCATGCGAGCGTAAGTTGCATAATGCACAGGAAGGCGGCTTAGTGGCATGCCCGACTCATAGATGAAGCGTTCATGGTTCACATCGATATTGCTAGGCGGTGTTATTTTGCTGCTGACGTTGTTCCTCGGCCTGCAGTATAACTGGTTGCAACAGGCCGGCGAAGCTGAGCGCGAACGGATGCAAAAACGGATCGAGACCGATACTAAAGCTCTAGCGGACGAATTTAACCGCGAGATCCAGGCCGCATTCTTCAACTTTCAGATCGGTGCGAGTGCGTGGCGAACGGCGAACTTTGCAGAGTTTAACGAGCGGTACGACTTCTGGAAGAAAAATACAACATACCCTACGCTGATCCGTGAACTGGTCTACTTCCCGAAAAATGCCGACGAAGCTGAGGTTCGATATAACGCGGAAACTCGGTCTTTCGAAGCATTTGAATCATCTGATGAGATCGCCGCGATCCGCCAGCGTGCTGCGGGCCCGGTGCAGACACCCGTCCTCGACGCCCCCCTCGCGCTCCTTGTTCCGATCCAAGAGCCAGGGCAGCGGATAGAACAGATAAGGGTCAGCGGCAAAGGGGAAACGATAAACATCCGCGGCCCTGAGGGTAGGTTGAGTGAGCCGGCCGGTCAGCTTGCAGTATTGCTCGATCGTGAAACGGTGCTTGGCCGAATGCTCCCAGACCTGCAGCAAAAATATTTTTCGGCGGGTGAATTCACGCTGGCGGTAACGGACCGCTCGGGCAACGCAGTGTTCGGGTGCACAAGGGATACGAAACCGGACGCGACCGCCGATCTGCTTAGTTTGCGGCCGGACAACCTTATCTTTTTTGCGAACTCGGGACAGGCACTGCCCAAGGTGATGGCCGAACGCCGCAGCGGGACCGTCGTAAATAGTCATATAGAAAGCCGAACGTACACTGCCAATGCCAATTCGGCAGTTCGCGAGGACCGGGCATTCACATTTGAGATAGCCCCAAATCAGGACGGGCGTCCGCGAACCCGTGTTTTGTCCACGACAACAACCGGGAAGGATGAATGGAATTTGTTGGCCACCCATACGGCAGGTTCGATTGACGCTTTTGTCACCAGGGAAACACGAAAGAGCACGGCGATCGGGCTTGCGATCTATTTATTGCTTGTTGGAAGCATTGCGGCGATCGTGGTATCGGCGATGCGGTCGCGGAGGTTCGCCCAGCGGCAGATCGATTTTGTTTCGAGCGTGTCACATGAGTTCAGGACTCCGCTGGCGGTTATATATTCGGCTGGCGAGAATTTGGCAGACGGCGTCACCCACAAACCCGAACAGATCGAACGGTACGGAAACTTGATCAAGGGCGAAGGGCGGAAACTTTCGTCAATGGTGGAACAGATCCTCGAATTTGCGGGTGCAAATTCAGGACACAAGCGTTACAAATTTGAATCCGTAGATATAGGAAAAGTCGTTTCCGACGCGGTCGATAGCAGCTTGCCTTTGCTGAATGAACGCGGTTTCATGATCGAAACCGAAGTCGCCGCAGACCTTCCTCGGGTGCATGCTGACAGCGATGCACTTTCATCTGCGATACATAACCTGATCCAGAACGCGATCAAATACAGTGATGAGGATCGGTGGCTGCGGATCGCGGCGTCAAATGGCGGCAGCAGAATAAAGATATCGGTCGAAGATCGGGGTAATGGGATACGCAAGGGCGACCTGCGGCAGATCTTTGAGCCTTTCTATCGTTCAAAGAACGTTGTTGACGCCCAGATCAGCGGCAGCGGTCTCGGGCTTTCGCTGGTTAAGGAGATCGCAGAGGCACACGGCGGGCAAGTCCGGGCGGAAAGTGTGGTAGGAAAGGGAAGCACGTTCACCATTGAGCTGCCTGCAAAGGAAGTTTAGCCACAGAGAGCATTGAGATATTTTGGGATAAGTCTTGAGCCGTGAGAGCCCCTGGAATCGGGCGGCGGAAATGGAATGAAGATACTGATCGTCGAGGACGAAGAAGGATTGATCTTAACGCTGACGGACAGGCTCCGCAGTGAAGGGTTTAGTGTGACTTCAGCGAACGACGGTAAGAAGGGTTTTGACCTTGCGATGTCAGAGAATTTTGACCTAATTGTCCTCGACGTAATGCTTCCGAAAAAGAACGGCTACGATGTTTGTCGCGACCTGAGACAAAAGGGAATTGCGACGCCCGTGCTGATGCTTACGGCGAAGGGTGAGACTATCGATAAGGTTCTCGGGCTAAAATTGGGAGCAGACGATTATTTGACCAAGCCGTTCGAGGTGATCGAGTTGATGGCTCGAATCGAAGCTCTGCTCCGTCGCTCGCCGCAGAATACTAACGGCGCTTCGCACGATGCATTTCGATTTGGCGAAGTAGCTGTTGATTTCAAACGTGCTGAGGTTACCAAAAGCAGCTGCACGGTAGATCTTTCGGCGATGGAATTCAAGCTTCTTCAATTCCTGATCGAAAATCGCGGGAGCGTGCATACGCGGGACCAACTGCTCGATGCAGTTTGGGGTTACGACGCAATGCCGACTACGCGCACCGTCGATGTCCACATCGCCTGGCTGCGGCAGAAGCTTGAGGCAAATCCGAAGCATCCGCAATTTATCCAGACAGTCCACGGCCTGGGTTACAAATTCACCTCAAACTAGAAAAAGGCGGCCGAATGAACCGGCCGCCCCTTTTTCGATCGATCAGTTCCTACTTTGCCGTAGGTGACTGCGGAGATATCTCAAGATTAGTGACATCGCCGGTTAATATCACCTCGGTCAAGCCGTACGCAGCACGTTTATCTGAAACCGTGACCGTGTAGGTGACGCCGGTCGGCAAACCGTCGAACCGGAAATATCCGAAACTCGAAGTTCGAGCGTTCCACACGGTTGTTCCATCAGTTATCGACACAGCCGCATGCGAAAGCCCAAATCCTGACGGAGCCGCAACGCGCCCTGCCACGATTGCCGGAGCTCCGGAAGAAGCCGCGACCTCGACCGAACCAATGTCCACACTAGGCCCCTGCGGGCGCGTAACGCCGCGCTGATCGGCCGTAACGTTGGCCGGCGGGTTGTTCGCTGTGCAAGTTGCATCAAGAACGCAGTTCTGACCGGTATCGATGGCCGGTGAACCAGTTTGCGGAAGGAAGGTTTGGCCAAATCCGCCATTATCGGCTAAGGCACCGAGGAGCGGCGCCGTATTGAGCAGATCTGAAGCGATCCAGCCGGTGCTGGTTCCGACGGTCCCAATGATGTTATTGCCTTGTGATTGAAGTCCGTTCGCCGAATTCGTCACATCTGGTGAAGCGGCCGGGCCGTTGTTGCCCGCCACGATCGTATTACGAATGAAGAAATTGACGTTTGTTGTGCCGCGATGGAAGCCGCCACCATTCGTCGTCGAATTGTTTCCTACGACGGTAACGTTGGTTACGATCGTTCCAAGGGTTCCGTTGGACTGGAATCCGCCGCCCGACGGGGCCGTATTGTTGGCAAATGTAACGTTGGTGAACCGGACGCCGCCATTGTATTGCCCACCGCCGCCGCCGGTCGTACCTTGAGCCGCGTTTACGCTTATGGTCGTATTACTAATGCTCACGGTGCTTGTCGAGAAATTCTGCATCGCTCCGCCGGAACCAGTTGCAATGTTGTTCGATATAACGCAGTTATCGATAGTCAAGGTACCGGGAACCGCGGGTGAGCCGGCCGATGCGTTGTTGAGTCCGCCGCCGTTCGCTGCATTGTTTCCGTCGATAATGCAATTCGTGATCGTTAATGTTCCGCCCGCGTTGTAGATAGCACCGGCGCGTCCGGTATTCAACGCCCCGACGCCGTTGCCGGCGGTGAACCTAATACCGTCGATGCTTGCGGTCACACCGGGACCGGTTGAGATAATGCGACTCGCATTATTGCCACTGATCGTTAACAGATCGGCGCCTGGACCATTAATTGCCAAGGCTCCATTGGCGGCTATCACGATCTCAGTTCCCGACAACGTTATCGTTTGAGCTACGCCAAAGACCGCTCCATCGAAACTAATGATGTCATCGCCGGCGGCAGAATTAGCGGCAATGACGGCTTCGCGGAAAGAGCAATCCGTATCACAGACACCGTCGTTGGTATCGGCAGTTTTTGTAACGGTGAATGTCGCTGCCGATGCAGAAACGGTGAGAAAGAAAAGTAGACTCAATGTGAGAAAGTTAATTGAACGAAATTTCACGTCTGATCCTCCATATAACTGTGGTTAGGCTCTCGAGTCGATCCAGTAATTACGGCCACGGCTGGATCAATTCAAAAATAAGCAAGGGTAAAGAGTAGTACGTAGATTCTAGACGAACATTTGTCAGAAAGCAAAAGAAACTAAATGGAGGCCGACCGTTCGGACGCTCGCAGATGGTCCAAAATGGTAAGGTGCACTCCAGCTGGTCCAATCCAATAGGTAAGGCGCCCATAGTTCAGGCCGCCTTGCTTTCATTAGTTTGGTTTCCTACTTTGCATTTGGTGTTTGGGGAAAATCTCGAGATTCTTGACGTCGCCGGGTACGAAAACCTCGGTCAAACCGTACGCGGCCCGTTTATCTGAGACAGTGATCGTGTACGCTACGCCTGTGGCCAATCCGTCGAACCGGAAATATCCGAAACTCGAAGTACGAGCGTTCCAAACATTTGTTCCATCGGTTATCGTCAACATCGCATGCGGAAGCCCAAAACCTGACGGGGCCGCGACCCGTCCGCAACGACAGCTTGAGTACCTTCGACTGCGCCAATGTCAACTCCTGCACCAGCAGAACGGGCAACGCCACGCTGGTCAACGATAACATTGAACGGCGGGTTATTCGCCTTGCAGCTCGAGTCAAGTACGCAGGCCTGTCCAGCATCGATCGCAGGCGAACCGGACTATGGCAAAAACGTGCGACCAAAGCCGCCATTATGCGCAAGCGGCCTAATAAACGGGCTTATGTTGAGCAGGTCCGAAGCGATCCATCCTGTACTGGTTCCGACGATGCCGATGATGTTATTACCCTGAGATTGAATTCCGTTTGCAGAGTTCGTGATATCGGGTGAGGTTCCGGTACCTGTGTTACCTGCGACGATGGAGTTGCGGATGAAAAAGTTTGGGTTAGTCGTGTTGCGATGAATGCCGCCGCCGTTATTCGAAGACGTGTTTCCGGCGATCGTTACGTTCGTGATTAAGCCGTCGACCCCGTTGACGTTCTAAGCCCCGCCTCCGCCGGTCGTGGTACTTGAGGCCCCGGCGCTCGTGTTTTCGGCGAAGGTCGAATTGGTGATCCGCGCAGTACCGCCCACTTGCATCGCTCCTCCACGAAATGAACCGCCGTTGTTCAAATTACCAGTAAACGTGGAATTGTTAACGAACAGCGTGCTCCCGAGATTCTCTACGCCGCCGCCGTCGCCGCCGGAAGTATTGTTGGAGACGATACAATCGTCGATCGTCAGCTCGGCGGGGCCGCTATTCCGAATTCCTCCTCCGGAATTCGAGGTCGCGTTGTTCGTAATGATCATTCTGTAAAGCGTTAAGGTTTCCAGCGTCATTCAAGATCGCGCCTCCGCTGAAACTAACTACGGTGCTGGCGCCGTTGCCTTCTGTCAGGGTAATTCGGCTGATCGACGTGACCGCTCCGGGGGTATTTCGGAAGATTCGGCTGACATTATTGCCGCTAATTTTAAGGAGCTTTGCGCCGGGGCCTGTAATGGTAATCGCACCTGCGTTGTTGATCACGATCTCAGAGCCCGAAAGTGTTATCGTCTGTTGAACTCCAAAGACGCCCTCGTCAAAGATGATCATATCGTCGCCCGGGTCGGCATTTGCCGCAGCGATCGCTTCTCGGAGCGAGCAGTCCGAATCGCAGACGCCGTCATTCGTATCAGCTACCTTGGTTACGGTGAAGGTCGCGGCCGATGCGGATACCGTCAGAAAGAAGAGTAAACCCAAAGTCAGTAAGTTAACTGAACGAATTTTCACGTTGATCCTCCTAGTTGTGGTTAAGCTTCAGATCGAGCCGCGGACACTTCCAAAACAAATGTTAAGGGCGGACCGATCTAGGTTAGTACAAATACAAAAAGCGACAATGGCATTCTAGATAAAATTTTCGCTGCAAACAAAAAAAGGAAGTCAGGCGATCACGTAGATAACGACCGCTAGGTAGTGCAGAATGCTGCCGCCGAGAACAAAAACGTGCCAGATGGCGTGGTGATGTTTGATGCTTTTCCAACCGAAGAAAACGACGCCGATCGTGTAACTAAGCCCGCCGGCAATAACCAGTGCCAGCGGAGCGGCCCCGAGGGCGAGATATAGCGGCTGCACGGCGATAACACCGATCCAGCCCATAGCCAGGTACGATGCGACGCCGACCGCACTAAAACGGCCCCGGAA
Organism: Pyrinomonadaceae bacterium; assembly: GCA_041744395.1. Taxonomy (GTDB): domain Bacteria; phylum Acidobacteriota; class Blastocatellia; order Pyrinomonadales; family Pyrinomonadaceae; genus OLB17. The sequence goes on along the minus strand of JBGTKY010000032.1, from coordinate 183,580 downwards.
GATGACCTTCATTGCGATGCCGAACAACGCAAACGCCCAGACGAAAACCAGAATACCGGCACCGATGCTATCGCGAAGAGCGATTAGCATAAACGGCGTGTAACTGCCGGCGATCAAGAGGTATATGCAGCAATGATCGACGAGCTGCATTCGGAGTTTCCGTTCGGGTTCGATTGCGGAATGATATACGGTAGAGGCACCGTAAAGAATGACAAGTGAGGCGCCGTAGACGATAGCACTGGCGATATGCCATCCGTCGCCGTTAAATGCCGCTAGTGAAACCAGAAAGATGAAGCCGGCAATGCTCAGCAATAGCCCGAAGCCGTGCGTAAGTGAATTCGCGACCTCTTCGACACTTAATTGTCCGAGCATTTTTTTGATCATTTAGTCTGTCGTCGCCGCAAAGCTGCTGTCGGCCGTCGACCGCTCACGGCGGGCAACGCCTGATTCGTAGGCGGCTTCCTCGACCTTGGCCGCGACGGCTTCACCAACGCGACGGTCAAACACCGACGGTATGATGTAATCCGGATGAAGTTCATCCGGACCGATTATCCCAGCTATCGCATTGGCTGCGGCAAGTTTCATCGCTTCATTGATGCGCGAAGCTCGGCAATTCAGCGCGCCGCGGAAAATACCAGGAAAGCAGAGCACGTTGTTGATCTGATTCGGATAGTCAGAGCGACCGGTGGCCATGACGGCGACCAAGCCCTCGGCGTCTTCCGGCATGATCTCAGGCGTCGGGTTTGCCATCGCAAAAACTATCGGATCCTTTGCCATGCTGCGAAGGTCATCGGGCGATATGACACCAGGAGCCGAGAGTCCGAAAAAGACGTCCGCGCCTTTGATCACATCGTGGACCGTTCCTGACTCCTTGTCCGGGTTGGTATTTCTTGCATACCAATCCTTTACCCAATTCATATTTTCTGTCCGGCCTGCATAGATCGCACCGGTCGTATCGCATCCGACTATGTTCTTAACCCCGGCCGCCATAACGATCTTGGAACACGCCACACCAGCCGCACCGATCCCGTTCACCACGATCTTGACGTCTTCCATTTTCTTACCGACGATCTTGAGAGAGTTGATCAGCGCGGCCAGAACAACGACAGCCGTTCCATGCTGGTCGTCGTGAAAGACAGGGATATCAAGTTCTTCCTTCAACCGTTCCTCGATCTCAAAACATCTGGGGGCGGAGATGTCCTCCAAATTGATGCCGCCGAATGCAACGGAAATGTTCTTGATGGTTTGAACGATCTCATGCGGATCCTTCGTATTCAGGCAGATGGGGAAGGCATCAACACCGCCGAACTCTTTGAATAGCTGACATTTACCTTCCATAACCGGCATCGCCGCCGCCGGGCCGATATCGCCAAGGCCGAGTACAGCAGTGCCATCGGAAACTACCGCCACAGTGTTCTTTTTGATGGTCAGATTGAATGCTTTTTCAGGATCTTTGCGGATAGCTTCGCATACGCGAGCAACGCCGGGCGTGTAGGCCATTGAAAGGTCGGAGCGAGTCTTTAGCTGCATTTTTGAGGCGATCTCGATCTTTCCTCCGAGGTGCATCAGGAATGTGCGATCACTGACATTGACGACTTCCACGCCGTCGATATTGCGGACTGAATTAACTATTTCTTTATCGTGATTCTCGCTGGCGGCATTGACCGTTATGTCGCGGACGAGGAAATCTTTTCCGACACTGGCAATGTCAATACCCTCAATATCGCCGCCCGCTCTACCGATAGCGGTCGTTAGTTGACCGAGCTTTCCGGGCTTATTGTGGATCTTAACGCGGAGTGTGAGGCTGTAGCTGGCATTCGGAGTTGGTGTATTCGCCATATAAAACTCTATTTCGAGAGCATAAGATCTATCGATCTTGCAGCTCGCGTGCAAAAGAAAAGTATGACGAAAAAGAATCGCCCGCGCAAACGACTTCGGACTAACGCAAAAGGCAAATGCACGAACGAAAGAGTTCTCGTCCGTGCAATTCGAAGATTGAGTGGGGAGCCTTTATTTCGTAGCTACGTAATAAGTGTTCATGAAATCGTGATCGAGATAGTTTTTTGAAACGTTTTTGAATCCGACTTCATTTAACATTTTCTCGGCGGTTTCTCCGCCCCACATCGCTCCGAGTCCGGCCCCGCCGTATGCAAGCGAGACGGTCATGCAGTGGGTGAGCGAAATGGTATACACGAACGGCCCGACGGGATGATCGAGGTTCTTCTCTACGTGGCACGAACCTTTTATGTCCTGGATGAGATAAACACCATCCGGCCGTATTGCGGAGGAGATGCTCGCGAGCATTCCCGCCGGATCCGCCTGATCGTGGATCGAATCGAACGAAGTGATCAGATCATATCCATCTGTCTCACCGATATTGGCAGCATCGCGAACCTCGAAACGGACGTTACTTAGTCCCTTTAACCTTGCCTCGTCGTTTGCTCGGCCGATACCTTCTTCGGACATGTCATAGCCGACAAATCGGCTATTTGGGAACGCTTCGGCCAACGTGATCATCGCACGTCCGCTTCCGCACCCGACATCGAGAACGTCGATACCGGCCTCCAGTTTTTCCCTTAGCCCGGGGATGAGCGGAATGATATGTGACTCTAAAGCGGCCACCGTCGTCTGATTGCTTTCTGCCGCCATTACCTCGTGGAATCGGGGATATTCCGTATATGGGACACCGCCGCCGTTCTTGAAGCATTCGATCAGTTTATTTTCGACGTTGGCAAGAACCGGAACGAATTCCATCGTTGATGCAAAATTGAATTCGCCGTCATTGGTCAGAAAGGCTGCATGCTCCGCCGGCAGCTGATAGGTCTTAGAATCCGGAGCGTAATTAATTACGCGGCCGGTGACCATCGTTCCGAGCCATTCGCGAACATAGCGTTCGTTAAGCCCTGCCGCATCGGCGATCTGAGCCGATGTCGATGCGGGCAGCCCGGCGAGAACGTCGAACAAACCGACGCGATTGCCAATACTTAACGCAAGTGCAACGGCGCTTTTGTTAAGTGTATCAACGAGGCTCTCCGAGAATGCCTCGGCTTTTTGTTGGTTAAAAGTTGTATCTAACATGATTGCTCCTATGTATACAAACGATCGCCCAAAACTTCATGGGCATGTTCTGAATTTCGGCAAAGGATCTGCGCGTTGAACTTCTGGTCCACCTGAGTTCTAATCTTTGCATTCCGCTGCATGAAAGCTTTTCTTCTTACATCCTTTGCGCTGACAGCATTTGCTTTCAATTCCATCCTTTGCCGGCTGGCTCTAGGCGGCGGCGACATCGACCCCGCCGCGTTTACCGCGATCCGACTGGTCTCCGGAGCCATTGTGCTCGCAACGATCCTCCGCCTATCTGATAAGACGCAGACGGTTGCGAGATCCGGCAACTGGACATCGGCTTTTTGTCTGTTTGCCTATGCGATCACATTCTCGTTCGCCTATGTTGGTTTGACAACGGCGACGGGGGCACTCATCCTGTTCGGCTTTGTTCAGATCACGATGATTACATTAACGATCTGGGCAGGCGTTCGCCCGTCACCTCTCGAATGGAGCGGACTCGTCGTGGCGTTCGGCGGACTGATCTATCTGGTGTTGCCGGGTCTGTCGACACCGTCTCTGATCAGTTCGGTATTGATGGCAGTAGCAGGTATTTCGTGGGGATTCTATTCGCTTCGCGGGAAGCAAAGCTCGGCTCCGTTAGCAGACACGACGAGGAACTTCATTAGGGCGGTACCGATGGCGGTCGTCGTGCTCGTCTTTTTTCTGCCGCAAGTGACGCTCTCAACTCGCGGAGCGTACTTGGCGGTCCTTTCCGGGGCTATCGCGTCAGGCATCGGATACACGGTCTGGTACGTTGCCCTAAATTACCACACGGCCACGCGGGCGGCAGTATTGCAACTCTCGGTTCCGGTGATCGCTGCCGGAGGCGGATGGGTATTCATGTCAGAGACTGCAGAACTTCGATTGCTCATCGCGGCCGCATTGGTCCTCGGCGGCATTGCCCTAACAATAGCCGCACGCACGGATTCGACCACGCACAAGTAGTAGGAGCCATGGATGAGAATCATCTCTCACCCGGACAAGAATCGTATCACACGTTGCACATTGTGCAATAGGTAATTTCGTTTATTTTTGGGGGCTTGAGGGCGAATTTCTGTCTGCGGCGATCGAAAATAGCGGGGGAATGCAGGTTAAAACTACTCGTCTGAAGGGATTTGCGGTCAAGGACGAGGGATATAGAAGGTTTGCTGGCGTCGATAGGCGGAGATAGGCGGCTACCAAGTAGCGAATACACTCGCCCACAAAAATACCCGCCTGATTGGTAGCCCTCACTATCCCGCGACCTGCAAATCCTGACCCTTGACAAGTTCTGAGTTTTATCCTCGCCAAACACTCGGCGGGTTAACACATTATGATTTTCCGCAACGAGCTCACGCCCGCGGTTCTGACCTGGCTCTCTGGTGTACTAGAATGCGAGAGGAGAAGAATGGCAATATCGCTATCCTGATCCAGATCGTTCTGTCCGAGTCGGGCAACCGAAGCTGCATGGTGAGGACTCTAACTGTCGAAACGCGCTAAGAATACCTAGCGGAAAATTCGAAATGGTGAGAGACTTGCCGCAAGAATAAGAAAGCTTTAGGAGCTATTAGAATGAAGCGAAAAGAAATCTCGATTATCTTTATTGTTCTTCTCTTATTTGGGTCACTAAACGCTCAAAATAGTTCGCAGAAATCGATAGATATCGATGGCTACTTGGTTGATGCAAATGATAAACCGCTTCGGAACGGGAGAGTCACAGTATTTTACGACCCACCGCTCCCGACTACGTCATGGGAACAGCTAATTCTAAGTTGGGCGCCTTTGGGCGACGGGCTTTTTGGGGTGAAGGCGGACTGGTACCGCGGCAGGAAGCTAATGGTGCTCATGGAAGACCGACCCGAAGGGTTTTATCCGATTGCCTCAGATGTACTAACCAATAAAAGGATCTTCAAGGGGGTTGTCATTTCGAAATATGCGAGTGAGAAAAACTTAGGTAGGTTTAGGGAATATATCAGATACGGTCGTGCGGCTTTCGATGTCACCCAATGCTCCGCTTCATTCTTAGAAAAAATCGAAAGACAGCGAATGTATGTGAAAGTTACAACCTTCGATGGATTCGAAGCTGCCAATACAACATTCAGATCAGCATATAATAGAGATTCAGGTAGGCTCGTTTTCAATTTGCCGGAAGGTAGTTGGCATATGGAGTTCGTAGACGAAACTGCGAAGACCGCGGTACTCCAAACAATAAAAGTTATAATCTCGCCCTATAAAACGAACTACATTAAATCCTTGGGATGTAGCGAGTGAAGTTCAATTTATTTCAATGAAAGTTCGACCATGTAATAGATGCTGGTTAAAGTGCTCAATAAGCGCCGACATAACCTGCTGGAGATAAATTAGTATGCTGAATGTACTTACGTTTGCGTTCGCGGTTGCCTTCCTTGCGGTCTCTTGGATCAGTCCGTTAAAGGAATCAATTACAAGCGACTCAGTGAGGACTGAAGAACTCGGCGATATAGTTACCATTGATGCGGTCAAGTTCTTCTGCACATGGCCGCCCAACTCTGGCGACACGAAGACCAATGGAAACGACGGCGTTGTTTCGCAAATCGTTGAGATGGAGCGATGGGAATATGATTATGGTGAAGGCGGTGCAGTTTCGCCGGATAATTTTGATGTCGTTATCTCGCTCACAAATCGTCAACAGCTTCCGCGCAGGATAGTCGCTCGAGGAGTTGCATCCTTTAAGGTGGGACAGATAGCAGAATATTTCGGCTATAGGAAAGATTTTGCCGTAAATGATTTTGCCGTAGATGATGAGAAATCCGAGGTGTCAACCGAACTAATAAACCACGATTTCTTGAGGTCCGCGCCTTGGTCAAAAGAGACTGAGATGATTCGGCAGTCGGCTCAAATAAACCCCGGCGAAAACTTAAACCTGACTGTTGGACAAATAAAGCTGGCAGAATTTCTAAAACCCTATTTTCAAAAAGGTGAGGGCTCTTGGCCCTTTGTCTTGAGGGTGTCCATCGTGCTTGAGGACGAATATGGAAATCGAATTACAAGTAAGGATCGGAACCTAGAAATCATACCCGCGGACTAAATAAATCGAGGACTGAAAACTGTTGTCAGTCCTGCGATCGACAAAGTTTCTCCGAACTAGACGCCTCGGCGGAATCAGCAGGATCTAGCGAACACACTTCGGAAAAGATATCCATGAATAACTCGCCATGCTAAAATCGCACCTAAATACTTGGATCGTAACGTATAGCCGATAAACAACATGATTAAAGACTCCTCTCCACCATCAATTAATACCGTCTGTTCAGTTTCGGTTAGGATCTTCTTTTTCCTTTTAATATCGGGTATGTCGGTATTTGCACAATCAGAGAAAGTACACGAATTCGAAGGTACTAATTGTGAAAGCCAGCGCGCCGACATCGACGTATTGCTTAAAGAACTAGAGAGCTCCCCTTCGGCAAAAGGAGTAATCGTATTTCAAGGCGAATACAAAGATCCCGTAACTGCGTATACGCAAAGAGAAACGATTTCCAATCATCTCCGATTCAGAAAATTCAACATTGATCGAATCGTCTTTGTCCTAGGAAAAAGCGAACGCGTATTCAGAACCGAACTTTGGAAAACTACAGATATCGAGCTTGATCGTTTTACCGGCGTAGCCTGGGACTTTACGCTAAAAGAGATAACTGTTCCTGTTCTTGTTCATGCGGAGAGTTGGATCAATGGAATTGGCTGTGGGCTATATCTTCCTGACCTGAGATTCTATTCAAAATTTCTCATTGCCAACAAAAGTCTGTCAGGCAGAGTGATAATCCGAGACAGGTCTATTACAAAGTTCAATAAGATCAAGACAAAAATTATCGGTGAACTTGTGACGAAGTTTAAGGTTCCAAAGAATAACCTTGAGTTTGCCTATATTGAAGATGAATGGCCTGATATCGAGTACTGGTACTTCCCTTCAAATACGTTTCCCCGTACAACGATGCCTTGAGAATATTTCACCGTCGTTGACGGTTCGGGTTGGTTGTTAATCGTTCCCACATCTCGCGATGCGGGCTAGACAGATGTCACCGTCGTCGACTGTTGGGAAATTGCTCGCCACGGAGGCTAAGCTTCTAAACGCCGCCCGCCAAATTTTGACACCCGTATTTCAGAACTGATAGCGTTCCCGAAGGAATCCATCTTGATTAGTGCGGATCGCAACGCACGCACCTTACTAAATATGAGAGCTGTATTGTTCATCGCGGTGGTTTTTGGTGGAGTTTTGGGCATATATTTGAACTGTGGTAATGCAATTCAAAGTAATGCCGAGCTCGAAGCATTGCCGGGGAAAGTTTCGGCTCCAAGTAGTTCGCCGTCTGTGACCAAGGCCGGTTCGACTTGGAAGCCGGCTGAATTTAGGTCGATCAGGGTAGGTACCGATGATCGGGAGAAAGTATTGAGTATTCTCGGCAAGCCAGTTTGGTCAGGCGACCCTTTTGAGGAAGAGGATACTGGCCTCGCGGATGCTCAGACACGAGATGAGTTTGAAGGTGTGGACGAGATGTATTCCCGGGTCGCTGTTGTCTCATCGAAAAAAGACGGGCGCGTTTTGTTTATCGAAGCGTCGGTGCCAAGTCTCCCGCTAGGGGGTCGTAGCCCATTGGAACGACAGATCGAATTAATTTAAATCAGCGATCTCATTGAAGTGCCACTGATGTGCCTGGAACGGAAATGGGCGTTCCGGCCTAGTCGCTGGAACGCCCATTAAATGTGGAGCCACCTGTCGGACTCAAACCGACGACCTACTGATTACAAATCAGTTGCTCTATCAACTGAGCTAAGGTGGCCTGTTTCGTTGGATATCAGACCGTGATATCCAAAACGAACGGGTATTATCTCCAAAATCCAGGCGATGCGCAAGATTCGCAGGAATATTTGATCTTATCGAGATCTATTCTCTAGGCGTTATTAGAACACGCGAACGTTAAACGCTATTAAAAATTGTTGACTTGCCCGATCGCGAAATTATACAATCATTTAGAGCCTATTCTGTGGGCGAACCCTTCGATTTGATCAGCGGCCGCATCTGACCGCGAAAATCTTGTAAAACTCATCCAGATCAGATGAACCAAAAGGAGAATATTGTGAGCTTTCAACAGTTTCTTAGAAAGGCCGTTTTTGGCGCTTCGGCGTTTGGGATCGTTGCCGTTTCCGCCTTCCCGGCATTTGCCCAGACCGTCACTGCACCTGTCGCAACACAGATGTCAGTTGCCGAACGCAACAATCTTTATTGTGCCGGTTATGTACAATCGGCACCGATCGACACAAGCCGCCGCCTCATCGGCGCGGTAGAGGAGCAGGACAAATTTCTGTTTTCCGAAAATGACCTCGTTTACATCAACGTTGGCGCAAGCCGCGGCGTAAAGGCCGGCGACATTATGTCAGTTGTTCGCCCGCGCGGTCAGGTCAAATCCGAGTGGACCAACAAGAGAAATCTCGGATTTTGGGTAGAAGAGGTCGGTGCGCTTGAGGTCGTTCGGGTAAAAGCAGAAGTTGCTGCCGCACGGGTGAAAACGTCGTGCTCAGGATTCTTGCTAGGCGACCTTGTCCAACCGTGGCAGGCACGAACGAGCCCTGCTTTTGAGCCGCGAGCGAATTTGGACATCTTCGCAGACCCGTCAGGCAAGGCGATGGGCCGCTTGCTTTTCTCAAGGGATGGCCGTGAAATGGTTACCCGCGATCAGATCGTTTATGTCGACCTTGGTGCCGAAGACAACGTTCAGATCGGTGATCGCCTGACGATATTTCGTCCGCTCGGCACAGGAAACGTTGAGGCCGGAACGACGGAATCCGTTACTGCCCGGAGCTATGGCTACAAGAGCTTGATCTATAAAGGCGGAGAGTTTTCGAACCAGTCAGCCCGCAAATCCGGCGACCAGGCTAAGGGAAGTGTCATTACGACCAAACGTGCGAAACGCGGCCGCCCGGACATTCGAAAGGTTGTTGGCGAGGCCGTTATCCTAAACGTGAAAGAGAGGGTGGCTACGGTAGTGATCACGCGAACTGCCCAAGAGATCCACACAGGAGATTGGGTAGAGGTTCAGTAGAACGATCTGATCGGACCACAATATTCCGGAAGTGAAAGAGGCCTACGCTATATGCGCTTCGGCCTCTTTTGCTTGTCTGGGCTTCTGTTTTTCTTTGAGAAAATATGACAGATAGTCATACAACGTCCAGATCGCCAACCCGACGGAAACCCATAGAGCACCGCGGCCGACGAGATAGCCGAAGACCTTCCAGTCGTTTGAATTCAGAGAGAATGACGTTAGATTCGAGAACGCAGTTCGGACCTCGGCGACTTCCCAGAAAGTGAAGGCCGGATAATCGAGGCCGAAATTTGAAACGGGCGGGACGCCGTTGGCAGCCGCAACGAGAAGGGCGACAATGGCGACGCACTGCGCCCACATTTTGATCTTGCCCGAGGTCTGAGCCTGAATTATAATGCCCTCGGCTGCCGCGACCGATCGAAGCCCGGTCACGATAAATTCGCGACCGAGAATGATTACGACGGCCCAAGAGGGAGCGAGGTTCTTCTCTACAAGGACGATCAGAACCGCTGAAATGAGCAGCTTATCTGCAATGGGGTCAAGGAATTTGCCTAGAGTTGAAACCTGATTGCGCCGACGAGCCAGGTGGCCGTCTAGTACATCCGTGAGTGTGGCGGCAAGAAAGATACCGATCGCCAGGGCGTAGCCGCTGATGCCGAACAGCTGCTCTGCAAACGGCGTAAGGAGCACGACCACCAGTAGCGGCACGATAAGTATCCGGGCAAGCGTCAAATAATTCGGCAGGTTCACGGCTACAACAAGTCTATGCCCAAGCCTGCGAAAGTTCAAGACGCTCGTCCGTTTGGTATAGCCGTTAGCAGGACACGATTATGATCCTGGGCTGATCTGTATCTTTACATCGAACGAACCGGAGTTGTCATCCAGATTGCCCTCGTTGATGCCTAAGAAAAGTGCACCGTCACGGGTCGCCGTGAATTCACGGTCCGCGCCGATGTAGATGAAGTCGTTGTTGTCGTCCCCTATAACCGCGACGAGAGCACCGGTCGGAACAGCCGCCATCAGTTTGTTGCTGTCCTCAAGATCGTACAGACCCGATGCACCTGAGGTTTTACCGTTGCCAAGCGAGATCTCACCCGATCCGCTGATCCTTATCCTCTGGCCTCTTTTCACCACCCAACCCGTGTTTGTCCAGCCATTGGCCGTGTTATCAGCTAGCACATTGACATTAAGTTCGATGGGGCGGATCGATCCGGTCGATGCAGGGATAGTCGGTGTCGTCACTCTGGGCGTTGAGACAGTTGGTGACGGAGTCGCGGAAGGCGTCGGCCGCGTTACCGGAACTTGCGCAGTCCGTTCTGGCTGACGGGTCGAGTCCGTTGTGATGACCCGCGGCGGAGTTCGCCGGGTGGAGGAATCACTAATTGGAAGTGACGCCGATCGGTTTCCGAGGTCTGAGACTGAGTCGAATTCGACCGATTCGACCTCCGAGGCATCGAACGAGAGTACGCGTTGGCGTTCGCCCTCGCCGACGGTCACCACAAATTTCCCGCCGCTGAAACCGGTGATCTTACCTTTGATAATGCTCCCGTCTTTTAATCGAATCGTGTCGGCAGACACTGCGAAAGACACTGTCAGGACGAGCAACGTAGCGAAAAAGTAGCGTGTGAACATTTTCATTTGATGGAGAAACCTCCTGCCATTTCTGCCGGAAGGATTGGAACCGATGTGCAACACCCAATTGCTGCATTCCCGTGGAGAAGATGTAATATGCACCGGAAACGTTGTAAAATTACGCACGAAAACCGGCAAGAGCATTATACACCGACTGGCAAATCCCGAAATGATCTGACCGTCGCGCGTTCTGGTGCCGTTGCAAGTTCGTCTTGTTCTGCCGTTCTTAAAGTGTGGCGACTGAATGTGTCGCCCATATCAAACAGAAGGGATTTCGACTATGGGAATAAAAATATTAATTGCTTTATTTTTTACGGTGTTATTTGGCTACGGGACCTCAGCCGTTTCCGCCCAGGCAAATAGCCTCATCACGATGCGTTGGGCGTTGACGGAGCTCAACGGCAAGCCAATGAACGCTTCTGCGGCATTTATTGAGTTTTCGGAGGACCGGAAGAATGCCAGCGGCAGTGGCGGATGCAATCGGTTTTTCAGTGGTGTGTTGATCGGCCGGGGCACGATGCGCTTTTCAGGAGTAGGTTCGACCCGAATAGCATGTCCGGCGACGATGGAGACGGAAGCCGAATTTTTGGGAGCATTACGCGCGGTCACGCGATATCGAACATCGGACGACACTTTGACGCTTTTCTCCGGCCGTAAAGCGATCGCCAAATTTGATGGCGAGGCCCGAACAGACACCTCCGTAGGAGCGACAGGCTCCGCTCTTGAGGATCGGAAATGGATACTTGAATCGATAAAAGGCGCGGCGATCGGGACGACACAGGCTGAGCCGTTCATCAATTTTAATGGTGAAGACCAAGGAGCGGGCGGCAACACGAGTTGCAATGTCTTTGGCGGACAATATACCGCCGCTCGCGGAGCATTTAAGCTGTCAATGCCGATATCTACGCTCCGGGCGTGTATTGAAGATTCAAGCATGGAGGTCGAACGCGGGATGCTGGATGGACTGCAGAACGCGAATCGTTTCGCAGTTTTTGAGGACCGGCTAACGCTCTATCGCGATGCCGAGGTCTTGCTCGTCTTTCGCGGAGCTGATAAGTAAATTTGGTTCAATGATCGATCAGAAAAGAGTTGCCGGCGTTTATCGCCGGCAACTCTTTTCCTAAAGGACCAGTTAGGGATGCTATTGTGCGCCCATCTTGGATATGTCCTCGCGAAGCTTGGCGATCGCCGAATTGGTCGCGTCGACACCTTCGAGCTTTGCGAGCGTCTCACTCGCTTTCGCCGAGTCACCTTTCTTGGTGTACGCTACGGTCAAATTCTGGAGTGCTTGGAGGTGGTTTGGCTCTTTCTCCAGCGCTTTGTTGAATTCCTCGACAGCTCTGTCATAGTTCGGCTCGGCGCGAAAAACGAAGGTCAAGCCGAGATCGGTACGAACGTTCAGATCATCCGGCTTTTTGACCAGTGCCGCACTATAGGTCTTCTCGGCGTTCTCATATTTACCTGAATCGAAATAAGCGTTCCCGAGGTTGACCATCGTGTCGAAGTCATCCGGCTTCAGTTTGCTTGCGCGTTCGAGGAATTCGATCGAGCCCTCGAAACGCTGGATCTGGTAAAACATCTCTGCGGCTTTGATCTGAGCGTCAAAGTTGTTGGGCTCCTCGCGAGCTTTCTCGATCGCGGCTTGAACCTCCGGGATGCTGCCCGTCTGGCCCGGTGCTCCGGTCGCCGGATGGCCTGCCGGCATTTTCGACGCTCCGCTTGCGAGAGTACCCGGCATCGCCGGATTTGGCGGGAACAAAGCTGATTGGTTGACCGAGTTTGCGAACATAAAGCCCACGATAAGGCCGACAAGCAAACCGACGATGCAAAACAGAGTATTTTCTTTGTTGATCATTTTCTTTAAGCGTAAGAATGTAATCCCGGCAAAAGGTAGCTTACACCGAGGTAGGTAAAGATAATAAATAAAAACGCCATGAGGGCAAAGTACGCCGAGCGGCGGCCTTTCCATCCGTATGCGATCCGCGAATGAAGAAAGCCTGCGTAAGTAAGCCATGCCACCAAGGCTCCGGTCTCTTTTGCGTCCCAGCCCCAATACCGTCCCCACGATTCGTTCGCCCAGACGGCACCCGTGATGAGAAGCAAGGCAAGTCCCGCAAAGGCGATGCCGCCGAGCTTGTACATCAATCCGTCAAGCGTTTCGGCGGACGGAAGGTGTTCGCGAAGCTTATCGGTGCGAATGCTGAAAAGTACGATGAAGAAGGTGCCCGTGAACGCAGTCACGAGAGCCGCCAATTCGACCGGGTTCGCGTTTAGACTGAGCGATAGTTTTTCGCCGTTTTGAGCAAGCCAGTTGCTCGTCATACCCACAAGTTGTTCGGACGGGATCGGTGAGATCTGCTGTTGCGGAACCTCTTCCTGCTGGAGCATCCAGATCGCAAATTTCTCGTACTGGGCTGGATCGACGTATGCCATGACATTCTGGATCGACTTGATCTGATAGACCAGCATACCGATCGCAGACGCCTGCGTAACGAGCGATGCGATCGTCATCCCGAAGCCGATCTTTCGAGACGTGGTGTCGTTGTTGGCGATGTACGAGGCATAAGCCGCCATCGAACCCACGAGTAAGACCGAAGCTGCAACGAGGAGCCATCCTACATAAGGAATGTCGGCTCTAAGGGCGAGAGAGAATCGTGAGTCGCCGACGAAGGTCGAAGCCGCATAAGTGCCAAACGTTGCCGGAGCAAAAACGCTGAATTTACTAATTGTCGCAAAGACTGCGAGAGCGAAAATACCGGACCATATCGCCATCTTTTCGACCTTCAGGCCATCTTTTAGCAGATAAAGAACTGCCACCGCGAAGCACACCAATGCAACGCCGTAGGACAAGGAAGCGATGCCGACGTGTATTGGCCGCCAGTACGAATCGAGGACCGGCGGAAGGTCCAGGAGTTGATCGCCAATGAATCTCGCAAGAACCAGAATGATGGCTGCCATCGGCAGCGCGATGCCCGCGACGATGCGAAGGTCTTTCCGCTGCATTACGAGCAGCGTTGTCACTCCCGCCCCGAAGGCAAACGCGAGGCTAAGGTCGTAAAGATTGGCGAACGGCACATACCGAAACAGCCACGGCATGTCTGCAAGGTCGCGTCCTTGGCTGCGAAATATCTCAAGCTCGCGGTCATGTGCCGCGACCCAGCGGACCAGCCAACTCGATAGATTGAGGAAGACCCCAAGAGTTGCGGTGACCATCCCAAGTTGTTCGGCAAAGCGAAACGGAGCGTAAAAATTGGTTAAGTAAAACACCGCGGCGATGAGATAAGAGGCGAGGGCCAGCATCATCAATGCGCCGTCGGAGATAAAGTTCTCACCGCCAAGGTTGATGCGCGCCGCGACCAATATCAGCGAGCCGACCATAGCGAGAGAGAAGGGAAGGTAAGAGTAAAACCTGCCGCGATCGGCGGGTGCGTCGTCATTATCGCCGCTCACAATGGCTGGCGAATCGAGAATTTCTTCACTCATTGATGGCTCTCCTTGATCTCTTCTGAAACCGCTTTTTCAAGTTCCTTAAATTTTTCGTCAAAGCCGGACCGGTTCCGATTTGTATTGCCGGCTAATGTGATCTCGTGGGTTCCGTCAGGACCCGCTTCGATAACCGCCCAAACCCTTTTGTGCGAGAAGAAAAACGTTCCGATAAGCGTCAGCGATAGCAATGCGAAACCAATGTAGACGACGTTCGCTCCCGGGTCGCGCTGAACCGACAGAATGTGTTGATCGGCAACCTTTTCGTAGTCTAGCAGTTTGAATTTATAGCCGCCGACCGCCTTGTTGGCCACCGGAATATCACCGACCTCGGGCCCAAAAGCGGTCGCGGTTTGAAGGACCTCACCCGGCGGGAAGACCTGGAGCACGGCCGCAGGATTCTCGTAATTGCTCGTATCTTCGTTCGGATTCTCGGGCCCTATCCGAAAGTTTCCTCGAAATTCGCTGAAGATTACTTTGGTTCCGTCGGCCAGTTCCGCAGAGCCGGCTCGCGGCAGTTCTATCACCTGCGACGAGCCGCCGGATTCAGGCGTGACTTCAAGCGAGATCGTTCGTGCACGGCCGATAGATGTAAAGCTGGCCTGAAAGAAACGGTATCCTCGGAAATCGAACGGCCGGTTCATCTGGACAAATCCTTCGTGAATGCCGGTCTCGTCTTTGATCGTGAAATACGTCAGCCAGTCGATAGTATTGTTTGGCGACAGCGATCCGTCATCGCGGATAAGCTTTTGTTGAATATCAATACATGTGACTTCGAACGGCAGCTTTTTGGTTATTTGAGTGACGTTGTCAAGGTCGTAGGCAGTGTCGAGGATCAGGTCAGACGTCTGGCCAGGCGTTAAGGGGAGATTTCCTGTGTTGCCAAGCTGAGCGGTAAGAAAGCCACCCAGAAAAATTGTCAGCAGTCCAACATGCACCGAACAGAAGGCAAACCGATTCCACAGGCCGGACTGGCCAAAAATGAACTTGCGGCCGTTCTTTTCCGCATACTTTGCTTCTCCGAAACCCGTACGTTTCATCGCACGCGCGATTCCGGACTCGATTGCCTGCTCATCTCCACGAACGATAAGTGAACTATTCTGATCTTGATCGGCCAACCACCGTTTCGGAACGGTTACCGATGGGCGGGACGCAAACGGCCAGATCTTTGGGAATCGATCGATCGTTGCAAGAATGATATTGAGCGAGAGGGCGCAGAGCAAGGCATTGAAGTACCAGGCATAGTAAATGTTGAAAAAACCGAGGCGGCCGTAGACAAGCCTCTGCGCCGGCGTCAACGCGGCGAAGTAGTTCTCAAAGCCCTGGACGTTTTGCTGCATGACGAGCATGCCGATCATACAAGCCAAAGCCAGCGTGATCAGGAGGGAAACGCCCAGACGCACCGAACACGCAAAATGCAAAAAGCGTGCAAAAAAAGAAGTTTGACTTTTTCCCACCTTTGCCAGATTTACTGGTTTAATTCCGTCGGCTTCTTCTATTGCGGACATAATCTTATCGGTCGGTACTTTTGGTTATGTTTTGAAATCTCCGATGAGTATGTGCAAGAGCCATGCCCCATCCAAATTCTGCCGGACCGTACGCAAAAAATGGTTTTCATTGATCAGTCCTGACTCCGGGCTCGTTCTGACAGCATGTTCGCCACGACTCGAATGCGGATAAAGACTTACTCACTGTGAAAGAGTTCGCAGTCGATGTTACCTTTCAAACGACATCGTGCGTGTGATGGGCGTCACATGTATGCGGCGGTTATTACGATAAGATCGCGTGATATCTATCTTGACTCGGACATGTCCGTTTCGCTGATGAATACCTCACGATCAAATGGACTTTGGGGGCTGAAGCTAGTTACGATCTGTGTGGCTGTGGTCGGTACGTGCGTCTACTTTCTGTCTGACTCGATTCAAACGGTTTTCGGAGCTACGAACGAACTCTCGAAGACTCCGACGCCGACTCCGGCTCGGCGAACCGCTCCCGTTCGCGCGGTCCCGGTACGAAAGCCGAAGTACTCAGAATTTTCTCATTCGGTAAAGGCTCACATCATTGACTGCAGTTCATGTCACAAGTTTCCTTCAAAGAATTGGAAAGCGGTCCGCGATGCCGACGCTGCCTATCCTGACATTACCGAATACCCAAGCCATGCGTCATGCATAAACTGCCATCGCCAACAGTTCTTTCGCGGTGCGACGCCCGCCATTTGTACTAATTGCCATACCGCTCCGTCACCTCGCAACAGCACGCGGCATCCGTTCCCGAACCCGCGGGAAAGATTTGATGCGTCGCCAAAAGGACGGTCGGCTGATTCCGAGTTTCAGGCCTATTTCCCGCATGAAGTGCATACCGGCATCGTTTCACAACTGTTGTCGAGCGATCCCGGATTTGTAAAAGCTTCGTGGCGAGGACCTCGCTTACAAGAAGAAAGTTGCGCGGTGTGCCATCAGACGATGAACCCGCAGGGCGAGGGTGACGAAGAGTTCCTGGTGCCGCCGCCGCCGGGCCACGGCGATGCATTCTGGCTGAAACGCGGGACGTTCAAATCATCGCCGATCGGCCACACGACATGTTTCACGTGTCATTCGGCCGACACCGGCATAAGCCCGGCTCCTATTGATTGTGCGACATGTCATCGAATTAAAGAACAACTTCCGCCGTCGGATTTCGACCCGATTTTGGCACAAAAGATCGGCCTTAATGAACGCGTTGTGCTGGATGCGTGGCGGACACGTGCGTCTTCGGGAACGTTTAGGCATGAGTTCTTAAGCCATGCAGAGATGAGCTGCTCGACCTGTCACAACGTGGCGGCAATGATCACTACCGATTTCCATACCAAGAAAGTTGCGGTCGCATCGTGCAGCAATTGTCATATTACATCGACCACAGACGATGGCGGCGTCCTAAACTATGAGATCGATGAAAGGAAGAAAAACACGTCGTTTCAATGCGTGAAATGCCACCTTTCTTTTGGCGATAAACCCATTCCGAAGAGCCACATCGACGCAGTCGCGGCAATGGCAGGGAACTGAACGTTCGGGATAAAACGACATTGATCAAGCGAGGATTAAATTTTAAGAGCACACCGCTGTTGCGACTAAAGATGGCCACGGTTTCGACTGCCGCCTTCCTGACGGTCGGTTACATGGCAGCGTGTTCGGATGCTCCGCCGACGAATACCGCCACCGAGCCAGGCATCAGCGAAACGACGGAACCGAAGCCGAGCGAGGTAACGTTCGAGTTTCCGGATGCCGACTATTCGAAATTTGACCATAGTACCGAACAGCATGTAAGGATGCCTTGCCTGGTGTGTCACACACGCGAAGACAATTCAGCAAAGATGGACTTTCCGGGGCATATTCCGTGTGCGAGTTGCCATAAAGAACATTTTGCTGACAACAACCATTCGATCTGTTCGATATGCCACACGGAGGGAAACACTGGCGAAATGAAGGAATTTCCAAAGCTCGCCTCGTTCAATGCAGCGTTCGACCACGAAAAACACCGGTTTCAGGCTAACTGCACGGACTGTCATAAGCCCGAACGAGCCGGTACGACATTCTCGGTGCCGACGAGGGCAAATTCACACTCGACGTGTTTTCAGTGTCACAGCCCAAATGCGGAATTTGAAGGACGCGATATGGCGTCGTGCAGCGTTTGTCACCAGCCCGGCGAACCGGGGCGAAGTTTCGGCGGTGTAAGAGCAATGGCAGCGCATTTTAGCCATGCGGAGCACGGCGCAAAGCAAAGCTGTAACAGCTGTCACACGATTCGAGCGGGAGCGATCCGCGGACGTCAGGTTTCAACACCGACTGTAGCGATGCACTTTGCAACCCGCGGCCAAAGTTGTGCCACGTGCCACAATGGGAAGCGGGCGTTCGGCGGAGAAGATTTCGCTAATTGTAAGCGATGCCATCAGGGGTCATCGTTTGATTTTTGAGATTCATAAGGAGGGGTGGGGAAAGCGCGTAAAAATTCACGGCAGGTTTGAAACTCGCGCTTTTCCGAACCGGAAAGTTTTGGCGGCAAGCAAAACACTGTATTTTTGAGCAATTATGCAACTGTTAAGGCGGCATAAGGATTGCACTCCGATATGGCAGGGTGGTGTATCGTTTGGACCATCACCTGAAAGGAAGAGAAAAATAAATGAGAGTCAATACCATAAAGGTCTTAACCGTTGCAATATTTACATTCGCAGCAATTCTTGTGGCTAGCTTTGGCGAAGGCCCGATGACCGCGACCGCGACAACCATCGCGCCGAGCGTAGTCACCGATGAAGCCGCTGCATACAAAAAAAGCTGTGCAATGTGTCATAGCCCGAAGGCGGAGAAGCATTTCGATCTGGAACTTACGGATGAGCATCATGTGAAAGCGATAATTGAGGGCCAAAAGGGTGAGAAGCCGCCCCACATGCCGGCGTTTAAGGACAAAGGAATCGATGCCGAAAAGGCACAAGCTTTGGTCACGTATATGAGAGGTTTGCGAACGCCGTCAGCCGAGTAGCTGTGGCATAGGCGGTTAAGAGGGTTTACCCCGCACTCGCGAGGGGCGAGACCCTTAGTTCCACGTGAGAACAGTAGTCAGTTCCGGCTTGCCGAATATTGAATTTCGGACCCGGATCTGGCTTATTGCCGTTTTCGATAGGCCAACATGGCTGCCGTATCGGACTCGGAATATTTTCGATTTTAAGGAGCCAGTGCTTATGAGTGAAGCTGAAGAACCTCTCCCCGCCGAAAACGTTGGAGAACCGAAAATAGACGGAAAGAAGCCAAGCCTGTTTCGCAATTTCGTCAGTTTAGCCGGCTTCGCTATCACGACCGCAGCGTTTACCAGTATATTGCTGCTCTTTTTGATCGAGATGTCGGGGTCGTCCGATAATCCGTACACAGTCCTGGTAACTTACATCTTGCTTCCCGGAGTGATGATGTTCGGGTTGTTCGTCGCGTTGATCGGCGCGTTCTTCGAGCGCCGACGGCGGCGTCGATCGCCAGACGAAGTTCTTACGCCGTATCCGATACTTGACCTGAATGATGCATCTAGAAGGCGAACCTTGTTGGTGTTCATTGCCGGAATGTTCTTTTTTCTCTTCATAAGCGCGTTCGGCAGCTATCGGGCATTCGAATATACAGAATCGGTCTCTTTCTGCGGGCAGCAATGTCACACGGTTATGAAGCCTGAGTTTGTCGCGTTCAATGCGTCGCCGCACTCAAGCATCCACTGCGTTGATTGCCACGTCGGCGGCGGGCCGGAATGGTACGTCCGCTCAAAGTTCAACGGAATGCGGCAGCTTTACGCCGTTGCGTTCAATTCGTTTGACCGGCCGATCCACACGCCGATCCACAACATGCGGAACGCGAACGAAACGTGCGCCAAATGCCATAAGCCGGAGATGTATTACGGCGATCAGTTGAAGGTCTTCAACCACTTTGGTTTTGACGAGGGGAATTCGCTCCGGCAGATTCGAATGTTGATCAAGGTCGGTGGAGGGAGCCCGGACGCAGGCCCGACGGGCGGCATTCATTGGCACATGAACCTCGACAACGAGATCACCTATCTCGCCACCGACGAAAAGCGACAGAACATTCCGTGGGTGAGAATGAAAACTGCTAATGGCGAGGTGACGGAGTACATGGCGCAAAATGCTTCGCTAACGCCGCAGCAGATCGAGGGCTCTGAAAAGAAGCGTATGGATTGCATCGATTGCCACAATCGGCCGACCCATATTTTCCTTTCGCCCAATCGAGCGGTGGATCAAGCTCTGGCTGCGGAACGGCTTGACCGATCGCTTCCATTCATCAAACTAAAAGCGGTCGAGGTCCTAACGAAACCATACAATACCGAGGACGAGGCGGTTCAACGGATAGCCACGGACCTGGTCGCCTATTATCGTGAAACCTATCCCGAGATCTATGCCGCGAAGCAAGCAGCCGTCGACGGCGCCGCGGCGGAAGTTAGCCAAATATATCGCACCAATTTCTTCCCTGAAATGAAGACGAATTGGTCGAGCCACATCGATAACATCGGCCACTTCAATGCTCAGGGCTGCTTCAGGTGCCACGACGGCCAGCATTTCAGCAAAGAAGGTAAGGTGATCCGGAACGACTGTGCCTTATGTCATACCACGCTGGATCAGACGTTCGCGGGAACGCGGTTCACGCCACCTAACGGGCAGTTCCAACATCCCGTAGAGCTAGGCGACCGCAACACCTGGCAATGCGCCGCATGTCATACGGGCGACACTTCATTCAAGCATCCGCTTGATCTGGGAGACATCTCCCGATTTCAATGTGCAGAATGCCATAAGGGGCAAGGGTTTTAGTGTGACAGATCGAGGAAAGTTAAGGGCCCCGGTTTAACGCCGGAGCCCTTTTCTTTTGCAAGAGGATTTATTACTTACCGATCCCTGCTTCGTCCAAGATAGATTCTGAGCGAAATGTAGGGAAGATGAGCGTTATAGTTCTGGTTCGGCAGACCGTACAGGAAATTCTGGGGCGGATCCTCTTTGTAATTGTAGTACTGGTAGCCAATGTTCCAGTCAATGTAACTGTTTATCCTGAATGCCGCTCTGAACTCGGGCGTCTTCAGATCGATAGGATACGAGCCTAAGATGATCGGCGAGTTAAGAGGGGGAAGTTCTCGGTTGCCGTGACCCCGGTCCTTGTTCCATCGATAGCTGCCGAACAGGGTGACGCGCCGGTGCGGGCGAACATTTGCATCGATGAAGAAGTAGCTGTCCCGAACAAAATATTGGCTAAGACCGTCTCGTTGGACGCCGCTGATCGGTACCCTGATAAACGCCTCGCTGGTTAAATGATTATAGTCATAACCGCCGCTCAGCCTGAACATATCCACCGGATCCCAATCAACCGACATTGAGAACACACGGTTGCGAGATTCTGTTAGAAAGGTCTCGGGCTGGCCTGACGGGCCGCGGCCGGGGTTCTCGTTATCTTTCGTAATGAAAGACGTATTGAATGCGAACTTGTCGAAGTTAGCACGACTGCGAACGCGGAAATTCGTGAACTTGTAGTTAGCGACACGCGTGAAAACGTTATCAGCCCTACCCGTTTCTACATCCAGGTAAACCGTCCAGTTCTTCGTCGGCTTAAAACGCGTGCCCGCAAGAAACGTGTTTGTGGAGTTAGTACCGCGCTCGTCCTTTGGTGAGCCGGATAGATGGGCATTGGTTAATCTGTTGAGGCCGGTCCAGGTAAGCGTTGCCTCTCGATGAGTGTAGCGATAGCCCAAATTGATGCCAAAGCGAGGACTGAATTGATAATCGCCTTCAAAGGTATTCATATACCGTCGATAGCGCGTTACACGATAGTTGAATTGGCGTGTGAGGGCTGTCGTGGCCGTAATTCGGTCGAGATCAAATAGATTTCCGCCGTTTATATTGAAAAAGTCGAAAGTGAACGTATTCGAGAGGCGAAACTTGTCGGTGATCGCCCAGGTCATCCCCAGATCGCCTCGTGTCTGCGGACGTTTACCTTGGCCGGAAATGATATAAACATCCGACGTTGGGACGTTGGTGTTGCTTGTATAGTTAACCGTCTCGTCCCAAGTGAAATCCATCGACGTGCTGGAATGGACCAACTTCGCTGTAACATCAAAACGTTCAGCAAATGTTCGCTGTATGTTAAAAACGCCGTAATGTGTACTGCTCGTCATTGGATTGAGCAGACGCATTGATACAACTCTAATTTGATTTGTGGTCACATCTCCGGGGTGGGGGCCCGATAGGAACGACGTGTCGTCTTTGAATGCCCGGTGTCCGTATGTTCCTGAAAGTTTCCAACCCATCAAGTTGCCGTCTGCTCCGAAGCGAAAATCATGAGCACGCGAGTCTGCGTCGAATACCGAAGGAAAAATATCGCTAACGCGGCTGGTAATAAACCCTCGCCCGCTGTTGAAGTTGTACGAGTATCCCGCACGGAACCGAATGTTTGGATTCTCGGGCAAGATCGTAAGGTCAAAGTCGCCGATGTTACGCCGCGTATCGTGATTGCGATAGCTGTTTAGGTCACCGCCGATCGCGAAATTCCTCAGATCGTTGTGATAGGCGATGCGACGGACATTAGCGTCAAAGCGATATTGGCCGGACCGCTCCATATTGACCCGAACCATCCCGGACGGGTCTGCGCCCCACCCCGAGGCGATGATCATCGCGGAGTCAAATAACTTTCGTCCGGAGGTCGAGTTATCATCGATCACCAAGCTGGAATCGAACACACGAAATCCGTTCCGATAGTTGAAGTCGCTGCGAAACTTGTTTTCGAACCCGTTGACATCAACCCAGCGAGCACCTATCTCGGTGCTTCCGCGGACGGTGAAACGCTCATCCGGTGCCGGTGACGGGCTGGGATCCGGGGTTTGGGCTGAAACATCCATGGCCAAGCCAAAGACTGCGGACACCATTAGGATGGATGCGAACCGTCGAAACTCAGTATTAAGCAATGAAATAGGTATCTGTAATTTTGAAGTCATTTCCTTCACCCCTTTAGCGGAAGAACACCCTGCTCGCATTTGACCCATGGATCTCCACGTGACATATCGTGCAGTTCTGGGTACGGATATTTAGCTGGTTATGCGGGCCGGTCGGAATACCGCCGTCGAACTCGACGTTTAGGATCTCGGTATGGCATTCCAGGCACATCTGTCGAACCGTGCTGCGCTTGAGCATCTTGGGATTGTTCGACCCATGCGGCGTGTGGCATGCGGCGCATCCCTCGATCTTAAGGGCAGCATGTTCGAACACGAATGGACCCTGTTTATCGCTGTGGCAGCGGATGCATGACTGGTCGGCGCCGACGGCTAGTCGGGTCTGCTTCTGTTCAAATCCGCCGTGCGGATTGTGGCAGTCGCTGCATGTCATCGTGCCTTCCAGCACTTTATGTCGAAACGGTTTCGAGAATTGAGCCTTTGTTTCGGTGTGACATCCGATACAGAGCTGCGGTTCGCTCGATTTGAGCATCGCTCTATTTGCCAGGCTTGGCCGCTGTGCGGAAGCGTCGCCAACGAAAGTGATCGAGCCAGCTTTCTGCGGGCCATAGCTCGGGCCATGAGCCGTATGGCAATCCGTGCAGCCGACATTGTTACGCCAGTGGTCGCCCCGGCGGAAATTGCTGTGATTTTGTGCACCGGCATGACACGTCAGGCAGGTTTCCGAGATGGCCTTCGGATCAAGTTTGTTCAATTGCCTGATCTTGGTGATGTCACCGCCGCCCTCAACGTGTTCTTTCCCTGGGCCATGGCAAGATTCGCAGCCGACCACCTTTCCTTTCCAGCTTGGCATATCGTCAAGCTTTCCGTGCGTCGTCTGGGCAACGCTGTCGAATTGCGATTGATGGCAGGCTTTACACGTTTCACTACCTACATAGTCGTCGTCACTCGACATCGCGCTTAGAGTGTAGACCTCTTGCGAACGAATAAGCCCGCCACCGGCAGGTCCGAAGGCCCGTGAGACAGTGCCGCTGACGATCCACCCGGTGAAGCCGAACGCAAAAGCACTAAGAAGAACAAGTTTGATCGTTTTAGTCGAAACCATAGAATCGGAACCTCCCAAATCACTTTGGTCTTCCCGTAATTGAACTGCATTTCGGAGAACCGCCCAAGTGTAACTATTTACACATAAAGGTTATGTGACAGGTATCACAGGCTGGCGATAGGTTAAAAGGGCCATTAGAGATCGCGCGCGACGATGTGGCACAAATGAATGCCGTAACCGAGAGCCCGGATCACATGCGTTAGCGAACGACCATCGGCGAGGAGAAGATCTTCGATGTCCCGGCGTTCGATCTGCTCGACCGTGCAAGGAGTCAGCGCCACCAGATCAAACTCAAAAGGAGTTTCGCCGAATGACTCGGTGATTCCGAAGATCTCATTATGTAGTGAGTTTCGAAGCGGCCTGACAGTTCCTGATGGTGAAGCACCAAAAAGGGTGGCTTGTCCGAGACGCACAATGTAAAGCAAATCGGTCAATTGTCCGGCCGAGAAGATCGTCATTCCCGACGGGATTTCTTTAATTTCGCTAAGATCACTCGACGAGTTGGTTAAGCGACGAAGGCTCGTGCCGCTCTCCGAATTTAGGCAGAAAACGAGAGATGGTGAAGAAACTGGCCTCGTATCTATGGGACGTTCTTTCACGACAAACTCATCGGCGAGCCAAGATTGTCACTTTGCGAGGATTACAGTATGACATCGGTCACTCGCTGATGTGACGGGCGTCACAATGCCGGACGAGTTCTGCGTAAATGGCCGATCGCAGCTTTCAAGCATTTTTGATCGTGGACTAGTAGCTCGGAACCCTTGACCGAGATGAGTTTGCGTTCGCGAAAATCTTTAAACAGCCGACTCACTGTCTCACGCGAAGTTCCGATCATGTCGGCGATCTCTTCCTGCGTGAAGGTGATCTTTAACCTAGCCGAATCGGAACCCGGAAATTCACGCTCGCACCACTCGAGAAGAAGGATAGCCAATTTGTCAGCGACGGAATTCGAGAGACCAAGCGATCGGATCTGATGATAGGCGTCGTGATATTGCCGGGAAAGATGTTTCACGACTGCCATGGAAATATCAGAATGCGACCGCATCAGCCTCAAAAGGTCTCTGGACGACACAAAATTTACCTGACACGTCTCGATGACCTCGGCCGAGACCTCATAGGCCGTTTCTGAAACTACGGCGCTTAATCCCAAAACCTCACCGGGGCCGGCGACATGGAGTATTACTATTTTACCGTCTTCCGAACAGGTAGATAACTTGACTTTTCCCTGACAGAGGATGTAAACACCCGACGGCTTCTGGCCTTCGATGAACAGCATGCTGTGGGATGAATAGGTATTGGTGACCTTTGCTTCCTGGAGTAATGCAATGCTTGACTCGGAAAGGCAGCAAAAAAAGCTCTGGAGCCGCATATTACATTCGCGGCATTTATGTTGGACGTTCATTTGATCTAAGTTCATTGCAGTTGTTCCGCCGAACAATGTTGATTGCCGACGGCGATTAACAGAACTCGTAAATCACGAAGAGTTCCGATTGAACCGGCCGGGCGCACGCTAGGCATCTTCCCGTCCCGACCAATGCATAAATGTCGGTCGCGGCTTTTTTCGACCGCCTCGATTTCAGTAAACGTGGTCATCGCTCTACTTCCTTTACTTCCCCGGAGTGCAAACGTCGTTCCCAAGTGGATCGAATGTAAATGTGATGAATATCACGTTTATCTGGCCAGCGATGTGCGCAAGCACACAGAGCTGCGAGATTTTCATTGAATACGCGAGAAACTACGCGCTATTGGCTAGACTGAGGAGGAACCAAGGAATTATTCCGTAGCCCTCAGCTTTTCTTCGTCCTTTTCGAATCGGACGACAAACGAAACGCGGAAGATACCGACGCCTGCGCTGGAATGCTAAGATAATTTATCCCTCGGGAATGTAAGGTACAAAAATGGCAATTCTTAAAAAACGGCAGATCGATAATCTCGAGCAGTTGAGCGGCGAGGAACTGGAGAGATTCCTGGATTCGCTTCCGGCAGGGCAGACCTCGATCAGCAAACTTCTCGACTACCTTGAAGACGAGCTTTACGAAACAGAATGCAGTCATAGCCTGCAATACTCGATGAGGTTCATTATGGAGAATGGGCTCAGCTTTCCGAAGATCACGAGCTGGCTCAATAACAACGGCGGTTATTGCGACTGCAAGGTGATGGAGCAGATCGCCCCGATCTGGCGTGAAAAATTTGGCGACGACTGATTACTGCAGTCCGCGACCGCATTTCTACGTCGCCCGAACGTAACTGTTGCCGCTCAAGGCGAACGGCCCTTCCCAAAAATTTGGCCGCTCGGCCGACTCCTGTTAAAATCATTAACCCATAAGGAAATTAGCGAACCGTTTGTCTGATGACCAGCAGATAGTTCGTTCCCCATCAGCTCAGACGGCTAAGTTCCAAAAGAGAATTTGGGCGTAGCTGCAAGAACTGTCGGTTTGCTGCGTTCGATCATCAACTCTCCCTACTCCCGCGGAAAGACCGGAGGAAAAATTATCTATGAAGAAAAGCACTTACGCTATCACACTTGTTTTCGTTCTTTTGATTTCGGCCGGGCCTGTGCCGGCGCAGGACATCTCGCCCGAAGCCGAGCAGGAACGGGTGGCCAAAGAAGCCATGCCCGAAGGGGCGGTCGACGCGACAAGGCCCGTCTGGGGGCAGTTTGCTGAATCTGCGTCGCCGGACAAAAGCGGGAGCGGCGTGGTTCTCTACAAAAGCCCGGCCAATGCGAATTCGTATGAAGGCACGGTGCTGGTGCCGGAAGGCTTCGAGATCTGGAACCGCTTTTTGCTTCCCAAGCCGCAAAATGTCTGGTCGATGATGAGCCCGATCACGATCTTTTTCGCGAACGCCGATGGCGATGGGGACAATGAGCTGCTCATAATCGACGAATGTTACACAGGCATCGGGCCGACCGGAGCTCGGCCCTTCTATCGAACGCGGGTCTATGATTTTAACGGAATTGTCTTTGAGCACCGCGACGAGCTGAGCGAGAAGATCGGTAATTTGAACACAGCGGCAAAGGTGCGGGCAAAGCTTCGGCAGATGGGTAGTTCGATAAAAACATTCAAGACGCCCATGTATCAACGTATCGACATCGGCGAATTGAACCAGCAGATCTTCGACGGAGGCAAGGCCGGTGCGGGATGGGTAAAGGACCCGTATCAGATCGCGTTGAAGTTGGCGGGAGTTTTTGAAGAAACGCGGACGCGGACGATCGAGATGAGCGTGCCGCGGATCGAGGGAAGCACGACAATGTCGATCACGATCACGGACGATGGGATCGCCGACGATTCAACCCAAAGCATGCGCTACCGAATGGAATTGGCCCGGGACGAAGGCGGTATCTGGAGTCTCATAACGGCCGGGCGGTCCTGGACGTGCCAATCGGGCCGGGGAAGCCAGACGTTTACTACAGTGAGATGTTCATAGCAAATGGTCGTAGCAAAAGTGAGTTCAATAAGAGGAGGAACAATGAGAGATATATGGATGCTATTTTTGGTGATACTGGTCGGTGCGATAGGTGTTAAGGCGCAGGGAGACTCGCTTGTTGAGATAGGCAACAACTCGGGCGAGTCGAGAAAGATCTGCATTCACGGCCCCGAAGAGATTTCTTTGATAGCAAAAAAGTGTTTCAAATTGAAAAGGGATGAAAAAGTGACATGGAACCGCGAAGGCGACCGCTCAAGGTTCAGGGTCAAGGTCTACAAGTTACAATTCATCGATAAATTTCTCTATTCACGTGTGCTTGAAGGTGAAACTCAGCGGATAACAATGGGCGAAGGCGGGCGATTTGGATATAGCCTCTACGAGGCGAAGCCGAAAACACTTAAATATATACTCAAGGCCTGCAATCAGTTTTCCGCCGAAACGGTTTATTTTGCTCTGGCCCACGAGACCAACGAAGGAAGACTTACCGAGGGATGGTGGAACCTGGAAAAGGGCAAATGCCTGGAATTCCCCGTTAGCGAGCATCTGAAGAGTAACATCGGGATCGACTATGGGAATGTGCCACGCACGTACTATTACGCTCGAACTTACGGCGAAAAACCTGTTCAGTGGCACGGCGGGGAAGAAGGAAACAAGATATGTGTAAACGAATCAAAAGTGTTCAAAGTAAAGAGCAGAGTCCTTCACGAAGGGAACTTTGATCCGACATGTGATGAACGCGGTTATTCTACGGTGAGTTTCAGGCGCGTGAATGACCCGAAGACGAACGAGGTTTACTACTATCTGAACTTCTGATCGGTTCACTTTAAAGCTTTTGCGAGATAGCGGCCGGTGTGCGACGATCTGCAGCCGGCCACTTTTTCTGGCGTGCCGACGGCAACGACCTCGCCGCCGCCAACGCCACCCTCGGGTCCCAAGTCGATGATGTGATCGGCCGTTTTTATGACATCCATATTATGTTCGATCACAATAATGCTTGCTCCATTGTCGAGCAAAGCACGAAACGCGGCGAGCAGCTTGTTGATGTCCTCGAAATGAAGCCCGGTCGTGGGCTCATCGAAAATGAACAACGTTTTGTCATTCGTTTTCTGGGCTAGGTGCGACGCTAGCTTTACTCGCTGAGCCTCGCCTCCCGAGAGTGTGGTCGCCGATTGACCCAGCCGCAAGTAACCGAGACCGACCGCCTCAAGGACCTTTAGCCGTAACGTCAACTTCCTTACATCCTTAAAGAAAAGTATGGCCTCGCGAACGGTGAGTTCGAGCGCTTCGTGAATGTTTTTTCCCTTGTAACGGATGCCCAGAATGTCATCGCGAAAACGCGTCCCGCGGCAGTCTTCGCAGGTCAACTCGACATCGGCCAGGAACTGCATCTCGACGGTAACCGTCCCGCTGCCCTGACAGATCTCGCAACGTCCGCCCGGAACGTTAAATGAGAAATGTGATGAATTTAATCCTTTAGATTTGGCGGCCTGCGTCGCGGCAAAGGTCTCGCGTATCGCGTCATATGCTTTGATATAGGTTGCCGGATTAGACCGCGGGGTTCGGCCGATCGGCGATTGATCGACGAGAATCACGTCGTCGATATACTCATGGCCCGTCAATTCTTTGAACAGCCCGACGTGTGCGTTCCATTCTCCGCGTTTCTTTTTCAGGCCCGCATAAAGCACATCGTGCACGAGAGTCGATTTTCCGGAGCCGGAAACACCGGTGACGCAAACGAGCATTTCGAGCGGGATCTCGACAGAAACGTTTCTCAGGTTATGCTCGCGTGCTCCAGCGATGGTGATCTTCTCTTCACCGGCCTTGCGGCGCTTCTGTGGAACCTTGATCTCCGATTCGCCGCGAAGGTAACGCGCAGTAAGTGATTGGGTATCTTTGAGCAACTCCTTGAACGTACCCTCGAAAACGACATTCCCGCCCATCTCGCCGGCAAACAGGCCGATGTCGATAATGTGATCGGCGATCCGCATCGTGTCTTCGTCGTGCTCCACGACCAAAAGCGTATTTCCAATGTCACGCAGGTGCTGAAGGATCTTGATCAGCCGGTCGTTGTCACGCGGATGGAGGCCGATGCTAGGTTCATCGAGAACGTAAAGCGTGCCTACAAGAAGGGAACCTAAATTCGTAGCAAGCTGTATCCGCTGTGCCTCGCCGCCTGAAAGAGTCGATGCGAGTCGGCCGAGCGTCAAATAATCGAGCCCGACCTCGACCAAAAACTGCAGACGGCGGCGGATCTCGAGCAATAGCTTATCGGCGATCTTCTCACGCTCAGTGTCGAGCTTTAGCTTATTGAAAAATACGTATGCATCGGCGATTGAGAGGCCTATGATCTCAGGCAGTGAACGTCCGCCGATCTTTACGTCGCGAGCTTCCTGACGAAGTCGTTGTCCGCCACAATTCGGACACTGGGTGTACCCACGGTATTTGGCGAGGAAAACACGAACGTGGAGCTTATATTTTTTCGTCTCAAGCCATTCGAAGAATCCTTTGATACCCCGCCAGCCTTCGTCGCCGTAGATTATTGCGTTTTGCTGATAATCATCGAGGTCGGCATATGCAGTATTTATGCTGATTTTTGCCGATGCGGCGTACTTCAAAAGTTCTTTCTGCGCCCACGCATGCTGCGGACGAGTAAACGGCTCGACAGCTCCATCTTTGATCGATAAAAGCGGGTTGGCGACGACGAGGCTATAGTCTACTCCGATGGTGTTGCCAAAGCCCTGACAGGTTGGGCAAGCTCCGTACGGCGAATTGAAACTGAAAAGGTGCGGCTCGGGCTCTTCATAAACCGTGCCGTCATATTTACAAATGAAACGGTCCGAAAACTTGAGCTCTTTGCCGTCGGCCTTACGGATAACGGCAGCATGCGCCTCGCGGAAGCAGATCTCAAGCGAATCGACCAGCCGCTGACGGATCTCAGGATCCGCTTGCAGACGGTCGATGAGGACAAACGTGTTGGCGAAATCGGAGAATGGATAATCTTCGGGACGCTGCAACTCGATGACCTTACCGTTGCGAAAGAAACGCGAGAATCCTTGCTGAAGCAGTGAGATTAAGTAGGCAGAGGTACTCAGGTCATCAGCCGAACCCTTCTTTGCCCGTGTTTGTTTTTCTTTCTTGGTCGATGTTGCGACCGCGTCGTGATGAATGGGAAAAAGTAGATAGAAACGCGCTCCGGGGTCAAGTTCGGCAAGCGTTTCTTCGGCAGCCGATTCGGGCGAATCCTTTTTTACTTCGCGTTCGCAGACGTGGCAGATCGTCTGACCCGCACGTGCAAACAACAGACGCAAATAGTCGTAGATCTCGGTCTGCGTCGCGACGGTCGAGCGTGGATTCTTAGTTGAATTCTTTTGACGAATGGCGATTGCAGGGGCAATTCCTGTGATCTCGTCAACGTCCGGCTTGTCCATCCGTTCGAGGAACTGGCGGGCGTAAGCGGAAAGCGATTCGACATATCGCCGCTGACCTTCGGCATAGATCGTATCGAAAGCGAGGCTTGATTTGCCCGAGCCGGAAACGCCGGTGATGACCGTTAGTTTGTTATGGGGAAGTGATACGGATATGTTCTTTAGGTTATGAACACGGGCTCCGTGAACCTCGATCGCTTCTTCCTTCTGTTTTACTGCCGGCATAGGAATCGAATTCTGCTCTGAGGCCAAAACTCAATTCTACCAAACGGCGTTGAAGAAACGAAAAGCAACGTTGATCGGGAGTTCTACCAGCGGACGTCGTAGGGTGAGAAGTTTTCACGCCAGAGATCATTGTCTTCCGATCGGATGAACGGGATCTGCCCGTCGAACGATACGCGAATTTCAGCGGGACGGCGAAGGCGATAGTTGTAACCAGTCGGCGATGCAACTGAGATGGAGATGAATTCTTCGGTTTTACGCGCGATAACGGCGACGCGCCAATCTTTCGTTGAGCGGATGAGGAGGCGACCGCCAAGCGGGAAATCGCCGAGCGTTATTTCATTTTGGGCAGATTCCACGCTTTTCGGTACTTCTTGTGTTCTGATTCCGGAAGCTGGACCAGATATGGCGTTTTTGACGGGTTTAGGCGAGAGACGATCCGTTCGAGGTCGCGGCGATCCATTGCAGTGCATCCACTGGTCGGAGTCGCGGCGTCCTTCCATACATGGAGAAAAATGCACGATCCGTCGCCCGCCCGGACGGGGAAGGTGTTGTACGCAACAAATACACCGAGGGAGTACTCGGCACCGACCTCAAGCATTTTCTCGGAGCTTTTCCAATCAAAATTTCCGACCTTCATCCGGTCGACGATATTGTTGTAATATGATGAGGCAGGGTCATCGACGCATTCAGTGAACTTTTCTACCTTTTGATAGCCGAAGATCAGCTGCTCCGGCTTTTCGGAGACCCCGAAAGCATATGTCAGTGGAAACATTCCTGCTGGCGCCTTGCCGTCGCCTTCTTTTTTGAACAAAGCTGCCTTTTCGGGAGCAGATTCTTTTGCCCAACCAAGCCCGTTGCGACCGACAACGATCGGGAACGTCTCACTAACGGCTTTCCACGAAGCACGCGTGCTGGTCCGCTCAAATATCTGTGCCGTACCGGACGCAGCGGTCCAATCCTTTGTCCGCACAACGACTGCCTGAAGCGATTCTGCAAACGGCGTCTTAACCGTGGGCGGACTCGGTTCTTTCGTCTGGGCAGAGATCGAGAAAGCGAAGATGGCGGTCGCGAGTACCGCAAACACGTTTTTCATAAACACAGTTAAAGCTGGCAGACTCGTTGCCGACAAGTGATCTTACTGATCCTCAAAAACTGAGTCGGTCGAAGTTTTTGCCTGGTTGACGGCATAGACCCGGAGGCCGATGGAGATCATCAACAGCGAAATGAACATCCAGATGACGACCCACGCAACGCCCGGAATCCCGGTCGCAGCGGCCATGTTCGCGGCGTCTGAATGTGCACTTGACATCGTTGTGATGAAGAAAAGGTCAAAGAGACTAAAGACGGCGTTCAGCAGAACCTGGACGGCGATGAACGCAAGGGCGAAGTTAACCCACTTGATCTCTGCATAATGTGCGATGGCGACAAGCACCGCCGCTAGAAACGCACCTGATGCCATCGTAAACAGTAGCCCACCAAATGTGACCGTCGAGAAAAGATTGAACACGGGAGCGACCATACCAAAAGCAACCGTCAGCAAAGCGATCGTCGCACCACAAGCATATAGCCCTAGCCGGGAAGAATAGCCGAAACGCATCCATGCCAGCATCGCGGCTCCGAAAGCCGTTGTGCCGAGATACCCGGCACTTGAAATGAATAATTGCGAAAGCCAGCCGGAACCTTGGGACCAAACCTCGCCGCTTGCATCCGGCAAGACAGTCAAACTTTGGACCGAGTTTCCCGTCAGAACGGTCGACAATACGTGGCCGCCTTCGTGAATGAAGGTCGCAAAGAGCTGAAGCGGGTAAACGATATAGCCGACCAGCGGCAGATACCATGATGCGATCCACAACCCAATACTAAGCAGCGTAGCGAAAAGCAAGAGCTTAAACTGCGGTTCGGCGTCTTCTGCAACCTTGTATTTCATAATAGTGGTTCTCCAACTGTCTTTACGAACATTCTAACCGAAAGTTCGGCATTGACGAAGCAAGAATCGTTCAAACGCGGTGATAATCTTCTTTGCCGCCCGTCTTCGATTCGAGCCGAATGTCTGAGATCACAATATCCTTCTGTACGGCCTTGCACATATCGTAGATCGTCAAAGCGGCGACCGAGACAGCGGTAAGTGCCTCCATCTCAACACCGGTCTGTGAAATTGTGATGGCTTCGGCACGAAGTTCGATGCCCGAATCTGTGATTTCGGCCGTGACGTCAACCTTCGAAAGGGCTATCTGATGACAAAGCGGAATGAGCGCGGACGTTCGTTTCGCGGCCATTATCCCGGCGATGCGGGCGATCTCAAGCGGGTCGCCTTTGGGATTTGTCCGGATCCGAAGGGTTTCGATCGTTGCGCGCGAAAAGATGACCCTGCCGCTCGCGACGGCACGGCGTTCGGTGGGAGGTTTGCCTGAAACATCGACCATTCGGACGTTTCCAGCTTCGTCATAATGAGATAGATCCGACATAATTTGCGCAAATCGTCTCGCAATCCAATGTTTAATGCAAAACGTATCGATGTCCTATAAGAACTTCACCGCGACGGCCTCGCCCGCTGCACAAGTTTTGCCTTTTGAAATAACAACTAGTGCTTCGGCACGTGAAAAAGTGATCAAGTCGGACGAACCGTGCCACTTTAGCGGGACGGCGATCAGACGGCCTTGCGCGTCCGTAGCCAAAGCAGCGGGAATGTAAGCGTCGCGTTCTGCTGGGGCTTTGACCGCGGTTTCGAGGATCGCGGTGCCGGAGGGCAGATCCGTCGACAACGAAGTCTGCATAAGCAATATAGCCTTTCGGACAAAAAGATAATTGGTCACGGCCGCGGAAACCGGGTTACCCGGCAAGCCTAAGACCGAGCACTTGCCAAGGCGGGCGAAAACGGTCGGTTTTCCCGGCTTTAGCCGCAGCTTTTCGAAAAATATGGTCGCACCGAGCTGAACGAGAACGGCCTTTGTCAAATCGTATTTCCCAACGGATACGCCGCCGGTGATGACTAGAATATCAGACTCCTTGCCGGCGGCCTCTATTGCAGAAAGCAGTGCTTCGAGGTCATCTCCGACCGTGGGGAGCTGAGTGACGGCGGCACCGGAAGCCTCGCAGAGCGCGGCGAGCATTACCGAGTTTGAGTTGCGGATCTGGGCCTTCTTCGGCTCTTTAGTGACCGCGACGATCTCACTTCCGGTCGCAAGGATCGCGACCCGAGGCCGTTTAGCGACGCGGAGCTTTGCGTAACCAAATGCGGCCGGAACGGCGATCGAATTGGCGTTGATCGTTTCGCCCTTTCGCATTACGACGGTGCCAAGCTCTACCTCGGTCCCGCGTGCGACAATATAACGGCCTTTTTCGGTCGGCTCATTGATAGTGACGAAACCCTCAGTTTCGTCGGCAAGTTCTAGCTTCTGTACCGCGTCGGCACCTGCGGGTACCGGTGCGCCGGTCATGATGCGGACGGCCTCACCCCTTCTCACCTTACCGTCCCAGCCACTTCCTGCTGCCGATTCGCCTACGATCTTAAGCTGGACGGGGGTATTTTTCGTGTCGCTAGCTTTTACGGCAAAACCGTCCATCTGCGAGCGGTCGAACGGCGGCAGGTCGCTATCAGCCAAGATATCCTCAGCAAGGATGCGACCTACAGCTTCATCTATCGCAATTCGTTCAACGCCGATCGACTTAACCTCCTGCGAAATGATGCTCAAGGCTTTTTCGACTGAGATCATTTGATTATGTATAGCTCGGTCTGCCGGGGGCGGACAAATGCATAGCCGCGGGCGGTCATCACGGCGTCGTCTTCGGCCATCATGGTCACCTTCTGGCCGCCCCATTCGGAGACGGCAGTTGCAGTATTCAATTCGATCGACATATAGGAACCAAGGATGATCTTGTTACCGCCGCCGCCGATATTGCCGCGAAAATCGATCGACGGGCCAAGTCCGTGGCCGTGCGTGCCGATCGGGTGCGAATAGATCATCGCCTCAATGCCTTGCCGCTTTGCCTCCGCAATGGTCTTTTCGTAAACTTCGGTGCCGGTCATGCCGGCTCGAGCAACCGAAAACAGACTGTCCTGAAGGCGATTTGTGTTTTTTAGTGCGGCCGTTAGCCCCGCGGGTGCTGCCGTTTCACCTTCCTTCAATATATAAGCATGCTTCTGCCAGTCCGTCGAAAGGCCCATGTAATCGAGTCCAAAATCAACATGGATCAGATCGCCACGCTGGATCACTTCGGCTTCGTTCGCGGTGCTTAGGAATGGCCCGGTTGTCTCGGTTTCGGCCCGCTGCCTCTGGATGCGTATGTCTGGCTGGAACCAGATCGTAAGGCCGAGCTTATTGACTTGCTCGATCATCCACCACCTGACGTCCCCAACGGTCGTTTTGCCCGGCGTTATGACTTCATTGGAAAACGCACGTTGTGTCAAAATATCTGTCACCGTTACGGCGTTGCGATAATGTTCTAATTCGTCGGGAATTCGCGTGTCAAAAAACTCGGTTAGAAAGTCCCCGGCCGAGACGAATTTCCTCTCGTTTTCTGCTCCGAGAGTTTCCGCGAGAAACTTGTACGAGTCGTGGCTGAGTCCGCTTTGCTGCCCGCGGCCGCCGCCGATGTTCAGGGCGATACTTTTCGGCTTTCGACCATCGACGATCTTTTTGAGTTCTTCCCCAAATTTATCGCGGGCGGGCATCACCATTTTGTAATGCTTTTTCAATCGCTCTTCGTCATATCGGACCATCGCAATGCGTTCGATCCGCTCGCCGTGGTCGATAAAGATAAACAGGTCGCGGCGGCCGACGATCGGGAGTGGCGGTGTGACATGCGGCGTGACCGGGTCGCTGTTGAACTCCTCATTCACAACGATCCACATCTCGATGCCGTGCCGCTTCATCATCGGCAGAAGCTTCGAACCCAGCCGCACCATAAGCCACCGCTCCCTTACGTCCATCTGCTCCCGTTGAGAAAGCAGTTTCGGCATCTCGGGGATCGGTTCGTTAGCCGTGTTCTGGCCATGCAAATATGAAGATTGGATAACGACGAGCAAAAAGACTGATATTAGACTAGGTTTGAACATAATTAGACGAAGGTATAGCGTCGTTATCGCGAAAAGGAAAATGTAATGATAAACTTTCGGTTGTGTAAACGAGCTGATTTTATCACACTCAAACCAATCAGAGAGGACATCTAACAACGTGATCGATTTTGAACTGACTGAAGAGCATTTGGCGTTACGGAAGACCGTTAAGGAATTTTGCGATGGCGAGGTTGCGCCGCATATCAAGGAATGGGATGAGAAGTTGCATTTCGAGCGAAGCGTTTTTGACAAAATGGCCGAGCTTGGCCTGATGGGCGTTTGCATTCCTGAGCAGTACGGCGGAGCGGGATTTGATTACATCTCGCTTGGGCTTGTTTGCGAAGAGCTTGAGGCATGCGACACGTTCCTGCGGGTTGCCATGTCGGTACATGTCGGACTGAATTCGCTCAGCCTACTGACGTGGGGAACTGAGGAGCAGAAGCAAAAGTATCTTGTGCCGCAAGCGAAAGGGGAAAAGCTGGCGACGTTTGGCCTTACTGA
This sequence comes from Pyrinomonadaceae bacterium, assembly GCA_041744395.1. Classification (GTDB taxonomy): domain Bacteria; phylum Acidobacteriota; class Blastocatellia; order Pyrinomonadales; family Pyrinomonadaceae; genus OLB17. Next base: position 147,115 of record JBGTKY010000032.1, on the reverse strand, counting down.
GCCCAACGCGGGTTCGGACGTTGTCGGGATGCGAAGCTATGCGAAACGCGACGGCGACGACTGGATACTGAACGGTGAGAAGATGTGGATCAGCCTCGGCGATGTAGCCGACAATTTCCTTTTCTTTTGCTGGACCGATCAGGAGAAGCAAAAGGTTCGCGACCACACGGGAATTTCGTGCTTTATCGTCGAGCGGTCGATGGCGGGCTTTTCAAGCGGAACACTGCACGGGAAGCTTGGCATAAAGGCTGGCAATACGGGTTACTTTTCGTTGCAGGATGTTCGGGTGCCGGAGGAAAACATGCTCGGGAACGAGGGCGAGGGCTTTAAGATCGCAATGTTTTCGCTGGAAAACGGCCGATATACCGTGGCCGCCGGTGCGACAGGCGTGATCCTGGCGTCGCGTGATGCGTCGGTCGCATACGCGAACACTCGCGAGGTGCAAGGTCAGACGATCGCTAATTTCCAATTGGTCAAACAAAAGATCGCCGACATGGAAGCTGACTATCAAATGTCTCACCTTCTTTGGCTGAAATGTGGTTATCTCAAGAACGAGGGAAAGGTGTCGGCCCGTGCAGCAAGCCTTGCCAAATGGCAGGCGACTATCCGTTCGGAAAAGGCCGCGTCAATGGCGATAGAGATCCATGGTGCGAACGGCTACACAAATGATTACCCTGTCGAGCGTTACCTGCGAAACTGCAAAGCAGCGGTGATCTACGAAGGAACCCGCGACATTCACACGCTAATGCAGGCGGACTGGGCGTTGGGACTAAAGAAGGAAAAGGCTGCCCGAGTTTCGCTTCCGGCTTGTGAGCCGACCGAGGCGGAGGCTGCGGGCTAAGATAACACGCGATCGAAAGAGAATCCCTCAGTGGTCGGCCTACGCTTTAACCATTGAGGGATTCTTTTTTGGACGTCGGGAGCTTTCCCGAAAGCTTCGGGAGTCCGCCTTAATTCGTTTCTCCCAAGCCCTTAATTATGATTCCCGCGGTTTTCGGCCCGTATTCACGGGAAAGGTCGAATTGCTATTTCTTCTCGAAACCCGGGACGCGGTTGGTCAGCTTCCAGGATCCGCCCTCGCGAACGAAAACGATCTTGGCACCGTTCGGCATTCCCTTTGTCTTTGCTTCGGCAACGGCGGTCTCGCCCGTGATCTCTTCGTTACGGACCTCGCACAGTGCGCTGCTGACGCCGTCCGAAGCTAAAAACTCTGCGAGAGAATCGATGCCATCCTCGTTCATCGTTTGTTCAAAGTCTTTAAGCGTTTCCGCCGAATAGATCTTACGGAGCGTCGCCTCGTCTTTCTTCTCTACAGCGGAACAATATGCCTTGAATACCGGCCCGACGGTCGGTGCGTCGTTCGTTGTGGCAGCGGGAGTCGGCGTGGTCACTGCGAGCGGTGAATCAACGTTTGTTGTGTTCGCGTTCGTAACGTTTGCTCCGTTTGCAGTGTTCGCGGCATTCTGAGGGGTGTCCGTCCCGCCGCAAGCGGCAAATATTCCAATTGAAACCAGTATCAAAAATGTGTGTAGTTTATTCATCAGATCTTCTTTTCTCCAGCTTTGTTCAAAACCAGAAGTATAATTAAAATATCGGTTATGGACAAAAGCTATCGAACAACATTCGTACGCCGCTTCCTCATCGGGGCCCTGCCCGAGCCGTTAAAACCTGCAAATGCTCACTTGCAGATATTCGATAATTACATCACAAACACGCGGCTTCGACTGCGTTCGATTCGCGTACCTGAAACCAAGGAATGGTCCTATCTGCTTCAACAGCGGTTCTTGGTCGAGTCAGATACCGACGTAGCCGAAAAGGCCGCAGATATTTATTTGAATGAAGCGGAGTACGAACAATTTAAGGTGTTTGAAGGCGATGAAATACGCAAAAACAGATATTTTCACGAGATTGACGGCCAGGACCTTACCTTCGATATTCACCTGGGCCCGCTTTGGGGATTGAACTTGGCTATCGCTGAATTTGCCGACGGGGAAGCAGTGAATAGCTATAATCCTCCGCCGTTCGCTATGGTCGAGATCTCGGGGAAGGCATTCTTTTCGGGATCATCGCTGGTGACGAAGACATTCGCCGACGTTCAGGACGAGGTCATCCGAATAGTGGCAGAAACGAAAAAAGCCGTTAATGAATGATCCAAAAACGGCTTCGAAAATTTGATGCGAATACTTCACGTTCTCGGTGAACGCTACCGATCTCGAGCCCGCATCGGGACGTGACGCTCGACCGATTCGAAGATCTGAAGGTACATCTGCGTCTCTCGCGGGATAAGGTTGGTCCAAGCCGGTCCGCCGCGGCTGATGTAACCGGAAAGCCTGGCTGGATTTGAATTATAGCCCGCCGACATCAACTGTTCGCGGGTCGCGATGCCTGTAAAGAGAGCGTCAGCGATGGACGGCCGGCGTTTAAGATCGTCCCAGGTCCATTGCATGTAAAGGAGCATCGCCTTGGATGCGTTGACGTGATCCCGCATTCCGTCAACAAAATTTGGGTTGAGCGGAACCTGAGGATACTGTGCCCTTACCATTCGATAGGTCGAAGGGATCATTTGCACCATGCCACCGGCACCCGCCGAACTTACAGCATAGCGATAGGTCTGGCCTTCGTTCAGAGCGAATAGCGTGTAGACGTCGTTGTAAATGTCTTGATGCGCCTCCGTGCGAAAGCGGAGATGATCGACGTGTTCGACCGCAGCGAGGCGTTCGGCAACGTCCGCCGTTTTAGGCTCGATCGCTATGCCGCGTTCGGCAAGCTTCTGACGGGCTATATCGATGACGTTTCGAACATAGATGCGTCCGGCACCGACCACCTCGGGTGTAACAAGGCCTGGATGCGTTGACATATAATATGCCGTTTCCTGGTATATACCTTTGTCGACACGCGGATATTGAACCAGGATCGGCAGATGAGCTATGCCGCGACTGTCGATTATGCGGACCGGCGAGTTGACGCCATTTCCGCGGATCGTCTTAACGATAAAAGAACGGCCGTTCTCTGATGTTACAGCTACGTCGCTAGAGGTCGAGAGAAATGATTCTTTGGTCAACACTACAAAATCCAGATCGTTCGTCGTCCAATCGTGAAATGCGACCCTGACGATCTCAACGCCTTCATAACTTGTACCGACGGATGCGGTTGTCACGGGTCGCGTCTGCAGCTGCCGTTTCGCATCGGCAATTTTGCTCTTTATCTCGCCGAATGAAAGAGTTCGAGCAGTAGTTGCCCTGTTCACGCTAGGCGGCGCCGGTGTCGCTTTTGTTTCCACTTCCACGGAGCGCGGGCGAGATCCGACAACAAGCGGAGTCGGATTCGGCTTTGCGACTACGGGGACGGAGTTCTTCGGAGTCGCATCAGTAACAACGACTCGCATTTTCCTGCCGTCTTCGGATTCGCCTGGGCCCTGTCCAAGCGTTGCAAAACCGCAAGCCAGAACGACCGAAAGGATTAATGCTGTATTTTTTATCATTGATCTTATTGGAGAGCGGTTAAAACGGTGACGGTAAAGGGTGCGGATAACCGCATACCAATAGATTCCCTCATTTCTTAAAAGGTTGTCAAATCTAATCAGAAAATTTATAGCTTCCACATGATTCTGTTATGGTAGCTAAGGCTTTTACGGAAATCGGATTCTAGGGTATATCTATATTCTTTGGGCTATTTATAAAGACATCAATGAAACTTTCGACATCGGTAAAGCTTTTTGGGACAGACGGCATTCGCGGCGAGGCGGGGCAGTTTCCGCTAGACAACGAGACCATCCCCGCGATCGGTGCGTCTTTCGCACAGATAATGAAGCGACAACTGGGACGGGAACCCAAGTTCGTGATCGGCCGCGACACGCGCGAGTCAGGAGACTGGATCGAGAACGCATTTTCGGCCGGTGCGGAACAAGGAGGCGCCGTTTGTCGATCAGCGGGAGTGATCACTACGCCCGGCGTTGCGTTCGTGACCGATCGGTTCGACTTCGACGCTGGGATCGTTATCAGTGCATCGCATAACCCGTTTCACGACAACGGTATAAAGATCTTTGCCCGGGGCGGAAAAAAGGTTGATGAGTCGATCGAAAAGGCTATCGAAGTCGATATCGAGTCGATTCGGGGAAATGGAACGGTCAATAGTTCCGCGCCTTGTGCCGCGGCTTTGAGTGCCGATCCGGCACTTGGATCAGCATATATCGAATACCTTGCGGGAAGTTTTCCTGACCTGGATCTTCGTGGCGTTCGGATAGTGACCGACTGCGCAAATGGAGCCGCATCACTCTTAGCGCCGTTTCTTTTTCGCAAACTCGGTGCTGAGGTGACAGTGCTCAACGATGGGCCGGACGGGCGCAACATCAATCTAAATTGTGGTTCGCTTCATCTTGAGCAGCTACAGGAAACGGTCTCGAATCAGGCTGCGGATATCGGCATCGCTTTCGACGGCGATGCTGATCGTTCGCTGTTCGTCGACCATAAGGGCGCGATCGTTGATGGCGACGCAACGTTGTGGGTACTTGCGCAAATGATGGCCGACAGCGGTCAACTCGTCAATCGCAAGGTCGTCGCGACCGTGATGAGCAATATCGGGCTCGAAGCTGCCTTGAAAACACGTGATATTGAACTTGTTCGGGCGAATGTTGGCGACAAATATGTGCTTGAGTCGTTGCTGAAGACCGGTTCAGAACTAGGCGGCGAACAGTCTGGCCACATAATAATCCCGGAGCGAGGCCTTGCCGGAGATGGCATGATGACAGCTCTTTATGTTCTGGAATCAATGCAGGAACGAAAGGCCAGACTGGCCGACCTTGTTGAGGGTTTTCGACGGTTTCCTCAGATCCTGGTTAATGTGCGAGTTAAGGAGAAAATGCCTTTCGATGAAGTCCCGGCGATCGATCTGGCAGCAAAAGCAACAGAGGAAAAACTTGGAGATGCTGGCCGCTTGCTCCTTCGCTATTCAGGCACTGAAAATCTTGCCCGAGTTATGATTGAAGGTACGGATCAGGCAGTTATCAATGAACTTGCGGGCGATCTGGCTCAGGTGATAAGCGACAGCCTAGGGTGAAAGATTTGCCAAAACCTATCAACATCACGCCCCGGTCCATCAAGGTTGCGTTACCCAGGCCGCCCGCCGAGTACGATATTACGATGGGGCGTGGCGTATTAGGGCGGATCGGGGAAATCGCTCGTTCGGAGCACTCACGGGTTGCGATAATCTCTAACCGAAAGGTCTTTGGACTGTATGGCGACATCGTTCGAAAAAGTTTGGAAAGGGCGGGAACACGTGTCTCGGTCTGCCTGATCGGTGACGGCGAACGTTACAAGAATTCAAAAACACTTCTCACTACCCTCGACCACCTTTCCGCCGAAAAGATAGGCCGCACCGATGCTGTTTTGGCATTAGGCGGCGGAGTCGTAGGCGATGTTGCTGGCTTGGCGGCGTCGGTACACCTTCGCGGTATCGCCTTCACTCAGGTACCGACAACATTGCTTGCGATGATCGATTCATCCGTCGGCGGCAAGACCGGGATCAATACGTCATACGGAAAGAATTTGATCGGGACGATCTATCAACCGGAAGATGTGTTTATAGACGTTGACGTTCTGCGGACGCTCGACCCGCGTGAATTCAACTCGGGAGTCTTTGAAGCGATCAAGCAGGGAGCGATCTCCGGACGCCGGCTGTTTCGAAAGACCGCTACGTTTGTTGAAAATCTGGGCGAAGGCTTTGAACGCCAATCGCTTTCCGAGATCCTGCAGTTTTTAGAAGATCTGATAGCAGACCAGGTATCTTTCAAGGCTTCTGTAGTTGGCTACGACGAACGGGAGTCAACCTCTAAAACGTCCTCAAAATCGAGGAAAATATTGAATTTCGGCCATACGTTCGCTCACGCGTTAGAGAAAGTAACCGACTATAAATACCTCAAACACGGCGAAGCGGTCGGCTATGGAATTCTTTTTGCGGCCAGTCTCTCAAAAAGTCTTGAATTATTGCCCGCAGATGAGTTAAAATTGTTGAACGATGTTGTGCTTCGCGTTGGCGGCCTGCCTCCGCTCGGCAACATCTCTCCGCAAGAAGCAATTTTGTCGCTCGAACACGACAAAAAGATCGTTGGTAATTCACTTCACTGGGTTCTATTGAAAGGAATTGGTAAACCGGTGATCGTCCCGGGCGAAAAGATAGAAAAGAAGCTACTGCTGAAAACAGCCGAGCGAATCATCGCATCTTCACTTTCCCGGTAGAAGGTCTTTTCGGGAGTCTGCAGCAATGAAAAATCTAAACACCTCGTTTCATTCAGAGACCGGCAGTGCCGGTATAAAATTCTTGGCCATCTTCCTCGGGTTGATATTGGTTGCGAATGCGGCCTACAACTACATCCCCATCGCTTATAACGGTGCAAATTTTCGACAAGAAATGGACACAGCGGTCGTGAAAGGCCTAGCAACATCGGGAGCTTTGAAACCGCTCGATGTGGTCAAAGCTCACGTGACACGAGCAGCCGTGGACAACGATATTCCGCCTGAGGCGATAATCGAGATCAAGCCGACAAATACCGTCGTTACGGCCCATGTTGTTTATTCCAAACCGGTGAGCATAATTCCGTTCGGAATCTATGATTATACTTACGAATTCAACTACGTAGCGGCCCCGACCGGTTACTTGACGAAGCAGTAACGCTAGACCGCAGCGGCCATTGCGTCGCGTACTTTGGCTGGCTGGATCTGTACCAGGCTCGCCGGAGCATCGGCTAACCAAGTAGTAGGACAAACACCGCACGTGGTGCATTTTTCGACCGCCGGACACGGCAGGGAAGAAAGGGCCTCGTGCGCTTTTTCATTTTCGGTCTTAAGAAATTCGAATGAGAGTCCGGTATCGACGATGGACCAAGGCAAGAATTCTTCGTAGCTTCGATTTCGCGACGTATGAAAGGCCGGATCGATACCAGTCTGCTTTATTGCTTTGTCAAGGTCGCCACCCAATCGGGCTGCGGCGTCTATCACCTCTGAGATCCGTCGATTCCCGGACGAGAAGAGTGCTTGCTCATGGGCAATGCGTGCCGACATAAAGCGGACCTCGACGTTGGGAATGCGGCTCAAGCCTTTTGAGACGTACTTGATCTTTCGCTTCAGTTCTTTTTCATCGCAGATCGCATCCCATTGCAGCGGCGTGTTTGGTTTTGGAACGAAACCGTTCAGCGACGGGATTATTTTACCTGCACGGCCGAATTTCTTTCCGGCCTCGAGCATTCTGTCTTTTATACGCTCAACGAGGACGAACATTTCGTCAAGGTCTTCTTCTGTTTCAGTAGGCAGGCCGACCATCATATAGAGCTTGATCGTGAGCATTCCCCGATCAAACACCGCTCCACAGATATCGACGATCTCGTCATTCGTTAAATTTTTGTTGATTACGCGGCGAAGGCGGTCCGAGCCAGTTTCCGGTGCAACTGCTATCTGCTGGTCGCGCGATTCAACGAGGGCATCAAGAAGTTCATCGGAAATCTGATCTAACCGTAGACTTGAAACGGAAATACGATAGTCCATCGCCCGCAGTTCACGTAAGATCGTGGATATTTCCGGATGGTCACATACCGCCGTAGAAACCAGGCCGATCTTGTCGGTCTTTCCGCGCCATTCGGCAGCTTTTGCCAGAATGTCTTTCGCCGGAACTACTCTGGGCGGATAATAATTATAGCCTGCCCAACAAAACCGGCAACCTTGCGAACATCCGCGTGAGATCTCTACAAGCAGCCGGTCGCCCATCTCGGCACCGGGCGACCAAATTGCGGTCGACGGGCAAAACACATCTTGACCGACCAGGAAGCTGGCAAGCTCTGTCTCGCCGCGTTTTATCGCCCGGCGAAGCGTTCCTTCTTTGGGATTGATTGCCGAAAGTGATCGGCCGACGCGGCGCGGAATACCTTCGACATTCGGCAGATAGTCGAAGACCGTTCCATCGTCGTTGTATATCACATCGTAGAAAGACGGAATATAAAACCCGCGGCCAATGCGTGCAAGGTTGAGTAGAATCGCGTCTTTGCCTTCATTCTCGAATACCGCATCGACCAATTGATGAGCCAATATCTCGCCCTCGCCAACGGCAATGATGTCAGTAAAATCGGCGATCGGTTCAGGATTGAGGAACGAAGCCGCTCCGCCCATGACAATAAGAGGATCAAAATGCGTTCTGTCTTTTGACCAAACGGGAATGCCCGATAGCTGGAGCATCCGCGCCATATTCAGATAGTCGGTCTCGAAAGAGATCGAGAATGCGACGATGTCAAAGTTGCGGACAGGAGATTGCGTTTCGAGCGAAAGAAGCTTGGTGCCAGATCTATCATAGTCCGCCATCTCGTCGCGATCAGGCAAAAACACACGTTCGCACGCAACATCCGGCATTTGATTGAACAGCTCGTACATCGTGTGCAAACCCAGATTTGCCATCCCGATCGAATGCGTGTTCGGATAACAAAGCGCGATCCGCAGCGGGGCGCCGTTCTTAACGATGTACCCTTCTTCTTTCGCAAGCTTTCGCCTGTAGCTTTCTATGATCTTTCTACTCATTATATTCGAAACAGTTAGAATAACAGGTTTCGGGTGACGACAGCAATAAATTTGTAGATCATCGCTATAGAATAAGGAGGCTCCGAATCAAAAATGGCAGCCCGATGGCCGCCATTTTTAGTTAAAATTGAACCTTACTACTACTTCTTCTTTTCTTCTTTCGGAATCGAAAGAAACGGCCTGTGTTGGACGACATATTGTTTGTCGTCATAATTGCCATCCCCATCTACGTCTACCTTGACTTCCAGCTTATACCGCTTGCCGGCCTCGTACTTTTCTTCTATCTCATAGGCCATATTATATTGGCTGCGAAGCAAGCCGTTGATCGATTGTAGGTAGCCTGGAATCTCGCCTTCGAATGTCATTTCAAAATGCATCCCGCCGGAATCCTTTGCGAATGTGTTCATTGCATTCTTAGCCTGCAAGAAACTTAGGCGGCCCGGCATGCCGGTGAGTCCATCAGTTGCGGGAAGAAGATGTTCATACTTCTTATAGAAGAGGTTACCCGTACTGATTATGTAAATCGGAATGCCGGCTTCCTGAACAATTCGGCGGGCTTCGCCATAGTTGGTTCTGCTAAACGTGTCGATTCCGCTGGCAATGAGAATGATTGCCCGCCGTTTCGCTTTCACATCGACCATGCCGCCGTATTCGGCATAGCGTTCCTCGGAATTCTCAAGTACGACCGAATCACTTCGGCCCCCAATGAGTGAGAATTTGACCGCGTCGAACAAATTGTTCTCACGGAAAGCGGGACGATTCCGGACGAGTAGATCGACCGTTTGTCGAATACGGTTAGGGTCATTGGTGAAATCGGTGATAGGCGTCGGCCGCATGTCAAATGCGATGACCGATGCGTAATCGTCCGGGGGCCGGATGAATCTCGTCAGGAACTGTGCCGCCGGCCTAACAACCTCAAATGAACCGGGTTCGAAATTGCCTCCCGCCGCCGAGCCGAACAGTTCAGACCATTTGCTGTATTCCACGACCAACGTAACCGTGATAGGGGACTCGGGCATCGAAAAGGAAGAAATATCCTTTTTCACGCCGTTTTCGAAGATGGCAAAGTTTTCTTGTTTCAGACCGGTGACGATCTGGCCGGATTTTTTGTTGTAAACGACTGCGTCCAGGCTGACGACATTTGTTTCTATCCTGAGCGGATCGTCCTCAACGATGGCGTTCTTTTCTTCCTCAAGCCGTTTCTTTTCTTCGGCTTCTTTACGAAGTTCTTCCTCGGTCTTAGGTGTTGGACGTTGATTGCGTTTTTCGTTTCCGGTCTGAGTTGGACGTTGAGGACGCGACTGTGCGTCGGCCGGCAAAGGCAAAGTGCCAGCTACGATAATAAATGCGGTCAAAAGCGAAGCGAGCGCTGATCGTAGATTTTTCATATTCATATTTGCCGCGAAGGACTTTTTTGCTTAGACACCGATTGTCCCTTTTTGGTTTGCTTTAATCAAGGTTCTTACCAATTCGCCATCATAGTATGCGCCGCGAAGAAGGTTCTATGATGCGTTTTGACACTCAATCAAACACTAGATAGAATCTCGTTTGCCGTTCACAAATGTAATGGATAAGGAAGCCACCATTCAAGGTAACAGCGTCGGTGTTGATGTTACGTCAACACGGTTCCTTGCCGTTTCTATCGCGCCCGACGGAACGCAGAGCGACATAGTCGAAAGCGAACACGACGATACGCTGGAATCGCTTCCGCAACTCAAGGATTTCGTCGCGTCACTTGGCGGACAACTCGGCCACTACGAAACGCTCGGAATATCCATGCCGGGCCTTGTCCATCGTGACACCGGGCGAATCACCTATTCGGCGGGCTTTCCGGAGCATGCGCAGTTCGATATCGCCGAAGAAATAAAAAAAGCAGCCGGTATTTCGCCTTCGATCGAAAATGACGCGAACGCGGCTATATACGGTGAGTTTCGGCTCGGCGCCGGCCGGGGCGCAAATGATCTCTTCTATGCAACGATCGGGACAGGCGTAGGGGGAGCATTTATCTTTCGTGGTGAGGTTTGGCGCGGCACATCAGGTTTTGCCGGCGAATTTGGCTACGTGGCCATCAATTCGGACGGTATGCGGCTGGAAGATGTCGCCTCGTCGTCGAGCATCGTTAAGCGCACACAGAGCCGTTTTCACCAGGACAGCACGACTGCACTCGCCAGGTTTGAAGAGAAAGACCTTACCATTGGCGAGATAGTAAAGGCGGCGATCAATGAAGATGACTTCGCTGCCTTAATGCTCGAACGGACGGGCCGATATGTAGGTGTAGCGATAGCGAGCGTCATCAATCTTCTGAATATCGAGCGGATCGTGCTTGGCGGCGAGGTCGTTAAGGCGGGCGATATAATAATTGAACCAATTCGGGATAGGGCTAGGGAACTTTCATTCGGCCCGTCGTTTCATGACGCGAAGATCGTTGCCGGGGAACTCGGCGATGCGGCGTCGGCCCTCGGCGTGGCATTGTTGGCTCGCGAAACATAGGACTTTAATTTGACGGACTACATTCATCAGGATTCGGATCGTGCCCAATGAGTTTAATCTGCGTGATGAGCAAAACTTATTTTGTGAATGTTTGCACAAGGTGGCCGGAAAACCATAATTTGTTGATAACGAAACTTGCGGATTGAGTATGGTTTAGGTAAATTATGTTCAGTTTTACTAGAGCTTTCTCTTAACATTCTGAATTCAAACATACGCCGCAGCATGATCCTGAACCGGATCGCTTGTCGTTGTGCATTTGAAACCGTTGGCCTCGGCGGTCGAAAGAGTCAAAAATGGCCCAATTTTTTCCTAAAAGCGCGAACAACATTGCCAGGATCTCGATGATATTGGGGGTGGTGCTTGCCGGAGTCGCCTTTTTCACATATACGCAGGTGGCAAGGTCGTCGTACCTGACGGGCAGATACGTCGAAAAGCAACAGCCGGTCCAGTTTAGCCACAAGCATCACGTCGGAGACGACGGCATTGATTGCAGGTATTGTCACACGACGGTTGAGACGACCGCCTCGGCAGGTATGCCTTCGACCCAGACATGTATGAATTGTCACTCGCAGATCTGGGCCGACAGTCCCTATCTCGAGCCCGTGAGGGCAAGTTACCGTGACAATACTCCGATCGAATGGGAGCGGGTCCATGACCTGCCGGAATACACTTATTTCAATCACAGTATTCACGTTGCCAAAGGCGTCGGCTGTTCGACGTGCCATGGCCAGATCGATCAGATGGCGGCCGTTTTTCAGGAGAACACTTTGCAGATGGAATGGTGCCTGGCATGTCACCGCGAGCCGGAGAAGTTTATCCGGCCAAAATCAGAAATCTACAACATGAGCTGGCAGGACGGTGACCTAAACGCGGAAGAGCGTGTCTCGCTCAAGGAAGATTATCGTATTCGCAGCCGAGATATGTTGACGAGCTGCTCGATCTGCCACAGATAATTAGGAAGAAAAGGAACGACAAGGACAGCAAGGAATCACTCAACGATGTCTAGTCAGGAAAGCAAACAGAATTTCGCGGCAATGCGCAGCAAGATACTCGCTGAAAATACCGGCAAAGAATATTGGCGCAGCGTCGAAGAATTTGCCGAAACCCCCGAATTCGAAGACTTCGTCAAAGGCGAGTTCCCGCTGCAGGCTGAGGAGTGGGACAACGGCCTGAGCCGCCGTAAGTTCATGCAGGTCATGGGTGCGTCGCTGGCATTTGCCGGCTTGTCGGGATGCGTGATCCAGCCGGCAGAGAAGATCGTTCCGTACGTTCGGCCGATGGAGGACATGCTTCCGGGTAAGCCTCTGTTTTACGCTACGGCGATGACAATGGGCGGTATCGCAACCGGCCTGTTGGCAAAATCCTTCGACGGGCGGCCGGTGAAATTTGAAGGAAATCCTGATCATCCCGGCAGTCTGGGAGCAACAGATATTTTTGCTCAGGCCGCTTTGCTGGACATGTACGACCCGGATCGTTCGCAGCAAGTGATGTTTCGCGGAAGTCCGAGTTCGTGGCAGAATTTCGTAACCGCCGCAAGAACGGCGATCGTTGAGAATCAGGTCGACGGTGGTGCGGGTGTTAGATTTCTGACCCCTGCGTCGACCTCGCCTACTTTGCAGGCTCAGTTCCGGCAGATCGCTTCGGAAATGCCGAATGCGCGCTGGATACAGTATGATGCCGTCAGTCCGGACAATCAGCTCGAGGGGGCGCGGCTCGCGTTCGGCTCGCCCGTCCACTGTGTTTATAAATTTGATCAGGCAGCACGTATCCTCTCGCTGGACGCAGACATTTTCTCTGGTTCGAATGTCCGATACATGGCTGACTTTGCGAAGGGCCGCAATATCACGGAAGAAAAACGTGAAATGAATCGGCTTTATGCGGTCGAATCAACGATGACGTTGATGGGAGCCAAGGCTGATCACCGACTAGCCGTCAAGCCTAGCCAGGTTTTTGAGGTCGCAAAGGCGATCGCGGCCGCGATCGGCGTTTCGGCGGCTCAGTCCACATACACTGAAAATGCAGCGTGGATAGCGACCCTGGCGAAAGACCTCTCGGAGAACCGCGGACGGTCGTTGGTCGTCGCGGGTGAAAATCAGCCCGCGGCAGTGCACGCACTTGCTCACGCTATGAACGCTGCCCTGGGTGCCGTTGGGCAAACAGTCGTTTACACGGAGCCGTTGTTTGCAAATACCGAGCGTTCGCAGCTTGAACAGTTCAAAGAATTGATCGCTGATATAGACGCAGGCCGCGTCAAGATGCTTGTCATGCTCGGCGGAAATCCGGTTTATAGCTCGCCGGCCGACCTCAAGCTGAACTTCGACCGTGTCAATGAAAAGGTGCCGACGCGAATTCACCTCGGCATGTATTTCGACGAGACGGCCGAAATCTGCCATTGGCATGTACCTGAAAAGCATTTCCTTGAAATGTGGTCGGACGCCAGGGCGTATGACGGCACTTTCTCGACGATCCAACCGCTGATCGATCCCCTTTACGCGAGTGCAAAGTCGGCACACGAGATCGTCCAGCTCTTCAATCGAGAGAATTTCGATCGAAAGGATTACGACATTGTCCGCGAATACTGGCAGACGCAGAATATAAACGCGTACGCTACGCAAGCCGCGACTGCCGCTCCTTCAGCTTCGCCCATACCGGCGGCAGCACCGGATTCAAACGCAACGGCAACATCGACTCCGTCCCAGTCCAATTCTGTTGTGCCGGCTACGTCGACAAATACTGCAACCTCAGCCGCTACCGCCACAACAGCTGGATCGAGGACGTTTGAAGATCATTGGCGAAAGGTGATTCACGACGGTTTTATTCCGAACTCCGCGGCAACTACCAGGACGGTTTCCGCAAACACCGCATTTTTGTCGCAGCCGGCGGCTGTGCTCGCACCGGGTGGCGAGTTGGAGATCTCGATCCTGCCGGACCCGTCAGTTTACGATGGCCGATTTGTGAATAACGGGTGGATGCAAGAGTTGCCGAATCCGTTCACAAAGATCACTTGGGAGAATGTCGGTTTGATAAGCCCGAACACCGCGAAGCGACTCGGGATAAACCAATCCAATGATCCGCGGGAGATCTCCGGCGGCGAACGCGGAACAGCCTTCGTTAATACCTACGGGTCGAACATGGGAGCCGACCTCGTAAATTTGACGTATCAGGGTCAGCAGCTCGAACGCGTCCCGATGTGGATCACCCCGGGGCAGCCGGATGACGTTGTAACGATCCACATGGGCTACGGCCGTGCGAAAGCAGGCAGAGTTGGAACCGGCCTTGGATACAACGCATTTCAGGTACGGCGATCGGACGCGATGAATTATGGTTTCGGCGGTCTCCAGCGAACGGGCGAATCGACACAGATCGCGACGACCCAGATACATTTCAACATGGAAGGCCGGGACCTTCTTCGGGTTTGGGACAACCATCATCTCGAAGAACATCTCGTTGACGGCCATCAAGAGGATTTTGCCGACAAGTCGATGTACGACGACACTCTATATCAGGAGTGGTATGCCAATAACCATAAATGGGGCATGTCGATCGACCTCAATTCTTGCGTTGGCTGCAATGCGTGCGTTCTGGCTTGCCAATCGGAGAACAACATTCCGGTCGTCGGCAAAGAGCAGGTCGAAAAGAGTCGCGAGATGCATTGGATGCGTATCGATACGTATTATGGCGGTTCGGATATTAGCTCGCCGGATGGCCCGCATTTCCAACCAGTATTGTGCATGCAGTGCGAAATGGCGCCGTGCGAAGTCGTTTGCCCGGTAACCGCGACGGTTCATAATCCCGAAGGCTTGAACGACATGGTCTATAACCGCTGTGTCGGAACCAGGTATTGTTCGAACAACTGCCCGTACAAGGTCCGCCGATTCAATTTCCTTCTATATCAGGATTGGGATACGCCACAGTACAAACTGATGCGGAATCCGGACGTGTCAATCCGAAGCCGTGGTGTTATGGAGAAATGCACGTATTGCACGCAGCGAATCTCCGCCGCCCGCATCGAGGCAGAAAAGGACGGCCGACGCGTTCGCGATGGCGAGGTTCTGACGGCCTGTCAGTCCGTTTGCCCGACCGGTGCGATCGTTTTCGGTGATATGAATGATCCACTCAGCAAAGTTGCTGCGATCAAGAAAGATCGGCGTAACTATAATCTTTTGAACGAGTTGAATACGCAGCCGAGAACTACATACCTCGCGGAGATGAAGAATCGCAATACGGAAATGCCGGATTATATTGCTCCGGTATTCAAACCGAAACCGGAAGGAAAGCAGAAGCCAGCAAACGGGGCACGTTGATCGAGCAGACTGAATGTAGTGTCGCCTTTAATTGATCGGCAAATGTAGCGCGTATATTTTGATTCCTTGCAGTTAGCAAGATTATGGAAGAGCGAGACCTAAAAGAGATTCAGGACGAGATTCACCCGCCGATGGTAGAAGGCGAACATACGTTCGGTTCCGTCTCGGACAAGATCGGTGACCTGACGCTGAAGAAGAAAACGCCGTTCCATTGGTACATTGGGTTCGGCATTTCCTTCATCGTCGCTCAGCTTCTGCTGTTGTCAGTGACGACGCTTTTGGCGAGGGGCATCGGGATCTGGGGAAACAATCAGCCGGTGGGCTGGGCATTCGACATCATCAATTTCGTCTGGTGGATCGGCATCGGCCACGCCGGAACGCTGATCTCGGCAATTCTTCTTCTACTGAATCAAAAGTGGCGAACGTCGATCAATCGTTTTGCTGAGGCAATGACACTATTCGCGGTCGCCTGCGCGGCAATGTTTCCACTGCTGCATACCGGCCGTCCGTGGCTCGCCGCGTATTGGCTGTTTCCGTATCCGAATACGATGGGCATTTGGCCCAATTTCCGCAGTCCGCTTATTTGGGACGTCTTTGCGGTCTCTACCTACGCAACGATCTCGCTGCTATTTTGGTATGTCGGCCTAATACCCGATCTTGCGACGCTTCGCGATCGTGCCAAAAACAAGTATTTCAAGTTCGTTTATGCCATTTTGGCGTGGGGCTGGCGTGGTTCGGCAAGGCATTGGCATCGTTATGAGATCGCCTATTTGCTATTGGCAGGCCTTTCGACTCCGCTGGTGTTATCTGTCCACTCAATCGTTTCGTTCGACTTCGCGGTCTCGCAGCTTCCGGGCTGGCACGCAACGATCTTTCCGCCATACTTCGTTGCAGGGGCGATATTTGCTGGGTTTGCGATGGTGCTCATCCTCTGTATCCCGCTTCGTGTTTGGTACAACATGAAGGATTTCATCACCGATACCCATCTGATCTACATGGGCAAGATCATGCTCGCGACGGGACTTATCGTTGTGTATGGGTACGCGATGGAGGCCTTTTTTGCTTGGTACAGTGCGAGCCTTTATGAATGGTTCATGATGAAGAACCGCGTATTTGGTGGGCCGTACTGGTGGTCGTATTGGCTGCTGATACTTTGTAACGGAATGTCGATCCAGCTTTTGTGGTTCAAGAGGTTCCGCGAAAGCCCGTTCTGGCTCTTCATGATCTCCATCGTCGTCAGCATCGGAATGTGGCTCGAACGGTTCGTTATCATCGTGACCAGTCTTAACCGCGATTTTCTTCCGTCGTCGTGGGCAATGTACTCACCGACGATCTATGACTGGACGATGTTCGTTGGCACGATCGGATTCTTCTTTACGTTGATCTACCTTTTCGTCCGGTTCTTGCCGATCATCTCGATCTTTGAGGTCAGGACGCTGCTGCCCGAAGCGAATGTTCACGGGCACCAACAGGACTTCGAAGAAAACGTTGTTCTTGTTGAGGAAACGTATGACCGAACAGATCCGCCGAACAGCTAGGACGAAGCTTTTATCGATGCGTTAAGCGTTATGGAAAAGAAACTTTACGGAGTGATGGCCGAATTCGACACACCGACCCAACTGGTCGACGCGGCGAATCGTGTTCGTGAAGCCGGATATACGAAGACCGACGCGTTTTCTCCGTTCCCGCTTCATGAGATCGACGAGGCCCTCGGTATCAAGCGAAGCATATTGCCGACGCTCGTATTTTTTGGCGGCGTAACGGGACTTTGCATCGGTATCGCAATGCAGGTCTTTGTACACTACATAGATTACCCGCTGAACATTGGCGGCAGACCCTTTTTGAGCTGGCCATCTTTCGTTCCGCCTGCATATGAACTTACGATCTTGCTGGCAGGTTTTACGGCGGTCTTCGGTATGTTGTTTCTGAATGGATTGCCGCAACCCTACCATCCGGTCTTCAATGTGCCGAGATTTGCGCTGGCGAGCCGCGAGAAGTTCTTTTTGCTGATCGAGTCCGCTGACCTGAATTATGATCAAGATGAAACGCGTAGCTTTATGGCAAGCCTGGGGCCGCAGGAGGTGTTTGATGTTGAAGAGTAATAACAAACACATCCGAGTCGCTCCGGTCCTTGCACTGACCGTTGCCGTAATGGCAGTGATCGGTGCAGGTTGCGGCGTGCGTTTCGATATGCAGGATCAGCCGCGGTACAAGACATATAAAAAGAGCGATTTCTTCGCCGACGGACGCGGTTCGCGAGACGTGCCGGCGGGCACAGTCGCACGTGGATTGCTAAAAGATAGCAAGGCTTTCCATACCGGCAAGGTTGATAATCCCGATCCGAACGCTCAGGCCGCAACGACAACCGACTCTTCCGGGAATACGATTGCCACGTCCTTTCCCAATGCGATCGATGAATTTCCGGTCCCGGTAACGAGAGAATTGGTCGATCGCGGTGAGGAACGTTACAAGATCTATTGTATGGTCTGCCATGGACCGGTCGGAGCGGGCGACGGAATGATCGTTCGTCGCGGATTCTGGAAGCCATCGTCCTATCACGATGACCGGCTGAGAAATGCTCCGGTCGGCCACTTTTTTGATGTCATCACCAATGGTTGGGGCCGCATGAATGGTTATTCCGCGATGATCCCGGCTGCTGACCGATGGGCGATAGTCGCTTACATTAGGACTCTGCAGGTAAGCCAGAATCCTGACGAAATGTTGAAGATGAATGCCGGTCAAACGCCCGGGCCCGCGGCCGCTAATACGGCGACACCGCCGGCAGCCGGAAATGCAAATACGAACTCTGCGGGAGGCGAGCGATAATGAATAATATCGGCGACTATCAAACTCCGGCAGATTTCGAGCGGTTCCGGACCGTAGCTCTCGGTGCTGGCGGGATCGCGTTGATCGCCTGCGCGGTCGGCTTCTATTTTAGTCCGGAACAGGCTCTCCGTTCGTGGCTCTTGGGTTTCATCTTCTGGGGCGGTATCGCTATCGGCTCGATCGGCGTTTTGATGCTTCAGTATTTGACGGGCGGTGCCTGGGGCGTCGTTATCCGGCGTATTCTTGAAGCTGCGACCCGAACGCTTCCGTTGCTTTTCGTGCTCTTTTTGCCGCTGTTGATGATCCAGTATTATCACTACTGGACCACGTGGCCGGCGACGGATGATGCGATCGCCCACCGCGGTTGGTTTATGACGCAAGAGAGCTGGATTCTCCGTTCGGCGATCTATTTTTTCCTTCTCTGGTTGATCACCTATTTCCTTAATAAATGGGGACAGGCTCAGGATCGTTCGGCGAACTACGAAGAATCAGCCAAATGGCTTGGCTATGCTAGGGGGTTTTCCGGCCCTGTTCTCGTGATCTATTCACTTATCGTGACTTTTGCGGTCGTCGATTGGGTGATGATGCTGGATGCCCATTGGTTTTCAACAATCTGGGGCCTGCTTTTTGTTGTCGGATGGGCACTGAGCTGCTTCTGCTTTTGCGTGGTCCTGCTGATGTACATGTCGGACAAACCTCCGATGAATCGTATTCTCGGGAAGCGGCATTTCCACGACCTCGGTAAGCTGATGTTGGCTCTGACGATGGTCTGGGCGTATTTCAACTTCTCACAGTTCCTGATAATTTGGTCTGGAAATATTCCCGAGGAAACGGGCTGGTACTTGGTAAGGATGAAAGGCGGGTGGCTGATCATGGGCATAGTGCTGGTGATCTTCCATTTTGCGTTTCCGTTCCTCGTC
Source organism: Pyrinomonadaceae bacterium (assembly GCA_041744395.1). Lineage (GTDB taxonomy): Bacteria > Acidobacteriota > Blastocatellia > Pyrinomonadales > Pyrinomonadaceae > OLB17. Next base: position 128,020 of record JBGTKY010000032.1, on the reverse strand, counting down.
CTTCTTCAACAGGATTTTAAGCGGAAGGCTCGATGGCTTGCATCACTCGCAATATTTATTTTGGTCATGCGTTTGGTGGATATGTTCTACCTCATCGGACCGAATCCGAGGATCGACAAGACGATCGAAAAAGGGGCCTTCATCGTTAGCTGGATGGATTTCGCCGCCCCGATCGCGATCGGCGGTATTTGGCTTTGGTTCTTTTTCGGACAATTGATGAAGCGGCCAATAGTTCCCGTGATGGATCCGTTTCTTGATAAAGCGATAGACCATGGCCAAGGGCATTAGACGTTCGCTGGCGGTCTCTGGGATTTAATCGAACAAAGCTTTATGGCACACGCAAAGAACGAAAATATTCCGGTCGACGTCGATCTCGGTTATGAAGAAAACAATATCGAGACCAAGGGCATCGTGTATTTCACGGTCGGCCTGCTACTTCTGATCCTCATCACGTTTGGCCTGATGTGGGCACTATACGGGGTAATGGAGGACGATGCGAAAGGCCGGCTTGCGTCGGATAACCCGATGACCCGAAGTGAAATGGAGCGCTTGCCGGCGGAGCCGAGGCTTCAAGGAGCTCCGGGCTTTGGAGTAGAAGGCGAAAAGGGACGTGTAAATCTAGAATTGACGGCTCCGCAGGCAGAGTATTGGGAGCTACAGAAACAATGGGATCTCCTCTGGAAAGAGGGACAGAAACATCCTGAAACCGGAACCATCATCTCAATGCCGATAGAAAAAGCAAAAGAGGTCTATCTTCAGCAGCAGATAAAAGCGAGGTCCGGGCCTGAGGCTGAAAAGGCCTTGCAAGATTCGCGAATGTTTTTTTCGGATGGAAGTGCCGGGCGGCTTGCTGCGGAAGCCAGGCGTTGAACGATGGCAGTCTGTTGCGGTATTTGGCAGACGAGTGAACCTATGAACCAAAGGCTGGCAAAATTTATTGCACGATCGTTAGAGCTAATGATGGTCCTCTCGTTTGCCGCCCCGTTTGCCGAGCTTCTCGCTCAAAAGAACGAACATTACAATTCTCCGCTCTATTCGCCGCGAAAGTATGAACCCGGAAAGAGCGACGTAGCGAGCGGCCTTCCGGAAACGCTTAAGAAAACGGGCATCGAACAAAGGCTCAGCGAACAGTTGCCTCTTGATGCCGAGTTTACAGACGAGAATGGCCGGACGATAAAGCTCGGCGATCTTTTTAATAACGGCCGGCCCGCGGTGCTGGCACTTGTTTACTATGAGTGTCCGATGCTTTGCAATCAGATCTTGAACGGTCTGACCGGGACTCTGAAGGGCATTTCATTGATGCCGGGCAAAGATTTTGACGTTATCGCTATAAGCTTTGACGCACGCGAGAACGGAAAGACTGAACTAGTTCAAAACAAGAAAGCCTCCTATATGGAGCGGTACGGACGGCCCGGAACCGATGCAGGCTGGCACTTCCTGACCGGGACCCAGGAGTCGATCGATGCGGTAACGCAAGCGGCCGGATTTAGCTACGAATGGGACGATGCTTCGAACCAGTTCGCCCACGCGAGCGCGATCATGCTGACAACACCTGAGGGAAAGTTATCGCGATACTTTTACGGCATAGATTATGCTCCTCGTGACGTTAAGCTCGGCCTGATCGAATCATCGGAGAGCAAGATCGGGAGCCTGACGGATCAGCTTTTGCTCTATTGCTATCATTACGACCCGTCAACCGGGAAATACGGTTTTGCAATTTTGAATGCGCTCCGCGGTGCGGCGATCGCAACGCTTATCGGCATGGGGGCAATGGGATTTGTTTTCTGGCGTCGCAATAAGGCAAAGAAGCAGGAATAAGGTGGCCGGCCGATGTCCGGACTACATTTACAGATTATGCAGACGAATTCGTGGATTCCATTTTTTCCGGAACAGGCTTCGACCTTTGCCTGGCAGGTAGATTACTTGTATTTCTACCTGATCTTGGTAAGCGTCGGGTTCATGATCCCGATCGTTGTGGCGATCTTTTACTTTGTCGTGAAATATCGCGAGCGAGAAAAATATGCGACGCCCGAAGAAATGCACGGTTCGATCATGCTTGAAACGGTCTGGTCGATCATTCCCTTCGTTATTTCGATGACTATCTTTCTCGGCGGAGCGGTCGTTTATTATAACCAGTACCGTATGCCTGAGGAGGCGATGCAGGTCTATGTGGTCGGCAAGCAGTGGATGTGGAAGATCCAGCACGAATCGGGGCATCGTGAGATCAATGAACTCCACATTCCCGTCAATACAAAGGTCAAGTTAACGATGACGACCGAGGACGTTCTCCACGATTTCTCGATACCGGCGTTCCGGACCAAAGCTGACGTCGTTCCCGGCCGCTATACCTATTTGTGGTTCGAAGCGACCAAGCCCGGAAAGTATCACCTTTATTGCGCAGAATATTGCGGCCTTAATCACTCAGGAATGATCGGCAGCGTTTACGTAATGGAGCAGCCGGATTTTGAGGCATGGCTTCAGGGGACCGAAACAGGCCAGACGCCGGTCGAACAGGGCCGCGATCTTTTTGAGAACAAATTAGGCTGTGCTTCGTGTCACGCGGGCGGACAGGGCCAGCGAGGGGCTTTGCTTGAGGGAATTTATGGCAAGGATGCAAAGCTAGTCGGCGGCCAGTCGGTAACGCGGGACGACGAATATCTTCGTAACTCAATTCTCAACCCAGGTTCGCAGATCGTCGAGGGATACCAGCCGATCATGCCGACCTTTAAGGGGCAGGTGACAGAAGAGCAGTTGGTCTCGCTTGTCGCATATATCAAATCATTAAGCGGAGTTGACCCTAATGCGGCGGCTCCGGCACCGGCGGCACCAACAACCGCTGCCGCTCCTGCCGCAAATGCGAATACGAGCGCTGCGGGCAACAGTAACAGTCAAGGTGGCAGATAAGTATGCAAAACGCAGATGCAATAAATCCAGGTATGTACGGTGAGCCAAAACCGAATTATTTGACGAACGGCTCTACATTGAAGTCCTGGCTTCTGACAAAAGATCACAAGCGGATCGCCTTGATGTATCTCATATCGATCTCGGCCTTCTTTATGGCCGGTGGCCTCTTTGCGGCCGCCATCAGGCTTGAGCTGCTTACGCCGGCCAGTGATCTACTTCAGACAGCGACTTACAATAGGGCATTTACGCAGCATGGTATCCTGATGATCTTTTTCTTCCTGATCCCGTCGATCCCGGCGGTTTTGGGAAACTTCCTTCTGCCGCTAATGATCGGGGCGAAGGACCTTGCGTTACCGCGCATCAATCTACTAAGCCTGTATCTATATTGGATCGGCGGCATCCTGACGATCTATGCATTGATGCAGGGAGGGGTTGATACAGGTTGGACGTTCTATACGCCATACAGTACGACGTTCTCTAATTCGTACGTAATGGCCGTAGGGCTAGGGATATTTATCAATGGATTCTCGTCCATTTTGACGGGCCTGAATTTTATCGTCACGATCCATACGATGCGTGCTCCGGGGATGACCTGGTTCCGTTTGCCGCTCTTTGTTTGGGCACATTACGCGACGAGCTTAGTGATGATTCTCGGAACGCCGGTCATCGCTATCACCGTTTTGCTGCTGGCGATCGAGCGTGTAGCAAAGGTCGGTATCTTTGACCCCGCGATCGGCGGTGATCCGATATTATTCCAGCACTTGTTTTGGTTCTATTCGCATCCGGCCGTCTACATTATGATTCTGCCGGGCATGGGTGTCATCTCGGAGCTTATCTCGAATTTTTCGCGAAAGAAGATCTTCGGCTACGAGTTTATCGCCTTTTCGAGTATTGCGATCGCCGTCTTCGGCTTCCTTGTTTGGGGCCACCACATGTTCGTCAGCGGCCAGTCGATATATGCCGGCCTTGTATTTTCGTTTCTTACAATGGTGGTCGCCGTACCGTCTGCGATCAAGGTCTTTAACTGGACCGCAACGCTCTATAAAGGATCGATCTCGTACGATACGCCGATGCTTTACGCTATCGGTTTCCTCGGCTTGTTCCTTATTGGCGGTCTGACCGGCCTGTTTCTCGGATCGGTCGGCCTCACGGTCCACCTTACCGACACTTATTTTGTCGTGGCCCATTTCCATTATGTAATGGTTGGCGGACAGGTGATCGCGTATTTGGGTGGCATCCATTATTGGTGGCCAAAAATGACAGGGCGGATGTATTCCGAATTTTGGGGCAAGATCTCTGCGATGCTGGTCTTTATCGGATTCAACCTAACATTCTTCCCGCAGTTCATTTTGGGTTATCAAGGTATGCCGCGACGTTATGCATCGTATTCTGAAGAGTTTCAGGTACTGAACATCTTTTCTACGGCGGGAGCATCGGTACTCGGTGTTGGCCTTTTAATGCCGGTCGTTTATCTGACCCAGTCGCTTATTTCTGGCAAACGTGCCGGCGATAATCCATGGATGCTTCCCGGCCTTGAATGGAGAACGGCTTCACCGCCGCCGACCGAGAATTTCGAGGTAATGCCGGTCGTCACGTGGGAAGCATACGAATTCGGCGAAGAGAGCGGGCTCGACCTTGACGAGGCAAAACGCCGCGAGACGGTCATTGATCTTCCGTAGTTGCATACAAGGCTTTATCGGCGCGATCGAAAGCAGCAGATGGGCCTCATTAAAGAAAATGTCGTCACACACACACGAACATCACGAGCCGGGCCTTCAGCACCAGTTCGAGAACATGAAGCAGCAGGAGGAATCTGTATCGATTGGGATGTGGATGTTCCTGGTGCAGGAAATAATGTTCTTCGGCGGCCTGTTTACCGCTTACATGATATTTCGCTGGAAATATCCAATGGCGTTTGCCGCGGGCAGCAATCATCTTGACGAATTCATGGGCGGACTAAATACGCTGGTACTGATCGTCAGCAGTTTGACGATGGCATTGGCAGTCTTTTACGCTCAGCGTGGCAATCGCAATATGCAGGTGATAATGATCGTGCTTACAATGTTTTTCGGCACGGTCTTTCTGGGTGTCAAGGTGATCGAATATACCGATAAGTATAATAGCGGACTCGTGCCTTTTGCCGGCTTGAATAAGATCGCGAAAGAGCCGATTCAAAAGGCGAAGGCCGAATTTACATTGCCGTTCGAAACGAAGGTTTCTGCGGCATCGACCACCGAATCGAAGCCATATTACAATCCGCGCGGCGAATTCCAGTGGAATTACGGAACTGACCTCGTAACACTCGGTGAGAAAAACGGCTATTTGACGGAGGCAGAACGCATCGGGTATTACTCGAACGGCGTGATCGACCCGTACAAGTTCCAGGAAAAGGTCCGGATGTTCTACTTCATCTATTTCGTGATGACCGGGCTTCATGCCCTGCACATGATCGTCGGGCTTGGGCTGATGGCCTGGCTGTTGTGGAAAGCGTGGATCGGGACATTCAGTGCGGTTTATTTCGCTCCGGTCGAAATGTCCGGCTTGTATTGGCACTTTGTTGACATCGTTTGGATATTCCTGTTCCCGCTGCTTTATCTGTTGGGGAGACACTTTTTGCATTGACCTTGTTATGTCGGAAAACCACAGCGAACACGCACATATTGGCATTCCCGGTTACACGGTGATCTTTCTGATTCTTGTTTTTGGAACGATCATAACGTGGTGGACCTCTTTTTGGGACCTGGACGGCCGCTTTTTTGCCGGGGCGAACACGCTTCTGGCACTTATGATCGCCTTTACCAAGATGACGTTCGTGATGCTCTATTTTATGCACGTTCGGTGGAGCAAAGAACTTATTTGGCTTTCTGCCATAGCGAGTTTCTTCTGGCTGCTCATCATGTTCGCCTTTACGCTCCAAGATTATTTTACCCGCGGCTCCGGGGTCTTTACTCAATAGCCGCAATTTAGCATTGATCGACGCAGATGCGGCAGGGCAAACACCCGCCGGTCTGCGTCTTTTTCTTGGCTAGGACATAATATATGTGCATGTTATGATTTTGGGTTTGATGTACGCGTTCTTCTTTACGGAACGTAATTTTAAGTAGACAACAGCGGGTTCCCAACTGCCATCAGAACTGAGGATGTTAGGCAATAATAAAGGCGTGTTTTCGCCACTCTTCATATTTTTGGGAATTGTTTTTTTCCTTTCTGGCTGCAATATAGTTAAGAAGGAAAGCAAGACACCTACACTTTTAAAGGTCGAGAACGCGGAGCAGGAACAGCTGGTGGCTGAAGTAAACCGCTTCGCCCGGGTCGATTCGTTGCGGGCGAAGATGGACCTAAAGTTCGAGGACAATTCCTTTGCCCAGTTCGGCAGCAAAGAGGTCTATCGTTCGGCGGATGGCGAGATCGTCGTCCAGCGGCCGGCCAGCATTTTTATGAAGGTGCAGGTGCCGGTGCTTAAGTCGGATGTGGCCCAGATGACATCAGATGGTGAGAAATTCAGGGTCGCTATCCTTCAGGATGGCGGCAGCGGAAAGTTCAAGAAGTTCGTGATGGGCACCAATGATGCCGATTATTCGAAACTCCAGAAGGAGATAGACGAGACGACCGGCGACAAAGCGATACGGCAAAATGTTAACGCCTTCGCTAATCTTCGCCCGCAGCATTTTACGGATGCTTTGCTCGTCCGGCCTGTCAATTCGGTCAACGTATATACCCGCAGTACGATATTTCAGATCGAAGAGGATATTACCCAGGATAAGAAGTCTCCTCTTCGGGTCGTTAATCGAGGCTACTATCTTTTGGACGAATTTATACGTGGTGCTGATGGTCAGCTAACTATTGGCCGGCGTTTCTGGTTCGACCGTGTCGGGGGGATAAGGCTCGCCCGCCAGCAGATCTTTGACGCCTCAGGCGAGATCGAATCCGACATTGTATACGGACGTGAAGGTTCGCTCACTGACACCGACCAATTTACGCGGTTGCCGTTGCAGATCACCGTTACACGGCCGCAAGAGAAATATTCGATGCGGCTGACCTATCAGGTGCCTGAGGATGTTGATATCGGACGCGAATATCCGCTCGCCGCTTTTGTGCTTCAGAACACATGGAATCTCGAGGAAGTAGATTTGGATAAAAATCTGCAAAATGCATCCGCTCAGTCACCGGTCCGGCCGGTTCAGCCTGCGGCCAATTCGGCCACGCGCGTTCAGTGACCCGTCAATGACCCCGATCTTAAGAACTGAGAACCTAAAGAAGCTGTATAGAATCGGCAAGATGGACGTACCCGCATTGCGGGGCGTCTCTATTTCCGTCGAGCGTGGTGAATTTGTCGCTATAATGGGCCCGTCGGGCTGCGGTAAATCGACTTTGCTGCATCTGCTCGGCGGGCTCCTTAGCCCGACCGACGGCAGGATCTTGATCGATGACGAAGATTTGTCGGCGGTTTCCGACGCGGAGCGCACGGACATTCGCCGTCGAAAGATCGGATTTGTGTTTCAGCGGTTTAACCTTTTTCCGACGCTTTCAGCCGAAGGAAATCTGAAACTTGCCGAAAAAATACATACCGGGAACGGCAGCAAGGACAATACGCGGCGGCATGAGGTCTTGCGGCTTCTTAAACTTGAGGATAAAATGCACCACAAGCCGCTTGAGATGTCGGGCGGCGAGCAGCAGCGGGTAGCTCTCGCGAGGGCGGTCATTAACAGCCCGGCGATCATCCTTGCGGACGAGCCGACAGGGAATCTCGATACCGAAAATTCGCAGATCGTGTTGGATATGTTCCGAAAGCTGAACAAGGAATTTAATCAGACGATCATCATGATCACGCATAATCCGGAGGCTGCCGCAGTGTGCTCGCGAACGATACGGATGCGGGATGGACTGATTGACGAGTCGTAGACATTGAAAATGGGACGCATCAAACGATTCATCATGTGGGAACACAGCCGCGAAACGTCGGTTTACGTTGTATTCTGTCTGCTTATCGTCGCATTCATCTTTCTTACGCCGCGATCATGGTTCGACAATCGGGAAAGGCTTGCAACCCAGACCTCCAGGCTTATCGTCCAAGCTTCGGACTTTCCCGAGGACCGCAATGCTCAGGAGGCACAGATAAGGGAACTGAGCGGTAACCCAAAAGCGACCATCGTCGAAACACGGCGAAAGACGAAGCCGAACGGAGAAATGGTTTACGAGATCGAGATAAGGTAAACAGTTTATTGATGAATTAAGGCATGCAGAGGCGTTTCTTGACTCTGGCTGTTACTTGTACGGAGTAATTTTAATGAAGAATCACATAAAAGCGCTAATTTCGGTACTAGCCTTATGCGTTGTTTTCGGGCTCATAGGGACGGCAGATGCTTCATCCCAAGTGACCGAGACCATCCTCAAACGGATGGACGATCACAACAAGGCCCTGTCGTCGCTACGCGCAAACGTGACGATGACCAAGGTCAATGCCCAGCTCGGAAACGTGGTCGACACGACCGAAGGCGATGTGATCTATGCGCCGCGACGTAATAGCGATCCGAATATTCGAATTGATTGGAAGCGTCCGGAGGAAACGTTTGCAGTCGCGAATGGAACCTACATCATTTTACGTCCGCGGCTTAACCAGTACATTACCGGTAAGACCAAGGATGCAAAGGGCAAAGGAACTGCCGGTGGAGCTTTAGCCTTCATGAATATGTCCCGCAAAGAGCTTCGGGAAAACTACACCATCGAATATCTCGGCGAAGCGAAGGTGAAAGGCGGCATCGACACATGGCACCTCCGAATGACCCCCAAAACGCCTTCAAGTTACACTTTGGCTGAGGTATGGGTCGACGTCGACGGAATGCCGGTACAAACCAAAGTCACCGAGAAGAACAAAGATACAACAACCGTTTATCTGTCCGGGATACAAAAGAATGTTCGGATCGAAGCGGCCTCATTTAAGGTCACTATTCCGCGTGGAGCAAAGGAAGTTAAGGGGTAATCGTTCCAGCCACGCCAGACTGATATCGGAAGGCTTTGGTTGTAATACCAAAGCCTTTTCGGCAGGTTTGATTAGGCGAGCGGCAGTGCCTATAATTTTAACTTTAATTGGTGAAGCGGCAAGTGCTTCTGATCTCGAATCTTTTGCAACGAATATTTATGCCGAAGGCAAGCAGTTTCAGCAGGTTCACGCGGGGCGTACGCCATACGGTTCGTGCGTTCGCGTCTACCAAACACCCCGTGTTGGTGCACATTGTGCCGATGCGGCGGTGTAATCTCGCCTGTACCTACTGCAACGAATACGATAAGACGAGCGAACCGGTGCCGATCGATCAAATGCTAAAGCGCATCGATAAGCTTGCCGAATTCGGCTCATCGGTCATCACGATCTCCGGCGGCGAACCGATGATGCATCCAGAGATCTTCGAGATCATCGCTCGAATTCGCCACCATGGGATGATCGCCGGATTGATCTCCAACGGCTATTATTTTCAACCGGACAAGGTAAAGAAGCTAAACGAAGCAGGCCTCGACTATTTGCAGATCTCGATCGACAACGTGACACCGGACGAGGTTTCGAAAAAGAGCCTTAAGGTACTCGATTCAAAACTCGTCAATCTGCGTGATCATGCGAAGTTTAAGGTGAATATCAATTCTGTGGTCGGCGGCGGAGTTGCCAATCCAGACGAGGCACTTATTATCGCGAGCCGTGCACGCGAACTCGGATTTTCTTCGACCGTCGGTGTAATACATGACGAGATGGGCTTAAACAAAGGCCTGACGTCTCGCGAAAAAGAGGTCTACAAGGAGATTAAGAGCAAGGGAACGCGGTCATACGCGCGCTGGAATTGGTTTCAAGATGCGCTAGTTGATGGCGAAGAATATGAATGGCGATGCCGTGCGGGTGCTCGTTACTTATACGTGGACGAAGGCGGGATCGTGAGTTGGTGCTCGCAGCAGAGAGGGACCCCTGGAATTCCGCTACTCGAATATACCCACGGCGACATGGAGCGCGAGTACATTACTGAAAAATGGTGTGCACCGACGTGTACCATCCAGTGCGTCCATCAGGTCGGCCACCTTGATGCGTGGCGTGACCCGCAGATCTCCGCCGGCGAGTACAATGATCGCAAAGCAAATGGCTTAAATAAAGAAACTGTGGCTCAGATCCTCGACGCGAAATAATCACGAAAAGTTTTAGCTTCAGCATTCCGGAAAGGACGTTCCGGGATCCTGGCACGTCCTTTAACATTCGAATCGGATTTGATGAGTTTGCAATGCCAACCTGATGCGATATTTTTAGGACTATGAAATTCAATCGAAACGACGCCAAAGTGTTGAGTAACGCAAAAGAACTCGAACTGTATGACAATGCCCGCCCGCCGAAACTTAATGAGCACTCGGCAAAAGAATTGCGGGATTTGGTCAAGCGAAGCCGCACACTGCGCGACAAACTCCGTGACGTAAAGAAAACACAGGTTCGAGACGCTCTTGCCAAGTCTAGAGCCCGCGGCTCCGCACCGGCGGACCGCAGCAAAGAGAAAGCCGCGATGTTCGCCGAGGTACACGATATCTTCGTCGCGCGCCTCGAAAAAGTTGAGGCTGGCGAGGCAAAAGAGGTGGCTAAGAAGGCTGCATCAAAGCCAACGAAAACCGACAAGAACTTGAAGGAGCGGGCTGAACGCACATTTACGAAACAGAAACTTGGTAAGGTCAAGAAACAAGCGAACGCCCCTAAAATTATCGCTAAGGGAAAGGCCAAAGACGCGGTCAATACAAAAGCCGCAAAGATTGGAAATAAGGGAAAAACTAAAAGTCTCGCATCGGCGATCGGTCCGCCCAAAAAGCGGCTGAAGTTCGATAATGAGCCTATCGACCCGGCCCACGCACCGACGGGAGTTGAATCTGCGGCACCGCAATCGGCATCCCGGCGGCGCCCAGCCAAAGCGAAGGTCGAAGAGGAACGTCTGTCTCGGAGCGGACTGACGCAGTCGCGGGCTCATCTGTCGTCGGTCAATAAACGAAACCAAGCTAAGCGCGATTCGAAATAATGAAGGGACCGATGGTGATCAACTGTGCGAGCCGATAGCTCCGCCTTAGTTCAATAATATGTCCGAGACTTCACTTTTTATACCCATTCTTTTGGGAACGAGCCGCCAGGGCCGCCGCAGCGAAATGGTTGCTAAGTGGCTCCATTCTCAAATGGAAGCTCGTGATGATATTGAGACGCAAATGTTCGATGTCCGAGATTTCAATATGCCGCTTGACGACTACGGGACCGGGCTGGCACAGAAGTTTCCCGAATGGCGCGATTCGATCATTCGAGCCGACGGCCTCGTGCTCGTTACGCCCGAATACAATCATTCCTTTCCGGGCACATTAAAAAGTGTTCTAGATATCTTGCTAAAGGAATATATTCACAAAGCGGTCGGGTTCGTCGGCGTTTCCGCCGGCCCTTGGGGCGGGACACGGGTCATTGAGTCGATGGTTCCGATGGTGAGGGAAATGGGACTGGTTCCAACTTTTACCGACCTCAATTTCCCGAAGGTCCAAACTAAGTTCGACGAGAGTGGGAATATTGCCGATGAGAAATACGAGAAGCTCGTCAAGGCATTTCTCGACGAACTTTCGTGGATGGCTCGAACACTTCGTTGGGGCCGCAGAAACCTACCGTCGAAACATCACGAATAAATTTATCGGTTCGTGATGTCTTCGCCGACGGTCCAGACGATCACAGAACTCGACAGTCCAAGGCCGGAAAGCCGCCCGGCCATCATGATTATCCGCTCGCCGTTTTCAACCACAGCCGCATTCAAGAGAGTCTTTTCGCCGATCTCCAGCATCGTCGTTGTTGTGTTCGGTTTTGGATGGAAGTAAGGGCTGACACCCCAGATCAACGAAAGCTGATTGTAAACATCTTCGAAGGTCGTCAGCCCGAATGTAGTGAGCCCTGAACGGAAACTCGAGAGCCGACGCGCCATCAGCCCAGATTCGGTAAACACAGCGACCTTGTCCGTGATCGTTTCTTTTGCCGCATAGGCCGCCGCTTTGCAAAGCCCCTGGCTTGCACGTCCGGACGGCGGAAGCGAGAACTTTATCGGCCGCCGAAGCTGATCCGGCTTAAGCGATTCTGCGGTGTCGATTATTCGAGCCATTGTCTTGATCGTTTCTACCGGATAGGTTCCCGATGCAGTTTCGGCCGAGAGCATGACAGCATCCGTTCCGTCCCATACTGCGTTGGCAACGTCCGACGCCTCGGCCCGCGTCGGCTGCGGGCTTTCTATCATGGACTGGAGCATCTGCGTCGCGGTGATGACGAACTTATCGTTGGCGATCGCGCTTTCGATAATGCGTTTTTGATAGATCGGGACAAGTTCGACCGAGGTCTCGACGCCGAGGTCACCTCGGGCAACCATCAATCCATCCGTCGCACGAACGATCTCGTCGAGATTCTCCATTGCCTCAGCCTTTTCGATCTTCGCGACGAGCAGGGCGCGGCCCATCTCACGTTTATTCAGTTCCTTTATGCGGAGTTTGACCTCGCGGCAGTCATCTGCCGTTCGAACAAAGGACAACGCGATGTAATCAACGTTTTGATTCATCGCCCATTCGAGGTCGGCGTGGTCTTTCGGTGTCATCGAAGGGATAGGCAGCGTTGTGTTGGGCAGGTTGATGCCTTTTCGTTCTTTCAGCCAACCACCAACCACGACGCGGCAGATCACATCCGTATCGGTGACCGATTCGACGCGAAGTTCCAGGGCTCCGTCGTCAATGCGAATGATGGAATCCGTTTCAACTAGGGACGGGAGTTCGAAGAAATTGGTCCCGACCTCATTTGAATTTCCGATAATGTCGCGATTGGTTATTGTGAAGAGGGATCCCGCTTGTAAAACGACTGCCAGGCCGTCCTCCAGATGTCGGGTCCGGATCTTTGGCCCGGATAGATCGACAAGGATCGCAACCGGAATTCCCAGTTTTTGTGCTGCCGACCGAGCATGGCCGATCGCAACGCTGTGTTCCTCGTTCGTTCCATGCGACATATTTATCCGCACAGCATTTACGCCAGCTTCAAGCATAGCTTTGATCGTTGTTTCTGAACTGGATGCCGGGCCGAGGGTCGCGAGTATCTTTGCTCTTCTCATTTTAAGTGATTGTATCGCAGCCGTTCCCGTATGCGAACGAGCCCCGCATAGAATGTAACGATTACTTCAACTACGCGGATTTAGCGGCAAGTTCACTAAGCTTTTTTATATAATTCAAAGCGGTTGCCACAAATGTAGAATGCGACCACGTAAGCGGCGAGACAGAGACCGGATCGCGGGTTTCGGGATCGACCTGCTCGGCAAGAACGCCGGACGGGAGGGCCCTTTCAACGACCCATTGGATCAATCCATTCGCCTTCTCAAGGTCGGCCGCGTTCTCTGCGCGAGCGATGTAATATTCTGCAAGCCATAGCGTGCAGATGATCCAAGGATTGCTATTGCCGCCATTTCGCATGTAGCCATCGTTTTCAAAACGCGTGATGCCGTCGTCAACGGTCAACTCATTCTCAATGGCGCTCATAGTATTGACCACCATCTCGTCTTTGGCAGGGAAGCATCCCAGATAGAACACCGCGAACATTGACGCATCGATCGTAGCATCCGGTTCATAATTATCATCATCCTGAAACTGCAGCGATCTAAGAAAGCGGCCGTGTTCAGCACTATAAAGATGTTCACGCATCTTCACGGATATCTGCTCGGCGATCGTCTCATACTGCTCGGCTCGATCACTTTGAGCAAAGAGCCGTGCGAAACGGGCTGCGGCCCTCAGACCCGCAACTACCGAAGCGCATGTAAAGGTGTGTATGCCGCGGCGGTCTTCCCAAAGATTCCAACTTGGGTTCGGTAGTCCCAGCTCCGGATGCACAAAGGCGCTCATAAAATCGGCACACGGAACTACTAGTTTCTTGTAGAGTCGATGGGCGAACTCGAGATCACGATAGCGATCGTAGTGTTCCCATAATGCCCACAGGACGAGAGCGGTTTCGTCTTCTTGGATGGGCAGCCAGGGTGAGGCGGAGTTAGTATCCCAGGACGCGTGCCAACCCGAAGCAACGGTACCGTCGGGGTTATATTTCTGCAGAAAGTATCCGTTCGGATGCACGATCCGGCCGCAAAAGTCGAAGAATTTTCGTGTGATGTGCGAGAAGCCCGCAAGGTCCAGAGCGTGAGCGACGAAAGCTCCGTCGCGGGTCCACAGGTAACTGTAGTGGTCGGTCGCCCGATCCGTCACTTCCCAGTCGTTTGCCGCAAGGATCGCCCCGTCTTTGTCGATCTGAGTATGGATCAGCAGGAGTGAACGCTTGTAAAGATTCGCTACCTCCGGGGAAAGTAGAGTGAGGTCCGTCTCGTTTTTGTTTACCCAAACACGCCAATAGTTTTCCGTATAATTCAGGAATTCCTCTGGCCCGGTCTTCTTTATATGACGGTCCAGGCGAGCGACCTCGTCATAGTCCGTCCCGGCCGCGAGCCAACAGGCAAATTCGTGTCTACCACTTCGAGCAAGGCTAAAGTGGACACCGATTGTCGAATCTACCGAGCCTTCTGTTATTGACCCGCCGTGCAGCTCGCCGTCTTCGGCGTCTCGCCACGTGCCTTCCTGACCTTTGAACGCTTTTCTGCCGGTTGCGAACGAGTCGAAGTGAGGTTCGGTATTCAAAAGGAAATAACGGTGCTTCTGGTAATGGACGAGGGCTTTTGTTTCGGGGTCGAAGAACACGGTGTCGCCGACCTTGTTCTCGTAGATACGGAGATCCAGATGGATAAAAACACGAACCTGACGCGGCCGATCGTACAAATTTCGGACGGCGATCTGACGAAGAAAGACGTTGTGATGGCTGGCGACCGAGTCGTGACAAACGATCTCCAGGCCCAGTTCTTCATTGGTAAGCCGGACATCCGTAACCAAACTTTCGTGAAGGTACTTCAGATCGACTGCCCACCCTTCTGAGCCGATCCACGAAAAGTGGCCGTCAACCCAGACGCCGAATCGTGAAGGGAAGCCTTCCGTATGGTTTTCCTGCCCAACGTGAGGGAAATAGATGTCACGGATCTGGTATTTGTCGTCGAACGTGACGAGAAGCGAACCGTTGCCGACCGGAATATCACGCATAATCTGTTTTCGAGCCTGCCGAATCGGAGCCGTCGCGGTGAATTTGCAGCCCTTGACTTACGACCTCGCGTTCACTTTCGAAAACGAGCATATTCATCGCTTCGTCTACGGATACCCACCGAGCTTCGGCAACCTCGTAGTCATGATCGGATACGTGCCCGGACACATACTGCATCAGGAAAAACTTAACGAATTTATGAACACGAATAGCCTCTCCATCCCGCGAGGTGTTGAACCAGTACTCGATGCGGCGGATCGGGGCAACCAAATCACAGTCGATGCCTGCCTCTTCACGTACTTCACGGAGTGCCGCTTCTTCAGCAGCCTCGCCGGGATCGATGATTCCCTTCGGAAGCTGCCAACGCAATTCCGGCAAGATGAGCACTATGGCGATCTCTAAAACGCCATTGTTGTCACGCAACGCTACTCCGCCGGCCGAGAATTGATCCTTTACTGGGAGATCGATCATTTCAACATTCGGCATATTTCATGTCGCGAAGAACCTGCCTTACTGCCGCAATGCCTCGGCGACGGCTTCGTCAAGTTGAGTTTTTATCTTTTCGTCGAAGCCAACGATCTTCTTCACGAGCTTGCCGTTCCTATCGAAAATAGCCGTCTGCGGAATGGCGGATTCATCGCCAAATATGAATCGGGTCAATTCGTCCTCCGGAACCCCAAGCGTATAGGTTATGTTCAAGCGATCAACGAATTCTGGAACTTTGGGCCGATCTTCTTCGCCGCCGACATGCAGCCCGATCACCTTTAGATCGCCGGCATGGTTTGCCTGCAACTCAAGCAGGTGCGGGATCTCCTCGATACAAGGCGGGCAATATGTTGCCCAAAAATCAAGAATTACTACCTGCCCAGGGAAGTCCTTTAGTTTCTGAACCGTTCCCTCGAACGTCGTCCAGTTCATCTCGCCCACCGGTTTGAGCGGTTGGCGGGGAGCGTCCTTTAGCCGGACGTCGTTGATAGAAACCGGTTTATCCCCAACTGCAACCGGAGCCGCAGCCGGTCGACAACCAACGGAAAGACCCATGGCAATTGCGAAAAAAGTAAGGGGAATTCGTTTCATTCACCAACGATTCTACACCAAAACCCGGCACGAGGTCATTTACCGGACCTTGGAGAAATTTGCGGTATGTCCAAATCCCGCCGATATGACAGAATAGACCGGTGTCAACCTATCCAAATTGGGTCGCTCAACGTTTCTCATGTCCGCGTTCTGCGGGCCGGCCAGCCAATGCGAACGCCGTCGGCCGCTCCGCAAGTTTGGCGTGCGGCTCCTCTACATTCGTTGAACTCTCGATCGACGACAGAAATATTATCCGTGAAGCTCGCTCTAGTTCGAACGGATGTGGATTTATGATCGCCGCGGCGGATGAAATGCTCGACCATTTGAATGGATGCGATATCACAGTTACTGGCGGTTTTGAGACCGAGTTTCAGGACCGCGTCAGCGAATTGCCAGCTGAGCGCAGACAGTGTGTAGCAGTTGTATGCGAAGCGATCCGCGCGGCATTGGCTGACCGCCGCCTTCGACTGATGGACGAATTCAACGGCGATGATGCGTTGATCTGCACCTGTTTTGGCGTTGGGGAGATGCGGGTTCGCAAAGCGATTCGTCGCGAGGCGCTCGATACCGTGGATGAGGTCGCGGCGGCCACCAATGCAGGTTCAGGCTGTGGTTCATGCCGTATGCTTCTGCAGGAGATACTTGATTCTCGTTAAAAGGGTGCGTCGGATATTGCTCCGACTTTTGACGAATATGGTATACTTTGTCCAATTTCGGCCGCTCAATATTTCGGCCGATTTAAGGAGAGACTCTTCGTTTCTACACGGGTTCTTGGTTGGACCCAGACAATTCAAAAATGGACGACCCTGCTAGTTTATCCATGTTTCTGCTATTCGCCGAATTAACGGGAGTGGTAGAAACGCCTTCGATCGCTTCGGTTATATTCAGCATTTTCTTGGTGCTTTTCCTCGTTTTGGCAAACGGTTTTTTTGTCGCGAGTGAATTTGCCCTTGTCGCCGTGCGCAAATCGCGCATCGAGTCACTTGCCGCCGAAGGAAACAAGGCAGCTCAAAGGCTGTTGGGAATGCTCAACAACCTCAATGCATATATTTCCGCAACGCAACTCGGTATTACACTTTCGTCGCTTGCCTTAGGTTGGGTCGGCGAACCGGCCGTAGCCTCCGTGCTGGAACCTTTTCTGTCACAGATCGGCGAGACCACAGGGATCGCGTTTTTGGCTTCGGGCACTGCGCTTCATACCATCTCATTTATTATCGCGTTCTCATTCATCACTTTTTTGCACATAGTTTTTGGCGAACTCGCCCCGAAGACGGCTGCGCTTGAGATCTCGGAGAAGGTGTCGTACTTCGTGGCCGTCCCGCTGCAGATATTTTACAAGGTGTTCTACTACCCGATCCGTCTGCTGGATTGGGCCGGAACTAAGACGGCTCGGGGGTTCGGGTTGGAGCCGTCGGGCGAACATGGAGCCAGCTATTCTGAGGATGAGATACGCCAATTGATCAATGCGTCGCAGGAAAAAGGCCTGCTGAACGAAGACGAACGGCGGCTAATAAACCAGGTGTTTGAGTTTTCGGAGACCACCGTTAAGGAAGCGATGATACCGCGAACTGAGATCGTTGCAGTTCCGTTTGAATCCTCGCTGGAACAGATCGTCAAGGCCTTTCACCAACACGGCTATTCACGCCTTCCGGTTTATGGCGAATCGCTTGACGATATAAAGGGCGTCATTCATAGCAAGGATGTTCTGAACTATATGCTTCGACCGAAAGCGTTCGAGATCGAAAGTTTGCTTCAGAAGGCGATGTACGTTGTCGATACCGCCCATCTGGAGGATGTTCTGCGCCAAATGCAGCTCGAAAAATTTCACTTCGGATTCGTCGTCGATGAACACGGCGGGGTCGAGGGCATAATCACGCTTGAGGACCTGCTCGAGGAAATAGTCGGCGAGATATCTGACGAACACGATGAAGAGTTGAATGAACAAATATTGGAACAACCAGACGGGACCTATATCTTGGACGGCGGCCTTGCGGTCCGCGACCTGAATAAAAGGCTTGGGCTGAACTTTCCGGTATCAGAGGGTTATACAACAGTTGCCGGATTTCTGATGTCGGAATCGGGGCAGATCCTGAATGTTGGCGACAACGTTCCTTTCAATGGCCATACGTTTTATGTCGAAAAGGCAGAAAAACGCCGGATACTTCAGGTCAGAATGGAGACGACAGCCAAGCCTGAAGCGCATGCGGCGGAGGCTGCCTGAACTAACCTTAATATTCACATGACGCCTCCGTGAAATGACGGGGGGTTTTTTGTTTTTGGACGAATTAACGTTACATTTACATTTTCAGATAAACGCTTTTCGGAGAATTAACCTTAAAATGAGTTTTATAGAACATGTGTGGGCTCGCGAAATTATGGATTCGCGAGGCAACCCTACGATTGAAGCAGAAGTGATATTAGAGGACGGCACGACGGGACGGGCGGCCGTTCCCAGCGGGGCTTCTACCGGCGAGAACGAAGCCGTCGAGCTTCGGGACGGCGATGACCTTCGTTATCTTGGCAAAGGTGTAAAAAAAGCGGTTAAGAACGTCATCGACAAGATCGGGCCCGAAGTCGAAGGTCTCGACGCACTGGACCAGACACTCGTCGATGAAACAATGCTTGGGCTGGACGGTACAGCAAACAAATCGAACCTCGGAGCGAATGCAATACTTGCCGTCTCGCTCGCGAACGCGCGAGCGGCGGCATCAGTACTTGAGATCCCGCTCTATCGTTACATCGGCGGTGCAAACGCCAAAACCCTGCCAGTACCGATGATGAATATCCTGAATGGCGGTGCCCACGCGGACAATAACGTCGATTTTCAGGAGTTCATGGTGATGCCCGTCGGAGCGGAGAGCTTCGCCGAGGCGTTGCGGATAGGCGCAGAGATATTTCATAACCTTAAATCGGTTCTCAAATCGCGGGGTTATTCCACGAGTGTCGGCGACGAGGGCGGATTCGCGCCAAACCTGAAATCTAATGAGGAAGCCGTGGAGACGATCCTCGAAGCGATCGAGAAGGCGGGTTATGTTGCGGGCGATAATGTGATGCTCGCGCTTGACCCCGCAGCAAGTGAGTTCTACAAGGACGGCAAATACATTTTCAAGAAGTCCGATAAACGCGAGCTATCGTCAGAAGAAATGGCTGCCTTTTGGACCGATTGGTGCGACAAGTATCCAATTATCTCTATTGAAGACGGCATGGCCGAAAACGATTGGGAAGGATGGAAGAACCTCAACCGATCGGTTGGCGATCGCGTCCAGCTCGTCGGTGATGATCTGTTTGTCACCAACGTGAAGTTCCTTCGGCGTGGCATCGACGAAGAGGCGGCAAACTCGATCCTCATAAAGGTCAATCAGATCGGTACACTTACCGAGACACTAGACGCGATCGAACTCGCTAAGACCAACAAGATGACCGCCGTGATCTCACATCGTTCCGGCGAGACCGAAGACACATTTATCGCGGATCTCGCCGTCGCAACTAACGCCGGCCAGATCAAAACCGGAAGCCTTTGCCGCAGCGACCGGATCGCAAAATATAATCAGCTTCTCCGTATCGAAGAAGACCTCGGCGATTCGGCACGTTATCTGGGCCGGACGGCATTCTATCAGTTGAAATAGTGGACATAAGAAACGCGCTTATGCGTGGACATTCTAAGCAAAATACGCTCGCGATAGTCGACTACGTCGGCGACGATCGCGAGCGTTTTGCCGAACTAATGCGTGTTTTCTTTAACGGCACCAAGCTGCATCATCAACGTGCGGCTTGGGTGATAAGCGTTGTTGCCGAGACATATCCCGAACTGACCGGCAAATATCTTTCGCGCCTGGTCGATCAACTGCCTCGGCGAGATGTCCACGAGGCGGTAAAGCGTAATATTGTTCGACTGCTGCAGTTCGTTCCCATTCCAAAGCGGCTCGAGGGAAAGATCTATTCGCATTGCCTTGATCTGATCGGCGACCCGAGCGAAACCATCGGTGTGAAAGCGTTTGCGATCTCAGTAGCGGTTTCGATCGCGAAAAGCGAACCTGCCCTGATGAAAGAACTTCGATCAACAGCTGAGTCAATGCGTGAGAACGCATCCCCAGGAATCAAGGTTCGTCTGCGGGGGATTTTCTAGCGACCAGAACATGCCGTTTGAACGATCAAATCTCGAGATCTCCACAGATCGTTCGCGGTTGGACGTTGGCATGATCCATCGGTTCTTGATCGAAGAATCATATTGGGCTCGAGAAAGGAATGAGGAACAAACACGGACCGCGATCGAAAATTCGATCTGCTTTGGGGCTTACTATGGCGAACGTCAGATCGGTTTTGCCCGTGTCGTTAGCGACAAGGCAACTTTTGCCTATTTGGGCGACGTGTTTGTGATCGAGGAGTTTCGCGGTAGAGGTGTAAGCAAGTTGCTGATGCAGGCGATCATCGCCCATCCTGACCTGCAGGGCCTGCGGCGATGGATTTTGGCAACGCGAGATGCCCACGGGCTTTACGAGCAATTCGAGTTTGCACCGCTCCGCCACCCTGATCGATGGATGGAAAAGACCGCTCCAAACGCCTACTAAAAATTCATTGCATTTCACAGCCCAAATTCGACTATAATAGAGTTGTCGGCAAGAGCTCCCGTATCGCCTCCACACCTGTTAATATTCGACTCCTCTACAGTCACTTATCCCTTTCAAACCTCTATGAGCTATAAAATGCAACGTCCGGTCGCGCTTATCATGCTTGACGGCTGGGGAATCTCGGCGGCCTCGGACGCTAATGCGATAACGGTCGGCCACACGCCATTCTACGATCAGATCCGCACCGAGTATCCGTGGACAAAGCTTTCAGCCGCAGGCCTGGACGTCGGGCTACCCGAAGGGACGCCGGGAAATGCCGAGATCGGACACATGAATATCGGTGCAGGGCGGATCATCCAAACGGTTTTCTCCAAAGTTCGCGACTCTGTCCGGTCAGGCGAGTTTTTTGATAATGGAGTGTTGAGCAAAGCTTTGGCCGAAGCCAAGGGGCGCGACGCCCAGGTTCATTTCGTCGGTCTCCTGAGTGATGCGGATGTCCATTCATCAATGGAAAATCTTTACGCCCTTCTGCGAATGGCAAAAAAAACCGGCAATACGGAAGTCTTTGTTCACGGTATCCTTGACGGCCGCGACGTTCTTCAGCGGACCGCGGATATTTATGTCGAAGCAGTCGAGATAAAGCTCGCCGACATAGGTATCGGCAAGATCGCTTCTTTGTGCGGCAGGTTTTACGCGATGGACAGCTCGGAGAACTGGGAGCGTACCGCCCGGGCGTTTACGATGCTCGTTCACGGTGAGGGCGAGCGGGCTTCCGATCCGGTGGCAGCGGTCAGGAGCTCGTTTCTACGTGGTATTTCGGACGAATTTATTGCTCCGATCGTTATCGAGAGCTCGCCGGGCCGCCCAGTTGCTACCGTTCTCGACGGTGACGTCGTTGTTTTCTTTAATCATCGTGCAGACACGATGCGTCAGCTCGTTAGATCGATCGCTGTCCCAGACGACGGATTGATCGTGCCGTCGTCGAAACCAAAGATCGAAGCCGTCTGTCTGGTCGAATATGATCGGGCATTTGATCTACCGGTCGCGTTCGAGCATAAGGCCGAAACCAATTCGCTTGCATCGATCTTGTCGCAACGGTCAGTCAACAACTTTCGGATATCCGAGACGGAACGATTTACGCACGTAGGTAAATTTTTCAATTGCGGGTTGGATGATTCGGGACCATTCGAACAGCGGATCGACATACCCTCGGGAGATCTGAACTTTCGCGAAACGGAACCGGAAATGAAGAGTTTCAAGATCAGCGACCAGCTATGCCGTCGGATCGAAACGCACGAAGATGCCTTATTCATCGTAAATATCCCGGCACCGGGCTTGATCGCCGAGACCGGAAATTTTGAACGAACGGTCGAGGCTGTTCAGTATGTCGACACGTGTCTTGGCGGCATCATCGAAAAGATAAATGGATTGAATGGGGTCACGATAGTCACCTCGACCCACGGCAATTGTGAATCTATGCCCGAAACCGGCGGCGGACCGGACCGCTTTGGGACGGCAAACCCAGTCCCATTTCATATGATAGACCCAACCGATAAGGGTATACAGCTAAGGCCGGACGGGTCTCTCCAAGATATAGCTCCTACCATACTCGGCCTGATCGGGATCGAAGTTCCTTCGGAAATGACGGGCAGTGACCTGCGTATGGGGCGGAAATAGAAGGACCAAGCTCCATTTTCTGTAACTGAACATTTGAACTATACTTAACGTTTCGATCCAGCAAAGAAACGTCATTATGGTTGAAGAATTTGCGTTCGACAATACGGAAGAACGCCGGAAAACGCGTCTGAACGAAACAGGATGGATAGAAGTAATCGTCGGCTCGATGTTTTCGGGGAAGTCCGAAGAACTGATCCGGCGGCTTACCCGCGCGCGAATCGCACGTCAAAAAGTTCAGGTGTTCAAACCTAAGATCGACGCACGATATTCGAAGGAAGAGATCGCGTCACATTCCGGCCAGAAGCACGACTCCAAACCGGTGACCTCAGCAGCCGAACTACTGGAGCAGATCCTTCCCGATACGGAAGTTGTTGGCATTGACGAAGGACAGTTTTTCGATATGGAGCTGATTGACGCAGTGAATCACCTTGCCCGAAGCGGGAAACGTGTGATCGTGGCCGGCTTGGACCAGGATTATACAGGGAAACCGTTCGAGCCCATGCCGCAGCTTTTGTCTGTTGCAGAATTCATCACCAAAACGCACGCTATATGTGTGAAGTGCGGCAGCACAGCCAACTATTCACAGCGGACGGTCGAATCCGATGCACGCGTGGAAGTTGGCGCGGCGGACAAATACGAGGCCCGTTGCCGCCAGTGTTTTATCCCCCATGCGGACGCCCCGACGCTCATGTAATGTCACTTTAATGCGCTTTTTATTATATCGGACCACTTCTCCCGACGATTTCTTGCGGTTTGGCATAATAGTCATATATCATAAACACTCCTCTCAATATTAAATCTCCCGGGGCGCAGTCTTGCGGTTTCTTTTTCGAAGCCGCAGCGGAGGTCTTTATGAGTATTGAAGCGAATGTTAGTACCGTACAGGAAGCTTACGAAAAATTCGGCAGCGGGGATATTAAGGGTTTGGTGGCTCTCTTGGCCGATGACATTACATGGAAGGTTCCAGAGATCGAAAATGCGGCGTTTGCCGGCCAGCGGAACGGTCATGATGAGGTCACGGAATTTTTCTCGCTTCTAGTTGAAGCGGAAGAAATGACCAGATTTGAACCTCTAGAATTTATCGCACAGGACGACAAGGTCGTCGTGCTTGGGGAATCGGCGGCAACCGTAGCGTCCACCGGCAAAAGTTACCAAACGGATTGGGTGCATGTTTTTCACATGAGAGACGGAAAGATCGCTAGCTTTCTTGAGTTTTTCGATAATGCCGCCGCCTCACGGGCATTTCAAAAAACATCGAGTGCTGACGCTTAGATCAAAATTGGAGCCCGGTCCGCCGGGCTTCATAACTTCTATCCCTTCGGTATCTTCATCGAGTACATTATAGCGGCGAAAGTATCGCGCTGTTTGTCAAAGTTGGAACCTTTGGTTGAGACCATGATGTTCAACTGCTGGTTCTGGCCTTGATAGTTTCTAAAGCCTATCCATTGATGCCGCCGCGGGCCGTCTTTGTCCTCGGGTATCGCTTCGAGCCATTCAACACCTTTGACACCGTCGATCTCGAGCCAACGGACCGTTTCATATTTGCCCTGTTTTAGTTGTTCGAGCGAACTTTCATAGGTTGCATTTATGCTGCTCTCAGACGGAAAGCTAGCAGCCATCGTTGAGATCGTACCGATCAAAAATCCGGTTGCCGGCGAACCGTAGTTAAAACCTTCTTTTCGCACATCCATTTTCTTCCACCCGTCGGGAAGCTTCCACGAAATGCCCTGCTCGTCCCACATCACCTCAGTGCCGCCGTCTGCGATCGCCCGCTGAGCCGACGTCATTTCGGCACGCTCGACCTCGGTGCCGGTGCTTGGTGTTGTCGAAGACGAATTTGATGATGTTCCGGCGTCAGATGAGCCCTTTAATTGCTCTAAGCGTTCACCTAGATTGCAGAACGTCATAGCCAGAACCAATATTCCCGATCCAAAGATCAATTTCATTCGTTATCCTCCTGATGTAATTGAAAACGCCAATATTGTCGCCCAATTGGCCGGAAAATCAAAATAGAATGACGCACGTTAGAATGTGTTATATCATTCAGTAATCCCGATGCACACTCCGCAGTTGTTCAACGACCTCCTGATAATAATACTGGCCTCATTGCCCGTAGCGTATCTATGCTTGCGGCTAAAGCTTCCGCTTCTAGTTGGCTTGATGCTAACGGGAATCGCGATCGGACCATATGGGTTGGGGTTTGTTAAAGAGATCGAGGGGATCGAACTGCTAGCTGAGATCGGTGTGATGCTCCTGCTTTTCACGATCGGACTTGAGTTTTCGATACGTAAACTCAAGGAGATGAAGCGGCTCGTGTTGATCGGTGGAGGTCTGCAAGTCGGGATCACCATCGTCGTAACTGCAGCGATCTCAACCGGAATTGGACGCGATCTGGCACAATCGATATTCTTCGGCTTCTTGATCGCGATGTCGAGCACCGCGATAGTTCTCAAGAGCTACGTCGACCGGTTAGAGGTTGATTCGCCGCACGGCCGGGTCGGCGTTGGTATCCTTCTGTTTCAGGACATCAGCATTGTCCTAATGCTTTTGGCAATTCCGATACTTGGGGGACAGGGCGATGTTGCATTCTCTTCGGTCCTTTTGGATCTGGGGACCTCACTCGTCGCCCTCGTTGTGATCGTTGTAGTGGCTTGGATCACGATTCCCGCATTCCTGAAGCAGATCGTACGAATGCGTAGCACGGAAGTCTTTCTGCTGACCATAGTCCTTCTGTGCTTAGGGCTCTCGTGGGTAACGATGCAGTTCGGTCTTTCGCTTGCGCTAGGTGCCTTTATCGCAGGAGTCGTACTTGCGGATACCGATTTTAATCATCAGGCGACCTCCGAGATTCTACCGTTCCGGGATGTGTTCAACAGTCTGTTCTTTGTCTCGATCGGCATGCTGTTGTCGCTGAATGCGTTTGTTAGCAATTTCGGCAACATTGTGCTGCTCGTAATAGGCCTAACGCTGGGTAAGGCCATTATTATCTGGGGAATTGCGAGATTGCTCGGAAATGGGCAGCGCGTAGCAGTCACGGCCGCGGTCGGGCTCGCCCAGATCGGGGAATTCTCGTTTGTCTTGGCTAAGACCGGCCGCGGCAATAACTTGTTGTCAGACACAGACTATCAAACGTTTCTCGCGGCGTCGATAATTACGATGATCGCCACGCCGTTCCTCATTGCGTATGCACCGCGACTGGGGACTATTGTTCAAGGCTTGTTGAAGGACGGAAAGTTCGATGGAGTTGAAAATGCCGAGGGAGACGATGTACACGTGACGTCAAGCGGCGGCCTAAACAATCATGTAGTTATTGTCGGCTATGGATTAAATGGCCGGAACCTTTCCCGTGTTTTGAGGGCAGTAAATGTGCCGTATATCGTGTTGGATCTAAACGCGGAGGCAGTAAAGGCAGCGAAAGAAGAAGGTGAGAAGATAAACTTTGGCGACGCATCACGTCGCGAAGTGCTTAGGCACGCCGGAATCGAAAAGGGCTCGGCTCTCGTTCTTGCAATGTCTGATCCAAACACCGCGCGGCTCGCTGTGAAACAGGCCCGCCAACTGAACGCGGATCTGCACATTATCGTCCGAACGCGATATGTCTCGGAAATCACAGAATTATTTGACTTAGGTGCCGATGAGGTGATTCCGGAGGAGTTTGAGACAAGTATTGAGATCTTCACGCGTGTACTCCATCGCTATGGGTTTGCAAAGAACGTGATCGAAAATCAGGTTCAGCGGATCCGGAAGCAAGGCTATGAGATGCTTCGTCGAACCGACGTCGAACCCGAAGTCGCTGACGTGACCGATGTTTTTCTTGATGCAGCCAGTACCGAAAGCATCGCGGTCCATTCAGCTTCGCCTGTTATAGGCAAAACCTTGGGCGAACTGAATCTACGCGAAACGACTGGTGCTACGGTTATAGCCGTTCAGCACGGCGGCAAAACAAAGCTCAGCCCGGGTGCACGATACAAGCTTTCAGAGAATGACACCGTCGTGCTCCTAGGAACATCGGAGGACATCGATAGGGCAGTTGAAATGATCAATCCGAGAGAGAGTGCGTCTGAACAGATCATCGGCGGATTTAACGCATAGGGTGGAAACCGCAAAATCATTCTTTATCAAACGTCATCATCGTGGACCGAGCTCAACAGGTGCTTTTCCCATTATTGATGAAAAAAACACAGGATCAATATGAAGACAAAGTACATTATTGCGATCATTCTATTCATTATCCCCGCAGTTGCTCATGGTCAACGAAACACGTTCACCTGGGACGATGCACTTTGTAGTTTCGTTGGGACTTATGACGCTCGTAAGTATTCTGAGAAGCAGCTTAGAAATACGGCAAAGCTTTTCCTTCCCGAAGAAAGCCAGTCGCTGCCACCTGCAACGGTTTGGAGATACGAACATATTGCGGATCTGAACGTAGATTACCTTGACCGGAAATACAAAGCCGCGAGGGAAGAACTGGCTGCGATGCGGATAGTTGAAACACCATACTGGGAAGGTGTTCGAAAGCGGCAGATCGAGTCCCTGGATGAGATCTACCGGCTGAAGCGGACGACACTGATGGCGTACCGAAAACCAGCGGTAATTGCTGAATACAATGGTGCTACAGCTTGCAAGGCAAAGTACGCCGGACCGTTGGCGGCAGGTGGCGATGAGTTGGTCCGCGCTTGGCGCGAAGTAAATCTAGATTCGCAAAGCAAAAATGCCTCGCCCGAAAGTCTACAGAAACGTTTTGACCTACAGAATCAATCGCCCGACCGATTCAAATTTGCACTTGTCGAAACGATGGCTTTCGGATGGTGGAACTGTGCCAATGCCGTTATGCGCGACGGCCCAGCGTTCGCTGATAATACGGTTGATATGGAGAAGGAATTCCGAAAGCTATTCACGACGATAGCCGACGAATGCGATGAGCCGTAAAACAAGATAAAGAAAATGAGGCATCCCCGAAGGAATGCCTCAAAATGCCGGATCCGGATACACTTAGAAAGTAAATCTGAATCCAACTTGTGCCGTGAAAGGCCGGCCGATCGGCGGTCCGAATCCGGGCCCGAAGAGCGACTGCGGAAGCAAGAAGTTAGCTGTGCTTGCAGGTGCGCTTAGGCCGATCCTTGATGCGTACGATAGGTTCTCATGATTGAAAACGTTGTACAAATCTAGATAGCCAGACAGCCCAAAACGTTCGGCGAAGCGAAACGTCTTAGATAGTCGAAGGTCCATATTAAAGAAGTTTCCACTTCTCTCCTCTAAGTTGCCATTGTTCAGGACATAGCCCTTGCGAACGGAGTTCACCGGTGCTTGCTGACAGCCAAACGGGTTCAATGCCTGGACTGCTGCAAGATTTCTATTCGGTATCGCGAGGATCTGCTCGATCGATACTCCAGAGCACAACCGATCTATCGCCGCGACACCATCTCCGTCAACGTCGAAACCGGCGATGGCAGAGTAAGGCCGTGCGGTCGCAAACTGCAGTATCGGAGATATCTGGAAACCCCACGGTATCGAGATAACGCCATTTAGCACGATGCGATGTCGTTCGTCTATGCGGGTCGGCCCGAACTCGCCTTCAGCAAACTGAACCTCCGGCGTTACTACTATACCGTTGCCCGAATAAGATGCCGTGGGCTGTCCACCCCAGGCTCGTGAACTTGCAAGAACATAACTAGCATTCAGCAAGTACTTCGCTGAACGATACTTAAGCGTGGTTGCCCAGCTGTCATACATCGACCGGTTGGTCGTAGCAAACATGTTGATCTGGTTAAGTCTACCTGCAGGCATGCCGGCTGCCAGAAACGCCGTATCTAGTACGCGTGTGGAGGTTCCACGCGGGCAAAGTGGCGATGCCGGATTTCCTCCAAAGGCCGTGTTGCACGTCCGGGAGATCAAAGGATTGATGTTCAAGAACCTCGGTTCATGAAGGCCGAGAGTGTGAACATAATCGCTGGAGATCGACCAATTCCGCCCAAACTCATGCTGGACACCGATCGAAAACTTTTGTACATAAGGTTCTCTCGCGTCCGGATCGTTGATACGTCCAACTGAGCCCGTGTTGAGATTGGCGTATGAAAAACCAGCCGGAACCTGAGGAAGTTGGGACGTGCCATACCTGAATCCAAATAGCGGAGATGTCGGATCAGGGTTACCCGCCGGACGGGTCAGGTTGATCGCCTGCTGGAAAACCTCGGGCTGCGACTGAACGTCAGAGAACAAGGATAAATTTTGGAAGATCTGATCGTAGAAGATACCGTATCCTCCACGGATGACTGTCTTGCCATCGCCTTTCGGGTCATAAGCGAAACCGAACCGCGGCTGGAATTCGGTCCAGCTTGGAGTTGTACGCGTCAGTTTCTCAGGATCCCCGGTCAACGACCTTGCTAGCGGATGATTCAGCTGGCCTAAAAGGATCATCGTTCTGTTTCGGTCCTGTGTCGGGAGGTTGCCAATGTTGGCGTCCCAGCGGATGCCGAGATTCAACGTTAGCTTGCGAGTGACCTTCCAGTCGTCCTGTGCATAAAAGGCTAGCTGATCGATCTTCTGGAAGTGGGAACTAGCTCCGTCGCTAAAGGACAAGCTTTGAAGAAGGTCGTCTCGATTGAACCCTCCCTCAGCCATGATCTGATCGGCAGGAAATCGGAACGTTAGGCTATATCCGCGTGTTCCGAAATAGAAATAACCGTCAAGAATGGTATGGATATAATTCACACCAAATTTCACAGTATGGTCACCCTTCACCCAAGAAGTGTCGTTCCGGAACTGAAACTTGCGTTCCTTCGTAGATTGTGGGGTGTTCGCATTCTGTCCGATTGAGATCCCATTTGGAAAGTTAAGGGTTAAACCTTCTGCATTCGGCAGTATCTCGTTGACGAAATCCTGAAAATGGAAGATGAACTGATTCAGCACATTCGGCTTAATGTTGTACGTGTGATTCACAACCAGACTGTAGAGTCGATTTGAGGTAGTGTTACCGCCACTAAGGTCTGTGCGTGCCGGGTTAGCCACCTGGTCGTTTGGCGAGCTATTATCCTGGAACGAGAATCGATAGAACATCGACTGCTTAGAGTTCAGCTTATGATCGATCTTCGCCGAAAGGAGCCAATCGTCGTAAGGAGTCGGGATGACATCGACGAACTGAACACCCGGTATCGCCTGAAGCGGTGCTACGGCAGCCGGAAATAGCGGAACATTCTGGCGTTCGCGAAATCGTTCAAGCGCAAAGAAGTAGAATGCTCGTTCCTTGACGATCGGGCCGCCAATGCTGCCACCGACCTCTTGACGTTCAAAGTAGGGATTGTCACGATTTGCCTGCTTATCGAAAAAGTCACGCGCCTGCATCGAATCGTGGCGAAAGTTCGAGAAAAACGAACCGCGGAGACGGTTGCCACCGCTCTTGGTTATCACGTTGACAATTCCGCCGACCGAGCGCCCCTGATCTGCGGTCCACCCGTGCTGATTTACCTGAAACTCTTGGATGGATTCATAAGAGAAGTTTTGCAGCAGGCTTCCGACAACATTGTCCTTGTTATCGCCGCCGTCCACATTCACATTTACCTGTCTGCCATCACCACCATTAAATGCGATCGTTCCAACTCGGGTCTTTGTCGGATCGAACGTTCCGGTCGGCCTGGCCTCCGGAGCGATGATCGTGAGACCTGCGAACGTTCGGTTAAGTAATGGAAGATTTTCGATCTCTCTCGGGCTGATCGAAGCATCAAGATTCGACCTGGTGGTCTCGACTAGTGGCGGTGTCGATGTGACGGTCACGGTCTCTTCGATGCTGCCGGGCTGAAGCGTGAAATTGACGTTTTGCCGAGCTCCAACGTTGATCTCAACATCTTCGATCAACGCTCGACTAAACGTATCTGCCTCCGCCGACACCATATACCGGCCAGGTGGCAGGCTGGGAACGACGAACTCGCCATTACTGTTTGTGACTACTATCCTTTCCGCCCCGGTGCCGCGGCTGGTAACGGTTACCTTCGCTCCGGGAACGATATTGCCTTGTGCATCAACGACTCGCCCGGTGACCGACCCGGTTGAAACTTGAGCATCGGCGGAGGCGATCAAACTAATGAGCGCCATAAAAAAGAACACTCCCAATTGAAGTGTTCTGGTGTACTTCCTAAACATATACTTGGGATCCTCCGAAATATCGATTTAGAGAATATCGAACCATGAAATAGCTCGAACTTGACCCGCTTGATGTGTTACAAAAGAGTTACATTTTACTCTTATGCCCGCTCTAGCAAGTTTGGTTCCAAATGAATAACGGTCCATTTGTTCACTAAAATACGCCCATTTGATATTATCGATCAGCCATCTACAATAAATCCATCCAAAAAGATGGACGACCGATGGAATTTTGGAGTTTTTGAACTACTGTGACGTCGCCGTATCCGAGATATGGGCGGATCGAAAAATGCGATTCGGATTCGGGTACAGCGATCGAAGACTGTAATGAAACGCAGGAATTAATCCAAGGTTATCTTTAGCGGAGACGGCGCTGCCACATTGCTTGCAGCCGAACGTTGGGCTTCAAAATGATCAACGATATCCTTGGCGGCCTTTGCTCCGACGAAGGGTTTTAGTTCGATTACGGAAGCTTTTGCTATTCGCTCGATCGAACCAAAGTTTCGAAGCAGGGTGAGCTTTCTCCTGTGTCCGATACCGGGGATCTCCGATAGCTCGGAAGTGAAGTCGCGTTTTTCGCGTCGCTTGCGATGAAACTCAAGTGCGGTTTTGTGAGTTTCTTCGCGGATATGCAATATCAATCGAAAGGCCAGGGAATTTCGATCAAACGGTATCGGCGAATCTTCGCGGCCGTGGATGAGTAGATGGGATATTTCATTGTGGCGCTTGGGCGGTTTAACGAGGCCAACCAGCATTATTTGTTCCAGATCAAGATCTCTCATTGCCGCGGCAGCTGCAGAAAGCTGGCCCTTTCCGCCATCGATAAAGATCAGCTCAGGAAGCCGCCCCCCTTCGACCATCATCCGTTTGTAGCGGCGAAAAACGGCTTCGTTCATTGACGCAAAATCATTCGCCCCATCGACCGACTTGATGATGAAACGGCGATATCTGCTACGCGCGGGTTTGCCGTTCTCGAAGACGACGATACCCGCAACGTTTTCCGCACCCGAGATATTTGAGATATCGAATGACTCTATCCTCTCGGGAAAATAAGACAATTCGAGGATCTCTTGCAGCTCAGAGAGAACCTTCTGGCTATCCGGCCTTAAAACTCGGAAACGTTGTTCGAAAGCGATCTTGGCGTTTGTCTCTACCAATGTGATCAGCTCCCTCTTCTTTCCGCGACGCGGGTCTAGGATCTTAACGCGTCTTCCGCGACGTTCTGTGAGAAGCAGTTCGAGCGTTGCGCGATCATAAAAATCATTCGGGACATGGATCTCCAGCGGAACGTAGTCAGTCGAATAATATTGCACGAGAACATCGCTAAGAAAGTCTGCGGGGTCAAATTCATCTCCCTCCGGCAGGTCTTCCCAAAAGAATTCGCGGCGGCCCACGATCCGACCCTCGCGCATTGTGAAAAGCTGCAGAGCAAGCCTCTGCTCTTCGCGATAGAAACCGAAAATATCGACGTCTCGGTCGGCCGTGGTCGCCATTTTTTGCTGATCGCCGAGAGATAGTACTGTCCTGTGCAGATCGCGGTACTTTGCCGCCAGTTCGAATTTGTTCTCTTCGGCAAATTTCCACATCCGCTGTTCGAGTTCGGAGGCGAGTTCTTTGTTCTTGCCGTCAAGCAGGGTCTTTACATCGCGGGCCGCCTCTTGGTATTCGTCCTGAGTGCAAAGGCCTTTCACACAAGGTCCGAGGCAGCGTTTTAAATGATATTCCAGACACGGACGCGGCAGCTTGCCATCGATCTCAATGTCACATGTGCGTAACTGAAAGGCTCGGTTTACGAGGTTCAGCGTTTTGCGGGCGAGGACCGTCGGCAGAAACGGGCCGTAGTAATGCGAACCGTCGCGAGTAAATTTCCGGGTGATGACAACCTTCGGAAAAGGTTCGTTGGTCAGCTTCAGATGCGGGTATTGCTTGTCATCCTTAAGCATCACGTTGAACCGCGGCTTATGCTTCTTAATTAGGTTGGATTCAAGAACGAGAGCTTCGACCTCGTTGTCAACGACGATGAACTCAAAGTCCGTGATCAACCTTTTCAGTTGTTGAGTCTTATAATCAACGGCCTTGCTTGCCTGAAAATAAGAACGGACACGGTTACGCAGATTCTTCGCCTTGCCGACATAGATGATCTTGCCGGTCGCATTCTTATGCATATAAATTCCGGCGTCGGTAGGGACGTTTTTTAGCTTTTCCGCGATGTCCATTCCCTTGATTCTATCGCAGGCGGAGCATAACGTTGAAACGCGGAGTTTTAGAACAACTTCTGAGAAGATCAGGCGTTGGGAACAGCGGCTTCTTTCTCGCCGCCTTCGGACCACGAACCACTCCGCGTCATCGTTCCCCAGCTAGATTCTGTTCTCAGAAGCCATTTGACCGTTCCTTCGAGCCGCCAGAACGACATCAGTTGTCGATATCCGAAATTCTCAACAAAGGCGCCCAGGATCAACATATAGAGGTCGTTCGTTCGCGGATATGTCTTAAATGTCAACTCTTCGATCAATATCGAACCTATGGACAGCAGAAACCCTGCGCCAAGCGACAATATCAGAAATGCCAAAGCTCCTTCCATGCTGATGAGGCCGAGAAAGAAGCACAAAATGAAAAAACAAAGCCCGAAGACTTCGATCAATGGACTGATGCCCTCCAGAAACAGAAGAAACGGGTACGAAAGCCAACCGACGCCGCGGCTGCGTGGATGAAAGAGCAATTTTCGATTTTCCCAAAGGCAATCAAAAAGCCCCCGCTGCCATCTAACCCGCTGCTTCCGCAATACTTTGAAATTCTCTGGTGCTTCGGTCCAGCATACCGGGTCAGCAACAAAATCTATTCGGTACGGCTTTCTGTTCAGGCGAAAGTGCTTGTGTAGCCGCAAGACAAGGTCCATATCTTCGCCAAGTGATGTGTGGCTATAGCCACCGACCTCGATGACAGCCTCTTTTCGGAAGAGGCCAAATGCACCGGAGATCAGCGGCAGCGCGTCCAGATGATTCCATCCGACTCGGCTCGTCAAAAAGGCTCGTGAATATTCAAGCACCTGAAAAAGGCCGAGCCAGGATTTTGGCAGGCCGACGCGCGTCAGATGCCCGCTGCTGACGCCGCAGCCATTGAGGATCCTAACATTTCCGCCGACGCCAACGGTATCGGGATTGAGTAGAAAAGGCTGCACCATCAGTGTCAGACAATCGCGGTTTAGGATCGTGTCCGCATCGAGCGGCATGAACAGGCCGTATCGAGTTCCATTGATACCGGCATTCGATGCATCTGCCTTGCAACCGCCGTTTTCTTTATCGATTATCCGCAGGTTCGAATATTTGCGTGATTGATAAACAGAGCGTACGGGTTTATGTTCCGTTCGGCGGCGAAAGGCGGTCGGCACGGCGACCATGTCGAATTCGCGTGTTAGGACGCCGAGGGTGTTGTCGGTCGAGCCATCATTGACGATCACGATCTCATATTCGGGATAGTCTAGTTGGAGGAGAGCTCTGACGGTAGAAATGATGACCGATTCCTCGTTGAAAGCGGTTACGACAAGCGAGATCGGAGGTTCAAAACCGCTCTGATGGCGAGGAAGCTTGTGGCAGGTTTGCTTGCGGACGAAGCGGGGAAGTACGACAAGCGAGATCGCAGTGAGCAGCAAATAGGTGCCGTTCAGCGCGACGAAGTACGTCAAGAAGAACCATTGTGTTATCTGGACAATGCCAGCGAACTCGGTTTGAAGCATGACAGTTCCATCTCGGCTTGCACCTGCATCAGGATCTCCCGTGCAAATTGATTGGGATGTGACGACGTTATTTTCGCTATGCGGTTCGGTGACATCGTCGGCATGTTAAGGAGCGCGCTGGCCGAACGGTATCGTACCCACCAATCCCTGTCATCAAGAGCGGCGATAAGCGTATCGACATCTTCGTCGTGTCCAAGGCGTCCGAGTGTTAGCACTGCCTGCAGGCGGATCTCCCATCGCTGGTCGTGGGCGAGCTCACGAACACGTTCGAGCGAATGGTCCCCTTGGACGAGCCTCAGGCAAGCGATCAGAACTTCTTTTTCGTTCGAGTCCTCGATCATAAGTTTGAGCAGCGGACGATGGTCAGACACATGAGTGAACGATAGGTAAGAGACCAAGCGGGCCATTTGACGTTCTGCGGTCCGGGATTCAAATGAGTCTGAAACCAGCGAACAAAGCGGTTGAGAGAGCAGATCTGCGTCCATTTCATGAAGAACCTCGGCAACGAAGATAGGTGACCAATCTGACCGGGACGCTATCATTGCGAGGTCGTCTGCCAGAAGCCTTTCGGTATCGATTCGCGTCAGAGCACGCCATGCCCATGACGAAAGTATCGCGTCGTGATGTGCAGCGAAAGCCCTGATCTCCTGGTAAGCTTGCACAGCCTTCAAGTTCCCAAGCGTATTGATCGCGATCAAACGTCGATCGAAATGCGAGCTGCCAACAAGGGCGATGATGTTCTCGTAGAGATCCAGCGTATTTGCAAGTTGATTGAGGCCGATCTTGGCGTCGCCTTCAACTGATTCGTGAATGTAGTTCCACTCCTCGAGAAATGGAAGGAGGGTATCCAGGTCTTTCAATTCGGCAGCGTCAATGCCGGTACCGAAACCTGACGTGGCTTCGTCACTCTTCTGAGCCGTCGCACGAAACAAGAGCGGCTCGATCCTGCTTACGGCTTCTTTTCGGCGTTCGCCGGCCGATGCGGTTCGGATCCGCATCATCAGCATCATCACCATGAACAACATGCTGACGGCCGTTAGCGAGATACCTGTCCACCATGCGATCAGGATCGCGGTGTTAAAAGCGAAAACGGGTTCCAAAGTTCAAGCCTCCGCGATAGTAAAGGTCCCCTTGTCGATGGAGGGAGCCATCGATGTTTATCCCGATCTTGTCCGTCAGCCAGATCCGGCCGGATATCGCCCCGCTAACGGTGTCGCTACGGATGATACCAATGCCAGGCCCTAGGTTTTCGTGTTCGCGGCCGAAAGAAATCGTGGCTCCGATGCTGTTCGACCGTTCACCGAAATATCGGTTGTACTGTACACGATGCGTCGGAGCCGTGCCCGCGTTCGTCAAGTTCGTTATGTAAAGCGTATAGGCGGCCCGATTGTTTCCCCAGTATTTTTCCATTAGCCCGTAAGCACTCGTTGCTTTCACGCCGTCGTAAACGGTGTAGCGAGTTCCTGCGTGCCCAACAAAGCCTCGGCCAAGGTCCTTCTCGACCTCACCCATCACAGAATATTTACCAACGAATTGGCTCGTCGGGCTATACATCACTTCGGAGGTCGCCGCCCATTTGTTGCCGAATCGCTTATAGACGCCAGCGATGAATTCGCGGTCTTGGATCGAGTTGCGATCGCTGTGGCGATAGGAGGCCCAGACTATCTGGTTATTGCCGCCTCGCCGCTCGACCGAGACCATGGCTGAACGCCACGTTCCCAGACCGCGAGACAGACGCTCCTGCGAATACTGAAGTAAGACTTCATAGCTAGAATCTTCGGCTAGCTTTTCCTCCTCTTCCTGATGTACAAGATCTATCTGGCCTATCGCAACAGAAACCGAAAGGTAAAGAACGATGATTAGGGAAGCTAATGATCTCATTGCATTTATTGGAATGTACTAGGTAAAAAGGCGATTCATTCGGACCATCAATTCGCCTGGCTTGAAGGGTTTTGTGACGTAGTCATTTGCTCCGGCTTCGAAAGCGCGGACGATACTGTCTTCGCTCGCTCTGGACGTCAGCATTATCACGGGAACTTTATTCCAGCCTTTCTTCGATCGCATTTGAGACAGAACCTCAAATCCGTCGGCGAAGGGCATCATGATGTCCAGGAAAACAAGTTTCGGCGGTTCGAGCGTAGCCAGGCTATCGATCGCGACCCGTCCGTCACTGAAGGTTTGAACTTCAAATCCTCGTTGAGAAAGCCAATATTGAAGCAGCCCTGAGATGATTTTGTCATCGTCAACGATCAATACAGTGTTGCTGGCCCGTGAGGCAGGCTTGCGCTTAGCCATAAAAACGTAAATGACCTATTATTCTAGAATCTAACGTGTTTTTGGGAGGTTGAGGCCGAAAAAGCGCGGACTCGTGGTGGGATTTTGGTGGGAATCTATATATTGCCACACTCTTGCAGATAAATAAACAAGTTTTAATGAAAACTTTGCTGACCGGGGATATTGCAGTGGCCGCGGATCACTTGAAACGAAGTGGTCTTGTGGCGTTTCCGACCGAGACCGTCTACGGTCTTGGTGCAAATGCTTTTGACGAGGCAGCTATCCGCAGAATATTTGAAGCAAAGGAACGACCCTCCGATAATCCGCTGATCATTCACATCGGATCTATCGAGCAGGTAAAGGAGATAGCAGAGAATTTGTCGCATACGGCCAATGATCTGATCGCGGAGTTTTTCCCCGGACCACTGACGCTGGTGCTTACGCGTAGATCGTCGGTTCCGGACGTACTTTCAGCAGGGCTCGACAGCATCGGCGTCAGAATGCCTGCCGATGCGACCGCCCATGCATTCCTCGCAAAATGTGGAGTGCCCGTTGCCGCACCGTCAGCGAACCTATCGGGGCGTCCGAGTCCGACAACTTGGGAGGCTGTCTATGAGGATCTGAACGGACGAATTGACTGTATTCTACAAAGCGAGCCGACATTGATAGGGCTCGAGTCGACGGTAGTCGATTGCACTGCTGATTTGCCGGTCATATTGCGGGCCGGAGCGATCTCGCTGGAAAGCTTGAGGGAGACCGTACCATCCATTTTAGTGCGTACAGCTGACCCGACAGGCGCTCCGAAAAGCCCCGGGATGAGACATAGACACTATTCCCCGAATGCACGAGTTGTGATCGTCCGAGAGAACGAGAAATGCGAAAATAGCTCCGACGGTGGATATATTGGCATCGATTCGCCGAGCACTGAGTTCAGGCTTTCGCGTATATGCAATAGCGTCGACGCATACGCAAAGTCGGTCTTCGAATTCTTTCGCGAATGCGACCGGTCGGGGATCAAGACGATCTACTGTCAGGCGGTTCCCGAGACCGGTATCGGAACCGCGTTGATGGACCGTCTTCGCCGAGCCGCGGAATAGAAACTATTTTAACTTCGCCGCGACGATTATCAGTTCGCCATTTTCCGCAATTCGTTCTATGGTGAATTCGTTCGCATTTTCCAGATGCTTATAAAGATCCGGCCGCGTAAGTATTAGTAACGGACGACCGTCTGATTCGGCAATTCGTTTTGGAACGTCCGCGGGCCCGTTCAGACGGCTTTGGCGTCCATCCGGGTCGCGGAAGAGTCTTCCTGAAGCGTAGAACTCTGCGTTGTGTGAGACCGCGGTGAAGCCGATGACCTTGCTCTCGGAATAACCTCGTTCGTCTGCCGCAAGTAGCAAACGCTCGACCGAATCGGAATCAGCAAAGCTCGGTAAGACGAACTGCACAATGCCGAGGATCACAACGAATGTCGCGACGGCCGTGAGCTTTAGGCCCGCGTTCCATATTTCGCTGATGGTAACTTTTTGCCACGCGAAGATCGCCGTTAGAATAATGGTCGCCGGAACCGCAGGCAGAATGTAACCTGGAAGTTTGGACCCTGAAAACGAGAAGAAAACGAGAGGGACGAGCATCCAGGCCATCGCAAATAAGACCATTGGCCGAAGCTCGGTCCAAGTTGAAAAGCTTGGCTCATTCTCGCTTGCCGCAAGCCCAAAGCAAAGTTGACGGGTGAATTTCCAAATGGCCGCGAAAAACAAAGGCATCCAGGGAATCGTCATCAAAGGCAGGACCCAAAGGAAAAAATGAAAGGGTTGTGGATGTAGGTACTTGTTCGATGTATATCGCTGAAAATGATGCTGAATGAAGAACTCGTCGATGAAGCCCCAGCCGTGCGTCAGATACATCGGTAAATACCAGAGTGCAGCAGTCGCGATTGCTATGGGCATTCCCCACAGCAGACTAATGATCAAAGCCCTTGACGGACGCTTCCAAGATAGAAGGAAATAAAAGCAAACGATGGCAATCGGGAAAACGAACCCGACCAGACCCTTTGCCAATACGGCGACGCCCATGAAAAAGTAGAACGCAGCAAGTGCTAAATATTGTTTTGTCGAGTCTTTTGCGTCGGTTCGGTCATAAACGAAAAAAGCCGCCAACGAAGCCGTCATGGGAAATGTGAGGATAATGTCGAAGCTCGCACCGCGTGCGAATACGATCAGCCCGAGCGTCGAGGCAGCTATCAGGCCGATCCAGTTCGCGAGGCCTTCGTGTCCGCCGGAGTGCTTGCTGCCGTAAGTGGAGCCGAGTATCCGTAGTGAAATGATCGCTCCGATTCCAAAAAGAGAGCTTCCAAAACGGGCGGCAAATTCATTAACACCGAACAAATTATAAGATGCTATTTGCAGCCAATAGAGCAAGGCGGGCTTTTCGAACCAATTGAACCCGCCGAGGGTTGGGGTTACCCAGTCGCTGCGGGCGAACATCTCCCGGGCTACCTGTGAATAACGCGATTCATCCGGGCCGATCAGCGAGATCGTCAAGCCAAAAAAATATACGAAAATTGCTAGGGCAAAAAACGCTACCCAGAATGTTTTAGAATTCAAACTACTAAAAAGTGCCTTCATCTTTGTGAAATCGAGCCTGTTTGCACAGAATAAAAGCTATTATCGGACATAAGCTGAAGGTCAACAAATGACAGAGATCAATCCTAACTACGAAAACGGCGTGAGACTTCGTGTAGCGGCCATCGGGGTAGGTTCGCTCGGGCGCCACCACGCCCGCAATTACGCCGACCTTACTGCGGAAGGGCGGGCCGAGCTCATCGGTGTATGCGACCTGGATACGGCAACTGCTGATCGTCTGGCCGGTGAGAGCAAGTGTGCCGCGTTTACTGATTGGCGCGACCTTATCGGGCGCGTTGACGCGGTGAGCATTGCAACGCCGACCGAGACGCATTGCGAGATCGCCTGTGCTTTTCTCGAGGCTGGTATTCACACGCTTGTCGAAAAACCGATCGCTACGTCGCTGGTCGAGGCGGATAAAATGATCACGGCCGCTAGAGCCTCGGGAGCAAAGCTAATGGTCGGCCAATTGGAAAGGTTCAATCCGGCGATGGTCGCCTTACGCCCGCATGTTACTGGTCCGCTGTATTTCGAGATCCACCGCGTGTCGCCCTTTCCCAACCGCTCTCTTGACGTAGACGTCGTGCTCGACGTGATGATACATGATCTCGACGCCGTGCAGTGGTTGGTAGGCGAAGACATAAAGGTGAGCGAGATACGAGCGGTTGGGATCCCGGTGATCTCCGATAAGGTAGACGCCGCGAACGCACGCATTGAGTTTGAGAATGGTGCCGTCGCGAATGTCACAACCTCGCGGATAGGGACGGAGAAAATCCGAAAAACGCGATTCTATCAGACGAACGCGTATGTCGTATTGGACTACGCCACCAAATTCGCGTCCATAACGTCGCTAAATCCTGATGCCGCCCATCCGCTCCTCGGAATTACGATAAATAGGCTGGAGATCGATGATGTTGAACCGCTGAGAGCGGAGATATCTGCGTTTCTGCGTGCGATAGAGAACGACGAGGAGCCGGCCGTGACCGGTGAGGACGGGCGTCGGGCCTTGGCACTCGCAGTTGGGGTCCTCGATAAGATCGACGAACACGTTCGAAAGCTGAATGTGAAGGGGTGAGCCCAATAGAAAAGCCGACCTGATGCTAGGTCGGCTTAGTAGCGTATCCGCGGAATCGGCTATGCCGCTGCTTCGCTGGATTGACCGCCTGCCATCTGCTCGGCCATTGATCTCATCCATTCCTGGGTCTTTCTCAACTTTTCAGCACCGTTCGGTTGGTCGAGAATGACCTTTTCGAGGTGCCTAAATGCCTCGGGGGCATCCCACATTTCTCTAAGTTCGGCAAGGAAGGGTTCAATTTTAGCGAAAACGATCATATGTTCGCCGACCGTATCGCGGAACATCTCAGCGTCGATCGCACCGTGATTAACGAACGATGCCGCCATGTCCCAGTAGGACGTGACCATCCGAAGATAGCCGCCGACCTCGGGGTCCATCATCGTCTGCATATATTCCTGCGCACTTGAGGGATTAAACATAAACATCCAGTCCCGGGCTTTTCGCATTGTCGCCTCGCGGCGCAGATCATAAAGCTTCAATATCAGGTCTGCTGATTCTACTTTGTTCATAAGAAAAGGGTCCTCCGTTTGTGATTTAATGCAGTCTATTGCGCTTCGAAGAAAGTGTCAATCAGACGTAGAAAAGTTAGTATAAATGTAAGATGAACCAGCAGATCTCCAGCTTTTTGCAGTTAAGGATCGACGCCGACGATTTTCCGTCGGCAGTATATCTGGTTGCTGAAAAGGGCGAGATCGTTTTTCACGATGCGTTGGGATATGCGGTCATTGAACCGGAGCGGATTCCGGCGCGGTTGGATACGATTTATGATCTGGCGAGTTTGACAAAGCCTTTGGTTACGGGTTTTCTCCTTGCCAAAATGATCGAGTCTGGAACTGTGTTGATGGATGACAACGTAGCCAAAATTCTCCGCGGACGTGATAGAGCTGGAATGCAAGTGGTGAAAATGGCCAACCACATATCCGGCCTTAGAAACTGGCTCCCTTTTTATCTGCTGGATGGTGCCCCTCAAAGTCATCCAGATGACTACGGAGTCGCCTGTGAAGAGAACGAAAGGATAAAACAGTTTATTTGGGAACAAATCCTTGCTTCAGAACAGGCTGCCGAACCTGGTTCGAAGGTGATATATAGCGATTTGAGTTTTCTTTCGCTTGGAATCTTGATCGAAGAAATGTCGGGATTCGGTTTAGCAGATCAGTTTCTTGTACAAGTGGTTGACCGCCTCGGGTTACAATTTACCTCCTTTTGGGGAGCCGGCGCGCATAATTTAAGGTTCGCAGCGAGCGAGAAAGGGAACCAGTACGAACAGCAGGTCTGCATCGAGCAAGGTTACGTGAGCGAGGAGAGCCCAGTCGCTATCGCTCCCGGTTCTGACATGGCCCGCAATCCGCAATTCGCATTCCGAAATCGAATGATCTGGGGCGAAGTTCATGACGGAAACGCCTATTTCATGGGCGGTGTTGCGGGGCATGCAGGGTTGTTTTCTACGGCAGAAGAGGTTTTCAAGATCGCGAAGCAGTTTTTGCCGAAATATACTCAGCTTCTGAAGCCGGAGACCTGTGATCTATTCCGCACCAACTTCACCAAAGGAATGAACGAAGACCGCTCGTTCGCCTTCCAACTCGCATCAACGAAAGATTCAACAGCCGGAACCAAGATGTCGCCGGAAAGCTTTGGACATCTTGGGTTTACGGGCACTTCGCTGTGGATAGACCCGGTAAAGGAACGCATTTTCATTCTGTTGACAAACCGCACACACAACCATCCGCTTCCATTCTTCAATATCAACTCCGTCCGACGCCATTTTCATGACCTCGCGATCGATGCTCTTGACGAAAAAACTTAGCAACTTAACTGTACGGAATTAAATCATATCAGCGCTTTCCCCAAAGTAACTCACGCTAGGAGTATCACCGATTATGAAAAGGATAGCGCTTTCCGTTGCGATCGCTTCGTTGTTCGCAGTTTCAGTTTTTGCACAGTCTAACCGTGCCACGCGTCCGCGCGTCGCGCCAACTCCTACTCCTGAGGTAATCGACGAAAGCGAAACCGTAATACGGTCCGACTCGCGATCCGCGCCTGTTCTACAGGGGAACCGTTCTACTGGCCGACCCGAACCGTCAGCAACACCACCAGACGATGACGAAGACGGCGTGATACGTGTCGAAACAAACCTTGTGACGATGCCTGTCTCAGTCCTCGATCGGAACGGCCGATTTGTATCCGGCCTGCAGCAACGCGACTTCAAGATCTTCGAAAACGGCGTTGAGCAAGAGCTGGGATTCTTTCAGTCTGTCGAACAGCCGTTCACCGTTGTATTGATGATCGACGTTAGCCCATCGACAGCTTATCAGATAGATCAGATCCACAATTCTGCCATTTCATTCATCGATCAGCTTAGGCCCAACGATCGAGTGATGGTCGTCGCTTTCGATGAAAGGATTCAGGTTCTTAGCCGCCCGACAAACGATCGAAATGCACTCCGTAATGCGATCAGGCGAGCACAGTTCGGCAACGGTACGAGTCTATACACGGCTGTTGCCCAAGTTCTGGAACGTGAGCTCAGTCAGGTGGAGGGTCGCAAGGCGATTGTTCTTTTTACGGATGGTGTGGATACAACCTCTCGACGAGCGTCGTACGACAGCACAGTTGGCGATGCTGAAGAAACTGATGTTTTGATCTATCCGATCCGTTATAACACTCTTCGCGATTACGGCGTGAGCCAGGGCGGAGGCGGTGGCATTGGTCGAATGCCTCGATCGGGCCGTGTCGGGCTCGGCGACCTTGTCGGCATACTCCTCGGTGGCGGCAATGTCAGTCTCGGGGGCACGCGCGGCGGTGCCGGAACCAGCCCGTCAGAATACGCTCTAGGCAAGAAATACCTTGAGACCCTTGCCACGAACAGCGGAGGGCGGCATTTCGAAGCCGAGTCGCTTTATAACCTTGAAGCCGCATTCTCCGGAATTGCGGAGGAGCTTCGCCGACAGTATTCGCTTGGTTATTATCCTGACAATCCGGGAAATGCCGGTGACCGAAAACGTATCAGCGTTCGTGTTATGAGGCCGAATCTGGTCGTCCGTGCGAAGACCACATATGTCGTCGGCCAAAACAACAACCGACTTGCGGGCAAGTGATCGAATCAGAACCGACGAGCGGCCCGATAGCACGTGCCTGTCGGGCCGTTTCGTTTTTCTGCGAATGCATCTTTTTTTGGCAATGAAAGCATCGTAGAATCTGACGTGAGGTTCGACTAACATATCCATGCAATGCAAACGGCTGATTCTTGCGGTTTTGGTGATAGCGGCAGTAGGAACTGTTGTATATTCCCAGTCCCGCCGTGTCCCGCCGGCTAACCCTGATAAAAGGGCGAATGAAAGGCCGAGGACCATCCCAGCTACGCCGACTCCGCCATTGGCCGAAGACGAGACCGCTGCCGATGTCGATTCTGACGAAGTTATCACCGTCGATACTAAGCTTGTCACTCTGCCGGTCCGGATAATTGACCGCAAGGGACGTTTTGTCGGCGGAATATCTGAAAAGAGTTTTAAAGTTTTCGAAGACAACGTCGCGCAGGACATCGCTCATTTTTCAAACGAATCGCAGCCCTTCACGGTTGCATTGGTGCTGGACATGAGCTATTCCGCAAAGTTTAAGGCGGAGGAGATCCAGTCAGCGGCGATCTCCTTCGTCAACCTGCTCCGGCCCGAGGACCGTGTCATCATCATTGCATTTGATGAAGAGGTTCAAATGCTAAGCGACGCGACCAATGATCGCCGCGCAATATATAGGGCAATTCGCCAGACGCAGATCGGTACGGGAACCAGCCTGTACGAAGCTGTTGACATGACGATAAATGACAGGCTGAGGTCCATCGAGGGACGCAAGGCGATCGTGCTTTTTACGGATGGTGTAGATACGACAAGTCGGCGTGCGACCGACCGCGATAATTTGGGCGATGCTCTCGAACTCGATTCGCTGATCTATCCGATCCGTTACGATACTTTTGCGGACGTTCAGGCGATGATGAGAGGCGGATCCACGATCAATCTTCCGACCTCCCGAACGACCGGTACGCCGCCTATAGCTGGTGGCGGCGGTGGAAGCCCGTTCCCAATGCCGGTACCTGTAATGGGAACACCCAGCAGTCGGGGCACTACCGCCGAAGAATATGCTCACGGTGAGGAGTATCTCAATCAACTCGCATCGCGTACGGGCGGCACGATGTACGTCGCCAGCACTCTCGGCAACCTGAACTCTGCGTTCGCCCGCATCGCCAGCGAACTCCGGGAATTTTACAGCATTGGGTATTACCCCAAAGAGGAAGGCACGCCCGGAAAAACCCGTCGCGTTCGTGTGAAGGTCGACCGTCAGAACGTTGCGGTCAAATCCCGTTCAAGCTACGTTGTCTCAGGCAATACGCGTAAGTAAATAGCGTTAGACGACGAAATTGTCAGGAATTAGCGAGCCTTTCGGAATTAATATGATTCCGTCACGAATATAAAACGAGCCGTCCCCGGCATCATATTCTACAGCGCCCTGGTCGTTCGTAAGCCGGACGTTGTTGCCAATGCGGGCATTTTTATCGATGATCGCTTTTCGAATGGTGCAGTCTTTCCCAATGCCGTAGTGAGGACGGGCGTTCTCGACGTTGTAGCGGATCTCGTCGATCTGTTCAAAAAAATCCGA
Source organism: Pyrinomonadaceae bacterium (assembly GCA_041744395.1). Classification (GTDB taxonomy): domain Bacteria; phylum Acidobacteriota; class Blastocatellia; order Pyrinomonadales; family Pyrinomonadaceae; genus OLB17. Next base: position 83,175 of record JBGTKY010000032.1, on the reverse strand, counting down.
ACCCATAATTATCGAATCTTCTATCGTCGTTCCGGTGTCGATTCTGCTGCGGAGGCCGATGATCGAGTTTCTCGCCGTCATGCCGGTCAGGATACAGCCCTCGCTGACCATCGAATTATCGATCACGCAGCTGTGGACCTTGGAGGGCGGCAGATATCGGCTGCGTGAATAGATCGGAGCGTCGGTATTAAAAAAATTGAATTTAGGCAGCGGGGATGCCAGATCGAGATTTGCATCATAGAAAGCGCGTATCGTACCGATGTCTTCCCAATAATCATCAAAAAAATGGGCCTGAACGTTGTAGCTGTCGATCGCAGCCGGGATTATTTCGCCGCCAAAATCCATCGCGGACGGATTCGTCTCGAGCAGTCCGACGAGCTTTTCGTAATTGAAGACATATATGCCCATCGAGGCTAGGAAGGGCCTGTTCGCCGCTTCCTCGGGAGAAAGGCCGAATCGGGTCGTGTCGACCCTCATCTGTTCAAGTGCCTCGCCTTTCGGTTTTTCGCGGAAGTCAATGATCTTGCCATCCAGATCGGTCTTGAGAATTCCGAAGTCTTCCGCATCTTGAGGCCTGGCTGGGATCACGGAGATCGTTACGTCGGCATCTGTATTAAAATGGCGCTCCAGAAATTTCCGGTAATCCATCCGGTAGAGATGATCGCCCGAGAGTATGAGCAAGGTCTTTACCTGCCAGTCGCGCAAATGCGGTGTTATCTGGCGGACCGCATCTGCAGTTCCCTGAAACCAATTCGGGCTGTCCTTGCGTTGTTCAGCTGCGAGGATCTCAACAAACCCGGTCGAGAAATTGGAAAAACGATAGGTCTGGGAAATGTGACGATTCAGTGAAGCCGAATTATATTGCGTCAGGACGAAGATCTGTGAGACCCCCGAGTTAATGCAGTTCGAGACCGGAACGTCGATCAAACGATACTTTCCGCCCAGTGGGACGGCCGGCTTCGATCGCTCGCGGGTCAATGGAAAAAGCCGGGAACCCGCACCTCCGCCTAGAATAACAGCGACGACATTGTTGAATTCGGCCATAATGAACTTTTTGATCTGTAGCTTCGAGCTCCATCAGAATAGCTGTAAACCGACCCGCAGTTCAAGATGCAGAGATACGGTTGATGTGCCGACGGCGATGCGGGAGCGACGCGAAGTGTAAATTATACTCCTCCTGTGATAATTTTTCGTTTAAGTCGGCGAAAAGCATTAAGTAATTCCAACCGTTTCGCCGATTGAATCAACTAAGGAAGATTATGTGGTATTGGACCAAGGTTCTGTTTCTCGTACTTCTCGGGGCTATAGGTGTCTGGCTCGCCTACGAGCTGATAACGTTTCCGCGGATCGGGGCACTTCGCACGGAAAATCCAACGACATCTTCAATGATCGAACATCGGATCGCCCAGGCCGCGGCCGCCGGCAAGGAGCCGCGAAAGTATATGATCTGGACACCGATCGAACAGGTCTCGCCGCACCTGCAGCGAGCGGTTCTGGCCGGCGAGGACGCTCGATTCTTTGAACACGATGGATTTGATTGGGAAGCCATCGAGAAAGCCTGGAATGAGGCCGTAAAGGAAGGCGAAAAGGAGGCGAAAGAATCGGGCGAATATGACCCTAATTCGTGGATACCGCCGTTGCCGAGCTTTACTCGTGGAGCATCTACCATTACTCAGCAGTTGGCAAAGAATCTTTACCTTTCGGAAGACCGCAATTTTCTCAGAAAAGGAAGAGAGGCTGTTTACACCTACTATTTGGAAAAGGATTTGCCGAAGAAACGGATTCTCGAACTTTACTTGAACGTGATCGAGTGGGGGGACGGTGTTTACGGTGTCGAAGCGGCTTCGAAGCACTATTTCAAGAAATCCGCCTCGAACCTAAGCCGCGAAGAAGCGGCCTTTCTTGCGGCAATGATACCGAGCCCGCTTAACATCTTTAATCCCGAAAAGAATCGTAAACGTGTCGTTCGCCGCCAACGAATACTGATGAAATACATGAATTCGATGAAGCTGAAATACTAAAGAAGCCGGATACGGTGGTCCGTACCCGGCTTGATCCGATCTAAATTGTTCGAAAGATCATTTTCCTCCGACCAAGGATAGTTCATTCAGTATCCAACCCGCACCGCCGAATTTCTCGGTGACAAATAATACGAATCGAATGTCTACCGATATGGTTCGATTCATATTCGGGTCATAGTAGAAATCGTTGCCCAAGCCTTCGTAGTTGCCGTCAAAGACCAGTCCGACCTGTTCCCCGTTGCCATTTAAGACGGGGCTGCCAGAATTTCCACCAATGATGTCATTCGACGATAGGAAATTGACCACCACGCTATCGCCTGTCCCGAATCGGCCGAAATCGCGTGCGGCCTGCAGGTCCTTTAGCTTTTGCGGCATGTCGAAAGGTTTAATGCCGGTGTCTTTTTCGATCATGCCTTTGATGGTTGTTAGCGGAGTTCGGTACTCTGCCTCACGCGGGCTGAACCCCTTAACGTTGCCGTAGGTGAAGCGAAGTGTCGAGTTCGCATCCGGATAAGGCGTGATGCCTTTCATCTCGGCCATCCCCTGCTGATAAAGCAGGCGGAGACGATCGATCTTCGATGCGAAGCCCGCACCGCGCGCCGCTGTCTTTGCTTTTTCTTCGACCAGCGCGGTTGCGAAGGCGATGACATTGTCGCATTCGGGACGAAATTCGCGGGTCATTGGCCCAAATAGGCCTTCAACCGTCTCGGGCGTCCAGTACGAGCCTTCCGCGATCGATTCTGCAAACTTTGCTTCGGCCTCACGGCGTGCTTTTCCACTCACTGATCCAAAGAGCTTCTCGGCCGCGTCAAATTTCTGGCCGGCCGGCAATTCGTCAAAAGACTTCAAGTAGAACTTGATCATCTCACGTTCATAGATCGGTTCACGGGCTGCGAACACTGTTTTTATCTGTGCACGAAATTTCTCACGCTCTTCTTCTGTGGGCGGTTCTGGCTGGCCCCGCATCATGATTGCTCTGACGATGGTGGCGAGAGTGGGCGTCGTCGAGTCCGGTATACGGCCGAGGATGACGTCACGGTTCGCGACCGCGTTCGATTCGGCTGAGGCAGCAGAAAGCTCCTGAAGAACTGTGCCGTACTTCTGTTGACGTGACGCGTCCGCAGCGACCCATTTAGCAAACTGTGTCTCTTGAGCCTGACGTTGCTCCACGACCTGCGAACGACGAAGCCGCCACTTGCCTCCGTCATACACCTTTCGATAATTATCGAAGTTAGCTATGTCGGACTGAAGAGCGATGCGCTTTTCTTCGTTTGTTTCGCCGACCAGGCGAAGAGCATTGCTTCGTGCATCAAGCCAGGTAGCGAGGAAAGGGAAGTTCGTATCGCGGGCATACTGAACTGACTGTGATTCGCGGTAACGTGTTGTGCCGCCAGGATAGCCTAGAACGAATACGAAATCGTTGTCCTTCACACCCCCAATGTTCATCTTCAGGTGACGCTTCGGCTGATACGGGACATTGAGAGGTGAGTATTCTGCCGCTGATCCGTCCGGAGCAACGTATGCACGAATGAAGGTAAAGTCACCCGTGTGACGCGTCCATTCAAAATTGTCAGGGTCGCCGCCAAATACGCCGATATTACGCGGCGGCGCGTAAACGACGCGAACGTCTTTGATCTGACGCGTTTGATACAGGTAATAGTAATAGCCGTTGTTGAGCGTCTGAATGCGAACCTCAGATGCTTCGGGAGCTTTTGCCTTCTCTGCGTCGCGAATGCTACTGATATTTGCCTGGACAGCTTTGGCAAGTGCGTCGCCGGAGAGCGATTCGGTGCCCTGACGAATTTTTGCCGTAACGTCTTCAACACGCTCGGTGATAAAGATCGAATAGTCTTTAGCCGAGATCTCGCTGCTCCGGTCGTCTGCCTTGAAACCATTCTCTACGAGGTCGTTTTCCGGGGTTGAAGCGGTAACGAGTGCATCGAATGCGCAATGGTGATTCGTAAGGATCAAGCCCTGAGGTGAAACGAACTCGGCGGTGCAGCCAATACTCAACCGAATGACAGCCTCAGTGAGGCCGCCGCCGGCTGGGTTGTAGATCTCTTCCGGTTTGATCTTTAAGCCTCTTTTTCGCAGGTCGAGCCCGGCGATCTGAACCGGCGTGTACATTCCCTCATCCCTTATGGCAAATGCCGGAGCGACGGACGTTACGGTCAGGACGAGCGTCAAAAGAAACGCTGTCGAAGCACTTCTAAATGATTTCATAATTTCGATCTTCCTTTTTATTTCGGTTTGATACAAACGATAATTATACAGCAAAAAAGCGAGCCGACTATTCGACTCGCTCTGAAAAATATTAGTTGTCAGTAATTTATGGCAACTGGCGCGCGATCTCGGTCGGTTCCGGCGGAAGAAAACGTCGTGGATTGATAGGCTGGTCGTTCAACCGCAATTCGTAATGAAGATGGGGGCCCGTCGAACGTCCCGTCGAGCCTACGTATCCCATAAGCTGGTTTCGCGAAACTATGTCACCAACTGCCACTTCGACCTTTGAGAGATGGCCGTAGAGGGTCGTCAATCCATTGCCGTGATCGATCTCGATCAAGTTGCCATACCCACCTTGCCATCCTGCCTTGCTGACCGTCCCCGCCGCGGGTGCAACTACAATGTCGCCACGTTCGCCGTCAATATCTATTCCGCCGTGAAATTCATAGGTGCGCCCGCCAAACGGATTACGGCGGAAGCCGAATTCGTTATTTATCTTGCCCATGTGTGCCCAGATTCTCGGCAACGCCATCGGGTCGGAGGTCGTCTCGATCAAGCGAATCTGATTCTCGACCTCAACGTCTTCGATACCGTTCTCAGTCAACGACGGGCCGCCGCTGTTTCGGGCGAGTTTGCTCGAAGCTGCGGGACGGGAATAATCGTATGCAAGCGGATCTTTGGTAGCTGCAGATGAAAGTTGAGTGGCCGCGGGAAGTGACGCTGCTAGTGAAATGGCTGAAGGATCAGCGTATGAAAAGACGCCGTAGATCCCTGAACCGAAGGTAGTAAAACCAATTATAAGTGCAATGCTGAGCAAACCGTTTTGGACAAGTTTTTTTGAGACCTGTACTCGACGAATATAAATTCTGGATCTTGATGACTGAGAAAAATGAAAAGTAAAGTACTTACTTTTATTTTGCATTATGCTTTTTAGCTCCTTGTTGTTGATCACGCACCGGGAATCCATCGTCCCGGCACACGGAATCACGCAAGAATAGCCGCGAGCGACTAACGCGAAACCTGACTAACCCAGCGGGTTATTTGTAAAACGAAGAACAGTCCGTGAAAAAAACTCTGACTGTCCAAATGAAAAAACCAATGCGAGCAATGATATACGGTGAAGAAATGAAAGGCAAGCGGGGGGACACCTCCTAGCTAATGACCTAAGATATCACAACAAGCCCCCAAAAAGCTAGGCCGTCTTTCGGCGGCTATCGTTGATGCTTTTAACTACCAGAAAACCGACACCGGCGATTACCACGATAAAGACTACTACAATGAGGATCTTTAATGCGAACGTAATGAAACCGACGAACGCGATGAGCTGCTTAATAAAGGTGATGATCAGTGCGATCAGAACCAGAATACTGCCTAGCCCACCGGAAGCCTTTAACCAAAGCGGCATAACTTAAAACTCCTTGTTATCAAAACCATCCGCCTGCGGCGGCCTAACTACACTATATGTGAATGTGTCCGGCACCGCAACTTTTATCGGCCGCGCCAGTCGCCATAACCTTTATCGTCCATCGGGTTCGTCCGACGTGAGTAAGGTTCATTTGCAGCGTCTGAGTTGCCTTTTCCACTAACGAAAAGAGGTGCGGTCCTAGTACTATCGAAATCGGCCCAATGTCCATCCTCTGACCTCGACTTGAAGATGTAGCCGCGAAGAATGTATATCCCGAGTCCGATCAACAGGGCGGGGACGAGTGCCCGCATGATCCCGCGAATATCAAAAAAGCTCTGGAACAGAAATGCCGTGCCTAATACTCCGAGGACAATGCCCCACAGCTTCGGATTTCCCGAAAAGCGTTTAACGAAAATGTCTTCCGCAATATCCGGCGTTAGGCCCGAGCGGATCATCTGGGCCGTTCGCCAGGCGTCAAGTGCCGCGAATGCCCACATTCCGATAAAACTGAGAACAAACAACGGAGCTCCGCCCGTCAGAACAGACATCTGAAACAGCCCAACAAATACGGCGAAATAAACCAATGCCTTGACCGTCTGGCCGTTGTAGGCCGCACCAAGCCCGGGCAAGATAAAAGACAGCAACGTGGCTATCACCGGCGACGTTCGCTTTTTTACAAACGGAACATAATATGAGCGGCTGTGATTGCGAAGCAGGTCGATGCCTTGAACTATGCAGTCCTGGCAATAGGGGAATCCTTTGATGCGATGGTCACACGCGGGACAGAGCGCCTTGCCGCATCCATTACACTGAACGACCGCTACATTCTGTACGTGATAAGCACAGTTCATTAAGGCTGGCCTCCCGCGTCGGACGTCTGCTGAGGAGTTGATCCACCGCGAAATGCGTCGGAACTTTGCCGATAGGACTGCTCGGCGATCTGAACACTCTTCGAATAGATATCCGATAGCGAACCGTCCGCGGAAACGCCCTGACTAATAAATAAAAATGCAAACATCAGCATCATCGCGACCGGTGCAAGCTGCGGAACAGCTATCGGGATACGAATGGAGCCGGCAAGATCGCGAAGCCGCGATAGCCAGCCTTCTTGCTTGGGGATAGCGGACGCCGAACCTGTCGTTTCCTGCAAAATGCGTTGATGGAGGCCTTCGGGCATCGGATATTCGACCGTTTTATATGAGACGATGGCGGCCAACGAGCGAACCACGCTTCCGGGCAGATCCGTGCAATCGTCGCAAAGCACGGCATGCCGTTCCCAGCGATGAAATACCTTGGCCGGAAGAAATCCGTCCAGATAATCGGTCAGATAACCCTCAAATTCGTCACAGGCAATTGATGCATTCGGCATCGTATCCGCCAAAATTCGAGCTTCAAGCCGCGTCAGCGGCGAATCCGTTTCCGCCAGCGAATGGCAGACCGCGAGCGATTCTTTGACCTCATTCAACAACGAATGGCAAAGCGGACACTGCATAGCATGTGTCGCGACGGCTTTGTGAGCAGCGCCATTAAGAGCCTTTTCGAGATATCCCGACAGGGAATCCTCAAACTCCGAACAGCTGACCAAGTTTTCTTTCTCAAAAGCCATAAAACAATAACCCCTTGAACATTGATCTTCTGAAGGTGAACGATTTTTTTCGCTCGTTTTGCTTTTACCTTCCGTGCGTTGGTCTTCGATCAATCTAGATCGTTACGACCCGCATCCTCCTTAATATTTTTGCGAGCTCAATACGCCCGCGATTAATTCTCGACTTCACTGTTCCTTCGGGAATCTGCAATGCGTCCACTATGTCCTGATAGCTCAATTCCTCGATGTCTCGAAGAATAACGCATGTCTTAAGGTCCGGCGGTAATTTGTCGATCCCCGACTGAACCTGAGCCGCCAATTCCCGCCGTTCCAATTCTTTATGTGCCGATGTTCCGACGGCCCGCAGATGGAATTGGTGATCATCCACCGCGTCCGCCATCGAATTTTGCGGATTCCGCTGCCGGTGGCGATAATCGTCAATTATCAAATTTCTGGCCAACCTCATCAGCCAGTTTGCAAGGTCACCTTGCTTCGAATCGTATTGGTCCAGCGTCCGATAGATCCTGATAAAGACTTCCTGCGTCAGATCCTCGGCCGCGTCCGGATTAGATGTGAACCGGTACGCTAAATTAAATATTCTACGCGAATACGCCGTGACTATATCTTCCCACGCCGCAGCATCTCCGCCGCGAGCCCGCCGAACAAGTTCCGCACCATCTATTTCCGCAGTTGCCTTAATAGCTTCCAACCAGTCGTTCTCCCGTACCTTCGGTTCGGCCGATAGCAGCATACCAATTGCTGCAGATTGTCAAAACAGGTTACGAAGCCGTTTTCGCAAAAGTTCCGACAAACTATATCTATTTACGCGCAAAGGCTGACATACGCAAGCGTGTTGGCAAATTGGTCGGTTTTGGAGTATCTTCAGTTTTTGCCGACGGCGGCAAACTCGAACTTCAACAAACACCGGAGCGGTCTACCCTTAATTGCGTAAGTACATAAAATTCGTAGTCCTGTTTCTGCTCGCTGCCTTGATACTCTGGTATTTCGGCAAAGATCTTGATTGGGTCGAAGTAAGGCGGAGCCTTCGCCAGGCCGATCCGTTTTACCTCGTTGCATCTGTTTTGATCATTTCTCTCGGATATCTGCTCAGGGCGATCAGATGGAAGGTGCTACTATCGCCGATCACGGATTCGAGCCTGAAAGAACTATTTGCGACGACGACGGTGGGTTTTGCGGCGATATTCCTGGTCGGTCGGGCGGGCGAGATCGTTCGGCCAATGTGGCTGCCGATGCGAGATAAGCGAGTTCGGCCGTCCGCGGCACTGGTTACGCTTGGATTGGAGCGAATCTTTGATCTGGCCGCACTTGTCTGTTTCTTCGCTGTAAATCTCCTTTGGTTCTCGCCACCGCCGGGTCGCGAAGAAGATCTGGCGAATATTTCATTGCTCGGTTACGTGCTTCTTTTCGGCGTGTTTTTAGGGTTCGCTACGTTGATAGTTTATCAACGAAATGCAAGCCGCATAATAGGTTGGGCCGGTCGTATAACGGACAAAAAATGGATACCGGTCCGAATTCGAGCGATCTTTCTAAGTATTCTGAAACAGCTGGCGGCCGCTCTCGCGATCCTCAAAGACTGGCGCGAGACGGCACTCGTCGTTTTCTGGACCATCGCCCTTTGGATGGCTATCGCGATCCCAACTTGGCTGGCCCTACTGGCTTTTGGGCTTCCGATCACGTTTAGCGACTCATTGTTTATCATGGGATTTGCGGTCGTCAGTTCGGTTGTTCCGACTCCGGGAGGTGCGGCCGGAGCGTTTCATACTGCGACTGCGGCGAGTCTGATATTCTTAATGCCGGAAATTCGACATGAGGATGCAGCGGCCGTGTCTATCGCGATGCACCTGATCTACTTTGCGCCCGCACTGGTCTTTGGACTATATTATTTTGTTCACGGAGATATCAGCGTCGAGCGTTTCCGCAGTCTGCTCTCCAGCGAACACGCTGCCGACGAGATCGAATCAGAAGCTCCAAATAGCAACGGTGCTAATACTCAGTCCCGGGAAGATTAATGCGTTGCCCATTTTGTGCCCATATCGAAGACAAGGTCGTTGATTCCCGCGAGGCGAAGGACGGCGATTCGATCCGACGACGGCGGGAGTGTCTTTCGTGCGGGCGGAGGTTTACTTCGTATGAGCGCATCGACGACATTCCGTACATGGTCGTCAAAAAGGACGGCAAACGTGAATCGTTTGACCGAAGCAAGATACTTTCCGGCCTTCTGCGTGCATGCGAGAAACGCCCAATATCGACTCCGCAGCTCGAAGCGATAGTTGAAGACGCCGAGCGTCTGGTTCAGGATTCGATGGATCGCGAGCTTGCAACGACAGAGATCGGCAAGCTGATCATGAGACGGCTGAAATCTCTGGACAAAGTGGCATACGTCCGTTTTGCGTCGGTCTACCTGGAATTTGAAGACGTGTCTGAGTTTATGACCGAACTCAAGGATCTGGTTCGCTCCCGCGAACAGGGAACCGCCGCTCCCGCAAAGAAAAAGAAGAAAAAATAGCCCGCTTCACTCCTGGCCGTCAGCAACTGCGGTCAAATTGCCCTTTCCATTTTAAATTCGTAACATTAAGGAATGGTCGAACTTGAAGACTTTCCGATCTCGCTAGGCGAGGGCGAGGTTATTGAGCCAATGATGCAGATCCCCTCGGAACTGCCCTCGCTTCCATTGCGCGATATTGTCATTTATCCCTTTATGATCGTGCCTCTGTTCGTTTCGCGCGACAAATCGATCAAAGCCGTCGAAGAGGCATTAAAGGACAATCGAATGATCGTCCTTGTCTCGCAAAAAGATGTAAACAAAGAAGATCCGGAACAAGACGACCTGTACAAATACGGCACGGTTGCCATCATCATGCGGATGCTTAAGCTGCCGGACGGCCGCATTCGAATTCTGATTCAGGGCTTGTCTCGGACGAGAGTTGATTCGATAGACTCGGCCGGCGATTACGTCCGGGCGAAGATCACGCCGGTATCTGAGCCGCTGGCTCCAGAAGGTTCGCTTGAGGTCGAAGCACTTGTCAGAAATGTACGCGGGTCTATGGAACGTGCGGCCTCACTCGGCAAAAATATTTCACCTGAGGTGCTGGCGATCATCGCCAATCTTGACGACGCCGGACGGCTTGCCGATCTTTCAGCTTCAAACCTTGAATTGAAGGTCGAAGACGCACAAAGCGTGCTGGACATATTTGAACCGGTCGAGAGGCTTCGAAAGGTTAACGACCTGCTTAGCAAAGAGATCGACGTCTTGACCGTTCAGCAGGAGATCAACACACAGGCACGTGCCGACATCGACCGCTCGCAACGTGAATACTTCCTTCGGCAGCAGCTAAAGGCTATCCAGTCGGAACTCGGTGAAGGCAACGAGCTCTACGAAGAGATCGAGCTTTATCGCGATAAAATTCTTAAGTCAAAGATGCCGGAGAATGCCGAAGAGGAAGCATTGCGTCAGCTGAAAAAGCTCGAACGCATGCATCCGGACACTGCGGAAACAGCGACCCTTCGGAATTGGCTTGACATCATGACGGAGCTTCCGTGGTCAAAGGCGTCGAAAGACAATCTCAATCTTACCAAGGCTGAAAAGATCCTCGATGATGACCATTACGGTTTGGAACGCGTAAAGGAACGCATTGTTGAGGCTCTCGCGGTCCGCAAGTTGATGGAGAAACCGAAAGGTTCAATTCTCTGCTTAGTTGGACCTCCGGGGGTCGGTAAAACGTCATTGGGACGTTCCGTAGCGCGCGCGCTTAACAGGAAATTCATGCGCCTCAGCCTCGGCGGCTTGCATGATGAAGCGGAGATCCGCGGTCATCGCCGGACGTACGTAGGTGCGATGCCGGGCCGCATAATTCAGGGAATTCAGACGGCTGGCACCAATAATCCGCTCATAATGCTCGATGAGATCGACAAGGTCGGCGCTGATTTTCGGGGTGACCCGTCAAGTGCCTTGCTTGAGGTCCTCGATCCTGAGCAGAACTTTGCGTTCCGCGACAACTACCTCGGCGTCACCTTCGATCTATCGAACGTCATGTTCATGACGACGGCGAATGTCCTCGACACTATCCAGCCCGCACTTCGCGACCGCATGGAGATCATCCAGCTATCAGGTTATACCGAAGAAGAAAAACTCGAGATCGCCCGCCGCCATCTGATACCGAAACAGATCGAGGAGAACGGTCTCGAAAAGAACGACGTTAAATTTGATAAGAAGGCAATTATTAAGGTGACCAGTGAGTACACTCAGGAGGCCGGATTGCGACAGCTCGAGCGGGAACTTGGCAAGATCTGCCGCAAAGTCGCACGTAAGAAGGCCGAGGATGTCGAGAAGTTCAAGCCCGTAAAGGTGACGGCGGACACGGTCAAGGATTACCTTCGCGTTTCGAAGATCTTTAACGAAGGTGCTCTCAAGAAAGATCAGATAGGCACAGTTACCGGCCTCGCTTGGACTGCGGTTGGCGGAGACATTCTATTTATCGAGGCGCTGAAAACAAAAGGGAAAGGGAAGTTGCTCCTTACGGGCCAGATCGGCGAGGTCATGCAGGAATCAGCTCAGGCTGCATTCTCATATGCGAAGGCCCGTTCCGCCGATCTCGGTATCGACGAGGACATTCTCGACAACTTCGATATCCACATCCATCTTCCAGAAGGCGCGATACCGAAAGACGGCCCGTCGGCCGGTATCACGATGGCAACCGCCCTGATCTCCGTATTGGCACAGCGTGCGGTCAGAAAAGACGTCGCGATGACGGGTGAGATCACGTTAAGGGGCAACGTCCTTCCGGTCGGCGGAGTCAAAGAAAAGTTGCTTGCGGCTCGCCGGGCCCGATTAAAGACCGTCATTTTACCGGCCGCAAACCAGCGCGATCTGGAGGACATGCCGAAGGAAGTCTTGAATGACCTCTCGTTTGTCTTTGTCGAGCACGTTCAAGAGGTTTTTGACGTAGCACTCAGGCCTGCAAAAGGTGTGGCTAAGGCGGCGAAGAGTTGAACTAGGCTCGGATCTCATTATTGCAGGCAATCATCGATTTCGTTGACCGCAATGTTTGGTTGTGGTAGGTTTGGGCTAGGTGCGCGTAGCATTTTGATACGCGCTAATGGAACTTTCTCGCATTCTGTGCGTTAAATAAAGAAATCGCGTAGCTTTACTTATTTCATACAGTACACGGCGACGACATATCATTGTAGCGAGAACAATCCGAAGATCAATGAATACAACTATCTACAAGTTATTATTTCTGTCAGTTATACTAGCAGTCATTTCTTTTGTCCCTGTTCAAGCTCAGACCCCGGAGGTTCGTAGCGCACGTGAGGCGGTCTACAAGGTGATCGACGACGCGGGTAAGAATTTCCGAGACGGCCTTATTGCGGTCAAAGAAAACCGCCGCGCTGAGTCGGGTGAAAAATTCGATAAAGCGGTCGAAATATTCCTTTTTTCAACTCTAAATATCCAGTCCGATCAGCGTCTTCAATCATGCTATTCTCAATTGTTGGAGACTGTATATCGCATCGAATATCCGTCGGACGTTCGCGTTCCTCAGATCCGAAGTCTTGCCGCAACTTGCGGCTGGCAATGGAACGATGTTGACCTTAATCTGGCCGACGATGTGGTCGCGATGTCAAAGCCTGGTGCTCCCGGACAAAATTCGGCTACGATCGCCGCGGCGGTGAGCAATGGCGGACAACCTGACGTTCCGGCCGAAACCATGACCGGTTTCAACTCGCAGGAATTTGAGCCGTCGCCGCTAGATGAACTGTCAAAGCTTGAGCTGACCGCTGACGAACTCGACATTAGCAACCCCGCGACCCAACAGCAGTACCAGTACATTCAGCAGGCGGTTTCCAACCGGTCACTCGGATTTTCGTTTCAAGTCCACCCGATGATCCAGCAATACATCAATTATTATCGCGGGCGCGGAAAGAAAACGATGGAGATCGGCCTTTATCGCTCGGGAATGTTCATGAGTATGGCCCGCCGCATTTTCCGTGAAGAGGGCGTTCCGGAAAACGTTGCATGGCTCGGACAGGTTGAGAGTGCCTGGAAGCCGAGTGCTATGTCGCACATGGCCGCCTCGGGCCTGTGGCAGTTCATTCCCGGAACCGGTGCTCGTTACGGCCTACGCCGTACCGCACACGTCGACGAACGAAACAGTTTTGAAGAAGCCACGCGTGCTTCGGCCAGGTATCTTAAGTTTCTGGCAAATCGATACGGCGGCAACTGGGAACTCGCGATGGCAGGGTATAACTGCGGCGAGGGCAATGTCGATAAAGCTATCCGTCGGGCCGGTGTTTCTAATTTCTGGGCTGCATATCCTTATCTGCCGCGCGAAACACGCAATTACGTACCAAACATTCTTGCAACGATCCTGATCGCGAACAATCCGCATCAATACGGCTTCGGCCACGTTCGCCCGGCTCCGCCGCTGCGATACGACCGGATCCGCGTGCCGTCTTCGACCAATCTCACGATCCTTGCACAGGCCTCGGATACAACGGTCCAGTACCTTCGGTATCTGAATCCGCATCTCCGTTCAAACACAACGCCGCCCGAGCCCTACATCGTAAATGTGCCGGCCGGTAAGTCGAACGAGGTTCTGGCTGTCTTTCGGCGGATTCCAGCTTCGAAGATCAATAACACAAACCTTGCCACTTCTGTAAGAGGTGAGACCTGGCAGACGATCTCAAACCGAACGGGCGTAAGCGTTGGCGAGTTGATGGCAGCGAATCCGGGAATGAATTCGCCGCAGGGTAAGGTGTTCGTACCGGTTGCCGACAGTGCGGGAAATCGTGTGCAGGCGACTAACTATTCTCGTCCGACGGGACAGACGACGGCTGTTGCTCAGAGCAACGTAAGGGTAGTTAAAGCGCAGTCGGGTGATACGGTCGCGAAACTCGCGACACGACATGGCGCCGACCCAAGCGAAGTTGCCAAGTACAACGGTTTGTTGCCAAACTCCGTTCTCGGTGCCGGGCGCGAGATCAAACTACCAATAAAATAAGTTACCTGCATTTATCAAGACCGGGCCGGGATTCGTACAGAATCCTGGCTCTTTGCATTTTAACTCAGATATACTTGACATATTGTTTCTACTGTAACTATACTAGTTACAGTTATGGCGGCTAATAGTCAATTTGCAATGGCGGTGCACGTGCTTTCGATGTTGGCGGGTTCCCGTGAGGAGAACGTCAAATCCGAGTGCCTCGCGGGCAGTGTGAACACGAACGCCGTCGTGATCCGCCGGCTGCTGAGCCAACTGGCACAGGCCGATCTCGTCATCTCGCAAACCGGCTCCGGCGGCGGAACGCGGCTTGCCCGTTGTCCGAACGAGATCAAGATGTCCGACATTTATAAAGCGGTGTCATGCGGTGAGGTTTTTGCCCTTCACGCGAAGGCACCGAATCAGGATTGTCCGGTAGGCAGGAATATCGAGGCAGTACTCTGTAATTTACAAAAAGAGATCGACCACAGCGTTGATGAAAAGCTATCGAGATACACGCTTCAGAGCGTTTTCGAGATGATCGGACAAGGGAAAGTATAATTTTTTTTGACTCAATTTGTATCAAATGAAGTTACAAAGAGGTTACATTTATATCGAACAAGGGAAAGTAACGAGCAAAGGGAAGGTTTTATGTGCACCTCATGTAATGATCGAAGTTAGGTGGAATTCTTAAAGCGAAAAAAAAGGAGATCTCATATATGAAGATATTAACGCTAGTTATAGTGGGTATCGCAATGATGAACATAGCTTGCGAAGACCCGGCCGCCAACAAACCCAGGGCGACGACAGCCGAGCCGTCGGTAAATACATCGGCGAACAGTTCAAATTCCATACCGGCCGCAGTCGTCGCAAAGGGCGATGCGCTGCCCCTGACGCCCGAGAATTCAACGATCGAATTCGTCGGCTCGAAGGTTACCGGAAAGCATGACGGCGGATTCAAGTCGTTCACCGGAACGATAGATCTTGTGAACGGTAAAGCCGAGGAAAGCATCGTTTCGGTCGAGATCGATATGAACTCGGTGTTTTCGGACAATCCCGACCTAACGGAGCACTTGAAAAGCGCGGACTTCTTTGATGTCGCAAAGTTTCCCAAGGCGAGCTTTAAGTCCACCAAGATCGTTCCCGACACCGCCAAGGGAGCAAACAATTATAATGTCACCGGCGATCTGACACTTCACGGCGTCACAAGGTCAGTGACCTTTCCGGCAACCATCAACGTCAACGAAACCGACGTTGCGGTCAACGCGGACTTTGCGATCAATCGAAAGGAATTCGCGATCGTTTACGCCGGTATGGCGGATGATCTCATTCGCGATGATGTTGCGTTGAAGCTGGAATTAAAATCTCCACGAAAGAACTAACAGAATCGTCCCGCGGCCGAAGGCAGCGTGACCTGTGCTCTCTGTCTTCGGCCCGGTCATGCTGCTTTCGGTCGCCGGACGGGCGATCGAACGTAAAGGAGTAGTAGTGAAGGCATACGAAATACGAGAATTCGGAATCGAAGAGCTTAATCTGGTGGAACATGACATTCCGCAGCCAGCCGGTGGCGAAGTTCAGATTCGGCTCCACGCAGTATCTCTGAACTATCGCGACTACATGGTCGTATCGGGCACCTACAATCCCAAAATGAAACTGCCGGCGGTGCCGTTCTCCGACGGAGCCGGTGCGGTCACGGCGGTCGGTGAAGACGTGACCAAATGGAAGATCGGTGACCGCGTGACTCCTATCTTTGCCCAGCGGTGGTTTGACGGAGATTCGAGCGAAGAGAAACGCCGAAGCTCTTTGGGCGGCGGTGCCCAATGGCAAGGGGTACTTCGCGAATATGCGACGTTTCATGAGGATGGCCTCGTCGCGATTCCGGAACACCTATCATTCGAGGAAGCTGCGACGCTGCCTTGCGCCGCCTTGACTGCATGGAACGCACTTATCGTTTCGGGCAAAGTTCGGCCCGGCGAGACCGTGCTCACGCTTGGGACCGGCGGCGTCTCTGTCTTTGCAGCACAATTCGCGAAACTCGCCGGAGCGACGGTCATTGCCACATCCGGAAGCGATGAAAAGATCGAGCGGCTTGTAGAGTTAGGCGCGGACGAAACGATCAACTATCGAAAGACGGAAAAGTGGGAAAAGGCCGTCCTCGAATTGACGGATGGCGTAGGCGTGGATCATGTAGTCGAGGTCGGTGGTGCCGGAACCTTGGGGAAGTCCATCACGTCCGTCCGTATCGGCGGCCACATAGCGATGATAGGCGCTCTGACGGGCGCAGCCGGCTTTGATCCGATATCGGTTTTCATGAAAGCTATTCGGCTGCAAGGTATTTTTACAGGCTCGCGGTCGATGTTTGAATCGATGAATAGAGCGATTTCAGTTAACAAACTACGTCCGGTTATCGACCGGACTTTCGAGTTCGACGAGGTGCGCGGTGCGTTCCGTTATATGGAATCGGCGTCACACTTTGGAAAGATCGTTGTCCGGATAGGTTAAAAATACGAACAAAGGGGAAGATTATGTCTAAGTTATTTGAAGAATTAACAGTAGGAAGTTTGAGTCTCAAGAATCGCATCGTGATGGCGCCGATGACCCGCAGCCGGGCGAGCGACGAGGGCGTCCAGCCTGTTTTTGCTGCGGACTATTATGCTCAGCGAGCTTCGGGCGGGTTGCTGATCACCGAGGCCGTGAATATATCGCCGATGGCGAAAGGATACATCCGTACGCCCGGCATATATACGCAGGAGCAGATCGCGAGCTGGCGAAAGGTAAGCGATGCCGTTCATTCCCGCGACGGAAAGATCTTCATGCAGATCTTTCATACCGGCCGGATCGCGTTGCCAGATTTTCTGCCTGACGGACAGGCACCCGTTGCGCCTTCGTCCGTGAAGGCCACAGGCCAGAATTATACAGACGCCGGAATGAAAGAATTCGTCGAGCCGCGTGAGATGACCGTCGCTGAGATACGATCGACTGTTCAGGATTTTGCTGCAGCTGCCGGTAACGCGATCGGTGCCGGATTCGACGGCGTCGAGATCCACGGTGCTAACGGCTATCTGATCCAACAGTTCCTCTCGACAAATGTTAACAAGCGAACGGACAAATACGGCGGTCCTGTCGAGAATCGGGCCCGGTTTTTATTCGAGGTGGTCGACGCCGTAATTACCGAGATCGGCAGCGAACGAACCGGCCTTCGGCTTTCACCGGGCGGAGTGTTCAATGACATACAAGAAGACGACGCCGAAGCGTTATATTCATACGTCATAGAGGGTCTGAACGAACGAGGTCTCGCCTACCTTCATATCGGTATGTCTGACCCGACCCGGGACTGGCATCCTGTATTGCGACCGCTATATAATGGCGTTTATCTCGCGGGCGTCGGGTTTGACCATGAACGGGCCGAAGCTCTGCTCGAAAAGAATGGGGCCGATGCGATAACGTTCGGGCGGCTGTTTCTCGCAAACCCGGATCTGCCCGACCGGTTCAAAACCGGCGCTCCGCTCAACGAATGGAACGAGGCTTCTTTCTATTCGCCGGGTGAAAAGGGATATACTGACTATCCGACGTTAGCCAAAACAGCGTCGGCATAGGAAACTTTTGGTCGGCGGCATTTCTGGACGATCACTGCCCAAAGTGCCGTCGACGTGACTTTTTGTAATTGGAGGAATAAATGGCGGAAAGAAAGGCTACAGCGGAATGGAAAGGAACACTCAAAGAAGGTAAGGGTAATTTTGCCCTCGGTAGTGGAACGATCAGCGGAGCATACTCGTTCGATACGCGGTTTGGCGAAGAGAGCGGGGCCAACCCTGAAGAATTGCTTGGTGCATCGCTCGCGAGCTGCTATGCAATGGCACTGAACGTAACACTCGAGCGAAAAGGCATTGCGGCCAAAAGCGTTGCGGTCGAGGCGAAGGTTTTTCTTGGTAAGGACGACAGCGGATTCAAGGTCAACCGGATTGATCTAGAAACCAAGGTCGAAGCGGAGGGAATTGAACAGGGCGAATTCGCCGAGATCGCCGAACAAGTAAAATCAGAATGCCCGATCAGCCGGGCACTTGCGGCGACTCCGATCGCCCTAAAAGCCGAATTGATCTGAACGGCAACTTACGAAGTGTAAAAGTACTGATTGACATCTGTAACAAAAAGGGTTACAGTTAGACATTGGTTCCGAATAAATGTTCGGGATCAGCGAATTTAGCGGCTTTGTTTGTTGAGGGAGTCTCATCGGTAAGCTATAATTTCGCTTTTATAATAGGAGACCAGAATGGGAAATTTTGCAAAGAACGTAACGGATAGTGAATTTGAAACAGATGTACTGGGTTCTGATAAGCCGATCCTCGTGGATTTTTGGGCAGAATGGTGCGGGCCGTGTCGAATGATAGCTCCGGCTGTCGAAGCCGTTGCTGAACAATATGACGGAAAAGCCGGCTTCTATAAGATGAACGTCGACGAGAACCAGAATGTACCGAACCGCTTTGGCATCCGCGGCATTCCTACTCTCATCCTCTTCAAGGATGGACAGGAACAGGAACGCATCGTCGGTGCAGTGTCAAAAGACGCGATCGCTAAGGTTGTCGATAAGTACGTATAAGAAAAATGACGCTTTCCGGAAAAATTACGGGAAGCGTCATTTTTATACTTGATAATATAACGATATACGCATATAGTTATGTATATGGAAAAGATAATGTCGCCAGAAGCATTGGAGATGGTGGCTGAACGGTTCGGAGTTCTATCAGAAACGATCCGCTTGCGGCTGATCAAGATGCTGAGGGATGGGGAAATGAGTGTCACCGAATTGACGCGTGCGTGTAAGGCAAGTCAGCCAAACATCAGCAAGCATCTAAAGATACTCACTGACGCAGGAATCGTTCGTCGCGAACAGCGCGGCAACACAGTTTACTATTCGATCGCGGATCAGAGCATCTACAAGCTTTGCGATCTGGTATGCGGCTCGATCGGGGAAAATCTGAAGGCGAAAGCAGAGCTTTTCGCAACGGTATAGGAGAAGAAAACATGAGCGAATGTACAGTTTTGGGATTGGAAAAACAAGTCAGGAATGGTGAGATCCATTTGATAGATGTTCGCGAGCAGATGGAATTTGCCGGTGGCCGCGTGGCAGGGGCGAGTTCGCTTCCGTTGGGCGAACTTGAGCAGCGGCACGCTGAGATCGACCATTCGAAACCGATCTACGTAATGTGCCGCACCGGGCGTCGATCAGCCGAGGCGCAAAAGAAATTGCACGTGCTCGGTTTTACGAACGTAGTCAGCGTATCCGGCGGGATCGAAGCTTGGAAGAAGGAAGACCTGCCGATCGAACGGGATGAACACGCACCGTGGTCGATCGAGCGTCAGGTCAGGTTCACTGCCGGTCTGATTGTTGTCACTAGCGTTGCACTGAGCATGCTCGTTCATCCGTATTTCATTGCACTGGCTGGATTTGTGGGATTTGGCCTGGCGTTTACGGCAACCATCGACTGGTGCGGAATGGGCCTGTTGATCGCAAAGATGCCGTGGAATCGACGCGCCGCTTAGGTGGTTTATTGGAGGTAGGAGAAAAACATGAAATTCAAACAGTTTTATTTAGGATGCCTGGCCCATGCTTCGTATTTTATCGGTTCGGGCGATGTGGCTGCGATCATCGATCCGCAGCGGGATGTTCAGCAATACATTGACGAGGCCGAAGCGAATGGGCAGAAGATCAAATACGTCATCGAGACACATTCGCACGCGGATTTCGTCAGCGGCCACCTCGAGCTTGCTGGCAAGACCGGAGCACAGATAATCTACGGCGAAAAAGCAAAGACAGAATTTCCGACGCTCAAGGTTAAAGATGGCGATGTGTTGGAACTAGGCGACATAGAACTCAAATTCCTGGAAACGCCCGGCCACACGCCGGAGGGAATAACAATTCTGGCAAAAGATTCGACCGAAGACGACGCACCAATGAAAATGTTCACGGGCGACACGCTATTCATCGGCGATGTCGGTCGGCCGGACCTTATCGGTTCTAAGGGATTCACGGCCGAAGAAATGGGATCGATGTTGTACGATTCGCTCCACGAAAAGATCCTCCCGCTACCGGACGATACGGAGGTCTATCCGGCCCACGGTGCTGGGTCCCTCTGCGGCAAGTCTCTGTCTAAAGAGACATGGTCAACGCTTGGCGAGCAGCGAAAGTTTAACTATGCACTCAAGCCGATGTCCAAGGAAGAGTTCATCAAAGTCGTCGCGTCCGATCAACCGGAGGTTCCTGCCTACTTTCCCGTTAGCGCGTCGCAGAACCTAAAGGGCTCAGTGTCGCTCGCGGATCTACCAAAACCCGCTGAGCTTTCGACCGATGAGATTCTGCATTTTGACGGCGTAGTCGTAGACATTCGCCGGAATACGGAATTCGGTGCGGGCCATGTTCCCCGCTCGATCAATATAGGGCTCGGAGGTCAGTTTGCGTCTTGGGCCGGAACGCTAATAACCATCGGTACGCCGGTCGCGATCGTTGCTGAAACGCGGGAGCAGGTAGACGAAGCGTTCATGCGGCTCGCCCGCGTGGGTATCGAAACGACAACTGGCTATATCCTCATAGATAAGTTCGAGGGTGAAAAGAATGTCGTTGAGCAGATAGAAGTGCCCGAGACCAAAGAGGCTGTTGAAAAGGACGGAGTACAATTTGTCGACGTCCGGCGCCTGGCAGAATATGCTGCTGGCCATGCGGCCGGAACGCTTAACCTTCCGCTTGATCGGTTGGCGCGAGAGATCGATCAACTGAACCCCGAACTGCCGACATATGTGATCTGCCAAAGCGGTTACCGTTCGAGTCTGGGCAGTAGCATTCTTGAGAACGCTGGCTTCACGACGATCTATAACGTAACGGGTGGGACGAAAGCGTGGATCGAGGCTGATCTTCCGACCGATGTACTCGCCACGGCCTGTGCCAACTCCTAAAGGAAATGAGACAGCGGCCGGGACGACCGGCCGTTTCGGATAAGTGGCAAAATTATGTACGACATATTGATATTCTTACTAGCAACAGGATTCTTGCTGACCGCTTGATGTTCGGCCGCTCCGACGAACAATACAGAGAATGCCGACTTGGGCTCTTTAGCCGGCGAAGTTGAAACAAAATTCCGCAGTGCGATCAACCGTATTTAGGATTCCAATGCAATAAAAAAGAAACGAGAGAATGCGGGTTGCACGCTCTCGTTTCGGTTGCCTTTATGGAAAAGCTCTGTTTGGTATTTCGAAAACTACCTTACAAATGAATTAGGCAAAGGCCGATCGCCGCTGGCGCCGAAAGGAACGATCTGAACGCCGGCGGTTGAACCGAGTATGTACCAGATGTTCTCCGACGGGCGGTAAACGGCAGCGTCCGTCCGTCCGTCGCCGTCGTAATCACCGGGCACGGGAAGGTCTTTTGAGGTACCGAACGGAAACGCATAGTAAGTTTCGTCCTCGCTGCGCAGTATAAACCACTCACCGGTCGAGGGTCGCCAGACCGCAAGGTCGGCCTTACCGTCTCCTGTATAATCCGCTGGAACAGCATTATCGGTCGCTGAACCAAAGGTATAAGCCCCGTTTCCACCATCCGAACTCCGCAAATACCACCACTCGGCTGAACCGGAACCGCCATTCGGACGATAGATCGCAATATCGGCTTTTCCGTCGCCATCAAAATCGCCCGATACCGGTCGGTCGCCAGTCGCGCCAAATGTTGTGAACGTCACGGCACCGTTGATTGATCTTAGCGAATACCATGTGTTGTTGGAGGGGCGAAAGACCGTTGCATCCGCTTCGCCGTCCCCGTCATAGTCAGCCGGCATCGGGATGTCGCCCTCCACGCCGAAGGGAAATTCATAAAAAGAAAAATCCTCACTTCGCAACACAAACCATCTACCATTGAATATATTGATTGGACGCCAAAACGCAAGGTCCGTCTTGCCATCACCTGTAAAATCGGCAGGCGTCCTAATATCCGTCGAGGAACCAAACGGTACGGCGCCGTTCGTTCCGCTGGATGAATTCAGCCACCACCATTGGCTACCGTTGATTTCGTTACCGCCAGACGGGCGAAATATCGATAGGTCTGTTTTGCCGTCGCCGTCAATGTCGATGAATGCGCTGCCGACGGGCGGCTTGACCGTATCTTCCGTCACGCTTGCCCAACTCGTGCCGATCCTGATGCCGTCAGCCCTCAGCGTCGGCGACGAGGCTGCACTTCCTTGCCGCAATGCGACCGAGCCTACGTTTATATCCGTCGCCGTCACATCGATGGCGGTTACCGCGGCGGAAGTCGGTTCACCGCCGGGAAGAGTGGGGTTGATGAACAATTCCACGATGTCGTTGGCCTCACCGTCGACGAATGTATATTTCATCACCAGCAGATAGGTCGTATTCAACGAATATGTAAAGCCGGTGAATGAAACGGTCGCCGCGCTCGTTCCGGCTTTTGACAGGCCGAACGAAATGTTGCCCGTTTTATCTTTACGTGCAAATATTCGTCCACGGAAGGCGGTGCCGATCGGGTCGGGGCTCAGGTGAAAGAAGTATCCGCCAACTTCGTTAACGGCCGCTTCTGAGAGATTGACAAGGACGGCAGCATATACGCTCCCGCTCGGCTGAACAGGAAAGGTTCGGTGGACGTCCTCGCCGCTGACAGTCATTCCGGCGGCGTTTCCGATCCCGGAACCTGGATAACCGCTGTATTCAAGTCCAGGGCTTACGGCCGCGACGGAATTAGTTCCGGCTCCGCTATGTGCTGCCCATCCGCTGTCGACTAGCAGAACGCTTGCCGCATAGTCAATATCCTCCACCAAAAGCGGTGTCTGGCCGCTCGCTGCTGTCGTGGCGAAAAAGATCGCCGCGATCGAAATGAAGGCTCGTAATGTGAAAGTGGTTTTCATCGATGTCTCCTAGTTAATAAAGTATGCGGACGGGCGTCTTTTTGCCGCAGTATTTTAGGCACGTTTGACTGCCGGGTTCGCTCAGTTTTTTGAATCTACAAAACTTTGCAACTAATCGATTTTTAAATCAATCAGAAATGCAGTCTTGGTAATAAATAATTAACCTCGAAACTCGTTTCTGGTAGACTCGTAGAACAGGAAACAGTAATGCAAACTGGCGGCGGAAATTCGATCAGAGCCATATTGCTGCTTATATGCGCCGTTGGCATCGTAAGCGGCCAGTCTGCTACACCGACGCCGCCCGTCGAAGATGAGGTCATTCGGGTCGAAACTGAATTGATCGACGTTCCGGTGCAGGTTCTGGACAAAACCGGAAAGCCGATACTCGGTCTTAGCCGAAATTCATTCATTATCAACGAAGACGGCAAGCCGCAGGAGATAGCAGAGTTTTCAACGACTGCCGCACCGATGGAGGTCGCCCTGCTGCTTGACACGTCCGGCTCGACCCGTGCTGAACTAAACCTGATCAGGCGCGCTGCTCAACACTTTATCGACTCGCTTCGTGAAGGTGATCGTGTAGCCATCATCTCATTTCGGACTAATACTTCCGGCGGTGTCGCGGAGGCCGTTCCTGAGATCGTTCAGGCTACGACCGGCGACCGTGTGGCATTGAGCAAGAGCCTCGAAAACGTTGGAACAAGCAATGGCACGCCGTATTACGATGCATTGGTGGCCATCGTCGAGAAGGTCTTTGGCGTAGAGCCGAATGCCGCGTTCCGGGGCCGCAGGGCTCTCGTCGCGTTGACCGACGGCGTCGATTCAACAAGCGCGACTGACTTTTCCGAACCAAAAGAGATACTTGAACAGGCCGGGATCGCGAATTATTTCATTAAAGTAAACACCAGGCCCTACTTCGAAGAGAACCTTTTGGGCGATTGCCAAACGGCGATCCGCTTCTCGCGGGCGCAGATCCGCCGTTATTATGGGGGATTTGGGGCCGGTTCAAACGTTGAGCGGGCAGTCGATTTTTGTCAACTCGGCGAATTCGAACGGTTGGCTGTTAGTAAACGGCTTTATGAGATCGCCGATGGTGAGATGTCGGAGCTTGCCGATCGTTCGGGTGGCCGTGTTTTTCCGATCGATGGCATAAGCGGTGCTAGGCTCGCTTTTCGGCAGGTCGCCGCCGAGTTGGGGACGATGTACAGCATCGGTTACTACTCCACCAACGAAGCAAAGGACGGAAAATTCCGCTCTATCAAGGTAACGATAAAAGGCGTACCCGATGGAGCACAGATCCGGGCACGCGAAGGCTATACGGCATCGCGACGGTGAATCGCTTTTTCGGCCGCTTCTCCTTATCATTTAGCAATGGTCAACAAATTCAAACGAATATGTTTGGTAGTCCTTGATTCCGCAGGGATCGGCGAAATGCCGGATGCGGCTGAGTGGGGCGACGCCGGTGCAGATACGCTCGGAAGCGTATTCAAAAGCCGCGAACTCAAAACCCCAAACCTCCAGCGGTTGGGCCTTGGAAATATTCGACCGATGACAGGGCTGCCACCGGTCGATGAACCGACAGGCTCATTCGGAAAATGCGCTTTGATGTCAAACGGGAAAGACACCACAACCGGACACTGGGAAATGGCCGGAATCGTTCTAGAAAAAGCATTTCCTACATATCCGCAAGGATTTCCGGCTGACGTGATCGACAAATTCGTTTCTGAGGCTGCGGTTCCCGGAATTCTCGGAAATATTCCGGCTTCCGGTACGGAGATCATTAAGGAACTCGGCGAAGAGCATGTCCGGACGGGGAAGCCAATTGTCTATACATCAGCTGATTCGGTCTTCCAAATCGCAGCACATGAGGAAATCGTGCCGATCGAACGACTTTATGAAATGTGCGAGACCGCACGGACGATACTGGACGGAACCCATAGAGTGGGTAGAGTGATCGCCCGGCCGTTCGTAGGCACGAACGCCTCGGACTTTACGCGAACAGAGAATCGGCATGATTATGCTGTGCCGCCTCCGGGCGATAATCTGCTGCCGATGCTGAAAAATGCTGGACTCGACGTAGTATGCATCGGAAAGATCGCGTCTATCTATGATTCAGTAGGCGTAACTGAAGACCTGACGGCGAAGAACAACGATCAGACGATCGACCAGACAGTAAACGCCTTAAATAATGATTCTAAAGGGCTTATCTTCAGTAATCTGGTTGATTTCGATATGCTTTACGGTCACCGACGCGACACTGAAGGATATGCGACGGCTCTTGAGCACTTCGATTCGAGGCTTCCCGAGATCTTCAGCGCAATGAAAAGCGATGACCTGCTCATATTGACCGCCGATCATGGCAACGACCCGGCTTTTCCGGGTTCTGATCACACACGGGAGTTCGCTCCATTGGTAGTTTACGGAAACTCGGCGCGTACGGGCGTCAACCTCGGGACACGCGATTCGTTGGCCGACATCGGTCAAACGATCGCTGAAAATTTTGGAATTCGGCTTAACAGTGGTCTTAGCTTTCTGCCTTCAGTGGCAACGGCGCCAAACAAAATTTAACCAATCTGGGTGACCCGGAGGCAGTTTTTTGCATCAAAATAGAATGTGCCCCGGCATCGCAATGGCATTAGTGGCCATATTTTAAAATGTGATATTGGTCTGGTAGACTTTCGTTAATTGTTGCTTCGTTTATTTGGCGGATCGTCGCCGTTGCCGCATTGGCTTGTTTTTATATTTGTTGTGGCTCTATGCCGTCTAGTTTCATGAAGCTCCCCATGCAAAGTAATGATAGCTTTCGTCTGTCATCTATCAGTGTCGCCTTAACTCCTGAAACCGATTCCATCGGAGAATTTGACGATATTACCCAGATCGCATCTCAGGTCTGCAATGTTCCGCGCTCGGCGATCTGGATCGTAGACGAATCGAGCCAATGGTTCCGTTCGCGCATGGGTGCGGAGCCTGGTTCTAACGTAAGCCCGGTCTCATTGTGTTCCCGATTGACCCAGCTTGGACGTGAGACTATAGTTTCTCAAGACATTCGAGCCGACGACAGGTTTATGCGCGATCCGCTCGCGAACGAAGATCCGTTCATACGTTTCTTTGCTGGCGTTCCTTTGATCGGCAAAGATGATTCAGTGATGGGAGTTTTGTGCGTCATGCATACCGAAGCGTGGGAATTGAGCCCGGGACAGGTGGATGCTTTGGAGGCCGTCGCACGACAGTTGACCAGTCGCATTGAGCTGCGACGGACAGCCAAACGGCTTCGGGAAGCAAATAAAAAGCTAAAAGACCTTTCGCTTACTGACGAGCTTACCGGGCTTCTCAACTATCGCGGCTTTCTACTGCATGCCGAACGGCAGCTCAAACAATTTAGGGCACGTCGGTCGTCCGGCAGCTTGTGGGTAATGCTTGCGGATATGGACGACCTTAAGACGATCAATGATCGCTACGGCCATTTCGAAGGATCAAAGGCGATCAAAAAAGCCGGCGATATCATCGTTAATACCTTTCGCGATGCCGACATTATTGCCCGCCCGGGTGGTGACGAGTTTACGGCAATGTTGATCGATACGATCGACGAGGTGGCGGACCGGCTTCGCGAACGTCTTGAGGAAAGCCTTGACAAATATAACGATAACAGCGGGAAGCCCTACAAGCTCGGTCTTAGCGCCGGTTTGATAAAGGTCAATATTGCTATGGATCTTTCTGTCGACGAACTTATTCAGCAAGCTGACGAAGAAATGTATCGCGAAAAGCGTACCCGCAAGCTTCTTGCGGCCTGACTTTATCTAAAATTTGCTAAGGCGTGATATGATTCCGTTCGAATCTTAACAGTTCGAAGCGGAATCTTTTTTTTGTCACCATGAAGCAGAATCCAGTAATGAGCCTAAGCGCTTTAGGCCTGATCCTCTCTTTTTTACTTGCTCCCGGAATTCCTCTATCGGCTAACCCCGCAGCCGTCGTGTCTGAAGCCCCGTCGCGCTTACGGCAAACTATCGAGAGCTACGAGCAGGACCGGGGTGCCTTCGCTCGCTTCTATTCCGCTGAAACATCGTCGGCCCGCCGCGACCGCTATCGCCTGCTGTACTCAGAGCGGTTAGCGGAACTTGGGCGAATGGAGTTCTCGACGCTCCTCCATCACGAACAGGTCGATCACATCCTTTTTCAAAACCATTTACGCCGGGAGTTGCAGGAACTTGAACGAACGGCTGGCCAGCTCGACGAAATGGCTTCGATCCTTCCGTTTGCCGGCATAATTAGCGGCTTCGAAGATCAACGGAGACGGCTGGAGACGATCGACGCTGAGAAAACGGCCGCGACCCTCGATTCGCTCTCTAGCCGAATAATTGAGACTCAAAAAGCGTTCGAAGTCGGTTCCACCCCGAAGCCGACTCGGACGGTTGCATACCGGTCCGTGCGAATGATCGCCTCGCTCCGTTCCTCACTTCGAAATTGGTACAATTTTCATAATGCTTACGATCCACAGTTTTCATGGTGGAATAAAAAGCCGTACGAAGCGACCGAGAACGCCCTTCAGAAATATTCCGAGTACGTCGCCGGCAAACTAGTCGGGATCGCTCCAGACGATAAAACAACGATCATCGGCGATCCGATAGGCAGGGAAGCCCTCATTAGCGAGTTGAAATTCGAGATGATCCCGTATTCGCCCGAGGAACTTGTCGAGATCGCCAACAAGGAATTCGATTGGTGCGTCTCGGAATTGAAGAAAGCGTCGCGAGAAATGGGTTTTGGCGATGACTATATGAAGGCCATCGAGGCCGTTAAGCAGAAATACGTCCCGCCCGGCAAACAGCCCGAATTGATCCGCGATTTTGCGCTTGAAGCGATCGATTACGTCAAAAAGAACGATCTGTTGGCCGTCCCTCGCGAGGCGGAGGAGACTTGGCGTATGGAGATGATGTCGCCGGAACGCCAGTTGATCGCTCCCTTTTTTTTAGGCGGTGAGACGATATTGGTCGCCTACCCGACCGATACAATGACGCATGAGCAAAAGATGATGTCGTTACGCGGGAACAATCCTCATTTCGCCCGAGCAGTCACCCATCACGAACTGATCCCTGGCCATCACATGCAGCAGTTTATGAACCGGCGGTACCGAACGTACCGTTCGACATTCCGGACGCCATTCTGGGGTGAAGGCTGGGCATTGTATTGGGAATTCCTGCTGTGGGATCGTGGCTTTGTAAAAACGCCCGAAGACAAGATCGGTGCACTCTTTTGGCGTTCGCATCGCGCCGCACGCATTATATTTTCTCTCAATTTCCATTTGGGAAAATGGACGCCCGAGCAATGCGTTGACCTGCTCGTGAACAAGGTCGGACACGAGCGGGATAATGCTCTGGCCGAGGTTCGACGGTCGTTCTCAGGCGATTACGGCCCGCTTTATCAGATGGCGTATATGATGGGCGGTCTGCAGTTCTATCAGCTCCACCGCGACCTGGTTGGAACGAAAAAAATGACCGACCGCCAATTCCACGACGCTATCCTAAAAGAAGGTTCGATCCCGGTCGAGATGGTTCGGGCGATACTTACCAAAGAAAAACTCAACTCAGGCCGGACTCCAAGCTGGAAGTTCTACGATCAAATTGGGCGATAGCAATTGACGGTGCCAATGACCAGAAAGCACATTCTATACGCGCTACTCGCCGTGATCTTTGCGTTCACCGCGGCGGCCTTCTATTCCCATCTGGCGGACCTTCCGCGACGTCTGAATGAGCGTTCATATGCCTATCGGGTTCCGTTCGTCGCTAACGAGACTGTGGTCTACGCCGCTCCCGAAGCTGAGCAGGCGGGCCTACTGGTCAATGATCGGATCGTTGCTGTCAACGGCCGGGCGCTGGATTCGCCGACTGTTTTGAACGAGGAAATGGAGGCAGTTCGAAACAATGGCGGTGAGCTACGACTCAGTATTCGACGAGGCGACGAGACGGAAACGCGCGACCTGACGATTCCCGTATTCGGGGTTGACCGAACTATTGGGTATTACTTCCGTTTTGTCGCGGGCTACATTTACAATTACGCATTTCCGCTGCTTTGCGTACTGCTCGGATTCTGGGTCGTGCTTGTACGCCCAATTGATTATTTGGCCTGGCTTCTCCTGTTCTTACTGCTCGGAATTTCTACTATCGGGCTCGAAGGATTCAATCAGTCTCAGATCCTGGGTTCTTATAAGACGGTTTTTGTGAGTTCGTGGGCTCTGTCAATGTTTTTGTTTGGGGTTTATTTCCCCGAGCGACTAATTCTTGACCGTAAGTTGCCGTGGTTGAAATGGCTGCTGATCGTTCCACTTTCCTACCAGATCATAATTACATGGGCTGGGCAGATTAAAATGTACACCGGGCTCGGGCTGCTTGATTTTCTTGCACCGGTCAATCGCGCGATCATGTCGTCTTTTGTATTTATCAACATGCTGGCGATCGGACTGTTCTTTGCATCCCTTGGCTGGAAGAGCGGCACGCTCGATAACCCCGACGCCCGCCGTCGCATGCGATTAATGGTATGGGGCACGTCGATAGCGATCTTGCCGTTCTTTTCGCTAGTACTTTACAAGATAATCTCTGGTGCTCGCGGTTCGTTCTATGACATAGCCCCCGGTTGGTATGCGTTTCTAGCACTCTCATTTATGTTGGTATTTCCGCTGACGATGGCATATGTCATAGTCGTCCACCGGGCGATGGATGTTAGTGTCGTGGTTCGTCAAGGCCTGCAATACGGGCTGGCAAAAGGCGGCGTTCGCGTCCTTCAAATGCTTCTGCTGTTCGGAATCGGGATGGGCGTTTACTGGTCGATAAACCGATACGGCACCAACTTCTCCACACAACTGGCTTTCATTATCGCCGGCGTCGCTCTTGTGCCTTTAATAGATCTGATCGCAAAGCCGCTGCGGGTAATGATCGACCGCCGTTTCTTTCGTGATGCTTATGACGCCGAACAGATCCTGACCGAACTGAGCGAAGACGTGCGAACTATTGTCGAAACTCAGCCGTTGCTCGAGACCGTGGGAGCCAAGATCAGCGAGTCGCTACACGTTCCGCAGGTCGCTATCCTGCTCAAGAACGGCGAGAGCTTTTCTCCGGCACACGCGCTCGGTTTCGACACACCGCCCGTTGTATCGCTCGGGGAAGGCTCGCTTGCCCTTCGAAAGCTTCGGGCGAATCGGCATATCGCTTTATACGACGACATGAGCGAGATCACCTCGACGCCAACGGTATCGCTCGACGAACGTGAACAGTTTCGCGAATTGAACACTCAGATCCTAATGCCGTTAGCCGTCAAAAATGAGCTTACCGGGATCATCAGCCTCAGTCCAAAACTCTCCGAAGAGCCCTATTCAGCAAGTGACCTTCGGTTGCTTCGATCCGTCGCAACACAGACCGGGCTCTCTCTTGAGAATTCAAGATTGACTGAAGCCTTTGCAAAGGAGGCCGCCCAAAAGGAACGCATGAACGCGGAACTTGATATCGCTCGCGAGGTCCAGGAGCGTTTGTTTCCGCAAGAATTACCTTCCGTTGAGGGTTTAGATTATTTCGGGGCGTGTCGTCCGGCACTTGGCGTCGGCGGCGATTATTACGACTTTATCCAACTTCTGGACGGTAAATTCGGCATCGCGATCGGCGATGTCTCCGGAAAAGGTATAGGCGCATCGCTCATGATGGCAAGCCTGCAGGCCTCGCTTCGCGGCCAGGCTATTCATTCTGGCGACGACCTTGCGATGCTTATGACTCACGTTAACCGGCTTGTTTATGAGGCCTCCACGACGAACCGTTATGCGACGTTCTTTTATGCACAGTTCGATCCGGCAACGAGCAGTCTTTCGTATGTCAACGCCGGCCACAATCCTCCATTTCTGATCCGAGCCGATGAGAGCGTGGAAACCCTTGGGATCGGCGGGCCGGTGATCGGCATGCTTCCGCCAATGATAGTGAGTTACGAAATGGGCGCGGTCGAACTTTTTGCAGGCGATATGCTTGTGGGGTTCACCGACGGCATTTCGGAAGCTATGAATAATTCCGAAGAAGAATGGGGCGAACCTGCCCTGCTCGACGAATTAAGAACAATGACACGTGAACCAGCGGAAAAAATAATTCGCGAGATAGTTGCGGCGGCGGACCGTTTTGCCGACGGAGCCAAACAGCACGACGACATGACAATGATCGTCGTCCGGACTTTGGATAGCAATTTATGAAAAGATCGACACTAAATGTTTCTCTCGCTGTGGCGGTGATCCTGTCGGCGGAGATGTATTTGTTTGCCCAGCTGGCAACTGTCGATGAGCGTAACGTTCGTGCTCAAATGACCTTTCTTGCGGGCGATGCGATGCAGGGCCGCGGGAGCGGGACACAGTTCGAATGGATAACCGCAGAATACGTCGGATCGCAGTTTATGAGCTTCGGACTCGAGCCTGCCGGGCACAATGGCTTTGACGGCAAACCCGGTTACGTTCAGTCGATAAATATCTCGCGAGGGGGCTTCATCGGGATGCCGACGTTGAACGTTGGCGATAAGCAATTGACGCACGGCGGTGAAATGCTCATTCTACGAACCAACGTCGGTGCAGCTACAGGCAAACTGCAGAAGCTTACATCGGGAAGCCCTGTTGGCGCAGGCTCGGCAGTATTCTTCCGCCCAAGTTCCGGCCAAGATCAGCGTGCCGTAATGCAGGAAATGCAGCGGATACTTGCCTCCGGAGCTTCAATCGTAATCGTCGAAGAAACTCCGCAATGGAGGGCCGGCTGGAACAACACTGCGAACCGTGCCATCCGTTACCTCATTCGTGAAGGAAATGTGAAACCGGCGGTGTTGGTCGTGATCAATTCCGAAGCTGCCAAGTCGCTCGATGCGGCGGCCGACGGAACCACGATCGAATTCGGTGGCAAACCTTCTGCGGTTGAGACTACAAAGACATGGAATGCCATCGGCAAGCTCGCCGGAATCGACCCTACCTTGAGCAGCGAGGTCATCGTCCTAAGTTCACATCTGGATCATGTCGGCATTCGGCCCGACGCTCCCGGTGATGACAAGATCTTTAACGGAGCCGATGATGACGCGTCAGGGACCGTTGCCGTGATGGAACTCGCACGCATATACGCGTCGGGCCCGCGACCTAAGCGGACCGTGTATTTCGTGGCATATGGCAGCGAAGAGGCGGGCGGGCACGGTTCGCAGTATTTCGTCGACAATCTGCCGTTTCCGAAAGAAAAACTCATCGCCAATCTGCAATTCGAGATGATCGGGCGGCCCGACGGCAAAGTGAAGCCGGACGAACTTTGGCTTACCGGATATGAGCGTTCCGACCTTGGGCCAGAACTTGCGAAACGCGGGGCGAAGCTCGTGCAGGATCCGCATCCCGACCAGAATTTCTTTCAGCGTTCGGACAATTACACGTTGGCAAGGCAGGGAATCATCGCTCACACTGTATCGAGCTTTGGGCTCCACACGGACTATCATCGGGCAAGCGACGAACTGAAGACAATAGATTTCGGATACATGACCAAGGCCATCAACTCATTGACCGAACCGGTCCGATGGCTCCTAAATTCAGACTTTCGCCCGCAATGGGTCGAAGGCAAGAAGCCGTAGGTCAGCGGGCACTCCGATAGCCGAGCAGGGCAAACGGGATAAAGCAGAAGAAGCCGGCGATCACCATCCATGTTGGTTGAGGAATGACGGTGATATTCACTGCCCATGCAAGCGTTCCCATAATGCCCAGCACAAGCGGCAGGATAAGCGAGTCCCATTTTGCGATCTTGTTCATCGCAAACCCGCCGAGGTAGCTGCCGAGGGCATAGCCGGCCAGCACGATCAGAAAAGCAGTTGCTGGCAGCCCCGTGAAATATTCAGACATTGCAACCGGATCGGTCGGATCGGTCGGCATACCGAAGATCCGACCGCTCAAGCTTTGGACAAGGATAAAGGTTGCATTGGAAATAAACACACCGGCAATTCCGGCTAGGATCTTTCGAAGCATAATGGGTTCCTCACGGACCTAAAGTTTATATCAGAGACCCATGCGGGCCGCAAATCCATGGCCGGCAGGCTTAACTTTTTTGCAGGAATCTCATAATCTTTAACTTTATGAAAACTACGATCTTTTTATTCTTTGCATTCTTGGTCGCCGGATGCGGCTCTCAGACAGCCACGAATGACACCGGTCCCGTCGACCATTCAAATATGGACCATTCCACCGTTGACCATTCCGCTAGTGATCATGGTTCGATGGATCATGCCAAATTGGAAAGTTCGCCGGGGGCAGCTGACGCCCCGTTGGAACTCCAGTTTATCGACTCGATGATCGCCCATCACGACGGTGCGATCGAAATGGCGAAGCTCGGCACGACACGGGCCGGTCGGCCGGAGATGAAAAAGTTTATGGATGCCATCATTGCCGATCAAGATCGCGAGACTACGCAGATGATACGTTGGCGAGGCGACTGGCATAGGGATGAAAAGCCCGCGATAAACATGGACTTTCCGGGCATGCGCGAAGGGATGAACGGAATGGACATGGAAAAGCTCGGTTCGCTGTCCGGCAACGATTTTGATTCAGAGTTTGCTCGCCAGATGATCCGCCACCATGAAGGTGCGGTCATGATGTCGAACTACGTATTGGAAGCGACGGGAGGCAATGCCCCGCGAAAAGAACTGAAGCAACTTGCGGAAGCTATCGTAAAGGCTCAGACCGGAGAGATCGAACAAATGAAAAAGTGGTTGGGCGAGTGGAAATAAAACCCGCCCGTAGCCTCCTGTCACTTCATATTTGCGGCGCGAGGGCAACGCTTACCTCTATGACATAATCCTTTCGGTTTTATTGCGCATTAAAATAGTACGATTGCCGACGTATCCACGTTTTGTTTAGGGGACCGGATTCCGAACAACCCACGTTTCAACGGCATTTTCACTCTTCTGGCACAGACCTTGCAATATTGCATTGCGAGAGTTTGATGTGTACGACATCAGGAGAAATTATGTCGAAACAGGTTATAACGGTTGACGGCGAAGACAAAGTGGTTAGGGAAGATACTGCAAAGGCGTTTCGTGGAGTACATTGGGCATTCTTCAGTATTGGAGGGATCATTTTGATCACGGCGGTCTTGTTTCTGGCAGGTGTGATAAAGCTGGCGGCGGATCCTGACCCCGTCCCATCTCCGACCAGTCCGGCAACGCAGCGATAGATAAAGTTTGCAATTCACATCACAAGGGGTAAGACCGAGGATATGTGAACTGCTTGGTCGCGTTCGCCGCGACGTTTGGGCGTCCGCATTTTGGACGCCCGCCTTTAGCGTTTGTTAATGAAATTCGTAGTAGGCGGCCTGAGTGGCCGTCTTTTCTTTTGTTCGGAGGACTTGTTAATCTAAGGTCGTGATCGTTTTAGGTATCGAAAGTTCATGTGATGAGACCGCGGCGTCGATCGTTCGCGATGGCAATGTCATTCTTTCGTCAGTGATCTCGTCCCAGATCGAAATGCATCGGCCGTACGGTGGTGTGGTCCCGGAACTTGCATCCCGTGAGCACCTTGCGAAGATCGAGCCGATCGTTCTCGAAGCTCTTAAGCGCGCATCGATGTCGCTGAAGGATATCGACGGAATTGCGGTGACGCAAGGTCCCGGATTAGTAGGATCGTTGCTCGTCGGCGTCTGTTATGCCAAAGCGCTTGCTTTCGGATTAGGCATTCCTATCGTTGGTGTTAATCATATCGAGGGACACGTCTATTCGGTTATCTTCGACAATCCGCCCGTCCAATACCCGGCCTTGGCACTGATCGTCTCCGGCGGACATACAAATCTTTTCCACCTTCCCGAAGAAGGCGAATATCGGATCGTTTCTCGAACTCGTGACGATGCGGCCGGCGAGGCGTTTGATAAAGTTGCGAAAATGCTTGGGCTCGGATATCCCGGCGGCCCATTGATCGAGCAGTTGGCATTGAAAGGCGATCCGGACGCCATTCGATTTACCCGGGCAAAGATCTCGGACGGCAAACCGGATTTCAGTTTTAGCGGCCTCAAAACAGCAGTATCAAAACACTTGCGTGAACATCCGCTGCCGCCTGAAGGTTCGGTCGAACATGAAATGTCGGTTGCCGACCTCGCGGCGAGCTTCCAGGCGTCGGTTGTCAACGCCCTCGTCAGCACGGTCGAACGACAGGCTACGGAATACGACCCAAAAACCCTGATCGTGGCCGGAGGGGTCGCGTGCAATCTGGCCCTGCGGCGATCTGCCGAGGCAGCTGCCGCAAGGTTAGGTCTACCGGTCTATTTTCCATCAAAACATCTATCTACCGACAATGCGGCGATGATCGCCGCCGCGGGGTACAGGCAGCTAAAGGACGGTGCATCGGCTCCGATGACGATGACCGCCGATGTCACGCTTCGGTTGCAGGACAACGACCCGAATGAGCGTTCGTTTCGGCAGAGCCGTGTAAGGTACAGACTTTAGCCTATTGCTTTACTGTTCGGCGGCGCGTTACAATTCGATTAGTCTATTCCTCCAAGCTCCTTAGATCGGTGCGATTCCAGCTCTCGGTCAAGGCCATTTTAGCTACTGCTTGTTTCCGGTCGTCTTGCCGATCAGCGGCTTGTTCACTTTAGATTTTGAAGGATTTTCAATTGAGGTTAAGTATGAGAAATGTTCGAACATGGGTCGTGCTCGTTGCGATGGTGACGAGCCTGTCGGCTGCGACTCTGGCACAGACCGCAACGCCGTTTAGATTGCAGAATGGTTATTTTTCCGGACTTAGCTCTCCAGTTCTTTTGACGAATGCTGGGGACGGAACGCGCCGTATCTTCATCGTCGAACGGGCGGGCACTATCAAGGTGGCTCCGGTCGGCTCGTCAACGTTGACGAATTTCATGGTCATTAATACCCGAATCCTGTCTGGCGGCGAACGCGGCCTACTTGGACTCGCCTTTCACCCTCAATTCGCAACGAACAGCTATTTTTTCGTTAACTACACTCGCCTCTCGGACGGTGCGACTGTCATCTCGAGGTTTAGAGCTATCAACGGTAATTCGATCGGGGATCCGAATAGTGAACGTATCATGATGACGACCCCGCAGCCGTTTTCTAACCACAACGGGGGAATGATCGGATTTCGCGAAGATAATCCTGGCGTTTACAACCTCTATATTGGAATGGGAGACGGCGGCTCGGGCAATGATCCTGGGAACCGCTCACAGAATATCAATGAACTTCTCGGCAAATTCTTACGCGTAACTCCGAACGTAACCGACGAGGATCCCAATCCTAGATACACAGTTCCAGCCGATAATCCATATGTCGGAGTTAACGGTGCGGATGAGATCTACGGGGTTGGTGTTAGAAATCCATGGCGATGGTCGTTCGACCGCGGCGGAACCAATCAGCTTTGGGCAGCCGATGTTGGGCAAGGCTCACGCGAAGAAGTGTCGATAATCAACCTCGGAGAAAATTACGGTTGGCGGGTCTATGAAGGCGTTAATTGCACGGGTCTGGACCCGAGTCTGTGTGTTCCGGCTAATTTCACACCCCCCGTTTTTGATTATGCTCGGTCGGGCGGACGTTGTTCGATCACCGGCGGCTACGTCTATCGGGGCGTGCAGAATGCGCTTCCGCAAGGGGCCTACATCTACGGCGATTACTGTTCAGGTGAGGTCCTGATGTGGCACAATGGCCAGCAGACATTACTACAGGACACTTCGCGAAGCATTTCATCCTTTGGCGAGGACGAGGACGGTGAACTCTATGTCGTCGGACTTGGCGGGACCGTAGATAAGATACTAGGTAACAAGACATCCGCCGATTTTGACGGCGACCTTCGGACCGACATTGGTGTTTTTCGACCGTCTTCAAGCCTTTGGTACGTGCTAAACAGTCAGAACTCAAGCGTGGCCATACAACAATTTGGCCTTGACGGCGACATACCGACTACCAAGGATTTTGACGGCGACTATAAGGCCGACATTTCTGTCTTTCGGCCGAGCACCGGCGTCTGGTATTACCTGCGAAGCAGCGATTCGACTTTCGGGGCTTTGCAGTTCGGCGCCGCTGGCGACGTGCCCGCTGCGGGAGATTACGACGGCGACGGCAAGGCTGACTTTGTGCTTTTCCGTCCGTCAACCGGGGTTTGGTACAAGTTCCGTTCAAGCGATTCAGGCATTGAGGAGATCCCATTTGGACTGGACGGCGACATTCCGACCCCCGGCGATTTTGATGGCGACGGACGTTACGACGTCGCGCTCTGGCGGCCATCGACCGGGGTATGGTATCGATTGAATAGTTCCAACGGGAGCTGGTACCAGGCGCAATTTGGTTCAAACGGAGATATACCTGCCGCCGGA
This sequence comes from Pyrinomonadaceae bacterium, assembly GCA_041744395.1. Classification (GTDB taxonomy): domain Bacteria; phylum Acidobacteriota; class Blastocatellia; order Pyrinomonadales; family Pyrinomonadaceae; genus OLB17. The sequence goes on along the minus strand of JBGTKY010000032.1, from coordinate 45,701 downwards.
GATTTTGACGGTGACCTTAAGAACGACCTTACGGTCTTTCGTCCGTCGAACGGCGTCTGGTACACGCTGCAAAGCTCAAATTCTGCTGTGGTTTACACCCAGTGGGGAGTCGCTGGCGATATTCCGGTCGTTGGCGATTATGACGGGGATTTCCGCGACGATGTTGCGGTATTTAGGCCATCGAGCGGGCTCTGGTATATTCGACAGAGCCAAACATCAACGGTGTCGATAATTCACTTCGGGCTCAGTGGCGATCTTCCTATCCCGAGTTACGATGTTCCGTAAGCTAGGGCTCGACCTTTGACGAGACGGCGCGGCCGAGAGTGAAAACATCCACTCGGGTCGCGCCGCCCTTTTTTAGGGTTCGTGCGCATTGCGAGGCAGTCGCACCCGTCGTAAAGACATCATCAACAAGGAGAATATTTTGCCCCTCGATCAGATTTTTTCGCCTTATGTCGAAGGCATTCTTCACCGATAGTTCGCGGGCCTTGGCGTCCATCGCAACACGGTGGATAGGGGTATGGAATTTGCGGACGAGGCTAAGCTCGTCAAGCCGTATACTGAAGGAATCGGCGATGATCTGACCGATGACAGTGGCCTGATTAAAGCCGCGTTCTCTATTTCGTTGCGCCGAAAGGGGTACGGGAATGATCAGCGTCGGCTTTTACGAAAACCATTGGTGGAAAGAGAGCGTGATTTCCCGACGAAGACGCGGTGCGAGATTTGCCCTCGACTTTAGATGGATGATCGTCGCGGCGATCCCATTGTGATACACGCCTGCGGCTCTGGCGGTGTCATAGAAATGACCGTCGCAGCGTTGGCAGTACGATTCAAAAAGCGGCTCCGAATCATGCAAAAACGCCCCGCATTTTGTGCAGAGCGTTTCGAGTCCTGTAAAATATTTTGTCTTGGCCCAACAGTCTGAGCACGCTACACCATCGTTGTGTTCAGCGACCAACTGACTGCAATGTCTGCAACGTTGCGGGTAGAGGATCGACAGTAGTGAATTGGCGATCACGTCTCGCATCTTCGATTCAAGCAAAATAGCGTAAGTCTGCGGAGGATTACTCCTCGTCGAGCATACCTTTTTCTACCAGTTCCTGGCAGTCGAGGCAATATCGAGCCCACGGAATGGCCGCGAGCCGTTTCTGATTTATGGCCGTCTCACAGTTTTGGCACATCCCATAATCGTCGTCGTCGATCCGCAGAACAGCCTCGTCGATCAAGGCGAGTTGCTTGCTGTCGTTTTCCGAAACGGCAAGCATTACATTCTTTGAATAATTACGAACAGCGAGATCAACCGGATCCGGTGTTTCAGAATCATCTACCGAAAGATCATTACCCTTCAATTTTTCAATCAGAAGGTCTCTTTCTATCTGAAGTTTCTTCTTGATCTCTTTCAAATTCAATTTGCTCATTTTTGATAGGGGAACCCTTTTAATATCGAAAACGCTCTATAAAGCTGTTCTAACAAGAGCACACGACTGATGTCATGCGTAAAAGTCAGAAACGATAAGGATAACCTATCATTAGCCCTTTCGGCAACCTCTGGAGTAACACCTTCTGCACCGCCTATCAGGAATGTGACTTCTTTCATCGCCCGGTCCTGCCAGTTCGCAACTTCGGATGACAGCTGATGCGAGCTAAGCGCTCGTCCATTCACATCGAGAAGGACGACATAGGAGTCTTGCGGCCAGTGTTTGAGAAACTTCTTTGCCTCCGCTTCCGGCCCCTCGTGCGGTGCCGACTCTTTGACCTCAACAATGCTGCATTTAACGAAATGCTCGAGGCGGCCGAGATATTCGTCCTGAAGGCCCCGCCAATGTTTGTTGCGCGTCTTGCCGATCCAGATAAACCGAAATTTCATATGTCGGCCTCAGCTGACCGGCGGTCGACGACCAGTATCTTGTCGATCCGTCGCCGGTCCATATCCACGACCTCGAATAAGAACCCGCCGGACAAGATGGTATCTCCACAAGACGGTATCTGGCCAAAGAGCCGAAGCAAAAGGCCCGCGACCGTTTGATAGTCGCCTCGGCCGCCGTCGGGCGATCGGTAACCCGTGCGAGTAACGAATTCATCGATCGGGAGTGACCCGTCAACCAGAAGCGATCCGTCGGTACGTTCGAGGATCAGTGCTTCGTCTGTTTCCGAAAGGGTCGGTTCGCCCGCTAGCGCGTCCAGAAAATCGTTGGACGTTACCATTCCTTCGATAGCTCCGAACTCGTCAATGATAAACGCAACGTGCGTGTTTTCCTTTTTGAGGATACCGAGTAAATGGAAAGCGGACGACGTTTCGGGTACGTAGAGCGGCGTTGTCAGGTAATTTGAGATAGTCGAGTCGGGTCGCAGAAGCTTGCCGGCCAAATACTCCTTTGCCTTCAGGATACCGACGACATTGTCGATCTGACCGTCACATACCGGAAACCGCGAGTATTTCGATCCTGCGATCTCCATCAGGATCTGCTCCTCAGTGTCGTTGATATCCAGCCAGAAAAGATCGGGCCGCGGAGTCATCAGCGAGACCGCCCGACGATCGCCGAGACGAAAAACTCGCTCGACAAGCTCCTTTTCGGTGGCTTCGAAAATGCCGGCAGTAGTTCCGTGTTCGATAAGGAGTTTCAATTCTTCTTCCGAAACCGGCTGATCGATCGGCCGGTCGATCTTGAATAGCTTGAATACAATCGCTGTCGAGAAGCTAAGGACGGCTACAAGGGGACTTGCGACGCGGGAAAGGATCGACATCGGCTTGGCCATAAAAGCCGAGATCGATTCCGGCATCGTCAGGGCGATCCGCTTCGGCACAAGTTCGCCGACTATAAGGGAAAGATAGGTGATCGCAGCGACAACGATGGTGAATCCAATAGCGGTCGCGTATGGAGCAAGCGAGGGCACGTTCTCTCCGATAAATGTCGCGATCTGGCCCGAAAGCGTAGCTCCGCCAAATGCACCGGCGATGATGCCGATCGTTGTAATGCCTATTTGCACCGTCGAAAGGAACCGATCAGGATGATTTGCGAGATCCAGAGCGGCCTGAGCCGATGCACTTCCTTCGGCGGCAAGTTGTTGGAGGCGTGATTTCCGGGAGGAGACGAGGGCCATCTCTGACATCGCAAAGATGCCGTTGGCGATGATCAGGATGATGACAATGATTATTTCTAGAGCTAGAAAACCCATCTATGCGATCGTGTAGAAACCTGCATCAAGAGGCAGATCTAAGCGAGCTGAATGTCAACACGGCGGGCATCTCTCCAGAGGCGTTCGAGGTCATAGAATTCGCGAGCTTCGGCATTAAAGATGTGAAAGATGAAGTCGCCGTAGTCCAACAGGACCCATTCGCCTGAGTTGTAGCCCTCGATCCTGATCGCCTTGCGGCCGTGCTGCTTTTTGAGCTGTTCGTTGATCTCGTCTGATATAGCCTGAACCTGACGAACATTTGTTCCGGATGCTATAACGAAAAATTCCGTAAAGCTTGCGATCTCCCGCAGATCCAGGGCCGACAGATCCTGAGCCTTTTTGTCGGCCGCGCATGTGATGGCCAGTTTGATCTCGTCATCAAGCGCGTTAAACGGCGTATTGCTCTGTGACAGTTCGATCTTGACCGAATCGCGGGCAAGGAGTTTTTCTTGAGTTTCTTCCATTAGGTATAAAGTTCGTATTTTTCAATGTATTTTGCAACCTCGGCGGGAATATCATCTTTCCGCTCAAGGTCGCCGTCTTGCAGGTCGTCACGGAGCTCGGTGGCCGAAACATCGAACCGCACCGTATCTATTAGAAATATGTGTTTGCCTTTGTCGTTGGTGACGACCAGCCTCGATGTTTCCTCGCCTCGAAGGTCGACAACACGCTGCCGCACGCCATCGGTAACATGGTCGGTAGCTATTTCATATCCTGGACGGCCGACCACGATATGATTTGCCTCGAGCAAGACACGTTCCCATTCCCGCCACGTCCTGATCTCGCTCCACGAATCCGCGCCCATTACGAAAAAGACCTCCGCGGCGGGGTGAAGTTTGTGCAGTAAGGGAAGGGTGTCGATCGTGTATCGCCTCTCGCCAGTTTCAAGCTCAAGCGTCGAAACGCTCATCGGTGGGAAGTTTTGTGTCGCCAGGCAAAGCATCGCGTAACGATGAAAGGCGGATGTTGGCGGACGATCGGGTTTGTGCGGTGCATGAAAGGCAGGCAGAAATACGAACTGTTTGAGATCGAATAGCTCCGTCAGCGTCGAGCCGATCTTCAGATGCCCGCTGTGTACCGGATCGAAAGTCCCGCCAAAATATGCGATGCGTTTCATTATTCGACCGGTGCCGCCACAGCGACCGCTTCGGCTTCGTTCATTTCAAGCAGAAACTGGGCGGCGCGGTTAACTAGTTGCTTTACGCCTGCGTTAGTTACCGACGAGATCTCGAAAAACTCTCGGTCGTCTTTTTCTACGGCTTTCTTCAATACAGCGAGACGTTCGGGATCATCGATAGCATCCATCTTTGTCGCAACAACTATCTGTGGGCGGTCGGCAAGGTCTTGATTATAGTTCGCAAGTTCACGGTTGATGATCACATAATCCTCGACCGGGTCGCGGCCGGAGATAGACGAGATATCTACGAGGTGCAGGATGAGCTTCGTTCGTTCGACGTGACGGAGAAACCGGTCGCCAAGTCCCGCACCTTCTGAGGCTCCTTCAATGAGGCCTGGAATATCGGCGACGACGAATGTCCTGAAATCACCCATATCGACCACGCCGAGATTCGGCTCGAGTGTTGTAAAGGGATAATCGGCGATCTTCGGCTTTGCGGCAGAGATAACACTGATCAGCGTCGATTTGCCGGCGTTAGGGAAGCCAACCAGGCCAACATCGGCGATAAGCTTCAACTCAAGTTGCAGCTCTTTCTCGTCACCAGGCCGCCCTGTGTAGTGAAACTTTGGAGCTCGGCGGGTCGGAGTTGCGAAATGAGAGTTTCCCCAGCCGCCTTTTCCACCTTTGCCCGCCAGGTAACGCTGGCCGGCTTCGGTAAAATCGTGAAGCAGTTCGCCGCTTTCGGCGTCAAACACCTGAGTTCCGACCGGAACGTTGACAGTGATGCTTTCGCCGTCCTTTCCATGACGGTTCGAGCCCTCTCCATGTTTGCCGCGTTCGGCCTTATGTTCGGGATTGTAACGGAGGTGTAAGAGCGTGTTGAGTCCTTCTGAGGCCGTAAGCCAAACGTCGCCGCCGACGCCGCCGTCACCGCCGGACGGGCCGCCGCGGGGAACAAACTTCTCGCGCCGAAAAGCAGTGACGCCATCGCCGCCGTCACCGGCTTTTATCTTTATCTTGACGCGATCAATGAACATTACCCTTATTCTACGGGGTTGCGGCTAAGAGGTAAAATCGCTTTTCACGTTGCACGGGCCCAAAACGACGAAAGCGTCGTCTCAATTACTTGAAACGACGCGATCGTCAACCTGACTGAACACCGAAGTGTTCTGAAAGGGTTGCGAAACACCATGTACACGGTAGTTTCGCAGATTTTGTATCCCGAAGCGTCTCAGCGGGGAGACCATTCTCCGGTCAACATCAGAGAGGCCGAAGCCGCTCATTGCACTCTAAGTGCCAGATGTCATTAGGTTTTTGTTTGGTGGCTTTTCCTCCACCACCGGTTACGTTCCCGGCAACGAGGCTCAACATCCGAAGATGTGAGCGACTAAGCACCGATCGAGCTGATCAAGTCTCGGCGGCGTCATCCGTTTTTATCCGAATGACCAGAAGTCCCGAAGGACTCCGGCTAAACCTTTCGGCTTCGGAAGAGGGCGTAAATAGTTTCAGCTTTCCGCTCGTTGAAACCCTCGAACAATGCGTCACCGCTTCTGTTCGCCTATCCCTGTTCCGGTCAAAAAGCCCGTAAGCAATTCGACTGTGAAGCGATAATACACCGGTTATTTTCGAAGTCAAGTAGAATCTACTTTAAGTTTTCCCGATTTCGGCCCAAGAGTTCTGCCAAGTATGTGGATAATTTCCTGTTCCGCTTGTGGAAAAAAATGTGGAAATCTCTACAGCCCAATCTAAACGCCACACCTTCCTGGAGCCAACTTACGTTTATAGAATTAGGCTGTGGAAAAACAACTGAGAGTCTTCGCAAAAAAAAAGTTTTCGTAGCAAAAAGAAAACCGCTTTTGAAGGCATTCGAGCTCCAAAGCGGTCATTAATTCCGAACGGACGATAAAGATCTATGCCGTTCGCGGAGCCAATTCAGCAGCTCCTTCGGCGTAAACGCTGACGAACTTGCCTTTTCGGCCTTTGTCCTCAAATTTAACAAAGCCTTCGATAAGCGAAAACAGCGTGTCGTCCTTGCCGCGTCCAACGTTTTTGCCTGGCTTCCATTTCGTGCCGCGCTGACGGGCGAGAATATTGCCGCCGAGGACGTGCTCGCCGCCGAACTTTTTCAGCCCAAGCCGCTGGGCATTCGAGTCGCGGCCGTTACGTGATGATCCTACACCTTTTTTATGTGCCATATTATTGCTTTGGGATCTCGGATCGCCGATCTTGGATTCGCTATCAAGATCTGCGATCTAAAACCGCTTTCCTCCAACTAGACCTTTTCGATCTTTATTTCTGTAAATCCTTGACGGTGGCCCTGCTTTCGTTTGTACTGCTTGCGGCGTTTCTTTTTGAAGACGATGATCTTATCGCCGCGGCCATGTCCGATGATCGACGCCGACACGATGGCGTCGCCGCCCAACTTTGCGTCCGCTCCGCCGCCGAGGACAAGGGCAGTAAGTTCCACCTTTTTTCCTTCTTTTTCGTCGATCGAAGGAACACGCAGCGTTTGGCCTTCTTCGACCGCGAACTGCTTTCCACCTGTCTTGATAATCGCGTAACTCATTGGTTGATTCTCCCGCTCACGAAGCGAACTCTCGGCTATTGGCCGAAAACCTAAGATTATACGAAAGAAATAAGCGATGGTCAATGGCAAACGGGCACAATATTTGAGATGCCTATACAAATACCATTCCCGCCCAAAAAAATTTATCTGGGGCCGCGTACCTTATGATAGAATTCCGCCGTTCAGATCTCGAAAGGAGGAAAAACTTATGGAAACTTTTGCGGAAAGCCCCTCTACGATGCACACCAAAGTAGCGGATATGCGGCGTGGCGCCGATTGGTTCTTCTGGGTAGCGGCGCTCGGCGGGATCAACTCGCTCCTCGTCACGTTTTCCGGGCTGGGACACACCACGTTCGGGCTAGGGGCAACTCGGGCGGTCGATGAGTATTTCCGTGCCGGGACGCTTGCTCCAGTTTCGTTAACAGGGCTTCCTATTAACCTAGCGCTCGCAGGCCTATTTATCGTTCTAGGTTATTTTGCTCGGAAAGGGAATGACAAGGCATTTGTCTTAGGTATATTTCTCTATGCTGTCGACGCGATCATCACGGTCGGATTTCGCGACTTCTTCGGCTTTGGCTTTCACCTCGTCGCCTTATTATTTTTGACGAAGGGCCTTCTCGCAAGCCGGAAGCGGTTCGACCCGTCTGTCTGAGCGAGAAAAGATCGTCGTCAGATCTTGGCCGGGTCTTTCACAACGGCGATGAACGGAAGGTTGCGATATCGCCCTGCCGCATCAAGGCCGTAACCGACAACGAATTCGTTCGGAATTATGAAGCCGGTGTAGTCGATGCGAAGCTGTTTGTTGATGCGCGGCTCGGGTTTGTCCAACAATGCCGCCAGCTTGATCGAATTCGCGCCACGTGAACCGAGCAGTTCAAGAAGGCGAGTCAGCGTTAAGCCGGTATCTACTATATCCTCAACGACTAACACGTCTTTTTCGCGGATCGGGTTGCTTAGGTCCTTCAGTATCTCCACGTCGCCGGTGGAGACGGTTCCGCCCTTGTAACTCGACACGGACATAAAATCGATGGTCATCGGCAGGTCGATCTCACGCATCAGGTCTGCCATGAAGACACACGAACCCTTCAACACACCGACCACGACGATCTCTTTACCGGCATAATCATCAGCGATCTGCCTACCCAGCTCACCTACGCGGTCGGCGATGACCTGCTTGCTGTAAAGCACCGAAAGGTTTGGGTCTGTGAATTCGGTGGTGGCTCGTTCGGCGGTTTGGGTGGACATAATTTTCTGTATTTGAACCAATGCGAGATTAGCAATACTATTCAATGACGGGATCGTTTTCAAGTCGTGGATGTCCCGCTCACATTATGGAAGGCGGCAATTCGACAAAGCGTGATCGGGTGCGGGCAATGGTCCGCGAGGTGCTTGCAAAGTTCCCAGATGACGAACCGGCACCGGGGGCTTTCTCGCCCGAACATGTCGTCGTAAACTCACTGCGGCCGCGGTTCGAACGCGAATTCGATCGCGACGAATCTTCCAAGAATTTGATAACCGAGGACGACTTGCGTGGCCTCGAACCCGGTTCGCGGATCCGCGTGGCTGAGGGAGTCAAACTCACGCCGCTTGCGCAGGATATCGCGGCGGAAAAGAATTTTGAACTGATCTCAAAGGCCGCGAGGAATAGTGCGATCCTGGTTCGGTCGGTCGCTATCGGTGCAGATCACGGTGGTTTCGAATTCAAAGAAATGCTGAGGCAACATCTTGCCGATCTGGGCGTCAAAATGCGCGATTTTGGGACGAGCTCCCGCGAGGCTGTTGATTACCCGGACATAGCCCACGAATTGGCAAAATCTGTCGGTGCGGGACACGTCGAGGCGGGCATCCTGATCGACGGAGCAGGGATCGGAAGTGCGATGGCGGCGAATAAGGTTCCTGGCGTTCGTGCAGCAGCGTGTTATTCGGTCCCGCTTGCCAGAAACTCCCGCGAACACAACGGCGCGAACATTTTAACGCTCGGCAGCGGCCAATCGTCTTTCGACGAGATAAAGGAGATCGCTGAGGCGTTTCTTTCCGTTGACATAACCGAGGATCGCCACAAACGCCGCGTTGAAAAGATCAATAACATCGACCGTCAGTACCGCCGCTAATAAAACGAATGAACGACGAACGTTATCAACAATTGGTCGAACAGATCACGGACCTCGTGCTGTCGAAACTGGAGAACGACGAGACATGCCCAACGTTTTGCGAGGCCGATGTCGAGCGGATGGTCGATGCCGGAGCCGAGCGGATTGGGATCGTTCTCGGCGAGACCGCCACGGCACATGATTGGGCAAGCCTCATAGACCACACATTGCTCAAGCCCGAGGCGGCTGAGGCCGATATCAAGAAGCTCTGCGACGAGGCTGTGAAATATGGCTTTGCATCGGTCTGCGTAAATCCTGCATGGGTCAAAAAAGCGGCACGGTTTCTTGCCGGTTCTAAAGTTCCAGTTTGTACGGTCATCGGTTTTCCGCTCGGGGCGACGCTGCCTGACGTTAAGGCGTTCGAGGCACGGCGAGCGATCTTCGATGGTGCACGCGAGGTGGATATGGTCATCAATATAGGCGCGCTGAAATCAGGAGACGATTGCGGGGTCGAAGATGACATTCGTGCCGTTACCGAAGCTGCCCACGAGAATAAGGTGCTTTGCAAAGTGATCATCGAAACGGCCTTGCTCACCGACGACGAAAAGGTCCGTGCCTGCCTAGCCGCTAAGAACGCCGGTGCCGACTTCGTTAAAACGTCGACCGGATTCTCAAAGGGCGGGGCGACGGCACACGATGTAAGCTTGATGCGGCGAACCGTTGGCCGTGACATTGGCGTCAAGGCATCTGGCGGCGTTAAGGGAATAGATGACGCACGGGCAATGTTCGAGGCCGGTGCCACGAGGATTGGTGCGAGCGTCGGCGTGAAGATCGCTCAGGAGGCCAGCGGGGGAGAGTCAGAAGCTGGTGCCGCTGCAGGATACTAAAAAAGCGGGCGGCCGTTTCCGACTCGCCCGCACGAAAAACAGAGTAAAGAGTCAATCAATCGTCTTCGCCCGGCTTTAGACTAAAGTTGTAAACGATCGAGCCTTTCGCCTTGGTCGGCGTACCATTGTAATTGTATGGCTTAAATTTCGAGCGTTTCGCGGCGTCCTCTGCCGGGCCACGCAACATCTGTGGGCCGCTGATGGCATCGGCCTTAACGACATCACCTTTCTCATTGAGTTCGACCTCAACCGTCACGCGGCCTTCGATACGAGATCGGGCGGCGATAGCCGGATACTGAGGCATTGCCATCCGAATGGCATTCGAACTCGTCAACGTACCGACAGGAAGGAATTCAGGGGCGGGCACGACCGCGGCTCGTTCCTCAGCGGCTTTTTGTGCCGCCGCGGCTGCAGCGTCAGCTTTGGCCTTTTCATCAGCCTCGATCTTTAGTGCCTCGATCTTCGCGATCTCGTCCTGTAAGCGCTTCAAATTCGCCTTCGCGGCCTCATTGTTTTCGTCGAGTTCGATCGCCTTTTTGTAATCCGCCATTGCGTTAGCGAGCTCACCCATTCGTTCATAAGTAACTGCGCGATTAAAGTAGGTCGAAGATTCATTTGGTGCGAGCTCGAGCGCCTTGTTGTAGTCAGCAACCGAAAGGTCGTATGCACGTAAATTGAAATGCGTTCTGCCGCGACCTAAAAGGATCGTGAAATCGTCTGACTTGAGTTCGGCCGCTTTGTTGTAATCCGCAAGAGCGAGCTTGTAATCACCCTTGACCGCATTTTCATTGGCCCTTCGTTGATAAAAGGTGTGATCTGGCGGTGCCGGAGTCGCAACCGGTTTCGGCGTTCCTTTGTCGCGAATCGCCGCCATGAGTTCCGGGCCGGCACCGGTAGCCGCAAGTTCCTTTGCTATTTCTTCACTATAGACAAACGTGATCCCACGCTCCTTTACAGCTTCCGTAAGGATCCGATTTCGTTCCGGCAGTGGCACTTTTTGCGACCGCAGGCCGATTAGCAGATCAGCGAGGCTTAGCTGCGGGGTCTGGGCGTGAGCGATAGAGGCGGTGCCGATACAAAGAACGGCAAATATCAGTACTATCGAGCGAAGAGTTTTGAATTTTTCGTAGCGGGGTTTTAGGGGTTTCATAGCCTTATTCGTTTGGTTTGGATCAAGTTTGTCGAGGCACCTCGGGGCAGCGAGATGCGGCTAGTTGTCACGTATCAGGTCGTCGACCGTCACAGCCTTTTTAACGGGTGTTTTGGCTGGTACTGCTGCTGGCTTACGCGGTGTTCTCGCAGGCGTAGCGGTTGACGGGATCGCCGCCGGTTCGATGACCGGCTGATCCGTAGCGGCCGGATCCGGAGCGGCACTGCTAACCTGCTCAGGTAAATTCGCTTGTTCGGTCACAGCCGGTTCTACGGCTGCCGGCGGTTCGGCCGATACTGTGGTCTGCATTTGAGTCGGAGCCGGCGTATTCTCAGATGAACCGAGCATGAACCAACCGCCGATGATCAACAAGACGACCAGCAATGCGCCGCCGCCGGCTATTGCGGATATCGGAAGCGATGATCGCTGTGCGGCTGAATAATCACCGCCGAGCGCGAAATGGTTCTCGCCGTCTTGATCGGATGCCATTGAATTGGCATAGGCCGGCTCAGTAGGCCCGGTATCTGCTGCCTCGTACACATGGTCCGGTTCCTGGGAAATAAATGGATCTGCTTCCGGTTCAAACGATTCAAGTTCGCGTTCCGGAGCAGTAAAGACTTCGGGTTTGGGTTCGGGGTCGCTAATAATCGGTGCCGCAGGTATTACGATCGGTGCGGCCTGGCGAACTGGCGGGACCGACGGAATGTCTAGCGGGCCGAATGGTATTTCCAGAAGATCCGATTCCAGTACGGGAGCCACCGGAACTATCGAAGTGGCCGCTCGCGCCATTGCCGCTTCTTTTTCACGGAGAAGGCGTTCGGCTTCGGCTGCACGCTGCTCGGCTAGTAAACGCTGCTCTTCTACTTCGCGCAGCTTTTGCGCCAACAGTGCCGACTGATCCGCTTCGATTGTGCTTGCCGGAACTGGTGGCGCCGGGGTCACGGGCGGAGCGGGAGCCGGCGGCGTCGCTGGGTCATAGCCTCCAGCCTGCCTAAAATTCATGGTCGTTATCGGCGTTCGCGGGGTCGTATTTCGCAGTACCTCGGCTGCTTCCTGATGCTCGCGTTCTTCCTCGGCCTCGCGTTCCTTTGCCCTGACCACTGAGGTTTTCAGCACCTGACGCATCATCGATGCGGATTCGAATCGGTCGCCGATTTTGATCGACATTCCCTTCATCACCACATCCGATATCTCCGGCTCAACAATTGGTGCGAAATCGATCACCGGTTTTAGCGGGTCTGGTTTTCCGTCCAAAATATCGATCGCGCGTTCAAGCGAGTCGACGGGTTTCCTTCCCGTTAAGAGGTGATAGAGCGTGGCCGCGAGTGCGTAAACATCGCTTCGAGGGCCGAGCGGCTCGTTCAACGCTCGTGCGTTTGCTTCGTCAAAGCTGTTCGCAATGACCTTCTGCGATGCCGGGTCCAGACTGCTCCAGATCTGCTCGAGCGGCGAATAACTGATCTCGGTGTCAACGCCTTGGGCAAAGATACTTGTACTGATCTTATTGCCTGAGGCATCTGGAATTCCCACGTCGAGCAGCTTGATGCGTCCGTCACCCAGGAGCTTTATGTTCTGCGGCCTAATGCTGCCGTGAATGACCGTCGGATTATGATTGTGGAGATAGCTGATCGCGTCCAGCAATTGATCACCCCATTTAACCACGTCCGCCGAGGCAAAGCTGACCGCGCCGCTTTCGACCGCGTCAGCGAGACAATCCCCATCGACATCTTCGAGGACGAGATATTGGCGGCCGATCTCGGAAAAATAGTCGACGACCTGCAAGAGTGAATCGTGATCGACCTCTCTCAAGATCTTCGCTTGCTCGGCAAACGCCAGACGCATTTGTTCCTGCTGGGCTGCAGTCGTCACCTTGTTCAGGTGGACTACGATCTCTTTTACAACTACGTTCACGTTACGAACTGTGTCGTAGGCTTCGTAGACTGAGGTTTGTCCGTTAAGCGGTATCTGATTGCTGATCCGGTAACGTCCGTCTTGTAACAGTTGTGTCGGTGCGGGCATATTTAGGCGTGGTTGAACGAGGATAGGCGAAGAGCCAAAAACAGTATAAGCGCAAATCGTTCAAAATGGAAGTACTTTGTTAAATCTTTTTGTGCATACTCCCAAAAGTTCGGATATTCCACTACTACCGCGTTAAAACTAGGCATATAATGTAACGATGATCGGTTCCAAACGGGAATAAACGACATAGTTTCAGGTAATTAAGCCATGAAACTAATAAGTTCTTTGCGGCGAAATCCTTTCTACCGATGAAAAAACCGTCAGACATCAGATCCAGCGAGATCACACCCGAACATATCTATCTGAATCGGCGTAATTTTTTTCGCGGAGCCGCGCTGGCGGGAACGGCCGCCGCGACGGGGCTGACATATCGATATTTCAGCCCCGGGTCTTCGGAAACAGCTGACACGGCTCCGCTCGACACCGTCGACGGGAGTGAACCGGCGATAACCGACGAAAAGATCAACACCTTTGGGCAGATCACGAACTACAACAATTTTTACGAGTTTTCGACCAGCAAGACAGCCGTTGCGGCGGCTGCGACGAGTCTCGTGACATTACCGTGGAACGTTGAGATCGGCGGGCTCGTGCAAAGGCCGCAGACTCTCGGCATCGAGGAACTGCTCAAATTTCCTCAGGAGGAACGTGTTTACCGCTTCCGATGCGTGGAGGCGTGGTCGATGGTGATACCCTGGGTCGGCTTTCCGCTCAAATCGTTACTGGACCGAGTCGAACCACTTGGGACGGCGAAATACGTTGCATTTGAGACGCTGTACGACCCGAACTTAATGCAGTCGTCGCTATCGGCCGGCATCGATTTCCCGTATGTCGAAGGCCTTCGGCTCGATGAAGCGATGCATCCGCTGACGGTCTTGGCGACAGGACTCTATGGGAAAGCGATGCCGAATCAGAACGGAGCTCCGATCAGGCTCGTTGTGCCGTGGAAATATGGCTTTAAGAGCATCAAATCCATCGTTAAGATAACGCTCACCGAGACCGAGCCGCCGACGACTTGGAACATTTCCGCCCCGCGTGAATACGGCTTCTATTCGAACGTGAATCCCGAGGTCAACCATCCGCGATGGTCGCAGGCGACCGAACGCCGAATAGGCGAATATTCGATGCGAGAGACGTTAATGTTTAATGGCTACGGCGCCGAAGTGGCAGAACTTTACAAAGGAATGGATCTCAAAAAGTTGTTTTGATGAATGAAGTAAAGTTCAACAAGATCCTGATCTCGGTCAATGCGCTTATTCCATTGGCGTTTCTGATCTACGACGCCTACTTTGGTGGGCTCGGAGCTAACCCGATCGAGTTTTTTCTCAGGGCGACGGGCGTTCTAACGCTTACCTTTTTGTTAATTACGCTGGCGGTCACGCCTGTTCGCATCATTTCCGGCTGGAACGCGGTAGTAAAATATCGCCGGATGCTCGGGCTTTATGTATTCTTTTACGGATCGCTGCACCTCGTCACATATTCGATCTTCGATAAGAGCCTTAGTATTGCCGCGATCGTCGGCGACATTTGGCAGCGCCCTTTCATCGCCGTCGGGATGGCGGCGTTCGCGATGCTCGTTCCGCTGGCAGTTACTTCGACAAACGGGATGATCAAACGCATCGGCGGAAAGAATTGGGCACGGTTGCACAAACTCAGCTACCTGATTGCGATCCTTGGCGTCGTCCATTTCTGGATGATCGTAAAATCGGACATTTTCTGGCCGTTGATATTTGCTGTTGTCTTAGGCGGGTTGATTGCGATACGAATTGCAAAATGGCGTCAAAAGCCAAAGGCGGCTCGAAAGCCCGTAACGGCCTAAACGCCCTGCGAATTGTGAAAATTGCGGCGGTAATCCTTCCCGTCGATCTTTACCGTTCGGCACATTTCGAAAAGACGCGAACGTAACCGTACCCCGATCCTATCTTCAAGCGTTTCCTCTGTCCCGGATCTGGCGTCAAGGTAATTCGTAGTAAAAATGGTGTGCTTCTTGTCGTTATAACGCGTGTTGATGATGTGCGCCATCGTGTCTTTCACCCAGTCGGTCGGCTTTGACGCACCAAGTTCGTCCAGCACCAGGATCTCTGTGTTCAGCACGGGCGCAAGTACCGCCAACTCAGATGTCTTGGTATTCAGATTATACGAATCCTGGATCTCTTTCAGCAGAGCTCCAAATTCATAAAACAGGCACGAAAAGCCGCGTTCCGTCAGGCCTTTCAGGATCGAAACGGCCAAGTGCGTCTTACCTACGCCGACCGGGCCGGAAAGCAAGAGGCCCTGATCCACCGCCGGATATTCCTGTGTGAACTGCATCGCAAATCGAACGGCGCTCGCCTGTGTCGGATGCTCTGCTCGAAAGCTGTTGAAATGGCACCCATTATACCGTCGCGGCACGCGGACCTTCTGAAACGGGTCGCTTCGGTCGTTGCGGAGCTTACAACTGCAGGGCTTTGCTCCCTTGCCCTGAATGACCTCCATGCCGGATCCGAAACATTTAGGGCATACGTCCGCCTCCATTACCGCATCAGAAGCAGGACTGGCGGCATCTTTGCCGGGAAAGACCGATACTTTTTGATTTTTGAGAGCTTCTTTCTGCATATTCTTAGGCCAAACGGCGACCGTCCCTGATCAGCGTTATAATACTCTTTGAATGAGCCAGATTGTATCACCGCAACCTGCGGCCGGGCGAATCATGCTGCGAATGGCGTTTGTGCTATATTGATTTTACTGAATATTTTTTATGGGAATTCTCCGCAACATCCTGATCAAGTTCGGTTTAGCCGATACGACGGCCGAACGCACGCCGATCAGCGTATTTCTCCTTGACGATGACCGACGCCGACATCTCTGGTTCGAAAAAAGGTTTGAGGGTGATCACCTCGAGATAACCGAGACGGTCGAAGAAGCGAAAGCCGCGTTGGAAACAGGCTCGTTCGACGCGATCTTTTTGGACCACGACCTTTTACCGCATCATTACGCCTCGAACGATCACAACGATTACGCATCGACGGGTTATGCGATTGCCGAATGGTTGAACGAACGCCAGGACCTCCATCGGGCCGCGACGATCGTCGTTCACACTCGCAACGCCGACGCCGCGATCCCGATGGTTCAAAAACTTCGCGAATCGGGCCGCAATGTAGAATATTGCGCGTTCCCGATGCTCGATATGAAGATCCGAACTTACTGGAAGCGATAGTTTGATACCTCCAGGGGATCAGGAATCGAATGGCTTTTCCCGGCCGTTATTGATCAGGCCATATATAAGTAGGCGAGCCGTTTGCTCGGCCTTGCCGCGGATCTCATCGAGTTCGCCAAGTTCCTTGACGCTTAGACTGAACGGTAGAAGAGAGTTCGTCGAGATCAACATCGCTGTTGCAGTCTCGATCGGATCAAGACCCCGGAACATGCCCGATTCGATGCCATCGTCAATGACCTTTGCGAAAATTTTGGCTTCCATCTCAAAATGCTTCCAACGACGTTCGAGCAATGCCGGCCGGATGCTCGCGAGTAGCTCATTGAGGCTTTCTGTATAATGCTGGACGCTCCGGAAACGGAACTCGACGCGTTCGACGAGCATTTCTAAAAGCCGTTGGTCGGGCGGCAATGTATCGGCGGCGATCTCGTGCAGGCGGTTCAATAATCGGTCGACGATCCGGTCAACGTGCGAAAGGGCGATCTGCTCCTTGCTCTTGAAATGCAGATAGACGCTGCCTTTGCCGATACCGACCTCGCGGGCAAGGTCATCGATCGTCATTTTTTTGTATCCTCGTCGGCTCAAGAGTTTGTCGGTCGCGTCGAGGATCTCGTCGGCGATATCTCTTTTGTTTGTTGCGTCTCTCATGTTCTTCGCAATTCTGACCAGAAGATGATTTCGGTCACTTTTTGTTTTACGATAGCATTTCGCGCGGGGTTTCAACAAATAGATCGAACCCGATCGATCCGACTTGATTACTTAAGATAGCGTCTTCCGTGGAGTTTTTTCGGCAGGCGGTCGTCGCCTTCGGTTCGGTCGGCATCGCCGCCGTAGCCGAGGTCTTTCATCAATTTGGTCGGAGCATTGCGGAGGTGCATGGGAACGGGAAGATTGCCGAATTTCTTTGCGTCTTCCATTGCCGCTCCGATCGCGTTGGTCGCGCTTCGGTCCTTGGCAGCGTTGGCGAGAAATGCGGTGCCATGGGCGAGGTTATGGATGCATTCCGGCATCCCGATCGTCTCGACCGACCGGAAAACTGCGTTTGCCACGACCAGCGCCGTCGGCTGTGCGAGCCCGATGTCCTCAGAGGCAAATATTACCATTCGGCGGGCAATGAACTTCGGGTCTTCGCCTGCCTCCAGCATTCGGGCAAGATAGTAAAGAGAGGCATCGGCGTCGCTCGCACGCATCGATTTGATGAAAGCGCTGATCACGTTGTAATGCTCTTCGCCTTTCTTATCGTGCCGAATAAATCGCGACTGGATCGTCTCCGTAAGCGTTGCTACGGTGACCTCATCATACAGCTCGGCCGTATTCTCGATCATTGTGATGGCCTGCCGGGCGTCGCCATTAGCGGCCTGTACTAACCAAGAGGAAGTTTCAGGGTCGATCTCGAAACCGGTGCGGGCAATAACAGCAGCCATCTGTTCGTGCGTAAACCCCTCGAGCACAAACACGCGTAGCCGGGATAGCAATGCGGGAATGATCTCGAAGCTGGGGTTCTCGGTCGTCGCGCCGATCAATACCAGTTCGCCGCTTTCCACATACGGCAGAAGAAAATCCTGCTGTGCTTTGTTGAATCGATGGATCTCATCCAGAAATAAAATACGCGGCCTATCGCCGAGCGTTCGCCTCTCGACCAGCTTGCGAATGTCGTCCTTTCCCGCGGACACTGCGGACAGCTCGTAGAACTCCGCGTTCACCGCGTTCGAATAGATCCGCGCGAGCGTCGTCTTGCCTGTCCCAGGCGTTCCCCATAGCACGAACGAGAAAAGATGTCCCTGTTCGATGGCCAATCGCAACGGTTTGCCGTCGCCGACGAGGTGTTCCTGTCCGATGAATTCATCCAAATTTGCCGGCCTGATACGGCTTGCTAACGGTTCCATATACGCTTGAGCTAAATCTAACATACGCGACGGTTTGAACAGAAAGAACTTGTAGATATACCGCCGTTTGTTTGATAATGACTTCTAAAGAGATTTGAGAAAGACCGTAATATGCCGGCCACACTTGTCCTAAAATTGGCGAAAAGCGAGTTTCATGTCGAACTGAAAAAGATCGACAGGGCTAAGCTTTACGGCGAAGTTGAGATCGAGGCCGTGGATGAGAAAGGGAATCCAGCGATGCTTAAACTCCTTGCTTCTGACGGCAAGACGCTTATTGACACAGGCGGCACCGCGCTTGAGGTTCTCAACGAAAAGGGCGACTCGCTGGATCGCGACAAACTGACGCCGCTGAACATCGACGGCGATAAGATCGAAGAGGTGCCGTCGTCATTTGACGCGCCGAACAAACTAACGAAAGCCACGATCGATGACTATCTTTCCTTGATCGTAAAGTCCGTCTATCAGCTTACGCCGGCTCCAGATTCCGATCTGGCCAAAATACTTGAACGCTTAGGCAAAGCCGAGATATTCAGTTTTCCTTTCAGCTATCGTGCCGGACTGGAACACGATCAGGCATTTCTTATCGGCAACTCGGAAGAGGCATTTATGGTTGTCGGCAAACCGGCGGAGCTTGAATTTGTCGGGTTCAACCAGGTCGCGGTAATTTCGCCGGAAGACGAGCAGGGCATCGCCGCGGATGACATCGACTTTTCACTTTTCTAGGTAACGACTATGGCGATAAACATAAGCAACGCCCGAAATCGTGATGCGGTGGTCGCATTAGAAAGCCTCAACGAACGCCGCGAGGTCTATTACGTAGACGCCAAAGGAAAACCAGTCCAAAATCGCCGCGTCTTAAAATCCGACACGAACCACGACCTGCCCGAACTTGTAAAAAAAGTTAAGAAAGTAGAAAAGCTCGCGAAGACGCTTGTTGACGGCGATCCCGAGGTCGACATGGAGGAATTCGGACGCATTCTGACGGACACCTCGCGGGTTTACGTTAATGAGCGCGGCATCGTCCATTTCGTCGAAGAATTTGAGATCATCAAGGACCCCGACGGCTCTGTCCGCGAAAAGCGGCCGCGGAAAAAGCTGCTGCAGAACATGAATTCGGAGTTTCCGCTCCGATGGACCGGAAAGCTTATCAAGAAAAGCGACGCTATCACTCGGTTTGTTTTCACGAACAAAAAACAACTGGTGCACATAAACGGGCTGACGTTTGAGTTCTTGCTTGAGATGGCAAAGGACCTCGCGAAAAAGGATTCGCTGCTGCTTCTTCGCGGCGGCCCGGAAGGTAAAGACCCACTTGTAATGCACCGCGGCGGTAAGCAGTACAATGCCTTCCTCGAGGGCCGCGTAAAAGGAAACACGTATTGCTTGTTGCTGCACCTTTCGAACATGGAACTGCGAACGCCGAAGGAAGAGAAAGATAAATGAAGGGCCTCGTCAGCAAAGAATCCAAAGGCAAATTCGGCTATTTCGTTGGCAAAGCGACGGGTCTGGCTGACCCGAGTTTGTGGGCTAGAGCTCAAGAATATCGCCGGCGAATGAGCGGTTCGATGCGGTTGATCTCGCCGCAGGACGTTTCGCGCGTCGCCAAAGCTAGAGGGTTCTACGCGACCCGCAAGTACAATGGCGAATTTGCGATGGTCGTCTTTGACGGCAAAAATATCATATCAGTAAACCCTGGCGGCACAACGCGTTACGGCCTACCATGTTTGGATGAGGCCGCTAAGCTCCTCGTCAAAGCCAAGGTCAAATCGTGCATTTTTGCTGCGGAATATTACATGCTCGACGAGTCGTCGAAGGCGAATCTAGTACAGCAGGTCGTGGGGACGCTTCGCTCGCCGAAAAAAAAAGAGCAGCTTGATGACATCGGCCTCGCGGTCTTCGACGTCATCGAAGCCGACGGCAAATCCGAGCTGTCGGCAAAGAATGTTTTTGACCTTTTGAGCAAATGGTTTGATAAAGGCAAGAAGGTCCATGTCGTCGAGCACCACGTAACCGACGATCTGGATAAGGTCCTCAAACTGTTTACCGAATGGGTCGTCGAGGGAAATGCCGAAGGAATCGTTCTACGGCACGATAATGTTGGCCTGTACAAGATAAAGACGCGGCATGATCTCGACGTTGCCGTCATAGGTTATTCCGAAGGATCGGACGACCGCAAAGTAATGCTTCACGATCTGCTCGTCGCGGTAGTTCGTGGCGATGGAACTTATCAGGAATTGACGCGGGTCGGCGGCGGCTTTTCGGATGACGAGCGGCGTGAGCTGCTCAAGAAATTCAAGAAAAAAGTCGTTCCCTCGGAATACGTCGCGGTCAACAATGATTTCGTCGCTTACGAAATGATCGAACCCGGTCCGGTGATTGAGATCTCGTGCCTGGACATGATCGAAGAACGCGTCCGCGGCGGCCCGGTCAATCGGATGGTTCTCGAATGGGACGGAAAGCGATATTCGGCGCTTCGCCGTATGCCGCTTGTCAGCGTAATAAGTCCGCAGTTCATTCGTCTCCGCGATGACAAAGAAGCCGGCAAGGAAGACACCGGCATCCGCCAGATCGCCGAACGTACCGCGATCGAGGATGTCGATCGGCCGGCGCGCGCCGATGAAAAGGTGCCGAGCAAGGTCATCGAGCGCAGCGTCTATACCAAGACGATGAAGGAAAACCTGATGGTCCGGAAGCTACTGCTTTGGAAGACCAACAAGGAAGAAGACCCCGAGTTTCCGGCATATGTCATCTACTTGACCGACTTCAGTCCCAACCGTGCAAAACCGCTCGTCCGTGACATAAAGGTGGCCGGCAGTGAGCGTTCGGCCAGGAAAATGTTTGATGAATTCGCGGCCAAAAACTTTATCGGCGGATGGGAGAAGGCCTGCTAATGGCTCAACCATTCATCGAATTTGGCGACGACAAACGTCTGCTTTGGCTTGCCGAGGAATGGCAGCGTTCGGCCGACGACCTGGCTGAATGGGCAATGGAGCGGCTAGTCAACCGCCGCGATGTCTGGAGCCAATATACGCTGAGCAACAACGAGGTTCGCGTTGTAATGCTGCCGATCCCCGAACGACGAAAAAGCGGGACGGATATGATCACGCTCGAAAAGCTGCGGCGTCATTTCGCGGGCCGTTCTCCCGGTCATTTGATCGGCCTGCATTCGATCAGCGATCATTCGACATGTAAATGGTTCACGATCGACATCGACCTGCACGATGAACACATGATCAACGCCGACGAGCTGGCGGACGCCAATTTCTCGGCTGCGATCGACTGGTCCGATCGCCTGCGAAAGGATGGCTTCGATCCGATCCTGATGGACAGCAACGGCGTCGGCGGTTACCACATATGGACGATTCTCGATGATGAGTATCTGCTGGACGAGGTCTATGATTATGTTGACGCAATGCGGGCTGACTACGCGGAATTCGGCCTTGAAAAAAAGCCGGAGGTCTTTCCGCCGCGGCGTGAGGTAGAGCCGGACGACCTGCCCTACGGGTTGCGCCTTCCTGGGAGGCATCCGGTTCGGCACCATTACACTCGTGTATGGAATTTCGACCTGCTCGGCGAAAATGAATGGCTCGAAGGTGCCGAGGCGATCGAGTTGCTCACCGCCAGCCGGCCATCGAAGCTTCCCGAATCATTTCATCGACCCACCCCGAAGCCGGCGAAGGAAAAGCTGAAGGTGAAGCGAAAACTCCGCGTTTGTGTCGACCTGGACGGCGTGCTTGCGCGCTACGACCGCTGGCATGGCCACGATCAGATCGGCAAACCCATCGACGGAGCTCGCGAATTTGCCGAGTCGATCGCCGAGTTTGCCGAGATCATCATCTTTACCAGCCGATGTTCGACCGACGCGTCTGACCGCGACGCTGTCGGCCGCCTCTCACCTGGGCAATCGCGTATCCATATCATCGATTGGCTCGAGCGGAACAAGATACCATTCTCAGATGTTTACATCGGCCAGGGAAAGCCGTTGGCGGATGCCTTTATCGACGACCGCGGCGTCAATTGCCGACCGCAGGAAAAGAAAACAGCATTTGACGACGCCCTCGCCGCAGTCCGTCGCCTCGTCAAGCATTAAATGAAAAAGGAAATGAAAAAGGGCCGCGGAAACAGGCCTCGGCAACTGTGCAAAGGCCCGACGTCAACTAAATTAAGACGAAATTGAAAGAGAAATATCCTTTGCCGCTCAAGTTGGACATGCCAAGGCGCGTGACGAAAATTGCCTAGATCGCGAATTGGGCGGAGCGAAGATCGATTGGTTTTTAAGAAAAATCGAGTTCAACACCGAAGTTTCCGATGTGCGAATACCAAAGCTTTTAGAGATCGCCGACAAATGGTGTGTCCATCGAACGCCGGTGGCCGACGCTCATAAAAGAACCAAGCCTCGGATGAGCCGTTTGAGAGAGAGTTTGAGGTAAGTATGGATATGAATAACAATGTCTTTTTTCGAGCTGCTACTATCCAAGATCTCCCAGCTATTGTGTCGATGCTTGCCGACGACGAACTTGGGGCAAAGCGCGAAGACCCTTCACTTCCTGTTTCTAATTCCTACCAGGCAGCCTTCGAGGCTATTCACACCGATCCGAACAATGAATTGATCGTCGCGGTCAAAGATGATCAGGTTCTGGGGGTGCTTCAAATAACCTTCATTCCGTATCTAACTTACAAAGGAGGGTGGCGAGCTTTGATCGAAGGCGTCCGAGTGTCAAACAGAGCCCGCTCGTACGGACTTGGCCGTAGCATGTTCGATCGGGCAATAAGTCGCTCTAGAGAAAGAAATTGTATTTTGGTCCAACTGACAACGGATAAATTGAGGCCGGATGCATTGCGATTCTACGAAAACCTAGGTTTCGTGGCGTCGCATGAAGGATTGAAGCTAAAGCTGTAAAATTGGCGTGAAGAAAAGCCTTTCTATTATTTGAAATGTATGGTGGCCAGAGACGGGGTCGAACCGCCGACACGCGGATTTTCAGTCCGTGAGTGTTGATTTCTGTTTACAATCACTTAGCTATGTAATATACTGTCTTTGATCGGGTTAACGGGACAATCTAGGTCATTGGAAGACAGAAAAGGACACCGAAATACCACTTGGGGAAGAGTTTTATTCCCCAAAATATTCCCCAGATCATGGCAAAAATCGACATCGGCAAGAAGCATCAGGCGGCGGGGATCTACACTAACGTGTTTGTGGAAGGGAAGAATGGCAAGAAGAAGACGTACCGTGCCATATTCGCACTTTGGGACGGAAAGGAATGGAACGTGGAGTCTAGGCGGTCGGGGTTGGTGACTAGAGCGGATGGTTGGGCATGGATCGAGGAAAGGCAGGAGGAACATAAACGCAAGGGAACGTCGGTCATGTTGGCGAAGGGCGGGTTCGCAGACTTTGTCGAACAGCATTACAAGCCCTATCTGAAAACGAAAGGATTGAAGACACTGGAAGAAGAACTTCAAAAGCTGGATACGATGACCGAATTTTTCGGCGCCGAACCCGTCAAGAACATCGATTATTTACGGGTGATGAATTTCAAAGTCTGGATACTTGCGAAGCCATACACGCGGCAGAAACGCTTGGGAAATAAGGTTGAAACAGTTGTGCACGAACGGTCGGACGCGTCCGCACACCGGTACCTCTCAAGGTTGCGGCATTTGCTTAAATTCGCGATCAAGGCGAAGCAACTTCACGCTTTACCCGCTTTTGACGACGCCATTGACGCAGGAAATGAGAGCCCGAAGGAAGTCAACATGTCGCATCAGGACTTTATGCGACTGCTGGACGCATGCGAGATAGTTCCGAAGGGGGCGACGCAGAACCGGCGGGGATGGAGGTTGGTTCTGATCGCCGCTTACACGCTCGGTTGCCGTGTCGGCGAACTTTGGGATATCCGCCGTAGCGACATCACGAGCCTCGATTCAAAAAAGCGAGTTGGGGTTATAACGATCCGGAAGAACAAGACGATTCGCGGAAAGACCAAAACGACAACTAAGAAGGTGGCTATAACGCAGTGGCTTTATGAGGAAATGGAAACTGCAGGAGTATTTGATAAGGCGGAAGACGAACGCCTGTTTATGTGGACGAAGGAGTATCGCGGCCCAGTTGTGAATGACAAATACAGCCTTTACAAATTGGCTGGTATTGATCCCGAGGCGACGTTCCACACCTTGCGAGCGGCAAGTGCAACAAATCGGGATGCCGCAGGTCAGGACTTTGGCGCTTTGCAAGACGAACTGGGCCACGCCAAAGGTAGCACTATCACGCGAAAGCATTACATTCGCCCTGACGATCGACAGGTCATAGATGCGTCGGCCGTGTATAACGAATACCTTGAACGTCTGCGGTCGGAAAGCATCCTGGATGCAGAAATTGTGGGCCGGTGACTTGATGATTACAAATCGTTCCTATTAACTTTCCACGTAGTAAGTCGTTATTGCAAGCTATCGATGCCTTAAACATCAAACATGGGCGAAACACCGTTAGATTCGGTATATCTCAGAAGGGGAGTTCAAACTGGCAGATGGCCCGGAATCATCTTTCGGACGGGTTTACGACAAATAAGGATCAGATTATTAGCATCACGCTTTGAGGGCGAGCAAGAGGGTCACGGAGGAGTTGAAGACATGCAGACTGGACTCTTCTTCATTCTATATTCGAACCTGGGAGTCAGAAAAAATAAAGCAAGCAAGCCATTGTTGAGAACAAAAACATGCACCTCCGACCAATAATACTGATATCCTTCCCCTAAACGCACGGATGGGAAAGCCAGCTCCTCAGGCTTCAGGGGGTAGAGTTCGAATAGAATACCAGAAGGACAATTATACACTCACAAAAACGAGCTGAGGTGTTCAGTTGCGATTGCCCAATATGCCACGTTTGGACCTCGCAATATTGCAGGACGTGGGGTTTTAGTCGTGCTTTTCCTATCGCTGATTTTACGCGGTCATCGGAAAACAGAAAATGTTTTGCTTAAATTGAAGTTCTTCGATTCCACGAGTTCCGACGCTCCGCTATCACGCGTTGGCAGCACTCCGGCCTTCCGCGAGCCCTCGCCGGCAAAATGGCTGGCCACACTCAGGTTCAAAATACAATGAAATGCGGTTCCGGTACGGACGCAGATTTCGTCCATTCACTCGCTGGGAAACTAAATCCACGCCAAGCGAGGGTCGAACAAAACGTGGCCCGAACAAAATTACCGCCTCAGAGTCATCGGTTGGAGGGATCGTTTAACGGAGGAAGCCGTTTAAGGTATTCGAATTTGCTTCTTTCTTCTTTTGTGCCTATCCATTGCTCAATGCGTATAATCGCATCGACTGCCATTTCGAAAGCCTTCAATCGATTAATTTCGGCGGTAAATCTCGTACTACCAGCGTAATACCCAAGATAATGGTCAACAGATTTGATTCCTTTTTTGTGCCAAACTGAGGTCCTGACTGTTGGAGAATCGGAACTTTTTGATGTGTAACCGTCATTCCCAAATCCGTATGTGTCACTTAACGAAGCATAACCAGCGCGCGCTATCTCGTCTGAAAGTCTGTCCATCTGCGATGCGGTAAGAGTCGCTTGGACCCGGCCTTCGGTCTTTACAAATTTAGCTCCTTCGTAAACCATATCCCCACTGATGAAAACAGTAACACTATAGACCGAACAGGTGCCGAAACATCCCGTTCGCTCTAATCGTATGAGCGGTACAGAATTTGTGTACTGGTCACCCAGACTTTTATCAACCTTCGTTGGTCTGATTTCTGATTGCGAGAATCGGGAGAGTGTGAAAATTCCATAGTAGAAAAGGCAGACCGTCGCTCGCCTAACGGAGCAATGTCGCTGCTTAATGTACAAGTGCCAGGAATTGACTCTTGCGGACCTGAATGTCTCAGTGAATGAGCAAACAAGTTTCTCTACTGATGTCGACTTAGATAACACAGCGGTCCCGAAACATATGTTCGCTGGGCGTCAGAAACATCGGGCATTCTGGAATGAAGCAGGGGCAATTTCAAATCAACGAGGAATAATTAAGGATAAATCGGAACTTACAGACTTATCCTCTAATCCCTTGCCGTTGAAGCTGATATACGCAAGACGATCTACGGATCCATGACCATTTACGAACATTTTTTTTCGGTCAAAAGTAATTTCATCAGCCTCTACAAGGAGATTCAAGAATGTGAGTCGAGCGAACTGATATTTTACCCCCCCCTTCTCTTCAATCTTTTTGCAATATTTAATTACAACATTGAGAAATTGATTTACCATGATCACTTCGTACTCTGGTCGGTACCAAGAAGCTATCTGTTTATTTTGATAACCTTGATTTGAATGAAGTATGAGCGAGTCAAGAACAAATCCTGTCGAATCTTGGCAAAATTCTTCGTTCTCAAATGATGGAATCTCCAGAATAGTAGTTACGCCACTCCGCACCATTAAATTCGCTCGATGGAATGGAGTACTTTCGCCCTCCAACGTCTTGAGCTTAATGTCGTAAATGCCTTCAGGTAAAAATTCTTCATAAAATCCGCCTTTCTTAAACTGTGCTTCTCGTGAAAACAAAAAATTATTAATTACAACCCGATATGTGGGCTCGTTCATACCGACCAAAACTATATCGTCCTCATCAGTAATCGGCTCAATATATATCGATAATTTGCCGTCTTGCTTGTTAACCTGATCACCGAAATGTTTGCCTCCGTTTTGAGACGTAGCATGAACGACGGCGATAAGCAATATTAAAGTTCGTAAGATCAAAGCTGTAGGTTTCATATGGAAATAATATGATGAGATTAGTTGACGTAACCAGACACCTCAATACACGTTGTTGCCAACGAATTGTTCCGAACATTTTCAAGGAATGGCACTCATAGCGAAATAATTGCTTCAAATCAAGGCATTTACCGTAGCAGGCGAGCTAGATTCTCTCGGTAAGTTTATAAACAAAAGATCCTGAAAATCTAAAGGATGATTATCCGGGGAAACAGACTTTTGTAATACAGTTCAAGCCAGTCGAACTGCCGTCCACTATCGGATATTCTCGAAAAGCTACCGTAGCCGCCACCGCCACCACCACGACCGCCGCCACCAGCGAAGTGGATAGGTACAACCCGGTTCCTTAAATCCAAATCGTTCTGCTCAGGATTTCCGTAAATACAACGTGAATAAATTGCGTTCTTGAACGGCAGATCGTGCTCCTCATTGAAAGCAGCTGAGAATGGATTTAATCCCAAATTATTGCCAACGTAATGCATAAGTTCATGAATAATCGCTTGTGCTTGAAGGTGCAAACTAAGGGGCAAAAAATTCGCTGAGTTTACATAAATCCGCTCCGAACCTTTGATTACCCTACCCCCAACTGTCAAAACCCGCATGACAGCAAGTTCATCTGGTTCAAAGGCCCGTCCAGGATGACGAATTTGGCCTCGCCGACCACTTCGGCTGTCTGGAATCCTCGAAACTAACGATATTCTACCTTTGCGATAAACTTCAGCCAATACTTGGTCAGCATTCGAACCAATAAGTTTTCCACAAGGGCCAAATTTCAGAAGTTCTTTTGCAAGGTTTACGGCGTCCAGTAGGGGGTCTAATCCAGACGGATCTATCAGGTTCGTTGGAGTATTGACTACATAGGAATACCGATTAAAGCTCTGCGGGTTGCCGAGGCGCATCGAGCCTTTATACGGATCAGGCGAACTCCAGCGGCCTGCGACAGTTTCGAGTTTGCGGAACCACGTGTGACTTAAACCGCTAGAATCGTTTTCGGTCAGGCCATAGCCTTGGCGTGTTGTTTTATCTGCCGAATATCCCTGCTCGACTTTTCGAAGTCCGACACCAACGCCTATATCTTCGCCGAAGGCTTGATGGTCTGTTCGGGCGACGACAAAGCCGTTCGAATTCGTCACCGTACGAACGCTACCTTGCCAGTCTTGCTGGATATATTTCACGCCTCCAGTCGTTTCCGCCGCGACACCGTATTCGGCAACCAGCTTCCCAAATGCGTCATAGACCATCAACTGCCAAACCTCGTTGATCTTCGTCGCCACGCGATTTCCGAGAGCATCATAAACCGTCCAAGCGTCGGGTTGATTTGTCTTGGTAGCCTTCACCTGTCGCCCATTGGCATCGTAAGCAAACGCGAGTTCCCGAAACTTGCTGTCACCGATTACCTGTCCGGCATCGTCGTAAGTCGTTCCGGTGCGGAAACGATTTGTCGCTTTATCGATATCCCCTGTCCCCGGCGTTGTCGCTTCCTCGATCGGCGTAAACGGCAAGGGATTAGCCTGACCTGTGGTTGGATTTGAAGCGGCCTTGCGGTATTTATTCCCAAAACGATCAAAGTCGAACACTTGCTTGTACGTCAGCGAATCATTATCCCCACGATGTTCTCTTGCCTCTTCCAACCGTCCAAGTTGGTCATAGCCAAACCTCTGCGAAGCCTGTTTATTCGTGCCAATAAACGACTCGATCTTGGCGAGTTGCCCATTATTCTTTTCGGGATCGACATTCCCGGTCGAGAAATTAATCTCACCGTAGCCGTATTCGTATCTCTGTAGAGCTTCCGTACCCTTATTAAGACTCTGCGAAGTCATCTGAAAACGATCATTGTAGGCAAAGGCTTCGTTGGTTCCGTTGCCGAGGTTTATCTGAGAGAGCATTCCTTGTGCATTGAACGCCAGGCCAGAAACATAAGTCCGCTGGGCGTCAGAAACCTCGGCCATGCGCCCAAAATTATCGATTTCCGTCTCGACGACCCGCCCGCTTGGATACTTCTGGGCTGTCATTTGTCCGGCAAGATTGTAGCCGTATTCCTGGAAATAGGTCTCACTGCCGATTGATTGCGTGTGTTTGATCACCTGTCCAACTTTGTCATAGCGGTAGTTCTGGATTGTCGCTGGCGTACCGTAGGTTGGATCTTCTGCCGTTTCAACCTTTGTCAGTCTTCCCTTATTATAGGTTCCCGATTCGGTCTGATCATAGGTATAAGTCACCATGGGAGTCTGATAACCGCTCTCGCCGGAATATGTCACCGTCAAGATGCGATTCAGGCCGTCGTAGCCGAAGGTTGTCTTTACGCCGCGGGCATCCACGCCCCATTCCAAAAGGCTGTCGGTGTCGTATTTGTAAACTCCCGTCCACGTTCCGCTTCCGCCGATATAAACACCTGCATCATTCAGCGTGGCATTCGCCTCAACCTCCCGCTCATGCGTCAGCCGCGAAAGCCCGTCGTATTTGAAAAGCCTTTCCTGCGTTATCGTACCGTCTGATTGGATTACCTTTACAAGATTATCGTTCCCGTCGTACTCGTAATGCGTCGGCTGGTTCCCAAGCACACCACTTGCATCTGGTTCGTCCACTCTCACGATTCTATCTAGAGAGTCCGCCGTCTGCCTACGCTTTTTTCCGGCTTGATCGGTTACTGTCGCAACTAATCCTAAATATTCGTTTTGGACGGTAGTCCCGTCTGGCAATGTCGCTGTCAAAACCCGTCCCAATCCATCATAGGATGTTGCTGCCGTGAAACTAACACCACCTGGCCGTGTATCATCACGATTGGTGACCGTGTACGCGGTAAAGCTCTTGACTGCTCGGCCCATATTGTCAAAGTCGACGTCGTTCGACAAGTAGCCCTCTGCCGTCTGATTTCGACTGCGAAATCCCTGCCCGATGCCGTTTATGAACGACCAACCTGAAACGCTTCGAGATGCGTCCAGACTGCTCGTCGTTTTTACGTGATAAGGATATTCCGTATCGTTGAACTCAGTTTCGGCCCACGCCCCGTTCGGCATATCGACTCGAGTTTGTCTCAAGGTATCCCCGTCGTAGGTGAGGCTCGTCGGCTGCATGTTCGGATCAACCGAGTTGAGAAGCAGTCCGGTGTTGAAGTCGTATGAGAAAGTCGTCTCCAATAGGCCAGCGTCGCCGTCCTTTTGCTTCGTTGGCCACGCATATAGATTGGTACTGGAATATACCCACTCTCGTTTCTTGCAGCAGTCGGCGCCTGTCTCAACCATGTTGCCGACAACGTCATATTTCACAGTCGTTTCGGTCTTATCCGGGTCAGCAGCGTTTGCCGGATCGGCAAAAGAAGTTACCTTGGTCACATTGCCGCGATAGTTTGTTGCG
This sequence comes from Pyrinomonadaceae bacterium, assembly GCA_041744395.1. Lineage (GTDB taxonomy): Bacteria > Acidobacteriota > Blastocatellia > Pyrinomonadales > Pyrinomonadaceae > OLB17. The sequence continues at coordinate 15,507 of JBGTKY010000032.1, read as the reverse complement.
GAATTGAAGACTGGTACCGGGGTGCACTCCTCCTCCAACGGGCATTGACAATCACCGGGCGAACTTAGTCCCTGACATGCCGTGGGGCATACCCAACTACAATGCTGTCCCGGAGGAACGCCCGAATTATAGGTTGGATCGTGCTGCGTGATTGGGGTCGGGCCATACTCGACTAAAGAACTGCCGTCATACTCATAATCGGTCCTGGATACAATTGTAGTTCCTACGAATGTTTTTACCGATTTCGGAAGGTTTGCCAGTCGATTGTTGATCCATCCATTTCCGTTCTCATAAGTTATCTCAGTGCGGCGAAGCTCGTCGCCTTCGTCTCCCGGTAAGTCAAAGTCGTGCTCAGTGATCTTCGTCTGGTTATTGTAGTTATCATATTCGAATGTCGTGGCTTTTGTTTGAACGGCGTCATTTGTGTTTTCGATCTTATTAATCCGAATGTTCTTTCTACCGGGCGCGGACGACTGATTTCCCCAAAACGTTTTGGTGTGTGACCATTCTTTTTCAAACGATCCATCAGGAGATTTAGTGAACACATCGGTTATTAGACCGTCGTTCCAGCTATTCAGTGCAATTTTCGCCCACGACTCGGTGATCGTTCCGTCAGGCGCCGTTATTCTTGTTTCAACCCGACCGTCCGCCGTATTTTTATTTACGGAGAATGACGTAACGGGAGCATGTGTGGTCGTCCGTCCGAGCCAGTCGTCGGTTCTAGTCGTATATGCAGGAACTTCGGTTAACGGAGCCCCAAGCGTCATCGGATAGTTATACGTAGTCGATGCGGCTGTCTCGCCATCACTCGTTACGGAACCTGTTACTGTAAGGCTGGACGAATCGACGGTCATGCCACGAAGGTTCGAAACTTTGTATATCATTCCCCAGGCCGGCGAATACTCGTACTTGTAACCGGTATTGTTTCCGGGAAAATAGATATACTCAAGAACCGTCGCACTAGTGGGAACGTTGTGAGCTGAGACCGTGCCCGTAAACCGCTGGGTGGTCGTATCAAAATCTATCGTGTCGTAATAAAAACGAATCGTCTCCCGAACAGGCCCGCCATCAAGTCCCGGAACCGTTACCGCAACCAACTTATTTGCTAAATCGTAGTGGAACGTACTGTACCGATTGAGCGAATCCTTGATGTACCAAATTCGACCGACTGTATCGTTTGGTTTGTACGCTACTTGAGTAATATTTCCATTTCGATCTTTTATATTTGTTGGGAAGAACAAAGTCGATGTTGAGATTCGCGAATATTCAACTTTAGTTCCATCTGGATAACTGACAAGGGCAGGGCTGTTCACCGTGGAACCGTCAGCTGTAATATCCAACTTAACGAACGTACCATCGGCTGACTCATAGGTGCGTGCGTAATTGTTTCCAGAGACGTAATGAAGCTGGTGTTGGGTTCCGTTAGGCGATGTCAAAGAAAAGTTATAGTAATCAAGCCTGCGAAGACTTCCCAAAGTCATTTTGAAACCGGGAGCCAGCCAATCGCTTTGTTGATTATACCAGTATTTAGAAGGAAGGGATCCAAACGGCGGCTTCCACAAACTCCAAAGTCGACTGTTGTATACGAGGTCAACTCCTACAGACGCTCCGCGCGCGCTTGATCCGGCAATTGGAAGTGAGAAGCTGAAATTCGAACTTCCGGGCCGCTCTATCGAACGGCGAAACGCGGCGGCACTGGCGGGGGATTGCGCCTCCACCTGACCTCCCGGGGTGCCGAGATTCTCCTGAGGTGAAAAAAACGTTCTATAGAGGTTTTCATCAACATCATCATAGACGACACTCATCGAAGACGCGGGCGATTCGCCAATTACTACTTCGAATTCATCTTCTCTATTCCCAACTCTCAATCTAAGCCGAGCCACGCCTGGCTTCAATGCTACGATCCTGTCACTCTCGATTCTAGCGATGTCGCATTCAGGGAGAGTCCATTCCACGGGCACACCACTAACTGCATTTCCGGACGAATCAACGGGCAGAGCGGTCAGTTGTCGCGATTCTCCAACTATCATCCCAATCTGCTGCCCTTCGATCGGAGTAACAAGCGCTCTGATTCTGGCAGTCCGAAGCTTCAGGTTGTTACCAGACGACGGGCCCCTCTTGCTCACTTTTCCGACGAAAGATGCGATCGTCAAAGGTATTGACGATATTAAATCTGAGGCAGATTGGAGTAGCGAAGTCTCAAGCGTGAGTCCAAGACCTTTCTGTTTTGACAACATAAGTGTTGAACCGAAAGTAGGAATTGGGATCGCAATAGGCAACATTAGCGCAAGAATCAGCGAGCACGCGGCGACTTGACGGATATTCTGCGATGGCAGGGTTACACCGTATCGTAGAATTTCGGCTGTACGGGTATAGATAGTCATGGTAGTGGTCTCCAAAGATAAGACAGTTGTCCGATAATTTATTCAGGGTGTTTATCTGCGATACGGTGCTGGAACCGGGATATCTCCCGAAGAGCCCCACTGCTGCTGTCGCAAAGTCCCGGTTGCAGATTTGCGTATGTACCATGTGCCATTTGAAGGTCGCCATACGGCGATGTCGGATTTGCCGTCTGCATCGTAATCACCCGGCACTGGGATATCTGTCGCATTGTTGCCCCAACTATGGGTCCACCAGCTCTGGGTCGAACTTTGATAGATGTACCATGTGTCGTTGTTTCGCCAGACCGCATAGTCCGTTTTCCCGTCGCCGTCGTAATCTGCGGGAACCGGCTTGTCACCCGTTATTCCCCACTGGAAATTTACTTGCTGATAATTGCTGCTTTGAAGGACCAGCCAAGTCCCACTGCTGTCCCGCCACTGAACGTAGTCCGCCTTGCCGTCCCCATCAAAGTCGCTAGGCAAAGGGACGTCACCCGAGACACCGAACTCCACATTCGTCACATCCCCTGACGCCATTCTCTTTACCCACCATCGATTGTCGCCCGGCCGATATAAGGCAAGGTCCGCTCGTCCATCTCCATCAAAGTCTGCCGGGACGGGAATATCGCCGTTTGCACCGAAACTATGGACTGACATTGTGTGGCCGTTGCCGGATTCGAGCATGTACCAGTTCCCCTCGCTCGGTCGAAAAACGCAGAAATCTGTCTTCCCGTCACCGTCGTAATCGCCTGGGGCTGGAATATCGGTTGAAAGTCCAAAGGCTTGAGTGGCAGTGGGGCCATTCTCATCCATCACGTACCAGACGCCGGTCGACAAACGCCAAACTGCTAGGTCGGTCGAAGCCAGATTGACCGGTTCTGAAACGGCCACAAGCTTGCCGCCGGCGTAGATATACTCTTTTGCGGGACTATTGGCGGCATATTCCGGAGTCGAAAGAGGGGTAACCTGACGACTTGGATTTGAAGCAGAGTTCGAGCGCTGATAGGTTTCAGTTCGCCAGTTTGCGAAAACGCCGACTGCGATCATTGCCAAAAGAAGGATCCCTAACGGAATAGTAATCCTACTGAAACTGTGCTCGCCCTTTGCCATCACTGATTTTGGTGCTGGGGCAATCAGCTCTTGCTCAATAGGCGCTCCCAATTTGGTTTTCTTTTTGCTCATAGATTCTTCCTTGGACGGTCGGTCAACTACTGCTGAAACGCGGATCGAATCGACGAAAAAACGCCGCGATTGCCTGATTTGTATTGATTCGGGAACCAGAAAGGAGTAGTATGCGGTTGTGCGGGTGCATACTATGGAGCCTTTTCGGTTCCGTCGTGTGATCCAAATGGCCGGCCGGTAACGCTAATTACCGGCCGGTTCTTATTTTGAGCGGATCACGATCTCAACTGCTTCAAAAAACACTCTGCGGCCAAACCGGCCGGCTGAAGTGAGGGTATTCAAAAATATCTGAACGATATCGCCATTAGAGAGGCGCAAGGCGTGAGTCGAATCTTGTAGAAGATCCTGACGTGTGGTTCGGATATGGGAAGTAACTAGTGTCAAGCTGAAACCTAAAGGGGGATTTAATCCCAGCTATGAATAAAGAACACTCGGTTCGTCTTAGAGAAGACATTTCCGCAAAAGCGGCAACGTCATAAAAATCCAATTTGCTTGACAGGAAAACTAACACGACAAAAGTCTGCGTGTCAATGTTTTTTTGCAGGACATTAAAATTAGCTCCCGTCGTAAGCGATAGAACCAAATACTTGCATCAATTCGCTTGTCAGATATATCCCTTTTTTTTAGGATCACACGCGATTAGTCTAGTTTCGCTATCCGATCCGAAGGTCTTAGCTTGTCACCGGGGCCGTCCGGCGCATCTGAATCACATTCGATCGTGCGTTCTGGCACCGACACCCAAGGATCCACGCACGCAATTTCCCAGTCTACAACGATCGCGTAGTTCAAGGTTCCGCTTTCGCCGCTAAGCTTCGGTCCCTCCTTTTCAGCGGAAGTGATGAGGCCAGCAGAGAGTACTAATCCGAGAAACAACCCTGTTATAAAATTTCGCATTGTGACAAGTGATCAGGAGATTTTGTGTCTTGGTCTGATGCAGCCGTGCTATGCCTAGTATCAGACACTGCTTATATTGGAACTTTGACTTTTTATCTCCGCAAACATACCACGAGTCGGGTTAGTGCCGAAATTCACGGTAAGTAATTGCACAAGGTCGCCGGGTCGTCAAACGTTGGACTTTGCTATCGAATCCCAGTCTGATAATTTATTTTTACTACCGTCATGTTCAATTCCCACGAAATCGATCGGCTCTACAGCGTCGAGAAATGGCCGGTGATCAAGATTGCTCAGCATTTCGGCGTCTCGAGAGTCACGATTTACACGCATCTCAAGAATTTCGGCCATAAATTCACGCCCGGCACAAAACGGGAGTCTTATAAATCCGACTTCCCGAAAGAGAAAATCGTTGAAATCCTCACTTCCGAAAACGGGTCGGTTGCTGGTGCTGCCAGAAGTCTAGGGGTATCAGTTGGGAAACTACGTCGGGAAATGGAGTTTCATCAGATTCCAAAGGCGGACATTCATCCCCGAACGATCAGAATGCCGCATTTAGAGAACCTCAGGATCGGGGAATCTGTTGAGTTTAGCGATGACAGCGCGGAATGGGTTTCCGACGACCGTATCTATCAGTATCGTAAAAGGGTTGGAATACGTCTGGTCATCCGGCACAAAGGCAGAATGACCCGCGTCACCCGAACCCCTCTATTTTCAGATGATGCAGTCGTCGAAATGTATAAATCGGGTACAAGTATGGATGAAATTGCCAGTACGTTTCTAGCGGATCGCAAGAGAGTTCGAAAAGTGCTCGAAAAAGCTCAAGTAACGAAGCTGTAAACTTTTTGCTGAGTTAATTGCCGTCCCGCTGTCCAGCCTGTTAAACTCCTTAAAATTCAAGCAAAAGTTTCTGGGCCCATCTGTGCCTCCCAAACTAATTCAAAGGAGTATTCAATGACCTCTCAGACCAATTCTTCGCGCTTGTCGTGCATCGGAAAACGGCATCGATCAACCTTCGCATTCTTCATCGTCTCATTTTTATTGTTGCAATCCCTCGTACTATCAGTTCCGGCGCAAAGGCTTGAACGAGAAAGCACGACGAACTTCCTATCCGAAGGAATCGTTATCAGCCAGGTGTATGGCGGCGGAGGCAATTCTGGCGCTCCTTTGAATCGAGACTATGTCGAGCTGTTTAACAGAGGTACTGTCGCGGTTTCGATAGCTGGGTGGTCGATCCAATATGCAAGTGCGACAGGTACCGGGAACTTCGGTAGTACGGCTACGCAGATCACAGAGCTGCCAAATGTAACGATCCAGCCGGGCCAGTACTATTTGGTCGAGCAAGCGGGAGGAACAACAGGCTCACCACTGCCCACACCGGATTACATCGACCCGTCACCAATAAATATGGCAGGTGCGTCTGGAAAGGTCGCGTTGGCAAATATCGCGGTTTCACTTGGGTGCAATGGCGGCTCGACGGCTTGCTCGCCCACACAGACTGCTAACATCGTTGATCTGGTTGGGTTCGGTAGTGCCAATTATTTCGAAGGCTCAGGTGCGGTAGCAACCTTGTCGAACACGACAGCCGGGCTTCGCAACGGTGGCGGATGCACGGAGACCGACAATAACAATACGGATTTTTCGACCGGTGCCCCAGCTCCGCGGAATACCTCGACACCGCAGGCTCCGTGTACGGTGACTTCAACGAACCCAAGCGGTGTAGGTGCTGCTAACCCATCCTCACTACTTCCGGGTGAGTCTACTTTGCTTACTGTAACGGTCACGCCGGGTACGAACCCTGTTAGTACCGGCATTGCTGTATTGGGTGATCTGACCCAAATAGGCGGATCAGCCAATCAAACTCTGTTTGATGACGGAACAAACGGCGATGCAACTTCGGGCGACAACGTATTTTCTTACCTCGCGACCGTTACTGAAAAGACTACCGTCGGTGAAAAGATTCTTCCTGTCAGCATTACCGACGCTCAGGCCCGCACGGGTTCTTCGAGCATAACGTTGACAGTAACATCTACCTCGACACCGCCAAGCGGAACGGGTACGGCAACGCCTTCGACGGTTGCGGCAGGCGATGCGACTATTTTGACCGTTGCAGTTGAGCCCGGCACGAATCCGGCCAGCACCGGCCTGTCAGTTTCAGGCAATCTATCCTTGATCGGCGGCTCCGCGTCACAGGCTTTCTTCGACAATGGCACTAACGGAGACGTGACCCCTGGTGACAATATATTTACGTATTCGGCGATCGTCGATGGTTCGACCTCCGGCGGATTAAAATCGCTTCCGGTCACGATCACAGACGCACAGGCAAGAACGGGCAATACAAGCATTTCTCTAACTGTAACCGTCGCAGAGGAACCGGGGCAGCCCTTGCCCTTCGCGCAAAACTGGTCAAATACAGGACAGATCTCCACCGATAACAATTGGAGCGGTGTACCCGGGATCGTAGGTTATCGCGGCGATGGACTCGTTGGCTCGACCGCAGTTGATCCGCAAACCATATTGCTAGACGGTTCGGCCACGCCGGTCAACGTTCTAGCGAATCAAACCAATCCTAATATTCTGACTTCCGGCGGTATCGCTGAGTTTGAACTCGCGAATCCGGTCGTGGGATTCCAGGGTTCGGGAACTGCTAGGGCTCCGCATCTCGTCATCAGTGTAAACACGGTGGGCGCAACGAACATTGCGGTCACTTACAATCTTCGGGATGTTGACGGTTCGGGCGACAACTCGGCCCAGCCGGTGGCCCTTCATTACAGGATCGGCTCAACCGGTAATTTCACTAACATCCCCGGTGCTTTCGTCGCCGACGCTTCAACGGGCCCAAATCAAGCTGATCTAGTAACACCAGTTGGTGTTTTGCTTCCCGCAGAAGCAGAAGGTCATCCGCTGGTCCAACTTCGCGTAATGACGGCCGACGCCATCGGTTCGGACGAATGGATCGGCGTTGATGACATCCTCATCGAAAGCAATGGTACGCTGCCGATGGCGGTTAGCGGTTCGGCATCGCCGACGCTGGTAGACGCTGGCAGTCAGACGCTTTTGACGGCTAACGTGACTCCAGGAACCAATCCCGCGAGCACGGGTATCACAGTCGAAGGGGATCTTTCATCGATCGGCGGGCTGTCCGATCAGCAGTTTTTCGATGACGGAACAAACGGAGACGTCACCCCTGGCGATAACGTCTTCTCGTATCTCGCGACAATCCCGGTGGTAACCTCCAGCGGAAGTAAGACCCTGCCAATCACCGTAGAGGATGATCAGGCACGAACTGCGAATACTTCGATCGGCATTACGGTTCGAGCTGCCGCGAATCCAATGGTCCACCTAACGATGGGCAATCCATCCGGTGCGACGACTGACGTCAACCAGCCTGAGAACTATCTGATGCTCAAGGACCAGTATGCCCTTTCCTATCATCGTGACCGGGGAACAGCTAACTGGGTCGCATGGCACCTGGATACCTCTTGGATCGGTTCGGCACCGAGACAGGACGATTTCCGCCCTGACATGACGCTTCCTGATGGGTGGTATCAAGTGACGGCGTTTGATTATTCTGGCTCAGGTTTCGATCGTGGTCACCATACACCGTCGGGCGACCGAACATCGTCTATACCTGACAACTCAGAAACTTTCCTGATGACCAATATGATGCCGCAGGCTCCCGATAACAATCAGGGTCCTTGGGAACAGCTCGAAAGTTTCAGCCGAAGCCTTGCTAACCAGGGTAACGAACTCTACATCTACATGGGCGGCGTTGGTGTTGGTGGAACCGGCTCGAATGGCGGCATTACGATCACGGTAGCTAACGGAAACGTTACGGTCCCGGCATATACATGGAAGGTAATGATGGTGCTTCCGAGCGGTGATAACGATGTCTCGCGAGTTGATGTCAATACACGTGCGATTGCCGTAATAATGCCGAATCGGCAAGGTATCCGAACTGATCAATGGCAGAAGTATCTGGCGACGGTTGATCAGGTAGAAGCGATGACCGGCTACGATTTCTTTTCCAACGTCTCGACCGAGATCCAGGAAGAGATCGAAGCTCGTCTTGACCCGGCAAGCAATACCGCTCCACAGAGTATCGGAGGCGGCACATTCTCGAATCTGGCGATCGATGCGCCCAATACTAGCCTCACTGGCGATGTGACCGTAACTGGAACGCTGACCCTCGGGGGCAGCACGCTTCGGACGGGCACAAATAACAAAATAACCCTTGGCCCGAATGCGAACGTGGTAAGAATAAGCGGCCTGGTCGATGGCAGCTTCGAGAAGGTGTTCGATACGCTCGATCAGTTTGAATATCCGGTTGGAACCGTCCAAGGCTACACACCGGTGACTGTCCAGCCGACCGAACTGTCGATCTCGCCGTCCAGTCTTACCCTCGCCTCGGTTGACGGGATACACCCGAACGCTCCCGTTCCCGATGTCGCCCTTGAAAGGTATTGGCGATTGACTGAAACGGGTGATCTAACGGTGAACCTCGGGTTCAGATATCTAAATGAAGACGTGCCTGAGTCGATCTTTAGTGAATCGACGTTGACCCTTCAGCGTTACGATGGGACTTTCACGGCAATACCTACTCAGGTAAATAGTAGCTCGAATATACTCTCGGCAACCGGAATCTCGACGTTCTCGGACTGGACCGCGTTTGGAAGTATAGCTCCGACGCCAGCTTCTGCAACCGTTGCCGGTCGTGTAGTCGATTCATCGGGCCGGGCCGTATATGGTGCGACGATCTCACTGATCGATTCCAAAGGCGTAACTCGCAATGCGATATCGAGTTCGTTCGGATATTTCACGTTCGAAGGCGTGGCGACTGGACAGTCCTACAAGGCTGACGTTCGACACCGACGTCTCTCATACGAGTCCCAGGTGATCAACGTAAATGAAGATGTGACAGATCTAGTATTTGTTGCGAATCCTTAGAGTTCAAAGTATAGGAACTCAACCGGGGCAAGTATCTTGCTCCGGTTTTTTCGTGGCTCACTACGTTGTTTTGCCAAACCCTGCGAGGCTCGATAAAATTTTAAGTACGAGTAACCCCAAAATTACTCGTCTGGGCCGGGTTCGCGTATTCATTGTGTGAGGCTTTGAATGCGTTCCGGCCCCTCGAATTTATATTCGCAGAGTGGTCCAATCGAAACCCCTTCCTAATCTCTTTATTCCCACTAACTAGATTGAGCAATGACCATAACTGCGGCAGTCAGGAAGCCTGGCGATAAATTTCGAAGATCGACGGCGCATCGAACTCAGATTGCCAAACTCCACTTGCTTGACATGGTATTGAATATACCGCGTCAAGAAATGCTACCGGAATGCAAGGCGGGGTAAGGAAATGTGTCAGGGGTTACAATTAATTTAGAGCCGGCGAAATTCGAGAACGAAGTAACGTTACCTGTAACTAGTGAAAACAATTGAGGTTATTGAAGGCGGCGATCGGAATCGAACCGATGAATAAAGGTTTTGCAATTCGATTTCCGCCGTTTTAACCTATTGCCACCTGTTGTCATAGGCCGATATTTACTGAGTTCTGCGAAAAGACCGTTAAAACCAGTATTTTCGGGTTCTAATACGTACTTACGATAACCTTACGATAATTTGCTAACGGTTATTTGTGGACAGTAACCTTTAAATTGCAAAATCTACCTCGTCATGTGTTATCTATAGGACACCCTTGCAAGCAGGCTCGGCAAAATGCTTTCGTGTTCGGCGATAATTGGTAAGTATTTCGCCGGTTATCGGTTTCACGTATCTCGATTCACGCTTGGAATGGGTTTGGACGGGCGACGAAAGTTACGCTTCAAGACGACACTTTTTTTACTACGGAGTTCAGTAACACCCTCAGCACGCCTGCTAATTTCCCATATACTTTTGTAACGGCGACGGATCAGGCCGGTAAGAAGCGGCGGCAGATGCTGGATGCACTTGGTAGATTAGTGCGCGTTGACGAGCCGGACGTTAACGGCAACCTTGGCGCGGTCGATGCCACGCTGCCGAACCAGCAAACTCACTATGAGTATGACGGCAACGATAATCTCGTCAAAGTTATCCAATCCGATGGGACGGTGACGCAGGAACGAAAATTCAAATACGACAGTCTTTCCCGTCTGACGCATGAACAGCAAATTGAGGCAGATCCGACCCTGGATATCGACGGAATAAAAGGCACAGCCGACCCAAGCAAATGGACGAAGTTCCTGAAGTATGACCTCGATGGCCGTTTGGATTTTGCGGTTGATGCAAAGGGCGTTAAAACGACTTTTGGATACGATGGGTTGAACAGGATTAAGACAGTAAGTTACACGGGAGAGACAGGTTATATAACACCGAATCTCTTATACACCTATGATCAGGCTAGGAGCCAAGCGTTTAATACTGGAGGCTTAACACGAGTCGAGACGGCAGCGGTGGGAGACGCACCGGCCACTGCGACCGAGTTCGATTACGATCTGATGGGCCGCGTCAAGAAGCATCGCCAATATATCGGCACGCAGGAATATCCGATGGAGTACGGCTACAACCTTGCGGGACAGCTCACCACCCAGAAATATCCAAGCGGGCGTGTTGTGACAAATTCTTTCGATGCAAACGGTCGGCTGGCAGGTGTTTCCGACGGCTCACGGACATATTTGAGCGGTTTGCAGTACGAGGGCAAAGGCGGCAGCGTAAGTCAAGCATCGTTGGGCAACGGGACGACGCAGACAATTGGCCTTAACGATCGCTTCCAACTCTTGGAACAGGAACTAAAGAAAGGTTCGGAGGTGTTACAGAAATATGGTTACACGTATGGCGAGCTGGATTCTCAGAGCATTTTGAGGAACAACGGTAAACTGGAAACGGTGACTTCACATATCGGCGCGACGAAGCAGTGGACTCAGAAGTTTACCAACGACCATATCGGCAGGTTGAAGGAAACACAAGAACGTCGCGGTGATACAAGCGCCGTGAGTTATAAGCAAACCTTCGACTACGACCGATTCGGTAACATGTACCGCAAAGCTACAAGTAATCCAACAACTGGACAGGAGAATCCGCTTCCCTATACACCGATTGAAGACACCGACATAGACAAATCGACCAATCGCTTTACGGTAGACACCTCTTATGACGTTGCTGGGAATGTCGTAACTGACGATAAGTTCCGGTCAATGGATTTCGTTTACGACGCAAATGGCCGAGTGGTAAAAGCTTCGCGGGATCAAGTGCCGGATGCGTTGAGCGTTTATGACGCAAGCGGAATGCGTGTGGCGGAGAAAGTGAACGACGTGTGGCGGTTCATGGCCTATGATGTTGGCGGAAAAGTGATCTGTGAATACGGTGGCTTGCAGTCAACCGACGAAGGCGGTGTTAAGTATGTTTTGCAAGATTGGCAAGGCTCGACCCGTGCGGTTGTTGGAAACACGGGCAATGTTCAATCGCGCTCGGATTATACGGCATTTGGTGAAAAGGTGGATTCAAGTGCCGGTCTTCGCAGTTCGACACAAGGCTTCGGGAAATCAAGCTCGGTAAGACAAGGTTACGCTCTAACCGAAAAAGACGACGCCACCGGATTAGATCACACCTGGTTTAGAAAGAATGAAAACCAAGCCGGACGTTGGACATCGCCCGATCCGTATAACGGATCAATGTCCATCGGTAATCCACAGAGTTTCAACCGTTATTCTTACGTTGAAAATGAACCAACGAATTTTGTTGATCCTAGTGGGCTGCAACTGAGATCGTATGACGTTAGGATGGGCTTGAGTTGTGTCTTGACTGACATAATCGATGGACGCAACATTTGGAGCTGCACCGAACTCATCAACCGGTACTGGTACGACGACGGCACCGGCTACGACGGTGGCTACGGTGGTGATTTTGACGGCGATGGTGGTGGGGCTAATCAGCCATCTCGGTTAACCGGTGATCGATGGAGCCTGTCAGATTGTGCCAAGGGCCTGCTGAAAAAGTTCTTTCCAAATCTCAATCTCGACCAGGTCGCATTGCAACTGGGCCTTCCTAATTGGCTACCCAATGACTCTACAACAAGTGGCCAATCAATAGGCGGCATCACTCTTGGTAACACTATATATACAAGTAGCCAAAGTAATTTTGAAACTGCATACGGAGCGACTTGGGAAGCACTAGAGTTTCTGGCTCACGAGATAACACATGTTGACCAATACAGGCGGTTAGGAATTGTTGGATTTGGAATAGCCTACGGTGTCGAAGGATTTTTTCAGGCCATGATTGCTCCAGCTTCAGAGGCACTTGCTGCCTCCTATGACAGCAATGCATTCGAAACTAGGGCAACAAATAATGCAGGTCGTATAATCAAACAATTGAAGAGAGAAGGAGCTTCGCCCTGTATCGTGGATACCGGTAATATCGCGACCGTGGAAGTGAGACCCTAACCTATGAGGGATTTTATCCATTTTTGTCAAATTAAAGGAGGAATGGGCTGTCTGCTTCACGTCGGAATAGGAATCTTAATGACGGTGGGATTGACACTCATTGGATATTTATGTTCGTGGATTGGGCTTTTTGGCGATTGGTCAGTTCGCTTGTTTTTTTGGCAATCCATTCTGCTAACCGATCTTTTCGCACCCAACGTTGTTGTTGAGGGTCATTCCTATGTTCCAGGCATCCCCTATATGATTCTCTGGGTGATAGGAATTCTAAGTGGCGTACCGTTATATACATTCCTCTCGTACTTGGTTTTTTACTTGGTTAGACGAGATCGGTCCGAGGAATCGTAATGTGACTGCATGAATGCGTGGCACGGCCTAATACAACCGGCCCTATTACGTCGCCTGCCTGTCAAACCGCTCAAAATAGGCCCAGGTAGGTGCGCATACGTCGTTCGTTACAATCGCTTAGTCCACACGGTCAAAACTTTTGGGCGGACGAGTTTCTCAAAATCATTCGCGTTTCCATTTACGTTCAGATCACTTCAATTTTGCTGTTATACGGGCTGGATTTCTCACGAAGCTTATTCTCAACCATGCTAAGCGCCTTTTCGTCCCAAGTTTGAAGAAAAAAAATAACTAGGTCGGTCCGGCTGTTTTCGGCATGTGATGCTCTGTTTGGGTTACAGGACGGAGGTTTTATTTAGCCAGTCTAGGGTGCGCCCATTCTTCGTTCCAGATTTCATATCGGACCAACGTTTTCGCCTTATTGTTGAGTCGCCACGCCGAGCTACAGAAAAGAATAACCGTATCCTTATTATTCTCAGCCCACCTAGTTCATACTCTAACCGCCTTTTCGCTTCATCTCGCATGCGATCATTTTGATCTCGATGTCGTGGGTTGTTCGACGAGACCGAGAATGCTCAGACTCTCTGACGAAGGGGTAAATGACAACTTCTCGACATCAGGAATCGGCACCGCCGGACCTTTCCAGGCTCTTTGGGATCCGGGAGTTCCAATTAGGTGGAACGTTGGTGCCTCATCGCGTTGCTTGCCTATTGGTATAGCCCAGAGCGTGAAATGATGTGGACCGACCCGCGTGTACATGTAGAAATAATTCCGATGGAACATCGAACGCCCTTCGGACACATACTTTCGATCCTTCTTTTCCCAGACCACACCTTCCAGATTTTCCAGCTTTTTCGGGAACGAGCCTCGTTTTTCATGGAATTTACGAAGATCTCGATTCATCGCCCCGGTTGCGTCAAAGGGTATCTCGGCAGCTCGCTTTCGCTCCTCGGACCATAGGGCATAAACATATACTCCGATCAACATTGTCAGAGCGAGAGGCGCCAATATGAGAGAGATCTTAAGCCTGTTGAGCATTCTTTTAGATTGACGCGTGCTCGATACCAAATGAATTTCTACTATTGTTCTGCCAAGGAACTGATCGCACATCATTCGGAAGGCTGTCGAGCGCGTTGCTAACCGGGTCGCCTTCTTCCGGTTGTACCTCTGCCGGATCCTCGAACAGATCGTATGCTGACTTTTGACGGGCAGAGGCAGCCAGTTCAGTCAGTCGCTCAGTCGTACAGATCCGATCAACCCCAGCGGAAATGATCTCCTTCAACGCGGCCTCATCACGCCCGGTGACTAGACTCTGTCCTGATGGAGAGCTAAGCAGAAACTGAGAATCGACATCGCCTAAATGAATTTCTGTAGGAGAGCCCTTTGTGAAAGCGGGAAAGACGTTTTTAGAAACCGCAAAGGGTGGATACGCTGCCCGAATTGGCGGTGCCGTGTCGCTGATGATTAGTACTTCGGAATGAGCGGCTGTTTGTCTGATCTCGTTCGGCTGCATTAGGGCACGCTTTTGTTCTGCGTACCTCGTATTGTCCTGCTTCTTTCCGGGAAAATCTTGAAATGTCTTTGAAAAGATCGTTGTATCGCCTAGCTGTTTTGAGGCGTACTCAGCCGTAACGTCATCCAGTCCGGGAAGAAAGATCTTGGTCATAATAGTTCCAAGAATTGCGTTTGCCGGTTCACGTCCGTATTGGTCGTACATTTGCGGCAGGTCTTGATACCCGAGCCCAAGTCCCACACCACGGCCACGACCGATACCAGAGATTCTCTTAACTTCGGAAACGTTCAATTGATAGGCTTCGTCGATCAATACGAAGCACGGATGCTCAGGCTCGTTTACACCATCGAGCCTCATCTCCATGACCGCCTGTCCGATAAATGTGGCGATAAACTCCTTGTATACATCTGCCGCCCCCTCTGCGACCACGAGATAGATCGCCGTACCGGGCTGGCGAAGATCTGCGAAATCTATCGAGCGGCAGCCCGAAATCTCTTCGTCCCTCGTTGGCGGGACTGTCACCATCCGTGCCGGTGCGAGCGTGAACGGGCGCAGTTTATTGTAAAGACCTATCAGAATTGATCCACGTGTCTGCACGGGAGCTTGCCGGAAAGCCCTATACGCTTGTTTCGCGTAAAGGCTTGGCGAATTCGTCATCGCATCGTTAAAGGCATGCTCCCCATCTCCGCTCAGAAAGAGCAGGAAGTCCGCAGCGAATGCGGGAATTGCTTTCTCCCGGTAGACCTCCGCGATGTGAAGCAAAATTGCGGTCAAAGCTATTTGC
>JBGTKY010000031.1:0-14860 GCA_041744395.1 Pyrinomonadaceae bacterium | reverse complement strand
TTTGTCGTAGACCTCTATCATTTTTTCCATCGAAACTTGCGTGTAGATCTGTGTCGTTGAGAGGCGCGCGTGGCCGAGAAGCTCCTGGATGTCGCGAAGGTCTGCACCTTGTTCGAGCAGGTGCGTCGCAAACGAATGCCGAAGGCTGTGCGGCGATATGTCGTGGATGTCAGAGCAATGCTTGATGTATTTATCGATCATGCGGCCAACGGATCGGGTCGTGATCCGGCCGCCGCGGCGATGCAGAAAAACGGCGTTATCGTCGCGTTCTGCGGGCGGGCATTCCAGTAGAAACATCGGCCGCGTTTCCTCGAGATAAAGCATCAATGCCTGCAGGGCGTGGTCGTGGAAGGGAACGATGCGTTCTTTTTTGCGTTTGCCGGTGACGCGGACGAGGCGCTCGCGAAAGTCGATGTCGGAGAGGTTGATGCCGACTAGCTCGCTAACGCGGATGCCGGTCGCGTAAAGGAACTCGATGATGGCGCGGTCGCGGCGGCCGAGATCGGTATTGATGTTCGGCGTTTCGATAAACCGGACGGCGTCTTCCATCGACAGATGATTCGGCAATTTGCGTTCGATGCGGGGCGTGGCGACGAGCTTTGCCGGATTTGTTTCTAGCTTTCCTTCGCGGATCAGGAATTGAAAGAACGTTCGCAGGCTGGCGAGCTTTCGAGCCCGGGTCGCTTTTTTTGAACCGCTGGCGTCGAGCACGGCCATCCATTCGCGGATCGTTAGGCGGTCGATCTGGCTCAAAGGAATGTCGTCGCGTTTCTCGATCCCGCAAACAAAATCACGAAACTGCTCAAGGTCAGACGCATAGTTCCGCATCGTATGCGGGCTCATGTTCCGCTCATATTTCAGATGCTGAAGGAATTGTTCGAGAGATTCGTTGAACATTTCGGGCTATCGGCCTAGCGGCGAGGGACGTAGTAGCCGCGGCGCGTTCGGACGCTTAGGTCGGGGCGGCCGGGAACTGAGAGTTCGATGATGCGTTGCTCGCCCCGCCGTTCTGCATCGGTTTCCGGATAATAGCTGAGAATATATTGCTGTGAGAGTTCGGCTGAGATCTGCCGGAACGCCGCGTCGAGCTCACGTTCATCGATCGGCGAATAGACGGCGCCGCCGGTCTGTCGGGCAAACTCCTGCATTCGGCGTTCGGCCGCGAGCTGCCTGATGTTCGCATTGCCCGTCCGCGAGCGGGTACGGATGTAGTTCTCAAAATCAGTCGTCTTTACGATATACATCTGGCAATTCCAGAGTTGCGCGGCCTGTATCGCCCTTTCAAATGTAGTGTCAGATACAGTGTCATCGCCATCCGACACTATGACGATCACGCGTCGCCCTTCCACTTCGCCGAGGTATTCCGCCGCAAGCACGATGCCGTCGAGCAGAGCGGTCGCACCAGTCGGTTGAGCAAAGGCTTCGATCGAACGGACGAGGGCCGACACATCGCGTGTGAAAGATTGTTCGAGCTGCGTCGCGGTCGCCACGCTGTACAACGCTGCCAGATCTTTCTCAGGCCGGATGATGCGGCGAAAGAATCGCACGGCGGCCTTCTCTTCGAATTCGCGGGCCAACAACACGCTCGACGAATTGTCGAACAACATGGCGAGCCGAATCGGAGTTTCTGAGCGCGAAAGCTCGCCGATATCCACCCTCTTCCCGTCGATTCTCAATTCAAAATCAGAAAGCGTCAGGTTGGTGACGGGCCGGCCATTTGCATCCAGGACGGCTGCAGGAATCGGGACAAGGGTCGATTCGACACGGATGATATCATCGTCATCAGTACCGGCGGGCGTTGGCGTCGGGGACGGCTGCGTAACCCGTGGACGCTCTTGTGTTGGAACGTAAACGCCCTTTGGTCGCGGCTCGGGGGCCGGCGTTTCGACCGGCTTTTGGCGGCCCGATTGGGCGGCCGCGGAAACGGTGAAAAGTAGCAATGTGATGAGGGCGAACTTCATGGGACAGACGTTTGATTACGAAACGGCGGATTTATATGCCTACCTGAAGATCATTTTTCCGCCTGCTACGACCAATACTAACGCGAGCGCACGGCGAAGCGTAAGCGAATCAAAGCGTTTTGCGCCGAGAGTCGAACCGATGATGCCGCCGACAATTGCGGCGCCGATCCAGAACCAGACCGCGGGGGGCAATTCCGGCGTTCGTCCCCAGACGCCGGCGAGACCCGCGGCGGAATTCACAAATATGAAGAGAGCCGAGACACCGGCCGCGGTTTTCGCCTTCGCCCAATGAAGCAGAAGGAGAACCGGCGTGAGAAATATTCCACCGCCAACACCGACCAGGCCTGACAAAAGCCCGAGTGTCGCTCCGATGATCAGGGCTATCCAGACGGGTGGGTCGTTCGTCTCCTCGTCAGACTTTAGCTCGATAGCCAGCCGGACTGCGGCCAGAAGAAGGACGACGCCTAATACGATCCGATAAGCCGGAAGCGAGAGGTGAAGCGT
The DNA here is from genome assembly GCA_041744395.1 of Pyrinomonadaceae bacterium. Classification (GTDB taxonomy): domain Bacteria; phylum Acidobacteriota; class Blastocatellia; order Pyrinomonadales; family Pyrinomonadaceae; genus OLB17. The sequence continues at coordinate 12,395 of JBGTKY010000031.1, read as the reverse complement.
GCCGCCGAGATATGCCATCGGTATCGATGCGGCCGCGAAAGGCCAAAAGAGCCGCCACGAAAAATGCCCGGCCCGGTAGTATTGCACCGTCGCGATGCCCGCGACGAAAAGGTTGAGCATGAGCGCCGTTGGCCGCGTCACCTCCGGAGCCACCGCCATTAAAGCCATCACCGCCAGATACCCCGACGCCCCGCCGTGGCCGACAGATGAATATAAAACCGCGACGAGTAAAATCGCGAATACGATCGAAATGGCAGATAAGTCCATTGATCCGCCTAAAGGAACATTGCTTTTGCCGTCAGCCAACGGTTATAAACCAATAAATAACTGTTGACATTAGCTCGACTCATTCGCACGGCTCCAGACATTTTTCATGCCAAATGCCCGGGATGTCGGCAAGTTCATACAAAACACCTCCGCCATGATAAAAACTCACGGAGACAACCTGAGTTCGGATGTCAGCGAAACTCATTTGTTCATGCTAGAGAGGATGATGGTATTTCCATGATTTCTTGAAGTCCTCAAGTTTTGCTTGCCCGCAAACTCGTACGCAAGACTCCTTTTCAAATTTTTCTTTGTAGACTGCCATTTTCATTCGGGATGCGGAAGGCCGATCTTGTTGCCATTTATTTTAACCATCCACTCATCCCAATCCTCCAACGCGCGTTCGACCTGGACCATATGGCGTTCGCGTTTTCGGCGGTATTTTTTGCGGAGCTCGGGCGGGAGCGGTTCGAGGAGGCCGAAGGTGATGTTGACGGGCTGAAAGTTTTTCGTTTCGACGTTAGAGACGTATCGGCACAAGGCGCCGATGGCGGAGGTCTGGGGAGCGGTTATCATCTCTTCGCTGCGGAGAGCGTGGACGGCGTTGATGCCGGCGAGCCAGCCGGTAGCGACCGATTCGACATAGCCTTCGACGCCGGTTATCTGTCCCGCAAAGAAGAGATTCAGGTCATTTTTGGTTGCGAGCGTTTCATTCAGTATCTCAGGCGAATTTATGAATGTGTTGCGATGGATCTGACCGAACTGGAGGAATTCGGCGTTCTCGAGACCGGGGATCAATCGCAGTATTCGCTCTTGCTCGCCGTAGCGAAGGTGGTTCTGAAAACCGACCATGCCAAAAGCGTCGGCCATCATGTTCTCCTGCCGAAGCTGGACGCAGGCGTAGGGTTCCTCGCCGGACTTCGGGTAACGCAGGCCCTTCGGTTTCATGGGGCCGAAGCGTAGCGTTTCTGGACCGCGGCGGGCGATCTCTTCGATCGGCAGACAGCTTTCGAACCAATGCGTCTCTTCAAACCGCTTGAGCGGGACGGACTTTGCGGCAAGCAACTCGCTGATGAAATGCTCGTACTGCTCGCGTTGCATCGGGCAATTGATGTAGTCGTCACCGCCTTTGTCATACCGTGCGGCCTTGAACGCGATGGACATATCGATCGAATCTGCGGCAATGATCGGCGCGATCGCGTCGTAGAAATAAAGTTGATCGTCGCCGGTGAAACGCATTATGTCGGCGGTCAACGCGTCGGACGTCAGCGGCCCGGTGGCAATGATGGTGACCGACGATCCGCCGTCTCCATTCTCGGACGTACGAAGATCGGAGATCGAAGTGATCTCTTCGCGAACGACGTCAATGTTCGGGTGAGCTTCGATGCGTTCGGTGATCATCTCGGCGAACTTAATGCGATCGACTGAAAGTGCCGCGCCGGCGGGAACGCGAGTTGTGGCGGCGACCTCCATTACCATCGAGCCGCCGCGGCGAAGTTCTTCTTTCAACAGATATGGCGCCGAACCGGGTTCGTCTGTCTTCAGCGAATTTGAGCATACGATCTCAGCAAGCTTGTCGGTCCGATGAGCGGGCGTTTGCTGCACAGGCCGCATTTCATAAAGCCGAACCTTCGCCCCCAACTCCGCCGCCTGCCAAGCCGCCTCAACCCCCGCGAGCCCGCCGCCGATAACATTTACCGTTTTGTCCATTGATCTAATTATAGGTCATTACCCATTCGATTTCCTCAAACCGGTTCGCGGATCCGGTGCTAACATTCCAACAATTGACAATCGGCGGAGGTACGGATGGAAAAATTTCTCGAACGATTAGCCTTAGTTCTTGCCGCGGGAGCGTTAACTTTCAATCATTAACTTGGTGGAATGTACGGCGGCTTTTCCTATGGAGCGGCGATTATGTGCGACTATCTTTACAGTCCCGTCAGCGGAATGTGGATATCGCATTTGGACCCTTATCTGCCTTTAAGCAACTCTTCAATTTACTTTTTATGGCCAATGCTGACGTTCTTTTTCCTAAAGCTGTTCGAACGGGGCTGGGTTACGAGCCTGATCATTTTGCTCCCGCTCATAGCTGCTTTGCTGGTTTGGAGTAATCGAGCGATGATTTTAAACGGTTTCATTGATGACCCCGATAAATATTTCAACGTTCTTCGCGAGTTAACTGAGGTACCATGGATCGTATTCGGCCTGTTGATCGCAACAATTCTTGTCCAAGCCGCAGTCGTTGGCCTGAAACTTTACAATACCCGCACGAAAATCGATGTGAGCTGAGGCCCAAACCGTCCTAAGCAAAAATCAAAAGCAGTGTGCTGCCTTCTTAAAACACTACATCAGGCGGATAGGTTGGGATCGAACCGGGTTCGCCGGCGGGCGGGTCGTCGACGGGTACGGGCGGAGCGACGTCCGGGTCGATCGGCGGATCGGTCACGGGATACGGATCGGCATCGGGGCTGCGGATCGGGGCGTCGGGCTCATGTGATGGCGGATTCTGCGGATCGTCGTTCGGGGCGTCCGGGTCTTGGGGTGCGTTCGGGTCCTTCGGGTCCGTCTGTGCCATATAGTCATCAATCATTGTGAAATATTCGTTGATCATAATTGCCTCCGTAGTCTTTCAATGACTAGAAGCAAGCGGCGTTCCAATGCCACCGAACGGCACGTTTCTTGCAACTTCATCTTTTTGTACTGACTCGATGCAATAATTCAATACAGAACGAGCACGGGGAAGTTTCTCCCACGAGGAATTATCTATGAACAAAGATCTTACAAATAAAAAAGTAGCAATTCTGGTAGCCGATGGCTTCGAACAAGTGGAAATGACCGACCCGCGTAAAGCGTTGGAAACGGTCGGAGCCACCGCCAAGATCGTCTCGCCGATGGACGGCGAGGTCGAGGGTTGGAACCATTTCGATAAAGGCGATAAATTCACGGTGGACGTAAAGCTTGCGGAAGCCAACGCGGGCGATTTTGATGCACTTCTGCTGCCCGGCGGCGTTGCCAATCCGGATCAGCTTCGGATGAATGAAAAGGCGGTTAGCTTCATTCGCGAATTCTTTGATGGCTGCAAGCCAGTCGCGGTAATTTGTCACGGCTCGTGGCCGTTGATCGATGCGGGCGTAGTCAAAGGCCGCAAGATCACATCGTGGCCCTCGGTCAAGCAGGATCTGATAAACGCCGGTGCGGAGTGGGTGGACGAAGAGGTAGTAGTCGATCAAGGCCTTGTCTCCAGCCGCAAGCCAGAAGACATTCCGGCATTCAATGAGAAGATGATCGAAGAGTTTGCCGAAGGCCGCCACCGCGGCCAGAAAGCTGCCACGAACTAAATAGGTAACACGTCTCGCGGCATCACTCTGCGGAAAACTTTGCGGCCTCTGCGTTCAGATCAATTTGAACGCAGAGGCCGCTGAGGTTTCGCAGAGTTTACGCACTTACTTCGAACGAAGTTCGGAGTCGGGTTGATGTATGCCCTTTTTCAGCAAGCACGTTCGACATCAGGATGCAATTATCGAAGACCTTCGAGGTGACGATGCCGGATTCGAGCGGGTTGATCTCGGTCAGGGCCGATGCGCGTGCGGCTTTGATGAGCCATGCCTCGGCGGCGGCTTTGTTTACGTCATAGGATGGATCCCAGTTGTCGTTCGTTGGCGAATTGCCTTCCGCATCGGCGACAGCGTTGTTGTCGAGGATCTCTTCGACCTCGATCTCGGTAAGCTGGGGTTCAGTTTCCCAAGCCGTGAGTAATTTTAGATTCTCTAGTGGTGTACTCATAGTTTTATAGAAGGATCCGACTCTAGCGGGTTGCTAGAGTCGGAAAGTAAGAGGCCAGCTAAAGCTGGAACTCCAAGCTTGAAGCGGCCATCTAAGCCGGAACTCGGAACTACTCTTTGTCAGCGACGATCATCGCGAGGGCCGATGGTCGGATGACGCGGGAGCCGTAAACATGAAGGCCTTTTACGGCGTCGCCGAATCGCTTTTCGGGCTTGTATGCCTGAAGGTCTAGTACCTGTTCGACATAGGCGGTCGCGACCGCGTGTCCGGCGATCAGCTTATATGCTCCGCCAGCCGTATTCGGCACATTGTTCGATTTCATGATAGAAAATCCGGCCGCCTCACCGACCTGCCCGTTGCCCAGGCGCCGGTCGGAGCGGATCGTTCCTGCGTTAACGAAGCGGTCATCTTTGAGCAGCATGCCGTGGAACCACGCGGGTACGATAACGAACCGGCCTTCGATCGGCGTGTTCGCCTCATCAAGCAGAACGCCGAGGTCGACCAGATGTTCGTAAGCCGTTTCGGGCGTCGGAACGATCGGCGTTCCGGTCGATCCGATCGTATTGCCCGCAGGGACGGCGGTTTCCATCGTCGTTGCGAGGAAGGAATCCGCCGCATCGCGAAGCGCCCATGCCGAACGCCGCATCGCCTCATCCAGAACATTGACGTTCTGCTGGGCCCGGTCGATCGAGTCGACAAAAAAGTTGAAGTACTTTGCCTGGTCGATCAGCAGCGACCTCGGGCGGATCGATGTCCGCATTCTTTTCGTAATCGCCGATCGTGACATCACCGATCGACGCGATCTTGACGGTGCTTCCGGAATCGCGAATGTCGCCCTCGTAATCACGATTTGCGACGTTCGCCTGTCCGTAAACCAGCGTCTTTTCCAATGCCGTGAGCAGCCGCGCTGCCCATACTCTAGGTATAAATGTAAGTGACATGTTTTTAATAGTTCTGAGTTCTGAGTTCTGAGTTCTGAGTTTTGAGTTCTGAGTGTTAGCGGCTTGTTTCGAGTGCGGAGCGGACGTCTGCCCAGTCGAGGCGTTGAATTTCGGCGGGCGACATTTTGCCGAGTGCTTCGGCGGTCAGGATGTTCGCGGTTGAGCCGGAGCCCGCACCGGCGTCTATCGAAGGCGTGGGCCGGATGTCGGTAAATTGTTCCGGATATGTCTTGCGTAGATGATCGACCAGGGCCGAGGCATTCGCCGGGCGGCCCGCGTCGTCAAACTGGAGATCGCCGCTGACCGCACCGAAAAGAAGTTCGGGCGATCGGGCACCTGCAATTACCAATTCCGCTGTAAGAGATTCGCGTGCGTCGCGGAGCCGCGTGGCGAGTTTAAGTTCCTCGTTCTCATGCCGAAGGCTTTCAAGCTCATTGGCCGTTTCGTGTGTTGTAGTTTCATCGTTCATACAGCCCGAAGATTAGCTGAGCGGGCCGCATGAATTGAACACCGTTTGAGAAGCGTGTTGGCGCTTGGCGCAATTGGAATGAATGGAATGCCGCGGCGTCATTCATCCAACGAGCGGACCCATTCCAGGAACGAATCTTCATAGACGAGCCATCCGCTTCGACCGGGTTGGCTGCCGGCAGTTTCAAGTTCGCCGGCCTCACACATCCTTATCAGTGTTTGCCGCGATGGCGGCGGAACGATGATCCGATGTTTGCGGATAAGGCGTTCGACCTCGCCCAGCCTCAGTTTTGTTCTCACCTGCATATCCAATGTTCGTTGCATTCTTATTTCTCCGATTAAATTCTGTCTCATACTCCAATAAATAGCTCTCCGATCATTCCATTCGTTCCAAAACCTATGAATCGTCCCGATAACCCTCACGTTAGTGCGTGGTTTTGGTTAACCTGCAATTGGCCGGGCGATATGTAAGCGGCGACATAATTTACACAAGCAAGAGCGTCCAGTATCGTCCGACCGTTTTATAATACATAACGAAGATTGCACGTGCAAGAAGAATTTTCAAGTATGAAACACCTCGATGAGCATTTCACAAAGGCGGCAGTAACGACCGCATCAGCGATCGTTAGGGGTTTCGAAACCGGATCACCGCTCGGCGACTATTCGGCCGTCGCGGTCCTGAATGACGGTGCCGGCGTTTCCTTCGGAGCGTCGCAATTTACGCATCGGTCGGGCTCGCTGACGGATGTCGTCGAACGATATCTGGCAAACGGAGGAGCGGTCGGACGCGACGTGCTGTCCGCGGCAATTCCCGCTCTTCATCGCCGAACGAATTCTGCGATCACGTCGCTTGCGGCAGACCGGCAATTCAAGAAAGCTCTCGCCTCTGCCGGAATAACCCGCGAGATGCGCGAGGCGCAGGACGCGGTCGCATTCGAGCGTTACATGGTTCCCGCGATCCGGGCGTGTATCGGCTCAGGCTTTCGGTTGCCGCTGTCGCTGGCGGTGATCTACGACTCGATGACGCACGGTTCATACAACAAGATCCGCGACCGTGTCCGCGGCGTCGATCCGGCGAACTATGAAAAGGCATGGATAACGGAATACGTCCGACAGCGTGACGCATGGCTCGCCGCGATACAGCGGCTTCGTTCGACGCGTTATCGAACACGATTTTTTCTCAACCAGATCGCCGTCGGCAGGTGGGAGCTAACGTTGCCGTTGAATGTCAACGGCGTTCTGCTAACTCACGAACTTCTCGGAATTTCGCCTGCTACGGCGGGCGAGACAACGGCGGCCGGGCCGAAAACTCCCTCCATAACGACCACAACGACCGAACCTCCAACTTCCGCTATCGAACCCACCAACATTCCCCAGGCCCGGCCGCCCGTTTGGAAAAGGTTTGAAAGCGGGATCACAGATGCCGCCGAGGGCTACGACCGCGTTGAGCGCGTGACGATGTCAGTCACCAAACGCACCGACCGGGCGAAGTCGCTCTGGACGACGGTCGCCGGAACGCTCTGGCAAACAGGCTGGGCGGTCTTCGGATTTCTAGCCGGAATGCCGCGCGAGGTTTGGCTGGTCGTTGCCGTCATCGCGGCCGTGCTGACGCTGGCATATCTATATCGGCAGATCGCGCTTGGGAAAATGAGGGAAGGGGCAGTGGTGAGTGGTGAGTGGTGAGTGATGAATGGTCGCAAGTGTCTCGGCTTAAAGCTTACGGCATAGAGCTTACAGCTTATTAACTACAACATATTTCTAGCTGCTAAAGACTCAAGACTCAAGACTTAAGACTCAGGACTCAGGACTCAACACTCAGAACTCAAAAAACATGAATGACTTAAAAAACTTTGCTATCGCATATTTCAGTACGGCTTCGTCGCTGTTTGCGGCGATCGAGACTCGGACGCTGATCACCATCGTTTCGGCTGTTGTGCTGCCAATCGTTTTCTTCGCGATCGGCAAGACGGTCGATGTCTTTTTGCAGATCTATCTGGAGAAAAGGCGGAAATGAAGGAACGCATTCTTATCGGAGCGGCGGCGATCGTGACGGCTGCAATTTTGGCCGGAGCTGTTGCTTCGCATCTACGGCTCGCGAAGCTTGAGCGAACGGTAGCCGAAACAAAGGCGGCCGCCGAGGCGAGTGAGACCAGAGGCGATGAACTCGAAAAACAAACCTATGTATATAAAGAAAAGATCGAACACCTCGAAACCCGTTTGACAGTTATTCAGGCAAAAGGCCGCGTGCAAGATGCGGACCTTAAAACGCTTGCTGCTGATGCCGATGCTGCTCGCCGCGATCTGCAGCGTTACCGTCGCGGGACAAACACAAACCGATGAACTCGCGCTCGCCGACCGCCTGATCGTGTCACTCGAACACGAAAACGCCGCACTCCGCGAACGGCTCGACACGGAGAGCGCCGCCAATTCGGTTCTCATCGAGCTTAACGAAACGCGAAAGTCGGAAACCGCCGCACTTCGCGAAGCGCTGGCCGCCAAGAACGAAACGATCACGGCGAAGGACGAAGTCATTGACGCACAGGACAAGCTGATCGGCGAGCTCAATCAGCGAAGGGCCTCGATCTGGAAACGCATCGGCGACATCGCGATCGGTGCCGCCGCCGGAGCGATCCTTCGATAACGGGGAAAATGGCAGACAACACGCCCGCATCCGATACATGTCCGTTGACGGCGACGATGCCAACGTGGACCTGGGACTGGCCGCACCAGCTTTTGATCTATCACAAGCTAAGAATGATCACCGAAGGAACCGCAAAACGACTGATGATATTTATGCCGCCGCGACATTCGAAATCCGAGACCGTGACGGTCCGCTACACGGCGTGGCGACTCGTCCGCGACCCTCAGATGCACGTCATCATGGGCAGCTATAATCAACGCCTCGCAAACAGATTTTCGCGGAAGATCCGCCGCATCGCCGATGAATTTACCGCGTTGTCAAAAGAACGCAAGGCGGTCGACGAATGGGAAACGCAGGCGGGCGGCGGGCTATGTGCCGTAGGAGTCGGAGCGGGCGTTACGGGCTTTGGCGCGCAGCTTATCGTCATCGACGATCCGGTGAAGAATCGGGCGGAGGCCGAGAGCCGTGCGTATCGGGAGGCGACGTGGGACTGGTTCAACGACGACATATACACACGGCTCGAACCCGGCGCGTCGATGATCCTGATCCAAACCCGCTGGCACGAAGACGACCTCGCCGGAAGGCTGTTGAAAGAGACGGCGAACGGCGGCGAACAGTGGGAAGTGCTTTCATTGCCGGCGTTGGCGGAAGAATCGGGTGAAGATTGGCGCGTTCCCGGTGAGGCGTTGTGCCCGGAACGTTACGATGCCGAGGCGTTGCTGCGGATAAAGAAAAAGATCGGCAGTTACGCATTTTCGGCGCTTTATCAGCAATCGCCAACGCCACGCGACGGCGGCTTGTTCAAGCGAGCGTGGTTCCGCGAGATCGTTGACCAAGCGCCCGAAGGACTCCGATGGGGCCGCGGCTATGACCTTGCCGTCTCGACCAAAACGTCGGCCGATTACACGGCGTCGGTTCGGTGCGCAAAAGACAAAGCGGGCAATCTAAACATCGCCGATGTATTTCGCGAGCGGATCGAATTCCCGGAGCAAAAGGACTATATCGACGAGCGGATGAAGACGGAAACCAACACGGCCCACGGTATCGAAGCGGCGCTTCACGGCCGGGCATTTGTTCAGGACCTCCGACGCGACAGGTCGCTCGGCGGTGTCGCTTTCGCGGCGGTGAGGGTCGATGCGGACAAGTTCACGCCTGCGTTGACATGGGCGAGCCTTGCCGAAGAAGGCAAGGTGATACTCGTTCGCGGGCCGTGGATCGATGAATTTCTGGATGAGGTTTGCCGCTTTCCGGACGGCAAGCACGACGACCAGGTAGATGCCGTTTCGCTGGCGGTGAAAATGCTGGCGGCGAGCGATGGAAAGAAGGCTTTAGGATTTTAGAATTTGCCGCTCAAGGGCTGCACTCCACACTATTATGAAACAACACATCGAAGAAGCAATACACAATTTCCGCACGGCCGGCGTTCGTTATTCCCGGGCCGAGCGATACTACCGCGGCGACCATGACCTGGCATTTGCTACCGAAAAGTTTGCCAATACTTTTGGCTCGCTGTTTCGCGAATTTGCGATGAATCTTTGCCCGGCAGTCTGCGACGCAGTTCGCGACAAACTGCGGGTGACGAGCTTTGGGGCCGGGGGTTCGACCGCAGAAGCCGAACGAATTTTTCACCGCAATCGGATGCCGATCCGCGCAGGCGAGGTCCATCGCGAAGCTCTTGTTGCTGGTGACGCGTTTGTTTTCGTTTGGCCGGACGAGAGCGGCCGAGCTGCGATCTATCCGAACCGGGCGGCGACCTGCTCGGCCGTTTACGACGAGGAGCATCCGGGACGATTGTTGCGTGCGGCGAAGTACTGGCGAACCGCCGACGGGCACACGCGGTTCAATCGAACGCTACATCACCGCAAAGGCCGGCGGTGCGATCCTACCCGAGGCCCGCGACCTTGTTCCGGTTGCTGACGCCGCCAACGCGGTGATCGGCGAAGGAAGCGTTGCGTCAGATCAAAAAATCCGAAACCCAAGATCCGAAATCGCAAATCCATATGGTGTTGTTCCGGTCTTTCATTTTGCGAACAACGCGGACATTGGTGCGTTTGGGCGGTCGGAGATCGAGGCGGCGATACCCGTGCAGGACGGGCTGAACAAATCGGTGCTCGATATGCTGGTCGCGATGGAATTTTCTGCCTACCGACAACGCTGGGCGGCGGGCATCGAGATAGATTACGACAACGACGGCAACGCGATCGCACCATTCAAGGCGGGCGTCGACCACCTCTGGATCGCACAGAATTCGGAGGCGAGGTTTGGCGATTTCGATACCGCTCAGCTCGATCAGTTTCTAAAGGTAAAGGACAGCTTTCGCATCGATATTGCGTCGGTCACCGGGACACCGATGTACTACCTGCTGCCGCACACACACGGTTTCCCGAGCGGCGAGGCTCTTCAACGAGCCGAGTCGCGCTTCATCGCCAAGGTCCGCGGCCGCCAGCTTTCGTTCGGGCACACGTGGTCAGAGGTGATGGCGTTCGCTCTCCGGATCGAAGGCCGCGGCGACGCCGACGTCCAGACACGCTGGGAAGACCCGACGCTCCGGTCAGAACGCGAATCGCTTGAAAACATTCTGCTCAAAAAGCAGATCGGGATCTCGACAGACCAGGCACTTCGCGAAGCAGGCTATGATGACAGCGAAGCGAACGCTGCCGAAGTTTGATACGCAAAACGCTCAGCGGCAGTGCGTTATCGAATGTTCGGACGCACGACCGCTGGGAATGTTGGCTACGCTGCGGTCAGGAATTGATAATCGGCAGTCTTGCTGATGGGGGCGACGGCTTTCTTGATCTGCTCCCATGTGAGCCACATCTCGGTACCTTGGTGCATCGGTTCCGGATCATTTATGAGCACACCCGTAGTGGCAACACCAAAGATAACGACCACGTGGCCATGATCGTGCCCGCCCCAGTTCTTCTGCACACCGGTCCAGATCGGGCCGTGCGAGGAAAGGAACGAGTTGATAGCGGCGGACGACATATCCAGCTTGTCGTGTTTCTGCATATTGAAAGCGTTAGCCAGAAATCCGTTCTGGGCTGAATACCAGTCGAGATTGTCCTTAAATCGCTTTGCCATATCAGCGACGGACATCGGGTCTTTCATCGAGCCTTTGCCAGTCGCCTTTCCCCACGCATATACCATCTGTGCACAGCGCATCCAGCAAACGCCGGTGCTAGGCTGCGAGATCAGCGGAACATTTTGTAACCTTGTTATCGACACTCTCTAATTGCTCCTGTTAAAAAGATCATTTGTAAATCTTGATGCCATACGGAAAAACTGCAGTTCAAGTTCGCGATTTGACCGATCTTTTTTGTCGCTGCAATGCCTGCAGTTCGGGCGGAAACGCGGCCGCGCTGAAAGTTGACGTTTGCGGAGTTAAGTTTTGCTGATGCAGGACCGCAACGGGCTGAATTATTTGTCTATCCCTTGGGTCTGGCGAAATCGTGTCCAATTTACTATCATTCAGTTCAAATCTTCGTGCATCCGAGATCATCAAAAATATGAAAAGAAACACATTGCTTGCCGTACTTTTATTGGCTTTTGTTTCGGTCGTTTCTGCGCAGGAGAGGCAGATCACGATCGAAGATATCTTCAGCCCGGAGATGAGCAAACGGGTTGCGTTTGGCGGAAGCCCGACGCGGCTGACGTGGTCGCCGGACGGGCGTTCGTTCAAGCAGATGCAGGGCGATCAGCTCAAGCGCGTGGATGCCGTAACCGGCAAAGCCGAGCCGTACTATGATGATCAGAAATTCGCGAATGCGTTGACGCGTGTTGCCGCCATCGGCGCCCGCGAAGCGTATCGGATGGCGAATTCGATGGGCCTTCGGTTCAACGAAAGCGAGACGGCGATCCTTCTAAATCATTCAAAAGATCTATGGCACTACGACGTCGCTTCCGGCGTTTTGAAACGCCTAACGAATGGCCAGGACGAAGAGCTCGAGGCAGATTTCAGCCCCGACGGACGCTGGGTCAGCTTTGTCCGCAATAACGATCTTTACGTGGTCGATGTCGCCAAGGCGGACGAGAAACGCCTGACTCGCGACGGCAGCGTTCATATTCACAACGGCTATCTCGTTTGGGTGTACGAAGAAGAGCTCTACGGCCGCGGGCAGAATCGCGGTTATTGGTGGTCGCCGGATTCCAAAAACATGGCGTTCCTTCGGCTCGATGATTCACCGGTGCCGGAGTTTGTTCTTTCCAATGAAGTGTCTAACGATCCAAAACTCGAAAAAACTCGTTATCCGAAAGCCGGCGACCCGAACCCGCTTGTTCAACTGGGGATCGCGGACGTC
>JBGTKY010000030.1:0-81254 GCA_041744395.1 Pyrinomonadaceae bacterium | reverse complement strand
AGGCAGCAAGAGCTAATTCTTGATTAGCATTTGTGTTTTGTAAGTTTTGTTAACGAGCTCACCTACAAAAAGCCCGACGTGCACTCAAAGATCTAAACAAGCCCCTGTCGAAGCCTGTCGCCCCCATAAAAAGGAAAGCCGCACACTAGCCGGCTCGCTTTAACGGACGAATAGTGTACGACATTGAGATGAAAATAGGAAGCCGTGAGTTTACCGCAGAGTTTTGCGGATAAGAGTTGCGAATGCGTCACTGTCTGTAATGTTCACGGAGATATTTGTGACGTGACATTCGATCGAGAAGTCGTCCGGCCAAAGTTTTACGGCGTCTTTCGCGGTCGTTATCAGCGCATTCGCCGAGTGTTTTGCCGCGAGCTTTTCGAGGAGTCGGATGTCAGCAGCGGAGTATTGGTGATGATCAGGAAAAGCTTCGGTCGCGGCGACATCGAAGCCGTCAAGACGGAGTTGGGCGAAGAAGTTCTCAGGATTTCCGAGGCCGCAGAACGCTGCGACACGGCCAACATACGTTACGCCGCTTGTGGGTTCTGAGAGTTTCGTGACATTGATAATGCGATTAGACGCAAAGAATATAGGTGCGGCGGCGTTTCGATTGCGGAGCCGTACGACGAGTTTATCGGTCGATTCGACCAGATTCGTCCGCGTCACAACAATTGCGTCGGCCCGGGAAAGATGCTTGAACGACTCGCGGAGTGTGCCGGCGGGAATGACATGGCCGTTGCCGCATGGCCGGGTCGCGTCGATGCAGACTATGTCGAGGTCACGCCGTGCGCGGCGATGCTGAAAGCCGTCGTCCAGAATAAACGTGCTGATGCCGAACTTTTCGCGAGCCCATTCGGCAGCTGCGACACGATCGGCGTCGGCAACGATCACGGCCTTGCCGCCGAGCTGACGCGCGAGTTCGACCGGCTCGTCACCGCCGGTCTCGGCGTCAGCCAAAACGTTCACACCGTCAGAGACCAGCACTCGCGAACCTGCATTCTGACGTCCATACCCACGCGTCAGAATGCATACTTTCTCGCCATCATCGAGCAGTATTCGCGTGACGGCGGCGACGAGCGGCGTTTTGCCCGTCCCACCGGCGGTTATGTTGCCGATGCTGATCGTCCGTTCGCCGAGGTCGTGCGTTGGCAGCCAACCGCGGTCGTACATCGCATTGCGGAGGTCAACCCCGCAGGCATACAGCTTTCCCAATGGAGCAAGCGGATTCATTTGAGGTCAAGGAAATTGCGAAGCATTATCTTGCCGTGTTCGGTCAGGATGGATTCGGGATGAAACTGAACGCCCTCGATCGGCATTTCACGATGACGCATTGCCATGATAAGGCCGTCAGGCGATTCAGCCGAGATCTCGAGGCATTCGGGCAGCGTTTCGCGTTCGACGATCAACGAATGGTAACGTCCGGCCGAAAATTCATTTGGAATGTCGCTAAAGATCGTTTGGCCATCGTGAATAATTGTGACCGGTTTGCCGTGAACGGGTTCAGGTGCCCGAATGACGCGGCCGCCAAAATGCTGGCCCATCGCCTGATGGCCGAGGCATACACCCAGTATCGGAACACGACCGGCGAAGCGTTCGATAAGCCCAAGCGTGATGCCTGCACCGTCCGGTGTGCCTGGGCCCGGCGAGATCAATATACGCTCGGGATCGAGATCGTTGTCGACCTCATCGATGGTCACCTCATCGTTCCGAAAGATCTTCATCTCGGCACCCAATTCTCCTAGATACTGCACAAGGTTGTAGGTAAACGAATCGTAGTTGTCGATAACGAGCAGCATATCTTTTCAGCCTATAATTTCGCATCAATACTTAAAATTAACAACACAGTAGACCGCGTACCGGCCTGATCGTATTGGATCGCCCGGGCTACATCTGTTTACAAATCGTCCGCAATAAAACTATGATTGTTGCGTCAGACCCGAGAGGTTTACTTTATGAAACTACGTCTTTTGCCGCTCACTGTTTTGATTTACCTACTGGCTGTTTCCTCTTTCGCTCAAGTTCCCGCCGAAGATCAGGCCGAGAAACAGGCCCGCATCCACACCGAGGCGATCGCGTTTCTACGCGAGACGATGGCCGAGGCGTCGAATATGCGGTCGATGGAGAACCGGATCAGCTTCACCGCTGATCTGGCCTCACTGATGTGGTACCACGATGAACGCGAGGCCCGGAATATGTTTGTTGGTGCGATCAGCGATTTTCGTTCGTTGCTTGCAGGATACGACAATCGAATGAATTCCTTTGGTGTAGAAAGCGGCGATAGCCATGATGGCGGTGGCGGGCCGTTCGCGATCGGGGAGCAGAGCGAGAAAATGATGACGATGCGAAAGTTTCGCGTGGCGATGGGAGTTCGCCAACAGATCGCGATGAGCGTTGCCGAACACGACCCCGAGATGGCGTTCAGTTTTTTGGCCGAAACGATGGGAGCACTCACGAATCCCCAGTTTCGGGAGCAGATGGAAACCTCAGGTCAATATTTTGAGCAACAGCTTCTGATACAGATCGCGGAGCGAAACCCGGGCCAGGCCGGAGATCTTGCGGCCCCTTCGCTCTCCGATGGCGTTAACTATCTTCATGTAGAACTACTGAAGAAGATCTACGCGAAGAATGCTGATGCGGGTGTAAAGTTTGGTGCGAAGGTCTTGAGCAGTTTCAAATCTGCAGGGCCCGACAAGGCGGAAGATTTTGTGATGCTTGCGCTTTTGTCGTTCGGAAAGCAAACCCTCGAGGCATCACGAAAGGAGGGCGGGAAAAAGCCGGTCTTCACGGATGGCGAGTTGCGAGAGATCGCCGACGTCGGGTCACAGAACGTTGTGCGGGCTGGAGAAGAATATGACTCCGGCCACGCCTTGAACGTTGCCTCGGCAATCGAATCGATCTTGCCGGCAAGGGCGGCGCAGATCAGGGCAAAGTATAAGCCGCCGACATTATCGAGCGGTAGCGGTGTCGCCAACGCGCTTTCGAACGTGACGACGACCTCCGGCTCCGGTTCGGCAACGGCGATCGATACCGAGGCTGAGGCTCGCCGCAAGGCCGAAGAGAAGGTCACCGCCGACTTGCTTAGCCTCGCAAAACGGGAACTTCCGGACGAAGAACGACAGCGGGTAGTTGCCCGGGCCCGTCAGTTTTTGATGAGCGAAAGCAGCCGTGAAAAGAAGATAGCTGGTCTGAACATGCTTGCGGCACAGGTCGCCAAAGCGGGCGATATTGAGCTTGCGCGGGAAATAATGCGAGATGTCGAAGGATTGATCAATCCATACCCGAAAAATTATCAGGACTTTCTCTATACCTGGATGGTCATCTCGGGATATGCGGAAGCTGATCCCGACCGGGCATTTGTAATGCTCGAAGGCTCGGTCTATCGTGCAAACGAACTAATCTCGGCGTTCGTCAAGGTCGCAGAGTTCATCGACGTTGCCGAGGAAATCATTGTTGACGGCGAGGTCCAGGTCGGAGCATTTGGCGGAAGCATGGTACGCGGTCTGTCGAAGGAGCTTGGCGTTGCGGAATCTACGATCGCCACGCTCGTCAAGGCCGATTTTGCAAAAACGCGAGCGATCACCAGTCGATTCGACCGGCTGGAGGTTCGAGTTCTGGCGAAAATGCTTGTCCTCCGTTCGATCCTCGACAAAGGCCCGACAAAAGGGACCGACGAAGAACTGATCAAGTCCGTGACGAAAGGTATTTGAGCACGATCATCCCAGACTTGTACCGAGCAGCCATTGACCGCCATCGACGACGAGCGTTACGCCATTGATGTAACCCGCGGCGGGCGAGGTCAGGAAAAGTGCCGCATTCTCGATGTCAGCGATGCGGCCAAAACGGCCGAGCGGGATCTTCTTGGTGATCTTTTCTTTCAGCGCGTCGGGCAGAAGGCGCTTCATTCCTTCGGTGTCCTCGATCGGGCCGGGAGCAATTCCGTTGACGCGGATTCCATGTCGTCCCCATTCGACCGAGAGGTTTCGGGTGATCGCGTCGACTCCTGCCTTCGCCGCCGAAACATGTATCTGCATTGGTGTTGCTAGGTAGTGCAGCGTGGCGGAAATGTTGAGTATCTGACCCTGAGATCTCTTTAGTTCTTCAAAAGCCGCCCGGCAAACATTAAAGGTTCCTTTGGTATCGATATCGACGACAGTGCCGAAACCGTTGGCGGACAATTGATCGGCCGCACACAGAAAATTCCCGGCGGCACCGTTGACCACGATATCGATCTTGCCGAAATGCTCGACGGATTTTGCGATCGCATTTTCGACCGCCGCGAAATCGCGAACGTCGGCACCGACCGCAAAGCATTCGCCGCCGCCATCGTCGATCGTCTTCTTCATTGCCGCCAAATTCTCTTCTTTGCGGCTTGTGATGGCGATCTTTGCGCCGTGTTCGGACATCGCTCGGGCAATGCCGCCGGTGATGCCTGTGCCTCCGCCGGTTACAAAGGCGACCTTTCCTTGTAAAATGTTCTCAGTAAAAATTTTGTCTGTCATATTTCGAAGATGTTAGCACAGAAACGTTACCGGAAAGCCGCCGCAAACGGACAGTTTGCGGTTATCAAAAGTAAACTGCACAAGACGGCAGTGTGGACAGCGGTGACCTCTGCGGTCGCGTTTGCTTCGCTCGCGTGCGGGTCGCCCCCGACCGATGTCCGAACGGTCATTCCCGGCGACGCTCTTATCTATCTGGAAACTAGAGACCTTGGCAAGGCTGTCGGTGCAATTACCGAAAGTGCGAAATATCAGGAAGCGGCAAAGACGAAGCCCGATTTGAGCGCGTTGAACGGCCTGGAGTTGGCGGTCGCTGTCACGGGATTTGAGCTGACCGAGAAGCAAATTACGGAAGAAAGTTCGGTAGTCGATTTTCAGCCGCGGTTTGTTGCTGTTGCCGAAACCAAACTGTGGAATTTCCAGGCCATCGGGTTTGTAGAGGAGCAACTCGGCCTGTTTATCAGCGAGACATACGGCGGGGCGGCGACGCTGGTAACGTCCGATAAACACGACGGCAAGTATTTTGTCTGGACCGCCGAAGACGGAAGGAAGGCCTACGCGTTGGTCATCGGGAGCCTGATCTTCTTCGGCAATGACGAAAGCTCGATCGAAAAATGCCTTGCGGTGCGAAGGGACGAGATCCGTTCGATATCCGGAAATCCGAAGATCCTCGGCCCTGAGCGGCTGGTATTCGGATACATTTCTCCCGAAGGCGTCAGTCAGATCGCAAATCTCGCAGGCATCTCGCTGGCAAAACGCGCAAGCGAAGAATCCGAGGTACAGAGCTTTGTTGCCCGCGTTTTGCCTGAGATCCTTCGGAATACAGTTCGCGAGGCGACATGGACGGCGACCTCGACTGACAACTTCATCGAAGACCGGTTGCTGTTTGCCGCACCGCCGGAATTGGGGATCGTTTTTAGTGAAACAATTGTTCCGAATGGAAGCCGCGGCGATGCGGTTCGTTTTGTGCCGCAGGAGTTTGCTTCCGTCACTCGATACGATCTGCGTGACCTGCAGGTCGCGTGGCGAAGCCTGCTGCTCACGGCGCAGAAGACGACCGATGCGGTAAGCGGCGACATCATCGCGGCTTTTTCCGGCAGCTTGTTTGAACCATATGGCATAGATGATGCGGAAGGATTTTTTGCTTCGGTCGGTACGGAGCTATTCACAATTCGGTTTGACGACGAGGGTGAGAAGGTCGTTGCGATAGCGAATGTAAGGAACGTCGACAACCTGAAACGATCGCTCGCGAAAGAGATCAATTTCACGGGGCAGCCGGAAAAGGTAGGCAGTGCCGAGATCTGGCGTTCTGCCGAGGACGACGTCGCTGCTGCGTTCGTTGGAAGTGTGGTCATTGTCGGCGACCGGGAGAGCGTTCTAAAAGCAATTGCAGTCGGCGAACAGCAGAAGTTCAATCATCCGATGGCGTCCCTATTTGCTGAAAGCAACGCGGTTTCGGCAACGGTCGGATAC
This sequence comes from Pyrinomonadaceae bacterium, assembly GCA_041744395.1. Classification (GTDB taxonomy): domain Bacteria; phylum Acidobacteriota; class Blastocatellia; order Pyrinomonadales; family Pyrinomonadaceae; genus OLB17. Next base: position 75,288 of record JBGTKY010000030.1, on the reverse strand, counting down.
GAGTCCGGACCGGCACTCCGCATCGCGGATGTTCTATCTGAACGAAAAACCGAAAGCGGGGCCGCGGCAAGTTATTTTACCGAGATGCGTTTTAATCAGAACGGTATTGAACGGAGGGTCGTTTCGGATTTCGGGCTGATCGGTTTGATCATCGAACAATTCTCGACCGCTGATTGATCTCATCGCCTGCTGCGTTCACGCTTGACCGTCCGCTTGAGCTTACGGACGTTGTTTTCTATCCACCGCTCGGCTTTGTCAAAATGCTCGAACTTCTCCTCGTCGCGGCGAAACGCGGGCGTGTGATTGTAACGGCGGCCGTTGTGGTGAACTGTCGGGTGGTAGACGTGCAGCATTTCATGATAGAGCACGGCTTCGACGACGTAACGCGGCGTGTCTATCGAGTCAAGTGAACGGCTGATGATTATCGTCTCGTGAGTGGCATCGTGATGGCCGAGAATGCGATAAGTTCGCCGAGCGGACCAGCTTAAGACAGGTTTTGCCAGGCCGCGGCCAAAATATTTGGTGTTGAGATCGTCAAAGATCTCGTTTAGGTCGTAAAATTCACCCTGCGTTCCCGACAATACCTTGCGGCCATGGGCACGTTTTCGATCCGTAGAACGCTCGCGGACCTCATCGCTTTTGATGTAATCGCCGTAGACCTCGCGGGCAGCCTTTGGCGGACGGCGACGATATAGCTTGGAAACTAGGATATATGCAAGCGCATGGTGGGCCTGCGGTGGCATATCGCGGCAAACTTCGGCAATGCGGACGTAGACGCGGCCGTCGCGGACCCGGATCGTATGATTTATTCCGATATACGGATAGAAATCGACCGAGATCTGCGGCGTGGTTAGAGCCTTATCGTATTGTTCGAAAGCCTGCTGGTAGAATCTCTCAACTGCTGTAAGATCTGCGTCCATGTGGATGTTAATCAGGGTTTAACTAATAAACATTGACATAGTTCGTACCAAAATGCTATTCCTTTAACTGAGCATAACGTCTCCATGCGTCTTGCTCAATCTCGCCGTGACAAGATGCCGGTCATCGAAACATTCCAAAAGATCGAGAAAGAACGCAGATTTCCCGATTCTCGCGGGCAAACGATCCTTTCAGCAGTAATCAATGAACATTTTGTTACGGGGGAACCTGTCGGTTCCAAGGCGATCGCAGAGAAATTTGCAAATGCCTCTGGTTTAAGCTCTGCGACCATTCGCAGTGTGATGAGCGAGTTAGAGGAGCTTGGGCTGCTCGAACAACCTCATACATCGGCCGGCCGCGTGCCGACCGATACGGGATACAGGTTTTACGTTGACAATCTATTGGGCGTCCTGAGCATCTCGAACGATGATCTGCACAAGATCGGTGATGAATTCGGCCTAAACGCGAATGATTTTGCCGAAACGCCTGACCGGTTGATGGAGCGTACTTCCCAACTCCTATCTGTTCTTTCAAATAATGTAGGCATAGTGGTATCGCCCGGCCTTGCCAGTGACCGCCTGCAGCATATCGAATTCGTCAATCTTTCCGACAACCGAATACTTGTTGTTCTGGTTTCGGCACCGAATATAGTCCACAACCGGATAATTCGGCTCACCGTTCCGCTTTTGCGAGAGGAGCTTGAGCAATGTGCCAATTACATCAACGTAGAACACGCCGGAAAGAGCCTCTCCGAAATTCGTGCCGAGATCATCAGATTGATGCACGAGGAAAAAGCGTTGTTCGACAAACTCTTGCAGACCGCAGTCATCCTTTGTTCGCAGAGCATCGAGAACGAGGAAGATTCGCTTGGCGAGGTTTTTGTCGAAGGAACGTCTAATATGCTGCAGAAATCCGATTTTGCCGATCTCGAACGCCTCCGCGAACTGCTCTCCACCATCGGTGAAAAGTCGCGGCTGGTGCAGATCTTGAATGAGTGCATTGCTCATGACAAGACATCGAGCGGCGAGGTCCAGGTCTTTATCGGCAGCGAGAACCGTACGCCTTCACTCCGAAACTGCACGTTGATCTCGGCCCCGTACCGGATCGGCGACAGCTCGGCCGTCGGAACGCTCAGCGTTCTCGGCCCTACGCGGATCGAATATGCACGAATGATCTCGATCGTTTCGTACGTCGCCCGCGTCCTGGAAAAGATGATGTCAAAGGACATCAGCAGAAATTAAGATCGCGTTGTTGCGATCAAGTCCGAACACTATAAATGGATCCCAGAAAGGAAATAGAGGACCTTGAAGTCCTCGATGACGACGATGCTGCCGCGGCTACCGATGATTCAGAATCGGTGGACGACTTTATTCGTCAGCTCGAGGAAAAGGAAAAAGACCTGCATATAACGATCGATACGACTATCATCGAAATTGAGCAAGGCTTCGATGATGGTAATCCGTCCGTCTTTTTGCACGAAGAACCTGCGAACGAGAAGGCCCCGGAGTTAGCGGCCGAATCGGCCGATCTTCCGTTCGTGCCCGATCTCAATGAGACAGTTGATGCACCCGTCGTCAGCCACGCGATCTATAACCTCGAAGAACAGGTCGATGATCTTGAAGAACAGGTAGCCGCCCTAAAACAGACGATTGCACGGATGGAAGACGAACGGGCCGAACTATTTAAAACCTCGCAGCGTCGGGCCAAAGATTTTGAGACCTACAAGACCCGCACCGAACGCGATAGATCCGACACGAAGAACGCAGAGGCAGGAAACCTGGCCGCACAGCTTCTTCCTGCGATCGATAACCTGAATCGGGCACTTGATTTTGCCGAACATCTTTCGGAAGAACGTAGTAGTGAATTCGAACAGTTCTTTGACGGTATCGTGATGGTAAATCGTCAGTTGGCTGAGATATTTGCCGGGATGGGAATCGAACCCATTGCAGCGGTAGGTCACGAGTTCGACCCGAATCTTCATGAAGCGGTCGCCGCCGAAGCGACCGCCGAACATCCGCCGAACACGATCTGTGAAGAGATGCTTCGCGGATATCGGCTCGGCGACCACGTTATCCGGCATTCCATGGTAAAAGTTGCAACCTCAGCGTCCGCTGACGAAACTTCGACAGATGCGGAACCAGACAAAGCCGCCGAGCCGGATGCATCGATCGAAGATACCGAGATCGATGATAATCATATTGACGCCGAAACATCCTCCACCAGCGACGACAACCCCTCCGACGAACAAACGGAAGACTGAGCACCAACTACTCCCGTAACCCCAACTTAAAGTTTAAGGAAGTTCTCTTATGAGTAAAGTAATCGGCATTGACCTTGGAACAACCAACTGTTGTGTATCCGTTTTGGAGAGCGGCACGGTCCAGATCATCTCGAACAAAGAAGGTGGCCGAACAACGCCGTCGGTCGTCGGCTTTACCGACAAAGACGAAAAGCTGGTCGGCCAGATCGCTAAGCGTCAGGCCGTGACCAATCCGACAAATACGCTTTACGCCGTCAAACGATTGATCGGCCGCAAATACAGTGCGCCGGAGGTCGAGAAGATGCGCGCGACCGTTCCGTTCGAGATAGTCGAAGCCCCAAACGGCGACGCTCACATCAAGGTTCTTGACCGTGTTTACAGCCCGCCGGAGATATCGGCGATCGTCCTTCAACGGCTCAAGCTGGCTGCCGAAGAATTTCTCGGCGACAAGATAACGGAGGCCATTATTACGGTCCCGGCATATTTCGACGATATGCAGCGTCAGGCGACCCGCGATGCCGGAAAGATAGCGGGCCTTGAGGTCGAGCGAATTATAAACGAGCCGACGGCCGCCGCTCTCGCCTATGGCTTTGGCAAAAACAAGACAGAAAAGGTCGCCGTATATGACCTTGGCGGCGGAACGTTCGACATCTCGATACTCGAGATAAACGACGGCGTGTTTGAGGTTCTTTCGACGTCTGGTAACACATTTCTTGGTGGTGAAGATTTTGACCAGCGGATCATTGACTGGCTGGTCGAGAGTTTTAAGAGTGACAGCGGCATCGATCTTCGCGAAGAGCGTCTTGCCCTGCAGCGTCTCAAAGAAGCCGCCGAGCGGGCAAAGTGCGAGCTCTCATCCGTTTCAGAGGCAAGCATCAGTCTGCCGTTCATCGCCGCGGACACGAGTGGGCCAAAGCACATCAACGCCGTCCTGACGCGCGACAAGTTCGAAGAACTGGTGCAAGATCTGGTCGATGCGTCGGTCGATCCGTGCCAAAAGGCTCTGTGGGATGCGAAATTGCAGCCAACCGATATTGATAAGGTAATTTTGGTTGGGGGACAGACCCGCTCGCCGATAATCGCCCGAACAGTGACCGAAGTTTTCGGCAGAGAGCCGTCATCGGAGATCAATCCGGACGAGGTCGTTGCGATGGGTGCGGCCATTCAGGGTGGCGTTCTGACCGGCGATGTGAAGGACATAGTCCTGCTCGACGTTCTTCCGCTCAGCCTTGGTTTGGAAACTCGTGGCGGAATCTTTGTTAAGTTGATACCGCGAAACTCGACGATCCCGCTGAAGAACAACATGACGTTCACGACCGTCGTCGATAATCAGCAATCTGTGCAGATCCATATTTTGCAAGGCGAACGCGAGATCGCACGGGAAAATCGCAGCCTCGCAAAGTTCGAACTCGTCGGAATTCCGCCCGCACCGCGTGGCATTCCGCAGATCGATGTGAGTTTTGAGATCGATGCGAACGGCATCGTAAATGTTTCGGCCCAAGACAAAATGACGGGCCTCGAACAGGCAATGCAGATCACGCCGTCTTCGGGACTCTCGCCGGACGAGATCGAACGCCTGATCATGGAAGCCGAGACTTCGGTCGAACGCGACCGCGACGAGCGCGAACTTATTATGCTTCGCAATCGGCTCGAGAGCTCGATCAAAAATGCCCGCAAGGCTATGGCGGAATTTGGCCGGTCGTTCCCGCTTGAGGAACAACAAACGATAAACGGCAGCCTCAATGAAGCCGAAGAATCGCTTACCTCAGAGGACAAGTCACAGATCGAATCGGTGCTTGTCAAAGTAGAGGAAACGGCGGCCAAGATAACGGCGGCAATGCTGGCCGGTGTCGCGTGATCTGACGGCAGACTTGAGAAAAGTAACCATTTGTCGCAAGATATAGAAAGCGTCAGTTCATTAATTTGGGCTGACGTTTTCTAGGTTCACGGTTGGTGTTCGCGTCATCTGCATGCGATCCCACCAACGATTTCATATGTCGAAGAGAGATTATTACGAAGTTTTGGGTGTCTCGCGGACGGCGACCGAGGTAGAGATCAAAAAGGCCTATCGCACGCTTGCGATCAAACATCATCCTGACAAAAACCCCGACGACGCACATGCGGAAGAAAAGTTTAAGGAATGCGCCGAGGCTTACGCGGTGCTTTCCGATGCGCAGAAACGGGCCGCCTACGATCGCTTTGGGCATCAGGCGGGCGGCGCGGGAGGATTCGATCCCGGGTTTTCCAATATCGAGGATATCTTCGATATGTTTGGGTTTGGCGATATGTTTGGCGGGCGAAGCGGCCGGCGGACGACCGTTCAACGAGGGTCTGACCTGCGTTACGACATCGAGATAACTCTCGAGGACTCAGCCAACGGAAAGGAAGAAAAGCTTCGCATTCCGCGACTTGAGAAATGTGATACGTGCGAAGGCACAGGCGCCGAAGAGGGAACGACCGCGGAGACCTGTATCACATGCAGCGGGGCCGGCCAGACGAGTTATCAACAGGGCTTCTTCAGCGTAATGCGGACTTGCCCGAATTGCGCCGGCAAGGGAAAGATCATACGCAACCCGTGTAAAAACTGCCATGGACAGGGCCGTGTCGAGAAAGAAAAATCGCTGGAAATAAAGATTCCGGCAGGCGTCGAAACGGGTTCGCGGTTGCGCGTCAGCGGCGAGGGCGAGGCCGGAGTGACCGGTGGACCGTCGGGCGACCTTTTTGTGGTCATTCACGTTGCCGAACACGAAACGTTCGAGCGGCAAGGGGCCAATCTTTATTCGGCCGTGCCGATCACGTTTGGCCAAGCTGCACTGGGCGCCGAAATAAAGGTCAAAACCCTCGACGGCGAAGAAGACCTTAAGATACCGGCAGGAACGCAGACAGGGACGGTCTTTCGCATGAAATCGCACGGCATGCCTGCTCTCGGCGGCCGCGGCAAGGGCGATCTGTTTGTGGCTGCGACCGTGATCACGCCGAAATCGCTGACCAAAGAGCAGCGAAAGGTCCTTGAAAAACTTGCCGACGTCGAAGACACGGATTTCAACGACGCCTCGTTCATGGACAAGGTCCGGAATATATTCGGCTAGATCTATCGGATCGAATTGTTTGAAAGCCTGATACCGCCGAGCGGGTCAGGCTTTTCTTTTATTGCCTGGTGGTCTTGCGTGAGGAAAGAGTCGAGGTTTCCCGCAAAGCCGCAAAGCCGTGAAGCAAACAAAGGCTGCGGGGGAGACACTTCCTGGTGCGGATTGTGTGCCTTCAATGATCTACGCGAGCTTTGATTTGACGGCGTCGCTTAGGGCACGGCCGTCTACTGTTTTTCCGGCGAGCGAGGCTTGGGCGGCTTTCATTACGGCACCCATATCTTTCATCGAGGCGACTCCGGTTGAGGCAATTGCGTCGACGACAGCTGTTTCGATCTCGTCAGTTGTGGCTGCCTGCGGCAGATAGACCTCGATGTGACTGATCTCGGCAGCTTCTTTCTCGGCCAGCTCGGTGCGGCCCGCCTTCTCATATTGATCGATCGAGTCCCGCCGCTGTTTGACCAAAGATTGCAGAGCCTTCTGCACCTCTTCGTCGGTAAGCTCGGAGCCTTTCTCGATCTTGCGATTCATCAGATTCGCCTTCACCATCCGCAGCGTGGATAATCTCTCGGCGTCCTTTGCCTTCATGGCCGCCGTAATGTCGGCAATAATTGTTGCTGTTAAACTCATGAGATCGGTTTTCGAATAAACGTCAACGCGCAAAGACGTATTCTAATGTACGTCTGAAGCTGACCGGCCTGCCATCACGGAGCCGCGGAGTAAATTCCACTTTGCATGCGGCGACAATTGCCGCGGGCTGAAGCAGCGGAAGGCCTGAAACTGGTTCGACGCTAAAAACTTTCCCGGCTTCATCTATCAGAATCCTAACAACGACAGTGCCCCTAACGTCTGCGTCAAGTGCCGCCTTAGAATCAGAAGGACTCCGCAGTTTCTTTAATTTACCGCCGGTGATGATTCTATCCTCGACTTCTCCTTTCTGTCTGACGCCCATCGTCGAGCCCGGTTCGTCGGTGAGATCCTTGTCGTCGGTCGTCTCACCTTCCGTTGAAGCATCTGGAACCAGCTTTGGGAAATCAAGCCCTAGGCTGATATATGTTTCGAATGGTTTTCCGTTCTTTATCGCCGGAGAGAATCGCGCATTTTCCGCCGCCTTCTTTGCGGCGATTCGTAGTGCGACGACGTCCGGCCTTTGAACTCCCGGGCACACATTATCAGGACCGGTTGGTTCTTCGATTCGCTTAACCCGTCCATCTTTCGCGATCAATAGTCTTATATTAACCCTTCCGCCAAGACCGCTTCGCTTTGCCTCGTCCGGTTGAACTGGGTTTTCCACAAAAGCGACCTTTGGCGGAATGATCGTCACGTCCGCTTGACCCCAACCCGTTCCGCTGACAAGGGTCGCGACAAATAACAGAGAAATGATGGAGGATAAACTCTCTTTCATGGGCGGTTCATTGCCGTTTGTCAAATTCTACCACGAGGAGGCATCGGGGCGAAGAAATCTCCGAAAATTCAAAAAAAACGGCGGGAGGCCGCCGTAAAGGGGGAAGGACAGAGTGTGAGCTATTGGAAACTTTCGTTATTCCATGTCCATCAACTACAAAGACCCTTGTCAACGTAAACCTTCTTTCCGCTGGCACCGAGGTAATAACAACCGCCGCGAGGGCCGAGCACGTAAGAACGGTTGCCGACAGGCGGTTTGGCTGATGTGGGATTTTGGGCAGCTTTGGCACCGTTTAGCCACTGGCTCACGCCGCCGCGTTGGGCGCACATCTCGCCACGGGATGAACCGTAGCTGTAGGTTCCGTCACCGCAAACGGCTAAGGGTGCGGCCCGTTTGGGCACCGTCTCTACTTCTGCCGGCTCGGCCGGTTTAGTTTCGGGTTCGTCCGATGACGGGGAAGGAGTGGCGGCATTCGAATTGGCGAGCTTTGGTGTAACGTCGCGGTGTTCCGCAGCTGCCTCCGTCTCTTTCGGCAAAGACGGTATGAGGGTGCGAATTTCAGATAGAGATTCCTCTTGAGGGTTCGCAGGCGTTTCGGCTATCAGCCCATCGGCAGCTTCTGGCCGAGCGGACTCGCTCGCTGCGTTTTGACCAACGGGCGCGAAAACGGGCTCCGGCACGGTCTGAGCGGCAGGGGCTTCGATCGAACTGACGCTGATAACGCCAAAGAACCCGTTCCATGCGGCAGCTAAGATCAAAAGGCAAAATGTGGCGGCCATAGGCAATACGATGCGAGTCCTGTTCCGCCGGGGAGTCGACTCGACCACGGATGCCAAAAAATCGCCGATGTCGGCAGTTTCGGTTTTGGGCACGATCGTCGGAGTGCTTGGCGTCTCCGACGATCCATCTACTTGGGGGGTTGCAACAGCTGGCGTTTCCGGCGGAATGTCCGGTTGCACTGTCGCGGCCGCGGGCACCTCCAGTTTCTTGAAACGGGGGCGTTCGAGTTTTAGTTCAGCAAGAAGGTCGGGCCGCCCAGTAAAAGGCCTTGACTGAACAGCGTTCCGCTTGATGAACCAGTGGCCGCAAGCGCAGATCCGGGCTTCGATCGGGTTTGGCTTTTTACATTTGGGGCAGGGGAGTGCAGTCAGATTAATATTCATCGTATTGCCTCCACTCGGCAATTTGCGCCGTCAGGGCTTTTGACACAAAGTTTTATCCTTTACGTAAACTTTTGCACCGCTTGGTCTTAGGTAATAACATCCGCCACGCGGACCCAGAATGTAAGTCCGCCCGGAACTATCCGGAGTCGAAGCTGGTGCCGCGGTTGGCGGTCCTGCGGTCTCAGTCGTTACGCTGGCGTTCTGGATCACTCCACGGTTCGGTTCCTCCGAGGCTCGGCATTCTGACTCAGCCGTTTCGGGCATGAACTCCTCGCGAAATTCCCATGGCGGCATCGGAGCGTTGTCCGACCACAGTCCATCACGTTTGGTTCTAGCCTTAAGCTCGGCACGTGAATATTTCTCGCGAACATCGGCCGCCTGTTCGCCGCTGAACCGTTTGAAGTGCCAGGCCACGCCGCTTTCGATCATCTTCAGGCCGACGTCCTGGCCATTGATGTAAACACTGCCGACATAGCGGTCGAGCATATCTTTCTTATGAACGATGATCTTTACTTCTTTATTTAGAACGATGTCGGCAAGTTTTTTGCGGGCCTTTTTTCCGTAATCCTGTTCGCCCTCTGGAGCGTCGATGCCCTGTACTCGGATCGAATAAACTTTTCCGTTGGTGGTCTGGACGCTTAAATGGTCGCCGTCGTAAACGATCACGACCCGTCCTTCTATTAAGCTGATATCAGCGTCTATTTCTGCGGTCGGAACTACTATCGCCGTCTTTTGCTTGTCGGTCTGGGTCGAATTCGGTGCTTGCCCGTCGGCAATAATTACGGTGATGAATAAGATCAAAAATAGTGTGACAAATTTCGAAGCCATTGAATATGTCTCCTTTGCCGCATCAACAATGCGGGTAATAATTCGGTCTCGCAAAACCTTAGCCGACTGTATAACTTAAGGGTCGGCTCAGTGCGAGAACAGATTGCTTCCCGTGGAAAAAGGGCGTCAGTTAGTGACTATGCGGCGAGTATAGCACCAGACGACAAGATTGGGAAGACTTTTTTTCTGGAATCTACGTTTATTGATAAAAGTCTTTGAACGTCCAACTTACCGTTGGGTTTGCCCTGACGGAGTAATGCGGGGTACGGTGGATGGACAATTACGCAGAGAAAATAGAAAATTGACCCAGTCATTTCTGATTTCACCCCAATTTATGAAGTTACGCTGGCAATTTGGCATCATAGCCGGGATATTCCTTGCAATTTTCTGCCTCTATCCGCAGCTGAAGCTGATCCACAACCGTGACGGTGCGTGGAACGGTCATTATGCTTATAACGACATCGACGAAGTGGCTTACGCGTCTTACGTCAGGGCATTGATCGACGGACGTTCGCGAAAGAACGATCCGTACACCGGCCGGGACCAGAGCCTCGAAACTCCGCAGCCGGAATCGCTATTCTCGATACAGTTTGTGGCGCCCTATACCGTTGCCTTGCCGGCACGCCTGTTTGGGATCGGCACACCGTGGGCTATTACGCTAGCCGGAGCGTTGGCGGGCTTCTTTTCGGCGTTGGCGGTGTTTTGGTTTATCGGGCGCGTAACCGGCGATTCGTGGTATGGGATGGCAGCTGCACTCGGCGTATTCTGTTTCGGGACGCTTGCTGCCGGCGAAGGGGCGATCAGCGAGATATTGTTTGGCGGATTCTCGTATCCGTATTTCCCCGGTTTTCGTCGATACATCCCGGCTCTCGCCTTTCCCGCGTTCTTCGCATTCTGTGGCTGTGTTTGGAAGGTAGTCGGAAGCAGCAATGAGGATAAACGTGAGCAAGGGGAATCGGACCCATGGGTGCCGAACCTTGGCTATGTCCTTCTTGCCGGGCTCTTTTTCGCCTACACAGTTTACAGCTACTTTTATGTTTGGACGACAGCAGCGGCTTTCTTGGGCTGTGTAATTCTAGTCTGGCTAGCGGAACGACCGCCGGGCTGGAAGGCCGAGATGCGTTCCCTTGCGGCTCTCGGCGTGCTATGCATCGCGGCGTTAGCTCCTTACGCCTACCTCCTTTCGCAACGGGCGGAGACGATGGACCACGTCCAACTTCTCGTCTACACGCGTCAGCCCGACCTTTTGAGGTTTCCGGAATACATCGCCTTTCTTGTTTTGCTGATCTTGATAATCGGACTTGCGACCAAGCTGATCGATCTAAAGGACCGTTCGGTTCTAATAGCTCTCGCCCTAGCACTGGTTCCATTCGCCGTCTTTAACCAGCAGATCATAACCGGACGTTCGCTTCAGCCGATACATTATCAGGTGTTCATCGGCAATTACGTTGCAACGCTTGCTCTGTTCATGAGCATTGGATTGCTCTGGCGTTCTCGACTAGGTCAGGGAAGGGTCGTCCCTAGGTTAGCTTGTTCGGCGATCGCGTTGTTGGCGATCGTGTGGGGATTCGTCGAGTGTCATTACACGGTTCGCGTGCTCGATTGGGCGAACGAACACCGCGACAAGGCTCTTCCGGTCGCCCAACGACTGGAAGAACTGTCAAAGGACTATCCGGATCCGCATCGTACTACCGTATTGGCGTATGACGGGATCTTTGCGGACGATATGCCCACGGTCGCGCCGCAGAATATCCTCTGGGCACGCCACCAACATGTTTTCGCCGGCCTTAGCTGGGAGGAAAGTAAGGAACGTTACTATCAGCAGCTTTACTATTCGAACGTTGATGCTGAGGGGCTCGAAAGCCTTCTCAAGCGAGATTTCGTGTCGATGATAGCGTTATTCGGCTGGGGACGCCATACAGACCGTTTGAGCAGCGAAGCCAGGCCGCTGACCTACGGTGAGATCGGCGAAGAAGTCGATCGGTATGCCGAGTTCATTGAGAATTTCGGCCGACACCACGCGTCCGATCCGCTTTTAAGCTATGTCGTGGTAAGCAAGGATGACGACGGAGATCGGACAAATCTTGAACGGTGGTACGAGCTCGACCGCGGAGAGGCGGTCGGCGATTTTACGATCTATAGGGCCCGGCTACGAGAATAAAAGGATCAGGAAACAGAAAAAACCGCCAATGAATGGCGGTTAAATATGTATTGCTATTTGAATACTGCTGTCTAATTTACGCGGCCAGAAGGTCGTTCGACGTTTCAGCGAAGACACGTCTCCCATTTAAGGCATCGTCGATGATCTCGCGAACTGCCGATGCATCGGGGTTAACGTCCATCCGGGCACATGCTCGAAGGTGCCTGATGATCCCTTCTGCTGCTATATCGATGGAATCGCCTGTCAGCTTCGAAAAGCGTCGGGCTTGAATATGATCGATCTGCAGGATCCTGTCCTGCAAAGTCATTGGTTTAGCTGCTGCCACTTCAAATTTCTCCTTTACTAAGTGATTTTTCTTCCTTAAGTCACAAAAAGCACTTCTACTGCCCAAGATAAAAACGAAAACCTCCCAATAATCTAGCTACCGGGTGGTAAAAATAAAATTATTTTGTTGAATCTTACAACAAAAGTGGTTGCCGCTCATATCGGTGTGGGTTCCGTTCTCATCTTTGTAATAAAAGCGTAACAGAAAAGTGGCATGGTGTCACGATTTATTTTTTGAATTGTGATTTTTTTCTCAAGTTCGGTACAAAAGATAAAAAAGGGCCGACGGAAGTTTCCGCCGGCCCTTTTCAGATCGAAGTCTTCGGTCGGTACGACCTAGGCAACAGCGTCTTTCATCGCTTTGCCGATAGAGAATTTGACCGTAGTCTTTGCGGGGATCTTAATAACCGCACCGGTGGCCGGGTTACGGCCGTCGCGTGCCTTGCGGTGCGTCTTTTTGAGCTTGCCGAAGCCGGGAACGGTAAATTCGCCGTTCTTCTTCACTTCGTTTGTTGCCAGTTCGGCAAGTGAGTCAAAAAATGCTTTGACCTCTGTTTTCTTCAGTCCTGACGTCTCAGCCAAGCTATTAATGATCTCCGTTTGTGTCATTCGAGCCATAGTTTATTAACCTCCAAGGTAATTGTGAAAATGAAAAATTGTGGTTGTCTATCTGCCGGCGAACTGCATATCAACGACGGGCAAAATCTATTGAACCGGATATGGTAAATATGGTCGGGGCGGCAAGATTCGAACTTGCGGCCTCACGGTCCCAAACCGTGCGCACTACCAGGCTGTGCTACGCCCCGTTCTCAAAGAAATCAGAAGCCGGTCCAAGTGACGAATTTTACAGGCCAATAATAGTGTGGTCAAGTCTAACCTCGATAAAATCAAGGAAATATCGAACAAATATTTTAGCAGCCTGAGCTCGATGGCTAATTTCAGCTTTCACGTCAGAGGAAAGTTCGCCAAAAGTCCGTTCATGGCCGTCCGGTATAAAGACCGGATCGTAGCCGAATCCGAGCGCGCCATGCGGCTTCTCAGCGATCCGGCCTTCGCAAACTCCTTCGGATGTGAAGATCGCTTCTCCGGCCGGTGAGGCAAGAACGATCGAACAAACGAAACGTGCTCGCCGGCCAGCGTTTGCGGCGTGGATCTCGTCTAAAAGCAGCTTCATCTTTTCCGGATACCCAAGGTCTTCGCCGCCGTAGCGGGCAGAAAGTACGCCCGGCGATCCGCCCAGGGCATCGACGGAAAGGCCCGAATCGTCGGCCATGGTCAATAGGCCGGTCCGCCGGGCATAACCGATCGCCTTCAGCGTAGCGTTCTCGTCGAATGTCATACCGGTCTCCTCTATTTCGAGGCCGGCATCGACATCCTTTAATGATAAGAGCGTGACCGGAACTTCGGCCAGCAACTGACGAAGTTCGCGTAGCTTTCCCGAATTACCGGTCGCTACCAGGAGTTTTATGTCATTGTCGATCATGATCGGATCATACGGTTTTACATCGGGGTGACGGCTTTTTTGTTGCATTAAAAGGCCATTACGATGTATAAATGAAGTGGCCGCACTTCCCGCAGACACCAACCACATAGTCTTTCAAGGAGTCCCTTAATTGCAAACTGCTGACGTCCAAAAACCGACACCATTCAGCGAGACCGTCTATACGGGCGAAGCGTTGATCGCAAAATATGCTCGTCCGCCGCGAGAAGCGTCGGAGGTACTTTTCGAACTTTGGGCATGGGTCTCCGGCTTAAAAAGCTTTGTCAACGTCTTTGACCGTTCTATCGGGGACAACGCCCGGGCGGGTGCCGCGACCCGGAGTCGAAAGCCGGAATTTCATCTTACGCGGGCGGCACTTATCCGAATTTCGGATCTGATAGTTGAATGGAACCGGATCGGGCATGACGCTGACGGGAAATTTATAAGTCTTGAGAGTTCTGACCTATTCGAGCTTTCGGCATTTGTTCAAGATTTTTCTATATTGAATAACGCATTGCTCGATAGCAATAGGCTCGCGTACGCCGAGTGGAAGACCTGGCGGACCCATTTGGCGGGTCGCCTGTCAGCGCTTAAAGCAAGCCAAAATCTTGACCTAGCCGCCTCGGCATTGGGAAGACATTTTTCACCTGTTAGTCTGCGTGGGATCGCGGATATTAAGAACTTGGACCATTCGGAAAAGGTAAGCCTTGATCTGGTCAGTATCCGTCTTAGCCTGATACTCAGGTCGCTGCAGATCATCAACGACATGCTTCGTGCTGACGAGCCGCTGAAACCGACGTTGCTGCTTTTCTGTGGTATTTATGAGCAGATACGGGGGATGACCGAGTATTTGAACAATCTGCTTTCACGCAATTCGAACGAAGAATCCGAGATCTTTGGCCTGCTCGACGGTGCGTCCTATATGGCCGCGCTTGAGCTCAAAAAGGCATATAATCAGGAACTCACCGGTATTCTTGCTCTCCGTCCGGCTCCCGCGGTCTACGCCCGCGTTGAGTCAGCGTACGCATTGCTGAACGATAGTTTTCAACAGATCTTGACGAGTTTCGCCAAGCTTTCAGAACCAAAGATATCGACGGCCGATATTTTCCCGGATTTTCATCACAAACTTGCGGAATCGCTACTACTTCGGTCGCATTTGTCTCAGGCCATGACCGCGGTCAAAGCGGCAGAACAGGATCCTGAGAAGGAGCAGATAGAAAAGCTCAGGAAGCTGCTGACGTCGTTTCTCGATGAGCCCATCAAATTCTTGTTTTACAAGGACAGAGAATCGGTCGAAAGGTTCTGCGAAGAGGTTCACGCGACAAACGAAAAGAAAGACCTGGTACCGATCCTTCATCGGTTTGCCGCATATCTCGAAACGCTTTTCCGGCAGGTCAGCATGCGAACGGTGCTGGGCAATCATCCGTTCGAGGGCTAGGGACGGACCTATTGCGAACGAAGAGTTGCGAGCGGCTTTTTGAAGAGAATATCGAAACTCGCCAACGCCCCGACGATCATAACGACCGCCGTTGTTATAAGAATACCCGCGATCAGCAAAATCGGGTCGAATTCCCATTCTATAGCCAACACGAATCGGCTCACAGCAAACGACAATGCCGCCGCGAAGGTCGAGCCGATCACGCCCGCGAGCAGGCCGAGCAATCCGTACTCAGCGAAAAGAATGGTCGCGAGTGCCCGGCGGCGCGTGCCGAGGGTCTTCAATATCGCGTTCTCATAGATCCGCTGGGATTTCGTCAGGGCGATCGAGCCGATAAGGATCAGAATTCCGCTGAGGATCACAAAACTTCCTACAAACGAGATCGCGATCACAAAATTATTCACAAGACGCTGCACGGTGGCCACTATGTCGGCGACGTCAAATATCTGAACGTTGGAATATTGTCCCAGGACCTCTCGCTGAAGCCGCTGGCGCTCGGTCGGGCCGATGCGGCTGAGCACGGTCGCCGCGTAACTTTGCGGCGCAGATTCGAGGACGCCGGGACGAAAAACAAAAACGAACGCGGTTCGTGTATTCCGGAGGTCGATCTTGCGAATATTTGCGATGCGGACGGTGATCTTCCGGCCCGAAATATCGAACGTGATCGAATCGCCGGGAACGACCTTTAACCGCCCAGCCATCGTTTCTTCGACTGAGACTTCGGGTATGTCGCCGGGGTCACCCGACGTCCACCATCGTCCCGCGATCACGCTTTCATTTGCGTCAAGGTTCGGGCGGTAGGTGACGGCAAATTCGCGGCCGATCTGTCCTTGCTGCTGTCGAACTTCAGGCTGCGCGAAATCTATCGGCTTTCCGTTCACAAAGGCGATCCGGGCGCGGACAGTAGGCGTTCGTTCGGGCACCTCACCGATGCGTTCCGTGATCATCTTGGCAACGCCGTCGATCTGGCTTTTCTGGATATCGATAAAGAATAGCGTTGGCAGCCGTTGGTTTCGTGAAAAATCAAATTCCCGGACCAAGTTGGATTGAAGCGATTGAACTGCCAGAACAACGAAGGCGCCGAGTCCCACAGCGAGCAGGATTATTCGCGTCTGATTTCCGGGCCGATACAGAGAGTTTATTGCCTGCTTTAACGCGAATGATCCGAACGAGCGGAATGTACTTAAAACCCGCGTCAGACCTGTTGCTGCGAGATAAAGAAACAGCGAGGTCAGGCCCAGTCCGGCAAGGAACAAGGAGCCTACCAAGATCGAACCTGCCTGCCAGACGGCGACCGAAAGAAGGCCGGCTATACTTAAAATGGCGACTATCCATTTTGCCGGATCTAGTTTCCTGAAGCTCGCGTTGTTCTCGTCGCGAAGCAGGAGTTTCGGTTTGATGTTCCGAACCTGGAGCAGCGGAAGCGCGGAAAAGAGCATTGATATGAGCACGCCGAGCAGCGTCCCTTGCGCAGCGGTCGAGAAACCGACCGTGTAGCTCATTTTTTCGGGCAGCTCTGCCTCAAGCGCCCAGCGGACAAACCACAGCGCACCTTGTGCAAAAACGACGCCGAAAAGGCTGCCGACAAATCCCAGTGTGAGTATTTGAAGAAGATAGACCGTTATTATTCGATTGCCGCTGGCACCTAGGCATTTCAAGACGGCGACGGACTTTCGCTTCTGTTCGACGAAGGCGCGCGAAACATTCCAAACGCCGACTCCGCCAAGCACGAGTATCAACAATCCGGTGAGAGAAAGATAATTCTCGGTACGTGCAAAACTCTCGCCGAGGCGCTCTTGTGTCTCGCGATACGATTGAACCCGAAGCGGTGTGCCCTGAAGGGCTTCGCGAAGTTGGGCGACCAAAGCGGTCGGATTGTCAGATGTGCGATAGAGGATAGAATGCCGGACGCGGCTCGCATTCTGAGTGATGCCGGCCTCGTCAAAGGCCTTTTTTTCTATAAAGACACGCGCCCCGAGCCGAAAGCCGCTCGATCCGCCCGGTTCCTGATCGAAGCTGCCGCGGATCTCAAATTCGCCCTCGCTTATTTTTATCCGGTCGCCGACCTTTACATTTAGGTCCTCGAGCAGGATACGGGCAACGATCGCGCCGTTGTTCGCAAGAAGCGTGTGGTCGAACGGAATGCCGCCGTCGAGGACGAATTCGCCGACAAGCGGAAACGGCGGAGCTACGCCCTTTAGCTCGACCAGTCTCAGATTCTCATTGGCCGGATCAGACGGACGCGCCATTGACGATGTAGTGATCGTTTCGTTTCGATCTTCAACAATACTGGACGAGTCGATCACGGTTTGGACCTTTACGAGGTCGCCAGGCGAGAAGTCGCCGGTGGAACTGATCTCCATATCGGCCGTAAGCAACGCACGAGCATCCGTTCCGACCGCTCGGGTAAGGTTCTGTATCAAGGACCGAAGGGCGACGACCGAACCGACGCCGAGCGCGATGCAGAGAAAGAAGAATAAGAGCCGCCGCCAGGAAGACCGGATCTCGCGGACAGTGAGGTTAACGATGAACGACATTAATTCGATTCTCCGACGCCATCGCTAACAACTCTGCCGTCTCGCAGGATTATCTGTCGTTGTGCTTTTGAAGCTAGAGCTTGATCGTGTGTGACCAGGACTAGAGTGATCTCGTTCTGCTTATGCAGATCGGTCATAAGTTCAAAGATATGCTGTCCATTCTTCGAATCAAGATTGCCGGTCGGTTCGTCGGCAAGCAGGATCGTCGGCCGATTAGCAAAAGCTCTGGCGATGGCCACACGCTGCTGCTCGCCGCCTGAGAGCTCCGACGGGTAATGATGGCCGCGGTTGGTTAGGTCAACGTCTTTTAGGAGTTGCGCGGCACGTTCCTTGGCGTCTCTCGCTCCGCGGATCTCCATCGGGATCAGGACGTTTTCGAACGCAGTCAGGCTTGGTATCAGGTGGAACGACTGAAATACGAAACCGATCTTTTGACTGCGAAGATCGGCCAGACCGTCCTCGCTCATCGTCGTTATTTCGGCTCCATCGACCGTGATGCTTCCTGAGCTCGGCGCGTCAAGGCCCGCGAGAAGACCCAGAAGCGTTGATTTGCCGCTGCCGGACGCTCCCGTTAAGGCCACAAACTGGCCATCGGGTATTTCCAGCGAAACGTCTGAAAGTATCGTCAGGTCTTCGGTGCCGGAGCGAACAGTTTTGGTTACGTTATTTAGTTGGATCATTCTTGGTATCCTGCGGCTGACAGGTGCATTAAATTCAGTTTCAATTGTCGACGCTCATCAGGGAATTGCAAACCGAGGCGGACGGGGAACGAGACTTGCCAAAAGCGTGGTAACGGGTTCCAATAAGTTTGCATCCAATTCTTTCAGTTTAACTAAAAAGATAATAGCGTTTATGCAGTATTTTATTCGAACGGCAGCACTTATAAGTTTCAGCTTTCTCGCATTTCTGGCTGGAGGCTGCAACTCAGCCTCGCCGTTTTCGGGCGTCGAATACGACCTTGACCGCCCTTTGGTCAAGCCCGAGGCCGCAGCCGGGAAGCCGAAGATAATCGCCTTTGGCGACAGCCTTACCGCCGGTTTTGGGCTTTCGGAGACAGAATCGTACCCGTATCTGCTGCAGGAACGACTTAAAGCGGATGGGTTTGATTTCGAGGTCGTCAACGCCGGCGTGTCCGGCGACACTAGCCTTGGCGGGTTGGAGCGTGCCGACTGGGTTCTCGAACAGGAAAATGCGAAGGTGTTGATATTAGAGCTAGGAGCGAACGACCTCTTGCGTGGTATGCCCGTCGACAGGATGAAGGAGAATCTGGCGAACATTATCGAAAAGGCGAAGGCAAAGAATATAGAAGTGATCCTCTGCGGGATGCTGGCTCCGCCGACGATGGGTTCTGATTATGAACGCGATTTTCGAAATGCTTTTCCTGACCTGGCGGAAGAATATAAGCTGGCATTCGTGCCTTTTTTGCTCGATGGCATCGCGATGAAACGCGAATTGAATCAAGCCGACGGCATCCACCCGAACCCGGAGGGAACTAAGATAATGACCGACAATATCTATAAAGAATTGAAACCGATCCTGGCAAGATAACTCAGAACCTTATTCCATCCGGCCCTTTATGAACGTTACACATCTCGAATGTGCTCTCTGCGGACTGCGGCATGAGGCACGTCAACTGCTTAATCTTTGCACCGATTGCGGCAAACCGCTGCTTGTTAGGTATGACCTGGCTGCCGCATCGCAAACGCTTACAAAGCAAACTCTAAAAGAACGCGAATCGAGCCTATGGCGTTACCGTGAGGTGCTGCCGGTTGACGACTGGAACAATGTCGTCTCATTTGGCGAAGGCTGGACACCATTGCTCCCGGCCCGGACCCTTGCCGAATCTCTTCCGATCGAACTCGAACTTTATATCAAGGACGAAGGGCAGAATCCGACTCAGAGCTTCAAAGCGCGCGGTATGACGGCAGCGATCTCGATGGCGAAGGAGTTCGGCATAAAGAAGGTCGCGGTTCCGTCGGCCGGAAACGCAGCCGGAGCTTTGGCTGCATATGCCGCACGGGCCGGAATGGAGGCATTCATATTTATGCCCGCGGATACGCCGCAGGCAAACATCGTCGAATGCCGCCAAACCGGAGCTAACGTAACGCTTGTCGATGGGTTGATAACCGATTGCGGAAAGATCATTGCCGAACGGAGAGAGGCAGAAGGCTGGTTTGACGTTTCAACCCTGAAGGAACCGTATCGCGTCGAAGGCAAAAAGACGATGGGCTACGAACTTGCCGAACAGCTCAACTGGAAACTGCCTGACGTAATTCTGTATCCGACCGGCGGCGGAACGGGCCTGATCGGAATGTGGAAAGCTTTTAACGAAATGGAGCAGATGGGTTGGATCGGGCCTGATCGCCCGCGGATGATCTCTGTTCAATCGACAACTTGTGCACCCATCGTCCGGGCATTTCATGCCGGTGAGCGTTTTGCTGACGAATTTGAAAATGCGGCAACTGTGGCTTCCGGCCTTCGCGTCCCGAAGGCGATCGGGGATTTCTTGATCATTGACGCATTGCATGAATCGGGCGGGACGGCGATCGCGGTAACCGACAATGAACTTGTCGACGCGGTCCGTGAGATCGGCTCGACCGAGGGCGTCTTCACAGCTCCGGAAGGCGCCGCGTGCCTTCCTGCATTGCGGAATCTGATCGAACAAGGACTTGTTCGAAGGGGCGAAACTGTCATCATCTTTAATACCGGAGCCGGGGTGAAATACCTGGAATGTTTTGATGAGAAATGAAAAAGACGGCCAGCCATAAATGGCTAAGCCGTCTGCACCTGCATCTTCTGCAGCAATCGTTAATGCCAAATTAGACCCGTCGTCCCTGGATCAAATTGATCACCAGAATTACAACCGCAACAACGAGCAGAATGTGAATAAGATTTCCAACTGCAGCTCCCGCAAATCCAAATCCAAGAGCCCAAAGTACCAATAAAATAATAATGATCGTCCAAAGCATAGTGTTCTTCTCCCTTTCTATCTATTAAGTTTGCGAAAGACTGATATCGATCAGCACTCCCGTTCCCTAGTTGATGCACCAGATCGCTCAAGTGCCGTTACGTTCGTCTAGACCATACTTGCCCTGGCTTGTTCAGCCCTTGACTGGCCAATTGCGGTCTTGACGTCCTTCTCCTCTTCAGGCGGCGGGAGCACAGCCGGCATCCCTAGTGACTGGATCCAAAGCTCGCGGCCCCAACCCATCGTGTGGTAGAGGTGCTCGCTTTCTTCTTTCTCGACTTCCTCGTAGGCCGACTTTAAAACTTTCTTGGCCTCGCCTGATTCCTTATCGGCAACCCTGCCGATAAGCTCCCAATTCATGTGGTCTTTTGTTTCCGCATGCGTGACACATTCTGCGGCAACCAATTCAGCATCGGTCTTGCTGCCCTCAGCCTTTGCCATTTCCATTGCCTTCACAAGTGATTGAGCTATGTGACGGACTACCTTCCTCCCCGTGGTTTCTGTAGCCTTGTCAAGACCCAGTTGTTCGAAGATCCCTTCGACGATCTGAACGTGTTTGATCGTGTGTTCCAGGTATTCTTCCCATTCCTTTTTTAGATCTGAATTAATGGCACACGAGATCGCAGTTCTATAGACCTCAGTTCCGCCAAGCTCTGTCTCAAGAGCTTGATAAAGCAATTCATTTCTCTGTTCGATCTTCATGTTACCTCCACGACACAATAATAGTATTCTCGCTATAGACGTATCAAATCAATACGTTTATTCGCTTTCTATCATTCTTACTTGTAGTGATTGCAAAGGTTGTGCCACATGCGGGGTTAGGTCGTTCACAGTGCTGTTTGCGCTTTACGACTCATAAAAGACTGGAGAAAAGAAGAGGTTTCTGGTAACCTATTCCGAATCTAAGCGGTACACCTAACCGCAAAAACCGGAGAAACAATGTTTAGCGATAATTTCAGGCGAGGCGAGAGCAGCGGCAATGGAAAGGCGGGATCAAAAGCGATCTCAAAGATAGCGGACATCAGTTGGAAAGCATTTCAGGTGGTCAACAAGGCCATTCCCGAAGGCGAGTCGATCCAACCGGCATGGGCCGCGGAACCGCTATTGAAGTCATATGAACGAACGGCGCCGCCCCTTGGTTTTCCGCGGGAAACGGACAGTTTGTGTCCAAAGTGTGTTAAATCAGTACGAGAAGGCGTCATCTCTGGCGACATTCCCCTAAATATTTTGATGGATTCCCATCCGGGCGAGATCAAGGCTCAGATCGTTGAAGAAAACGGGCAGGTCCTGATGCGGAAAACTTGCCCGACGCACGGTGAATTTGAGGACGTTCTGGCGACCGACGCTGAATTCCTGAATCGGATCGAAGGATTATTCTTCGGCCGGGATTTCAAATCGGCAGAGGACGACCACGTACACCACCATGGAACAAGTGATATAAAGTTCGGCCGCGGCGCCGTGTTGACAGTCGACCTGACAAACCGCTGCAACATGATGTGCAATCCGTGCTTTATGGATGCAAATCAGGTCGGATACGTCCACGAACCGACTTTCGAAGACACGAAGGCGATACTCGACCGGGCAGTTTCATTCAAACCGAAACGCCAGATAATCATTCTTTTTTCAGGCGGCGAACCGACTCTTTCGACGTATTTTCTTGACGCTGTCGCGTACGCAAAAAAGGTCGGCTTTTATCGCATTCTTGCCGCGACGAACGGCATTCGCTACGCCGAAGACATCGAATTTTGCAAGGCCGCGAAAGAAGCCGGACAACACGGCGTTTACCTTCAGTTTGACGGCACGAACGAAGAGGACAACAAGCACCGCGGCGTTGGTAACCTTTTTGACGTAAAGCTGAAGGCGATCGAGAATCTCGCGTCAGTAGGTATCAAGGTCACCTTGGTCACAACGATCGTCAATTCATGGAACAACCAAGGCATTGGCAGCATTGTGAAGTTTGCGGCTGAGAATATCGACAAAGTGCAGACCATCGCATTCCAGCCGGTCTCATTCACCGGCCGCGACGAAGACATTTCTGATAAAAACAGACAGGAGCAACGATACACACTTGCGGGAATGACGCACGACCTGAAAGATCAGCTCGACGGCGTCATCCAGCCGATGCGAGATTGGTTTCCGCTATCGAGTTATTCGGCGTTCACGTCCGTGATGGATATGCTGCAGGGCGCAGACGCTCCTTGGGGATGGTCGTCATGTAATTGCCACCCAAACTGCGGGATCTTTACGCTGATGGTCGTCAACAAGAAAACCAACGAGATGAGGTCGCTCTTCGAATTTTTCAATTACGAGCGGTTCATGAAAGATGTCGCCACGATAACCGATACCGCCCGGGGCAAAAAGCTGACGATGGCCCAGCTCGGCATGGCGATAATGCGAAATTACGATGCATCAAACGCACCGGACGGCTTCCCGATCTCGCAGATCGTAAATCTTTTCAAACCTTCGTCGACAACATCGAACAGCGACCGCAACGACCGGATGAAAGCTGAAAAGGCCGACGATGATGTTTGGCGTGTACTTTGTGTCGAAGGTATGTGGTTTCAAGACCTGTTCACTTACGACTTCCGTCGAACCGAGATGTGTGTTATTCCGTACGGAACGCAGGAAGGCGAGATCAGCTTTTGCGCTTACAACACTGGTGTCGGGTGGCGGCAGGTGATCGAAGAGATGCATAAGACCGCAAGCCTGAGCGAATGGTATCAGGAAAACGGCCGACATGCGGTCTATGCGAAAGGGAAGGAAGTTCCGGGCATCAAGAAGACACGCTCACTGTCGCTTCCGGTGATAGCAAAGGTGCTCGAACAGGACATCGATCGTCCTTCGGCGACGCCCTATCTAGTCGAAACCGTCGAGGACGAAACGGTTTCCGTGTAAAGTCCGTGTTGAAGTAAACGTTCGGTTCGATCGGAAGGCTGACGTTTCCTTAGTTTTGAAGATTTTTACGAAAGCTCCGCGGTGCGGTGCAACCTTACTTACGCTAAAAATGAGAATTTCTATTGGTCGAATAGTGCCGGCTGTGGTTTGTTTGTCGGCGGCGTTTCTTGTCCTTACTTACGTCATGGGCTATTCGGCCGATGCGGAAAATGGTAGTCGAACGTCGAGCCGCGAAACGGCAGATATTACGCATTTATCGATCGACGGGATCGGCGAATTTCATAATACGTCAGCACAGGTGTCGGGCCTTCGGACCCTGAACCTTCCGAATTCAGATGCGATGGTTTCGGTCTGGAATGAAACGGATGCTAAAGGCACGTCGCCCTACTATGCCGTCAGCGTGGACGGAAAGACGCCGGGCCGTGTTGTCCGGGCGGAATACAACATCAAGCTGCGGTATTCCGAGTTCGATCCGGTGGAATCGGTACCGGCCAGCCCAGTCAAGTTCCAAAGCCGTCGCGGAAATGGCGGAAGCAAAGGCACCTATATAGTTCAATTCTTCTCACATGTCCGCGACGAATACCGTCAAGCCATTCGTTCCGTCGGTGGAAAGGATTTTAGTTATCTGCCGAATAATGCATTGATCGCTCATTTGAGTGACGATACGGCCGCTCAGCTTCGCGGAATGCCGTTCGTCCGATGGGTCGGCAATTATGAGCCATGGTACAAGCTTGACGAAAAGATCATTGACGGGATCGCAGATGATTCATTAAAGCCGACACGCTACAACATTATGGCTCTCGAACGCGGGCCGGCGATGCAGGAGGCGATCGCATCGCGTGTTAGAACGCTCGGGGGCGAAGTGCACCTGAAGATCCCCGAGGGTTTCCGGATCGAGGCGACGCTCAACGCCGATCAACTTTTCGATCTGGCATTCCATGACGACTTGATGTTCATCGACGAATGGAGCAAGCCTGAGAATGACATGGATATTGTCCGAACGATCGGCGGTGCAAACACGATCGAGACTGCACTAGGCTTTCGGGGTCAGGGCGTTCGAGCCGAAGTGATGGACAATGGCCTACGCCAAACGCACGGCGATTTTGTATCAGGCCTGGCTCCGATCATCCACAATTCTCCAGATACAAATGAGCCGTCAAATCACGGGACATCTACCTTCGGCATAAACTTTGCCCGCGGGACGGCGAATGCTGCCGGACTCGGAATGCTTCCGGAAGCTCAGGGAATATTCGCGGATTACGACCACATGAGCAATCGGTACACCCACACCGCAAGGCTGGTTGCCGAACCATACAATGCCGTTTATCAGTCCAACAGCTGGGGCGGAGGCCTGACTCAGAACTACACTACGATCTCCGCGGAGATGGACGATATTCTTTTTCTGAATGACATCGTCGTCTTGAATTCGCAGAGCAACGCCGGTACGCGGAGTTCGCGGCCGCAAGCATGGGCCAAGAATGTCGTTTCTATCGGCGGTATCCGTCACTTTAATACCGCATCATTCATTGACGACCGGTGGAACGGCGGTGCCAGTATCGGGCCCGCCGCAGATGGCCGGATCAAGCCCGAGCTAGCCCATTTCTACGATTCGGTCTTCACTACCAGCCGGACTAGCGACACTAGCTATACGACCTCGTTCGGTGGAACAAGCGCCGCTACGCCCATCACTGCCGGCCACTTTGGTATTTTCTATCAGATGTGGCACGCCGGAGTATTCGGTAATCCGACCGGAGCATCGGTTTTCGAAAGCCGTCCGCATATGACGACCGCGAAGGCCGTGATGATCAATACGGCGAACCAATGGGACATGACAATATCGGGCACCGATATAGGCCGGAATCAACAAGGGTTTGGGCGGGCAAATGTCGACAATCTTTATGCGCTTCGAGAAAAGATGATGGTCGTTGATGAAACGGAAGTCCTTCTCGATCAGCAATCCGAAACTTATTTCGTCACGGTACCGGCGGCAAGTCCGGATCCGCTGAAGGTAACGATGGTTTACGCGGATCCCATGGGGGTTCCGGGTGCGACTGTGGCACGGATCAATGATCTGAATCTGAAAGTGACAGCACCTGATGGCACCATCTATTGGGGAAACAACGGCCTCAGACATGGAGAAGGAATGTGGTCGACGCCCAACGGCGAAGCCAGTCGCGTCGACACCGTCGAGAACGTATTTATCCAAACGCCTGCGGCAGGGGTTTGGACGATCGAAGTGATCGCTGCCGAATTGAATCAGGATGGACGTCCGGAAACGGCCGGTGTCGTCGACGCGGATTTTGCGTTGGTTGCAAGCGGTATCCTTCAGCTTTCCCCAACTCCTGCACCAGTCTCGGTCGGCGGGCGGGTTCTGACGACCGGTGGACTGTCGATCGCGAATGCGCAGTTGCGGTTGACCGACGAGGGCGGAAATGTTCGGACCGCTCTTTCAGGACCTTTCGGATATTTCAAGTTTGACGGCGTTCCTGTTGGTCAAAACTATACGGTCTCGATCTCGGCCAAGCGTTATAACTTTGTCCCGTCGAGCATTGTTCGAACCGTGAACGAGAACATCTCGGACGTTGACTTCATAGCCGCGGCACCAGGTGTTCGCGGGATTAAATGATAGCTGCGAGCTTCTCGAGCCCGGACACGACGTCCGGGCCGAGATGAACGCGAAGGGCACGGCGGCCGCGATCGAGGAGGACTTGAAAATCACCTCGTGACTGTGCCGCCTTAACCACTCCAAACGTGAATTTCTGACCGGGCACCTCGATGTCCACAGCGTCATCGGACGTTATCTGCAGAAAGACCCCATTATTGGCCCCGCCTTTATAAGCCTGTCCGGCCGAATGAAGAAATCGCGGCCCAAAACCTAAACACGTGGCGGCGAGTCGACGTTCAATGACCTTAGTTCGGATCTGCTGAAGTAAGTCCTCCTGTTCCTCATTCATTTCGACGTAGGCGAGTAACGCGAAGTAGTCTCCGTCTTCGACGTTGGTAATATGGGCTGAAAGAAACTCGGCAAGAATCGGTTCATCCACCATTCCTCGAAGCTGGTCGCCATATCTATTGTCTGAGAAAAGCTGAATGCCGTCTTGTTCGAAAAACGGCGTTTCGACGGGTAGCGATCCCGTCTTTTCGTACTCGTCGGTGATCTTTTTCGCTTCGATCTTAGCCGATTCGACATCGGGTTGATCGAATGGATTGATGCCCATCACCGCACCGCAGACGGCGGTTGCAAACTCCCACCGGAAAAATTCCGCCCCGAGTTCGTAGGTGTTATCAATCTCGATCTGAATAACCGGATGGCCGGCGGCAAACAGGGCGGCGAGGTCTGCCGCCGTTTCCGAATTCGCCAGTTTAAGGTTTACAAAAACGCGATCTGCACCATAACTAACCGCGGGTTGAAAAGGCTCACGGTCGATCGGAATGATCGCCACATCATTCTTGCCGGTCGATTCGGCGATGAGCTGTTCGAGCCACGCACCAAGGTCTGAGATCTCGGGCGATGTAAAGATCGTCAGCTTGTCGCGTCCGGCCCGATGGCAGACGCCGAGAATTAGCCCTAAAAGTGCCGCTTTATTCTCGACCGGAGATTCGACGCGGCAGTTCGTCGCCATCTCCTCGGCTCGGCCCAGCAATCGTTTGACGTCAAGTCCCATTGCCGACGCAGCGGTCATTCCGAAGGGCGAAAGCGCAGAGAACCGGCCACCGACCGACGGATCGCCAAAGATTATGTGACGAAAGCCGTCCTCGCGGGCGACCGCTTCCATTTTCGATCCCGGATCGGTGATCGCTATGAATTGTTTTCCGGGCTCATCTGATATCTGCGAAACGCGGTCATAGAAATACTGCTTGAAGCAATTTGGCTCTAAGGTAGAACCTGATTTGCTTGCGACTATAAAAAGCGTATTTGCCAGATCAAGCCTTTGCTCGACGGCCAGTACCTGTGCCGGGACTGTAGAATCAAGAATGTGAAAGTTCGATTTGCCAAATGTTAACGCAAGCACCTCAGGACACAGCGATGAGCCACCCATTCCCATCAAAAGGATGTCGGTGAATCCGGCCTGTTCGATGTCGTCCCGAAGTTCATCGTACTTTCCCAGATCAGCGAGTTCGCGGCTGATGATGACGAGCCAGCCAAGCCATTTGTCCTCGTCCGCACCGGTCCAAACTGATGCGTCTTTTTGCCACATCCGCGCAATGCGTCCATGAGCCTGCCATTCCTCAGAAAGAGCCCGCAACTGATCCTCGATCGCTGTCGGCATTGAATAGGTCATCGAATTCTGCATTGGAATAAATTACCACAACTTTGGCCACGGCGGCCTTACAGGTTTCGTAAGTGGCGGCAATGCAAAGTAGAATAGCCGTCATGAGAAAATTCATTTTCATCTGCTCCGTCGTGCTGCTTGCGGTGATGTCAATTGCCGCCCAGCCCTGTCTGCATGCGGCCAGGGAAGTCCCGCCGGTGATGTCCGAAGAAGCCCGTAAACTGTATGAAACGAAACTTGCCGAAGCCGAGCAAGTGCATCTGAACAAACCGAACGAGGCCGATTCGATCATCTGGCTTGGGCGAAGGACGGCTTATCTGGGCAACAACAAGAACGCGATCCGAATTTTTTCGAGCGGGCTCGTTCTCCACCCGAACGATGCCCGGCTCTACCTGCATCGCGGACACAGATATCTCACGATCCGATGTTTTGACGATGCGATAAAGGACTTTGAAAAAGCCGCGGCATTGATAAATGGTAAGCCTGACGAAGTGGAGCCCGACGGCCTGCCGAACGCGAAGAATATCCCAACCAGCACGCTTCAATCGAATATTTGGTATCACCTCGGCCTTGCGTATTACCTGAAGGGTGACTTCGCCAAAGCACTTAAGGCCTACAAAGAATGCCAAAAGGTTTCGACAAATAACGACATGAAGGCGGCAACGGTCTATTGGCACTATATGACGCTGCGGCGAGCCGGCAAGAAGAAGGATGCTGCGCGAATGCTGAAGGCTTTCGATACGAACATCGAAGTGATCGAGAACACCGACTACCTGAAATTACTCAGGTTGAACAAGGGCGAGGTGAAAGCCGACGAACTGCTCGCTGGCATCCGCGGCGAAGCGAACACGCTCGGCTCGGCATCAACAGGTTACGGCATCGGAAACTATTTTTTGTACAACGGCGACCGCGAAAAAGCGATGACGATATTTCGGAAGATCGTAGACGGTGATCAATGGGCGAGCTTTGGCTACATCGCGGCAGAAGCCGAACTACGCCGTTAACCACGAAAGAAAGATCTCTTCTTGTTTATGGAAGGCGTGCTCAGGTCGCGAACCTTGGGCCATCGGCAACTTAAAGAAAACGCCGAGTTGCTCTTGGATGCCGCCTTCTCCTCGTTGCTGCGCTAAGTTAAGACAGCGGGCGATCTCGATGGCGAGCGGGGCGGCGAGGATCGAATCCTTACAAAGGAAATTGACCTTGATCTGCATCGTCTGGCCGAGAAAGCCGCGGATGTCGATGTTGTCCCACGCCTCCTTATTGTCGCCACGGGGACGGTAGTAGCGGATATCCACGATATGGTCCTCGACCGCATAGCCAAGAAGATCGTCGAGCACGCTCTGCTTGGTTTTCACCTTTGATGCCAGCGAATCTTCGTTTGAAAGAGCGAGCCCGTCGCGATTGCCGAGAAGGTTTGTTGAGTACCAACCATCAACCTGAAGACCACGGCTTTTTAGCGCCGGAGCGAGCACAGTTTTAATAAATGTCTGGCCGGTCTTGCCGTCCTTACCGGCGATCGGAACATTTTGCTTTTCTGCAAATTCGATCATCGCCGGAACGTCGGCCGCGACCGACGGTGTAAAGTTTCCGTAAGGGACGCCTTCCGCGATAGCCGCGTATGCATAGAGCATCGCCGGCGAAATGTCGGCCGAGTTTTCATCGAGAGCATTTTCAAAGCTCGACAGTGAGTTGAATATCTCGTTGCCTTCGACGGCAAGCTTTTCGGTCGATGCGAGATTGATGACCACGACCGCGTCGCATTTCGATTTGAAGCCCGCAAGATCGTTGCGGAGTTTCTCTATGACTCCGCGATGCCCGCCGCTCGCGATCTTATTTCGCCCGTCTATCAGTGACAAAAATCGCTCATCGCCGATGGCCGACCAAGGCTTGATCTGCCGAAGGCTTTCTTCGACCGCGACGTGCTGCTTGTAGGTAAGAACTTCGTGCGATTCGGCGGCTTTGGCCAGATTCTCTCCGAAGAGATCCCAGCCCGCGAAAATAATATCGTTATATTCGGCAAGACCTTCGACAGCGTTGTCCGCAAGCGGCAAACCGTCGGTGCCGATAAGGCCATTTTTGAGCAACTCGATGCCCGCGGCCATCGTCGTCCCGACCGCACCGCCGATGCCCACAACCGCTATTCCCAATACTTTTCCGACCATAAAGAAGCGTAAGTTTACAAAATTGCCCGACAAGTCTCAAATGAATTTTAAATAGAGCCATTAGCTATAAGCTGGTAGCTATTAGCTTTGATCTTGATCTGTATGTGAACAGGAGGCGTAGAGGCTTGAGAGTTTTCTTTTTAGAAGCTTTCCGGTTGGGCCTATTGGAATGTCACCTACGAATTGCACGGACTTCGGGCATTTGAAATCGGCGAGGTGAAGTTTGCAGAAGTCGATGATGTCGGATTCCGTCGCCGCGGCCCCGTCCTTCAGGACAACGAACGCCGCGACCTCTTCGCCGTAGAGTTCGTCGGGTACGCCGATCACTGCCACATGTTCGACCGCCGGATGTTTATAAAGCAGGTCGTCGACCTCGCGTGGATAGATGTTCTCGCCGCCGCGAATGATCATGTCGGACTTGCGGTCGGCGATATAGAAAAACCCGTCCGCGTCGCGATAGCCGATGTCGCCGGTGTGAAACCAGCCATTCGCAAAGGCTTTTTCGGTCGCTTCGGGATTCTTGAAGTAACTTTTAAAGATATTCGGGCCACGAAGCACTATCTCGCCGAGTTCACCTTCGGGAAGCGGCTGATCATTTTCGTCGAATACTGCCATTTCATTTCCTATCGGCTTTCCGCATGAACCCGGACGACGAGCTTCGTTCGGAGGATTAAAGGTTGATCGACAAGTCGATTCTGATAACCCATAACCTTCAATGACCAATACCCCAAACGTCTCTTCAAACGTTCGTAGAACCTGGGCCGGAAAAGGTGCTGAACCGCACATGGCGAATCTTAACGACTTGGGACTTTGGATTTCGGACTTGGGACTTTGGAGTAACATCGATAGCATCGTAGCCACCGAACCGAAAGACGTTATTTGATATTTTTCGATGATGTCCCAAAATCGCGACGCCGAAAACTTCGGGCTTACAACCGTTGAGCTGCCTGCGTATAGAGCCGACAATGTCGTTACGGACACGGCATTCATATGGAACAACGGCATCACGGTTAGCAAACGGTCGTCGGGGCCGAAGCCCAACCATTCGGCTATCTGTTTCGCATTCGCGATCAGATTTCCATGTGTGAGCAGACATCCCTTTGGCTTACCGGTGGTGCCGGAAGTGTAAATGATGATCGCTTCATCGTCCGGACCGAGTTCGACTAGCGAGTGGTCCTTCGAAGAGATCTCGGAGATCGTATGAACATCATCAAAAAAGATCGTTTCAGGCCTAATGATATCGGCGATCGTTTCGCCAAAAGTGGTCCCGGTAATTAGAAGACTGGATTCCGAATTGCCGATGACCCATTCGATCTCCTCCGGTTTGAGCAGCGAATTGATCGGCCCGGCGATCGCTCCGATCTTCCAACAGGCGAAATACGCGATTATGTATTCCGCCGAATTCGGCATTAGCAAACTTACGACGTCGCCCTTTTCGATGCCGCGAGAAACGAGCAAATTGGCCGTCCGGTTCACGGCTTTGTCGAATTCGGAGTATGTAAATTTGCGACCGTCGACCTCCGAAAACAGAAAGGCCTTATCGCCGTGTTTCGACACGCGTTCTTCCAGTAATGTTGGGATATTTCCGTTGCCTTCGGCCATTGATTTGTATAAGATTAGCACGCAAAGTTATGACAATCTATCGAAGTTTTATCGGCGGCGAGTGGATCGATTCCGCTTCGGACAAAACCCTTTCGAATATCAACCCTGCGGACACGCGAGATGTGATCGGCAAGGCCCAGATGTGTACGCGCGAGGAAGCGCGGAAAGCGGTCGAAGCGGCATATAGCGCGTTCAAGGAATGGAAGCAAACACCCGCTCCGGCACGCGGCCGCATCCTGACCTTAATGTCGCGGCTGATGGAACAGCATAAGGAAGACCTCGCTCAATTGATAACGCGAGAAGAAGGTAAGGTGATCTCAGAGGCGCGCGGGGAGGTTCAACGCGCCACGAACGTCGTCGAATTCTGTGCCGGCGAAACGCGGCGTCTGAACGGTGAAACGATACCAAGCGAATTACCTTCGAACTGGGCATATACGATAAGGGAGCCGCACGGCGTTATCGGCATCATCACGCCATGGAATTTTCCGGTCGCGATCCCGGTCTGGAAGATAGCCCCGGCACTTGCCGCCGGCAACACCGTAGTTTTCAAACCGGCATCAAACACTCCTGCTTCGGCGGTTCGAATAGTCGAACTATTCAAGGAAGCCGGTGTGCCGGACGGCGTTCTGAATCTTGTTATCGGTTCTGGCAGCGAGGCTGGCGACGAGGTCATAAATCATCCCGCGGTCCGAGCGGTTTCCTTTACAGGCTCGACCGAGATCGGGCTGAAGATGTATGGTGAGATCGCCAAACGCGGCATTCCTTTTCAGGCAGAAATGGGCGGAAAGAATCCGGTCGTAGTTCTTGCGGATTGCGATATGGATCTCGCCGTCGAGCACACCGCAGCCGGTGCATTCGGTTCGACCGGTCAGCGATGCACGGCGTCATCACGTGCAATTGTTATTGATTCGATCGCGGATAAGTTTGTCGAAAGGATCGTCGAAAGAGCAAAGGCGTATAAGCTCGGGCCTGGTTCGGATGAGAATTACGAGATCGGCCCGTCGGTCGACGAATCCCAATTCAACACCGTTCTGAAATACATTGATATAGGCCGCGAAGATGGTGCAACGCTGCTTTGCGGCGGCAAACGTGCCGAGGGTGATGGTCTCGAGAATGGTTATTTTGTTGAACCGACCGTTTTCGACCATGTCACGCCCGATATGCGAATTTTCCGCGAAGAGATCTTCGGACCCGTGCTCGGTATCACGCGTGTGAAAGATCTAGGTGAGGCGATGACGGTCGCGAACGATTGCGATTACGGTCTGTCGTCATCCATTTTCTCAAATGATTACAACAGCATCACCAAATTTGTGAACGAGATAGAATCGGGCATGACGCACATCAACAGCCCAACTACCGGCGGCGAAGCACACATTCCATTCGGCGGCATAAAAGGAAGCGGCATCGGCCCGCGTGAACAAGGCTCGGTCGCCCTCGATTTTTACAGCGAGATGAAGGTCGTCTATGTCGATCATACAGGCCGAAAGCGCGAGGGGAACCTTTATTAACGGTAGTAATTCTTAGGAGAAACATGCGAAAAATATCCGGCTTAGTTGCAATTGTGTGCTTGCTTTCGGCTATAGCGATCGCTCAACACGCTGATCACGCGGCCCCCAAAACTACAACCGAGGAAAGCCCGATCGACCTTGTAAAGACGGATGCGATCTCTCACCGTAAGGTCGCCACGTCCAATAAACAAGCGCAAGCCTATTTCGATCAGGGGCTCACGCTTTATTACGCGTTCAATGATGGCGACGCGATCAGGTCGTTTCGGCGGGCTGCGGAACTCGATCCGAACCTGGCGATGGCACATTGGGGGCTCGCTCTAGCGGCGTATCCGCGCGGCACCGGCGGTGGTAATCCCCGCGACGAGAAGCGGATGAAGGAGGCCCGCGATGCGATCAAGACGGCGATGTCGATGCCCGCTCCACCGTCTGATAGAAGATATATTGAAGCTCTATCAAAGCTTCTTCCTGACGAAGCCGGTTACGACCGAAAGGCCTCCGAGGACGCCTATCGCGAGGCAATGAAGCCGATTTTCGAGGCTGATCCAAAGGACGCGGATGCCGCTGCACTTTATGCGCTTAGCATCTTTTACTCTGCGGGTTATACAAACTGGACACGCGACGGCGAGCCCGTTGGACGATGGCCTGAGATGCTGTCCGTCCTCGAGGCCGGTCTCAAGCTGCATCCCAAACACGTCGGCCTGACGCATACGTACATTCACGGCGTCGAAGAATCAATGCAGCCCGAAAGAGCTCTGCCCGCCGCCGACGCACTCCGCGGCCAAAAGATATTTATCCCGTCTTTCGGACATCTCGTACATATGCCGGCGCATATCTATGTGCGAACAGGGAATTTTCAAAAATCCATTGAATCAAACGAAGAAACGGCCACGATGCCGACGGATTCTTTGTCGGAAGAATTCAAGATCTGGCATTACAATCATGTGCTGAATTTTCTTCTGTTCTCGTACGCAATGCAGGGTAATTTTGCTAAGGTCACGCATTCGCTGGATCGCAAATTCATTTTCAAATCACCGCGTTCGAGCGATCAGCGTCCGCGGTATTGGGTGCGATTCAAGCGTTGGGACGACATACTAAAGGCACCGGCTCCACCTGCAGATAGCCGGCCCGAGACGCTAAAAGGCTGGACATGGGCACGAGCAATGGCGCTCGTTGCGACTGGCAATGTCGCCAAAGCTGAGGTGGAAAGATCGAAAGATAGGACCGACCCGAATCCGCTCAGAAAGATCGATGATGCACGCATCGACGCGGCGATTGCCCGCCAAAAAGGCGACAAGGCGGAGGAGATCGACCTTTTGAGAGATGCTGTCGATGCGGAAGACACGCTCCCATATTCCGAGCCGCCGCTCTCGATCTCGCCTGTTAGAGAAAATCTCGGCGGGGCATTACTCCGCGACGGGCAGTTCGTCGAGGCTGAAAAGACCTTTCGCGAGGATCTCCGCCGCAATCCTGGCAGCGGACGTTCGCTGTTTGGGCTGATGACGGCCCTCAATGCACAGGGCAAGAAAGATGAGGCTTCGGAAATACGCAAACAATATCTAAAAGCTTGGAAATATGCCGATATCAAACTCACTGTCATTGACCTTTGAAATAGAGCTCGCCTAAATGCAAAAACCGGCTGTCCGATTGGCTATAAATAGGAATGGAATCGTATGGAATTTGGAACTCGAAAACATCTTGTTTTTTTTGTTGTTCTGATCGCCATTCTTGCGGGAGCAATTGTTCGATCCAATATTTCGACTAGCCTTGACAGTTTTACCTACGACGAGGCCTACCATATTGGTGCCGGCGTCGCGTACGTAAAAACCGGAGATTTTCGGCTCAACCCGGAGCACCCACCGCTGACAAAGTTATGGACGGGTGCCTATCTTTCTCTATTTGATTACAACATAACGCCGTATAGAGCTTTGGCAGACAAGGTCGATGAAAGGGCGTTTGTTGAGAACGATGTGTATAACAACAACGATCCGGATGTTGTTCAAAGCCGTTCCCGTATGGCGATGTTCGGCCTGAATGGACTGCTGTTGTTTATTTTTGCTATTGCTGTCCGGCGCATCTTCGGGGATGTTGTTGCGTTGGGAGTGGTCGCTTTTCTCGCCGTCGATCCGACGGTTGCGGCCCATATGCCGGTGGTGATGACCGATCTGCCGGTCGCCCTGACATCGGCGACCGCGGTTTTGTTCGCGGTTCAGGCGTTTAGAACGTGGCGGGCGGTCGATCTCGTCCTTGCCGGCCTTGCTCTCGGCCTTGCTCTAAGTGCCAAACACTCAGCGATAATCACGCTCTTCGCGATCGCCGCGATCGGTGCGATTATGACCGTAATGCGAATATCAGATGCGAAAACTCCCGGCCGCATTCGCCGTTTTGCTTCGGTCGCTGCGGTACTACTTGGGGCGGTCGTGGTGCTGTGGGGATTCTATTTCTTTCATTATTTTGAAAGCCCTTCATCAACAGATGATCAGTTTAACCGACCGCTTGTTGAAAAGATCAACGACGTGAAATCCCCGGTGTATAGATCGGGATTGACCGTTATGAAGGACGGTCACCTTTTCCCGCGAGCCTACACCTGGGGCCTGGCAGACACGATCCGAGCTGGCGCCGAGGGTCGCGTTGGTTCGATGATGGCGTTCGGGAACTTGTACTATTCCAAAGCTCCCTGGTTCTATTTTCCCGGCGTAGTGGCCGCCAAGCTGCCGCTCGGCCTGCTTTTGCTCTCCTTGATCGGAGTTTTTCTTTTGATTGCACGTCGATTACCCGGGGACTTTGCTCTTCCCGTCATTGCGATGACAGGCTTTGCGGCTATCTTCCTCTTTTTCCTAATCCGTGGGTCGAGTTACGGCGGTATCAGGCACGCCCTTCCGGTTTATCCGCTGATGGCAGTTTTAGCCTCGTTTGCGATCTATGCGGCCATTCAAAGTAAGTCCTACCTGCATCGCGGCGTTGTAGCAGTTGCTCTGCTTGCGGCTCTCGTGTCAGCGATTCATGTGATGCGGCCATGGGAATATTTCAATGAAATGGCGGGCGGCACCAGCGGTGGACACCGATACTTTAACGACGAGGGCGTCGATCTTTCACTACGATCTAATGAGGCTATTCGCTATTATCACGAAGTTTTAAAACCCGCCGGCGAGATACCATATGTATTTTATTTGTTGCCGGACATCAAAGATCCGGCGAAATCCATCGATTATGTAGGGAAGGATCCGGTGCGAGACGAAGGTAAATGGTCGGCGGAAACCGCGACTGGCACGTTCATTGTCGGAGCTAAATACATATCACCTCATTTGTGGTGGGATAAAAAGGCGTTCCGCGAGGCTGAACCGATTGCTCGATTTGGAAATTTGTTCGTGTTTCGAGGCACATTTGATATTCGATCTATGAGGGCCCAAAGCCTCGAATTTAAGGCATCGTTTCAAATTTATGGGCCTGAGCCAAATATTGAAAAGGCCATTGAAATGTTATCAGAGGCCGCCAAAATCGATCCAAAAGCATTTTTTGTTTCGCTTGAACTGGGAAACCAGTACTTAAAGCTTGGAAAAACGGAGGAAGCGTTGCGGGCCTACCAGGTCGCGCTTGAGAACTGTCCATCGTCGGATGAGAACGCCCGGCTTTTGGCGACCCAGATCGAACGGATAAAAACGGAGCCGCTTGATCAGATTTCCCCGCTCCGCAATCCATGGCTTGAATGAAAAATTGATAGGATAGAATTATGACTCAACCAGAACCAAAATCGACGCTTTCTGAAGCGATTCGAAAACATAAAGAATTTCTTTTCCCGGCGGTCGCGAACTACTATCAGGAACCGATCGCACTGACGCATGGCGAGGGCGAGTACGTCTGGGACGATCAGGGCAATAAGTATCTCGATGCGTTTGGCGGCGTGTTGACTGTCAGTGTCGGGCACGCGAATCCGCGGGTGAATGCGGCGTGGAAGGATCAGGTCGACAAGATCGCTCACATGTCGACGCTTTACGCGAACGGGCCGCAGGGCGATCTCGCAGAGAAGTTGGCGGAGATCACACCGGGCAAGCTGAAGAAGTCATTCTTCACGAACAGCGGCACTGAAGCCGACGACACAGCGATATTGGCTGCCAAGCTTGCGACCGGGAATCAAGAGATCGTCGTTTTACGCCACAGCTATGCGGGCCGATCAGCAACAGCGTTGTCCACAATGGGCCACAAGACGTGGAGGCCGATCGCCGCTCAGGTTCCGGGCATCGTACATGCGGCTGCACCCTATTGTTATCGCTGTCCGTTCAAGCTCGAATACCCTTCGTGCGGCGTCGCATGCGCGGACGAAGTGGAGGACATTATTAACACCACGACTACCGGCAACATTGCGGCATTTATGGCCGAGACGATACTGGGCGTCGGCGGATTTATCATCCCGCCAAAAGAATATTTTCCTCGCGTTGCGGAGATCGCCCGCAGCCACGGGGGCCTTTTCATCTCAGACGAGGTCCAGGCCGCATGGGGCCGCACTGGGGACAAATGGTTCGGCATTGAGCATTGGGGCGTTGAGCCCGACATAATGACCTCGGCGAAAGGCATGGGCAACGGCGTGCCTATCGGCTGGACGATCGCCACGTCTGAGGTTGCCGATGCGTTCCCGGGACTGACCTTCTCGACCTTCGGCGGCAATCCTGTCTCGATGGCGGTCGGCCTTGCGGTGATCAAAGTGATCGAAGAAGATGACCTCCGCACCAACGCCCGCGTCGTCGGCGATTATCTCAAACAGCGGCTGCTCGAACTCCAAGAAAAACATGCCGTCATCGGCGACGTCCGCGGCATGGGTTTGATGCTAGGCATAGAGCTCGTAAAAGACCGCAAAACAAAGGAGCCGAACCCCGAAGCCGTTTTGCGGGTGTTCGAAGAAACCAAACGCCGCGGAGTCCTGATCGGCAAAGGCGGCCTCTACGGCAATGTTATTCGAACCGGATTGATGCTCAACACGTCGACCGAAACGGTTGATCGGTTGGTTGAAGCGCTCGATCAAGCGTTAGTAAGCAATTAATTTGTGGTGACATAACAGTTTGCTTATAAAAGGTTGGAAAGAGCATCGAACTGCGATGAAAACAACTGAGGCCGAATCGAACAGGAGAAAAGAGAGATCGCCATTATGGTGGTTCCGATGGGTGCCAACCGTTGTCATCTCGGGCTTAATTCTTTATTTTCTCTATGTGGTCGGCAGCGTTGCGATAGTGCCGGTGCTTGCGTCTTTTGCTATCGCGTATCTGCTCAATCCGATCGTGGAACAAGGCGAGAAACGCGGACTTTCGCGCGCAATGTCGGCCCTCACTGCGATCCTACTCGTCGGGCTCGTCATCCTTGCCTTTGTGACATACGTCGTTCCCGACCTTTGGGCAGAAAGCACGAAAGCCGGATCAACGATCTCTGAAAGTTTTACGCCGGAAAACGCCCAGCGACAACGCGAATTTTTACGCGTTTATTCGCCGGCCCTCGAACGTGTTGCGGGCGAAAGGATCGAACAATTTCTAAGTGACCCGGTTGCATTTTATAACGAAAATATTTCTTCCAGAACGACCACTATTGACGAGGAGGGAACTGTCACTCAGTCGAATAACGGAGGTTCAGTAGTTTGGACAACTCTTAGCTCTTCCCTCGATCTGCTGCTCGTTCCATTTTTTGTTTTCTACATCTTGCTAGATTTCCATAAGTGGCGCGACTCGCTCGAAAATCTTATTCCGCCTAGATTTCGCGATCCGTTCAGTCGATTATTTGATGAATCGGGACGCATTCTCGAATCCTATGTACGCGGCCAGCTGCTCATTGGCCTGATTATGGCCGTTTTTTACGCCCTAGGGTTTTGGTTTCTGGATGTTCCGGCGTGGGCGGGTATTGCTCTGATCGCAGGACTGCTGAATGTGATACCTTACGTCGGCACGGTGCTAGGCGTCTTTCTTGCGACAGGATTTACGCTATCGGCAGGCGGCGGCGTGTGGGATATCGCTGCCGTTCTTGGTGTATTTGTCGGCGTCCAGACTCTGGAAGGTTACTTGCTTACTCCTCGAATACTCGGCGGCCGGCTAAACCTGCATCCGATGGCGGTCTTTCTCGGACTGTTGATCGGTGGAAAGCTCTTCGGAATCTTGGGGTTCATACTCTCGATTCCTGCGATAGCCATCGGAAAGGTCTTTTTCAAATTTGCGCGGGAATTGTATCAGGATTCCTATTTCTATAATGGCCTTGATCGGCATCCGCGGGACAAGCCGAGCGACAAGATGGAGGATCGTTTGGTAGAGGCCGCAGATACGGTTCTTGCTCAGCAAGAAAAAGAGGACGACGAAGTAGAAGCCGAAAGGGAGGCGACGCCACCCTGAATGCACCCGAATGCGGTATATGCTGTGTGGCAGGTTTTACGGTTAAAGGATTGTGTTCATCATCAGACCCGCAAGATACGCAATATTAATATTGACCTTTGCGACATTCACGCTTGCGCAGGTGTCACCTGAGGCTTCGGTTGACGAATTTGTGAAAGGTGAGATGAAACGTCAGAAAGTACCAGGCGTTTCGCTTGTAGTCATCAAAGATGGCAAGCCTCTGATCGTCAAAGGTTATGGCCTGGCAAATATTGAGCACAACGTTCCGGTCAGGCCGGAAACGATCTTCCAATCTGGTTCGATCGGAAAGCAATTCACGGCGTTTGCGGTAATGCTCCTTGTCGACGAAGGCAAGATCGGGCTTGATGAAAAGATAGGGAAATACCTAGGTGACGTTCCTGCGGGTTGGACAGATGTGACCGTTCGGCATCTTTTAACGCATACGGGAGGGTTCACCGACTACCCGCCAAAATTCGATTACCGACGCGACTATACCGAAGATGATCTGCTCAAGATCATCAAGGAAACTCCGCTCGCTTTCGCACCGGGTGAAAAGTGGCAGTACAGTAATTTCGGATACGTGGCGCTCGGCATAATAGTTCGAAAGGCTTCAGGGAAGTTTTACGGTGATTTTTTGACCGAGCGTGTCTTCAAGCCGCTCGGGATGACAACCGCCCGGGTCATTAGCGAACAGGACATCGTTCCTAACCGTGCAGCCGGATATGAATTGCGGAGCGGCGAGATAAAGAATCAAGAGTGGGTCTCGCCGTCGCTCAATACCACAGCCGATGGCGCCCTTTATCTAAGTCTGATGGACATGATCCGGTGGGAAGAAGCTCTTGCGGGTGGCAAGATTCTCAGCAGGCAGTCTTATGAACAAATGTGGACGCCGGTTAAATTGAATAGCGGTAAAGATCATCCGTACGGATTTGGTTGGATGGTTCGTAGGGTGAACGGCCAGCGTGTCATCGAACATGGCGGTGCATGGCAGGGATTCAAATCGATGATCGCGAGGTATCCGGATAACAAATTGACGGTCATCGTCTTTGCGAACTCTGCAGATGTGAATCCATCGAGGTTTGCTAGCAGCGTTGCCGAATTGGTTGATCCGACACTCACGCCTAAGCCGATCGTAGATCCTTCACCGAAAACGACCGACGAATTTCGTCAGATCATCGAGGCTGCCCTTAGCGGACAAGTTGATGAGAAAAGGTTCACGCCTCGTCTGCGTCAGGCCCTTCTCGACCCGAGCGACCGTCTTATCGCTCACTTGAAAACCATTAGGCCGATACGCAAGTTCGAGCGTCTTGAACGAACCGACATGGGCACTGGCGTTCTCTACCGCTTCCGCATCGAATTTGACAGCATGACTGTCGGCCTCGAGATAGGCGTTGCCGCAAACGGCGTGATCGGACTTCTCGAATTCCGGCCCGAGTAATGCCCTGTCCAAGACTGAGTACAAGGTCAGGTTTATCGGTTTAGGAGGATCACTATAGATGGAAGAAGTATCTCGAAGAGAATTTATCGCAGGTGCGGTCGGAGCTATAGCGTCTGTCACTGCGGCAAAAGCACAGCAGCGTGATGACCGTGATTCACGCCCAAACATCCTCTTCATTATGGCTGATGATCTTGGGTGGGGTGACCTAAGCTGTTATGGGCGGCCAGACTATCAGACGCCGCGTATCGATGGCCTTGCAAAAAGTGGGGTGCGGTTCACGAACGCGTATTCTGCCGCGCCGATCTGTACGCCCACGCGGGTCGGATTTCACACCGGGCGATATCCTGCTCGGTTGCCTGTGGGGCTCGAAGAACCGATCGTCGCCCGAAAGGTCCTAGGAGAGCGGGTCAAAACTGTCGGCATTCCACAAGAACATCCGACTGTTTCCTCGATCATCAAGGGTGCGGACTACGACACTGCTCTGATCGGGAAATGGCATCTGGGTTATCTGCCTGAATTTGGTCCACTCAAGTTTGGATACGACGAGTTTTTTGGCATTATGAGCGGTGCCAGTGATTACTTCACCCATACGGATCCCGCCGGCGAGCGGGATCTATTTGAGGGTAATGTACCTGTTGAAAAAACCGGATATATTACGGATCTCTTGACTGACCGTGCAGTCGAATATATCAAACGGCCGCGAAAGAAGCCGTTTTACCTAAGCCTTCATTACACCTCGCCTCACTGGCCTTGGCAGGGTCCGAACGATGTTGCCAGTGCCGGAAAGTTTGCGGTAGGACCTGTTGGGTTCTCAGCTGGAGGATCACTAAAAATATACGCTGAAATGATGAAAAACCTGGATGCCAGCGTTGGAAAGGTGATGACTGAACTGAAAGCTGCCGGGCTCGAAAAAAATACGCTTGTCATCATGACAAGCGACAACGGCGGCGAGCGATTTTCCTTCAATTGGCCTTTCACGGGTCAGAAGTCGGACCTGAGAGAGGGCGGCATCCGAGTACCCGCAATCGTCAGGTGGCCGGGCATGACCGCCGCGGGCACCACAAGCGACCAGCCGGTGATAACCATGGACTGGACCGCGACGATGATCGCCGCCGCGGGCAAGAGGCCAGACCCGAAATACGCATTGGACGGCGAAGATATAACTCAGGTCTTTAGTACTAGGCGTCCAGTATTCGAGCGAACCTTCTTCTGGCGCACTCGCCGGCAGGTTGCTGTACGCCGCGGTAATTGGAAATATCTTCGCGAGGGCACAAATGAATTCCTTTTTGATCTATCGGTCGACCAACGGGAGCAGGCGGATTTCAAAGAAAAGGAGCCATCGATACTCGGAGACCTGCGTTCCGAATTTAAGAGATGGGAACTGGGTATGCTCAAGTATCCGGCTGTGTAGCAATTTGTCGATATGAAAACACTAATTAAAACCGGCCGGGTTGTTACTGCGGTTGATGACTACACTGCGGATATTTTTATTGACGGCGAAGTTGTGACGACCATCGGCAAGACGCTTGATATGGAGGCGGATGTTGTTATTGATGCGGCGGGGAGACTGGTGATCCCCGGCGGGATCGATCCGCATACGCATATGGAGCTGCCGTTTGGCGGGACGCAATCGTCGGACGATTTCTTTACCGGGACGCGAGCGGCGGCATTTGGTGGGACGACGACGATCATT
Organism: Pyrinomonadaceae bacterium; assembly: GCA_041744395.1. Taxonomy (GTDB): domain Bacteria; phylum Acidobacteriota; class Blastocatellia; order Pyrinomonadales; family Pyrinomonadaceae; genus OLB17. Next base: position 32,789 of record JBGTKY010000030.1, on the reverse strand, counting down.
GATTTTGCGGTGCAGACGAAAGGCGAATCGATGACCGCAGGTGTCGATTCGTGGCATAAAAAGGCCGAGGGCAAAACGGCTATCGATTTCGGTTTTCATCTCATCACGACGGAGTTTGAGGACGGCGACGAGAAAGAGATGTACAAGCTGATGGACGAGGGCATCTCGTCGTTCAAGCTGTTCATGGCCTATCCCGGCGTGTTCCTCGCGGACGACGCGACGATCTTTAGGGCGATGTCCGCAGCCGGAAAACGCGGAGGCCTCATCTGCATGCACGCCGAAAACGGCATCGTCATCAACGAGATCATCAAACGCTTCCTCGCCGAAGGACGAACCGCACCGAAATACCACGCTCTAACACGCCCAACGATCGCCGAGGCAGAGGGCGTTCATCGTGCAATTGCGATCGCCGAAATGGCCGAGTCGCCGGTTTATATCGTTCACCTTTCGTGTACGGATGCATTGAATCAGGTGCGGCAAGCTCGCGACCGTGGCATTCCGGCGTTTGCAGAGACCTGCCCGCAATATCTTTTTCATTCGATCGATGATTATGGTGACGATTTCGAGGGCGCAAAATACGTGATGACGCCGCCGCTGCGTGAAAAGCATAATTGTGCCGAGCTGTGGAAAGGCCTCAAGATGGACGACCTGCAGGTCATCTCAACCGACCATTGCCCGTTCTGTATGAAAGAGCAGAAGGAACTTGGGATAGATGATTTCTCCAAGATCCCGAACGGTGCACCCGGCGTTGAGAATCGCCTAGCCCTCATATACAACGGCGGCGTCGTTGAGAACCGCATCTCGCTCAACCGCTTCGTTGAACTGACATCGACCGCCGCCGCTAAGATGTTCGGAATGTTCCCGAAAAAAGGAACTATTGCGGTCGGTTCGGATGCAGACATTGTGATATTCGACCCAAATGGTGAAACGAAATTCGGCGTCGAACACGAACACATGAACGTTGATTATTCTTCGTACGAAGGCTGGAAGATCAAAGGCAAGGTCGAGACCGTCCTCTCACGCGGCCGCGTCATCATTGAGAATGGCGAGCATAAGGGAAACGCCGGCGACGGTCAATTTCTCAAACGCGGCGAATGCGGCGTGGCTTGACCTTATATCGGCGACGATTCGAGAAATCCGATGGACTTGTCGAGCTCACGGACGCAGCCTTTAGAGAGAGATAGAAGCTTTGCCCCTGAAAAAACAGCCAGCTAATGACGAGCACAGCTTTTTGATTATGACCTAAGCTGAGCTAAGGACCGTGCATCGGAGTCCGGCCTTAGGAGAAAGCAATGAGCATTGAAAATTCTATCAACGACGATAAGCTCTTCATTAACAATTCTGAATCGGAATTTGTAAAAGTCCAATATTACGAGATAGATGACGGTCTTGATTTAGGCGAGTGGCTTTATCTTGAACGTGCGAGCATACCGACGTTTATTGATTTGCTCAGTCAGTGTTTGAGTGCTTACGGCCTCCGGAGCGGGAATGACAGCATTCAAATCTATGATTCCGGACGCAAGCCGCAATCTTTCTATAATATAGATAATCGGCGTCCCGACGGCGTGGAGTACAGCGGACTCAGTGGATTCACGATAAACAGATCTGATGCTGAGGAGCTGTTAAGACGACTAACCGGTATAACCGCCGCAACTTCTGATACAGCGTCGACGAGGGAAATGCTGGATCAGCAGCTCCTGGAAGCCGCCGCAAAAGGCGATCTGACCGCGATTGGCAATGCATTGACAAGCGGCGCGGACGTCAACGCACTTGGGCAGTTTAAACAATGCGCATTGAATATCGCCGCCGAGAAAGGACATGTTTACGCTGTCGCAATTCTGCTGGCAGCAGGTGCCGAGATTGAAAATTCTGATACCGCCGACAAGACCCCGCTGATGGCTGCCACCTTCCACGGAAAAACTAAGGTTGCTGAACTGTTGTTGCGGTACGGTGCGATCATCAACCGTGATCTGTTGGATTCACTAAAACTCAAGGTAGAAATTTTTGAAGAAAGCGTCGGCGGAGCAGGTTTGGTTTCTGCCGATCAAGCCGCCGCCTGGCGGAACTTTTTAGATTTTATGGTCGAAAAATGGCATCAGCAGCAAGACAATACGGGTTCAGCCTAGGTTTGTGGTAATAAGGTATTCGCGTAGAATCCGACGTTGCGGCGCTGGACACTTCTCCGTACTCGATTTATTGCCACAATTCAAGCAATCCTAATACGGATTCACCTTTCGTCAGGCTGACCTTTTGCGCCCAGCGGCGCGCGATAGACACTTCTTTGATCCCGAAAGCAGGTCGTCTCTACTCGCCGCCGATTCGAAATCTGTATAGAATACGACAACTTTACCGTTGACGAAGAAATCGAATTTTTAAGTAAGGACGATCACCATGGCCGACGAAAACAGACAAGTGCCGCCAAGAGCGGACAAAGCCGCATTTCGTACATTTATGGGGGCGGTTTTGTTCATCGCGTGTATTCCCTTGGCGCTATGGGCCTACTGGAGCTTTTCGGCGTACCAACAAACCGTCGATCACACGCAAACGATGGCGGAGCGATCCGATGTAACCAAAACAATCGCAGAACGCGAGCGAGAAACAGTTATCAGGACCTCGTTGGCTAACCGATACAGGCTCGAGGCAGCCTTGAGTGGGATTGGTAGTCTGATCCTATTTGGTGGGTCGATGTTGCTGTTCGTATTGGCCATCAATGCGCGAAAAATCAAGCAGCAATTTGTGAGGGTTAACTGGCAGCAGACACCATTGCCGCAGGGCCGCATCCAGGTTCAATACAGACGACTGTTCGATCTGTTTGCCATATTCCTGATAGTATTTTTCGGCTCGTTGATGATCCTATTATTGTGGACAAACGGTATTCGAATCGTAAGTGTGATCATAGTCGCGTTAATTGCGTTCTTCCTGTGCGTGTTTTTGTTCTTAATTATCAGGGCCAAACGAAAAGCGGTCTCGGTACTCGACGAAAATGGCATAATGCGGGGCGACGGCCGACAATTTCCCTGGGGCGAATTTCAAGGTTTGATCACGGAAATTGATTTTACGCGGGTGGCTAAACAAAGATACCTATGGCGGATCAAGTTGGCTTTTGAAAACGGAGAAGAGGGTTGGATAATTCCTTATCGCGTCAAAAACGAAGAAGACGTTTTTCAGTACCTCGCAGCCCTGCCCCGTGCCAGGACAGCGAGCGAGCGTTAACTTGGCTGAGACGCAGTACAGAGGCTAAAAAGCTAATCAATGATCTATTCAGATAAAAGCCTTTCTCAGATACTTGAGCGCACGGAGGCTCGAGCAAACGCTCATTTTGTCGAGGCCCATGCCCGGCTCGATCCTGAACTCGGAGCCGAGTGGATAGAGGTTGCCGGTGCATACGCGATGTTTGACGGGGTCGATTCGCCGCTGACGCAAACGTTTGGGCTTGGCGTTTTCGAAACGACGACGGCTGCTCATCTTGATCGGATCGAGGCGTTTTATGCAGAACGTGGAGCTCCGGTGTTTCACGAAATTAGCCCGATGGCCGATGCTTCGCTCTTAACTTTGCTTGGTGATCGCGGATACCGGCCGATCGAGCTGACAAGTGTTATGTATCGTGAGATATCCGGCAACGAAGTTTTTTCAGACCTGGTTGCAAACGTTAGTACGCGGCGAATAAATGAGGATGAAGCCGACCTCTGGGCGCAGGTGGCGGCTGATGGTTGGGCTTCGGAAGCACCGGAGCTTCGTGATTTCATATTGCAAATGGGCCAGATCTCGGCACGCACTAAAGGAGCAGATTCGTTCCTCGCTGAGATCGACGGTCGCCCGATCGCGGCTGCGGGGTTTTTCATTCACGACGATATATGCATTCTCGCAGGAGCTTCGACTTTACCGAACGAACGACGGCAGGGAGCCCAAAATGCGTTGCTCAACGCCCGACTGAGGTATGCTGCGGAAAAGGGATGCACAAAGGCAATTCTGTGTGCGGCACCGGGCAGCCAATCGCAGAAAAATGGCCAGAAGAACGGCTTTAATATTGCGTACACTCGTATCAAATGGCAGTTGGCCGAATATCCGGGAAATGGAGCATAGTTACGCAGCATCACCTCTTTTCGATTTCCTATTGAGCGATCCAGCCGCCGTCTATCATGTGAATACCGCCGGTGCAGTAGCTGGATTCGTCGCTGGCCAGAAATAAAGCGAGATTGGCGACCTCTTCGTTCGTGCCATATCGCTGCATCGAGATCTTTGAGATAATAAAGTCGTGACCGGCGGCCGCATCGTCTGGACTAAATTGCGATTCGAGCGAACGAATCATTCGATTATCGATCGGGCCAGGGCCGATCGCGTTGACGCGAATATTGGACGCCGCTAACTCGAGTGCGGCCGTTTTTACCAGACCGTAAACTGCGTGTTTGCTTGCGATATAGGGAGCCATCGTCGGCGCTCCGACCATGCCGGCGATCGACGAGAGCGCGATCATAGAACCACCACCGCGTGCCTTCATCGGTTCGACCGCGTACTTCATCGAAAGCCAAACACCGACGACGTTCGTTCGGAGTACACTTTCAAATTCGTCGATCGTCAAGTTTTCGATCGGTGCAAAATTGCCTTCTATCCCGGCATTTGCGATGACGATGTCCAACCCGCCAAAGGCTTCGACAGTTGCCTCAACTGATGCCTTTGTCGCAATTTCATCGGTTGCGTCGGCGACGAAATCTGCGACATTTTCAAAGTCCGAAAGCCGTTTGCGCGTTGCTTTTAACTTTTCTGGGGAACGCCCGACGAGCATCACGCTCGCACCTTCCTCGAGGAATCGTTTCGCCGTCGCTTCCCCGATGCCGCCGGTCGCTCCGGTAATGATGGCAACTTTGCCGTCTAGCCTTTTTCTGGATCCATCTTGTTCCGTCATTATTTCGTTTCCTGTCGTTTGTTTATTGCCGCGTCAAAACCAATAGCCGAAGTAAAAAGACGAGAGTGGGCGCGAAATACGGAAGTGCTTCGTCAGTCTTCTCAGCCTTTGAGAAAATACATTTCCGGTTTACCGACAACTCCTGCTTTCTGCACAGCTTCACGCAGATCATCGGACCGAGCAAATTCCTCTGCCCGTTTTAAGTCGTCCGCTTTAAGTATGACGGTGACCATATTCGGGTCGTCAGCATCCTGAAGCACATGCTGTTCGGCAAGTCCTGCCGCCACGCGAATAGGCGCGTGCGAATCGTAAGCCTTTTTGAATTCCGAAAAATCCCGAACGCTGTGTCGAACTATCATAAAATTTGTCATAACATTTCTCCTAAATTTAATTGGCTTACGCATCTGTATTTTCCCTGCAGACAAATAACGGATGCGCTGTAAGGGAAACGATTTTTGGAGATCGCTCCAGTTCGTTTTTTCCTTACACACTTAAATCCTTGAATTGCGGAGGGACGCACGCGGCAAATGCCTGAAACATTTGCCACGTACGTTCTCAAAGGACTTGTCGGATCAACGACGCGGTTCTAAAACGATCTCCCGAGCCAGACGGTTTTCGAGAACTTCGCGGATCTGCAAACGTTCGCGGTAGCCTTGCATCTGTTTTTCGTCATTGCCGGAGACAGTTTGAGCTAAGTTATCGGCTTTGGCTTCGTTGGCTTCCATCGTGGCGAGATCTTTGTATTCGGTCATCAGCATAATGTTCCAATCGTCCGAGCCGTGTGTTTCGGTTGTCAAAACCTTATACGAGATGATCTGGCCGTCTTTTTTGAGCGCTTCCTGTCCCTTTTTCCAACCGTCGGCGATATAGGTCAGATAAGCCGTTTCCATTCCGGGTTTCATCTGGATAAAACCGATGCTCCAGACAGAGCCGTTGCGAAACGGGCGGCTGACCTGTGCGTAAACCACGACACTAGTAGATACGAGAAGAATGGCGATCAAACCGATCGCTATGCGTTTATTTTTTAGAATGTTTTTCATGGTCTTTTCTCCTTTCATGGTGATCGAATGCGAAGGAATGGGGTTTTCCCGGGCCGTCGCAGCACTCAATTCAAGCGGCGGTGTTAAGAGAGCTCCCCTGATCTTTCACAGAGAAGGGCTCGTCGAAAAGGCGGTCGTCTTTGAAGACTGTTATCTAGAGTTTTCGCGTACAAACTGCTCAAAGAGCTTATTCAGATTTTCCGATCGGTATATCGCAAATCCGTCAGCGTCGGGGTTTCTCGTCCGAACTGTTTCTTCTTTCCGCTGGACATATGCCTGAGCTTCAGTAATGTAAGCAATTCTGAATTTCTTACCAAGCGGAGTGGCCATGAATTTGTCGTGCTCGGCCTTGTCTGCGACGGTGTAATCCAGTGTTCCACCGTTTCCGGTAATGAGCTGAGCCATCTCGGAGGTCCGGACAAACTTCAAAACTTGGCGGCCGGAAGTACCATCGAAGTAGTTGACCAGGCTGTTCAATTCTTTGATCGTGAATTTTGCCCGGTAGCTCTTCTGCAGGCCTTCCTTGATCCACTGTTCAGTTGGAAAATTCTTATTGATGGCATCTTCAGTGATCCTGTCTGCCATCTGCATCAGCTGTGGATAACTTGCCCTGACGAACGACTTTTGTTCGGGCGTTAATTTGTTGTTTACATCCAACGCCTCGTTGAAAACTTCTATTCGAACATTCCTGATCCTTTCCTCTTCCGCTTTCAGGTCGTCGGTTCCCGGCAGTGATGCTAACTGTTCTTCGACGCCCACGTACGGTTGGTTAGCGAGAGTCAAGCCGATAAGCTTTCTTACCAATTCGGACTTTGTCGGTGCGGCGGCCGAACGAAAGTCTAGCTCTGTGACGTTTTCTTTGAGTTCTGGATGAAGAACGGTGACTGAACTGGCAGTGATCGGCTTAGGGGTGTTTATCTGCGCCATAACGCTAAGATCAAGCACGGAGCAGAAGAACACGAGAGCAAGAATGCTCTTTAACCAAATGATTCGCATCTTAAAAGTCATATCCGTTCTCCGTCGACCAAGCTCTTTTTTCCAATTCGTGGGTTTCCTTTTGCGAATGATGGGTTCGCTACCGCCAAGGGCAGCGAACCCGCCACCGGATCATCTAACAGGTCGATCCAGTGTTGATTGCCGTGGACGCTGTTGATAAAAGGCGATCAACGAGGTTCACGGCTTCCCCTACTATTCGCTTGCTCCGCCGCCGCTCCACATTTCGAAGCTGCCCCAGATCGCGTCGATGATGCTCTCGTTCGCTGCGAAACGTGCCTCTTCGACACCGATGATCATCACGTAGTTATCCGTAATGTCCGTTCCAACCAGGATCCGAAGTTTGCCTTTACCACGCGAGGGATGAACGGTGGTCGCGTCAGCTACTGCATACTCTTCGCTTCCGGCCTTTAGGTCGCCCGGTGTTACTTTCTGGCCAAGCTCCTCGAGAAAGGCGACAGCGTCGTCCAAGAGGTCTTCTTTCGAGCGTGTCGTGTCCTTGTACGCAAGAACGAACACGTCGATCTCCGACGGGCTCGGCGTCGCCGCCATGAAGACATCTACGCCATCGATCGACGTGTCTTCTCCTTCGGAACCATCGGGAAGCGAAAATCCATATCCTTTGGTTTCGTCATAAATATAGATCCAGTCTTCCGGAACCGGATTCGCTCTGCTGGCCGTTTTTGCGTTGCCTTCGGTCGGTTTGCTTTCGTCCTTTAGTTTCGGTTTCGAGCTTTCGTCGGTCTTTGGTTTCGGTGCCGAGTTTGCATTCGCGGCCGGTTTATTCGCCGCGGCGACGGTCGTATTCGAGTTAAGGTCGGTACCTACAGAGAAACTGCAGCCGCCAACCGCTGTGCCAATTGCTGCGATCAGACCGACCGCCAATATTCGAGTATTCATATTTTTCTCCAATCTTTTATCCGCGCCGACCTACTCGACGATCGCGGTCGGTTTTCCGTTCTTGTAGTAAAGGGTTACCTGCGATATCTCAAGCAGGTTGAGCCTCTCCCATTCGATAAAGTTGCCGTCTTCATCTTCGACACGCAGGTCCCACAGCTTGGCCCGTTCCTTACGCGAAAACGTGATCAGCAGATCTTCGTCGGCGAGCAAGGTGTCGGCACCGAGTATGTCTTCGCCCCATTCATCGGCATTGTGCGGGGTAACGTACAATGCGTAGATCTCAATGCCAGTCTTGTTAACGACGACAAAATCCTGTGCGCCTTGTGCCGAGACTCCCTGCGTCAGTAGACTCGGGGCACACATCAAAAAGCCCGTAAACAGAGCCATAAATACAAATCTCTTCAGTCGGTTCATAGGTTTCTCCTAAAGTGTTTTAGTGATAGCGTTCGTATTCGAGAGTGGAGCACGATCGCGTAAACTGATCTTCAAATCAGGTGTCACCGCCTTACTCTCTTCGCCAGACAACGCCGTCGGACCATCTGATCTGATTACCGTCGGCTGAAAGCGTTCCATTCTTCGTGGCGAAATCGTTGGCAGTGATCTTGTTGCCTTGGATAGAACCTCGCGAGCGAGTGGTGCCGCCGGTGCGAGCGTCCTGGATGGTCAAGGTGGAACCGGTATGGCCGATATTCCAGATATAGGGCGACCGCGATCCGTCGTCGTAGTAACCGACCCAGACTCCATTTAGGTCCGGAGCATCCGGTGACTTGACCCAAACGACTCCATCAGACCACTGGATCCGTCTGCCATCGGGCGATAACGTACCGTTTTGTGTTGCAAAATCTGTGGCCCTGACTGCGTTTCCGGCGACGGTTCCGCGTGACCGTGTCGAGGCTTTTTTGGTATCGGTGATGTTGATGTTTGAGCCGTTCTGGGTGATCCGCCATACATAGGGCGACCGCGTACCGTCATCGTAATAGCCGACCCACGTTCCCGCGACATTAGGTGTGCGGTCAACAAATATGGCGGTGGCCTTACCGTTTTTGTAGTAAAGGGTGATGGTTGAGACCGCCCGGATATTGATCTTCTCCCATTCGATGAATGCACCATCGCTGTCCTCTATCCGTATGTCCCAGAGTTGCGCGGTCTCTTTTCGCGAGAATACGATGCCGAGTTCGTCGTTGTTTGCAAGCAGGTCGGCACCCAGAATATCCTCGCCCCAGTCGTCAGAATTGTGGGGTGTCGCATAGAGGGCTGCGATCACGACTCCCGTCTTATTTACGATGATGAGGTCTTGCGATCCTCGCTGTGCAAAACTACCGACAGCGGCGGCCGATAACCCAAGCGCACAAAAAAGCGTGAGGCTAAACATCCGCCATAAATACTTTCGTTTCGAAACTTTCATTTGATTTACTCCTTTAGGTAATGGATCCTTTGCATCGCCGCCGGTGCCTCACATCACTTGAATGACGTAGATATATACCGCCGGCGATCACAAAAACAGGTGAACTTGATCTCTATTGGTGTAAACGACGGAACTGTCGAGAGCGGGGCATGCATCTAAAGATTTTCTTTTGTTGCTTTCAGGTCTATAATTTGGAGTGCGAAGTAAAACACGAATGCTCAAAAGCAGTGTCGACGACATCGATAGCCTTTTAGCCGGCTTCAATATGGGAGATGCAGCTGCTACTGAGCAATTGTTGCCGCTCATATACGAGGAGCTGCGGCGAATGGCGCGCGGATATATGCGAGGGCAGCCGTCCGAGCATACGATGCAGACGACCGAGTTGATACACGAGGCCTACATGAAGATCGCCAGACAGGGCGAACAACATTGGCAGAATCGGGCACATTTCTTCGGGGTCGCCGCAAAGGCAATGCGGCACATACTGGTCGATTACGCCCGTTCGAAACACCGCCAAAAACGAGGTGGATGGCAAGAACGAATACTCCTTGATGACGATATGATCGGCATGTCGATGAGCCGGTCGGAAGACCTTCTGGCTCTGGACGATGCCTTAGAGAAGCTGGCGGCGCTCGACGCGCGAAAGGGTCGGGTAGTCGAGATGAAATATTTCGGCGGCCTAAATACCGAAGAGATCGCTCAAGTCCTGAAGGTCTCACCTGACACCGTTAAGCGAGACTGGCGGTTTGCCCGCAACTGGCTTTTGCGCGAGTTGAATTCGACGAAAAATGCGGCTTAGGGTTCACCCTGCCTAACATGAAAAACGAGAGGCTCGATACGATCGAAAAGATCTTCCACGAGGCCTTGGAGCGTCCTGCGACTTACCGCGGAGCGTTTCTCGATGAAGCTTGCGCCAGCGATCCGGAACTTCGGGACGAGGTAGCATCGTTGCTTTCTTTTGAAGAGACTGATTCCTCCTTCATTGATGATTCGCCCGCCTCGGTGGCCGCCGAGATGCTTGGCCAGAACTCCTCTGAAAACCTGATCGGCACATCGCTTGGCCGCTACAAGATAGTACAGCTTCTTGGTATAGGCGGAATGGGCGAGGTTTATCTAGCCGAGGATCAGACGCTGGAGCGGAAAGTGGCGCTAAAGGTGCTTCCCGAGGCGTTTGTGGCCGACGACGACCGCATGGCAAGATTTCTGCTCGAGGCCAAGACGGTTTCCGCTCTGAATCACCCAAATATCATTACCATCCACGAAATAAGTGAAGCGGACGGGAAACATTTTATCGCCACCGAATACATTGCCGGACTAACGCTAAAAAAGTACGCTGCTAGCGTTCCGCTAGCCTTCAACGCAGTTGTCGATATCTCAATTCAGATCGCGTCCGCACTCGAGGATGCCCATTCGGCCGGCATCATCCATCGAGATATCAAACCTGACAACATCATGGTCCGTTCAAACGGACTCGTGAAAATTCTCGATTTCGGCATTGCGGAATTGATAGAACCGCTCGATGCCGAGACGGCCGGCACTCTCGCCGAGAGGAATCGCCCCGGGGTGATCGTAGGTTCGGCTAATTACATGTCGCCCGAACAGGCTCGCGGCGACAAGGTCGATCCGAGATCGGATATCTTTAGCTTTGGATCGGTGATGTATGAGATGGTCGCTAAGAAAAAGGCTTTTAATGGAGACCGTATCTTCGACACCCTCGCCGCGATCACCGAGAGGGAAGCTGCTTCTCTCGACGATCTTGCTCCGTCTCTACCCGAATCGATCAAACGCGTAATTCGAAAGGCAATGGAAAAGGACGTTGCCAAAAGGTACCAGTCCGCAACGGAACTTCTGCACGACCTTCGAGCCGCGAAGCATAGTCTCGAGTTCGGAGCAGCGAACGGATCACATGTTTCCAGTGCCGGAGATCAGCCAAACGGTATGACTTCAGGTGAGTTTGTCACAACGGCTCAAGCGAATAACTCTCGTTCTTTTTCCCGGGTTTTTCGGCCGATGAGTATTATTGCTTTCGGCTTGCTGTTGGTCGCGTCCGTTGGAGCCTACTGGTATCAATACGTATCGGCTGATAAGCAGATCGATTCGATCGCGGTCATGCCATTTGTCAACGAAACCGGTGACGATGAGATCGATTACCTTTCCGATGGAATGACCGACAACCTGATTCGTGATCTTTCCGGCATTCCGGAGCTTGCTATCAAGGCACGCAGTTCCGTCTTTACATTCAAAGGCAGAGATGTGTCCGCGAAGCAGATCGGCAGTGAACTGAACGTCGATGCGGTCCTTTACGGGCGGCTATCGAAAGTCGATGACCGCATTCTAATCGACCTTGAGCTCGTCAATGCTGCGACGCTAGATGTGGTCTGGTCGCAACGATACAACCGGCGGTTGGCTAATCTCGTTGAGCTCCAAAGCGGCATCGCACGCGATGTTGCCCAAAAACTTCGGCCAGCGCTTTCCACCAACGAAGAAGAACCGTTCACAAAAACCGGAACTAGCAATTCGGAGGCGCAGCAGCTTTACCTTAAAGGAAGATTTCATTGGAATAAGAGGAATGCGAAGGAGCTTCAGAAAGCGGCGAGCTATTTTCATTCCGCGATCGAACTCGACCCCGAATTTGCCCTAGCGTATGCGGGCCTTGCGGATGCATACGCCGTGATGCCGCTCTACGGCAGCTTTCGGCCGACCGAATACAAACCGAAAGCCAAGGTCGCCGCTCTTCGTGCCCTCGAGCTGAATCCCAACCTCGCCGAGGCGCATAATTCGCTTGGCTACATTCTTAATTCCTATGATTTTAATTGGGAAGGAGCTGAACGCGAATACAAGACCGCGATCGAGCTTAATCCGAACTATGCGACCGCGCGGCAATGGTATGCCGAGCACCTTGCGTTGCGAGGACGTGACGACGAAGCGCTCGAGCAGATCGCAAAGGCACTCGAGATCGACCCGCTTTCGCTGGTCATTAACCGAATGCGAGGGAATGTTCTAGGATTTGCCGGACGCCACGACGAGGCTATTGAGCAGCATCGGCGAACGATCGAACTCTACCCGGAAAATTCTCTGGTCCGAATAAACCTAGGCGAAGCGTTCGCGGCAAAAGGAATGTATAAGGAAGCGGTCGAGCAGTTTCTCGTCGGCCTCAAAATGAACGGAAAGAAAAATTATGAGCTCCGGCGTTTAGAATATGCGTTCAAATTGAAGGGATGGAAAGGATTTTGGATGGAATACCTTGCGGGATTGATAACTCTGCGAAAGGCGATCATCGAGGATGACGCGGCCTCTTACTTTGCGAACGAACACATGGCCTTTGCATACGCTGCGACTGGAAATCGAGAGAAGGCGTTGGAATTCCTCGAGAAGGCGTACACCGAACGCGATCCTAATTTAATGACGATCCGGAAGTCGGAGGCCTACGATGTCCTTCTAGGCGATACTCGCTACCAAGATCTGCTAGCTAAGATCGGCTTAAACTAGTTTGCGATGTCGTAACCACGGTCGCTAAACCCCAACTGGACGATCGTCATTAACCCTGTTTTCGCCTAATTTCGTAAGGGTAGCGTCGGGCGATAAAACGCTACATCGCTTCGCCGATCGTTTAGCTATACGGTCAGCTTCGCGTATACTCAGTCCACAATTGCTTTTGCCGTGCCAACTTCTTGTCACGGCATCCTTCCACCCAAAGAAGACGATCGAGCTTAGGTTCTATGAAACGCTGCCCTGAATGCAGACGGGATTACTTTGATGACTCGTTGAGCTATTGCCTCGACGACGGGTCGGTGCTGCTTGAAGGTCCTTCTAGTAGCCCTTCGATCGGTCTCGAGCCAGCAACCGCGGTCATGGCCTTTTCCTCGATCGCGGATCAACCGACCGTTCGTGTTTTCGTACCGGCCGCAGGGCCGAAACCGCCGCTAAACTCGATCGCGGTTATCCCGTTTCGCAATCTAAGCCCGAGCGGTGAGGGAGACTATTTCTCCGACGGGCTCGCCGAGGAGTTGCTGAACGTCCTCTCAAAGATCGACGGCCTGCAGGTCGCGGCCCGAACCTCCGCATTTTCTTTCAAGAACGCAAAAACTACGATAACTGAGATCGGGAAAGCGCTTGGCGTTGCGACCGTGTTCGAAGGCAGCGTCCGTTCGGTGGGCGAAAGGGTGCGCATTTCGGTAAGCCTAGTGAAGGTGAGCGATGGCTTTCAGCTTTGGTCGGAAACGTACGACCGCACGCTTAGCGATATCTTTGCGGTTCAGGACGACATTGCGCAGTCTGTGGTCCAGGAACTTCGCGGGCTGCTGCTCGGCATCGAGCCCGAGGCCATCTCGCTTCGATCGGTCGAATCTGAGGTGGCGGAAGCCGTCCGCGGCCGTGGGGCCGATCCGGAAGCCTATCGACTGATGCTGATGGGCCGCTATTTTCTTGGGCTGTTTACTCGAGAGAATGCTGAGGCAGCGATCGAAAGTTTCAAACAAGCTTTGGAGATCGACCCCGAGTTTGCTCTTTGTTGGGCGGAGCTCTCGCGAGCGTATTCGATCTCGGCGGGGAAATCCTGGGTTTCGACCGACGACGCCTTTGCCCTGGCTCGTACGGCCACTGACCGTGCCCTTGAACTTGAGCCCGAACTCGCCGAGGCTCATGCCCAACTGGGCCGAATTCAGGCCGCATACGATTGGGACCTGACCGCCGCGGCTGCGTCCTACGACCGTGCGATGAAGATAGCGCCGGGCAGCGCAACGGTGCTTGATGGTGCGAGCATCCTTGCCTATAAACTCGGCAACTTTGACCGTGCACTTGAGCTGAGCCGCCGCGTTCTCGAACACGACCCGTTGAGCGCTCCCGTGTGGCATAACCTTGGCCTGTTATGCCATTGCGCCGGACGTTTGGAAGACGCCGAGATCGCGTTTCGCCGTTCGCTTGAGATGCCGACAAGCGGCGTTGCGACGAGCGCGTTGCTCGCAATGGTTTGTCTCGACCGTGGAGATGCGCCCCGGGCACGGGAATATGCGGGAGCCGAGCGGGACGAATTCTGGAGAGACTGGGCTATCGCGATGATCGAACACCGCGAAGGTAACTCTGCCGCTTCAGATGCGGCACTCGAAAGATTGAAAGCGGAAGCCACGGTCGGGGATGCATTTCAGATCGCGGAGGTTCATGCTTTTCGCGACGAACGAGACGCATCGTTCGAGTGGCTCGAACAGGCAGTAGAGGCCCGCGACCCCGGAGTGACACACGCTAAAGTAGACCCTTGGTTCCGCAACTTGATCAGCGATCCACGATGGCTTCCGCTCATGGATCGGATCGGGCTCGGTGGATGACCCGAGATCTACTGTTCCTTTGTGTTCGGCTCGCGAGTATTAGGCTCGCGAGTATTAGGCTCCCGCGAGATGAGGTCCACTGTGTCGGATTCACGTGTATTTGGTTCGCGAGTATTCGGTTCGCGGAGCGATGTTTCGTCAGCCTCGTCAAGTGTGTTCTGTTCACGCGGATTGCTCATAGTGATGCTCCTCAAGATCGGAAATTGTGCCTTAACGTACATCTGCCCGGCCGGAAAGTCAATGGGACTTCTTTGCGTGGCCGGGGCGGCGAACGTTAATTGCTGCTCGGGCGGTCCGGAGGCCTGCCGTGGATAAATGCAGTACCGGGAAACGTCTAGATCAGTAAGCCAGCTTAACGATGTCCAAAGAAGCGAACGAATTTATTGAGTTGAACGAGGACGTTTCCGCATCGCCTTTGTGGAACCGCGATCTGGCGCCGACGACGATCGGGCAGCGGACGTGGTCGACGTGGAACATTGCGGCGTTGTGGATCGGGATGAGCGTCGTGATCACGACGTATATGCTCGGCGGTGGATTTATCGCACAGGGGATGACGTGGTGGCAGGCGATGCTGACGATCCTGCTCGGGAATTGTATCGTGCTGATCCCGATGGTTCTGAACGCACACGCCGGCACGAAATACGGCATCTCGTTTCCCGTATTGCTGCGGGCGTCGTTTGGCACGAAAGGAGCGAACATTCCGGCGATGCTGCGTGCGATCGTCGCATGCGGATGGTTCGGGATACAAACATGGATCGGCGGGACGGCGATCGATGCTTTGCTTACGGAGGTCTGGAGCGGATGGGCCGGTATCGATCCGTTGATAGCCGGAAATCCGCTGCACACATGGATCTCGTTCTTTCTGTTTTGGGGCATTCAGGTCGTCATAATCCTCCGCGGAATCGAAGGCATCAGGCACCTAGAATCGTGGGCTGCGCCGCTGCTGCTTTTTGGCGGTTTGGTGCTGCTGATCTGGGCATCAAATGCTGCGGGCGGCTTAGGAAATGTCCTAGCCGGAACGTCGGCATTGCAATCAACGCAGGCAAACTTCTGGGCGATATTCCCCGCCGCTCTGACGGCATCGGTCGGCTATTGGGCAACGCTTAGCCTGAACATTCCCGATTTCACGCGTTACGCGAAGAGTCAGCGTTCGCAAATGCTCGGCCAAGCTTTAGGGCTGCCGCTGACCATGACGGCGTTCGCATTTATCGGCGTTGCGGTGACGAGTGCGACGGTGATAATTTACGGCGAGGCGATCGCCGATCCGGTCGAGTTGATAAGACGCTTCGACAGCACCGTCGTTATTTTGTTTGCGATGATCGTGATCTTTGTCGCCCAACTTTCGACAAATATGGCTGCGAACGTCGTCTCACCGTCGAACGATTTTTCGAACCTTAACCCGAAACGCGTCTCATACGTCACCGGCGGCTTGATCACGGCGGTCATCGGCATCCTGATGATGCCATGGCAACTGATGTCGTCGATGGGAGCGTATATCTTCACCTGGCTGATCGGGTATTCCGGCCTGATGGGAGCGATAGGCGGCATTCTGATATGTGATTATTGGCTGATCAGAAAACGCCGCATCGAACTTGCGGAGCTGTATAGAACCGACGGCATTTATTCATATTCCGGCGGATTTAATTGGCGTGCGATCGCGGCACTTGTTCTGGCGATCGCACCGGTGGTGCCAGGCTTTTTGCGTGCGGCTACAACCCCCGGCGGCCAGATCGCAGACCCAAACTTCTTTGACACCGTCTATACGTACGCTTGGTTCGTTACTTTTGGAATCGCGTTTATGTTGTATTATTTGATGATGAAAAGTCTTCGGAGTTCTGCCACATAGATCACCGAGCATTGAATGCACCGAAGTGTTGTCCGTATAAGCCTCTGTAAATTCGGTGGCTGATCAATTATGTCAAGAATAGTAAAAGCCGGCCTGATACAGGCCCACAATGTCGCAGCGGCGGATGCCTCGATCGACGAGATCAAGAAAGCGAACATCGACAATCAGATGAAGCTTGTCGAAAGTGCGGCAGGGCAGGGCGTGCAGATGCTGTGTTTTCAGGAGATATTTACGACGCCGTATTTTTGTGCCGAACAGGAGACGCGTTGGTACGAGGCGGTCGAAAGAGTGCCCGACGGGCCAACCGTCAAGCTGATGCAGGACGTCGCTAAGCAGCACGGCATGGTTCTGATAGTTCCGATCTATGAAGAGGAGCAGACGGGCATCTATTACAATACCGCCGCGGTGATTGATGCCGACGGGAAGTATCTCGGCAAGTACCGCAAGACGCACATTCCGCACGTCGCCCCTGGTTTCTGGGAGAAGTTCTATTTCCGCCCGGGCAATCTCGGCTATCCATGTTTCGACACTGCGTTTGGGCGGATCGGGGTTTACATTTGCTACGACCGGCATTTTCCGGAAGGAGCAAGATGTCTCGGATTGAATGGAGCCGAGATAGTATTCAATCCATCAGCAACCGTCGCGGGCCTTTCAGAATACCTGTGGAAGCTGGAGCAACCCGCACATGCTGTTGCGAATGGATATTTTGTTGGAGCGATCAATCGGGTGGGCACGGAAGCCCCTTGGAACATCGGCGAGTTTTACGGTCAAAGTTATTTCTGCGACCCGCGTGGCCAAATAATCGCGGAAGGCTCACGCGACCAAGACGAATTGATCGTCGCAGACCTCGACATGGACAAGATCCGCGAGGTGCGCAATACCTGGCAATTCTTCCGCGACCGCCGCCCGGATCTTTACGGGCCGATAGTCGCCGATTAGGATGAAAATGAGTCAATCACACTTCATTGTTGCAAACATAATCAAATTCGGTTTGCCGCTTGGATTATCACTTGCACTTGGCAGAATGGTTTATTTCTACTTTTTTTCACCGAGCGGAATAGACGCCGACGTTGTGGGTTCTTCGACTATCATTCTCGTTCTATTTATCGCTATCGGTGCGGTATTGGGCTTGATTCGGCGAAATTAAAACATTGCATTTATGGCTGATGGTTTCTGTTCACCACTAGACATTACTCAGATCGAAAAGAACTTTGCTGCGATCGATCCCGCGATGACGGCGGCAGAGGCGGCGGTCGAAGCAAATCGCTGCCTTTATTGCTATGACGCTCCTTGCATCCATGCGTGTCCAACGCAGATCGATGTACCAACTTTCATTAAAAAAATAGCAACCGGGAACCTGACCGGTTCGGCACGAACGATATTCGACGCCAATCCCATCGGAGCGACCTGCGCTCGTGTCTGTCCGGTTGAGGTTTTGTGCGAGGGAGCGTGCGTTGAAAAAACTCTGCTTCAGAAACCTATCGAGATCGGACGGCTGCAGCGATATGCGACGGATGATGCGATCAAGAATGGCAAACAGCTTTTCACCGCCGCCGAAGCGAACGGGAAGTCGGTGGGGATCATCGGTTCCGGTCCCGCTGGGTTGTCATGTGCAATGTACCTCGCCCGACTTGGCTACGCCGTGACCATCTATGACAAGAATGAAAAGCCCGGCGGGCTGAACACCTACGGCATGGCGGAATATAAAATGACGCAGGCCGAATCGCTTGCGGAGATCGCACAGATCGAAGGACTCGGCGTTCAATTCCGGACAAGTACGGTTGTTGTTAAAGAGATCCAACAGCCCGATCAGTCGAGGGGTGGAGCGGAAAACGAAGCGGAATCGAACGTTCGCAAGAGTACGCCCGTTTCTATACGTGAATTGCGCGAGACGCACGACGCAATTTTTCTCGCTTCGGGTTTAGGAAAGACGAATCGCTTGAACATCGAAGGCGAGGAGCTGAAGGGTGTTATTGACGCCCTTGCTTTCATAGAGCAGGTGAAGACGCGGGATTGGAAAGCCGTACCGCTCGGTCGGAACGTGGTCGTCATAGGCGCAGGCAATACCGCCATTGACGCGGTCACACAGGCGAAGCGTCTCGGTGCCGAGCGTGTGACGCTAGTCTATCGCCGGACCGAAAAGGATGCCCCGGCATACGAATACGAGATGGACCTTGCCAAGAAAGACGGCATTGAATTCCTCTGGCAAACCGTACCAACAGCTATTGGCGGCCACGGCTGTGTGATGTCTCTCCGCGTAAAAGGCCCGGGCGGAGGTGAATACAAGATCCCCTGTGACCTGCTTATCAGAGCGATCGGACAAAGGAAGACGTGGGACTTTTTCACGGAAGTGTGCGAAGTTGCGATAGATGAAAAGGGGCGAGTTATTGTCAACGAGTTGATGCAGACATCCGACCCGCAGATCTTCGCGGGCGGCGATTGCGTCAACGGCGGAGCCGAGGCGGTTGATGCGGCTCAAATGGGCAAGAGGGCCGCAGCCGGGATTCATTTTCAGCTCTTTGGCAAAAGGGTTGAATTTGCGGGAATGGTCTCTAAACAGTAAACTCGCATTCAAAGCTCTCCAAAATCCAAAATTCGTCGGCGCATCAGAAAATCTATGGCAAACGAAACCAATTCTCAAAACGATCTGAAACCTACCGGATTTGTCGATAAGGCTCTGGACATCATCGAGCGGGTCGGAAACAAATTGCCCGATCCCGCAGCATTGTTTCTACTGCTTCTTTTCGTGGTCTGGATCCTTTCGGCACTACTGTCGTCAGTAAGCTTTGCAGAGATCGATCCACGCAACGGCAAACCGCTGATCGTCAACAATCAATTGACTGGTACGGCCATCGCGTCGTTCCTGTCGTCGATGGTGACAACGTTCACGAGCTTTCATCCGCTTGGCGTTGTGCTCGTGGCTCTGTTGGGCGTCGGCGTCGCGGAACATACCGGATTTATCAATGCTTCGCTCAAAGCTCTGCTTAACTTTACATCGCCAAAGCTTCTGACACCGATGCTCGTCTTCATCGGCGTTCTCAGCAGCACTGCGGCCGACGCCGGATACGTGCTGGTGATTCCTCTGGGAGCCGTTATTTTCTATTCGGCCGGACGCCATCCGCTGGCCGGTATCGCCGCAACGTTTGCCGGCGTGTCGGGCGGTTTCAGCGCCAATCTAATTCCGTCATCGCTCGACCCGTTACTTTCCGGCCTAACGCAATCTGCGGTACAGATCCTTGACGCGTCACGAACGGTCAATCCGCTCAGCAACTGGTACTTCATGGCGGCGTCGTGCTTTTTGATCGTCGCGGTCGGGTGGTTCATAACTGACAAGATCGTCGAGCCGCGTCTGAAAAACGTTGAGATCGATGGTGACCCCGATGACATGCCCAAGATGGAGATGCTTGGTGCACAAGAGAAGCGCGGTCTCATCGCCGCTGTTGCGTCAATCGTGATCGGGCTCGGCATTCTCGCGGCGGTCTCGATCCCCGAGTCTTCGCCGATGCGTTCACCGGACGCATATAAGATGTCGGATCAATCAGCCGCCAACCTTCGAAATGCAGGCGTTCCGCCGGAGGTCATGAAAAAGATCGGCCCGCTGATCAATCAGGAACTCTTCGGTACCAAGCCGTTTGATGACGCCATAAAGGCCCGACTCAGCCCTGAAGAACACGCTCAATTTGGGCCTCTCATTACGCAAAATGCCGAGTCTGTGCCGCCGCAGCTAACGGCTTCGGCGTCGCCGCTCATGCAGGCTATCGTGCCGTTTATCTTTCTTTTCTTTATTATCCCCGGCATTGTGTATGGGTATGTCGCCAAGACGGTCGAAAGCCATCGCGACATTATAAAGGGGATGAGCCACGCGATGAGCACGATGGGATATTATATCGTCCTCGCTTTTTTTGCTTCGCTGTTCATTGCGGCCTTCGGCCAATCGAATTTGGGTGCTCTGCTCGCCTTGAAAGGCGCAAGTTTCCTGCAATGGCTGGACATGCCGGGGCAGGTGACCATTATCGGGATCATATTCCTCAGTTGCGTCGTCAATCTGCTTGTGGGTTCGGCATCGGCTAAATGGGCACTGCTTGCTCCCATTTTTGTGCCGATGCTGATGCAACTCGGCTTGTCGCCGGAACTCGCACAGGCGGCATATCGTATCGGCGATTCGTCGACGAACATCATTACCCCATTGATGCCCTATTTCCCGCTCGTCGTCGTCTTCGCACAGCGGTACGTCAAAGGCACCGGAATCGGCACTCTGGTGTCAATGATGCTGCCTTACTCCATCGGATTCCTTGCATTCTGGATCGTCTTTTTAATGATCTTCTGGAGCCTCGGCATCCCGATGGGCCTGCAAGCACCGTATACATATCCGTAGAAGAAGATCGGGCGGTCATTGTGGCCGCCCATTTTTCGAATTATCTTGATATATCCATATATGTCGGTATAATTGCTATGGAGTTTGAATGGGATCCGCGAAAGGCGGCTGCAATTCTAGAGAAGCATCGAGTCACTTTCGACGAGGCGTCTCTCGCCTTCTCCGATCCCAATGCCGTCGAGTTCTTTGACGATCTGAATTCGGATGACGAGATCCGGTTTCAATTGATCGGAATCTCAGAAACGCGGCTTCTGTTTGTCGGTTATACCGTTCGCGACGATCGGATCCGGATCATCACCGCAAGACGGGCGAATGCAAAACAGACGAAATACTACAATGAACAAAACGGATAAACTTCCAGATTACATAGTTACCGAAGAAGACTATAAGGCGGACCTGGCGAGCGGCTTGGCCGAGGACGAGGTGATAAAACCGGGAACTTACAAGGTTCGCCGATCGCCTTGGGCAGAGAAGATCAAAAAGGCGGGCAAGGTGAAGATCACGATCTATCTGGACGGCGAGGTCGTCGAATACTTCAGATCTCGCTCCGAACAGCCGAATGCAGCTCCGTATCAAACCCAGATCAATAATGAGTTGCGAAAGGTGATGGAAAGTGAATCCTCCAACGCGGTTCGCGGGGCAGATGATATTTTGAACAACACGAAGTTCCTAAAAGCATTGAAAGAAAAGCTCGAATCTGTTTGAGGTAATGTTATGAGGACAGTCCTTCTGGTTGCGACGATTTGTTTAGTTGCTGTTAGTGCCCTCGGGCAACTCACGACCGGTAGCATAAAATCTTTGCAGACGTCTCATAACAAGATAGATGCCGTCAATTCAGCCAGTGACATAGACAAAATTTTGGATTCAATCGATAAAAGGAGGTTCGAGGTGTTTATCGTCAAGGACCCATTGAGCCTAGCCCCTCCCGGTTGTCAGGAATATGCTGAATCCCTCGACGCTCAGCCATGGACGAAGGCGGACTTTGATAATAATGGATTGAGCGATCTTTTGATCATTGGTAATAACTATGGCCATGCGGTAGTGGTCGTCCTTGCACTTCCAGGGAACAAGTACGACGTCAAAACACTGACGCGAGGGTCCTTTCAAGGATGTTCAATTCCTGTCGTTCACACCAAGGGTTCTCAAACTTTTATTTCCTATCACACACAAGGTTCTCAAAATTCGGTAAAGCAACTCTCATATAAATTCGGTGACTTTGTTGAAATGAACGGCGAACCGACCGACCATGCGATTGAGAAAATCGAGATCAAAATATCAGGTTGTTATGGAACGTGTCCGAGTTTTGAAATGTCCATCGAACGAAATGGATCTGCAACCTTTAAGCCGATCGCATTCAATAAAAAAAGGCGAGGAACCTATAAAACGAGAATCGATGATAAGTCGTTCGGTGAATTGAGTGGGCTTCTGAATTACATAGGCTTTCCAACCTTGAGCGACAGCTATTCCGTTAGTTGGACCGATGATCAGACAAGCGTATTGACAGTTACTTACGATGGCGGCAGGAAAAAGAAAATAGTGGATTATGGACTAATCGGATCTTTTGGACTAAGTCGTGTCTATGACATGTTTTTTGAACTTCGTGAGAATCAGAAGTGGAGATAAATTGTGGCTGATCTCAACGTCAATTTCGCAGGAATAAAGTCGCCGAATCCGTTTTGGCTGGCGAGTGCGCCGCCGACGAATATGGGTTCGATGGTCGAGCGTGCTTTTGATGCGGGTTGGGGCGGGGCGGTTTGGAAGACACTGG
Source organism: Pyrinomonadaceae bacterium (assembly GCA_041744395.1). Taxonomy (GTDB): domain Bacteria; phylum Acidobacteriota; class Blastocatellia; order Pyrinomonadales; family Pyrinomonadaceae; genus OLB17. Next base: position 10,238 of record JBGTKY010000030.1, on the reverse strand, counting down.
GCGAGCCGATCATCAATGTTTCGTCGAGGCTGGCGGCTATCGACCATGGAGCGATGCGGATGATCGGGCTCAATAATATCGAGCTGATCACTGACCGGCCGCTGGATGTAAACCTTAGGGAAATTTACGAGTGTAAAAAGAAATATCCGAACAATGCCGTGATCGTCTCGTTAATGGTCGAGTCGAAACGCGAGGCCTGGCATGAGATAGTCAAGAAGTCGCAAGATACGGGTTGCGATGGTTTTGAGCTAAACTTCGGCTGTCCGCACGGAATGAGCGAACGCGGTATGGGAGCCGCGATGGGCCAGGTACCTGAATATACATGCATGGTCACGGAGTGGGTCAAGGAAGTTTCCGACCTTCCGGTGATCGTAAAACTCACGCCGAATGTTACGCACATTGTTCCTCCCGGAAAGGCGGCCATGAAAGGCGGAGCCGATGCCGTTTCGCTGATCAACACCATTAATTCGATAATGGGCGTCAATCTCGACACGATGGTCCCCCATCCGAACGTCAACGGTATGGCCGCTCATGGTGGCTATTGCGGCCCGGCGGTAAAGCCGATCGCACTCAACATGGTCTCCGAGCTTGCCCGCGATCCGGAATTCACAATCCCGATCTCGGGAATCGGTGGAATCTCGACTTGGCGTGACGCGGTAGAATTTATGCTGCTTGGTGCGGGAAACGTTCAGGTTTGCACGGCTGTGATGCACTATGGCTATCGCATCGTCGAAGACATGATCGACGGGTTGAACAACTACCTTGACGAAAAGGGAATCGAGTCCGTCAACGACATCATTGGGAAGTCAGTGCCCCGCGTGACCGATTGGGGCAATCTGGACCTGAATTATGACGTCAAGGCGCACGTCAACGAAGAGCATTGCATTCGCTGCAACCTCTGCTACGTCGCCTGCGAGGACGGCGCTCACCAATCATTCGAATTCGTCGAATCGAATGGCCATCGTTACCCACGCGTCATCGAGCAGGAATGCGTCGGCTGCAACCTCTGTGCTCTTATTTGCCCGTCGCCCGGAGCGATCACGATGGAACGCCGCGACGACGGCTCAAACCCACAGACCTGGCGTGAGCGCGTGCTGTCATAGTAAGACCTCCACACACCCGCAAAAGCTTGATCCCATACGCACATGGACGTTGTTTTATCAGCCAAAACTAGATTCGATCAGCTGAAACTTCATCGATCTTTCGGCCTTTTCGGTGCGGGCTGGTGGGAAGGAAGAACTCATTTTAAACCGACAAAATATATGGTGCGTGTAGCTTTCGTTGCTGGCCGAACAGGTGTTTCCGACAAGCAGTTCGGTTACTTCCAAGAGATCGAGCATCGCTACTTGGACCTAATAGGTGCGGTCGGGAATATGCTGGCGTATGCTCCCACGCCGTATTTCGGCACTGAATTGTTTCCTGACCTTAAAATGGACGACTACTGGTTGGATTTGATCTCGATACCAAACAATATGAGAGCCCCTAACAGTTGGTTTCTCATCTACGAGTTTCTGCGTCTTCCCGGACAAACCTTTTCGGTATGTCTTGAAGAATGGGTGCCGTTGTACGTGGAGATGGATGATTAACGTCTCTCGGTCGCGACGATGGCTCGAACCCACAGACCTGGCGGGAAAAAAGTGCTGCTTTTTGATGTTTCCACCAATGGACAATATTCCAATTCTCAATTGCCAATTTGAAGGCTCAAATGGTTTTGGTCGTTATCGCATTGTCTGCGATTCTTCCAAGTGCGGCAACGAACCGGTCAAAGTGGGAAAAGCGTTCGTCTTTCGTATAGCCTTTTACATATCTGGCATAGATCTGTTGGGCGATGACGGCGATCTTGAACGTGCCGAAGACGTAGTAGAAAAGCAGGTCAGGAAGTTCGCGGCCGGATGCTTTAGCGTACATTTCGACGAGCTCGCGGCGGCTGGTCGTTTCCATTAGAACACGTGGGTTGAACGGCATGCTTAACAATTCGTCTCCCGCGTCCGATGACATCCAATAACCCAAGGTCGTGCCTAGGTCCATTAGCGGGTCGCCGATCGTGACCATTTCCCAGTCGAGTATTGCAATTATCCGCGTCCGATCATTGGGGTCAAGAATTATATTGTCGAACTTATAATCGTTGTGGATCAGCGACGCACCCGTTTCCGCGGGAATATGTTCGTTCAGCCATTTGATCACCGATTCCAGTTCAGCATGCTCGTGCGTTTTTGCGGCGATATAGCGCTTGGCCCAACCTTCTACCTGCCGTCGGCAATAGCCTTCCGGTTTGCCCAGGTCACCGAGGCCGGCAGCCTCGTAATCAACGGAATGGAGCCGCGCCAAGTTGCTAATGAACGCCTCGCAGACCTTTACGCGATATTCCTGCGAAGTTTCGATCTCGGCGGCCGAGCCACTGCCTGCATGCGGCGGAGCGATGCGGCCACGGATGATCAAACCATTTCGCCGTTCCATCAGATAAAAATCGGATCCGATAACTGACTCGTCGTCGCAGAAAAGGATGGGCTCCGGAGCGGGCGGAAAGACATGGGCGAGCCGCGACAGAACGCGATATTCACGCTGCATGTCGTGGGCGGTTTTTACCTGGTTCCCAAACGGCGGCCGCCGCAGCACGTATTCCATACTGCCAAGGCGAACGAGGTAGGTTAGGTTAGAGCTTCCGGCAGAAAACTGAAGTACCTCTACCTCATCAAACGGCGTGGGCATCCGCTGCTGCAGATAATCTGAGAGGCGGTCTACGTCAAGCTCCTCGCCGCTTCGTGTCGCTACGATCTCATCGAACATATTTGTTTACTGAGCACAAGTGTTCTGCGGTTCTCGACCTAGTTCTTGTGTGGTATTCTTTCGCTAAAATCTGGCCCAAAATATGGATTTCGATTATTCAGCAAAATCGCTCGAACTGCAAAAGCAACTTAAGGCGTTCATGGATGAAAATGTTTATCCGAATGAGCACCACTATCATGACAAGATCAATGCCGGCGAGCGATGGCACCCGCTTAAGCTGATCGAAGACCTGAAAGACAAAGCGAAAGATGCCGGATTGTGGAACTTATTCCTCGGCGATGTTTCTGGCCTTTCTAATGTTGACTACGCTCCGCTTGCCGAGATCATGGGCCGGGTTACGTGGGCAAGCGAAGTTTTCAATTGCTCGGCTCCGGACACAGGCAACATGGAAGTGCTCCAGCTTTACGGAACGGAAGCGCAGAAAGAGAAATGGCTTAAACCGCTCTTAGCAGGCGAGATACGGTCGTGTTTTTCAATGACGGAGCCTAACGTCGCGTCAAGTGATGCGACGAATATAGCGGCGTCGATCAAAGCGGACGGCGACGAATACGTGCTCAACGGCCGCAAATGGTGGTCCACCGGCGCCGGTGACGCCCGCTGCAAGTTCGCGATCTTTATGGGCAAGACCGACCCTAATGCTGCAAAGCACCTGCAGCAGTCGATGATACTCGTGCCGATGGACGCGGACGGCGTAACGGTCGAGCGGCTTCTAAACGTATTTGGGTACGATGACGCGCCGAACGGCCATGCCGAGATCACGTTCGCAGATGTCCGCGTGCCGAAGGAAAACCTACTGCTCGGGGAAGGTCGCGGGTTCGAAATAGCGCAGGGAAGGCTCGGGCCTGGGCGTGTTCATCATTGTATGCGGCTGATCGGCGTTGCCGAACGCTCATTGGATCTAATGATTGAACGTGCAAAAGGCCGAATAGCTTTTGGCAAGCCGATCGCTGACCAAGGCGTCATTCGACAGTGGATCGGCGACGCTCGCTGTTCGATCGATCAGGCACGCCTTCTTGTTTTGAAGTGCGCGTGGAAGATGGATGCCGGCAGCAGCAAGGCCGCACGCAAAGAGATAGCAATGATAAAGGCCGTCGTTCCGCAAATGGCGTTGCGGATCATCGACAGAGCGATCCAGGTCCACGGCGGCGGCGGCGTCTCGCAGGACTTTCCACTTGCCGGGTTTTGGATTCATGCCCGGTCGCTTCGGCTCGCTGACGGTCCCGACGAAGTTCATATCGAATCGATCGCCAAAATGGAGATCGGACGAGCTTGAAAACGCGTCTCAGCGACCGATTCGTTTTGACCGAGATCCGCCGTGCGAACCACCATTGTTTCTCTTAGTTTTCTTGAAATACCTTCTGTATTCTATATTCTCGCCCTCGTCCGCTTAAAGGGCCGGGATCTTACGGTGACTTGTTTAACAAGCTCAAGGTCAGTGTTTATAGCCATCCGGCAAGAATCTCGATCATTTTGAATGAAAAAATGTCAAATTCGTTCAACAGTGCAAAAAACTGTTGACAAGTGTTTGTCTTTCCTGTAATTTTAATCCTTGACGGTGGAAAGCCGCCGTTTCCTGTCGCCACCCGATGCGAAAACTTTTTCTGAAATACAACATCTTAGTCAGCCGCACCTAACCGCGGCCGAAACATCCGAAACGGAACGGGTGCTCATCACTGCCTTCAGTTGGCCTGTCAAAGTACGTCCTTCCGATGCTGTAGATCAAAAGGTGGCAAAGTATCTCTCGAGAGTGTAAATAACCCGTTCCGTTTCGATGATTCACCCAAACCCAACAAAATGATTATTGGCAGCAATGCCATATAGGAGCGAAAAGAAATGCTGTTCGGTAAAAAGAAAAGCGTCGCCGGTCTAGATATCGGTTCGAGCTCGATCAAAATGGTCGAACTTGACGGTAAAGTAAACAGTCTGAACCTCGTCAGCCTTGGCTACGAGAATCTGCCCGATGATACGATCATCGACGGTCAAATAATGGAGCTCAACACGGTCTCCAACGTAATACAGAATGTTTGCACAAACAACCACGTGACCGCGACCCACGTTGTAACAGGTGTCAGCGGCCATTCCGTGATCATCAAAAACATAATTCTGCCGCCTATGAGCGAAGAGGAACTGGAAGAATCGATCGATTGGCACGCCGAAGAGCATATTCCGTACGACCTTTCTGAAGTGAGCCTCGACTATCAGATAACCGATACCACTTCCGATTCAACATCCGTCTTGATCGCCGCGTGCAAACGCGAGCGGATCGACAATATTCGCCAGGCCGTTCAGATGGCCGGCAAGGAACCTTATGTTATCGACGTTGATACGTTCGCATTGCAGAACTGCTACGAGATGAACTATCAGCCGGACGATTCACAGGTCGTGACGCTGCTCAACATCGGTGCTTCGACGATGAACGTAAATATCGTCAAAGGAACGCGTTCGCTGTTCACACGTGATATTACGGTGGGCGGCAGCCAGTTCACTGACGTACTTCAGCGTAGCCTCGGTATCAGCTTTCAGCAGGCCGAAGCCATCAAACGCGGTGTCAACAACGCTGTCGAAGGCGTCGAAGAAACCGCCATCGAGCCGCTTATAAATAATGTGACCGAGATCGTAGCAATGGAGATCCAGAAGACGTTCGACTTCTATCGTGCGACGACCGAAGACAACGAGACCGTTGTCCAAAAGATCTTGATCTCAGGCGGCGGTTCGAAACTCGCCGGCCTCGCCAAGGACCTCTCGGCCAGGCTCGAACTTCCGGTCGAAGTTCTTGATCCGTTCCGAAACATTAAGGTAGACACCAGAAAATTCGATCCCGACTATCTCAGTGAAATCATGCCCGAAATGGCTGTCGCCGTCGGCTTGGCAATGAGGGGAGTGTAATCACAATGATCAAAATAAACCTATTAAATTCTGTCACAGAGCGGCAAGGCGGCACGGTGGTCGCCGTTGACCGAAGAGTCAATAGCCCCGCCTCGCGATTGCTTCTAATGACCCTCGCTGTCGGATTTCTTCTCGTGGCCGTTATCGGTTGGGACGTGATAAGTACGCAGATGGCTAAGTCGGACGCTGAGCGTCGCCTAGCGGAACAGAAGCAGATCGCGACCGAACTAGAGGTCGTAATGAAAGAGCAGCGAGAGCTCGAGCAAAAGATCCAGAATATCGATATGCGTATCGAAGCGATCAAACGGCTCCGTTCAAGCCAGGCCGGCCCGAGTGCTGTACTCGAAGCCATGCGTGAACGCATCGCGATGGTACCGGGGCTTTACCTGCAGAGCATCGAGCAGTCAGGCGAGACCGTCACCATCACGGGAAATTCGCCCGACGAAGCGGCAGTTACCCAATTCGGACGTAGCCTCGAATTTTCAAACGGACTCTTTTCCAACCTGAATATCGAGACGCAACGCCAGGAAATGGTCAATCAGCTTGTCACTCCGGGCGCAAGCGGTGAAGGGGGCAAGGTGAACGTCATTAACTTCACCATTAAAACGGCTTACACACCGTCTAAGGCCGGCGGAGCTGAACAGGCAACCACCGCGGCCGTCGCAACAGGCGCACCAGTTCCTTCTGGAGCAGCCGCCCCGCAGGTATCCAAGAACTAGTCGCACTGGTCGGCAAACCGCCAAATATTTGATCTCACCAAAGCGAAGGACACTACAATGATAGAGAAAATCAAAACGCTACAATGGCATTTACAGTTGCTGCTGCTCGTCGGCATTGCGGCTCTCCTATACCTTACAGTCTGGTACTTTGTCACCAGCGAGACGCGTGCCGAAGTTCAGGTTCTGAACGACGAGATCGCCCAGTTGACGGCAAAAAATGAGGCTGCTCGGGTCGCGACCCAGCGCATCAACGAGTTTAGAGCGTTATACGCTAGCAAAGCCGTCGAGTACGAAGAACTCAAGGTACTTCTTCCGGAACAGCGTGAGATCACGAATGTTCTGCAGGGACTTCAGGACAATGCAAAGGATTCGCGTCTGATAGTTATGCGTTTCTCGCCGCGAGATGATTCGCAGCAGGATGCGATCATGGCGAAACCGGTCGAGGTCGAGATTGACAGCAACTTTAATAACCTTCGTGAATTCTTTGACAAGATGGCAAAACTGCCGCGAATCGTCTCGATCTCAGACTTCAAGATCAATCAACTGGATAAGCAGACTGCCGATAAGACGCTGCACGCACAGTTTCTGCTGACGGCTTATTATGCTGACCCTGAGATATTGACGCCTAAGGTCCCGGCTCCCGGCCAGCCCGGAGCACCGGCTACCCCGGGTCAGCCTGCTGCAGCGGTTCCGCCGCCCGCCCAATGATCCGAATCGCAACTCCGAAGTCGGTTCCCCACGGTCCGACCTTCGACCTATCTGTAAATTGAGAGAAAAAGCCATGATTAACAAATCCAAGATCTTAAGACTTTCGACCCTGACCTTCGCAGTCGCCGGTTTCCTGCTGGCCGCCGGTCAATTTGTGACCGCCGAAGCACAGTCAAGGGATCCATTCGCCAAGCCCGGTTGGGCCAGAACCCGCGAAGTACGGACAGGCAATGTCGGAACGGTGACCGGCCAACGGTCCGGCCCGGCCGAAGTGGTCACCCAGGGTGCCCCACCGATCGAGCAGCGGATCGCTTATTTCAAACAACTTCGGGAACAGGCGGCGATGAACGGCGAAGAACTTCCGAAGGTCACCAGTGTCATAACGCTGAATGAAGTGGCTGTAACCGGTATATTCCGAACGCCGCGCGGTTATGCAGCGATGGTCGAAGCTACACCGCTCAAACTTTCGTACACTATCTATCCCGGCGAACGTTTTTTTGACGGCCAGCTGGTAGCGGTTGAGGAAAATCGGCTGATCTTTCGCAAGGTTACTAAGATCGCTAACGGCAAATTCGTCGCATCCGTCGAAAATATGCCGCTTCGCCAGTACACGCAAAGGGAGCAGATTCAGGGAACCGCTCCAATTCAAGGCGCTTCGGCAGACTCAGCCCCACGACCTGTGGCCAGTGAATCGGTCAAAGCAGCATCAACAGGCCCGATCGTCTCACTGCTTGACGAGATGGCGAACCAGAAACCTGCTGACGAGGCTCCGGCCAAATCGGCAAAAAACAAGCGGTCGACCCGCGTCGCAAACCGCAAGAATTAGTCCAAGGGTATTTCGCGGCACGGGCGAAACCCTCGGACGTGCCTAGTAATTTGATTTTGAATCACCTGACGTCACAGCTTTCCGAACTCAGGTGAAGTACTGCAACGGAGGAAACATGAATTCTCTTCAGACAATTCGCGATAACGGCAGAAAGGCCATCATCGCTATGATAATGGTCAGCTTTCTGGCCATAGCTTCGACGGCACAGCGTGTTGATTCGCGCCAAGAGGGCCGTATGTATGGCGACCCGGGATTTCGCGGCGAGCCGATCAACCTTAATGTGGTCAATGCCGACATCCGCGACATCCTGAACTACATAACCGAACAATATGGCATCAACTTTGTCATCGACAAGTCGGTTGCGGCCGTTCCGGTCACGGTGAATGTAAGTGAAGTTCCGTGGAATATCGCCCTTGATTCGATACTTCGCTCGCAGGAGCTCGGTATTCAGGTCAATGGCCAGATCCTCCGTGTTGCGGATTCGCGATCATTGGCGTCCGAAGGCGAGATCCTTCGAAAGGCGATGGACACACAGCTCGATGGTTCACCGCTCTACACAGAATTTATCCGCTTGAACTATGCCCGTGCAGCCGGTGAGATAGCCCGTGGTACCGCAACCAGCGGAACCTCGGCAAACTCCGGCGGCGGCGGTGGCGAGTCGTCAGCAGGTGCTAGCGGTGGTGGTTTGCTTCCGATCATCAAGCGACGGCTTTCGCGTCGCGGTGCGGTCGAGGTAGATTCGCGAAGCAATTCGCTGATTATTACGGATGTTCGCCAGAATATCGATGCCATCAAGCAGCTCGTCGCGATACTCGACCAGCCTGAACCGCAGGTCGAGATCGAAGCACGGATCGTCGTTGCGACCCGCAGCTTTAGCCGCGACGTCGGTGTACAGCTATCAGCTTTGGTCCTCGGTGCACGCGGAAGCGGTGCTGGTGGGTCGACGCTGCCAAACGCTCCTGTCGACTCCAGTTTGCCGATTCCGGGAAGCCTTCCGAATGGCAATATCAATAACAATCTGGCATCGCAGATCGCAAACACCGCGATCGGCCTGACGACAGGTGTTTTCGGTACTGCCCAGATAAATATGCTGATCACGGCCGGCGAACAGAAAGGACAGGCGAAGGTCATCGCGACCCCGCGTGTCACTGCTCTGAACAACCGCTCGGCAATCATCGAAAGCAAGACGCAGATCCCTATCACCACGATCCAGCCCGGATCCGGTGCCGGTGGGTTTGCGGTGGCAACGATCGAATACGTCGATGTGCCGCTCAAGCTTGAGATCACCCCGCAGATCACGGACGTAGGTACGATCGTCCTTGAAGTACTTGCTGAAAACAGTTCGACCGCAACCCTGATCGCTGGCGCAGCTCCGGCTATCAATACTCAGAAGATGCAGTCGCAGATCACCGTTCCCGATGGCGGAACAACGGTAGTCGGCGGCGTTCTTTTCGATGACGAACGCGAATCTCAGGACCGAACCCCGGGACTGTCGAGAATTCCGATCTTGGGAAATCTCTTCAAACGAAAAGACGTTCAGAGAAACACGAGCGAGATACTATTCTTCATAACGCCGCGAATCTATCGTCCGGACTTTGCCGCAAACCCGGGTCAATCAGGAACCAGGCCTTCGGCTTCGATCCTGCAGCCGGTACCGCTTGGCAATCCTTCGTCAAACTCTGACGCTCCGCTGCCGCAACAGCAACAGCCATTGGTATATCCGGGACAGAACCCTGCTGTTCTCCCGATAGTACAGCCAATGACAGCACCGTCGCCGGCAACGGATCGTCCTTAATGGTCAACGCTTTGGCGGGCCCGGCTCGCCATCGCTCTATCGGCAGGTAACGCCTGCTTCATGTTTCTAACGGAAAGATGCCCGTCAAGCCATTCGTGGTCTGACGGGCATTTTTTTTATTTCGGGTCGCTGAAGCGATAGCTTCTAACGCACGTACGAGTTCGGCAGCGGCTTGTCGCCTGTGGCGCCGAAGCCGACGGCTTGGAAGCCTGCTGTTGAGCGGAGCAGGTACCATGTGTTGTCGGATGGGCGGAAGACCGCTGGGTCTGCTTTGCCGTCGCCGTCGTAGTCGCCGGGAACCGGAAGATCGGTTGCGACGCCGAACGGGAACGCATAGAACGAGTTGTCTTCGGATCGCAAGATAAACCATTCGCCCGTCGATGGCCGCCAGAATGCAATGTCCGCTTTGCCGTCACCTGTGTAATCTGCAGGAACCGCTTTGTCGGTCGCCGAGCCAAACGCGAAAGCACCATTGCCGCCGTCCGAACTTCGCAGATACCACCATTCGCCACCCGAA
>JBGTKY010000029.1:0-7833 GCA_041744395.1 Pyrinomonadaceae bacterium | reverse complement strand
GAGAGAGGTGAGCTGGGCATTGTTGATGGACCGAATATCACCATTCACCGTGACATAGCGTAAAATGCCCTGGCGCAGGGTCGAGCTTGGAACGATTCGTGTCTCTGTGCTCTCACTTTCGTCCCGACGTGCTTCGTAGTCACCAAAAAAGAAGAGTCGGTTTTTCCAAACCGGTCCACCTAAACTTCCTCCGAAAATGTTTCTATCGAGGCGAGGCTTTTCAAGTCCCGCAGCATTATTAAAGAATGAGTTTGCTGAGGTGCCTGTTGGGCGAAAATAATACCGCAAATTTCCGCGAAGATCGTTTGAGCCGCTTTTCGTGACAAGATAGGCTTGAGCTCCTGAAGCGAATCCGTCAGCGGCAGTACCGATGGTCAGCACCCGAAACTCTCTGATCGAATCCAAAGTCACTGGAAGTGCTGCGGAGAAAGCACTCTGTGTCTCAAAGTCATTGGCGACAGCTCCGTCGATGACAACAGATGTTTGATTACCGCGGATCCCGTTGACTACCCCTTCGCGATCATCGAGATTTCGATTGGAGCCTTGGAACAATTCGTCCAGATTCGATTCGCCGGTGTAGACCACACCAGGCTGCAAGGACAAGGCTGCCAGAGGATTGCGGGCCAAAAAAGGCAATCCGTTCACTTCGCGCTCGGTAAAAGTCGTTCCAACGGAAGCGTCGGTTTGATTCACAAGACCGCCTTCGCCACCCTCGACCGTTACCGTTTCTGCAACATTGCCGGCGCTCAACCTAACCGTTATTGACGTCGGTGTAGCTACAAGTAATGATATGGTATCGCCTTGGAACTTAGTGAAACCCTGTCGATCTACAACGACCCGGAAGTCGCCGGATGGCAACTGATAGAACCCGAATCCCCCTTCGCTATCGGAAACAACAGTTCTGACAAAGTTGGTCCCGATCTGTTCAAGCGTTACGGTTGCCCCCGACACGGCTGCACTGTTTTCGTCGACCACGGTTCCAGACAGACTAGCTAGGGATGACTGAGAATACGCCGAACCAGCGCTCAAAGTAAGAAAAATGAGAAGTATAAGTGTGGACAATTTGTGGTTCATTTTAATTTCGTTTCCTTATGCGAAATGCGTTTTATCCCAGCCCAACGTAACCGCCCGTCTCGCCAGATCTCCGCTATTTCCTTTTGAGCAATTTTGATGATCATAAATTCCTCAAAATGAATAACGGACAGCGAACTCGAATTCGCGTGCTCCGCCGCGCGGTCCGGCGGTTTTTGTTAAAGCCCCGAAATTCGCCGCGCTCGCCGCTACGTTGAAGTTGTAATCGGCGGTGTACGGCGGGCGGATCGAAAAATTTGCCGTGTTCATAATGTTGAATCCCGTGGCACGAAACTGGAGGCTCTGCCGTTCGCTCCATGGGAGTCTGAAATTTTTGTGCAAGCCGAGATCGAGCGTGAAATAGCCTGGCCCGTTCAGGGCGTTGCGTGAGCCTACCTCGCCCGGTCGTGTATAGGCGAGCATGGCCCGGGCTGCGGCCGGATCGCGGAAAAGATTCGGACGACCATTCGGTGCATTTCGCGTGACGTTCGAGCGCATCCGACTGACAACAGTGGCGAAGGTCGTCCCGAATGTGTTGGTCGCCTGATTTCCGCCGTTTGCGGGGCTCAGAGGGAACCCCGAATGCCAGCGGGCGATTCCCGCAAGCTGCCAGCCGCCGATAACCGCATTCAGAGCCCCTCTCGCGTCTTTTCCAAACTTGCCGCCAAATCCGAATGGCAGATCAACCAGCCAGTGCGCGTTCAAGTTGTGACGCAGGTCGAAATCTGAGCGGGCCCGCTGTGCTTTCGGGTTAAAGGCGTTAGCGATCAACCCTGTTTCGTAAAAAAACTCTGCGGTGTTCCCAGTGGCGTTCTCCGAAGCTGAAGTATTGTCTATCGATTTCGACAACGTGTAGTTCAAGGCAAAGGCAGCGCTCCCGAAGTTTTTTCTGACCGTTAGCTGCATTCCGTGAAAATCGGAACGCCCCCAATTTGTCCAGGCGGGCAGGTTATTGAACTGCGGATTAAAAAGCACAGCCCCGTTTTGCTCCGGGTCGATCTGCGTATTCCACGGGCTGGTTGCGAAAGCGAAAATGTAAGGGTCGAAATCGAGCGAGTAAAGAGCGCTTGCCCAGTCGGGTGCCCATTGAGTCGCAAAAAGGTAAAATGCCTGCGTTGGTGTTAGATCGGGCTCAAAGACAACTCCCGGCATATTTGGCATCAGATTATGGAAGAAAGGGATATTGCCGATGGTCGAAAGTGCGTCCGGATCCTCCGGATCGATGCGCGGATTAAACGGGTCCGGCCCGATCAAGTTCGCGATCATTCTAAACGCCTCCCAGAGCGTCTGTCCCGACTGCGGGTCTCGAAGATTGCCGTAGAACTGTGCAACATCGGCCTTAGCGAGAAGTTTGCGTCCGCGCGTGCCGACATAACCAACGTCCAGCGTTATTTTGCCGGGGAGCTCACGCTGGTAGGAAAAATTCAGGTGCGTCGTCGAAGGACTTCTGAGACGGTTGTCGATGATAAAATTGCCCTCCATTTCCCCATAACCCGGCGTGAATGGAAACGATAATCCGTCTGGCGGAGTTATATATAGTGATGGACTGGGCAAGTTGGCGCATGCGCCGACGGTGCAGGTACCGCTAAAGCGTGGTGCGTTCGCGAGCGTGAACGGTGCAGCTGCTCCCGAAGCTGTTTGGCCGAACTGACGCAGGCCGGGCGATCCATACTGGTCGGTCGTGTATGCCAAAGCCCCGCCGACCCGCTCGTAATAGATTCCGAAGCCGCCGCGCAAAACGCCTTTGGATTCGCCGAAGAGCAGTTTGCCCGCGCCCCTTTGGAACACTGGGCTCCATGCGACGGCCAGACGCGGGGCGAGATTATTGTAATCCGGCTCATACCATGAACGGCGTTCATTGGCCTTTCCGGCACGGTCAAAGCTGATGAACGGAGTGCGGTCAGCAGCAACTCCCGCGTTCATGTCGCTCACGCGTCCCGCAAACCACTCTTGAACATCCACCAACGGACGTAGCTGCAAACCGTTCGCTTCGTATATGGGCGCGGCAAAACTGTAGCGCAAGCCGGCCGTTACGGTCAGGTTCGGGCGGACCCGCCAGATGTCCTGCACATAAGCCTCGTAGACATCCTCGATGAAGTTCAATTCGCGCGGCTCGTCGAACGAGTATTCACCGGTCCGCGGGTCTAAAGCAAAATTCGTTGTCAAAGCGTTTATCGGCCCGGTAAGGGAGAAAAATGCGTTTCTGAATCGACTGCGATTTGTGAAATTGTTTACGGGGCGGTTTGCCGGGTTCGGATCAGCCAAAAGCGTGTTGAACGGAAGGTCGCAGCCGCCGCGGCAGGCTGTCGGCAGTGTGCGGTAGTTCGCGAAAGCGTTACGGTAGCTCGTGCGTTTATTTTGACCGAAACGCAACAAAACGCCCATTTGCACAGTATGATTTCCTCGGATCAATGTTACGTCGTCACTGATGTCATTGATCGTGGCGTGGCGGTCGACTCCGCGGTTCAAATCGCCGAACCCGCCGAAGCCGTCGAAGCCGAATGGTGTGGCTAGGTTCGTTGGCGCATAGCCCGCGCCTTCTGCACCTTTCTCATTTATGCTCGGAAATGTTACTCCCCACGTAAAATTGTTGACGAAGTTCGGATTTTCAGATGCGGTATACGAAACGACGAAGCCCTTGCTTCGGTTGATCAAAGCACGCGATGGGTCTAAGCCCGGAAGCACGGGGGGGCGCAAAGTAGCGTAGAAATCCGCGGCGGTTCCCCGCCAAAAGGCTGTGTGGCTTCCATCCCGAGTCAGTTTCATATCAAACCGCGCAGTGTAGATGTTCGTATTCGTCTCCATTGGAGAATTAAAGCGGAAATACCCGTAATTAAGTGGGTCGTCAAACGCAAGCAGATTGGCAGGCGTCGGCTGATTCGGGCGCGGGTATAGGTCGAACATCCTCGCCATGGCAGGATTAAAGCCTAGTCCCGCCGGGTCGATCTGCCTGAGTCTATCGGGCGTTACTTGAACGACCTCCCCAGCCGCGTTCCTGTAGCTGATGATGCCCTGTCGCAGAGTATCAGAGGGAACCCGCTGGTCTTTCACGAGTTGCTCTGATCGTTCGCGACGCCCCTCATAGTCGACGAAATAGAAGAACCTATCACGACTGAAACGGCCACCAAGACTGCCACCGAATAGGTTTCTGTCGAGCTCAGGCCGCTCGACGCCCTGCGCGTTATTGAAGAAGGAATTCGCGGCGAATTTGTCGCTTCGACGGTGGAACCGCACGTTACCTCGGAGATCGTTGGTTCCGCTGTTCGTTACGATGGTGACTTGCGGCCCACCGGTGTTAAATTCTGAGGCATTAGCCCCGTTAGTAGTCACACGGAACTCTTTGATCGAGTCGAGAGTTACGGGAAGCAGCAGACCAAATGCGGCCTGCGATTCGGTATCACCGACCTCTGCGCCATCGATGTTGATCGCCGACTGATTTCCGCGCACACCGAAAACTGCGCCCTCACGGTCATCGAGGCGGTTATTGATGCCCAAGAGCAATCTGTCAGGGTCCGACTCGCCCGTGAACACGATCCCGGGCTGAAGGCTGAAAAGCGTGATCGGGTTTCTGCCCGCCGTGGGCAGCGACTCGACCTCTCTTTCGGTGATCGTGTTTCCGAGGGCCGCATCTTCCGAGCTGATCGTAGGCCTTCCGTCGTGCACGGTTACGGTCTCACCAACTTCGCCTATAGAGAGATAAACGTCTAGTGTTACGGTTCTGCCGAGCAATAGCTCAATACCGGTCTGCTCAAAATTTCTAAATCCAGCCTTAGCAGCGAGTAACCGGTATAGGCCAACTGATTGCTGTTGGATCAGGTATTCGCCATTAGGATCGGAGACCGTATTGCGAACCGCTCCCGTTCTCTCATTGATAAGAGTCAACTCCGCTCCGGGGATCACCGCGCCAGAAGTGTCGGTCACAACTCCGCGCAAAACCGGATTCTGCTGCTGGGCGTCGGCGTTGGGTGCAAAAAGCAGGCAGATCAAAACTAAAATTAGATGAATGCTGGATGGAGTAGACAGCGCCTGCCGGAGTTTTGAATCATTAGGATACATATATTATTTGATTCCGCCTTATAAATAGATTTTCTGAGTTCAAACCGATGTTGCACAGATCCCGGCTACGGAGTCGGCGGGATCTCAATAAGAAACATACAAGATTCAGTCGCGCATGTTTTCGAGGTAGATGCGCTCTAGATCGGTGTGGCCGAGCTCGTCGGTAGTCATTTCGGCGACCATGTGACCGTGCTTCATGATACCGACCCGCGTGCCGCTCTCTTTCGCTCGGAAGAGATCATGGGTCGCCATCAAGATCGCACAGCCATTCGCACTTAGTTTTTTCAGCAGTCCTGAAAATTCGTTTGAAGCTTTTGGGTCGAGGCCGGAAGTCGGTTCGTCGAGCAAAAGTGCTTGTGCGTCTTTCGCCAGTGCAATCGCAATGCCGACCTTCTGCCGCATGCCCTTTGAATAGGTCGAGACACGTCGCTCGGCGGCGTCTGCCGCAAGACCGACTTCTTCGAAAAAGCCGAGCAGCTGAGTTCGTGAATAGCTGTCCTTTCCGGCGAGTTCCGAAAAATACTGGAGATTCTCAAGGCCCGTCAGGTTTCGATAAAGATTTACCTGTTCCGGTATGTAGGCCAAGTATTTCTTCGACTCAAGCGGTTCGCGGGTGACGTCAATTCCGTTTACGAAAGCTTTGCCGCCCGTCGGGTCGATGAAGTTCAGGAAGAGATTGATGGTCGTCGTCTTGCCGGCCCCGTTCGCCCCGAGCAGGCAGAAAACATCACCCCTATCGATCCGGAGGTCGAGGCCCGCGAGAGCCGTCTCGCCGTTGTAGTTTTTCGTAAGTTCGATGGCTTCAAGCATTTCGTTTATTTTGAATTTCGTTTGTATTTGCGATTAAACTTCTCGACCCGTCCGGCCGTATCGACCAGCCTTTGCTGGCCCGTAAAGAATGGATGAGAAAGGTTTGAGATCTCTATCGGGATAAGCGGGTACTCGTTGCCATCATCCCAAACGATCGTTTTGTCCGAAGTCATCGTCGAGCGGGTCAGAAATTTGTTATCGACCGAAACGTCATGGAAAACTACCGGATGGTAATCAGGATGGATATCTTTTTTCATAAATTGTCACTAAGAACTATCGGCGTGACTGTGCTCGGACTTTCGAATGCCCCGGTGCCGCAAAGCTCTACCTATTCGTCAAGGGATTAATGCTCGCACAGGTTGCGGCAACCTCTATTCACTTTTCAATGAATGGAAAGTTTTTGCAGATGGGCTAACGCTGTGGGGCGATGAAGGAAGGAACGTGGCCTGTATTACTTAGTTTTCTTTGAGGTTTCTGACTGATTTTCAGATTTCTCTAGAGACCTGCTTATCGGTCTCCAGCCTATAGAGGGTGAAACACGACGACCTTTCGATGACGAGGTTTACAGGTCAGAAAAGAAGCTAATGGGCTCTATTGATGAGATAAACACAAAAATTCGGACGTCGGACGGTGAGTTTCGGCCTAAACTTGCACAAGGATCCGTTCATATCTGAAAGTATGCCTGGATTTCAGTTGAGGAGCTTCCGGCGGACGATACAAGCCGTGAAAGAATGGCAGATTGGATCGAATGGGGCAGCATCAACGCCGACCTGATCGATCCACTTAAAAACGGGGCTCAGTCGAGCCTGATGAAAAGATCACTTGATCCACCGGATGTTGGAAAGGATTTTTTCGATTATCGTTGACTAGTCTCTTCTAGCGAAGTGTCGTCTCGGAATTGCGTGAATTCTCTCATCCTTCGGAGAACAAGTATTAAGTTTCCAACTGTCCTATAAATATTTATTTTCCTCAGAATAAGCCTCTGCTAGCGAATCTTCATCGGCCCGAAGCGTAGCGGGTGTATCAGATGGCTTTTCTTCCATCGACCTTATCGCTTCGAATTTGTGATTGTCGGACGGATGGGCGTACCGCATGACCATCCTAAGGCTAGAGTGGCCCAACAAAGCAGCCAGCGTCAGCAGATCACCGGGCCGGCGTTCGAGGAAACGCGTTGCGAAGGTGTGCCTGAACGAATATAGAGTGCATGACCCTTCCGTTCCACTTCGATTGAGACCGTCGATCTTGCTTCGCTTGAGCGCGCCATAATGAGCGTTGCTGAATTTTAGGGCCGGGCTGTTAGGGTCGTCACCGCCTCTTCCGCCGGGGAAGACATATTTGCCTATAGAGCCAGCTAACCGTTTTGTTAGGACCTCGGCCGCACGTATAGACAGCGGGATCGATCTTCTCGCTGCCTTCGTCTTGCCGTCCGTGATCACAAGATAGGGTCTGTCACGTTCTAGATGAACATCCCGGACCCCGAGTCTGCACAGTTCGTTCGGGCGCACGCCCGTCTCAATGAGCAGCACCGCGTAATCGCGCAATGGCTGTGACGCCGCAGAAAGGTAAAGCCGTTCCTCGTCCCTGTTCAGAACGCGCCCGGACTCATTGTCCTCTGGAAGAAACTCCACGAATCTGGCCGGGTTTGATGAAAGCACCCCATCCGCAACGAGATTGCTAAACACCTTCTTCAGGCACGCGAGTTCCCTGTTCACCGTGGCGTTGGAGATCTTCCGTTTCAGCTTCTTCGGCTTGCCGGATTTCGGTTTCGCACCTCCAGCCGTAACGAACTGCGATCTTCTCCAAGTGATGAACCCCTCGATCTGCGACTTCCCGATCAGGTTCACACGCATTCTTCCGAAGTGCTCGATCAAAGCCGTTGACGCCGTCTTGTATCGC
>JBGTKY010000028.1:0-11592 GCA_041744395.1 Pyrinomonadaceae bacterium | reverse complement strand
CGGCTGCGCTGTCGTGATATCTCACGATCGCTGGTTTCTTGACCGCATTGCGACCCACATCCTAGCCTTTGAAGGCGATAGCCATGTCGAGTATTTCGACGGCAATTACAGCGAATACGAAGAAGACCGGAAACGGCGACTCGGGCACGAAGCCGACCAGCCGCACCGGATAAAGTATCGAAGCCTTACACGGGCCTAGCTGGCATTGTTTCGCAGGCGATGCCGCAGCCGTAACGAGATCAATGAAATATATTCCAAAAGAAATGGCAGCGACCGCTGCCATTGTGGTTCTTTTGATATTGTCAGCGTGCGGGTTCCAGGCCGATTCGTCGGCTGATCCCGCTGCATCCGAACCGAACGCTCCTCTAATGGCGGCCGTTTCTCCGGAACCCGATCCGGAGCCCGAACCGATATTTCCCGATCTTCAAGCCGAATTTACGGATACGCGATTTTCATCGTCCGCTTCGCCGATCGGTTCATTCGATTTTCTTCATCATACCTTTCCGCTGCCGCGGGGCTGGCAGAATCCCGATGGCAGCGATATCGAGCTGACGAATGGCAAGGTCGATGCAGTTTCCGGCACCGCTTCCGAGGACGTCAGCGACGAGGAAAAGGCTCGGCTTCGGGCCGAACGCCGTATCGGGATGTCACATGTCGCGACCCGATATTTTGATGTCACCGGCGACGGCCAAGACGAGGCGATCATCATCCTGAAAATTGAGACCACCGGTAATGCTATTCCGCAGGTCGTCTATATTTATGAATGGAAAGACGATAAACCGGAGCTTCTCTGGCACTTCCGCACCGGCGATCGATCCGATGGCGGCCTAAAGGATGTTCGGCCGGAGAACGGCGAGGTCGTCGTTGAACTATATGGCCAGGACCGCTTTCTGCTTGGCGAAGTAGAGACCGGCAAGATTACCGGCGACGAGCAACAACTCTGCTGCCCGACCTTCTTTACCCGGACGTCTTATAAATGGAATGGCCGCCACTTTCTCCGTCAGGGCGACCGACTTACCTTCGCCGTCGGCGACCCGACCTCACCGCCGCTAAAAAATTACGGCGAGGTCGTAAACGAAATGCTCAAGAAAAAGTGAGCTTCGGCCGCTCCGAGAACACCCGCTAAATATCTCAAAGTTCAATTCCTGATATAATTTCGCCTCCGTTGGCTTTATAATACAAAGTACTTGACAGCGACGACTACTTGGCATATATTTATTTCCGATGCCAAACGTAACGCCTCTCCGCAAACAGCAAGACGAACGATCCGGACCGGTAAACATCGGTGACCGAGCTTTCGACAACCTCAAATACATTCGCGACGCGATGGAACGCTCGGCCAGCTTTACGGCGGTACCGGGATACGGCGGAATACTGATGGGCGTAACGGCGGTCGTCGCAGCCGTGGTCGCCAATGGCCAGATATATCTGCGTGACTGGTTGGTTGTATGGCTGCTCGAAGCCTGTCTCGCCTTCGCGATCGGCCTACTGGCAATGTGGCAGAAATCAAAGATCGGCAAGACATCGCTGCTCTCGACGCCGGCACGCAAATTTGCGATGAGCTTTGCGCCTCCGGTCATTGTCGGCGCTGCTCTTACGCTCGGGCTTTGGCGATTTGAGCATTACGAAATGATGGCGGCGACGTGGATGCTGCTATACGGAGCGGCGGTCATCGGCGGGGGAGCATTTTCTGTTCGGGCCGTGCCGGTGATGGGCTGGTGCTTCATCGCTATGGGAGCGATCACGCTCGCCCTGCCAAAAGGCTACGGCGACGAAATGATGGCGCTCAGCTTCGGCCTGCTTCATATCATTTTCGGGGCGATCATCGCCCGTCGTTATGGAGGATAGATCGATCCGGTAAAGATGCAAAAGAGCCGGGCTCAGCTCGCAAAGTGAAAAACATGGAAAACATTACACATACCCAAAATATACGTTTCTTTCTGATCATGGCGATCGTCGCGGCGGCATTGATGGTCCCGCTAGTTGCGATGCGGTTTACGGCCGAGGTGAATTGGAACGTCTTCGATTTCATGGTCGCCGGTGTGTTGCTTGCCAGCACAGGGATCGTTATCGAAGTCGCCTTGCGAACGATCACGAATGTATGGTATCGGATCGCGGCATGTGCGTTGATCTTGTTTGTCCTGTTTCTGGTTTGGGCAGAGCTGGCGGTCGGGGTCTTTGGGACGCGGTTTGCCGGAAGCTAGTTAGAAAACGAAGACTACAGAACCCGACCTCAACACGGGCTAATTTATGACAAAGGGTAATTCAGCAAAGATACAGAAACACGAAACTCGGCCACCGCTGAACGTGGCGAAGGCGGCCGAGAACGTTTCGAACGATCTTGACAAGATCATTCACGAGCGGATGCGGCTTGGCATTATCAGTGCGCTCGCGGCCAACGATACTCTGAGCTTTGGCGACCTGAAATCATTGCTCGACACGTCCGACGGCAACCTCAGCGTCCACGCCCGCAAGCTCGAAGAGGCGGGTTACCTGACCGTGAAAAAGTCCTTCGCCGACCGGATGCCGCTGACCGAATACAAGATAACCGCCGACGGCCGCAAGGCCCTGACGCGTTACCTCGACCACATGGAAGCTCTGATAAAGGCGATGAAGGGTGCGGGGAAATGAAAGTCGTTAACACGATAGGACTTGTCGTTCTTAGCGTAGTTCACTTAGGAATTATGGTTACGATGGCGGGAGATGGTTACGATCGAATACATTTTCTCTATAACGGGAATTCTAGAGTTGCGGCCGAAGCCATTTATCAGATTCCCGGAACCAATGAAGAAATTGTCCTTAAGCGACGAATAGCGCACCTTTTTCTAGCTGAGTATGACAGAGAGCTTGTCTTTCGAATTGGTGAGAGGGAGTTTGCCCGCAAAACAGTGGCGGCCGACACCGGAGGCTATTCCAAAATGAATGTATATCGCACATCTCCGACTACATATTTTCTGTGTGGAGAGATGAGTTTTGATGCTTATAGTCTGGACGCGAAGGCCCGAAGCATCATGAGCGTAGGCTTTGAGGAGAAACCCTCGGAAGCAATTTATGTTGGGGTATTTGACAACGACGAGAACCGGCGATGGCGCTTCATTTCGGCCAGTGAGCGATCTCAGGCGAACGATACACAAGTTCCTTCCGGCTGTTCAAAGCACAATGAGGATATCCACACTCCAGATTCCAAGAACCATCATTGACGATGGTCTTATAGTTTTTATCAAGGCAATTTTATGAAAGAACGAACACGGACAGGATTGGAAATTTTGATGACCGCTGGGGTGGTCGGGGTGCTGGGAAATGTTTTGCTTCGCGAGACGCCGTGGGGGTTTAACGCATTCGTGTTCGTCACGGTATTCACCGTCGCGATGGCAGTATTGACGTACCGCAACCGGCCTGAACGTTTTACGGTGCGTGCGCTGGCTCTGCAGGCGACGATGGTGTTTTTCGGGGCGATGTTCGTGGTCCGCGATTCGATCGAGCTGCGGATCTATGACACCTTCGCGATCCTGATAATAATGGGCGTACTTGTCCTGCCAAATTTCCGTGTTAACCAGAGCGTCGCTGGCGTCTTTCATTACATTGCGGGGTTTGTTTGGTCCGGACTCAGTTCTGCCTTTTCGGTTTTTGTGCTGCTGGGTTCTGATATCGACTGGAAAGAGCTGCCCGTTATTCGCCTGAGCCAGAGCATTTTCGGGGTAGTACGCGGGCTGGCGATCGCGCTTCCGCTCGTGCTGATATTCGGAGCCCTTTTCATGGCAGCCGACGCTGCCTATGAGAATTTTGCCAATAACATTATTGGCTTTGACCTCGAGATCGTCATTTCGCATGTTATGTTGACCGCGGTCTTTGTGTGGCTCATTGCGGGGTATTTTCGAGGTACGCTGATCGAACATTTTACGGCCAAAACAGCCGCCGCCGTGTCGTCCGTAGTACCAAAACCAGACGAAAATACCGCAGACTCGCGAGTCGATCCTAAAGCCGAAGCTAGCGAAACGGACAAGAGCTTTGTTGAAAAGTTCGCCGCCGAACCCGCCGAAGACGGTTCGTTACCTAATAACGCGACCGTCCTCGAACACATAAACCGCAGCGATCCGCCGAATTCCGGCGATGCCGCCACTGAGAACGGAAATGCTACCTCTGTGCAGGCCTCAGCCGAGCCGGAGCCAAAGAAACGGGATTGGCAGAACTGGGACAACACGGCATTTCCGCAGACATTTACGCTCGGTACGGTTGAGACGGTGATCATCCTCGGCCTGGTCGATCTGCTCTTTCTGAGCTTTGTCGTGATGCAGGTGCCGTATCTGTTTGGCGGAATGGAGATGGTGCAAAATACGCCCGATCTAAAGCTTGCCGACTTCGCCCGGCGCGGCTTTGGCGAGCTCGTCGCCGTCGCATTTCTCGTCCTGCCAATGCTGCTCGCGTCCCACTGGCTGCTGCGCCGCGACAACGCGCGGAACGAGACGATATTCCGCGTGCTCGCCGGCATTCAGGTCGGATTGCTGTTTGTGATAATGGCGTCAGCGATGCAGCGACTCATCTTGCTGACAGGCGAACTCGGTTACGGTTGGACGACCGTTCGCTTTTATCCGATGGTCTTCATGATCTGGCTCGCCGTGGTGTTCGTATGGTTCGGCTGGACGGTGCTTCGAGGCAATCGCAACAACTTCGCCTGGGGCGCACTTTGGTCAGCGATATTTATCCTTGCCGCGACCAATCTTATGAACCCCGACGACTTTATCGCCCGCAAAAACATCCAGCTAATGCAGCAAGGCCGCGAGTACGACGCCTACTACAACGCCTCCGAACTAAGCGACGATGCGATTCCCGCGGTAATTGAAGGGCTTGAAGCTATGAGCGAGAAGGATCGGTGCTCGTCAATGTCACATTTGTATCGACGTCTGGTCGAGGCCCGAAGCGAAGGCGACGTTCGGTCCTTCAATTTTTCTCGTGAACAGGGATTCGACCTGTTGAATGAGCGATCGGGCGTCTTAATGAACGGAGCAGGTTGTCCTGACTATAAACCGCATGTGCCGTTGTTCCTCGGCGAATACGGCCATCATTGACGAGGTGATAGACTAAAGTTCGTGAAACGAGATCTAATTCGCGAGTACATTTCCTACGTTCGGGTCGAGAAAGGTTTGGCGAAGAATTCGCTTGAGGCTTATGGGCGCGATCTGGCGAAACTCTCGGCGTGGGCAGAAAAAAACGGGATCGATCTGTTGACGCTAAAGCGGGAAGACCTCCGCGAATGGTTGATGGACCTTTCGCGGGCGAAGATCTCGGAGAGTTCGAAACGGCGGCTGATCAGCGCCGTTCGGGGTTTTTTCAAGTTTCTGATGACCGACGGGCATATCACGAAAAGCCCGGCCGACGACATCGACACACCGCAGAAAAGCTTCTACCTGCCGAAATTTTTAAATCAAGCGGAGATGGAAACGCTTTTGGCGACGCCGGACGTTTCAACGGAAACGGGACTTCGCGACCGGGCGGTGCTGGAGCTGATGTACGCGTGCGGCTTGCGTGTTTCGGAGGTCGTCGATCTACAGGTGCAAAACGTCGATTTCGATGGCGGCATTCTTACCTGCACGGGTAAGGGCAGCAAGACGCGACGGATCCCGATCGGCACAAGCGCGGTCGAATGGCTCAAAAGCTATCTCGCCGCCCGGCGAAAGCACGAGAACATCGAGATCCAGAATATGTTCATAACGCCGCTCGGCCGTCCGCTGAACCGGCAGATGATCCATAAAATGGTCAGCGAGTACGGTGACAGATGCGGCTTGCCGGGAGTTTCGCCGCACACGCTCCGCCATTCATTTGCGACGCACATGGTCCAAAACCGCGCCGACATCCGCAGTGTGCAGTCCATGCTCGGCCACGCCGACATCTCGACGACGCAGATCTACACCCACATAACCGACGCCCACCTCAAGAAAGCATACGAAAGCTTTCACCCTCGGTCGAAGAAGTAGATTCTATGTCCATCCGATTGGTCGTTCTTATTACCTTATTTATGGCCGCCGGTTTTATCGCGGGTTCGATCTTCTGGCCTTTTGAAGGCGAGCCATTTCGGAAAACCGTTTCGCCTGATGGAACTTATGTCGTAGAGTTTTACGGCCACCCCGAACGACCCTATTGGTTCACGTCAGTGGTTGGCTCAGTGGTAATGAAAGACGGCGAGATCTTTTGGCCATATCAGACGCTCCATAGCGGCGACGCGATGGATATTTCTTTCGAACTTGGCTGGCCCAATTACCGATGGGTTCAAGATAATACTCTTCAGCTATACTCTGAGGACGAACTATCTGATCCACGAAGGCAAAAGATCGCGGTCGTGAACGATTCAGATGAGGTAATTCCACGGCTCTTGATCTTTTGTAATGATAACTTCATGATGTTTGCCTTCCAACCGGCATCGAGCGTTCAGCTTTCATGTGGGCCGCCAAAAGGCGATACGCAGGGCGTATACGTTTCGGCAGAAAGGATTGACGGTAAGCGGATAGAGGGCAGTGCAGTTTTTGATGTTAAAGGATCAGCAGATGCCCTGAGCTATGCGATCTATGTAGTTAAGGACGAAATAGCTTTTCACCCGCGGGCAGGGCGAGAATTGGAGCGAAAGCTAGATGGCAATAAGAAATGAATCGTGACCAGGCATTCATCGGCGATAACCAATTTGTTCACTCAAGCAGTAGATTCGTACGCCGGACCATTGCGATCGGACTTCTGTCAGTTTCCGGGATAGTACTTTTCGTTGTGCTCATTCCGACGATGTTTGTAATGGTCGGGTACGGTATGGGAGCATTTTTCTATGAAACCGCATTTGAACAAACCTCTCCGGACGGACGATTCAAACTCGAAGTTCGACGTCGGATGAATTTTCCGGCAAACGAATTTATCGACCCGTCCGGGACGGTCTTGATCCGGGTTATTGATCTGGAGACTTCGACTCTGGTCGATGCGAATACATTCTCGATTCACGAGTATTGGGGAATGCAGGACCCTGCGCTTGAATGGCTGAAGTTTGAACTCAAGCTCGATCTCCCCGAATGAGTTTCGTCTCTAGGGTTAGCGAGTAGTCAGTTTTTGACTGCGATCTATCTAACATCGTTCTGATTGTTGGTGGTCTGTGATAACATTCTTCTTCCAAACAAAACTATGCACGACGAGAAAAAGATCCCTGATGATCGAGTTGTCTCTGCCGATGGCTCTCGCCGCGATTTTCTGAAGAAAACTGCCGTTGCAGGCGTTGGTGTGGCGGCTATGAAGTTGTCTGATGTCGTTCCGGCCGTGGCGAGCGAGCCTGCGGTCGAAGGCGGCGTTGCGGTTGAAAAGTTGACGGTCAAGCTCAACATTAATGGCAAAGTTCACGCACTGCCGGTCGATACGCGGACGTCGCTGCTTGATGCACTTCGCGAACAGCTTGAGATGACCGGTTCGAAAAAAGGCTGCGACCACGGCCAGTGCGGGGCGTGCACGGTCATCATCGACGGCCGCCGACAGCTTTCGTGTTTGACGCTCGCGGCAATGTGCGACGACCGAAAGGTCACGACCATCGAAGGCCTTGCAGAAGGCGACAAACTCCACCCGATGCAGGCCGCATTTATTGAACGAGACGGACTTCAATGCGGCTATTGCACGCCCGGCCAGATCTGCTCGGCGATCGCGATGCTCGACGAAGCTAAGAATGGCGAGGTCAGCCACGTGACTGCGAATGTCACGACAGTCGCCCGCGGCTTGAAACTCTCGAAAGACGAAATCAAGGAACGCATGAGCGGCAACATCTGCCGCTGCGGTGCATATCCGAACATCGTCGCCGCTATCGAAGACGTACAGGCAGGAGGTGCGAAATGAGGCCATTTGCTTTCAAACGTGCCGCCGCTCCGGCCGATGCCATAAAACTTGTCGCGGCAAATCGCGATGCGCGGTTCATCGCAGGTGGAACCAATCTGATCGACCTGATGAAGGAAAGCGTCGATCGCCCGAATGAGCTTGTCGATATCTCGCGGTTGCCGCTTTCGGTCGTCCGTTCGCTTCCCGCCGCCGGCGTTTCGATCGGAGCACTTGCTAAAAACACCGAGACCGCCAATCACCCGCTGATCCGCCAGGGATTTCCGTTGCTGACACAGGCGATACTGGCCGGGGCATCTCCGCAGATCCGCAATATGGCGACAAACGGCGGCAACCTGATGCAGCGGACGCGGTGCCATTATTTCTACGATCTCGGCACGCCGTGTAACAAACGCCAGCCTGGTTCAGGCTGCGGTGCGAAAGACGGATTGAATCGCTATTCGGCGATCTTCGGCTGGAGCGATTCGTGCGTCGCGGTCAACCCATCGGACATGTGCGTCGCCCTCGCCGCTCTCGACGCAGTCGTAGTTGTGCAGAATCCGGACGGTCGCGATCGCAGGATCAATTTCATTGATTTTCATCGTCTTCCCGAAAATTTGCCCGAAAAGGATAACGTTCTCGATCACGGCGATCTGATAACGTCGATCGAGATCCCGAGGAATAATTTTCGTGCCAACAGCTATTATCTCAAGGTTCGCGACCGTGCGTCTTACGCGTTTGCTTTGGTCTCGGTCGCCGCTGCCGTTGAACTCGACAAAGGCGTGATTAAGCAGGCGAGGCTCGCACTCGGCGGCGTTGCCCCCAAACCGTGGCGAGCGAGCGAGGCCGAAGCGTTTTTGGTCGGCAAGAAAATTTCGGCTGAAGTATTTCAGCAAGCCGCAGAGATCGCAATAAAGGACGCCAAGCCTTTATCCGACAATGGCTACAAGGTAAAGCTCGTCCAACGGTCGATCGCAAAAGCACTCGGGAGGGCGGCAAACTTATGATGCAGGAAAGAACCCAAGACGGCCCGAGCCGCGTCGATGGCCGTGCGAAAGTGACCGGCACGGCAACCTACATTGCCGAGCATCGCTTTCCGAATATGGCGTACGGCTACCTCGTCCAGTCGACGATAGCCAAGGGTAAGATACGCGACATAGATACTGCCGAGGCCGAGAAGCAGCCGGGCGTGGTTCGCGTACTCTCGCATAAAAATTTGCCTAAACTTGCCGCTCCCGAACGTCCGCCGGGAACGATACCGCGGCCGTTTTACGCGCTTACATCCGACGAGATCCTTTTTAATGCGCAGCCGATCGCGGTCGTCGTGGCAGAAACGTTTGAGCAGGCTCGTTGTGCGGCTTCGTTGGTCAAAGTTTCGTATGACGAGCTGAAGCCGGAGACGGATCTGCGAAACGTTCGCGATCACGGTATCGTTAGTGGCCGCGAGATGCCCGTTCGCGGAAACCCGGACGAGGCGTTTGCCAATGCTGCGGTAAAGATCGATGCCGAATATACGATCCCGATCGAACACCACAATGCGATGGAACCGCATGCGACGGTCGCGAACTGGGAAAACGGCAAGCTGACGGTTTATGACAAAACGCAGGGTATGCAGGGCACGATGGGTTATCTTGCGACGGCTTTCGGTTTGGAACGCGATGAGATTCGGGTGATGTCTCCGTTTGTCGGCGGTGCTTTTGGCGCGGCTTTGCGGCCAGGGCCAAATCTTCTGATCGCCGCGATGGCCTCGCGTGAGACGAAACGGCCGGTGAAGGTCGTTTATTCGCGACGCCAGCTTGCGACCGCTCACGGCTATCGGCCGGGGTCGATCCAGAATATCAAGCTTGGCGCCGATAAGACCGGCAAACTACAGGCGATCATTCACGAGGCCGTTCATAACACGTCATCGCACGAGAACTTTTCCGAAAGCCTCGTCGGCGTCTCGCGTGTTCTTTATTCTTGTCCGAATGTGAAGACGGTGGCTAAGATCGCCCGGCTCGATCTGCAAACGCCGCTTTGGATGCGCGCACCGGGAATGGTTTCGGGCGTATTCGCACTCGAATCAGCGATGGACGAACTCTCATATGCTCTGAAGATCGATCCGGTCGAGCTCCGGCTGATCAATTATGCCGAGACCGATCCGGATAGCGGCAAACCGTTTTCGAGTAAAGAGTTGCGGGAATGTTTCAAACAGGCGTCGGCGCGATTCGGATGGCAGAAACGCAACCCCGAACCCCGATCGATGCGTGACGGCAATTTGTTAGTCGGTTGGGGTATGGCGACGGGAACCTGGCCCGCCGGACAGGCACCCGCGTCGGCCCGCATTACTCTGAAAGCGGACGGAACTGCATTGGTCGAAAGCGGCACGACCGACATCGGCCCCGGAACTTATACAACGATGACCATAATCGCGGCCGATGCACTTGGGCTGCCGCTTTCAAGCGTCAAATTCGTGCTCGGTGACAGCGATCTCCCGCCAAGTCCCGCTCAAGGCGGATCGACCACAACATCAAGCGTCGGCACGGCCGTAAAAGAGGCCGGAGAGTTATTGGTCGCGGATCTGGTCGGACTAATGAATAAAGACGCAGCGTCGCCATTTATCGGCGTTGAGGTTGAGGATCTTATCGTTGCCGACGCTGCGATTGCCGTAAAGGATAAACCTGAGACCAAAACGCGGTTTGTCGATATTCTTAAGAAGAATAACCTCAACGAGTTGGTCAAACTTCATCGTTCGACGCCGGACGCGGGCGAACGCGGCAAATATGCTATCGCGTCGCATGGAGCTCAGTTTGTTGAGGTGAAGGTGGATGAGGATGTCGGGACAGTCCGCGTGACCCGCGTCGTGCAGGGAACTGCCGCCGGAAAGATCGTTAACCCAAAAGGTGCTCACAGCCAAGAAATGGGCGGCGTCGTTTGGGGAATCGGGATGGCGCTGACGGAAAAGACCGAGATCGACCATCGTATCGGCCGGATAATGAATCCGAATCTCGGCGACTATCACGTTCCGGTCAATGCGGATATCGGCCTGATCGAGACAATATTCGTGCCCGAAGAGGACAAGATCGTGAATCCGCTGGGTGCAAAAGGCCTTGGCGAACTTGGAATGGTGGGAATTCCGGCAGCTATTGCTAACGCTGTTTATCACGCGACCGGTAAGCGAATACGCGATCTGCCGATCACGCCCGATCTGGTCATTTGAACCGATATATCGGAAAAAGGTGCCTCAGCACTTGCGCGCCTTGTCGCATTTCGTTAGTATTGGAAATTTGCTAATTGGCTCAAAAAGCCGATTTGCGCGGTGGAAGAAAGATACGCATGGGTGGTCGAGCGGTCAAAGGCAACGGGCTGTAAACCCGTCGGATTAATTTCCTACGTAGGTTCAAATCCTACCCCATGCACCATAAGATTGCGGGAGTAGCTCAGTTGGTAGAGCGTCAGCCTTCCAAGCTGAATGTCGCGAGTTCGAGTCTCGTCTCCCGCTCCAATTGTTTTGCGGACTGGCCCAAGTAGCTCAGGGGTAGAGCGCATCCTTGGTAAGGATGAGGTCGCGGGTTCAAATCCCGCCTTGGGCTCCATTAGCAAAAGCGTTTTGTTAGAGATTGATCGGAGAGAACATAGAAACAGATGAGCAAAGAGAAATTCGACCGCAGTAAGCCGCATGTGAACATTGGTACTATCGGGCACGTTGACCACGGTAAGACGACGTTGACGGCGGCGATCACGAAAGTGATGTCAAAGCACAACCCGAAGATGATCGTGCGTGCA
>JBGTKY010000027.1:0-12807 GCA_041744395.1 Pyrinomonadaceae bacterium | reverse complement strand
ACGAAGTGAAGCAACTGCTGAGCCTTCGTTAGCTGAACGACGTGCTGCAAGCAGGTTGGGGATAGCGATCGCGGCAATGATGCCGATGATGACCACAACGATCAAAAGTTCGATAAGTGAGAAGCCTTTCTGATTTTTCATTTTAATTCACAATCTCCAAAGATATTGATTTGGGTCCGTAATTACCTTTCCCAGGTGAGGATGTTCAATACAAAGGCTGTGCCAAAGCCGGGGAGTAATTTGCCTTGAGTCTTAACGCGTGTATACGCCTAGAATTAGAGTTACTTCACTAGGCAAATGGTTTAAATGTGGGGTCGTGTTTGCATCTAATATCGCAGAATGTGGCAATCCGAGCTGACAAAACCTGTCACTTCATGCGCCGCTCGCCTGCAACATACGCCTTTAGAATGACCTCGGGGCTTGTCTGTAAAGCCTCAGATAGTCTCAAGCAGCCAAGAGAGCTCAACAAAATGTCGAATCCTTCAGAGGTTAATCCGAAGCTCGCATTTTAGCTGAGAGATTCCTGATGTCGTGTTTGTCTAATAGGTGGCGGAGTGAGCGGACCTGCATTTGGAGGAGGTCGGCGGCTTTGGTCTGGTTGCCGTGGGTGAGCCGGAGAGCTTCGAGGACGTAGGTCTTTTCGAGGTTATCGAGGTGAGCGGAAAGGTTCAGGCCTTCGTCGGGGAGGTCAAATTCGGCCTTGATCCGGTCGGGATTGTAGTTCGTTATGTGTTCCGGAAGCCGTTCGGGTTGGATCTCGTCCGTGCGTTCGAGCGCGACGGCGCGTTCGATGGTGTGTTCGAGTTCGCGAACGTTGCCGCCCCACATATAGTTTTCGAGCAGGTTTAAAGCTTTTGGCGAAATAGTAACGTCGCGGCCCGTTTGGTCGCAGAACTTTCGTACGAAATGCTCGACCAGGTCGGGAATGTCTTCGCTGCGGTCGCGAAGCGGCGGTAGATTGATCGGAATTACGGAAACGCGATAAAAAAGATCCTCGCGAAACGTCCCGTCCAGCGACATCTGCTTCAGGTCGCGGTTCGTTGCGGCGATCACACGGGCATCAATAGTAAGTTCATCATGAGCGCCGACCGGCCGGACCCGCTTTTCCTGAAGCACACGCAACAGCTTCACCTGCATAGCCGGCGACATCTCGCCGATCTCATCCAGAAAGATCGTGCCTTTGTCGGCCGCTTCGAATAACCCTTTGCGGTTTGCGTTGGCGCCGGTGAAAGAACCTTTGATGTAGCCGAAAAGCTCGGATTCGAGCAGAGTTTCCGTGAACGCGCCGCAGTTTATCGAGATAAAAGGCTTCTCGGCCCGCGGGCTCATGTCATGGATCGCCCTTGCCACGAGTTCCTTACCTGTGCCGCTTTCACCGTTGATCAAAACGGTCGACTGGACCTCGGCGACGGTCTCGATCATCTGAAAGATCGCCTGCATCTTGGAGGAGTTGCCGACGATATTCTTGACGCTTCCGCGTTCACGCTGAGCACGCTTGAAAGCCCGGTTCTCGTCGATCAGAGCCTGCTTCTCAAGTGTTTTTTTGACGATCAGCTTGAGCTCTTCGACATCGAACGGCTTCTGGATAAAGTCGTCAGCACCAAGCTTAAATGCCTCACGTGCGGTCTCGACGGATGCAAACGCTGTCATGAATACGATCCCGACCTCAGGGTGAGTCTCGCGGATCTCACGGAGCATCTCTATCCCGTCCATATCCGGCATCCGAACGTCCGACACGATCAGGTCCGCCGGTTCAGCACGGATCATCTCAACGCCCTCGCGGCCATTGTTCGCGGTGCGGACGGTGTGGCCATCACCCTGAAATACAAGGCTCAGAAGCTGTCGATAGCTTTGTTCGTCGTCGACGATCAATAGATTTGCCATGTTCGATTCGGTGCTAAAGGTCTAGAAGGGAAGCCGAACGGCTCATTCGGAGCGTCCTGCTCTTTCTATTTTCACAAATATAGACCCAAAGATTCAAGGACAAAGTTCGATTAACCGGACTTCACCTTCAGATATTCGGTAAGCTTCGATGGCGAATCGTCCGCCGCACCGTCGCCGTTCTCCGCCGATTCCGTTCGCCGAAGGTTTTCGACCGGCATCTCGACCGTGATCGTCGTGCCTTCGCCCTCGGAACTGCGAACGTTGATGGTCCCGTTATGATCGCGGATTATCTGGTAAACGATCGAAAGACCGAGTCCGGTGCCGCCGGTGGTCGATTTCGAGAATGGTTCGAATAACTGCTCAACCTGCTTCGGCGGCATGCCGAGGCCCGTGTCCGCAAATATGATCCGAACGCGATTCACCGGTATCTGCTCAAGCGTGATCGCCATTTCGCCGCCTTCGGGCATTGCTTTTATGGCATTTCGGGCCAAGTTCCAAAATATCTGTTTTAGCTGAGTCTCGTCGGCCGAGATGAACACAGGATTCGACGGAAGCGATACATCAAAAGTGTGTTTTTCGGTCACGTCCGGACTGTGACGCAAGAGCTTTACGGTATCGCGCATCGCTTCGCAAACGTCCGTCTGGGCAAAGTCGCCCACTTTTGGCCGAGCGTAACTCAGAAAGTTTGTGATAATGGTATTCAACCGATCAGATTCGCGAAGGATGATGCCCATCAGGTCGGCCTGCATCGATTCGGGTGGCGTTGTCGATTCGAGCACTTGTATCGCGCCTCGCATCGCGCCAAGCGGATTACGTATCTCGTGAGCAAGTCCCGCTCCGACGCGGCCGACTGCGGCAAGCCTGTCTTTTCGGCGTACATTCTCTTCCATTGTGCGGATCTCAGTCAGGTCCTGAAAAGCAATGATGTACCCGGTCGCCTCGTTCTCTTCCGAAAACAATTGACAAACACTGTAGCCGACCCGAACCGGAAAGCCGTCCGGCGTGTTCAATTCGGCCTCGAAACGCGGCAGCTGCTCGCCCATCGCATCGGCGCCGATCGAAAGCTCGATAGGTTGTTCCAGCTCGCCGAAAAGACTTGCTGCTGACGTTCCGCGGAGCGATTCGGCCGAGCGGCGGGTAATCTCGGTCGCGGCCGCGTTGGTGCTGTAAATGGTGCCGTCCAGGTCAGTTGTGATCAGGCCGGAGCGGATCGATTCGACGATGCGTTCGTGCAAGGCTCGCAGGTTCGCGAGGCTTTTTGCGGTCTCTTTAAGTTCTTCGCCGGATGAGCGCCGTTCGGATAGCCGTGCGGCAAGCAGACCGACCACCAAAAACGCGACTACATGAAAGCTGACGATCTGGATGATCTTACCGACCGGCTGCGCTGGACCGGCCGATTCGATATATGCGAAACCGACGGCTCCGGCGAGAAGTACGAAAAGCCCGACCGAAATGAAAGCCATCGCCAGCGTCGCCCTCGGCCGCAGAAATAGGCTCGAAACGCTTATCAGTACTATGTAGAGCGTTATGTACGGCGACGACATATCGCCCGTCAGCCAAACGAGCCAGGTGATGAGCAGAGCATCAAAGAAGAATTGTGCCCGCACTTGCCACGCGAGCCATCCGCGGAAAAGGTGCAGGAAAAAATAGATCGCTGACAATCCGAGCGAAACCAACACGACCCGAAACGGCCCGACCGGCAACGCATCGTAGGTCATGTCCAGCGTTCCGCTGTACCAGATCCAGCTTGTCAGCAAGAGTAGGAGGATGGCAACGATCCGGCCAATTATCAGCAATCGGACGTTGCGAATAATTTGTTCGTTTACCGATGCGGATTTTTCGTTTAAACTATCCATGGAAATCGGCGGCGTGAGTTTCGGTAGATGGAGTGCGATCTTGCTAGGTTGCGGCCGTGTTTTAGGTAAGCAAGAGCTATGGGGCTACATAGCCGCATTTGCTGACCGATCTCGTAACCCAAACATCGTAACATTAATTGAAGCTGCCTTATTAGTCAAAATTATCCGGCCTGACGTTTTTGCCCAACATCCGACGTCACGGTATCGGCGAATACAAAATGTAGTATGCGGTCATGTTCCCCCTTGACCGATCTCTGACTCCTGCCAGATAGCGAACCATTAGTTGATGGATCTGACGCTTGAACGAAAACTGCCGATCATACTCTTCTTCGTCTTTTTGATGTTGACCCTGATAGGCGTCGTTTTTTATCAAAGTACGATGTCGCTGCAGGACGCCCTCTACGTCGAACAGAGGACCCTGCGGATCATCTCCCGCCTCGAGGGAACTATGACGACCACGCTCGATGCGGAGGCATCGATGTGGACGTTCATTACCACCGGCAACACCACTTACGACGAGAATTACGAGCGAGCCAAGCGTGCGATCGCCCAGAACCTTGCGGACATTCGAGCCGAACAACCGGAACGCCTTGAGAATGGCGATCGGCTTGCCCGGGTTGATCTGGCCCTGAACGAATTTTGGGCGGTGACGGGCGAGAGGATGAGACTTCGGAAACAAAATGGCCCTGATGTAGCTTTCGAATTGGCTTCTCGCCTTGAGACAAAAAGGGTGGTTGATGGTGTGCGAAACGCACTTGACGAGCTTCGAGCGGCCGAGACCGAAGCCGTGCGGTCAGATCGGAACGCACTCGAAGCAAACCTCCGCCGAACGATCTGGGTTCTAATGATCGCCAGTTTGGCCGGCGTAGTCTCGCTCATCATTGCAAATATCCTCGTTTGGAGCGACGGCCGCCGTCGGGCGCGTGCTGAGGCCGAGCTGATAGCTACGAATCGAGGCCTTGAGAAAAGTGTCGAGGAACGCACGAATGAACTTCGGGTTGTAAATGAGAGTCTTCGTTCGATTGCTGCCGAACGGGAGCTGCTGCTTGTAACCGAAAAAGAGGCGAGGAAAGAAGCCGAGATCGCCAATCGCCTCCGAGATGAGTTCATGGCATCGGTCTCGCACGAGTTGCGTACGCCCTTGAATTCGATACTCGGATGGGCACGCCTGATCAAGAATGGGGAACTAGACGACCGGCAAACGCAGAAGGCGATCAAGACCATCATCAAGAATTCAGAGACGCAGAATCGCCTCATCGAAGATCTTTTGGACGTTGCCAGGCTGATCTCAGGCAAGTTGTCGCTGAACGACGAAGACGTTAGCATTCGTGAACTGCTCGCGGATTCCATTGATGGCCAACGCCCGGCGGCGAGCAAGAAGAACATAACCGTCAGATACGCTTCCGACAATGGAGACGCGCCGATTGTGGTTCGGGGCGATGCAAATCGTCTCTCTCAGATATTCTCTAACCTGCTTACGAACGCGATAAAATTCACACCGGAGGACGGTCTCGTCGAAGTTAATTGCACGGCGAAGGGCTCGGAAGTGGAAATATCGGTCGCCGATAATGGAATGGGCATCAGCCCGGAATTTCTGCCGCAGGTTTTTGAACGGTTTCGTCAGGATATGGAACACGGAGGCCGTAATGGTGGGCTCGGGTTGGGCCTGGCGATCGTCAGAAACCTTGTCGAGATGCACGGCGGCACCGTCAAAGCAGTGAGCGATGGCGAAAACTCGGGCGCGACCTTCGTCGTTCGCCTGCCCATCCAATCGAACTGATAAGTCGACTACCTTTCCGCGAGCAAACGTGTAACGGCGTCAAGCACGTTGTCAGCGATGATGTCCGCTTGGCATTCCGGCATTTCCGCGGTGGCGGCCCCGTACCCGGTCTTGACCAAGGCAGATCTGACCCCAGCATTCGTTCCCGTCGCAATATCGAGAAGCTTATCTCCGATCATCCATGAACGTTGCCGGTCGAGGCTGCGGCCGTTGATCGCTTGCTCGATCATCCCGACATTCGGTTTGCGGCAGGTGCAGCCGGCCTCGGGAAGATGCGGGCAGAAATGGAATGCATCGATCAGTCCGACAAGCTCCTCTGACATCTTCTCATGGATTGAATTCATTGCCGCTTCGTCATAAATACCGCGCCCGATGCCGGACTGATTCGTGACGACGACACTGCGAAATCCCGCCTCCTTTAGCATCGTCAATGCTGCAGCCGTGTACGGGAATATCTGCAGATCTTCGACCCGCGAAAGAAAATTCACTTCTTCTATCAGCGTTCCGTCACGGTCAATGAACGCAAACTTTTGTGAGGGCATTTCCATAAGTTAGATCAATCGACTGAGCTTAACAAACGCACGGCATCGGCAAATACGCGTTCCGGCGTGATCCGCGTCATACACCGATGATCGATCGGGCATTCGCGGAGCATGCATGGGGAGCACTCGACCGGTTCGCGCATTATCTCGGCATTCGACGGCAGCGGCCTGGTGGTCAGCGGATTCGTCGGGCCAAAGATCACGAGCGTCGGTGTGCCGACCGCGGCTGCGACGTGAGCAAGGCCCATGTCGTTCGAAACGAAGAGATCGACCGCCCCAAGTATCTCGACCGCTTCGGCAAGCGTCGTGGTGCCCGTTATGTCGATCAATTGATGTCTTGCAAGCGTCGCAACATCCGTTGAAACATCGCGTTCTTCCGATGATCCCATCATCACCACATCGGAACCATTCTCGATCAGCAGATCGGCAAGTGCTGCAAAATTCGCCGCCGGCCAACGCTTTGCCATCGAGTTCGTCGAGCCTGCTCCCATCGCCACGACCGGTCTGCCGTCCACGCAACCCGCAGCCTGAAGCCGGGTTAAGCCGTTCTGCCGCCGCTCCTGCGAAAGGTCGATCGCCGGTGACGCTTCATCGCCGATCGTTGCCGATGGGCCGAGGATGCGGGCCGCCGCTACAGCGACGAGCGAAAGGTAATAAAACGATTCGTGCCGGTCGTCCTTCCACCCCGGAACGCGGATGGGGTCCGTGAGCAGCAGGCGTCTGCCTTCTTTGGCGTAGCCGATCCGACGCGGGATCCTTGCCAGCTTTGCGATCGCGGCCGAGCGGTAAGAGTTCGGGAAGATCACTGCCAGGTCAAATTTTTTTTTATCTAAAGTTCTTACTTGCCCGAGCACCGTCCGAAAGTCCGATCTTTCCTTTTCGATCACGATGATCTCGTCGAGAAGACCTGCGTCGCGGAAGATCCCTTCGGCCCACGGCCTCGTGTGCAACGCAATATGGGCATCGGGAAAAAGTCGGCGAAGTTCCCGTAATGCCGGGACGGACATCACCGCATCGCCTATCCAATTTGTGCCGCGAACGACGATTTTCATTGACAATGACGGAGCTAAAATAACGTCTTAAGGCCTGTGTTCAGATCGATCGAAGGCGACCAGCCAAGTTCTTGCTTCGCGAGCTCGATCTTCGATGTGTAGTTCATCGGCACCGGATCGGGCAATGGGTTGTCTTCATCGATCAATGCCTGAAGTCCAGACACATCGTCGAGTTTCTCCACCAATTCTCGAAGCGAAAGCGTATTCATCGGTCCGCCGCCGATGTTATATGTCCCATGGCGGATAACCGAATCTATCATTGCTTCGCACGCCTTTGCCAGATCGTCGACGTGCAGCAGATCCCGCCGAGGCTTTCCGTCGCCTGGCAATCGTATTCGCGTTCCATTATTTATCGCGTCCGCGAAATGCCCGACGAAGCCCGGCGTATTGCCTTCGCTCGGCGGTGCATAGACCGTCGAAAGCCGAAAAATGGCCGACCGAAAGCCGTTCGCGTTGGCGTAATAATCTACGTATTTCTCGGCGATCAGCTTTGACCATTCGAGCGCGGTCTGGCCAGCGTAGATCGTCGGGCAATCTTCGGGAACTTCGCGATAATTTCCGCCAAACCGCCCATAAACATCCTTTGTCGAAGCAAAAATAAACAGCGAGTCCGGCTTCATCACGCGGAGCAGGTTCAGCGTTCCTTCTACGTTTGTTAGAAAAACCTCTTCGGCCGCATCCGGCGATTTATCCAGATGGGCGGCAAGATGGATCACTACATCATAATCCGCGGCGGCGCGGACGTCCTGAAGATTCAGAAGATCCAGGTTTGACCGGCGGGACATGTCGTCGGCATCAAAATATTTGCGGATGTGGGTACCCAGATAGCCGCTTCCGCCGGTAACGAGGATCTTCATAAAATCAAACTGCTAGACACAACACGCATAAAACTTATAGAATTTTACAGGGCAACTGCCGAAAACCGAAACCTCACTAACCTCCCGTAGTCTTGAATCAATGCAGTATTCGGATAAACCTATAGGTAAAAGGTCCAGACGTCCGCCACAAGGCTGGATAAAGGCGAGGCGCGTGGCATCTTATTCGGCACCGCCGCCGAGCCGTTTTCGCCGATTATTGCGGAGCATTTTTAGTCCGTGGACGATCTCTTTGGCAGGCATCGCCATCGTCACAACGTTTTTGACGCTGACCTATTTCTGGTTTCAGTTCTCGGACCGCATCGATCAGCGCCTGCTTAGCGGCGAAGTGTTCACGTCGTCTGCGGGGATCTATTCCGCACCTAAAATGCTGCGCGTCGGTGAGGCTCTCACGGTCAGCGAAGTCATCGAATACCTAAAGACTGCCGGTTACATCGAGAAAAATGCGAAGGCCGACCCATACCGCAGCCGTTTTTCGATCGTTAACGGTGAATTGCTGATCGAACCTGGCGAGACGGCCGTGATCGATGGCGAAAAGCAGTTTGCTGACCTGTCGGTCGCCTTCGACAAGGACGGCAAGACGGTCGCCAAGATCCTAGACCTCGCTTCGGGAAATGTCACACCGAATGCACCGCTCGAACCACGAATTCTTAGCACGATCGCCGGCGAAGGCGACGGCCGCCGCAAGACCGTCAAGTTCGCCGATCTGCCGCCGCATCTTATCAAGGCGATAACCGTAACCGAAGACCGTGCGTTCTTTGAACATTACGGCGTCAACTTTCGTGGTATCGCCCGAGCGCTATGGCGGCGTTATGAAGGCGAGGAAGATTCGCCGCTGTCTAACCAGGGCGGATCGTCGATCACGCAGCAGCTTGTAAAAAATCTACTTCTGACAAACGCTCCGACGATCGAACGAAAGGTGACCGAGGCCTACATGTCGATCATTCTAGAGACGCGTTTGACCAAAGAAGAGATCTTCACGCTTTACGCCAATCAGATCTATCTCGGCCAGCAGACAGGTGTTGCGATCTATGGGGTCGGCGAGGCTTCGGACGCCTATTTCGGTAAGGATGTTTCCCAGCTAAGTTTGCCGGAAGCTGCATTCCTCGCCGGCATTCTGCGAAGCCCGAACCGTTACAACCCTTACAAGAACATAGAAAAGGTAGAAGAGCGGCGAAATCAGGTACTCGATTCAATGATGGAGGTCGGCGAATTGACGGGTGAACAATACCTCGCCGCATGCCGGGTAAAGCTGGAGATCCAGCCGGTCGCTGTCCGCCGTGCGTTGCACGGAATGCCGTATTTCACCCAGCACATCGTTGACGAACTTCCTAAGCTCGTCAGCGACCCTGAGGCTTTGCAGCATCTGCGTGTTTATACGTCGATCGACCCCGACCTGCAGCGTATCGCCTACGAGACGGTAGCGAAGCGGCTCGAAAGACTTGATAAATATTACAAAAAGCCACCCGGCGAATTGAACGCGGCCCTCGTCGCAATGCGGCCAAAGACCGGCGAGATCGTGGCAATGGTTGGCGGACGCGACTATCTGAAAAATCAATTTAACCGGGCGACCAGTGCAATGCGGCAGCCGGGTTCGGTATTCAAACCTTTCGTTTATGCCGCGGCGATCAATTCCGCCTACGAACCCGCTTCACGCATCTTCACGGCCGCGACGGTTATCAAGGACGAAAAAAAGGTCTTTGGCTTCAGCCGTGATACTTATTCGCCAAACAATTACGGCGATCATTTTTCGAACGCGGACATCACGCTCCGCGACGCATTGGTCAAAAGTAAGAACACGATAACCGTCGATCTCGGGATGCAGGTCAATATCGGCCGCGTTATGAATCTGGCGGCCAAAGCCGGCCTGCCATCGGTTGAGCGGGCTTATCCGTCGATGGCACTTGGCACAGCGGAGGCTACACCGCTCCAGGTCGCGACCGGCTTCACGACGTTTGCCAATATGGGCGACCGCGTGCTGCCGATGCCGATCGTCAAAGTCACCGCTGGCGACGGCACGACCAAGATCGCCCCGCGGCCGGATAAACAGAACGTCATTCGGCCGGACGTGGCCTACATAATGAATGACATCATGAAAGATGTCATCAACCGCGGCACCGCCGCGCAGGCTCAAGGCTGGGGCTTTCGCAACGTGGCCGGGAAGACGGCTTTTGCCGGCAAGACCGGAACGTCGCGGGATGGCTGGTTCGTCGGCTACACGCCCGAACTTGTGGTCGCGGTCTACGTCGGCTTTGACAATAACGCCGATCTGAATATGAAAGGCTCCGATTCGGCGATGCCGATCTGGGCGGATTTTATGAAGGCGGTACTCGGGCTGCACCCGGAATGGAATGGCGATTGGGCGATGCCCGCCGGCATTCGCAAAGCTGAGATCGACATTCGCGACGGAGCATTGATCCGCGAACTGGACGGTATCGAAGCCGTTGCGGTCACGGACGAAGCCACGCCGACCCCGACGCCTACTCCGCTCTCCGAAGACGATCCGCTAAATGATCCGGCGTGGGCCGTCGAAACCGAACCGATCAGAAAAGAGATCTACGTGACCGACGTTCCTGCCGAATTTCGTCGGACCGAGGTTTTTATCAGCGGCACGATACCGAATCGGAGGCTTCTCGGCCTAGAGGAGCTCGAAGCCGAAGTCTTGCTGCCCGCCGATCCAGCGGCCACGCCGACGCCGGTATCAGAAACATGGCAGGAACAGGTCGACGGTCTTCCCGCCGAAGCTCCCGCAAACACCAACCCTCAGGCCGAAAAGCCGGCCCCGATATCTGTCGCCGGCCTGCGCCTGACGATCTGTCCGCTAACCGGTATGCGGGCCTCCATCAAATGCCCGACCCGCGAATCAAAAACATTCCGCGATGGCACTGAACCAAAAGACTTCTGCTCATTCCACCGCTAGGCCAAATTGGTCGCACGCGTGTTCAAATGATGCAGCCAACCCTCGGCCTCACCCCTGGACCCCAGGCACCCTAAGCCGGAAACCCAGGCCCCTCTATGCCGGGAATGCAGGGCCCTCTATGCCGGGAACGCAGGCGTCCCGCCTGCATGAGTGCGAAGCACGAACCGCCCCTCGCCCCGCGAACCACTTCCATTGCAACGAGCAGGCGGGACGCCCGCGTTCCCGGCGGTTAGTTCTTTCCGTATTTCGAACGGATCTTCACGGCGCGTTCGATGATGTCGGCGTTTTCGAGGATCTTTAGCCGGAGGTCGTTGTCGAGCTTCGGGTTGTCGGCGAGGAATTTGTTGATGATGCCGAGGGCTTCCTCGCTACGTTGGCCGCCGATGAACGCACCGAGCCAGCCGTTTACGAAAAAGATCTTGCGATTGCGTTTGTGGTTAGGCAGTTCTTGCAAAGCTTTTTGCAGATAAGACAGCGTAAGTTCGCTGTGACGGATCGAATTCCACGGCCCGAACGCCGCCTCGATCCAGCTTTCCGAGATCTCTTTGTTGTTGACGAAATCGTTCCAATACTTTGCCTTGTTCTCCGCCGTAGGAATTCCTGCTTTCGCCGCATACGCGTAACGCTTCGCATCATCGCCCGTCTCCGTCTTCTCAAGCTCCGCCAGCAAAGCCGGTGCCTCCGGATCGCCCAGGATCAACAGACGCGTAACGATATCGAACTTGTCCTTCGTCTTGAGCGGAATCAACGCAGAGGCGGAGACACGACCGTTAGGGAGTGTGTCCTCACCCAACGCACCTGTCTGGCGAGTAACACCCTCGTTAACACTCGGGTTTCCGCCTTTGAGCATCGCCTTGAGCACGCCTCTCGCTTTCTCGCTTGACGCCGCATTCAGGAAAGCACGATAAAAACTTATCCGCTGCCCAAGCGTCGGAGCGGTTTGCATCTTGTCGGCGAACACATTCTCTATCCGCGGGGCCAATTCTGCACGCGTCTCATCCGATACGTAGTAGTTCAACGCTGTTCCTACTCGGCCGGCGATCGATGCGGACATCGTTTCGTCTTGTTCGGCGGGAAGGTTCCTGATCGCGGTCTCGATAAAGACACCCGGGTCAAGCTCGCCCTCGCGGACGCTGTCCCACAACGCTCCCCACATCATCGACCGCAGGAAAGGATCTTTCTCGCTCTGAATATTTTTCAGAACATATTCCCGGCTCTTCTCATCAAGCAGAAAAATGCCATAGCCATAGTCTTGGTAGTTTGGGAAGACATATAGAGGGTTCCGCACTTGCGGAGTCACCGTATCCTTGTCGTAGCCGGCAATTGCGTCAGAAAACGTGAATTCACCTTTTCGAAGACCGTTCGACTCTTCATCGGGCAATCGAGCATATTTCCTGTTACCTATATCCGCCTGTCCAACTTCACGATCACCATTCTCATACACCTTG
This sequence comes from Pyrinomonadaceae bacterium, assembly GCA_041744395.1. GTDB lineage: Bacteria > Acidobacteriota > Blastocatellia > Pyrinomonadales > Pyrinomonadaceae > OLB17. The sequence goes on along the minus strand of JBGTKY010000027.1, from coordinate 450 downwards.
AGGACCTTGATGTCCTGCAACCAATTGTAATTTTCAGCCGTGCCATTCTGCGTAAAATCGTTCATGAAAATAGTGTGCCCGCCGGTTGGGCCGCCCCTTAGGTTGAGGCCGTTGCCTTCAAGGACGCTTGGCTTAATTCGATAAATTGCCATTCCCGGCTTTGTCACCCAGAAATTCGTAAACTCGCTGTTAACGCTCCACCGAGCAAAACGTTCCCACTCGATTTTGTCCCGTGCAGTTACCTCTTGAAACGACTTGCCGGATTTGAGCTCTGTTATTTTAACTTCCTCAAACTCCTTGACCAGATCTTCCCACCCCGCATTCCCAAACTCATGCTTCTTCAAGAACGCACGGACGGCGGTTTGGAATTTGTCTTCGCCGAGGTAGAACTCGGCTTGGCGGAGGAACGCCGGGGCTTTGTTATAGACGATGTTGCCGTAGGCGCTCTTT
>JBGTKY010000026.1:0-330166 GCA_041744395.1 Pyrinomonadaceae bacterium | reverse complement strand
CGGCTTTCCTTTTTATGGGGGCGACAGGCTTCGACAGGGGCTTGTTTAGATCTTTGAGTGCACGTCGGGCTTTTTGTAGGTGAGCTCGTTAACAAAACTTACAAAACACAAATGCTAATCAAGAATTAGCTCTTGCTGCCTAATTAATTTTAGACCAGAAGTGTCTTACCGGAAGTCAGCCCGATGCGACCGGCTAAGGCATAACCCAGTTCGGGCTCGGATGCATTCTCCACCTGCGGATGCGTCTCAAAGTTAGCCGGGTTAGCTTTCGAAGAGGTCTTGTCGGTTCATCTGCTCCTCGAAAGCGAAATTAAAGTGAACTGACTAAACGTGTAGATCGCACTGGTCGCAACCTTTGGATGTGGGTTCGATTCCCACCGCCTCCACCATCTTTCTCTTTTCCGAACATAACTGAACACTATTTCACCTTTGCCGCTTTCGGCAGAGGCGCGCTGGCCGAATGCCGTTGCCGTTTATCGGCAGTAAAAAAGGGGGCGGCCTAACTAAACCGTCCCCCTCTAGCATTACGTTCATCAACTTCCTACGGATTCGCCCGGATCTCCAGATCCGAGATCTCTTCGTTCACTACTAAAACCATCGATTCAAACCTGTAACCCTTTCGCGAAGCCTGAAGGAAATAAGTTTGACCCGCTAGCACTGCCGGGAAGTTAAACTGACCAAAAGTATTTGAAATCGTTGACACGCTCTGGCCTTCGGAATTGGTTAGAACAAGGGTCGCGCCTGTGATGGGCTGTCCGCCGGCCGTCACAACTACTCCACCGACATCAACCTCTGTCGAACTTGGTCCACCCGTTCCACAGACGATTACGGTCGACGCCGAAGCTATGATCCCGTTTACCGTCGTGCCGCCGTTCGCAATGTTAAAATGAATTGCGTTGACCGTTAGCCCGCTTACGCCGCTCATCTGCTCATTTATTGTGATCGTGCCCGCTCCGTTTGGAAGCACGACGACTTGATTCGCCTCACCGGTGATCTCGACCGGGACGGGATTGCCCGAAGGATCCGTGATCGAAAGGCCTTGAATTTCTGTGCTTCCTTCGCAATAAGCATCGGCAGAGCCCGGACAGCAGATGCACTGGGCCCTAACCGTTACCGAGGTCGCGGTGATCACGTATCCGCCTGCGTTGATCGTAACGTTGTTGACGGTCGAAGATGACTGGGCCGCGTTGCCGCTGGCCGATGTTGACGACAATATTATACCCGTAGTTATGCCTGGCAGCGACGAACTAGGTGTGGGCGTTATGATCGACCCGCCGACGGTCGGTAGTTCGCCTGTATCCCCGGCACGCAATGTGGTGTCGCCGTTAAGAACAACGCCCGTTGCCCGGCCGCCGTAGATCCGCGACTGACCCGAAACCTCCGAAACGGCGGTGACAAACAGCATCATCGCGATGCTGAAAAACAAAATGATCCTTCCCTTACTCATACTCGTACTCCTTTAATACAAATGCATTAACAAATAAATCAAAAATTAGTCTTCATGTAGGAGGGTGCAAGAATCGTACCAATCCGAAAATTGGCGCGCCAAAGCCGGGCTCTTTCGCCCGGCCTTTCATTCTTTTGCTGGATTAATCTAAGGCGTAGGGAATATTTCGATCGTTCCGAGTTCCCCATCCGGCACCAGGATCAGCGGAGCAAACGTATGGAGTCGATGCGATGCGGCGATCACGGCGGTCTCACCGCCGCGAATGCCTTCAAAAGTGAAAAATCCAAAGGCATTTGAGGTCGAGTGGAGAAGCTCACCGTTCGCCGTCGTTAGGGTTACGCGAACATTTGAGATTGCGATTCCACTCCGACGGGCCACACGACCGACCATCGTCACTAAAGCCGACGTCGGTGCAAGCGTTATGTAAAAATCTGATGAGGACGACGACGCAGGCATGACGCCGTCAGCCTCGCGAACACGAATACGGCCACTGCTCGTCGGCATTTCCGGCACCGTCCACAAATAGGATCCTACGTTCTCGGCATTCAGATCGATGACTTGGTCAAATGTGGTACCGCCATCCGTCGAGAGTTCGATCGTCACCCGGGAATTGTAGTCTCCCTGATTGTTCCAAGATATGGTCGTCGGCTGGCCGATGACGGCATATCCTCCGCTTGGCGAAACGCCGTTGATCGTAGTCGGCGATTCATCATTAAACCGCGAATAGAGCGATAGATTGGGCGAACCTGCACCAATTTCAGTGAGAATGTCGGGCGTTGCGTTGCCTAATATTGCATCCGTTACCTCCTGCGATGTCATGGTCGGATATTGTTCAAGCAGCAATGCCGCAACGCCCGCAACATGTGGCGATGCCATAGACGTTCCTGTCTTTGTGACGATCACGCTATCATCCGATATACCCGCCGCCTGGATCCAATTTCCGGGTGCGAAAATATCCACGCATGGGCCAAAATTGGAATAGTTGGGACGGCTGTTGGTATTCGACATGGCCCCGACCGTGATCGCACTCGCGGCTCTTCCCGGTGAAACGCCGCAAGCGTCCACGGCGTTATTTGCCGCGGCGATCGCGTAGGTAACGCCGGACGCGACCGATGCGTTGACGGCGTCATCTATCACGCTTACCACGCCGCCGGTTGTGATGCTGACGTTAGCGACAGCAGGATCTTGGCGGTTCGCGGTTATCCATTCGACGGCATTAAGAAGGCCAAGAACTCCACCGCCACCCGAACAGTTCAGGACTCTGACCGAATGCAGCGTGGCATTTTTCGCTACGCCATACTCGGCACCGCCAATCGTTCCGGCTACATGTGTTCCGTGGCCATAGCAGTCGTTGCCGTTCTGGCCGTCGCCGATCGCGTCAAAACCATAGACCACACGGCCGCCGAATTCGGAATGTGTTCCACGAATGCCGCTATCAACTACATACACGTTCACGCCTGTTCCGGTCGAGTCGTAGTTGTAGTTACCCTTTAGAGGAAGGTTGCGTTGATCGAGGCGGTCAAGGCCCCACGTTGCGCCGGACTGCACGTTTGCCGCATAGATCGGTATGTCTTTCTGAATCGCTTTCACGCGCGGATCGCGGGTTAATTCCGCCGCGGCCGTTTCCGAAAGCCTGATCGAGAAGCCTTTGATCGTATGCGAATAGACCGAATCGATCTCGCCGCCGAATTTCACCGCCGTTTCGAGCGCGACGGTCTCGGCCGTCATTCCGCCATTTCTTAGCAAATCACCGTTCGGATCGAGTTGGACGATGTAGATCTCTGTCTTGCCTTTATAAGACCCGGATGGGCCGGACGATAGCTCTGCGTACGGTGCAAGGGCCAGCAGGCCAACGATCGTAACGACAGAGATCACTGCGAGGGAGTACAGTCGGGGGAGTTTCATGTTGTGTTGTGGGCCGTGGGAGATTTTTCTTTTTGCAAATGGCACGGCCTTACGAACCATTTGCATGGAAGCTCAGTGATCGACTATTCGTCGCCTCAGCTTCACTGCCAACCCATTGCAATTATCACGCCAAATGCACAAACAGTTTTAATTGCTGTAAATATGTGGCTTACCTCGCCCCAAAATCGACTCCGCAGAAATATTTCAACTCCGTCCGAGGAAAATTTCTGCACACAAACGCCCCGCCGCCTCGTCCGGTTGCGGAACTTTGCCCTCGGCACGGTGCGTTATTTCGTTCACCTTTTTGGTTTGTGGTCGTTAAGGGATATTCTTAGATCTTTCGGTCGTAATGAATGGAACCCAGATCTTTACCCATCGGTATTTTTGACTCGGGCGTGGGCGGCTTGACGGTGTATCGCGCATTGCATAACCGTCTGCCGAACGAACGATTCGTTTACCTCGGCGACACGGCTCGGGTTCCATACGGAACTAAATCGTTGGCCACGGTCGAACGCTATGCTCTTGAGAATTCACAGTTTTTGGCGTCGTTGGGGATCAAACTTCTGGTCGTCGCATGTAATACGGCATCTGCACTCGCACTTCCGAGTATTCGTAAACAGATCGGCCTTGATGTTGTCGGCGTTATCGGGCCCGGCGGAAGACGGGCGATAGATATTGCAGGTTTTGCACGTCCTAAGATCGGAGTGATCGCAACCGAAGCGACCATTAGCAGCAATGCTTACGCTAAAGCGATCCGGCGAGCGTGCCCTGATGCGGAGATCCTACAAAAATCATGCCCGCTCTTTGTTCCGCTTGCCGAAGAAGGCTGGACGACAGAACCCGAGACGACATCGATAGCAGAAAAATATCTTTCCGTGATGCGTGAATTCGGCCCCGACGCCCTTGTCCTTGGATGCACCCATTACCCGATCTTAAAGAGGGTCATTCAGCAAACGGTAGGCGAAAATGTTAAGCTCATTGATTCGGGCGAAGCGACGGCAGATGAAGTTCTTGAGCTTTTGGAAAGCCAACATCTAAAGAATACAAACGTCGTCGCGGGTGTCCGTGAGCTTTGCGATGACCTTGACCATTTTTACGTCACCGATGCCGCCGAACGCTTCAGCGCAGTTGCCGAGCGCTTTCTCGGGACAAAGCCGTCAAAGCTCGAAGCGATCGAGGTCGGCGAATTTGAGGAAGTAAAGCAGAAACACGGCCGGTAGGAAGCAGGCCTTCAGTCCTTTATGAGTTACACACGACAAGATAACCGCGCGCACGATCAACTGCGCAATACGAAGATCACTCCTAACATCTCGCCTTATGCCGAAGGCTCGGCATTGATCGAGGTCGGCGGCACCAAGGTGATATGCACCGCATCGGTCGAAGATCGCGTCCCGATGTTCCTTCGCAACAAAGGCGTCGGCTGGGTTACGGCCGAATATGCGATGTTGCCGCGAGCGACGAACACCCGAACGCAGCGTGAGACCCAGCGTGGCCCGTCGGGAAGAACGCAGGAGATCCAGCGGTTGATAGGCCGGAGCCTGCGAGCGGTCGTTGATACAAAGCTACTCGGCGAACGGCAGATATATCTCGATTGCGACGTGATACAAGCCGACGGCGGAACGCGTTGTGCCTCTATCACTGGTGCATATGTCGCACTTGCGTTAGCCTGTCGCAAATTGGTCAAGCAGGGCATTCTGAAAACCTCGCCGATTCTTAGCGAAGTCGCCGCGGTAAGCGTTGGGATAATGGAAAATACGCCGATCCTCGATCTGGCATACGTCGAAGATTCCGAAGCAGATGTTGACATGAATATCGTCTGTACCGGTGCCGGAAAGTTCATTGAGCTGCAGGGTACGGCCGAACGCGAGCCGTTCTCACGCGAGCAAATGGACGAAATGCTTTTGCTGGCTGACATCGGCATAAACAAGCTTTTTGAGATACAGCGGAACGTTCTGGCCGCTTGAGCAGACCGGGAAAAAAGAATATCGGAGATAAGAATCTTGAGCGAAAAACAGTTTGAAGGAAGATCGGCAATAGTAACCGGCGGAACGCGCGGTATTGGCAAAGCCATCGTTTTGGAATTAGCAAAGCACGGTGCAAACGTCGCGTTCAATTTTTCGAAGAGTGCCGAAGAGGCCGAAAAACTAAAAGCCGAGGTCGAGTCCCTCGGCGTAAAAGCGATCGCCGCACAGTGTGACGTGGCGAGCACCGAGGCTTCGGCTGAGTTTGTAAAGAAGGTTCACTCCGAATTTGGCTCTATCGATTTCCTCATCAATAACGCCGGCATCACCCGCGACCAACTCATCATGCGAATGAAGGAAGACGATTGGGACGCCGTGATCGACACAAATCTAAAAGGAGCATGGAATTTCTCCAAAGCTGTTCTGCGGCCGATGATGAAGAATGAGAACGGCGGTTCGATCCTTAACATCTCGTCGATCTCCGGCGTCGTCGGAATGCTCGGCCAGTCAAATTATTCTGCATCAAAAGCCGGCATGATGGGCCTGACCAAATCGCTTGCAAAAGAGGTCGCGAGCCGCAAGATCACCGTCAACGCTCTAGCTCTTGGGCTTATCGAGACCGAGATGGCGTCTGAGATGAACGCCGAGGTTCGCGAAAAGATACTTGCCCAGATACCGCTCGGCCGCCTCGGCAACGTACAGGAAGTCGCTGAGATCGCGTGCTTCATGCTCTCCGATTCGGCACGATATATGACCGGCCAGGTCGTCCAGCCGGACGGCGGTTTAGCTATGTGATCGTTCGCCGCTGCGAACCAGGAAAGTTGATTTGTCTATTCAGACCATAGAAGAACCCGAACGGACCGAAGAGTTTGACGAGACTGAGCACGGCGAACCCGAGCGTTTTGGCATTCCCGTATACACATCCATTCTGATCGCATGTTTCATCGCGGTCACCGCCGTTCAGCTTTATGTCGGTTTAGAACCATCAATTCTGGCGGCCGGTTTTGATAAGCCGGTCTTCGCCGATGGCGAGTACTGGCGAATACTGACCGGCATGGCGCTCCACGGCGGCTTGATGCACATCTTTTTTAACTCCTATGCTTTTTACAGCTTCGGGCGACTATTTGAGTACCTTTCAAATCGGGCGCATCTAGCGATAGTATTTTTGCTCGCGGCGGTTGGCGGCGGCATCCTAAGCTTTATCTTTGTTCCGCAGGGAAGATCCGTCGGCGCGTCGGGTGGAATTTTGGGGATCGTTAGCTATCTGGCGGTTTATGCTTTTCGCCGGCGGCAATTCGTCTCGCCCGAATTCCGAAAAAGCCTTTTGATGAACATCGGCTTCATCCTCGTTTTCGGCCTCGTACTCTATCAGATCGTTGACAACTACGGTCACATCGGCGGGCTCATTGTCGGAGCGATCTACGGCTTCATCCAGATCCCGTCCGATCCGCACGTCGATCCGCGCGAAGCGAGTCCGTTCACCGAGATCGCAGGCGTCGCGTCGATCGGTATCTTCATCGCAGTTTCGGCATTCAGCATCTATCTGATACTCGCCTGAGTGCGATAAGATATCCCAATCAATGCCGCGAGTCAGAGTTCATCAACACGTCAATCCGCTCTCGCCTTTTTATCGGCAGCAGCCGATCCCAATCGTTCTGGCAGAGGCTTTCGCCGATCCCGCATTGCCTATTCACTTGGATATCGGGTGCGCCCGCGGCCGATTTTTACTAAAAATGGCACAGATCGAGCCGGCGTGGAACTTCCTCGGTGTCGAGATCCGCGAACCGCTGGTTGACGAAGCAAACCGCCTCGCGGACGAAGCGGGCCTCGGGAATCTGCACTATTCGTTCTGCAACGCGATGCTTTGGCTGGGCACTCTGCTCGAAAAGATCCCGGTCGGAAAGATCGATGCCGTTACCATCCAATTTCCTGATCCGTGGTTCAAGCGGAAACACTCCAAACGCCGGATGGTAAACGCCGAGATGGTCGCCACTCTCGCCAACCGCCTCGCTCCCGGCGGCCGCGTTTTCATCCAAACCGACATCGAACCGCTTGCCGAAGAGATGTTCGCCCTCTTCCGCGCCAACCAACGATTCCAAGAGTCGCCGACCGACAAGAACCCATTCCCCGTCAAAACCGAACGCGAAAACGCCGTCGAAGACAAACAACTGCCCATCTATAGAACGCTTTTCATAAAAGTCTAACTAACAGCTTATAGCTTATAGCTTACGGCTAATAGCTGTTCATTAAACCCAACTCAAGACGAGGTCGCCTACTTCCAATTCTTCTCTTTCTTAAACCTTTTCACCAGCATGTCGCGGCGCAGTTTTGGCAGGTGATCGATGAAGAGTTTGCCGTCGCAGTGGTCGGTCTCGTGCAGGAACGCTCGGGCCGCGTAACCTTCGGCATCACGTTCGAACCATTCGCCGTTTTCGTCTTGAGCCTTCAGCCTTGCTTTCATCGGCCGCACGACCACGGCCGGGACCTTGCCGACCGACAGGCACCCTTCCTGGCTGGATTGTTCCCCTTCCGTGTGAATGATCTCCGGATTGGCGGCGATCAGCTTGATGCCGTCGCAGTCCATCACAAAGAGTCGCAGGTTGAGTCCGATCTGCGGCGCCGCCAGCCCAACGCCCTCGGCGTCATACATCGTCTCAAACATATCCGCGCACAGGTCCGCCAATTCCTGATCGAACTTCTCGACCGGCTTGCCCAATTGCCCGAGCACCTGTTCGGGATATTCTGTGATCTTTCTGATCGGCATCGAAAACGAAATATGGAAGTTCTGGGAATGCTATCGGGGAATAAAACCGCTGCGGGCACTGCGGCGGAAACCGCGATGGGCGTTGAAGCCTTTCTCGTCGCGGGCCAAGCATTGCCAGCAGACGACACGCTTCTCATTCGTCGGCGAAAAGAAGGTGTTGTAGTGCTCCATCTCGCGGTCGCATTGGGTGCATCTTACCAGCGGTTTGTCGGTGACCTTCGGGTCAATGTTTTCGATCATTTTCTAATTGAACTCAAAAGTATTCTCAAAACCCAAGTTTATGGCGAAACGCCCAAAAACGCCAACCGCCAATTCGAAGGATCTCTGCAATAGACCGCAGGCCGACTGGTGATCACGCCATGGTGGCAAGAATATCGGTAATATCCTTTTCCGTCGTGTCAGGATTGATAAAACAGAAGCGGGCGACAGTCTCGTAGACGCCCTGATCTCGCCACTTCGTAGGGGCAACAAGTGCAAAGCCGTCTCGGTGATTTTTTAATGTCCACTGGACGTAATCTTCGTGCCCCCATTCTTTGCGGCGAAACAGGACACACGACAGGCTCGGCTCACGTACCAGTTCCGCGTATTCCGATTTATCGATCAGACGCCCGGCAATATTCGCAAGTTCGATCCCCCGCTCTATTGCCTGGGTATATCGCTCCGTCCCGTGCATTGCCAGCGAAAACCATAGCGGCAGTCCACGAACACGCCGCGTCAGTTGGATCTGATAGTCCGCAGGATTAAAACCTTGATATTCCTTCTCGTAAAAGATGTCCAGATACGAGCCGCCCTGTGAATGGGCTTTTCTGGCCAGTTCCGGCTCGCGATAGATGACCGCTCCGCAATCATACGGCGAAAAAAGCCATTTGTGCGGATCAATCGTCACGCTGTCCGCGAGTTCGATCCCCTTGAAAAGAGGCCGTACCGAGGGTGCCGCCAGCGCACCGCCGCCATATGCCGCGTCAACATGAAACCAGATACCGAGATCGCGGCAGAGGGACCCGATGCCCTCGAGGTCATCGATGATTCCGGCGTTCGTTGTCCCTGCCGTGGCGACGACCGCAAACAATCGCGTTCGTTCTTCGGGTGTGAGCAAGCGTATTCGCTCCGCAAGCATGTCGCCGTCGAGCCGTCCCTCGGTATCGATCAACATCACGTCTGCATCGATGACCTTGGCCATCGCACGAACGGAAGAGTGAGCAGCGGCCGAGGTGATTATCAACTCGCGTGTATTTTCTCGAGATACATCCGCCGCGCGCCACGCCTCGCGTGCCGTGACCATTGCGGAGAGGTTCGCCTCGGTTCCGCCACTCGTGAATACCCCAATGGCACCAGCGGGCAAACCCGTGAGCGAGATGAGCCACTGCATCGCTTCATTTTCCGCAAAGATACAGCCGCCGCCTTCCATCCAAAAGGCTCCGTGAACGCTCGTCGCCGACGTCACGAGGTCGAACATAATTGCGGCCCGCGTCGGCGAGGCCGGAACAAAAGCAAGGTGCCGCGGATGATCGATCGGCACGCTCGCTTTGACAAGAATGTCGCGAAAAAGTTGAAATGCTTTTTCGCCGCCGATGCCCTTCGCGGTCACGGTCTCGCCGACAAGCGAGCGAAGTTCCTCTTCACTCTTCGGCTTTCCGAGGTGAGGATCAGTTTCCGTTATGCGGTTTATCGCATACTTCATGACGTCCAGCGTCAGTTCAATGATCTCAATATCTATTTCGTGCATTCCAGTATCCGTCATCTCATCGGTCGGTCCAGCGGAGTTATCACAATTAGTCCGGCAACATCGTCCGGCCCATAGATCGTGCTGTTGTCACCTGCATCCATCGCCTTCAGATGCATGTATGATACTCAATGATCAGCAATATGCCAGCCGCACCGGCAAAGATCACGTCGCGAACGCCCGATCGGAAAGCCCCACAAGCCGCTAACTAACTATCAGATAGCCGGAAAACGACCTGGGTTATAAATCGAATAATCACTGTCCGGCCTCCGACTTGATGTTTATGGATGCACGCGGGGTCGAGGGGCCCGATTCGCTATCTGCCGTCAGTAAGCTAAGCTTTAGCTTAGTAGCGACAAATGAGAGGTCGAATATTTCATATCGGGTATCTGCTGCTTTTTGCCACAGCGAATGCGTTTGGCCAGGCCGGTGAGTTAAGGCTCCGAGCCGAAGACACGGCCGGCCGCAGCGTGGCTTCGGCCTCTGCTATGGTCAGAGCGGCTACGGGAATCATCCGGCCGTGTAGGAAAAACGGCGCAGCGATATTCATTTGCACCGTTACTGTCGGCGAGGTCTTATCCGTCTCCTCCGAAGGCTTCGTTGCATCTGAAAAGGTAGTGACTGCTGATGATGTCTCGTCGGGAACGCTGACCCTTCGCCTCGAACCGTCGGGACTTCGCGAAACGGTCATCGTCTCTGCCCAACGGTCCGAAACGAGGCTGGGCGACACGCCGGCCAGCATCGCCGTCATCGGCCGCGAAGATATTGCGGCATCTGCCGCACCGACGCTCGACGACACGCTCCGCCAGGTGCCGGGCTTCTCGATATTCCGGCGTTCGAGCAGCCGCAATGCGAACCCGACGACGCAGGGAGTTTCGCTTCGTGGCGTCGGCTCAAGCGGTGCCAGCCGGACGCTCGTCATGCTCGATGGCGTTCCGCTTAACGATCCGTTTGGCGGCTGGGTCCAATGGAACCGTGTCAGCCCGATCGCCATCGAACGCGCCGAGGTCGTCCGCGGCGGTGCGTCAAATCTTTACGGCACAGGAGCCCTCAGCGGCACGATAGATATTGCATCCAGACGCTCACGCGAGGATCGGGAGTTCTCGGCCGAAGTATTTGGCGGCAATCTTGGAACTATCGGCGCCTTCGGATTTGGCGGAGCATCTTATAAAGGCTGGACGGCCGATCTGTCCGGCGGATATTTTCGCAGTACCGGATTCGTCATCGTAGACGAAGATGTTCGAGGTCCAGTCGATTCCGATGCCGGTGTGAGCAGCGTAAATTTTTCTGGGAGATTCGGCATGGCATTCAACGATGCGGTCAGCGTCTTCGCCCGGCCGAGCTATTTCTCGGAGGATCGCTCGAATGGAACTCCACTGCAGACGAATCAAACTCATTCACGTGGCCTCGTCATCGGCGGAGACTTTCGCATTCCCACATCGGGCACGGAGCCGCTGAAATTTGACTGGCGCGTCTTCGGCGCGACGCAGGTTTACGACCAAACGTTTGCCGCGGTCAACGAAGATCGCACTGCCGAAACCTTCACTCGGCTTCAGCGTTCGCCCGCTCGGAGTCTCGGTTTTTCGACCCAACTTACCACAGCGATCCGCACGCACACGATAGTCGCCGGTGTCGAGGGCCGCAATGTACGCGGCTCCAGCGACGAAGTCGGCTATTTCCATGGCGTCGCGACGTCGCTGCTCGGCACCGGCGGCGGCGAACGCGCGTTCGGCGTTTTCGTTCAGGATATTTTCACCATCGGCGAGCGTTTCGTCATCACCGCCGGCGTCCGCTACGACCGCTGGAACAACTACGGCGGCTATTCAGCACTCCGGCCGTTCTCGGCCACCGGCCCAACTGTTACGCTATTCGCCGATCGCAGCGAAAGCTCGGTCAACCCGAAAGCCTCGATGCTCGCCCGCGTCACCGATCGTGTCTCGATCTACGCTGCCGCCTCGCGCAGCTTTCGCGCACCGACGCTGAACGAGCTCTATCGCGGCTTCCGCGTTGGTAGCGTGGTGACCAACGCAAACGCCGACCTGCTCGCCGAGCGGGCAACCAATTTCGAAGCAGGTGCGAGCTACGCAAATGGCCGCACATACCTGCGCGGAAATTTCTTTTACACCAAGATCGATCAGGCGATCGCCAACGTCACGGTTTCTGCGACGCCAATTCTGATCACACGCCAACGCCAAAACGCAGGCTCTACTAGTGCTGCTGGCTTTGAGGCAGACGCACAGGTCACCATTCGCTCCGTTACGCTGCACGCCGGTTATCAATTCGCCAATTCCCGCGTCGTTGGGTTTCCATCAAACCCGGAGCTGGTCGACAAATTCGTCCCGCAAGTTCCCCGCCACCAGTTCACCGCTCAAGCCCGATACGCCGTTAAGAATTGGACCGCCTCGCTTCAGGCCCGCGCAGCCGGGCAACAGTTCGATGACGACCTGAACCAATTCCGCCTCGAACCGTTCCTCCAACTCGACGCCTTCGTTTCCCGCAGGGTCACCGGCCGCCTCACGGCATTCCTCGCCGCCGAAAACATCCTAAACTCCCGCTACTCCGTCGGCCGCACACTCCTCCGCACCGTCAGCTCCCCCACGACTCTCCGACTAGGTCTCCGCTGGACCTAAAACCGCCTGAAACTCGTCCAACTCAAGACATTTCCCCAAAGGGCCAACCCGCGTCGCTTTATTATGTGGCAATGATGCCCAAACAGACCTATGCGGCGTAATCCCGTTTAATGGAGCGATGAAGACTATCGTTGGCCCTGGTTAAACGGCGGATCGTCGCCCTCCAGTATCTCCTCAATCACACCTTCGCCGATCGGTACAGGGGTTCCTTCATCAAACGTAAAATGTTTGCCGACTGTGATGACTCCCTTGCCAAGATCATCGAAAGGAAACCAGACTTCGACGAGTCCCTCATCGCCGGGAAAGAACTCCTCTCGATCAACCAGGTGAATCTTCCCACCATGTTTCGTCTCCGAAACGAAATTGAATAGCGGATGATAACCGTCTCCAAAGGAAACCTTCCTACGGTGCTCGTACAACTTTATTCTCGCTTTGATATAAATCATTGGCCTTACCTTACAAATTGCAGCAAATCCCAACAATGGTAAGACTGATAGAAACGGTCGTACACCGCACAGATAAGTTATTTGTCTAACACTTGGATTTGTAATAAACCCGGGGCCAGACAGGTTAGTTCAGGGATTCGAGGCGGGCGACGACGCGATTGATGAGCCATTCCGGGGTTGAGGCTCCGGCGGTAACTCCTACCGTCTCGCAGCCGATGAGGTCGTTCGGGTCGATGTCGTCTTCGGTTTCGATGAGGAAACTGCGTTCGCATTGCTCCTTGCAGACGCCGTGAAGCTTAACGCTGTTGGACGAGTGTGCGGCACCGATGATGTAAAAGGCATCGACCATTCCGGCAAGTGCCTGCGCCGCTTCCTGCCGATCGCGGGTCGCGGAGCAAATAGTGTTGATGATCTCGACCTCGTCATCAGTCTTAGTCTTGATCGCCTCGGCAGTATCGAAAAAGGTCTTTGCTTTGATCGTCGTCTGCGACACGACCATCGGATGACGGAGCTGCGGCAGATCGGCGACCTCGGTCTCGTCGCGAATGATGAACGAATGATCAGGCGCGTAACCCTTAACGCCGATCATCTCGGGATGATCCGGGCTGCCGACGATGATGACATGGCGATCCTGCTCGGCCGCACGCGAAGCCAGCCGCTGGACACGCGTCACAAAGGGACACGTCGCGTCAACGACCTTTCCGGCCTTTTCCTCAAGCTCTCGCTGCACCTGCGGCGTCACGCCATGGGCACGAATAACGGCGGTCTCGCTGCGGCTGATCTGCACCGGCTCGCTGATTGTCGCTACGCCGTGCGTCCCGAGCCGAAGCATTTCCTGCTCGTTATGAATAAGCGGGCCGAGCGTTCGGACGGTCTCACCGTGGCCGACCGCGTCTTCGACCATATCGACCGCACGCTCAACACCAAAGCAAAAACCGTATTCGTCTGCGAGTAAAACTTTCATATTAAGTAATTCGCCAACACGGGCGAAGTGGTTTTAGTTTAGCAAACTAGGAGGTGAATTGAGAATTGGAAATATATGCGAGTATCAACGAATAGGATCGCGAAGGATCATTTCGGCGGTCGTCCGGGCGGCGGAGGCGGCGTCGGGGTTGGAGGTTTTGAGGTGCGCGATCTGCATAAGGGCTTCGCCGGTGCGGGAGATCAGCCGAACGAGGTCGCCTTCTTCGGCCTTTGTGCGATTTACCAATGCGGACCACGCTACGCCGTCAGCCCATCGCTCGACGGCAGCTGCGGCGGAAAGATTTATCTCCTCGGACGGCTCGATGCCGAAACGCCATTCGGCCTTCGACACCTCGTGGATTATGTCTTCGAACCCGGAGACGAGGTCCATCAACTCATTCGAAAGATATAGATCGCCGTAGTTCCGGTCCGAATCCGCCGCGATCGACGCCATCATTCCCGCCATTGTGCGAGGGTGAATATCGTCCAAAATGCCGCCCTTCATCGCTTCGCCAACGAGCAGCGGCCGGTCGACCCGCAGGTCAGCGAGCCACTTGCCGGCGTCGGTTACCTTTTCCGCCGTAAAATCGAGATAGCCGAAATGGTCGAGCACACGCGCACGGGCTTCGAACGGCTTCCATATCTCGTTTCGCAGGAAATCGATGTCCCGGCCGATCTTATCGATCTCCGCGATCGAACCCGTCGAATGCCAGAGCACTTCGGCCGCCGAGCGATCATCCCCTGTAAATTCGGCGATCAGCTTATCAAGCATCTCGTCGCCATTGGACGCAGCTCTTTGAAAAGACAATTTCGGCTCAGGAACGAGCGGATTTTTGCCGTCGAACACCTCAAGAAACGCAGTCTCGGCGGCATATTCATCTATTCGATAGGTCTTCTCGTAAACCCGCGTCACTCGAGAGAGCGGAAAATTGCGGCCGTCTCCGTCGTCGCGCATCGCAGTAACCGAATCGCCGTGAACGCTGATCACCAGAAACAAACGTTTGCCGCTGCGACCCTGTGCAACAATGCGCCCTGGGGTAACATTCTCGGCCATCCAACGGCTTCTGAGGTCTGAGCGGGTCGCCGGTAAACGCTCGTCAAGTCGCCGCTTGGCACTTGTCAGCCGCTCGAACCCGCGAACTTCATCGATGCTAAAACCCGATCCGCTTCCATCCAGTTCACGAGCGAGCCGCGATTCTAGCAGCTCGCGGTCACGCCGCAGCCGCTCGACGTGTTTCGCGGTCTCGTGAAACGCAAAACTCTTTTCAGCGATCTCTCTTACCTGCGAAAACGTGCCGAAAGCATCCAGCAAATTGAGCAAGCTAGTATATGTCGAACGAAACTTGCTTTCGATCGGGTCGGGCGGAGCCTTAAGCAGTTCGGCTATCTTTTTAGGATTCTGGAACTGTCCCGGTGCGAGCACGGCGAAGCCGACGTTGTCTTTACCGCGGCGTCCAGCCCGGCCGGTCATCTGCTGAAGTTCGCTTGCCGTCAGAGCCCGCCAGCCGTCGTTCCCGCGCGTGTCGGCATTGATGATGACAACTGTTCGAGCCGGAAAATCGACGCCAGCCGCGACCGTCGAGGTCGCGAATATCGCATTAAGCGTTCCGGCGGACATCATCTTTTCGACGAGCAGCTTCCACGACGGGATGTGGCCGGCATGGTGCGAAGCAACGCCGTGATGGACCAAAATTTTGGAGTGTTTATGGCGGCGGACCTCGGGGTTGAGGGCCGTATATTCGTCGAAAAGTTTCCGTCGTGCTTCGTACTTTGCCTTGTTGACCGCCTGGCTTTTGTCAGCCGCGACCTCGGATGCCGCTTCGTCACATTTGCGCCTGGTCGGCATGAACACGATAGCGGGCAGCAGATCATTGTCCCGTAAGGCGGAGATCAGCTTGTGCGGCGGAATTTCAGGCGGTCGACCATTCATCGGACGGAACGCTTTTCAAGATAGTGATCGCTAGACCGACGGAATAGCAGTCGGATCCACACGCTTTCGTTTACGGAATTTACGATAAGTCGAAAACCCTTCGCGGCTGAGACTGAGTATCGAACGTCGGTTATCGAACAGAAGCTTGAGCCAGGCCCGCTTGCTCATCTGCGGAAAATAGATCCCACGAAAGAAAAGTCGGGCGACAATGTGGCCGATGCGAACGTCGATGGGCGAATGCCTGATGGCGTTTATCGCTTCCCAATTGCGCTCAGGGCTGTACGACCGCGACCACGCGTCAAAGGTCTCAGTTTTTGCCTCGTCGATCGTCATCTTGAGTGGATCATGTGCCATCACGAACGGCGCGAAATCCAGCCAATGTTTCTTTCGTCGCAACCGGCCGGCTTTTTCGAGCCTGTCGTAAAGCGGCGTCGCCGGAAATGGCGTAAGCTGACCAAAAACAGGCAGGCCCGGTGCCCAGCTTTCGATCTCGTCGACCGTGCGGTTTGCTACGCCCGGAGTGTCGTTGTCCATACCAAAGATGAACGATGTGATCGCGTAGATGTTTCTACGGGCAAGGCCGTCGAGCACGGCCTTATAATCCGCCGGTTTTGAAAATTGTTTGTTGACGTCCGCCATGTTCGCCGGATCGATCGATTCCATGCCGATAAAAATCCATTTGCCGCCGGCGTCTGCGATGAGGTCGACAAGCTCTTCGTCGCCCAGCAGATTGGCGCTGATCTGTGCGACCCAGGGCAACGTTGCTCCCGCAGCTATCATCTCGCGAAGAAGGCCTTTGAGGCGCTTTTTATTGATGGCGAGGTTGTCGTCGATGAAAAATACCGCGATCTGGCCTTTTTCTTTTTTCGCACGTTCTTTAAGCCGCAAAAGTTCTTCGACAACACTCTCATTCGTTCGGAAGCGGATCGAATCGCCAAAGAAACCTGTGACCGTGCAGAATTCGCATCCATAGGGACAGCCGCGGCCCGTCTCGATCGGGACGACAAAGAACTTACCCCAACCGGCGCCCATTTTCGCCATAACCGGCTGAAGAAATTTTGGCACCAGTGAGAACTGATCTAGGTCCAGCGTCTCCCACGGAATATGCGGGTACGGCTGCAAGCTCGGCTTAATGTCATTTCCCTTGACGTCCAATGACGGCGTATAAACTTCTTTTAGTTCACCGCGTGCGGCGTCGGCAACGATCTGTGGCCACGTTTCATCGGCCTCACCAAGAGCCACCGCGTCCGCGTGCCTCGGCCCGCCATCGCGCCCAAGAGCTTCGTCAGGACACTCCGTCACGTGGGGCCCGCCCATCACGACCTTGAAGCCTGCTTCGCGCAGCGAATCCGCAACGAGATAAGCCCTGGCGACCATTCGGGTCATTGCACCAATGCCAACTAGCCCAATGTTCTCGTCCTTGCAGAATTGTACGAGCTCCGGCCGAGACATAGCTTTCGCGTTGCCGTCGATCAGGATGACTTCGTGTTCCTCTGGTGTCAGAGACTGAAGAAGGAACATCCACAAATGCGGCATGAAATTGCGCGTAATACCGTTGTCCGGATTGTAGAGAAGAATTTTCATTACTTGCAAAAATTAGAGCTATTGGGAGTTCCCGACCAGCTCACTAAACTATAAAACTCAGCAACCCGGGGAAAGTCTGAGATGAAAAGACATAGTCTCATTTTCACGCCCATTTAGCTATTTTAAAATTATCTTTCTTATTAAACCGTAGAACGCAGATTCGGGCAAGAGCCGCCGAAGCGTCAATATTCCCTTTGTGTTTACGCCGTATCGAAGCCGCCGCGAGCCGTCCGTCACCGCGTCGTAGATCGTCTGGGCGACGACCGAACCGTCGGGGGCTTCTTCGCCCGCTTTTTTCATGTTCGGCTCCATGCGCGCGGCCATGGCGTCGTATTCGGGAACGCCTTCCATCCTGGCGAAGTCATTCGATCGGCCGTAGAAATCGGTCTTTATCGGCCCGGGCTCGATTATCTTGACGTGAATATTGAACGGATCGAGTTCGTAATGCAGCGATTCCGAAAATCCTTCGACCGCCCATTTGGTAGCATTATAAAGGCTCGACAATGGAAAGGCCATCCTGCCGCCGACCGATGCCACGTTCACGATGTGGCCGCGTTTCTGCTCGCGAAAGTAGGGAAGTATCTCGCGGCAAACGTTCATCAGACCGAACACGTTCGTTTCGAACTGACGCCTGACCTGTTCATCATCGGCAGCCTCAAATGGCCCCAGCGAACCGTAACCCGCATTATTGACGACGGCGTCGATGCGGCCGTATCGCCCGAGCGTCTCGGCGATCGCGACCTTTATCGTGTCGACATCGGTGACGTCGAGACGAATGCATGCGATATCCGCTATGCGATGCATATCGCTCGCTTTTTCCGGTGAACGCATTGTCGCCGCGACTTTCCAATTTTTGGTCTGAAACAGCTTCGCCGTCGCCCGCCCGATCCCACTCGAAGCACCGGTTATAAGTACGACCTTGTCCATACGGCTAATCTAACACGTTGTGTTAAAATCACGGTATGAAGTTCTTGCATATTGCCGACGTGCAT
The DNA here is from genome assembly GCA_041744395.1 of Pyrinomonadaceae bacterium. Classification (GTDB taxonomy): domain Bacteria; phylum Acidobacteriota; class Blastocatellia; order Pyrinomonadales; family Pyrinomonadaceae; genus OLB17. Next base: position 311,821 of record JBGTKY010000026.1, on the reverse strand, counting down.
CTAGGCTGCACTCGGTACCATTTGCCCGAGAGTCCGCGCGATTTTTTCGACGCCTGGATCGATGTGATCCGCAAATATGGCATCGAGGAGAAGGTCGATTTTGTCTTGATGTGTGGCGATTTCTTTCACAAACGCACGGTTCCGCCCGAAACGATGAACTATGCCGTCGCCGGCCTGACGCTTTTGAAGGACGCCGGAATTCCGGTCGTCAGCATCGAAGGAAACCACGACCAGAAGCACACCGACAGCGAATATAGCTGGCTGCGGTCGCTTGCTAACTGGAATCTTGTTTATTTGCTCGAACCCACGAACGAAGAAGGCCGCATAGCATATAAACCGTGGGACGCCGACACCGGCAGAGGCGGATTTATAGATATTGGCCGGGCACGAATATTCGGCTCGCATTGGTACGGAGCTTCGGCAAATTGGGCGATTCCGATGCTGACGAAAGCGATCGGCGAAAACCGTCGCGAAGGAGCGTTTCACGCCCTAATGCTCCATACAGATGTCGAAGGCCATCAAACGCATCCCATTACCGCTCTTTCCGTCAACGCCCTGAAAGAGCTGAAAGAGGTGACGGATTACGTCGGCCTCGGGCATACGCACATGCACTACGAGATCGATAATTGGGCGTTCAATCCCGGTTCGATCGAGGTGACAAATATAAGCGAATACCGCGAAACGCGTGGCTCATTTGTCGTCGAAGTCGGCGAAGACAACAGCGTCAACGCAACGCATATAACCGAATATCACCATCGCCCGTTCCAGCGTTTGACGTTTGAAGTAACAAAATTTGATGACACCAAAGTTCTGACCGACGAACTGCTCGAATACGTCCGCACGACCGCAAGACATGCGGAGCCGGATAAACCTTCGCCGATCATTGAGATCACCCTGAAAGGCCAGCTTGGCTTTCCGAATTCCCTGCTCGAGATGAAAAAGATCCGCGATCAGGCACAAAAAGAGACCGGAGCCTTGCACGTTCGCGTCAGAAATATGTCTGTGCCGGTCGAATACGCTGTCGCCGCCGACGTCGAAGAAGACATCGAGCGAAGCGTGCTCGAACGCCGCGTTATCGAAGACCTGGTCATCCGCGATAAGCGTTTTCGCGGCAACCGTCAGACGATCTCAGCTACTATTATCGGAGCCAAAGAACAGGCACTGCTTGGGGAAGAACCAGAAAAGATAGCTGAGTTTATTTCATTGACGGCCACATCGGATGCCTCGTCCTCAGCAGCAAATTAGAATATGGAAGAAGCCCTCGAAAAAGTTAAAGATCTGGAGCATTTAGCTCTCTTTCCCTTGCCGCTGGTCCTATTGCCGAACGAACTTCTCCCGCTCCATATTTTCGAACCCCGTTATCGGCAGATGCTCGCCGACGCTCAGGCCGAAGCAAATATGTTTGGCATAAGCTTCTTTGAATCTGATGCTGGCTTTGACGTAAAGCCCGAGGTCGGTACAGTCGGTTGCGTCGCCGAGATCCGCGAAGTGCAAACGATGCCTGACGAGCGGTCAAATATAATCACAAGCGGCCTCGTGCGCTATCGCGTTTTGGAATATGTGGATCTTGGTGTCCCATATTTGACCGCCCATGTTAGTTTTTTTGTTGATGAGCCCGAAGCTCCCGGGGTGGTGCAGCCGCTGTCCGACGAAGTTTTTGGTTTATTCGAGCGAGTTGCGAAAGCTGCCTTCAAAATGAGCGGAAATCGTGGCCCGCTGCCCGAGATACCGCAGGCAGAACCCGAACAGCTTTCGTTTCTGGTAACTGCCGCGTTCAATCTCGAGAATGATCTGAAATACTCGCTCCTCTCGATGACCTCCACCTCGGAACGGCTCGAACGCCTGAAAGGTATTCTTGACCAGGCCGTCGGTCAAATGGAGCAGAGCGCTGACATAATGAAGGCCGCTCAATCGAACGGTCATAGTAAGAAAAAGCTTGATATCTGACCCCGGTCAGGGTGTCGTAAGCGAGATCTTCAGGAAATCGATGACGCGCTGGTCGTACGCTTCTGAAAGTTCCATCGAAGCCTTTGTAATGCTCATCCCTGATGGGCTCAGATCGGTTTTCGCATCGACCGTCGTATCGACCGGGAAGCACTTGCTGAGTCTCGACGTTGATTCCTGATACTCCGGCTCATCTACGCCGCCAAGTAGCATCGTTCTTCGCTTGCTGATTGTCTTCGCCATCTCACAAGTCGGAACGCGGCGATAGCAACCCTGGTAGTAATATGGGTATGCCCCAAGCGATGCGAATTTTGAAGTGATGCTGCTAGCGAAAGGATATCGCTTTGCAATAATGCCGGCGACAAGGTTGTCTGAATCATATGGAGCCGAGTCAAGTGCCAATGCCCTAATACTCGGATCTTTGGTTGCCGCGGCTACTGCAGCTATCGCTCCCATTTCCACGCCGTAGATACCGATATCACTGCCGACCAAGGCAAGATTCTCGGGCGAACGCAGAGTGCGCACGAAATCTATCGCGGCGTTGGTATCGTCCGCTTCACAGCCGCCGAATGACGAATGCAGCAACAGCGGATTTTCCCCGTGGCCCCTCATATCAGGCATCAGGACGGTGAAATTCGTCGCTTCGCTGAGCTTCACTCCGAGGTTCAGAACGTGTGACCGGTCAGCGCCAAATCGGTGAAGAAGAACGACGGCCGGCCCATTCGGTATGCCCCGGAGCAGCCAGCCGCGGGCAACAGAGCCGTCACGATTCGACCACGTTTCTTCGGTCACCTGTGCACCGCGCGAGCTAAGTTGTCCGTATGTGGCCGGGGTTACAAGGTAACTAGCTTTGAACGGCTGCGATGCTTCGTGAACAAGCCAAACAGATGCGATCAAAACAGCGACCACGGACACAATGATCACAGGCATCAACAGCCTTGTGAAACTCTTAACTAAACGTTTGGTACCTGCCATAATTCAAGGATGGTTTATATCGTGAATACAACGTGTTGGGAAGGAAATGTGTCTAAAAGCAAGCTCGGAAAAAGCTTTAGATATGCCACCTCAGATGTTACCATAACGTTTGGCTCTAAAGGAAGATGTTTTTAACCATGACAAACAACCGCCTCGCTACCTCCGTCCTAGCAATTTTGGTCTCAGCATCCGCGATCTTTGCACAATCAACCCCGGTCACGACCAGCACATCCGGTTCGGCTTCTGCGGGAAATGCCCGTTATATGCCGCTCTCGCAAGTCCGCGAAGGCATGCGCGGAACCGCAATGACCGTATTCCGAGGCACCGTGCCGGAAGAGTTCAATGTTGAAATACTGGGCGTGGTTCCGGGCGGGATCGGTCCGAAACAGGACCTGATCGTCGGCCGGATCAGCGGCGGAAGCGCCGATCGAACGAGTGTGTTTGCGGGCATGTCCGGCTCGCCGGTATACATCGACGGCAAGCTGGTCGGAGCGATCTCATACAGCTTTCCCTTTTCCAAAGAACCGATCTGCGGCATCACGCCGATAGAGCAGATGATCGACATCTTTGAGCAGAAAGGCTCAGCCGGAAGTGCGTCGTCTGAACCGCGTTCATTCTCATTCGCAGACATGGCGTCGGCGACTTTAAATTCGCGCTTGCCTAGTTCAACCGGGTCGGGCTCGATGGTTTCCGGCGTCCCCGCCGATTCGCTGTTGATGTCGGTTGCAGGCCAGACGTTTCAGCCGATCGGAACGCCTGTTACCTTTAACGGCATTTCACGTGAAGTACTGGATAGATTCGCTCCTCAACTAATGTCCGCCGGGCTTCTGCCCGTTTCGGCCGTCGGAGGTTCGGCGCCTATATCACCGATGAAAAAGGCCGACGAGAATACGCTGCAGGGCGGCGCTTCCGTTTCGATGCAATTGACCCGTGGCGATTACACCCTCGCTGCCGCCGGTACTGTAACAATGCGTGTCGGCGACAAGATCTACGCATTCGGCCATCCATTCCTAAGCCTTGGGACGTCTGACCTTCCGATGTCTGAATCGAGTGTCGTAACGGTCGTTCCGAACGTAAACAACTCGTTCAAGCTCGCCGTTCCGAATGCGATGGTCGGCACAATGACGCAGGACCGTGCGACCGGCGTTTTCGGCAAGCTCGGCCAGGCACCGCGAATGATACCCGTTCGCCTTAATTATCGGACCACCCGCGGCCAGACAGACACGATGAATTTCGAAGTGGCAAAGGATGATTTCCTGACGCCGCTCCTGCTCAATATCACGATCTACAACACGCTTGTCGCCCAGGAACGCTCGATTGGCGACACGACCATTCTGATCAACGGCGAAATAAAGGTCGCGGGCCGCGAGGCGATCAAGATAGAACGCCGATTCGCGGGTGGCCAGGCGTCACAGCTTGCCGCCGGTTCGGTCGCCGTCCCGGTGCAGAATCTGCTCCGCGGGCGTTTCGACGATCTTGAGATCTCCGGTATTACACTTGATCTTCAGACCTTTGACGGCAGTAAGACGGCAACGCTTGAGAGGATAGCGATCGACCGGACTGAAGTGCGTGCGGGTGAAACTATCGAGATTCAGGCGTTTGCCCGGACCGATTCGGGCCGAATTTTTGTGCAGAGGATCCCGGTGCTGATACCTGCCGGAACGACACCCGGCCAGCTTACGATCAAGATCGGTGATGGGGCGGCGATACAGAAGGATGAAGCGATCCAGCATTTTGTCCCCAACGACCTGACCGATCTGGTCGAGACGATGAACCTTATCAAAACGCCGGACCGCCTCTACGTCCGCGTCTTTCGCACATCGACCGGAGCGATAATCGGCTCAAACGAATTGCCCAATCTGCCACCGTCGATGCTGGCGACGCTCAACACCGACCGCACGACCGGCGGCATCAAGCCCGCAACGCAGACCGTCGTTACCGAATTTGGGATCGCCCCGGCCGAATTTCTTATTTCCGGCGGAAAGAGACTCGAGATCACTGTCATTAAATAAGGCATCGATCATCAGACTTCGGAAAAGGTCAAGGCTTCGGCATTGACCTTTTTCTGCGTTTTCGGCAGACTGAAATGTGAAACACGTAAATAAACTAATTGAAGCGGCGAGCTATGCGGCTCGTCAACATACCGGCCAAAAACGCAAAGGCGAAAAAGCCGAACCCTACATAAACCACCCGCTCGAAGTCGCAAACATCCTAGCCAATATCGGACAGGTCGATGACCTCGAAGTACTGACCGCAGCTATCCTTCATGACACGGTCGAAGACACAGACACGACCCCGGACGAGTTAACCGCGATGTTCGGCGAACGGGTCACGGGCTTTGTCCTCGAGGTCACGGACGATAAAAGTCTGCCAAAAGCGGAACGCAAACAGCTTCAGGTCGAACACGCCCCGCACCTATCGCCCGAGGCAAAGCAAATAAAACTTGCCGACAAAATAAGCAACATAACCGACATAACCAACAGCCCGCCCGCCGATTGGACCAACGAACGTCGGCTTGAATATACTGAATGGGGTGTATCGGTAGTCAACGGCTTGCGAGGCGTTAATCCAGATCTGGAGAGCCACTTTGACTCGCTGGTCGACCGGGCAAGGAAGCAATTTGATGACTGATATTTTCGGAGTAAGTGAGAACTAATAACTTAGAAGTAATAACTCTTCGTCATCACCTATCAGTTTTCACTTATCCGTTATTCCGGCGAACTTGGTCCTGCAGGCATTTCCCCTTGGACCCATACTTCCTCATCTGCGTAGACTTCTTTTTTCCAGATCGGAACAGTGCGTTTGAGTTCGGTGATCAGCCACTCGCAGGCAGCGAAGGCCGCCTTTCGATGCGGTGCGGCGACCGAGATCACCACGCTCGTCTCGCCGATCTCAAGTTTTCCCAAACGGTGCACGATCCCGACCGCCGACACATCAAATTCGGCCTTCGCACGTTCGATTAGCTTCGCCATCTCCTTCAAAGCCATCGGCTCGTAAGCTTCATAAACCAAATACTCGGTCTCCCGCACCTCGCCCGTTTCCCTAACTTTGGTAAATCTCCGCGCGTAACCGTCCAACGTAACCGTCGCCCCACACTCCGGCGGCACTACGCGGCGGGCGACAGAGGTGATGTCGATGGGATGGGCAGTAATTTCGCAGAAATCCTCCATTAGCGTGTCGACACGGAACTCAAAAGCGATCTGATGCTCTCCAGCGAAGGGACGAACTTCACTTCTGGCAATGATTCGAGCCGCGCTTGCTCGGCTTTTAAATATTTCGAAACGCAATTATTGATTTCCGGATACTTAAACTCGAGGCAATCGTATTGCACCTTGCTATCAATAAAATCAAGTCCGCGGGGTAGGTTCGGATGCGTGGTACTGAATCGTGCTGCAACGTAGAACTTGCCGTCTTTGGTTAATCCTTGAAAATTGGCGGTCAATTCTTCGTTGTTGAGCGGGTTGGGCGTCAACTCATTTGAATATTGAGTTAGAAAGAAAACACCCGAAACATCGGCGAAATCTAGGTAACTGACCTTCGCCTTAACCGACCATCCCGCATTGTTATACGGGAAATCGAAAAGATCATCGAATTGGCGAAACTCCCTCGGCCTTTCCTTTAGCAGTTTGTTGATCAATTTGACAGCCTTAGAGTAGTTCGGGTAAGCGGTCGAAAAGTGAGCTTCGGACGGATCGAAGGTTGGCACTAGACAAAGAAACGAAGAGGCCGGATAGAAGTATCGAGGCCCCTTCTCTAATGCGGGCAAAGGCCGCTTTACTTCCAGGTGATAGCAACGGTGCGCCGGTGCATCGAACGGCATTGTGGGCTCATTCGGATTCTCTATTCTTTCTTTTTTGTAATCTTCGACTTTTGCGCTCCCAAAGTCTCCCAGTGAGTACTTGAAGGGAATATGGTTCGGCATTTCCGTAGAAGTTAGTTTCTCTTGCGAGAGCGCGCAGGTCGAGGACGACATAAAGATACATCCAAACAAAGCGAGTATTTGAACTGAACGCATTTCAACCTCCGGAAACAGGCGTAAATATGGCGACCTCGTCGCCGTCCCTAATAAGGGCTTCCTTATCAGCGTATTGCTCGTTCACTGAAAAGAGTAGTTTATGCCGGGACAGCTGAGGGTGCCTTTGACTTAAATGAGCGACAAGATCACCGACCGACCCGCTAAAGTCCAAATCCATTTGTTTTGTTTCGGCTGCGTCTGCGGTTGCTCCAAAATATAACACTTGAATGCTCATTAATTTGATCGCCTCAACGGAAGCCTGTCTTACCTGATTGCTCCTTGGATCGGGCTTGAGGCTGAGGCGTAGAGGCGTTTGGGCATTCGGCCGGAAAGGTAGCCGAGGTGACCGGCTTGGACGGCTAGTTTCATTGCGGTTGCCATCTGGGCAGCGTCGCCGGCTTCGGCAATGGCGGTGTTCATTAAGATGGCGTCGGCACCGAGTTCCATTGCGATCGCCGCGTCTGATGGAACGCCGACTCCGGCATCGACGATGATCGTCGCGTCGGGAAGCTGTTCACGCATGATCCGCAGATTCGACGGATTCTGTACCCCCATTCCCGAACCGATCGGCGCCGCAAGCGGCATCACCGCCGGACAGCCCGCATCAATGAGCTTTTTCGCCATTATCAGATCGTCTGTGAAATACGGCAGTACGATAAAGCCTTCTTTGACCAAAACCTTTGCGGCCTCAAGCGTCTGTTCGTTATCCGGCAATAGCGTAACCGGGTCGCCGATCACCTCAAGTTTGATCCAATCCGTCTCAAGAGCTTCGCGTGCCAGACGCGAGGTTCTGATAGCATGTTCCGCGTCGTAGCAGCCCGCCGTGTTCGGCAGGATCTGCATTGACGGATCAAGGTGATCAAGAAACGATTCGGTCTTTCGATCAAGCGGAACGCGGTTGACCGCAACCGTGACCATTTCGGCGCCGGAAGCCTTATGTGCCGCCTTCATTTCATCGAACGAACGATATTTTCCCGTGCCGATTATAAGCCGCGAACCGAATTCTCTTCCCGCTAAAACGAAGTTATCTGACATCTGAAAGGATTTTCACGCAAAGCCGCGAAGAACGCAAAGTTCGATCGGTTATGTTCTAAAATTTACCAGCGAAGATATCTGCTTGAAAGTAAGGTTCTGAGGTGATCGGTATTCCGGCGGCCCTTCGTAATAGCACAAGTTGACCGACGTGCGTTAGGGCATCGGCGATCGGGCCCTGTATAAGTTTTTCGATCGGAATTTCGATCTGCGGATCAGACGTCAGATACGAATCTAGTTCATGCGCTGCGTTCACAAAACGTGCAATCTCATCGTTCCACGGCAACGATCCCGAGTTGAGCATTCGCATCTCGCCCTTTAACAGGAAAAGAGAGCCTTCGAGCAGGTCGCCGATGTGAGCGAGAATTTCGCTTGGCGTTCGAACGTCATCTGAAAGTTTGAACACCTCAAATTCCTCGCCAGCGTCACGGATCGCAACATTGCCGCGAAACACTATTGTCGCAACTAGATGCCGAAGAAATTCGATCTTTGGATCTGACATAAATCTGAATTAACCGCCGCCGACAAAATGAACGACCTCGATCGTGTCATTCTCTGAAATCGCTGTCGCCGCCCAGTCGCGTCGGCGAATCACATTCTTATTCAGTTCCACCGCGACACGCTGCTTTGGCATCGAAAAAAGATCGAGCAGCCGGTCCAGCGTGACCTTGCCATCGATCTTTTTCTCTTCGCCGTTCAAAACTATCGTAATCATCGCTACGATAATTTTCGCCTATTGCGGCGGTAAATCAAAACGTCAGATGTCTAACCGTGTGTGATCGGGCGGCGGAGCTCGACCTCTTCGCCCTCACTCATAGCTCTAACCAGAAACGCGGCACGGCCGGATCTGAACCCCGGTAGCTGTAAGTTGACCTTCGCGATGCCGTTTTGATCCGTCGCCGCGTGAAAGATCAGCGGCCGAAACGTCGAACCGATGATCTTGACCATCACCTGTGCATACGGAACGACCTTGCGTTCCGTGCCCCGGCAGACCATGAATCCGACGGATTTTCGGTCGCCGCCTTTGAAATCCGTTTCGCCGAGCAATTCGATGCTGAGTCTGTCGTTCCCGGGTCGTGCCTTGCCCGCCATGTCGCTGACGATCTCAACCGCCGTATCCGGCAAAACGAAGACCTCTTCTTCTTCAATAACATGGATAACGTCGACCAGCGGCTCCGAGAAAGACATCAATGCTTCGAGGTCGTCATTACCATCAAAAACGGGACGCGGGATCGGAGTAGACAGTTCCCCTGATTCAGGCTTTGGAACAGCGTCGTACGTCTCAGGAAACGCCGATTCGCCCGCGGCGACGGTTTCCGACATTTTGACGGCAGCATTTTGCGCGGCCACGCCTTCGCCCTTGGACAGTGCCTTAAGGTCTTCCAGGCGCCCCGCCTTGATGGCAGCGCAGATCAGGCTATGTTGCCGATTCAGGCGCCCTTCTAGGATCTTTTCGTCAAAGCCGCTCTCGATCAGGTCCTCGTAACTCACACGCCTGCTGGCGAGAATTGTCCCGCCGTCATAAACAAGCGACATTATTACAGGCTTTGCCAGACCTTTGTCTTCGGTCTGAACATGGTACGTGACGCCCTCAAATTCTATATCTGTATTAAAGCCTGTGATCACAACAAATGATTGAACGCCGAAGTGTGTTCTGCGGGTATGAATGCTAAAGCTTAACCTAGATGAAAGTTAGCACAAGGCCTTCGTTTCGGTCAATGAATTAATGGTTTTCACCAACGCTCAAGTCGTAACGCAGAACGCCTCATACGTGTTATTTCGATAGCCCGAAAACACCGCAGAGTGTGCCTTGACACTAATTAACCGTTACCTTACGATTGAATTTGTGCCGAATTTCTCAATCTGATCCAGGCCGTCCTATTACGAACTGATACGGACCGCGGACCGGTCGCTTTTCCTTATTTAGGGAGTTCAATGTCACCTTTTAGCTTAACGGACTACCTGCCGATCGTGATGATGTTCGTCGTGGCGCTCGGATTTGGCCTGAGCCAACTGTTGGTAACGCAGCTTATCGGGCCCCGTAAACGGACCGCGACCAAGCTGATGCCGTACGAATGCGGAAAGGATCCTGTCGGCTCCGCCCGTAACCGGTTTTCTATAAAGTTTTACGTTGTCGCGGTTACGTTTCTCCTTTTTGATCTTGAGATCTTGTTCATGATACCGTTCGCGGTCGCCTTCAAGCAGCTTCTGTTTCAGGAAGCGGCAACCGGCGTTTTGTACGGAACGGTGGCATTCGTCGGGATAATGATCTTTCTGGCGACGGTCGTTATTGGCCTGGTCTATGACTGGCGCAAAGGGGCCTTCGATTGGAGTACGCAGGCACGCGCCTCTGCAAAAACTCAGGCAAAAGCAATGCGGAGGAACGTCCACCAGCATCTCGAGCCGGCTGATATTAAGCGGGCCGCCTAGGACCGGCAATCCTGATCAACGCAGGGAATCGTAGTCATATGGGTTTAGAAAACACAGTATTCGAATCGCTGCCTGATGTAGTGACCGTAAAGCTCGACGCGGTGATCAATTGGGCACGCAAATCGAGCCTTTGGCCGGCCACTTTCGGGTTGGCTTGCTGCGCCATCGAGATGATGAATACCGTTTCGGCACGAAACGACCTTTCGCGGTTCGGCGCCGAGACATTTCGTGCATCGCCGCGGCAGGCTGACGTTATGATCGTCTCCGGCCGCGTTTCACGAAAAATGGCACCGGTGCTCCGCCGAATTTATGACCAGATGCCCGAACCGAAATGGGTCATTTCCATGGGAGCGTGTGCTACATCGGGCGGTGTATTCGACAATTATGCGATCGTTCAAGGCGTTGACAAGATAGTTCCCGTCGATATCTATGTGCCGGGCTGTCCGCCGCGGCCGGAAATGCTGGTTCATGCGATCACGATGTTGCAGGAAAAGATAATGAAGGAATCGGTCAAGGATCGTCACGACGCCTTTGAGACCGAAGCCCGCGAATCGATCGTTCCGGGAACGCTGCCGGTAACAGAAGGCACGGCACTCGAACGCGAGACCGAGATCGAGGTTGCTCAAAACAATGTTTCGCGGCCGTATTCGATACCGTCGCGGCACGAGAAACGCCGATCCTCATAAAATTGGCCGGTCAAGATCGAACAAAATGACAGAGAAACTTCACGCGATCGCGGAAAAGCTTCGCGAGGAAAATTCGAAGGGCGTAATCGATATCAAAGAAGCTTTTGGCGAAGTCACTTTATTCGTGCATCGCGACGAGATCCACAATATCTGCACTGCGCTGCGTGACGGCCACGGTTACGATATGCTCGCGGATCTTTGCGGCTGCGACCGCGGTCCCGAGGACGACCCGCGGTTTGAAGTGAACTATCATCTCTTCTCAACGACAAACTACAGTCGGCTTCGGCTGAAAGTCGTGCTTACAGAAGACGACGCTAACGTCGAGACGGTAACGGATCTTTGGAAGACGGCGGATTGGCACGAGCGTGAGACCTTTGACCTTTTAGGTATTAATTTCGAAGGCCATCCCGACCTTCGCCGCATTTTGCTGCCATCCGATTTTGACGGACATGCACTGAGAAAGGATTATCCGCTGCGCGGCTATGAGCCGTACAGTATGAATTAATAAGTGGTTAACGATGAGTGATGAGTGATGAGTGATGAATGGTGAATGGTGAATTCTAGGAGCCATACATTCTCACCCGTATCAAAATGAGCACAGCAGTCGAAAACTTTCCGGTCGGCGTAGATGCGACCGACGAAGCGCTTGAGTCGCAGATGACGCTCTCGATGGGGCCGCAGCATCCATCGACGCATGGCGTGCTTCGTCTGGACCTTAGGCTCGACGGCGAGATGGTTGTGAAGGCGATCCCGGACATCGGCTACCTCCATACCGGAATGGAGAAGCTGTTTGAATACAAGAAGTATCAGCAGGGCATAGTCATCACCGACCGGATGGATTATCTTAATCCGCTTGGTAATAATCTTGCCTATGTAATGGCGGCCGAAAAGCTGCTCGGCCTCGAAATACCCGAAAGGGCACAGGTTATTCGCGTTCTGATGTGTGAGCTTCAGCGGATAGCGTCGCACATGGTATGGTTCGGAACGTCGTGCTTGGACATGGGTGCGATGACGCCGTTTTGGTTCACATTTAAGGAACGCGAGAAGATCCTTAATATCATCGAATCGGCTTCGGGCGGACGCATGACGCCGAGCTACTTCCGCATTGGCGGATTGATGATGGACCTTCCGGCGGGGTTCGAGAATCGTGTCAATCAGTTCCTTCGTGATTTCCCTGACGCTTTGGAAACCTTTGACACGCTGATCACCGGAAACACCATCTGGCAGATGCGTACAAAAGGCGTCGGCGGCATATCTCGCGAAGATGCGATAGATTGGGGGTTGACCGGCCCGTGCCTTCGCGCCTGCGGTGTCGAACTCGACCTTCGCCGCCATAATCCGTATACCGGTTATGAGACATATGATTTTGAGATCCCGACCGAACCCGATGGCGATGTTTGGTCGCGATTCAAGGTCAGGATGCGCGAACTTATCGAATCGCATAAGATCGTCCGTCAGGCCATGGACCGCCTGAAACCGGGACCTGTTAAAGCCGATGCACCGAAGGTGGTTTTGCCGGACCGCGATGATATGCGAAAGCATATGGATTCGCTGATCCATCACTTCCTGATCGTTGCAGAAGGATTCAACGTTCCGGAAGGCGAGGTCTATCACGCCATCGAAGCCTCAAAGGGCGAACTTGGCGTGTATATGAAATCGAACGGCGGCCCGAAACCTGAACGCGTCCATTTCCGCGGCCCGAGTTTTGTTAATCTCTCGGCCCTCCCGGTTATGAGTGAAGGCGAAATGGTCGCCGACGTTGTCGCGATCATCGGAAGCCTCGATATTGTTTTAGGTGAGATTGATAGATGAAATTCGCAGTCTTACAAGCTTACGGACTAAACGTATTGTTTTCTGCAACGGTCCTTCTTCTTTTGTTGGCTATGGCGACTGTTGGCCAGGACGAGACCTGCGGGGTATCGTTAAAAGTAGTTGACGCGGAAGGAAAAAAAGAAGTATCGGATGCGTATGCCGAAGCATATGCTACAGAGATCTCGACAAGTTTCTACGCTTACCCCGGGGGCTCGATCCATACTTTTGAGAACCTGAAAACAGGCTACTATCACTTTACGGTACAGAAACGGGACTACAAGATCAGCAAGTATTTCCAGCATGTCGACTGCTCTAAAGTGGGTATCGAGAAAGTGGAATCGATTTTGGTTCCTCTTCATGAGGGCAACATAAGCGAGCAGGAGGATGTAACACCTAGACCGAAAGCCGCCACGACTGATTCGGGGCGATTCGTTGGAAAAAAGCTCTCACTCCAAGACGTGGCTCGTTTATCAAATTATTTGAACTTTCTCGACGCCGAACTTGGCAAAGCGAGTTATCCGCCTGCAGCGAGGGCAATAAAAGCGGGCGGTGCTGTGACAGTTCACGTAATAGTTAACGAAGCAGGAGAGGTAGAATCCGCAGAAGCATGGACGGGGCATCCGCTTTTGCGAGCCGCCGCCAAACAGGCAGCTCAAAAATCGAAGTTCGATCCAATATTGGTTAGGAACAAACCGATCAAGATTCAAGGTTTTATTGTATATAATTTTGTACCGTAGCGAATAAGATGGCCGCAGCAACACCTACTAGTTACACAGATCAGATCGTTTACACCGACGATGTGGCCGAGTTTTCACCGGATGTCGTGGCGGAAATGAAGGGCCATCTCGCAAAATATCCGGCGGACCGGACGCGATCTGCATTGATCCCGCTGCTTTTCGTCATTCAACGAGAACGCGGATGGATCGATAATGCCGGCGTTAACTATCTCGCGAAGTTTCTGGGCCTCGAGGTAACGGACGTTTGGGAAACGGCGACGTTCTATTCGATGTTCAATATGCGTCCCGTCGGCCGCCACCATCTGCAGATATGCAAAACGCTGTCGTGCAAGATCATGGGCGAACCGGAAATTACCGATCATGTGTGTTCGAAACTCGGCATACATCCCGGCGAAACGACCGAGGATGGAAAATTCACGGTCTCGCTCGTCGAATGCCTCGGAAGCTGCGGCACTGCACCTATGATGCAGATCGGATTCGATTATCACGAAGATCTTACGGTGGAAAAAGTGGATCAGATCCTTGATAACTGCGACTAAGAGGATTAAGAACTAATTTAGTCTTCGGGCGAGCGAGTGAAAGCATTTGTGAATGAAAGCAATCATAGGCTGATCTTATTGATAGTTGTTGGCCTCGTCTGTGGGTTTTCCGTCGGCTGCGGTTACGGCTTGGTCAAGGTTTCTACAGGGGCCATGGAGCCGACAATACCGACTGACTCGTACGTCGCCTGGCGGTCGATTGCGAATGCCGACGATGAGGTAAAACGGTTTGATCTCGTGATGCACACTCTGCCTCTCGACGAAAGGAGGCGGATCCTGGGAGAGAAAGGGTCGACACGGTATCTCTTCCGCGTGGTAGGACTCGGCGGAGAGAAGATCGAGATCAAGTGTGGAAAGTTATTTGTAGAGGGCATGGCGATGGAAGAACCCTTCAAAACGGTGACATCGGTTGATGACTTCGGCCCGTTCACTGTACCTCAAGGCGAGTACTTCCTACTCGGTGATAATCGACCAGCGAGTGATGATAGCCGATTTTGGAAGCCGTCTACGATTGGAAAAGAGCGGATCGTTGGGAAAGTAGTAAGGATTTTCTAGTTTATGGAAATCAAGGCGATAGGTTGCGAACCTTTACAGCTAAAGCGGGTGTTTATTGAAAATGGCCACATGCTAAAGGTGTATCGCGAAACGGGCGGCTATAAGTCGCTCGAAAAGGCGTTTGGAATGACGCAGGATGCGATCATCAAGGAGGTCAAAGACTCTGCTCTTCGCGGTCGCGGCGGTGCCGGCTTTCCGACCGGGATGAAATGGTCATTCGTTCCCCTCGATTCGCCAAAGCCCAAATATATAGTTTGTAATGCCGATGAGTCGGAACCCGGCAGTTTTAAGGATCGTTATCTCCTCGAGGGCGACCCGCATGCGCTTATCGAAGGAATGATCATCGCCGGCTTCACGCTCGGCGCACAGACCGGTTACATCTATTATCGCGGCGAATACAATTATCTGATCGGTGTCATGGACGAAGCCCTTCGCGAGGCACGCGAGGCCGGACTGCTCGGTGAGAATATTCTCGGTTCGGGCTTTTCGATGGACATCCACACCCACACCGGAGCCGGTGCATACATCTGCGGTGAGGAAACGTCGCTTCTAAGCTCGCTCGAAGGCTACCGCGGCCACCCGCGAATGAAGCCGCCTTTCCCAGCGGTCGAAGGCCTTTACGCCTGCCCGACCGTCGTAAATAACGTCGAGACGCTGACGAGTATCCCGCAGATCATCGAGATGGGCGGCATCGCGTGGCGCGACCTCGGCACCGAAAAATCAGGCGGAACCAAACTTTGGTCCATAAGCGGTCACGTCAAGAAGCCGGGCGTCTACGAACTTCCAATGGGCTATGCCGATATGGAAAAGTTCATTATGGAAGACTGCGGCGGCATGCTTCGCGACAACAAAAAGCTGAAAGCAGTCATCCCGGGCGGATCGAGCGTTTACATAATGAATGCCGGCCAGATCCTCGGCAAGGGCATCCCACTAGATTATGAAGGTCTAGTTGAGGCAGGTTCGATGCTCGGCACGGGTGGCATGATGGTCATGGACGAAACGGTCGACATAATGGAGACGACCAAGAACCTGTCCGAATTTTATAAACACGAATCCTGCGGCTGGTGCACACCTTGCCGTGAGGGAACTGATTGGCTCGTAAAGATATTCGACCGCATTGCGGCCGGCGGCGGAAAGCCATCGGACGCTCAGTTGCTGCTCGACATCTGCGACAACATCGAAGGAAAATCATTTTGCCCGCTCGGAGACGCGGCGGCATGGCCGGTCCAAAGCGCTATCAAACAATTTCCGGACGATTTCAAAAAGTGGCTATTCCACAAAATGAACGGAAATGAGCATCAGCTCAATTAGTAAGAGGTAAACACATATGGGTAGAGGCGACAAAAAAAGCAGACGCGGGAAGATATTTGCCGGAAGTTTCGGTAAGACCCGTCCTAAGCACAAAAAGATCAACGTGCCGGCAAATGCTGCGGATTCATCAGCTGCAGCGGCAGCACCCGTTACAGCGGAAAAGAAACCAAAAGTTAAGGTGAAGGCGAAGGCAAAAGACGCGTCGCCTGATCTGGAAACGCAACCTTAATTTCGCATGGATGCGGCGGAACTCCAGGAGGCCGTAGGAACCGCCTAAGCGCACACAAGGGTCGAGGGCAAAATTATCGGATTAATTATCTGAGCGTTAGTCATTCGAAAGATCTATTTAATTGATGTCAACAGAACCGATAAAAGTTACGATCAACGGCAAAGAATTTGAAACGGAGAAGGGTGCCGTTTTGATCGACGTTTGCCGTGAAAATGCTTACAGCATTCCGTCGTTCTGCTACTATCAGGACCTCGAACCGCAGGCGTCGTGCCGAATGTGCCTTGTCCGCATCGACAAGATGCCGAAGCTCCAAACGTCCTGCACTATAAAGTGCACCGACGGCATGGTCGTGACGACCGCCAGCTCTGAGATCGAAAAGGCCCAGCGAGCGATGGGCGAATTCCTGCTTGCAAACCATCCGCTTGATTGTCCGGTCTGCGACCGCGGCGGCGAATGCGAACTTCAAGAGGTGATCTTCGATTGGGGCGACGTCGAGGAACGATTTACCGAACGCAAGAACGTCCAACCGGAAAAGTACCTTTCGCCGATCGTTGCCAACGATCCGCAGCGGTGCATTCTATGCAAACGCTGCACTCGCGTCTGCGACGAATGGATGGGCGAAGACGCGATCGAAGCCGGCAATCGGGGCGTCAATTCCGTCATCGGCACATACGGCGGGTGGCTCAATTGTTCGCAGTGCGGTAACTGCATCGAGGTGTGCCCAACGGGAACGCTGCTTGACGGAGTTTACCGCCACGCTACGCGGCCGTGGGAACTCGACCAAACGATAACGACCGACGCTTACAGCTCCGACGGCATGCAACTCTCGATCGGCTCTCGCGGAGGCGAGGTCCATCGAATAGTCGCACGCGACCGTTATGTCAACGGCCTCAACGGCGAGTTTCTTGACGTGAAAGCACGTTTCGCACACGAATTCATCAATCACAAAGACCGCATCAAAACGCCGATGATCCGCTATGCAAAGGGCGGTAAGTTGATCCCGGCAACGTGGGATGCGGCGATCAAGTTCGCAGCCGATGGCTTTGCCGCTGCCGGCGGAACTGTCGGTGTCGTAGCAAGTCCGCGGCTCACAAACGAATCGATATTTAGCTTGAAACGCTTTTCTGACGAGGTCGCCGGTGCTGAAGGATTTGCCGTCGATGACCGCCAGAGCATGGCATCTTTCTTTGCCAACATGGGCGCCCCGCTATGCTCGCACAAGGAAATTCGATTTGCGAAGACGATCGTACTGATCGGCGGTGAACCTGAAGAAGAACAGACCTACACCGCCAAACAAATACGGCAGGCGGTCCGCAACGGCGGGGCGAACCTGATCATCGTTAACGAAACGCCGATCAGACTGAAAGCACAGGCAAAACAGTTCGTACATTTAGATCCCGGCTCATACGATGCGTTCGCTCTGGCCTTTGCTAACGCAGCAAATGACGGAGATGCAGCCGAGAAGCTTGGTGTGGGCCAAGCTGATCTGGTGACGATCCGCGATGTGATCGGCAATTCGGAAGGCGATCTAATCATCATGGTCGGAAGTGGCCTCTCGCCGGATGCTCAGGCGATGATCGCCGCGTCAGCAGGTTCGTTCGGCGCAGAGAACCGTCGCGTACTGCTTCATCCGCTACCGCTCTATAACAACTCTGTCGGAGCGATAGATATTGCTCCTGGTGCTCGCTCCGTCGCTGATGTCGTATCGAGTTCAGCCGCATTGCTCGTCGGCGGCAGTCTGCAAGACGCGGGCGTCTTGGCCGGCAAACAATTCGTCGTAGTTCAGGAAATGTTCGAGACCGAAACGACGGCGCACGCGGATGTGGTTTTTCCGGCAGCGTCGTTTGCCGAGGTTGACGGTACGTTCACGAACAATGCCGGCAACGTACAGCGTGTCCGGCGATCGATCGATCCGGTGCATCAATCGAAACCCGACTGGATGATCACAAGCCTTCTGGCCATGGAAATGGGTGTCGACTTTGGCTACAACTCATCCGCACCGGCCGTTTTCCGGGCCGTCGCCGACGCCGTTCCGGCATATGCGGGGCTTCGTTATCCCGACATGAAGGACGAATCCAATCCGGCAGTAGCAAATTACGCATTAGCCGCGGGACAGAACAGTGAGGCACTTTCGGCGAAGCTCGAGGAAAGCGTCGGCGCTTTGCCCGCCGGGGCCGAAAAGATCATGATAACGCCGCGTGTCGGGCACAAGCTTCACCGGTTGACGACGATGACGAGCAAAACGCCGCAGTTTCATCTGTTGGCGAACGGGAATCCGAAGCCTGAGAATCTTTTGGTCGCTCCGCTGGTGCAGTTCGAATTAGACGGCACCACGCGAGAGAGCGGAAAAGCAGAAGCCGCAGTGGTCGGCATCGGCGATCGGGCGCAGATCGGGTCTGTTAAATAATCTCTATGGAAGAGGCAGTAAAGACAGCATTTCCAGTTTTGGTCTATAGCGGTGCCATTCTGCTCGTCTTTCAGGGCGTGCTGATGATCGTTGCGTATACGGTGCTTGCCGAGCGCAAAGTTCTTGGCTGGATCCAGGGCCGCATTGGCCCCAATCGAGTCGGACCATGGGGCGTTCTTCAACCTTTTGCGGATCTTCTTAAGTTCATACTGAAAGAAGACATTGTTCCTGACAAATCAACCAAGTTTGTTTATTTCCTGGCACCGATGGTGGCGATTACCGCCGCGTTGCTGCCGATGGTCGTTTATCCTTTCGGTCCGCCGATAAGTGACCCGTTTGGTTGGCTGGTTCCTTATGTTCCCGTTATTCCGTTGGGTTCCGAGCCGAATTTCATGGCGTGGATCGCTGAGCAAGCGAGGAACATGCCATTGACGATAGCCCGGATCGATGTCGGCGTGCTGTTCGTCCTTGCGATAACTTCGGTCGGCGTTTATGGTATCGCATTGGCAGGCTGGTCGTCGAACAACAAGTATTCGCTAATGGGCGCGCTACGCTCATCGGCGCAGATGATCTCATACGAACTTGCGATGGGAGCCTCGATCCTGGGCGTAGTCATCCTTGCCGGATCGCTCGATTTCCACGAAATAATTTTTGCTCAGGGCCACTCGACGTTCAAGTGGTTCATTATCCCGCAGTTCGTTGGCTTCGTCGTTTTCCTTATTGCTGCGTTCGCCGAGACAAATCGCGTACCGTTCGACCTTCCCGAAGCCGAGACTGAGCTTGTCGCCGGGTTTCATACCGAATACAGCGCGCTCAAATTCGCGTTGTTCTTCATGGCAGAATACGTGAACATGTTCACTGTTTCGGTCATGATCGTCGTGCTGTTCCTGGGCGGTTGGTACATTCCCGGACTGACCCATATTTTTGAATATGGTTCAATTCCGTACGCTTTGGTCAGCCACATCGGGTTCCTTTTGAAGATATTTTTCTTCTTGTTCTTGTACATCTGGATCCGCGGAACGCTGCCGCGTTTTCGCTTTGACCAATTGATGACGTTTGGATGGAAGTTCCTATTGCCGGTCGCCATCGCCAACGTGATAATTACGATCATCGTCGTATATTTTATGAACTGACAACAGTTAGGAGTCCGAGCTTTAGCTCATTGACTCGTTAGGAAAAATTTCATGGTGTCAACCGTTCTCTTTTTTCTATTTGCCGGATTTGCGATCGCATGCGCGGTCTCGATGGTCTACCACCGAAATCCGATATATAGTGCGATCTCGTTGATTGGTGTATTTATCGCGCTATCATGCCTTTACGTAATGCTGGCGGCGCCATTCATCGCCGTAACGCAAATATTGGTTTACGCCGGTGCGATCATGGTTTTAGTGATCTTCGTGATCATGCTTTTGAATCTTGATGAAGACAGACCTCTTAATCGGCTGAAATATTTGTATGCAGTCGGTGGGGGGCTTGCCGTCGCCCTACTGGCTCAGACGTTTTTTATTTTTTACGCCGTTCTTAAGACGCCAAAGACACCGGTTGATCCAAATATGACCGCCGGCAAAACAATGAGCATCGGGACGGCAATGTATACCGAGTATCTTTTGCCGGTCGAGATAGTCGGCGTGATGCTGCTAATGGCGATCATCGGGGCAGTCACGCTCGTTCGAAAATTAGAAGCTCCCGAGCTCGAACGGCTTGAAGAACAGCAGTCAGATAAACGTATCGAATAGTTTTTGGCGGCCGCAGGTCGTGTAGCCAGCACGGGATTCGCAAAGCCGCTATCGAAGGAAATGGAACCAAGCTTAGAAAGCTATCTAGCACTTTCAGGTATCTTGTTCACGATCGGTGCCGTCGGCGTTGTCTACAAGCGCAACGCCATCGGGATGTTCATGTGCATCGAGCTGATGCTGAACGCCGTGAACCTGACGTTCATCTCGTTCTCGCGATATTACGGCGACGTAACGGGCCAGTTGTTCGTGTTTATGGTGATGTCGGTCGCAGCCGCCGAAGCCGCGGTCGGCCTTGGCATAATCATCGCGTTTTTCCGTAACCGGCTTTCGGTCGATGTCGATGACGCAAGTATTTTGAAGAATTAGGACGGGAGTTTCCGGCTTTGGCAGGAGGCCTGCCATTATTGGAATCCCGAACGTTATGCTCAACGCCGAGGTTTTGACATTTCAAGAATTTGTGATGCACGAACCGTTGCCATTGTCGACGATCCAAGGAGCCGTTCTCGAATTTCTGCAGGGACGGGACGACGCAGTGCTTTTCGGTGCGCAAGCAGTGAACGCTTATGTTAGCGAGCCTCGCGCAACTCAAGATGTCGATGTTATGTCGACGAGGGCTGCCGAATTTGCGGAGGAACTCCGTGAGCATTTGAGCGAAAGGTTTCGCATCGCGGTTCGTGTCCGTGAGATAAAGGATAAAGGCTATCGGCTTTATCAGGTAAGAAAAGAAGGAAATCGGCATTTGGTGGATGTTCGAATTCAGGATGAGTTTCCTGAGTCTCAGGTGATCGAGCAGATTAATGTGCTGACTCCGCCCGAGCTGATCGCAAGCAAGGTAATGTCATTCGTATCGAGATACGGACAGGCTAAATCATGGACGGACCGCCGCGACCTGACCTTGTTACTACAGCAGTTTCCGGCACTTAGAGAAACCGACGGGATCGTGTCGGATCTTTTAGCGAGAAGCGATGCCGGGAAAGATTATCTCGGCTTTTGGAATGAATTGGTCAAACAAGACATCGTCGTCGAGGACAGCGATGGTGATCTAAGCTATTAATGATCGAGAATAACCTTTTAAGCATAATAATATTCGCTCCGCTGGCCGGTGCGGTCATTAACTGGCTGATCGGCGGCAGGCTGAGGAATGAGCTTTTCAGCGGTTTGGTCGCTTGCGGGTCTATCGCCGTTTCCACAATTGTTGCTTTCTATCTCGCGTTTTTTGCCAATGGCGGGGCTCTCTTCAATGACAAACCGACTCTCGACCACATCTGGACGTGGATAAGCGTCGGTGGTTTTCGTGCGGACTTTGCACTCGGTATGGATCCGCTGTCCGGGATCTACGCTTGTTTCATCACATTCGTCGGGCTGCTCATTCACATTTTTGCCACCGGCTACATGCACGGCGACAAAGGGTTCTATCGCTTTTTCGCTTATCTGAACCTGTTCATGTTCGCGATGTTGACGCTCATCCTCGCGGACAACTTTCTCCTGATGTTCGTCGGCTGGGAAGGCGTCGGGCTCTGCTCCTATCTTCTCATCGGCTACTACATCAAACGCGACGAGGCACGCGAAGCCGCCAAAAAGGCGTTCGTTATGAACCGCATCGGCGACTGGGGCGTGCTGATGGGGATCTTTCTCATCTTTACGCTGACCGGTTCGATCTCGTTCTTCGACAAAGTAGTTGACGGCGAAGAGGTCCAGAGCGTATTTACTTTCGTCACGACGCAGATGGCTGCCGATCCGTTCACATGGGGAGCGATCTTTGCCGGCGGACTGACATCGGTTGCCGTTCTTCTTTTTATTGGCGCGACCGGAAAATCCGCACAGATCCCGCTGCTTACCTGGCTGCCGGATGCAATGGCCGGCCCGACTCCCGTTTCGGCACTTATCCACGCGGCGACGATGGTCACCGCCGGTGTTTATCTGGTCGTCCGGGCAAATGCGATATATCAGTTTTCACCAACGGCAATGTGGATCGTTGCCGTGATCGGTGCCGCGACCGCGATCTTTGCCGCGACCATCGCCATCGCCCAGAACGACATCAAGAAAGTTTTGGCGTATTCGACCGTTTCACAGCTCGGCTTTATGTTCCTCGCCGCAGGCGTCGGAGCATTCGTCGTTGCGATCTTTCACGTGATGACACACGCTTTCTTCAAGGCGTTGTTGTTCCTCGGCTCCGGTTCGGTCATTCACGGAATGCACCATGAGCAGGACATGCGGAAAATGGGCAATCTGAAAAAGTACATGCCCATCACGTTCATCACGATGGCGATGGGCTGGCTTGCGATCGCCGGAATACCTATTTGGTCCGGCTTTTTCTCAAAAGACGAAATTCTCTATAAGACGTTCGCCGCCGACAAATATTTTCAGAATGGCTACTTCCCTGGCAATGAAATGCTCTGGGGCGTCGCGGTCATCACCGCGATACTGACCGCGATCTATATGACGCGGATGATGATCATGACTTTTTGGGGCAAGGAGCGTTTTCATGACGCCCTGCCCGATGCCGAACATCCGGACGAAGCTTCGCGGGCCGAGGAAAATGCCTTCGCACTAGGTGATGCGGCTGATGCTCAGGTGCCGCACGGCGACCCGCACGCCCTCGCTCATCATAACGAAGATCATCACGACGATGACGAAGATGAACATCATCACGCTCTGCCACACGATTTCAAACCGCACGAATCGCCCTGGGTGATGACCGTGCCGTTGATCATTCTTGCACTTCTATCCACGGTAGGTGGCCTTATCGGGATTCCGTATGCGATGAGTTCGCTCCCGGTCGTGAGCTCGATAGTCGGCAAAGATGCGAATCACTTCGATCGCATTCTTGGTCCGGTCGTTGCCGAGATCGACACCCCGGCCGCCATCAAGGCACGCGAGAATGCAAAGGCACATTCACCCGAAGCCGTCAGCACTGAACGCTGGCTGGCACTAATGTCGACCGTTCTTGCCATCGTCGGCATCGCCATTGGCTTCGCTCTTTTCCGCAATAACCCGCTGCGAAAGATGCCCAAGATCTTGGAGCAAAAGTGGCGGCTCGATGAATTCTACAACGGATACATCGTCGATCCTTTGACCAACTTTTCGCGGACCGTCTTGTGGCGAGGTTTCGATCTTGGATTCATCGACGGCATTGTGAACGGGATCGGCAGCTTTGTTAATGAGATCGGCAACGCCGCCCGAGGCCTTCAGGTCGGATACGTTCGGTCGTATGCCGCGATAATTATTTTCGGTGCCATGGCGGTCGTCGGTTACTTCATTTATTACGGAATGAAGTTGATAGGCTAAGCGGTATATTATTTCTCGCGTGTTTCATGAGGTGACGGGAAGGGAACTGAAGGCCGCAAGCCCGTAAGCTTGTTTTATAAAGTTGAACCATAGTTCATTAAAATGGATTTTATTTCTCAAAATATTCTGACGATCCTGATATTGCTTCCCATCTTCGGGGCGATCGGGCTCGTTGGGCACCAGATGTTCTGGAAGAATGAAGATCATCTGAAATGGGTGACGCTCGCGATCACGATCGTGGTCTTTTTGCTTTCGCTTATTTTGCTGACAAACAGCCCGGCATCGGCAAGCGGCTTCTTTTTTGAACAAAACGTTACCTGGATCGAAGCTATCAATACGAACTATCATGTCGGTGTCGATGGCCTGAGCCTTTGGCTCGTGATCCTCACGACGTTCATCATGCCGATCGCAGTACTTTCGACATGGCATGCGGTCGAGAAAAGGCCGACGGCGTTTTACGTCTTTTTGCTGCTGCTTCAGAGTGCGATGATCGGCGTCTTTGTCTCGCTCGATCTGCTTGTTTTCTACCTTTTCTTCGAAGCGTCGCTTGTACCGATGTTCTTTCTGATCGGCATATGGGGCGGCGAGAACCGTATCTACGCGGCGGTTAAATTCTTTATCTTCACGGCACTCGGCAGCCTGCTGATGCTCGTGGCGATCATCAGCGTTTACTATCTGCATTTTACCGCGACCGGCCAGGGGACATTCGATTTCGTTACGCTGCTCGCAACGCTGCAAAGCGGCGAGTTGGTGTTTGCTCCGGTTGCAGGAACTTTGTTGTTCCTGGCATTTGCCTTGGCTTTCGCGATCAAGGTGCCGATGTTCCCGTTCCACACGTGGCTGCCCGATGCTCACACTGAGGCGCCGACCGCCGGTTCCGTTATCCTCGCCGCCGTCTTGCTTAAGATGGGAACGTACGGTTTGATGCGATTTTGCTTCACTCTCTTTCCGGATCAGAGCCGCGAATTTGCTCCGCTCTTTATCGTCCTGGGGATAATCGGAATCATCTACGGAGCCTTGGTCGCGATGGTCCAGCCGGACGTGAAGCGGCTCGTCGCCTATTCATCCGTCGCCCACATGGGATTTGTGATCCTCGGGATGTTCTCGTTCACCGAATGGGGAATGCAGGGAGCACTCTTCACAATGCTCGCCCACGGTGTTTCGACCGGAGCGTTGTTTCTGCTCGTGGGCTTTATCTACGAACGCCGCCATACACGTGCTATATCCGAATTTGGCGGGCTGGCGAGCGTGATGCCGGTTTATTCGACGATATTTGTCATCACGGCAATGTCGTCCGTCGGGCTTCCGTTCCTGAATGGCTTTGTTGGCGAATTCCTAATAATGGTCGGGATGTGGAAGTCGGAAATACTCAGCATCACGGCGACCGTCAATTGGAATTATGTCGCAACGATGGCGGCCGGCACGGGCGTGATCTTCGCCGCCGTTTACTTGCTGTGGATGATGCAGCGTGTTCTTTTCGGCAAGGTCACTAACGAAAAGAACCGCGTCCTCACCGATCTTACATATCGCGAGATCGGAATAATGGTGCCCCTGCTTTTCCTGATGGTCTTCATGGGCGTTTATCCAAAACCCATCTTAGATCGATCGCGGGACGCGGTGGTCGCCATTCAGGAACGCGTTACCCGTCAGGCCGGCGGAACGGTCGAACCCGAAAAGGCGCAGAGACGCTAAGTAGCCGCCGGGCAAAAAGTTTGTTATGCAATTGGCTGATCCAGACGTAAATATTTCTATTATTCTGCCGGAGATCATCGTGGCGGTCACGGGTGTTATCGTGATGCTGTACGATAGTTTTATTCCAAGAAATCGCGGAATTACGGGAGCGGTCTCGCTGATCGGGTTGATCGTCGCTGGCGTGGTCTTGGCGATGATGTGGTCGACGGGCAGCGGTGTCCCGGCAACAGCATGGGGCGGAATGATCGTCCACGACAGCCTTCGCCTTAGCTTCTCATTCGTATTTTTGCTGGTATCAGCGCTTACCATTCTGATCTCGACAGTCTGGGTCGAACGCGAAGACGTTCCGGCAGGCGAATATCACGCTCTTTTGCTTTTTGCCACATTCGGGATGATGCTGATGGCATCCGGCAACGACATGGTCGTGATCTTCCTCGGCCTCGAAACTCTTTCGATCGCGACCTATGTGATGGCGGGACTCAGGAAATCGGACCTGAAATCAAACGAATCGGCAATGAAGTATTTCATTCTCGGTTCGCTTGCGTCTGCGTTTCTGCTTTACGGCATGGCCCTGATCTATGGGGCGACCGGTTCGACCAACATCACGGAGATCGCCGCGAAGGTCGGCGGCGCGAACTTCCCTGCGTTGCTGCTCGTCGGCGGTGCGATGCTTCTTGTCGGGTTTGGGTTCAAGATCGCCGCCGCACCTTTCCACGTCTGGACACCCGACGTTTACGAAGGTGCTCCGTCGCCTATCACGGGCTTTATGGCTGCCGGGCCGAAGGCCGCAGCGTTTGCGTCCTTCATTCGGGTTTTTGTCATTGGCTTTCCGCTGGTCGCCGGAGTTCAGGCGTCGGGATATCTGCACGAGACTTGGATAACAGCGCTGGCGGTTATGGCGATGCTATCGATGACGGCAGGCAATGTGGCGGCAATTATGCAGAGCAACGTTAAGCGTATGCTCGCCTATTCGTCGATCTCACATGCCGGATACGCTCTTGTTGGCATGGTCGGTGCGGGAATGGCATCGTTGATAGCCCGTGACACGGCCATCGCGGCGGTAGCGTTCTACATGCTCACTTATGCCATAACCAATCTGGGGGCGTTTGCCATCGTCACGCTGCTCGGCCAGAAGAATGATCGCAGAACGGAATTCGAAGATTTCGCGGGCATTGGGTTCAAGTCGCCGCTTCTTTCCTTTTCTTTATCCCTGTTCATGTTGAGTCTTTTAGGACTACCTCTGACAGCCGGATTCATCGGCAAGGTACTGGTCTTTCGTCCTGCACTTGAAGCCGGCAATGCGCTTTTGACCATTTTGGTGGTCGTCGCTGTGGTCAACACCGCGATCTCTGCCTACTACTATCTTCGACTGATAGTGGTCATGTTCTTCCAGGAACGCACGACCGACTGGCTCGAACCGCGAATTCCTGCCGCAATGGCCGCTGTTATCGTGCTCACAGTCGTCGGCGTGTTCTATTTCGGTGTCTTTGGCAACAGCGTGATCGAGACGTTTTCGCGATCGCCCATCGCCGCAGAAGCACAATTGCGTTAGGGGCCTGCAAACTTTTGGTTTAACCGGACCTGCGTGGCGATCTCGCTCCGCAGGTTGTGTTTTTTGATGACCGATCTAATTCAACAGCTTCGAATCAACGCGGGCGAAAGCTGGATCCCGCAGATCTACGCCGAAAGGATCCGGCCGCTGCGAACTCGTTCGTTCGAGATGGAAATTCCCGAACGCGAAAATAGTCCGGCGATTTTAAGGACACTACTCGGCGTCGAACTAAAGGTCGGGCGGCGGCGACTTGCATGTCCAAACTTCGAAACATCGCGTTATCTTGCCGTCTTTGCCCAGATCGGTTGCCGCGAGGTCGCGATCCCGTATGACATCACGCAGATACCGCTGCTTGCCGATCATCTCGAATCATCGCTAATAGATCTGATCGGCGATCTCCAAACTGCCACGTCCTCCCTATCGCCGCAGATGCAGGGCCGCATAAGAGCAAAACTCTTTAGGGCGATGCGAAATGAGATCAAGAGCATAGGGGCGGGCGAGATGATGCCTTTGTTCAATAGTTCGACCCGCCAGCGAAATAACTGATATACTCAGGTTACGGTTTCCGAAAGCCGTAATTTCAGGTTTTGGTCGAAGTTCGATATTATTTGGTGCTATGTTTGATGCAGCCGTAAAGCCTTCACTTAAAGAAGAGCTCCCATTTCCATACAATAAACGTGCTTTTTGTCTTTACGAGGTCATCGAAAAGACCATCGAACACGCCCGCGTTCTGATAGTCAACTGCCTTTTGCGTTACGAATCAGACGTTTCGCCGCTTGCTCATACCGACTGGGCCGATTCGCTTTCCGCAAAGCTGAAGTTTGAACGAAAGGTCTCGTCGATGGCGTGTAATAACATCGCACAGAACGTTATCCGGTTGGTCAAAAGTCCCAAAACCTTAACAGTTCACCTTTCAGAAGTTGCCGAGGCCGCCGCCGATTTTGTGCCGGACGCCGTCGTCCTGAGCGGAACGTTTAGCGATTTTGATTACTACAACGCAGACCATCTTTCGAAATTTGCGGAATTTATCAAGGTAACCGATATTCCCGTCTTGGCCATATGCGGTTCGCATCAGCTTGTTGCGGCGTCTTTCGGTTGTGAACTCAAGACGCTCGACGGTCTCGAACTTCACGAAAAACGTACCGATCGTCTTCTGGAATATCAGTATCGTTTCGTAAAGATCCTCGACAAATCAGACCCGATATTTGAGGGGATTGACGACCAACTTTCCGGCGTTTGGCAGGATTACACCAAGGAAGACGACATTATTCGCGTCTGGCAAAATCACGGCGTTCAAGTTGATGGTGTGCCCGACGGCTTCCAACTCTTGGCTAGCTCGTATCTAAGCCGTAACCAGATGATGGTCAAACGCTCGGACGGGCAAATGATCTATTGCGTTCAGTTTCACCTCGAAAAATCGTTCGAAGATTGGTCCAAGAACCCGACCCGCTGGGAACACCCAAACGAATCGCGCGATGGCCGTATCCTATTCGAAAACTTCCTCAAGCTCGCGCTCGAACATAACTCTTCTCGTACCTAATCGAAACAATGCACCGGCACGTTCTCCAGCGTGTTCTTGATCAGCATATCGACGACGGCGTTAAAATCGCCGCCGGTTTCCTCAAATACTCTAAGCTGTTCGTCCGCCGAAGTGCCTCGTTCGAGAATAGTGTGAATATGTTCGACCTCTTTACGGGAGTCCAACGGATCGAGGACATCGTCAACAAAATCAAGGAGTTCGCGAATCAGGTCCTTTACAGGAACCTCTTTCTGCTTGCCCAGATCGAGCAACTTACCGTCGAGCCCATATCGGATAGCCCGCCATTTATTCTCCAGGATCAGACGGCGATGATAGATGCGGAAACCCAAATTTCCTTCTGTCAACAGATTGAGCTTTGCAACGATAGCCTGGAATAGAGCGGCGATAGCTATCGTGTCATCGACCCGTGTCGGAATGTCGCAGATTCGGAACTCGATCGTCGGAAAGAGGTGATGCGGCCGCAGGTCCCACCAGATCTTTGATCCGTCCTGGATGCAGTTCATCTTTATCAGCAAGTTCAAATAGGTCTGATATTGCTGAAATGATTCGAAGTGGTCGGGTATCTCCGTCCGTGGGAACTTTTTGAACACCTCGGATCGGTACGACTTCAATCCCGTGTTGAATCCAAGCCAAAACGGCGACGAGGTCGTCAGAGCAAGGATATGAGGAAGGAAATATCTCGCCGCATTCATTACCTGGATCCGCCGGTCAGGATCCGGAATGCCAACGTGAACGTGAACGCCAAAGATCAGCAACGAACGAGCGACCATCTGAAGTTCATCGACCAGGAGTTTATAACGATCGCCGTCATAAATTTCCTGTTCGGACCATTTTGAAAAAGGATGGGTCGATGCCGCGACGATCTCCATTCCCTTTTTCCGGGCGAGGGCGGAAATGATGCACCGAAGCTTGGTGATGTCCTCGCGTGCTTCCTGAATATTTGCACAAACGCCCGTGCCGACCTCGATCATCGACTGGATCATCTCGGGCTTTATCTTTTCGCCGAGAAGCAGTTTCCCTTCTTCGAGTATTTCCGAGACATGCGACTTCAGCTCGCGGGTCGTCGGATCCACAATCTGAAATTCTTCTTCGATTCCGAGGGTAAATTGTTCGAACATATAGTTTTAGCTGTTGTCAAAAGCCTTTTCTGTCCTAACTTTTCTATCATTTATAACGGGTTGGCATTTTACGAAGACATTTCCTTGGCCAGTTCCATGAATTGGCTAGCCGCGTGTGAGAGTACCGAGTTTCGCCGGTAAACCAGATGCAATTTACGGTCGAATCTCATCTCCTTCACACTTAACCCGACCAGTCGGCCATCAGAGATCTCGGATCGTGCGGTCAACTCGGGAACGAGAGCGACACCGATATCTTCGATCACCAGACGCTTGATGGCCTCAAGCGACGGAAGCTCTATCGATATCCGAAGGTTCGTCTTGTTTGCTTCAAAGGCTTCAATTACCTTTTCGCGATATGGCGATTTAGCGTTATGGGCAATGAAGGTCTCGCTGCCAAGCTCTTTTACCGAAACTTCTTTTCGATCCGCAAGCCTGTGCCCAGGTGCGACGATCAGAACTAATACATCGGTCAAGACCGGCACCGACCGTAATGTTGATTCAGCCGGCTTGAACGATAGCACTCCGAGCTCTACGTCCCGCGATGAGATCTCTTTCGGTATCCGGCTCGCGACGCCGCGTTTTACCTCGACCTTGATGTGAGGAAACCGCCGTCGGAACTCGGTAATCACCGGCAACAGATAAAAGACCGTGTGCTCGTTCGCACTGATCGTGACCTTACCGCGATGGAGCTCCGCTATCTCCCGAACTGCTTCTTGGGCATTTCGTCGAAGATTCAGCATCTGCCGTGCGTAGTCAAGCAGCACTTCGCCCGCAAAGGTCAGGGTTCCGTCCTTAGATGAGCGGTCAAAAAGCTTTTCGCCAAGGTCGAGTTCAAGTCGGCTGATAGCCTGGCTAACTGCCGGCTGGGTTCGCTTTAACGTTTCCGCAGCTCTCGAAAAACTCTTCTCGTCAGCTACGGTCACAAGTACCTCAAGTTGATTGATATCCATCGTGAAAGATGCCGTCAAAGATTATTGAATTGGTGATTCTATAAATGTAGATTATACCAAAATAAGCCTTGGTTCAAATCAGGAGAATGTTCATCTGGCCGCTGGCGATGATTTTTTGCAAAAGATTTTCGCGCAATTATCACCCGTTTATTGCCGACCGATCGTTTCATTTCTTGTTTGACAGCCAAAGTCGAAACTAGTTAGCATTATTTCAGCTAACTCACCGCCTCTGAATTAGTCTATTTTTCCCAAAAGTTATAAAATACGGAGACTTGAGTTCGATTAAGTGCGGCTCAGCATAAAATGGGTTTTTCAACAACTGCAATTCACGCGGGCAATGCTCCTGACCCAACGACCGGTGCCGTAAGCGTTCCGATCTATCAGACGTCTACCTATGCCCAGAACGGCCTCGGCGATCATAAAGGCTGGGAGTACGCACGGACCCAGAATCCGACGAGATCCGCTCTGGAAGCGAACATCGCTGCCCTCGAAGGAGCAAAGTACGGTTTTGCATTTGCGTCGGGAATGTCTGCGATAGACGCCGTCTTGAAGTTGGTCAAGGGTGGCGAACACGTAATTCTTGGTGACAATACCTATGGCGGAACGTTCCGCCTATTCGATCGGGTATTGAAGGGCTACGGCGTCGAATTCGACCTCGCCGACACCACCGATATTCCTTCGCTCGAAAAACTCTTCCGCCCAAACACCAAAATGATCTTTGTTGAGACGCCGACAAATCCGGTAATGAGCGTCACCGACCTTACGGAAGTTTCCAAGCTGGCCCACGCAAACGGAGCGATCGTCGTCTGCGATAACACTTTTATGTCGCCGTACTTCCAGCGGCCGATCGAGTTCGGTGTCGACATCGTGGTACATTCGACCACCAAATATCTGAACGGTCATTCGGACAGCGTCGGAGGTTTTGCGGCGATGAATGATGATAAGGCCGCCGAATGGGTCGGTTTCATCCAGAACAGCGTCGGAGCGATCCTTTCGCCGATGGACTCGTTTCTCGTCCTGCGCGGCACCAAGACGCTCGCTGTCCGCATGGAAGCCCATGACAAAAATGGCCGCCAAGTGGCGAATTTTCTGGCCGAACATCCGGCGATATCTAAGGTCTATTACCCGGGACTCGTTTCGCATCCGCAGCACGAACTTGCCAAAAAGCAGCAAACTGGATTCGGCGGCATGGTCGCGTTCGAGACGGGCTCGCATGAGAATGCAAAAAAAGTGCTTGAGGGCGTCAAACTTTGTACTCTTGGTGAGAGCCTGGGCGGCGTCGAAACATTGATATCTCATCCGGCATCGATGACGCACGCCTCGGTTCCGGAGGACAAACGAACTCAGCTTGGCATCACTGACGGACTAGTTCGTATCTCCGTCGGTATCGAAGATGTCGAAGATATAATCCAAGATCTGGATCAAGCTCTAAGCTAGTTTTACTTCTGTACGGCGGCGATCCCCGCGGCATCAGCCGCCGTTGAAATTGAGACTGCTCTATCGGTATATTATGCTAACTGTCGAAACTCATGCCACGTCACACGTAGGCCGCGTCCGAAAGGGCAATGAGGATAATTATCTTCTTCTGCATATTTCACGTTCAAAAGCGTGGACGAGCGCGCAGGACAATGGTGAGTTCGTGATCGAAAGTCAGAACTTCGAGATAGACGACAATGGCATTGTCCTTGCTGTTTCAGACGGTATGGGCGGAGCAATGGCAGGCGAAGTCGCCAGCAAGATGGCCGTCGAATGCGTTTGCGAAAAGATCCTCAACGAGGATATCGATTCGACTTTAACGCCGGAAGCGTACGAATACCACCTGATCGGGAAGCTATACGACGCAACGCTCTACGCTAATCACCTTGTTCATCAGCAAGGTCGTTCCGATCCGCAATATCAGGGAATGGGGGCAACTTTCACTGGGATGGGCGTCACCCCAAAAGGGATCGACCTGGTCCAGGTCGGCGACAGCCGCGCATATCTGGTCAGGAACGGAAAGATCTATCAGGTTACCAAGGACCAGTCGCTTGTCCAACAGCTCATCGATGCCCAGCAGATCTCGGCCGAAGAAGCTGAGACCCATACATTGAAGAATGTCATCCTTCAGGCTCTCGGGGCCCAGAGTGAGATCTTCCCGGTCTCAGCTCGTCTGACACCGAATCAAGGCGACGTGATAATGCTCTGTAGTGACGGGCTATCGAATAAAGTCAGTCCCGCAGGCATTCAACGCATCATTCTTGAAAATCTCGATTCGCTGGAAATGGCGTGTGCCGAACTCGTTACGGTTGCGAATGAAAACGGCGGCGAGGACAACATAACGGTCGTCATTGCAAAATTGACTGGCGAGGCACTTTCCGAACCGGAAAGCGACGATGTTCAGTTAGAGGTCATTGACCTTGCCAATATCCACGATACTGCAGACCAAGATACCGCCGAGATCCTCTAGTCCTGCTTCCAACCCGGAAGCTCCTTTGTGATCGACCGAACGTAGATCGATGAGCCCTTTACGCTTACCACCTCGACCTTTTCGCCATCGGTGAACTGCGTCTCACCATCGTACGGATACGCTGTCCATTCAGAACCGAATACCTTAACTGCCGCGGCATTTAACGCTCCCTGGCTCGGCGATGTCACCGTCCCGATCTTGCCGGGAAGCGAGTCCATGCCCATCTTTACGTCCGATCCTTCCTTGCCCCAAATATAGTTTGCCAAGATCGTCCGCGACATCATCGTAAGACCACCTGAAACTGCCACAAACGCGGCGAACTGCCATCCGAGTCCGAGACCGAACATGCCAACAATCGCGGCAGCAATCGCTCCGAGCCCGAACCATAAAAGGACAAATCCCAGCGTGAATACCTCGGCGACGATCAAACCCACGCTAAGTAACAACCAGAATATCCACGCAAGCTGATCAAGTTCCATATTCCGATCCTCTCCGCGTAAATATTACCATATGACCCGTTCGACATTCCGCAATCAATGTCGCGCCAATCAAGAAAGGCTCACTCGAGGTGATGCCTTTTCGGTCAAAAACCCTTCTCATATTTGATGGTACTGGGGACGGGAATCGAACCCGTACGACCCTAAGGTCACAGGATTTTAAGTCCTGG
Source organism: Pyrinomonadaceae bacterium (assembly GCA_041744395.1). Taxonomy (GTDB): domain Bacteria; phylum Acidobacteriota; class Blastocatellia; order Pyrinomonadales; family Pyrinomonadaceae; genus OLB17. The sequence continues at coordinate 278,160 of JBGTKY010000026.1, read as the reverse complement.
GCGTCTACCAATTCCGCCACCCCAGCGCGAAAAACGAGATTAGCATAATTGATTTCAAAAACGAAGACCGTGTCGATCCGCTAACTAAACCCTTTGCCATCGAGACTGGGCCATATTTCCCCATATATGGGAGTGCATGGTATGGACGCCGCAGTCTCTTCAATGATCGGTGGTCATGCTCCGTATCCGGTCGAGCAAAGTGGCGGTGTTTTTGTGGTACGTCCTTTGCACTTCGAGAAACGTGGTACGCAGTTAAATTTTATGACCGACTCCGCCGTTTTTTTCAGATCAATACTAAATTCGATGACAGAGCAGATCGTTGTAATTGACGACTCTGGATCGATCAAGTTCGTCAACGAGGCCTGGATCGGCTTCGGCGAAATAAATAGATGCCAGACGCCTTCAGATGCGTGGCTTTCGGTTAACTATCTTGACGTGTGCGATGCATCATCCGGAAAAGGCGACGCCTCTGGAAGAGCTATTGCTGAAGGTATCAGGAGTGTTATCGACGGGTCGGCTCCTCAACTTGCCGTCGACTATCCATGCCACAGCCCTGCCGAGAGGCGTTGGTTTATGATGTCCGTAACGCCGCTTGCGATGACCGGCGTGCCGTATTTCGCGATCACGCACAAGAATATAACCGCTAGAAAAGTGGCCGAGGACAAGGTTACCGAACTCTCGTTGACCGACACGTTGACGGACCTTCCGAATCGTCGTCATTTCGATCAATTTCTTGAAAGTGAATGGAAGCGTTGCCTCCGACTCGGGCATCCGATCTCGATCGCCCTGCTCGATATCGACCACTTCAAGCTGCTAAACGACCATTACGGACACCGGTACGGTGACGATTGTCTCGCCGCTATCGGCAAAACGTTAAGAAAGATCAGAAGGCGTCCGAACGACATTTTTGCACGGTACGGCGGCGAAGAATTCGCCTTGGTCTTTGGAAGTGCCGCTACCGAGCAGGCTACGGCGCCGCTCGCCCGGATCATGGATGAGATAGGCCTGTTAGAAATTCCGAATGCAATGTCCCCGACCGACCCGCATTTGACGGTGAGCATTGGGCTGGCGACGACCATTCCCGAGGATGCCGATGGATGGGAAAAGCTAACTGCAATAGCAGACGAACGCCTCTATGCCGCGAAGCACGCCGGCAGGAACCGCGTCGTAACAGCCTAGACTTTAGCAGTTGATCAACGTCGGCGGCCATGTTTACGTGGCTGCCAGTTTGCGATTGGTATGCTAGTTGCACAAGAATCTCTGTGGGTGGCTAGTATGAAAAACAAATTATTCCTTTCTGCGGCTTTATCAGTGTTTATCGGCATAACAGGCCTCGCTTCGGCCGCGGAGGCTCAAAACCGGACTATCTTAAATGAGGCACAACGTATCTCGGGTGACCGGTTTACGGTTTCCGTGACGACGCCGCGTGGGGCGCGAGTTTATGCAGTTTCGCGGCCGTCTGCAGCGATGCTGGCAGCGATCGACAAAGGCTTCACGGACCTTTTCGCCGTGGCGCGAAAAAATCGCTACACGCGCAACCTGAATTATTCCAATTACACAGTCTTTATCGCCAAGGCAGACCGGACTAAGGACGCGAGCGGCAACTATTCGCCTGACATCGCCGTCGGTGCGGCACAATATGCAGGCACGAAATACGACCAGGGAGGTTACATTTATGCGGCAGGAATGGTGATCGGCTTCAATCCGATGGCGTTCTTGATCGCCGATCATAAGGGCGACATCAGCCGCGTCTCTAACCTTGTCCGATACGAAGGCGAGCATCTCGTCCTTTATCACAACGATCGGCGACGTTATCAGCAGACAGCGGATCACAGCCAGGGCGGCGGCCACCCGATCCTGAAGTGAACGATTTCGTATGGCCGCTAACCGATAATGTGCGGGCCAGGGCGACGACGAGCGAGGCAGCAAAACGAGAACGTCGATTTAATGGGATATTTGTTAAAAAGATAGGCCAGACGCCGAGTGGCACGGCCGTTGCAAGATCAAGAGCGTTAGTAAAATTCGGCCGTGGCTAACGCTTTGGCCGTAAAGAAAAAGCCCGATGTGAAGGGGAGAGCACATCGGGCTTTTTCATGTCTTGGCGTCAAAACAGGCGTTCCACAGCTTCATTTCTTCGCGGCTGCGACCAGCTCGCGGACTTCCCTTGCCAGCGTCGGCGCGTGATATGGAACGCCGTCGCTTATGGTCCATTCGATGCCGCCGGTGCGGACCTCTTTCCCATCGCGTATCTCGCCAACGCCGAGCGGCGACAACACTTTGAAATTCTCAAGCGGATTGCCGTTGACTACGATCATATCCGCCTTGTATCCAACACGAACGCGGCCGATCGTGTCCTCTTTGCCCAGAATGCGTGCGCCGTTGCTGGTCGCATGCTGGATAACGGTCAGCGGATGAAAGCCCGCTTCCTGATGAAGCTCCAACTCGCGGATCAAACCAAAGCCATAGACCTGATAAATGTAGCCCGCGTCTTCGCCTGTACCGATCAACCCGCCGCGGCGGCCAAATTCGTTCAGAGCCTTCATCCAGATCTGATAATTCTCTCGCCAGAAGGTCTCATCCGTCGTCGACCAGCCGATGAAATACGAGCCATGATTACCCGGATTCGGGCGGAAGAATTCTTCTAGAACAGGATGCAGATATTCGGCGAATGCCGGATTGGTCTGTGCCCGCTGAAGGTCGCGCGACGCCTCATAGATCACCAGCGTCGGGTTCCACGCAACGTTGGCTTCAACCATGCCATCAAGCACCTTCATCAAGCGGTCATGATCGGCCTCACGCCAGAGCCGGCCGGCGTAGCGAAAACGGTGGACCTCGTCATTGTAGTTATAGTAGGTAGGAAAATTCTGGCGGCCGCTGAGTATCGCGGCATCCGGAATGCCGTACCAATGCTCGATGCTCGTCGTGCCGTGCTTGATGTCGTCCCAGGCGTTCGTTTCTTCGACGCCGGTGTGGTGCATCACGCGCATGCCCTGCATTTTCGATTCGTCCATCATCGCGGCCATCAAGTCGCGGTCCATTGTGTACAGCTTAATGCCATCGTAGCCTGCAGCCTTTAGATCGCGGACGCGTTGACGAGCGCTCTCCGCGGTGTTCAGACCAGGGCCGGGAAAGCCGCCGTAGGCGAGCATCCGCGGGCCGACGAGCGTTCCCGCCGCGATTCGGTCGCGATAGCCAAGTATGGTCTTGTTCGCCCACGCTTCGCGGACGGTCGTTATGCCGCACGCCAGCCAAAGCTTCGTCACGTACTCGATCGGAAATGGCTTGCCACCGCGGCCATCATGCGCATGGCCATGTAGGTTGATCAGCCCTGGCAACACGTACTTTCCGGCGGCATCAATTTCAACATCACCCTGTGCCGGACGCCTTGCAGTCCCTTCGCGAACAGCGACCGGATCGAGGCTGGCTATCTGTGTGATCATGTCATTTTCGACGACAATGTCATACGGCCCGGCCGCGGGCTTTCCGCTGCCGTCAACGACCATCGCGCCGCGAACCACCAACCGCTTGGCCCGCTTTCCGGATACTGCGGCCGGCGTCGATTGGGCCAACATCACCGAAGGCAGGACCGCCAGCCCGAACGCCGCAACGGCACAGCACAAGACTCTTCTCAAATTCATAAATTAGTTTCTCCGTGAGCTCGAATGAGTTACCGCAATTTTGCATCAACCAACGGCAAACGACAAATCGTTCTCGAAGCGTTCCCCCAGACAAAAACGATGTGAACCCAGGGAAACGGTTTTTCATCAGAGGCATTGTGCGAATAATGAATGTGCCGTTGAATGCGGTAACGAATGCAAAGGTGATAAAGAAGCGGTTCGTGATACATGAGCATCATGCGACGCGGCTGCATTTCGACCTGCGGCTTGAGATCGGCGGGACAGGAAAGAGTTGGGCGGTGCCGAAAGGGCCATCGATGGACCCGGACGATAGGCGGCTGGCAGTCGCGGTTCCCGACCACAGCCTGAGTTATTTCAAGTTTGAGGGCGAGCTGGCCGAGGGCACCTACGGCGCGGGTGAGGTCCGGATCTGGGACAGCGGAAAATATGAGACGTTCGTCGATCCGCAACTGCAATATGACGCGGGCAAGATCGTGTTTACCTTCCTCGGCAAAAAGGTCCGCGGCGCATTTACCCTCGTTAAAATGTCTGGCCAGGAAAAGAACTGGCTGCTCATAAAGCGTGAAGATAAATTCGCCGACATAGACTGGCGGCCCAAGACGATCATCCCGATCGTTTGACGGTCAACACCGCCAAGAGCCCGACGCGGCCGAAAGATCGACTCAGCATTAAAATTCGCCCGCCTAACACTCGATGAAGGGCACCGCCTCACCCTAACCTAATCAAAACCAATGGCCTGCTCGCGATTTTTGATAGACGTTTTTGGGCTATTGAATGCGACGATAGAAGACCACAATGGCGGCCCATAGCATTGACCAGGCCATAAGCGTTATCCACAAAGGCACCATCTTCGCGGTCACCTTCACCGTAGCTATGCTCTCTTCTAACCCTCGATCGGCGATCCTTCGGTTCAATCCCCAAATGTCGAAGGCCACGTAAAGGGACGCGATCATCGCCGGAATCAGTCCCGCCACAAGGGTTGTTTTTGAGAGAACTGGCGAGAAAAACCATGTCAGTGCATAGATCGAATCAGCGGCACCAAGATCACCAACCAGAGTGCGAGCTTTAATGCTCGATGAAGCCCTAGCGTTACGACCGTAGTAGAGATGCCCGAGGCAAGATCTTCGGGATAGTCCTCAGCGGTGTTCACGAGGATGACACCCATCTGCGCCATTCCGTAAAAGACCGCAAAGATCATCAGGGGCACTGATATATGCGATGTAATAAGTTGTGAGACGAAAAATATCGGGCCGATGAAAATGATCATCCACAAACAAACCAGTTGGAGTATCCCACGTCCTTTTAGCTGGACCGGTTTTACCGAGTACGCAATACCAAGGAAAATCCCTAATACGGTGATTACGTTGATCGCCCACCGGTCAATACTCCATGAAAGATGAATTGACAAGATCACGGCAAGTATCGCAAAGGTGACGATCTGAACGGTGACAAAGCGGACACCTAGTCCGTAGACCGCCTCGGAAAGATGCGGCTTATAAATGGAATCCAGGTCGCGATCGGCGAGACAGTTGATCATGTCACCGAAAGCGAACAACAGGAAGAAAACAAAAACGCCTTCCCAAAACGCAAACGTCTGCAGGATCGACGTGTCGCGGATAAGCAATAGAACCGGAATTGCCAAAATTGGTATTTCAGCAATACGAAATTCGACGCGTCGGATGCGCAGATTGAACAATAAAAAACGCGAAGGTTTCAAGGTTTTCCCTATCGTTCTATAAGATGTTTACTCTTCTAATTCGCCGTTTTGATCCCATCCCAAACGCCCTGCGACCGTGAAGCAGTATCCGGTTATCGGCTATGAGCAGGTCACCGGATCGCCATGTGTGGCTATAACAGGCCTCTTCATTGTTGAGCCGTTCATGCATATCAGTCACAAATGATTCTTGCTCGTTCTCTGGAATCCCTTTGATATCGAGATAAACCGGGTTGAGATCGACTACCGGTTCAGCATATCTAAGTACGGCCTCGTTTGTCGCCGCATCTTCAACTATCATGGGCGACGAAAATCCCCCCCCCATAATGAACCACCTTTTCGGTCGTATACGTTATCTCGATTCCGCGCCATTTATCAACCAGTTCCGGGGGCGCCGTTCGCAGCACTACTGTCGTGTCCGTAAACACTGTTTCCCCACCGGATTCCGGCGCGTAGTCACAATGGAAAAAGATAAATTTAGGAACTCGTCCTATGAAAGCACCATCCCAGTGAAACGGAACGTCGGCTGCGGCATAAAGATAGTTCTTAGCATCGGGAACACGCTGCAGTTCGTTTACGACACCGAAATCAAACTCCAATACTTCGCCAAACTGGGAACAAAACTCAGGAAACTCTTCGCCACATAGCAAGGCAAATCCGCGAAAAACTACGACCCGATTTTCGGCGATCACGCGCTGAATCTCCGCGGAGGGCACATCACGGAGTTGACTCCCCTCAACTTCCGACCTCACTATAATTCCGAACGGTTCAAGCTGGTCGTTCGTCCATTTTTTCACGCTTACCTACTCCTTAGTCCCATTTCCCCATCCTTCAGCAGGAATGTTGAGAGAGGCTCTGAGATCACAAATGCCCATTTCTTTAAGTTCTTTATATACGATCGGCGAGTCGTAAAGCGTTCGTGTTCCCCTCGCATTCCGCCAAGGGCGTACTACTCTGATAGGCGACAGTAAGCTCCCAATACTGATCGATCCGAGACATAGAAATAAGACAAGCAAGGTGGGAGAACCGCACCGTAGTTCATATGCGCTAACTTCCGCTTCTCCGACTAGGCCAGTACCATAACCGGAAACAACGTGATGAAGGTCATGGTAAGGCAATCTACCGGGATTCGGAAAGTTAAGTACGAACCTTCCGACCGAAACATGAAAGCGGGCTTTCTTATATCCATCGATACTGTATCCGGAGTCCCGCAAATACTTTTCGATTCGCGCTGAAACTTTCCCCTGTTTATCAGATCTCATAGTAGTCGCCCTTATCTGCCAGCCTTGCACCTAACGTCTCCGCCTCATGCCGCTTCATCAACTTGAAATGGCCGTTCATTTTTACAGCGACTGCGTGCCATGGTGTCAGCCACACATCGTCAGAGTCCCCCAGAAGAATTCCGATCTTATCCGAATGAGGTTCTTGCGGGTGGATCGAAAGACGCAGGGCCATTGGAAAGCAATCTGATATTAGCCTACTCCAACCGTCGCTTCGTTGTACCACCTGATACGCGAGATTGCGGCATTCATTCCGAATCTGAGTGCGGCTGCGAGCTTTATCAATTCCGACAGTGTCTTCAAACAAGAACCGATGAATACCATTGACAAGAATTCCTGCTTGATGAACTCTTGCCGCCCTGTCCCGGATCGACTCAAGGGTTTGTTCGTAGTTGAGATTCAAACTAGCACGCATTCCGCTAAGGTCGATGTCGTCATACAGATCGCTCAACGAAAAAGTTTCGATCCAGTCGCTTAAACCGAGTCTGTCTATCATCGATGCGAGCTCCGTGCCATACCAGGTTACGTCTTCATCGGAAACACCGACCAAGTCGCTAAAAACATGTCCGTCGGAACAGATGGTCAATCGGAGGCCGGGCGGATAGATAGATTGAATGTCCGTGCAAATTCTCGCAAGAAAAAGCAAAGCCTGTTCCTCCGCCATGTCCGGCATCGGCCCGAGCGTTTTGTTCCGATTTGGCGACTTTGCAGGAAAGGCGGGTAGGATAAGGTGTATTGGTCGATTCGCCGCCACAAAATATGATGCTTTCGAATTATGAAAAGCAAGGCAGCTTGAACACGGATTCTCTCTGCATTCAGTATTGGCCGTATGAAGTCTCCGGAACCTGAATAATGATTTTAGGGTCTCGTTTGATGTCTCGGTAACTCGGGCATCTTGTTTAATAAGGATAGATCATTGGACGGCGGCCATGTGACCGAATGATGATACTAAATATGGTTTCGACAAATATGGTGCCGAAAAGGACATTGTTTTGCAGACAGCGTTAAGAAGTAATTCAGCTTTCTTACCTGAACCGGAAGTATACCGGAACCAAAGCCACATCACCGAGAGATAAATCAAGTAAAGATTTTGCGTTAAATGTTCTCGCGATGAGCCACCTCAGTTCGTCGCACCCACAATCGTTTGGGTTAGCACACTTCTTACACGTTCTCTGATCATTTCGGTTTCAGAGCTCAGCACACCCACTTTGCTTTTTCGGCTTAACAGTTTTCGGCCAAGCCCCGCCAGGGTTTTGCGATAGGGTTCAGTGATCTCAAACTTAATTTCCATCAATGCCCGGAAGCGTTCGGACAAAGTGCCTTCGGGCAGGTCTATTATTCGAGATTCGAGGTCATTCGCGAATCGTGAATAAAGGGCGAGGACAACATCTTCGCTGGTCTGAAAGTAAACCTTAACCCTTTCGATCGGGAATCCCGTAGAAGCGGCAATTTCATCGATCAGTCCATCATGGTAGTTTTGTCGTGCAAGCCGGACAGCAGCGACCTCCATAAAACGCTGCCGAATACGATGCTCTTCGCGATCCGTGTAAAATTTCTGAACAACCATCCCTTGTGATTGTACGACAAACTCGTCGATTTGACGCGAAGCAGGCCTTCATTGAAAACGGATTTCCGCGGTTGCCTATTTAGAAACTCAGTCGCTTTCGCTCCCGAATCTATCCGACCCTAGTTTTTGCCGTTTTTGGGCGCGTGTGAGAAAATAACGTTTCTTTAACACTAATATTTTCATCAGGAAGGATTAAGAAATGGCTGGAAGACACAAAGTAACAGTTGTAGGTGCGGGTAACGTTGGGGCGACGGCGGCTCATTGGATCGCGAGCAAGGAGCTGGCGGACGTTGTATTGGTTGACATCGTGGAAGGCACACCGCAAGGTAAATCGCTGGATCTGGCGCAGGCGGCGCCGATCGACGGCTTTGACGTAAAGCTCGTCGGCGCAAATTCGTACGAGGAGACGGCCGGTTCGGACGTTGTGATCATCACGGCGGGGTTGCCGCGAAAGCCGGGCATGAGCCGCGACGACCTTTTGAAGACCAACTCCGACATCGTCGGCCAGGTCACGGAGCAGGTCGCCAAGCATTCGCCTGATTCGTTCATTATCGTCGTTTCCAATCCGCTTGACGCGATGACGCAGGTCGCATTTCGCCGATCGGGCTTTCCGAAGAACCGCGTGATGGGCATGGCCGGTGTGCTGGATGCCGCCCGCATGCGTTGCTTTGTTGCTGAGGAGCTTAAGGTCTCGGTCGAAAACGTAACGTGCTTCGTGCTCGGAGGACACGGCGACACGATGGTCCCGCTGCCGCGTTACTCGACGGTCGCCGGTATCCCGATCACGGAATTGATGTCCAAGGAAACCATCGACGCGATCGTCACTCGAACCGCGAATGGCGGAGCCGAGATCGTCGGCTTGCTCAAGACCGGTTCGGCATACTATGCACCGAGCCTCGGCGCGGTCGAGATGGCTGAGGCCATCTTAAAGGACAAAAAGAAGATCTTGCCGTGTGCCGTTTTCCTTGAAGGCGAATATGGCATCAATGACCTTTTCGTGGGCGTTCCGGTCAAGCTTGGCAAAAACGGCGTCGAGCAGATCATCGAGATCAGCCTTTCGAACGACGAACGAGCAGCTCTTCATAAGAGTGCCGGTGCCGTTCAGGAACTCGTGGACATTCTCGAGATCTGATACACGGAACAATTCGGAAAAAAAGGGAGGCCCCCGCGGCTTCCCTTTTTTCGTTCATTCTGACCGATTCGGTCAATCAAACTGCATAATCCTCGCTCATCCGCCATCCCGTGATTTCAGCTAACCCGTTTATTTACCGCATTTCGTTAATTGGCACGCGCCTTGAAATAGAGATTGCGGCCAAAACTGTCAGTTTTCACGATTTATGAGGAAAAGATCAATGAAATCAACGTCACTTCGTCTAACCATGCGAAAGATGGTCTCCCTTTTACTGATCCATGCGTTCGTCTTTGCGAACGTTGCGGCATTCAATGTTGCCGCTGCGGGAACGGTTTCAGGGCAGAGTGCGGTCGCTGTCAAAGCCGCATCGACGATCGACCTAACTAAGCTTGGCCGCGAAGGCGGGCTCAGCGAAGACCTTCGGTTCGAGAAAGATACGCTTCGGCTGATCGGAGCACTTTCCGGCGACAACAGCCGCCAGCCGATCATCGTTGACGACGCTGGCGAAGCTCAGCGGATCATCGTTCAGCAGCTTGCACTTTATATTGCGAAAGGCCACGTGCCGGCTGAACTTCGCGGTCTGTCAGTTTTTCAGCATTCGGCTGACGCCGCGGGCTATGAAGCATCGGTGATTGACGCAATCGAAAGGGTCGCGTCAGAAGGCGAACGGAATATTTTATTCATTGAGAATCTTCCCCACGCTCTAGAATTTCCGGCCGCTCGCGAAGCGATATTTTCCGCTGCACGTAACAACGATCTGACCATCATTGCCGGTGCAACCTCGCTCGGATTTACTGAGAAAGATCTGCTTTTTGCTGAACTTTCCGAGATCTTTGAGCCACTACGACTTGCCTCACACGCGACCGCGGGGAACGAAGTCGTCTCGGACAATGAGTACCGGGGCGACAACGTCTCTGCGGATATCCGCGAGATGATGGAAGCCGACCCATCGGGCAAAACCCGCATTGACGTTATCCTCCAAGCAAAAGACGCCGGAAATCCGGTGCTCCGCCAGCTGCTCGCGAGCGGCCAGGCGTCGATAATGGACCGCATCGGAAGCTCCAACACGATGGTCGTCAATATGACGCTCGCATCGATCTCCAAGCTTTCGGCGAGCGGCCTGATCAACTACGTTTCGCCCGATCGCCCGACCGCGACGACCGGCCATATCGAAGACACGACCGGCGTTTCGGGCTCGCGTCTGCAGAACGTCGCCGGAAGCGGCGCGATGCATCTGACCGGTGACGGCATCGGCATCGCGATCGTTGACTCGGGTATTTATACAAGCCACGCAGGCTTTAAGAATGCCCAAGGCGAGTCGCGGATCAAGGCAAACGTCAATTTTACTAATTCCGGCCTCGGCGATAATTACGGCCACGGAACGCACGTCGCCGGCCTCGCCGCCGGAAGTTCGACCAAAAATAACGGTGCATACCGCGGTATCGCCCCCGATGCCGACATCATCAGCGTTAAGGTGCTCAACAACAACGGCACCGGCCAGACCTCGTGGCTGCTGAACGGCTTGGATTGGATCCTCCAGAATCGTGCCCAACACAATATCAAAGTAGTCAACCTCAGCCTCGGAACTGTCGCGATCGATACTTATACCAATGACCCGTTGGCGTTGAAGGTAAAACAGCTCGTCCAGGCAGGAATCACCGTCGTTGCCGCGGCCGGCAACCTCGGCCTCGGTGCCAATGCGTCGAAGCTTTACGGAACCATCCACTCGCCGGGCAATAGCCCGTACGTGTTGACCGTTGGTGCGACCAATTCGTACGGAACGAACAACCGATCCGATGACCGCGTCACGTCATACAGCTCGCGCGGCCCTTCGCGCAGCTTCTATCAGACGTGGCTAGGTACGCGTGTTTACGACAATGTCATCAAGCCGGAGATCGTAGCCCCGGGCAACCAGGTTATTTCGCACATGGCTGCCGGCAGCCAGATCGCTCAGCATCCCGAATTGGCGATACCGCTTGGACAGGGCGAAACGAGTGCTGATGGAATGATGTATCAGAGCGGCACGTCCATGTCTGCACCGATAGTCGCCGGGACCGCTGCACTTCTGCTTCAAGCAAATCCGAATCTGACACCGGGTATGGTCAAAATGCTTCTGCAGTACACGGCCCAACCGATCGCCGGTGCCGATATGCTCGAACAGGGTGCGGGCCAGCTCAATGTCGAGGGTGCACTTCGGCTTGCGGCCTCGCTCCGTACGGATCTTGATTTTCAGCTGCATGCCTCGCGTGGAACATCGCTCGTGCCATATGGCTGGTCGATGCCAGTGGCTAGCTCGACCGTTGGCGGAACGACATTCAGCTGGTCGCGATTGATGATGATGAACCACGGTTATGTGACCGGGAGTCATCTGGTCTCGAAGTTCCAGACCGTCTATCGCCGTCAGAACATCCCGAGCGACGGAGTCACGCTCTCGTCCGGCACATTTGCACTTAACACCTCGATCTATAGCAATGGCGTCGGCATCGGCGGCAACATCACGGTCAGCAACGGCGGGGCCGAAGGCAGCGGATCATTCCTGCTCGCTCCAGGCGTGTTGGTCGGCGATGGTGTGCTGGTCGGTGACAGCATGGGCGTTCTCGTCGGCGACGGCGTGCTGATCGGTGACGGTGTTTTGATCGGCGACGGCGTTCTGATCGGCGATGGTGTTCTGATCGGCGATCGAACCGCAAGAATGGACTAAGGACATGAGATCGAAATTGTTGGAACTCGGGTCGGTCGGTAGGTGATTTATGAGGTCGAAAAAGTTCTGGACACTTTCGGATAAACATCGGATAATTAGGGTCTGGGGAAATTTCCTCAGGCCCTTCCGTTTTTTCCAATCTACTGCCGGCTCCTCGTAATAAATTAAACTAGCTATTTTATCTCCCAAGATGTTTAGCCTGAATGTCGCTCGAAACTCAATTGTCCTCAAATAACGAAAGGATGACCGGCCTCTATATGTGGTCGGTCATCACTCTTGGTGCGGCCGCAATGACGATTGCCGTCTGGAAATTGCCGTATTCGACGCTCGACTTCAAGTTCTTCCTGCTCGCACTCTGTACCGTCGCGATCGGGCCCTACCTTACGATCCGCATCCCGCGATTCAACACGCACGTAGCCGTCTCTGACGTCTTCATATTTTTGGGGCTTCTGCTTTACGGGCCGGCCGCCGCTATTCTCATCGCCGGCGTCGAAGCCTTTGTTTCAGCCAGGCGTTTTTGCAATCGGTACTTCACCGTTTTCTTCAACGCAGCCGCGCTCGCATTTTCCCTTCTGATCGTCGGCACAGTGCTAGAGCTCGGCGGGCTAAACTCGCCGGAGCAGCTTCGCGGAGCACCCCCGTTTATCAAGGATTTCATCTTCGCCCTTACGGCGATGGCTCTTGTTCAGTTTCTGGTAAACACCTCGATCGCCAATGCTTACGATTCGATAAGAGGCGGACAAAATTTCATCGAGTCGTGGAAAAACAACTACATCTGGACGTTTCTCTCTTATTTTATCGGAGCGGTCGGAGCGGGAAGCCTTGTTCAACTTGTGCAGATCGCCGGGTTTGGGGTGATCCTCGCCGCATTTCCGATCACGCTGTTCCTATTTCTGACCTATCGGATGTACCTGCGTAATGTGGAGATGTCGGTCGAACAGGCACAACAGGCCGAGCTGTATGCCCGCGACCTGGAGAAGCATGCAAATGCCCTGCGCGAATCCGAAGAACGCTTTCGCAGTGCGTTCAACTATGCCCCGATCGGCATCGCCCTCATCTCGTCGAACGGCCAGTGGCTCAAGGTCAACCATGCTCTCTGTCGCATTCTCGGTTACACGGAAGATGAACTTACAGCGCTCGTTTTTCGCGATGTCATCGCCCGCGAAGACCTCGGCGAAGCGTTGGTCAAGTTCAACGAGATACTCTCCGGCCGCATAACCAGCTGCCAGCTCGAACAGCGATTTATCCATCGTTCCGGCCGTATTGTGTGGGCAGCATGGAGCCTGTCGACGTCGAGCAACGTCCGGACTGAATCCGAGAATCTCATTCTCCAGGTCCAGGACATCACCGCCAAAAAGGTGGCCGAGGGCAAACTCCAGCACGAAGCGACTCACGACGCACTGACCGGGCTGCCGAATCGAGCATATTTCATGTCGCGGCTCTCCGAAGCACTGATGAAGCGACGGGAACGTGCCGGCTATATGGTCAGCGTCCTATTTATCGACCTCGACCGATTTAAGTTCGTTAATGACAGTCTCGGGCATCTCGTCGGCGACCAGCTTCTGATCGCCATCTCACGGCGGATCCGTGACGCAATGCGTCCGCCGGATATAGTAGCCCGACTTGGCGGCGATGAATTCATTATCTTGATCGAAGGTATGCACGATGAGGACCGCGTTTCCGAGATAGCCGAACGCATACAGACCACATTTGAGTCCGTGTTCGAGATCCGCGGCCACGAGGTTTTCAGTTCGGCAAGCATTGGCATTCTGCATGCGTCCGAAAAACATCTGACCGCCGAAGATATGATCCGCGACGCCGACACGGCGATGTATCAGGCCAAGCGTTCGGGCAAGGCGCGCCACGAAGTGTTTCACGAAACGATGCGGACCGAAGTTCGCGAAACACTGCAGCTTGAGACCGACCTTCGACGAGCGATCCAGAACCGCGAGATCTCCGTCTGTTACCAGCCGATCTTTGCCTTGCAGGATGAGATCATAGTCGGCGTCGAGGCACTCGCACGCTGGGACCATCCGGAACTGGGTGACATCGCCCCCAGCAAGTTCATTCGTCTTGCCGAAGAAATCGGCTGGATCGATTCGCTCGGCGAACAGGTAATGACATACGCCTGCACCGAGATCTTGACGGTGTTCGACGCGTTGCAGACCAATGCCCTGCCGAAGCTAAGCATTAATGTTTCCTCTAAACAGTTTGCCCGGGCCGACCTTGTAAAACGCCTGAAAAAGATAATTGACGAGACAGGATTTGAACCGTCAATGTTGAAGCTGGAGATCACCGAGTCGGTGTTTGTGGACTATGAGGTGCGCGCGATAGAGATGCTCGGCCAACTTCGCTCGCTTGGGGTTAATGCCGATATTGATGATTTCGGGACCGGCTATTCGAACCTGAGCCATCTCGTTCGGCTGCCGATCTCAACATTAAAGATCGACCGCTCGTTCGTTGGGTCGATGGGCCAGGACGGCAGCGATACTGAGATCGTTAGGATGATCTTGTCGATGGCTCAGAACCTCGGGCTGACAGTGGTCGCCGAAGGGATCGAAACACCCGCTCAGCTCGAATCACTCAAACGGCTCGGGTGCCAACGCGGACAAGGTTACCTGCTCGCCCGGCCAATGAACGGCGATCAGCTATTAAAGTTCCTTGCCGACCGTTTGCCGCCGGGAATGCCGCCGCCGCATACCGACGACCTTTCCGTGATCTCGACGGTACAATGACCAATTAGAAAAGGCCCCGCGAACGTGATCGCGGGGCCTTTTTCGTTAACTATTTGAACTATTTTTTCAGCCAGCCAAATAGCGCGTTGACCGTGATGTCGCGATTCGTTTCGTATATCGCTTTGGTAAGCGGCAGCGACATTGGGCAGACCTGTATGCAATTCTGCGCGTTGCCGCAATTGGTGATGCCGTCGTCGCCCATCAAGCCATTGAGCCGTTCCTCAATGTCGGTCTTACCGACCGGATGCATATTGAAAAGCCGTGCCTGTGCGATCGCCTGCGGACCGATGTACTTGTCGTCGCCATACTGAGGACACGCCTCAAGACAGCAGCCGCAGGTCATGCATCGGGAAAGCGCGTAGCGTTCCTGAGCGATCTCATTCGAGATGGCCGGGCCGGGGCCGAGGTCGTGGCTCCCATCAAGCTCGATCCACGCATGAACCTGTTTCAGATGATCGAACATCTTTGACCGGTCAACGCGGAGGTCGCGGATATTCGGAAACTTCGACATCGGCTCCAGCGTCACAGTATCGCCGCCGGACGCCAGCAATAGGTCGTCGATCAACGCCGAACACGACTGCCGCACTTTGCCGTCGATCACCATCGTGCAGATGCCGCAGACCTGCTCCAAACAGCTCATGTCCCAGACCGGCGGCGTGGTCGTTTTGCCTTCGATAGTGACGGGCTCTTTCCGCACGTCCATCAGCGCTGAGATGACGTTCAGGTTTCGCCGGTACGGCAGTTCAAACGTATCCCAGCTCGCCGTGGCGCCTTCTTTCTCACGCCGCTGTATCTTCAGCTTAAACTTCGCCGGCGGTTTTTCAAGCCGCTTTTTTTCGATGTGTCCGTTTGTGCTCATTTGCCCAATGTTATCCTTTGTTCACATTCCGTCCTCAACTACGGAAGATTCTGAACTATTATCTCCCAGACCAATTCATCCGATACAACGTCGTAGCCATGAACCAGTACATTGCGAAAGCCGACGATCTGTGAAGCATCGGTTATAGAAGAGAAAATGCCGATGTCCACTTGTTTTAGTCGATTCAAGGCCTCGCCGATGTTAATAAACTGCCTCTCCACCGCTGATCTGACGAGTTCATCAGATGCATATCTCTCAAGGTCGTAGCCGGCGACGAATTCTTCGATGAGTCGGCAACCTTCAACGATATCGAAAAGAATGCCGGCCTTCTCATTCTCCATAGATCCTCACCCGGTCCCGCTCAACGGCGGCTTTGAAATACGGATTTCTGATCGCTCTTTCTTCTATTACATCTACTTGTCTGTCAAAGATTGATTCGAGTCTGCTCTTCAACGCAAAATAACGCCGAAACAATTTTTCGCGGCCGGAAAATGTTACTAGGACATCAATATCGCTCCCTGCATTGAAGTCATCCCTGACAGCGGAGCCGACCAGATCCAACCGCATCAAAGCCAGGTCACGACAAACTTCGTCGATATCCGAACGATATTTCTCAATGTCCAACATATCCCGTTAGCTTCTTAGTTCACGAGCCGCTTTCCCTACTGCTCCTTCGCTTCTTCAAACTCCTCTTTGTTTTCCGGGTCGAGCGGCCTCGTTTCTTTTTTGTTCTTCGGTTTAAGTTCTGTGCCTGCAGCGGCCGACGCTTTTTTGCCCGATGAGTAGTCCCGCTTTCGGGGTTCGACCAGCGATACGTCGATGGCCTGGTAGCTAAGCACCGGGCCTTCGCCGGAGTATTCGGCGATGGTCGTCTTCATAAACTTCTCATCGTCGCGTTCCGGGAAATCAGGCTTGTAATGCGCTCCGCGGGATTCGTCCCGGTTCAGGGCACCTAGCGTGATGACCCGTGCAAGCTCGAGCATATTCCCGAGCTGACGTGCGTGTGGTATCGCTTGCGTCGCCCACAGATTTGAGTCGTTTATCGATATCCGTTTCAGCCTTTCCTGCAGCTCAATGAGTTTCTCGTCGGTCGCCTTCAGCTTGTCGTTGTAGCGAACGACGGTGACGTTGTCAGTCATCACCTTGCCCAGTTCTTCGTGAAGCTTGTACTGATTCTCACCGCCTTCGCTCTTGATTATAGAATCGTTGATCTCCTGCTGGCGCTTTAATTCAGCCTCGTGAATGCCGTTCGTTTCCGTACTGCCGCGTTCGACGTTCTTGGCGTATTCGATCGCCGCCGGCGCCGCGATGAAGCCGCCGTAAACGCACGAAAGAAGAGAGTTAGCCCCAAGTCGGTTCGCCCCGTGGATCGAATAATCGCATTCGCCGGCCGCAAATAGGCCCGGAATATTAGTTCGCTGTTCGTCGTCGACCCAAAGGCCTCCCATCGAATAATGCACGCCCGGGAAGATGCGCATCGGCACATGACGCGGGTCGTCGCCGACGAACATTTCGTATATCTCGAGGATCGCCCCGAGCTTTTGGGTCAGCGTTTCGGCCGGAATGTGCGAAAGATCCAGATAGACCTGATTCTCGCCGCCAACACCGTTACCGTCGATGCAGACCTGAAATATCTCGCGGGTAGCGATATCACGAGGAACAAGGTTACCGTACGCCGGATATTTTTCTTCGAGGAAATACCAGCGTTCGGCATCGGGTATTTCTTTCGGATTCCGCGTGTCGCCAGGATTCTTCGGCACCCACACACGGCCGCCCTCGCCGCGTGCCGATTCGCTCATTAGCCGAAGCTTGTCTTCGCCCGGTATCGATGTCGGATGGACCTGGATAAATTCGCCGTTCGCATACATCGCCCCCTGCTGGTAACAGGCGGAAACCGCACTGCCGGTACAGGTCTGCGAATTGGTCGATTTGCCAAAGACCATTCCGGGGCCGCCGGTCGCCATGATCACTGCATCGGCCGCAAAAGCTTTAAGCTCGAGCGATTGCAGATTCATCGCGATCAGTCCGCGGCAAACCTGATGGTCGTCCATAACGAGCGAAAGCATTTCCCAGCCCTCAAATTTCCGCACGGTCCCTTTGGTCTCAAACTTACGCACCTGCTCGTCAAGTGCGTACAAGAGCTGCTGACCCGTCGAAGCACCTGCAAACGCGGTCCGGTGATGGAGCGTTCCGCCAAAGCGTCGGAAATCGAGCAGGCCTTCTTTGGTTCGCGAAAAAGGAACGCCCATTCGGTCAAACAGATGAATGATCTGCGGCGCCATGTCGCACATCTGTTTGACCGGGACCTGATTGGCCAGGAAATCGCCGCCATAAACCGTATCGTCAAGGTGCTTCGCCGGCGAATCGCCTTCGCCCTTCGTGTTTACCGCGCCATTTATGCCGCCCTGGGCACACACCGAATGCGAACGCTTGACCGGAACGACCGAGATGATGTCGACGTCGTGACCTGCTTCCGCAAGCTTCATTGCCGCAGCCAGGCCCGCGAGCCCGCCGCCGACTATTGCAAAATTTGAACCGCTTGTTGCCATACTATTGTTTTCGAATCTGGAACTCGTTCAGATTTCTGAACCTAAAGATCACTTGCCGCCGGGGCCACCACTGTCGTCGCCGCCGCCTTTTGTTCACAAAGTGCCTGCGGCAGCAACCCGCACTGCCTAACGAAGGCGAACGCCGCATTTGCACCAACGGCAAACAGCCCAAACGCCAGGGCGATGCATCCGTACAGAGCATACCTCTGTGCCCGCTCGCCGATGATGATCCCCCAATCGACCGCGAACAGCCAGAAGCCGTATCCCAAATGCCACGCCGTCGCCGCTATACCGAGCAGGTAAAAAACGAGAACCCACGGTATCGCGAATTCGGCCGCAACGATGTCCCAAGCTAGATTGGCATTTCCGGCCACTGGCGTCAGATTAAGGCCCGGTATAAGGCCAAACCTCAGATTCAGAACATGAAACAGGATAAAGACAAAGAGGAAAATGCCCGTTATCCGCTGAAACAAGTAAAACCAGTTCCGCCCGTACGAATAAGCCATCACATTCGGCTTCGATTCCATCGAGATGATCACGCCATAGATCGAGTGAAACAGCAACGGCAGAAATATCCCGAAGATCTCGATCATCAGCAGATACGGTATGTCGTGAAGGTCTTGCACTGCTTTTTCAAATGCGGCTTCGCCGTTCACCGCCTTTGAGTTGGTGAACATATGGGCGAAGAAGAAAATCCCCAGCGGAACAATTCCCGTCAATTGGTGCAGTTTCCTGAGCAGAAACCCCGTGCTATGTTTTATAGCCATTCTTCAGTTTTGGGTCCTTTTGAATATTTGCGTTTTGGAAATTCTAATTCCTAAACGCGATTTCAGCAATTGCATCATTTAATCTTATTAAGTTTATTTCTTTTTTCTTATTAGTGGAAATGAATTCTCTAGCGTCGCCTGTTCAGCTTTGCTAATGTTATTATTCGCTCATGCACATAGAAACGCTTAAGGTGTTTTGCGATCTGGTCGAACTCCAAAGCTTTTCGTTGGCGGCCGAACGAAACTTTATCACCCAGTCCGCAGTAAGTCAGCAGATACGGGCTCTCGAGAGCAAATTCAAACGCCGCATGCTCGAACGCGTCCGGGGCCGCCGCGATGTAAAACTTACGCCCGCCGGCGAAGTTTTCTATCGCGAATCGAAAAACGTCCTCGCAGCCTACGACCAGCTTAACGAAAGTCTTCGCGGCCTGGTCGGCAAGATCGGCGGTACCGTCAAGGTCGCTACCGTCTATAGCGTCGGGCTCCACGAAATGCCGGTCAAGGTCAGCGAATTTATGCAGAAATTCCCGTCGGCAAAGATCGACCTGGAATATTCCCGCACGACCAAAGTCGTCCGCGACGTGCTTAGCGGCACGGTCGAACTCGGCGTGATCGCCTTCCCCGAACCGCGCCGCGGCCTAACGCTCGTACAGCTGCCGCCCAACAGGCTCGTGCTGATCTGTCCGCCCGACCATAAGCTAGCATCGAAGGCAAAGGTAAAAGCCACTGATCTGAAAGCCCAGGACTTCGTTCATTTTGAACGCGACACGCCGACCCGCAAAGCGATCGATAAGATACTGAAAACAAAGGGTGTTGAGGTCAACAAGGTCGCCGAATTCGACAATATAGAGACCATCAAACGCGCCGTCGAGGTCGGTTTCGGCATTGCAATTATGCCGCTGCCGTCCGTTTCCGACGAGGTCCGAACGGGCCGCGTCGCCGTCATCGAACTAAGCGAAAAAGATTGGGTCCGGCCCGTCGGCGTCCTCTACCGCAGTGACCGCAGCCTCTCGCTCGCCGCCAAAAAATTTGTTCAGATCCTGGAAACACCTGACGCCGTTTAGGACTATCTATGGAAATCCTCTACGAAGACTTCTACATATTCCTTCAGATCATACTGACAATGTTTCTCTCCGGCGCGCTTGGCTGGGAGCGTGAGAGTGCGGGCAAGGCGGCCGGATTGCGGACGCATATCCTTGTCGGAGTAGCTGCTACGATTTTTGTCGTGATCGGCGAAGAAATGGCCGCCGATTTTCGGCGTTTTGGCGACCACGTTCGCTTTGACGCGGCCAATCTGGTCGGCGCGATCGTGACCGGCATCAGTTTCCTAGGTGCGGGCATGATCTTTTTAAACAAAAAAACAGCGACGTCTCGGGCCTTACGACAGCTGCCGGAATTCTGACCACATCCGGGATCGGCATGCTGGTCGGCGTCCACCGTTATTCGCTCGCCATCGGGTCCACGATCATCGTTTTCTTCGTCCTCCGCGCGATTCCTTTTATCGAGCCCTTATCGAAGAAGGCCGGACAAGCTGATGAATCGTCAGACCTAGGCGACGACGGTAACTAGGCGCGGCATCAAAATCTTCTTTACCTCCGAACCCTTTTCCTATATAGTGCTTCGCAACATCTGCTATTCAATTTTGTAGCCGTCCTGCGGCGGCTGGTGCATCTGCGAGGCTCGCTATGAAACGTTTCCTTTTTGTCGCTCTGTTGGCATTGGTCGCAATACATCTATTTTCGATCGAGACCATAACACCGGTAACGTCGTCCTCGGCTCATTTCCCTTCATTATCTGAACGTGGGAATTTCGACATCCGTTTAGAGCGTGATTCCAGAAACGAACCGCCTGCGACCGAGATTTCTTCTGGCGGCGTCCGCCTCGAAGTAAATCCGAGGCTCGGCACTCCGGAGATATTCACCGCATCGGCCGGCAGCAATTTGTTCGGCGGAAACTCTAGTTCATCGCGGCCGGCTAAGCTTCGGACATTTCTTAAGCAGCGGAAGTCGCTGATCGGAGTGGACGCTGACGCTATAGATGGGTTGGCCGTGACGGCCGATTACACCAATCCGGACGGAGCCCTCTCGTTCGTCCATCTTGACCAATCATTCAATAGCATTGCGGTCTTTCAGGGTGAAGCGAAGGGCATTTTCTCGCGTGATGGCGAGCTCGTTCGCGTTATCAATGGTCTGACACCGGGCATTGACCCGGCGAATGTATCCACCGATTTTGGCTCGAAGGATACCGCGATCTCACGGGCCGCGACCGAGCTTGGCGTTGGATCAGTGACCGAAGGCTTCGAGGCCGTGAAGTTCTATTTCCCGTTAGCATCCGGCGAAGTTCGGCCCGCATGGCGAGTGATGTTGTCGGCCGCAAATGAAAGCTTCTATTTGCTGATCGACGCCGAAACCGGAGAACTCCTTTGGCGCAAACGACTGACCGAATATCAGTCTCAGCCTGCGACCTACAACGTCTACGGCAGCCAAACCGGTTTCATGAGGGCAGCCGACAGCCCAACGCCCGGAACTCCCGGATGCTCGAACCCGAGCACCTGCGTCGAACCTCCGATCATCAACCGCCAGACATTCTCGCTTATTGGTAATGAGGCTCCGTATTCGTTTAACAATCTCGGCTGGATACCTGACGGCGAAGAGCGAACGATCGGCAACAACGTCGAGGCAGGCATCGACCGCGTCGCGCCGCAGGGCATCGACCCCGACGGTTGGGCATTCGGCGGACCGGGAAGAAATTTTGTCTTTAACTATAACCCCTCACCCGGCGATCCGGCTCCCGGCGAGGCCCCGTTGCCAACAACACAATCATATCCGCCCTCTCCCTTTCAGCAAGGAGCGATCACGAGCGCATTCT
Organism: Pyrinomonadaceae bacterium; assembly: GCA_041744395.1. Taxonomy (GTDB): domain Bacteria; phylum Acidobacteriota; class Blastocatellia; order Pyrinomonadales; family Pyrinomonadaceae; genus OLB17. The sequence continues at coordinate 256,350 of JBGTKY010000026.1, read as the reverse complement.
ACGCCGCAAACCGCTGGCACGACGAGGCTTACCTGCTTGGGTTCAACGAGGCGTCGCGGAATTATCAGACCGACAATTTCGGCCGCGGCGGTGTCGGCGGTGATTCGGTCTCGCTCGAATTACAGGACGGCAGCGGCACGAACGGCGCAAACTTCACGACGCCGGCCGACGGCGGGCGGCCGCGCCTTCAGCTTTTCATCTGGACGGGCACGACTCCATCGCGTGACGGCGCTCTTGATAATCAGATACTTGTTCATGAGATGACTCACGGACTCTCGAGTCGCCTGATCGGCAACGCGACCGGGCTGTCGTCCAATATGTCGCGGATCCTCGGCGAGGGTTGGTCCGACTTCTATGCTCTAGCGATGCTTTCCGAGCCGGATGACGATCAATGCGGGATCTACCCGATCGGCAGCTACTCGATCCAGGGCATCATTCCCGGCTCCGGCTTCGCCTATTATTCCGGCATCCGCCGCTTCCCTACTGCCCGCCGAACCTGCGTTGGCCCAAATGGGCTCCCGCACAATCCGCTAACGTTTCGCTATCTGAACAACGACTGCAACGCGCTGATCGGAACCGGCGGAGCGAACCCGAATAGCGCCTATCCGCGGGGACCACTTGGGTCGGGCAATTGCGATCAGGTGCTAAATGGCGGCGAAGTCTGGGCAAGTATTCTCTGGGAAGTTCGCGGCAAGCTGATAGATCGTCACGGCCCCGCCGAGGGCAACCGACGCTCGCTGCAATACACGACCGATGGTATGAAACTCTCGCCGCTCAATCCGACTTTTCTGCAGGCACGCGATGCTATCGTTATCGCCGCTCAAGTCTCGGACCCGCAAGACCTTTGCCCGGTATGGCGTGGCTTTGCAGCACGCGGCCTTGGCGAATCTGCTTCGATCCAGAATGTAGGATCGGGGTCGAACAACACGGCTGTTACAGAAGCTTTCGACGTTCCGGCCCAATGCCGAACAACGACGAGAGCTGATTTTGACGGCGACGGGCGGTCGGACATTTCGGTCTATCGGCCCGCAGAAGGTAATTGGTACCTCAACCGCTCCGCAAATGGCTTTGCCGTTTACAAGTGGGGCCTTGAAACCGACGTCCCGGCACCCGGCGATTACGACGGCGACGGCAAAACAGACATCGCGATATTTCGCCCGACCGATGACGGCAATCTGCCTGATTTCTATATTCTGAACAGCGCGACCTCGACGCCAACCTATTTCAGTTGGGGAACGAGCGGCGACATTCCGGCGGTCGAAGATCTCGATGGCGACGGGCGATCTGATCTGATAATCTTCCGGCCTTCGACCAATCGATTCTGGATCCTGAAAAGTTCGGACGGTAGTGTACTGCATCATCGTCCGATGCCGGGCTCACATCCGGTCGTCGCCGATTTTGACGGCGATGGCCGATCTGACATTGGTGTTTATGAAAACGGCCTATGGTTGGTCAGTTTGTCAACGGTCGACTACCAGTCCGGCCTGGTGACAGAGTGGGGGCAGGCGGGCGATCTACCGGTTCACGCGGATTTTGACGGCGACGGCATTGTTGATATCGCGGTTTATCGGTCATCGGAGGGAATGTGGTATATCCGTCGAAGTTCCGGCGGCATTAGCTACATTCCGTTCGGTATCGCCACGGACATTCCTGTTCCGGCTGATTTTGACGGCGACGGTCGGGCGGATGTGGCAGTTTACCGCGACGGAACCTGGTACATTTCGCAGTCAACGGCGGGCGTCTCGGTGTTTCAATACGGGTTGGCAGATGATAGGCCGATCCAAGCGGCGTACCTAAGTAGATAGATCTCAATCAAGGCTCATAACTGTGATCGGCGCGGCTGTCGACAAGCCGTTCAACGCGCCACGGATCATGGCGGCCAGGCCTTCGACCTCCATATATTCACGGCCAAGTATTTTACGGAAACGTTTGTCCTTTGTCTCGCCCTTTAATTCTTTGAGCATTCCGCGAAAGAACGCCGAGACTATCTCCGGGGCAAATTGCTTGCCCGCATTTCGTTGAAGGTCCTCGACGATCTCGTTCATCGGTCGCCGCCGCTTGTACGGCCGGTCAGTTGTCATCGCGTCGAACGAATCCGCAAGGTTCACCACCTTGGCGATATACGGTATCTCGCGGTCATACAGGCCGTCCGGATATCCGCGGCCGTCGAGCCGTTCGTGGTGATACTTCGCTGCCAGCGGAACATCGGCATACGGATGATGGATCGGCATCAGTATTTCAAACCCGACTCCAGGATGTTTGTTTAGTTCGCTGGATTCCTTAGCATTGATGCGGTACGGAGCGTTAATGATCTTTCGTTCGACCGTTATCTTGCCGACGTCGTGAAGGTATCCGGCAACGGCAGCACCTTCGACCTCGTCCGTTCCCCAACCAAGTTCGCCCGCGATTATCTCCGAAAACTTCCCGACGCGAACCGAATGCCCTTCGGTATATTTATCTTTGCGGTCGATGGCTGCGGCAAATGCTTTTACAGTGTCTTTGTAGGTCATCCGCAGATTGTCATATAGTTTTCGATTTTCCTCAGCACGTCGTTCGAGCTCGGCCATCAACTCACGCTGAGCGATCGCTACGCCGATGTGGCGGCCCATTGCGCACAGCAGTTTGCGGTCGTAATGTGAATAACGTTGCCCGCTTGCCTTTTCGCCCAGCAAAACAGCGCCGAGCAGTTCGTCGCGAACGACCAGCGGCAGAACGAGTTCGATCTTTGCCCGCTCGAAACTCTGGTCGTAGATCTGAAAGAACGGCAGCACCTTCGCCTGCGAAGCTTCGATCGGATATAGCCCGCTGGCCAGAAACTGCCTTTCATCCTCATAACAAAGCGAGAGCGAAAGCGGAAATTCATCACCGAGCCCGCGTGCGGTCACCATGTTCAGCTCGTGTTCGAATCGCGAAAACCGCGCGACACCGCCGCGCATTATCCCGATCGAACCGAGCATCAGGTGAAGCGAGGTGCGAAGCGTCTCGTGAAAGCTCTGTTTATGGGCGACCTCCTGGCCAAGTTCGGCAAGCGCACTGAAAGTATGGACGAGTTTGCTACGCTCTTCCGCCAGTCGGTTGAAATTGGAGGCCTTAAAATCTTGTATCTTCAAAATATTGGTGCGGTGTCCGCCGATTGCGGGCCGCGAAGGTCAACGTGTCGCGTAACGCCAAGCATATCAAATAATTCGGCCGTACCTTCGTTGACATCCGAAAAAACGACGCGGGCACCGACGCTAGACGCCGAATCGACGATGCCGAGCAGTATCGACACGCCGATGCTATTGACTATCTCGGTCTGCGAAAAATCTACGATCAGCTCCCGGCAACCTGCCGCGAGCCGCTCACGGCATACGCGCTCGATCATTTCACCGGCGATCTTGTTAAGATAATCACCCGCCAAAACCACCGCAGAACCGTCCTCAGCACGCAAAGCCACCGCCGAATTCGTTTCGATCATTATTTATTATGTTGTCCTGATTTTTTTAGAAAAGCCTTAACTTAAAGGATGTTGTAACACAACCGAATCAATAAAACAACAAATATCTATGGGTATGAGGTTATGGCCGCCCTTCTTTAGGCCGCCTGCAGATATTTTGTCATCGAGATGCGAGTTCCGTCGTCGACCTGTTCGATCAGAACTTCGTCCATAAGCCGTCGCATTAGCTGGAGCCCCCACCCGCGTCGGCCTTCTTCCGACGTTTCGGCAGCGGCCCGCAGCTTGTCCGTAAGGCGGATGCCGCGGTTCGAGACGGTGATAGTTATACGGTCCGGTGCAACAGTGAAACGCTGATGGATCCGGCCGTCCAGGCTATGGCTGTGTTCGGTGGCGTTGATGCACGCCTCGATCAATGCTGTTTTGATCTGGTTGATCTCGCGAGCATTGAAATTGTGCCGCTTCGCAATATCTTCGAGGGTGTGAGCCGAAACCATCTCAGTATCGCCACCCATCGGGATGACGATCTCGTATTCCTCGACCGGCGGGCCGCCAGCCTCGTCTTCGGGCTCGATCAAAAAGCCTTTCAGCAATTCGACCTGCCGCCTGCTTGACGAGTAACATTCGCGGCGGCTAAGGATTTCGAGTGCTTCGGGCGAAAAGCCTTCGGTTGCGACGAGCCAAAGCTTGAAATTTTCAAATCCGCACATTATGGCCGCCATCTCAAGCCGGTCACACCAAAATTCCGCCAGCTCCGCATTTGCCTCGAGCTTGGAATCGATCTCAGCAGCGATCCAGGTGATTCGGCTTTGGCTGTCCGTGACGCCATGCTCGAAGCCAACCGCGACCGCCGACCGTTCGCGTTCGGTAACGAGGCCGATCGCTTTGTAAAACGATTCGGTGTGTGCCGAAAAGACGATCCGCGGCAGCTCGATGGTCTTTACATCATCGCGCAGCATACCGACCGCTTCGCCCACTTCGATTCCCTTATATTGATACTTGAAAATGCCGTAGTCGAACAGCGCCGCCGGAACGTTCTTCGCGTCAAATAGAGCGAGTAGTTCGCGAAGCCCGAGCGATGACGCGCGCCTGTATTCTTCGGCCATCATCTGCGGCGCGTCTGCTAAAAATTTCGCTATCGCCCCGGCAAATGCGGGTGCGCGGTTCAGGCCATCGAACTCCAACCGGTAACGCATCGAGATGTAATCCGTCAGGCATGTATTCTCCGCCATTGGTTCGATGCGGTAGCCGCTGGACCTGACGATCTCATAGAGGTTCAGCTCTTTAACGAGCTGCCGCGACTCGGCTTCGGTCAGGCCAAGCTGTTTCTGCCAGACGCTGGTGGCAAGCCGATGGTCCTCGCTAATACGTGATTCGTAAAGCAGGCGGACGATGCCTTTTTCGATGTGCAGTCCGCGCGCAAGCGTCGAAACGACGCGGTCGTAGATAGTGCTCACCGGACCGCCGAAGACCGCTGCAGAATAGACGTTCGCTATACTTTGATACGTGTCCAGCGGTAACCCGCCGCGTGCGGCCGTCCGCAAAATACCATGTACCACGGCCAGGTCACCGTTCGATTTCAAGCTAATAAGGTCTCGAACCGGATCAGACAGCTCGAGGTTTCGGTCGGCAGCAAACCGCTCGGCGATGGTGCCAATGTCGCTCGCGCTAAGTTCATCCAATATGATCTGTTCGACATCTGCAACGTCGAACCTGAACCGCCGATATGCCGCAAAGCAAAAACGCGATTCAGCCCGTCGCGAGATCATCGAAAAAGCGTCACGAAGCTGACCGCCACCATCCATCACATCGACGGCATGCAGGTGGTCGATCATTACAAAGAGCCGCGACCCCGCATCCGCCCGAAGCGGGAGCCCGAAACAGTTGCGAACGAACAGGCCGCTCTCCTCTGATTCAGGTTCGCGGAGGAGCCTGATAAGTTCGCTGACAAAATCCGCGTCGGCAGCAGCGGCTATGCGTTCCATCTCGGCGATCGACGGCGGAGCGAAAAGTATCGCCGGATCATTGCGTCTGAACGCGACCAGTTGGGTTAGAAGTTCGACAAGAAAGCGGCGGCCCGCTTGCGTCGCAGTCTCTTTCTCATTAAGCGAAAAATAGATGGGAACGACCGAACGGCGTTCGTGAAACAACCGGTCATAGGTCTGCAGCAGGATCTCTGACGCCCCGGTGCGAGGGGCGTAGGTCAGAAGCACGATGCCGCTCGAGCCGCCTGTCGCAATGTCGGCGATCCGAGCCATTTCGGGCTGCCTGCCGATGAATCCGTCTTCCGGACATTCGGCAAGAATGTTACTTTCTGTGGGCTTCATCTAATAGATCTTTTCTTTGAAAGACCTCCCTAGATCTTCGTAATTCCGGACGATGTTTCGGCCGTGGTCTTTTGCTTCGTACAGCGCCATATCGGCGGCGGTAATCCAATCCTTTGGTTCGACGAACTCGGTCGAATAGGCCGCAACTCCAACGCTGACAGTGATCCGACGTTTGGGGAAGTCGGAGCGTTCTACGCGTCGCCGCAATCGTTCTGCGATCGAGGCAGCTTCTTCGGCAGCGGTTTGCGGCAGCAGGACCGCAAATTCTTCGCCGCCATACCGCGCGGCAACGTCGGCCGCACGCAGCGTATCTTTTAGTACATTCGCGACCAGCACCAGGGCGATGTCGCCAGCCGGATGGCCGAATGTGTCGTTATAAGATTTGAAATTATCGACGTCTATCATCAAGAGGCTCATCGGGGAACGGCGACGGCTCGCCTGATTCATTTCCTCGATAAGGCGTTCTTCGATGTATCCGCGGTTCATCAATCCGGTAAGCGAATCGGTGATCGACCGCCGTTCCAGTTCGCCCGCACGGACCTTCAGCCGTCCATGATCGATCGCCACGGCGATCTGCGGAGCAATGGTCTGGAGCAGTTCCAGATCATTCTCGCCAAACGGCTTACCATCCGCACGGTCGGTGAAATTCATCACGGCCAGCCGCCGGTCGCCGATCGTTATCGGAAAGCTGATGAACGACGAGGTCTTGTATCGCCATTCATTCGGAGCACGGTCTACGCCTAGCTCTTCGACATCGGACACAAGTATCGGGCTTCCGCGTTCGAGGGTTACCCGGGCGATTCGCGAACCAACGTTCGATGCGACTTCGAGGTCAACGACCGACCCGACTGATGCTTTTGCAGAGAGCTCTTCGGTGCCTTCTGTCCGGACAAGCAGCGATGCCCTTTCGGCGCCGAGCAATTCGGCGGAGGTCTCAGTTATCTGTTTCCAAAAATCATTTTGGTCTATTCCGCGAAGGCCTTCATTGAATCTCTTAACGCTTTGCGAGACCCATTCGCGACTGGAAACCTCATGCCGCAGCCGGAGTATCTCTATTTGCGGCCCGATGATCTTGGCAAACCGTGAGATCTCATTATTCCTTACGATCGCTCCCGGCAGCGTCTGGATGCCGATAGCGGCCCGAACCTGCGTTCCGACTTGCACCGGAAACAAGAGCATCTTTCGTTCGGGACCGTCTGCGTCCTTTCGCCGCTCGCTTAGTTCCAGCGGAACCTCGCGTTTTGCGTGGTCGACCAGTTGTTCGTTCTTTGACCGCACATTTATTCGGATCGGACGCCCGCGTAGTTCGCCGAGCGACGCGACGCCCTTGAATGTATCGCCCTTTAGCTCAAGCCAAACGTAAGATGCGCCGCCAAAGCGTTGCGCTAGGTGATCAAGAACGGCCCGACACGCCGAAGCGTAGTCTGTATCCATCAGCGTCGATATCAGCGAACGGGTCGCTGCGACATCCGACATCTCAGCCTGCGGCGTCGGCGGCAGGTCAGGCGCCGTCGGCAATCGGCCCTGTTGAGCGTCGCGGTTGAATTTCTCGATCAGACGGCTGATATTCGTTGGCTCCGGAAGCAGCTCGGTTGCCGCCGGTTTTGACTCGACCTCTTTTGCTTCCGAGATAACATTCGGTTCAGGATTCGCGTCATGCACTGGCCGAGGTGCGGACGCGAAAGCCTCCGGATCCAACAGTTCCGACGCGGGTCCATCGAGCTCAAGGACCACATCGCCGCCTTTTGGCATGAACTTTGAAAGTTCCGTCGCGGCCTTCTCGATAGGCGTCGTTGACCCAGAAATAAGCACATTTTCAAAGAATTCGGTCGGCGAAAATTCGATCCATTCGCCCGAGACCGCATTTTCCGTCGCCGTCCGGTAACCTTCTGAGCTCGTAAACGTCCGGCCGGTGATGGCAACAAATCGTTTTCCCGAATCCTGTACTGGTACCGCCGTGCACGCGAGGCCCGCATGACAGACGAATTCGACGGCCTTTCCGGCGTTCCATGCCGAGTCGAACGCCTCGCCGCAGTACTCGTCACACCTTGACGAGAACCGTATGGAAGAAAGCAGAGATCGACAGATAGAGTTGTTATTTGCGGTCGAAACCTCGTTTCCGGATGTGTCCCAAACCACGACCGCTACGCCGTTCTCTTCGGCGATACGTTCAAGAAATCTTTTCTTTTGTGGCCGTTTGGATGTCATTCTTCTACGCCAACGCCGTTACGCGTGAGGAGCGCATAGAACCGGTTCTCTGGCTCTGGCATAGTGCAAGATATACCTAATCGAAGGGCAATTTCACGAAACTACCGAATCATTTTTGAAGAGCGAATTCAGAATTATCGCACACTTTCATCTAAGTTGATATTGCTAGCCCAAAACTGAATGCATGCTGTACGGGTTGCGAACGGATTCGATGCAGAAATAACGTCTATTTCAGAACCAGATCGCTCAGCAGCGTTTATTTTCGGTCATTTTGACGTCTGGCACGCAGATTGAATGTAATGGCAATGAAGCAATAAATTGTCACGGTTTGGCAACTGGCTCAACGGAATTATTTCAAGGAGAAAATTTATGATCAACGACTATGGTAAACCGGTGGACGCAACCCCGATATCGAATCCTGGAACGGTCGACGCACCTACAAACGACGAGGTGGTTTCTACACTCAATAATCTGATCGAAACTTGTCGCGACGGACAGGAAGGTTTTAAGCAGGCAGCAGAGGGCGTAGAACGCTCCGACCTTAAATCGCTCTTTTACGATTATTCACAGCAGCGGGCACATTTTGTCGGCGAACTGCAGGATCTTGTTCGAACACTTGGCGGCGATCCGGAGAATACGGGAAGCATGGCGGGTGCTATCCATCGTGGATGGATCAACATCAAGTCGGCGGTCACCGGCAAAGACGAAGCTGCGATCCTTAACGAATGCGAACGCGGTGAAGATTCGGCAAAGAACCAGTTCAAGGAAACGCTCGAATTGGCACTACCGGCGCACGTTCAGCACACGGTCCAGGCACAGTATTCCAAAGTACTTGAGGCACATGACCGAGTGAAAGCTCTGCGTGACGCCGCAAGCGGCGATAAGAGCACATCAGCTCGGACAGGATTCTAACATCCACTTATTTATACCAATCCTGTCTAAGAAAGGAGGCTCGCTTTGCGGGCCTCCTTTTTTTATTCGGTCAGAGCCCCGAAACCGGCGGCAGCATTCGCGTCGATATCAGGATGCTCGGGGCTGATCCGAATACACGCTGCACGATGGGCGGGTTTTATCTCTACGAGCTTTGGCACGATCGTCTTGCAGGCATCGATCATATACGCGCACCGCGTATGGAAATGGCATCCGCTGGGTGGATTGATCGGCGACGGTACATCGCCCTGAAGAATTATCCGCTCCCGCTTCGATTCGATCTCAGGGTCGGGCACCGGAACGGCGGATATAAGTGCTTTGGTATACGGCATCAGCGGGTCCGCATAAATGTCCTTGCCCAGTGCAAGTTCCACGATCCTGCCGAGATACATCACCGCCACACGGTCAGACAGATGCCTAACCGCCCGGAGGTCATGCGAGATGAAGAGATACGTCAGCCCCTTATCGGCTTGCAGCTTCTCCATCAGATTCATTATCTGAGCCTGGATAGACACGTCCAATGCAGAGATCGGCTCGTCCGCGACGATAAACTCAGGATCGACCGCCAGCGCACGTGCGATACCGATACGCTGCCGTTGTCCGCCCGAAAATTCATGCGGATAGCGCTTAACGAATCGACGGCTCAGGCCGACCGTTTCCATCAATTCCTGAACCCTTGCTTCAGCCGCTTTTCCACTCGCCAGGCCAAACGTCCTGATCGGTTCGCCGATTATGTTGCCGACGGTCATACGCGGGTTCAGCGACGCGTACGGGTCCTGAAAGATCATTTGTAGATGCTTGCGCTGTTCGCGCATCTGCGAGAGCGGTAAGTGGGCAAGGTCGTTGCCGTTATAAAAAACCTTGCCGCCAGTCGGCTCGGTCAAACGTAGTATCGCTTTGCCAAGCGTAGACTTGCCGCAGCCGGATTCGCCTACCAGGCCAAGCGTTTCCCCCTTTTCAATGTCGAGCGATACCCCGTCAACCGCTTTTACGACCTTTTCCTTGCTGAAAAGCCCGCCGCCGATGCGGTAGTACACCTCGAGGTCTTGCAACGATATAATATTTTTTCCGTTTGTTTCCATTGGTCAATTTACTACCGGCGGTTCGATCGTGATCTCCGTGTCGTAATCGTAAACGATGGCCATCGTCTTCAGATCGCCGGCCGAATAAACGGCGGTGATCTTGATCGGCTGTCCGTCGGCCTTTCCAATCCAAATCTTTGATGAGTAAGGATTGCCGCCGCCCGGCGCCTCACCGGTGTATGAATATAGGTAGGCCGGCTTGCCGTCCACCATTTCTTCGCCTTCGAATTTGATCTCTTTGAACCATTTCATCCCATCGCGTGTAAACGTCTCACGCATGTTCGGGACCTTCGAACCGATATCGACCGGCATTTTCTGCCAATTGTCGCCAAGCTTCATATACGTCTGCTTTCCGATAAGTATCATCTTGGTCGATCCGCCGGCCGGCAAGACCGTCTTCAGCCGAAAGCGGTCCGGTGCGATGAAATCGAGGTCTGCATCCATCGACATCTTGCCCTCGGTCGTCATTTTGGCACGAAACGAGTTGATCGAAAGAAATCGATCGGCCATCTTCTCGATGTCGGCCTTTGGGTCTCCGCTCGGCGCAAATGCGCCGGTTGGTGCCTCCGTTTCGCGGACGACTGCCGTGTTGGATGCGTTCGAGTTTTCAACCGGCCCATTTTCGGCTACCAATTCCTTGATCGTCGAACATCCGAGCACGGCGAATACCAACAGCAAGGCCGGCAGTATCATTCTTTTCGTCATACGGCCACCTTTGCTTGGCTTTCGTCTTTCGATTCCGCATACACCTGCTCCGCAAAATGGCAGAGCGAATGATGACCTTCGTTTATCTGCACGAACGGCGGAAACTCGCGGCGGCAGATGTCTTCCGCGCGGTCACAGCGTTCCGCAAACGGGCAACCCGGCGGAAGGTGCGCGACGTCTGGCGGCAGGCCCGGTATCTGATATAGCTCTTTGCCTTGTTCGTGTGCCGGATCGGGGACACTGCGGAGTAAGCCTTTGGTGTACGGATTGGCCGGTGTCGCAAACAACGCCGTGGTCGGTGCCTGTTCGAATACCTTGCCGGCGTACATCACGATGATCTTGTCCGTCATGCCGGCAACTACTCCGAGGTCGTGCGTAATGAGAATGACGCTCGTTCCCATCCGCGCCTTCAGATCTTTTATCAGCTCCAGGATCTGCGCCTGTATCGTAACGTCGAGCGCCGTTGTGGGCTCATCGGCTATCAGCAGCTCGGGGTCGCACGCGAGGGCCATCGCGATCATTACCCGTTGCCGCATTCCGCCGGAAAGCTCGTGCGGATAACCGTCCATTCGCGATCGCGGGTCAGGAATGCCGACCGTTTCCAGCATCTTAACGCCGTGTTCATAAGCCTCAGAGCGCGAATGGCCAAGGTGAAGCTGCGTCACTTCCATCAACTGGGTCGAGACCTTCAGGAAAGGGTTAAGCGAGGTCATCGGATCCTGAAAGATCATCGCGATACGCTTGCCGCGGATCTTTCGCACTTCGTCTATCGACAACGCGCGGACGTCAGTGCCGTCAAAGATTATGTCGCCGGCAACTATCTTCCCGGGAGGTTCCGGTATCAGCCGCATGATGGATAGGTTAGTGACCGATTTGCCCGAGCCCGATTCGCCGACGATGCCGAGCGTCTCGCCTTTCGCAAGCGTGAACGTGATCCCGTCGACCGCCTTGACCACACCGTCCTCTGTCTGGAAATAGGTCCGCAGGTCATTGACCGAAAGTATTGTGCCGTTGTTTGTCATCGCTTGATTAGAATTTCCTCGTCTGCGGATCGAGTGCGTCACGCAGGCCATCGCCCAAGAAATTGAGCGAGAAGAGCGTCAGTGCCATTGTCACACCTGGAAAGATCAGCTGCCACGGGAATATCTGGATGTTCTTGATGCCGTCCGCCGCGAGGCTGCCCCAACTTGCGTATGGCGCCTGTACCCCAAGCCCGAGGAACGAGAGAAACGCCTCGGTGAGCATGACGCTCGGGACGGTCAGCGTAGCGTAAACAATGACCGGGCCGAGCGAATTCGGAACGAGGTGGCGAAAAATGATACCGAAGGTCGAGACGCCGGTCGCCTTGGCCGCGAGGACGAATTCCTGATTCTTGAGCGAAAGTATCTGCCCGCGAACGACTCGCGCCATCGTCAGCCACGACACAAGCCCGAGAGCGAAAAACAGCATGAATATCTGGCTCAATCCTTGATTGCCAGCTCCGCCGAAAGTCTCCGAAAGGAATTGGATAAAGGCCGGCGTGTTAGGCCCGCCAAAGACGGAAAGCAGAACGATAACGATCAAGATATAAGGAATGGCGTAAATTATATCGACGATGCGCATCATTATGTTATCGACGCGGCCGCCAAGAAATCCGGCGATCGCTCCCCACGAAACACCGACTATCAGCGAAACGAACGTCGAGATAATGCCGACCATTAGCGATATCCGGCCACCCTGCAAAACGCGGGCGAGCAGATCGCGTCCGCTGTCATCGGTTCCCATAGGATGCTGAAGCGATGGGGGAAACGATTTGACCCGAGCACCGCCGTCAATATCGGACGGAATGTAATCCGGCGTAAACCCCGTCGCCCAGCGAATGATCGCCGGTCCGATGATGACCGCGACAACCATAATACCAAGGACGATCATGCCGAAGACCGCGAGTTTGTTTTTCAACAGACGCTGCCACGCGTCACGCCAAAGCGATGCACCGGCGACCAACTCGCCCGACGATCTTTCATAAACACCGGATTCGTCTAGAACGAGCCGCGCTTCGCCTTCGATCGTCGCGGCCTTAGACGTAGCACCGCAAAAGGTACAGACCATCACCTTCTTCGATCGGGTGTCGACATTGAGCGGAGCCGCGCATTTTGGACAACTTAGTTCTTTGTTCATATGTCAACTATTCGTACCTGATACGCGGATCGAGAAATCCGTATGAGATGTCTACCAAAAGGTTAAAGATCATAATCAATATCGACAAAAATGCGACGATACCGAGCGTTAGCGGTTCGTCGCGGTTGAGAACAGACTGGATAAAAATATTCCCAAGACCGGGGATAGCGAAGACCTTTTCGACGACGACCGTTCCGGCCAGCAGCGAAGCCAGTGCCGGGCCCGTAAATGAAACGACGGGCACGATGCCGCCGCGAACCGCGTGCTTCAGCAGAACGGTTTTTTCGTCGAGCCCTTTTGCACGAGCGGTGCGGATATAATCGGACCGCATTACCTCAAGCATGCCCGCACGCGTCAAGCGGGCGATGTACGCCATATAGATAGCCGCCAGCGTTATCACCGGCAGGATCAAATTCGAGACACCGCCCCAGCGCGCAGGCGGAAGCCAGTAAAGACCAAGTGCAAAAACGATCACAAGTATCGGCCCGAGGACGAAGTTCGGCACCGACAACCCGAGCATCGCCGTCGCCATCGAGCCATAATCGAACGCGGAATTCTGCTTCAGTGCGGCGGTCACCCCGGCCGCCAGGCCGACTATCAGCGCCAGTATGTACGCCAGAAATCCTATCGTTGCGGAATAAGGCAGATGACGGAAAATGATCTCGTTGACCGACTGCCCCTGGTACTTCAGTGAATCGCCGAAGTCACCGCGTATGACGTTGCCGATCATCATGAAATACTGCTGATACCATGGCTTATCGAGCCCGTATTTCCGTTTGATGTTCTCCTCGATGGCGGGCGGAAGCGTTTTTTCGTCTGAATAAAAGCTTCCGGGTGCCATGCGGATCAGGCCCCACGTCAGGGTCACGACGAGCAATGCCATCGGAATGATGATCAGCAATCTGCGAAGTATGAAACCTAGCATTTGTTCCTCAGTTTATTGGGCACCTGCCGCAGCCGTTTCGGTCTTTGCCGCTTCGGCGGCCTTCGAATCTTTCAGCGCCTTCTGCGTGGCCGTTAACCGCTCGATATGCTGATAGACCCATTCGTCGCGGTCGATCATGATGTTATCGACGTTCTTGTCCCATTTGTTCGTGTCGCGTTCGATATAGACGAACTTCCACGGATGCAGCGTCCCCGGATTTGGATAGAGCCCTTTTACGAAAGGTTTCTTGATCCAATTCGTCGCTTGTGTCTGAAGCGGTGCCACCGGCTGCTGCTGCATCATATAAAATTCCGCCTCAGCCAGCTTTTCGAACCGCTTCATCTCGTCGATCTCTTTATTGGCGTCGTCCATCATCTTGTCGAATTGCGGATCGAACCAACCGGTCGAGCTGTCATTGTTCTCTGAGTAAAAGAGATTAAGGAAGGTGAACGGGTCCATGTAATCGCCGACCCAACCTGCACGCGCGAGGCCCGAGTAATCCAGTTCCTTTCGGACATTCAGGAACGTTTTCCATTCCTGATTTTTTAGCGGGACGGTCACCCCGAGGTTTTGCTTCCACTGTGCTTGAATGAATTCGGCGACCGCCTTGTTGCTTTCGGAAGTGTTGTAGAGCAGTTCTACGTCTGCGGTCGGAAAATTAGGCACGGAGAAAGTGCTGCCGTTCTGCTGGACCGGAAATCCGGCTTCGCCTAGCAGCTTCCGTGCTTTTTCAGGGTCAAAAACTCGTGCTTTCCACTCTTCCAGCGAGCTTCCCTGTTTTGCAAGCTCGCGCGTGTAAACCTTGGTCCTCGCTATCTCGTACTGCGGAAAGATGCCTTCGGGAGTGAAGTCCACGAGCGGCTTGGTAGTTTTGCGGAACTTCGCCAAAGCCTCGCGGTCGATCGCCAGGGCGAACGCCTTGCGGACTTTCAGGTCGTTCATTGGCGCTTTCCGTACGTTGAACGTGTAATACTCGATCGCGACTTCGGGGAAATTCAGATACTCATCCTTGTATTGACGGACATATTCGTTCCACGGTGCCGGCGGCGTGTGATTATAGAGGGCGTCGACCGAGCCAGCTTTGTAAAGGTTCATCATCGTCGTTGCTTCGTCCAGAGGGTAAAATTCGATACGGTCAAGCCTGACCATCTCGGCGTCCCAATAGGTTGGGTCCTTTACAACAACAACGCGGTCGTACGGATGATGTTCGAGCAGCTTAAAAGCTCCGCTGGTAACGATATTGCCGGGCTTGACCCAATTCGGACCAAACTTCTCTATCGTTCCCTGATGGACGACACGGAAGAACTGATGGCCAAGCAGTCCGATAAAGAACGGTGCCGGCTGAATAAGTTTTACGCGCAGCGTGTAATCATCGATCGCCTCAACGCCAAGGTCCTCGGGTTTGATCGGAACAAATTCAGCGCCTCGGACCGCGGCCTTCAGCTTTTCATCCTTGGCGATCAGCTCGTTGCGGCTCTTCTCGTCGCCAGGAACGGTATATCGCTCCGGGGAATCGAGAAATTTATTGATCTCCGTGTCCGCTCCGAAATTATCCGGCCCGGCCTCGACCGCATCAGCCGAACTCGGAGGCTGCATTTCCTTTTTCAAAAGGAACGTGCCGTCCGGACGTTTCACGAACGCTCGGGCACCGTTTAGGCCTTCTGAGTATTTAATGTAATAAGCGAGATATGCGTTCTTGGCAGCGAGTTCCGGGGCCAGTGCTCGGCGGAATGTATAAACAAAATCTTGAGCCTTTATCGGTTCGCCATTCGAAAAGGTAGCGTTTTTTCTTAGGTAAAAGATGTATTCTGTCGCGTCCGGGGCTATTTCCCAGCTTTCGGCAATGCCCGGAATTGCTTCCATCGTTTTCGGATCATACTCGACGAGTCCGTCGTAAAGTGACATTAGAACGCGGGCTTCGGGTTGGCCGGTCGGAACTGCGGGATCAAGCGATTCGGGTTCGGAACCCGAAACGTAGCGTAGAACGTTGTCGGCAGGTGCATCCGTTTTGCCGTAAAATCTACCGGAGGCCTGTGACGAACAGCCCACGAAAAACACAGACAAAAATAGAACCGCTAAACCGGTTCGAAACTGATTCCAGCCTGAAATAGCCATAAAAACTCCTAAATTGCTCTCAAGAAAAACGCTTTGCCGGGGAAAAGGCGAGAACTAGCTATAAAAACTGCCCTTAAGTTATCACGTTATAATGCTTTAGGGCAAATTTCACCAGGTCGTCAAATTAATACGGCCATGGGGCAATTATTGTTTCGCAGTTAGCCCGCCGGCTTCCAGTCTGCGTTGACGTAGATCTCAAGGAGCAGCGGCGAATCCAGCCCATTGGTCTCAAAACCAACGATATAAGGCCTGACCAATGAATAAGATGACGGGAAATAAAGCGGTATCGTCGTAAGTTCGAACAACGCATCTTCTTCGTCCATGACCGTTATACGCTTAGCCGCGGTGATCATCGTTGGAGCGGCATTAGCACCGGTATTCGTATTCTTATCATTGCCATTCACGGATGAGCTGCCCGTTGAATTGGATGCAGGTTCGTCCGCATCGGGTTCGTCGGATCGATAATTGCTGCCGAAGATCTTTCGCAAATTCGAAGCTTCGTCGGCGGACGCCATGACTACGCCGCGGCGGGCAATGTCGTAGTTGCCCGTTTCCCGGTCGCGTTCGATATCGGCCGCTTCCTTGACCACAACATCGACGTTGATGTTCAGATTCTGTTTCCACATGTCCGCAACCGAACGGGCTATCCGTTGTTGGGCATCATTGCGGTTCACGGTCAGCGTTACGGACGGGAAATCTTCGCCGTTCGGATAGCCGGCCTCTTCCATCAGGTCGCGTGCACGCTGGCGGTCCTGGATGATCTTTCGCTTTGGCGACGAACCGAATGGCAGATAGTTAAGCGCAGGCTGGGTCGTTCCTTCCAGTTCGCCTTCGGTCAGGCGTTCGCGCTCGACCGAGATGGCCAACGCCTCACGAACGCGGCGGTCACGGAATGGGGGCCGATCGACATTCAGGTCGTAAAGGTTCAGTGCCGCAAACGGACGCCGTCGAAAATCGTCGTATTGCGCGAGCAGCTTTAGCACGAGCGGAGAGAACTGTGCGTTCGTCACCACATCGACCCGGCCCGCCCGATATGCCTCGAGCGCCTGTTCGCCGTTCTCCGCCGGTACAAAGACGATCCGTTCGAGCTTGATGGCGGCGTTGTTCCAGTACGTTGACGAACGCTCAAGCACCACGGCCTCGGCATTAGCCTCGGTGATACGAAAAGCTCCGTTCGTTACCGCTTCCGGCAATATCTTATCAGCAGAAATTTCTTCGCCATAGATCGGCCTGAAGACCGGATGAGCAACTAACCGCGGAAATTCACGGTTCGGTTCAACGAGCTTAACAACGAGAGTTAGCTCGTCCAGAGCCGAAAGCCCGACATCGGCCGCCGGCTTTGGCGGTGCTTCGGCCAGGTTTGAATTACTGTTACCTGAATTCGCTGCGGTATTCGCAGATCGTGCAGGGGCTGGGCCGCTACCGATCGAATTCAGCGGCGTGACGCTTCGCGAAGTTTCCGAAGCGTATTGCTTTTTGTCAGTGCGTTTCAGGCCCACAATGTTGCCGAACAATTCTGCATGCGGCGATGCGTCGGCAAGCTTCGCGGCTCGTGTCCACGACCGGATAAGATCATCGGCGGTAACCGGTTCGCCGTTTGACCATTTCGCATCCGGCCGCAGCCTGAATGTCCACTCGCGATGATCAGCCGAAGCTTTCCAACTCGCTGCCGCTGCGGGTATCGCCTCGAGCGTTCGCCCGTCAAGCTCGGTCAATCCTTCGTAAACTGCCCGGACAAGGTCCGTCTCAGGTGCGACCGAAACTCGTGCCGGATCCATCGTCCGCGGCGACCGTCCGTTGCTCCACCGAAACTCTTGCTGGCGCGGCGGCGGGGTTTCGTTTAGGAAAGCATCCGCCCGCTTGTCCTCAAGCCCGGAACACGCCGAGATAAGCACAGCGAACGCTGCGGCGATAAGACCCGGAAACAAACGCCGCTTAGCTGCGGCGTAGGTTCCTAGGTTATTTTGTCGGAAAGGTTTATTCAATCAAGTTTTGCGAAGTTTCGCCTCGGTATAAAGAACTTTGAAGAGTTGTTCTACCTGCTGCCGTGTATCGTCAAAGCTTTTCGACGTATCGATCAGGTGGTCAGCAAACCGCTTCTTTTCGTCTTGCGGCATTTGTGCGTCTATCCTCAGCAATGCACTTTGTCGGTCGAGGCCGTCACGTTCCATCAATCGCCGCAATTGTATATCAGCTTCGCACCAGACGACAATCAGCTTGTTAAGCCGTTTGTAACCTTCGGATTCGATGATCAGCGCCGCATCTATTATCGCGATGCCGTTCGGATCGGCGGCCACGGTTTCAGTAAGCCAAACGTTCTGCTTTTCCTTAACTAAGGGATGTACGATCGAATTTAACAGTTGCCGCTTTTCGGTATCGGCAAAGACGATCTCGCCCAGTTTCTTGCGGTCCAATCGGCCGTCCGCGTCCAAAATGCCATTGCCAAAATGATCTACGACCCGCTGAAGTCCGGGCGTTCCTCGCTCGACAACCTCACGCGCCGTCAGATCCGCGTCCAAAATGTGGCACCCAAGCTCGCGAAAAACCTCGCAGACGAAAGTCTTGCCGACCGCTATCGAACCTGTTAAGCCGACCTTCAGCATCTCTTTATCTGCCGTGGCGGTCGGCGAGCTTCTGAACATTGTGTTCGGCGATATCGGCAAGCGTGATCCCAAGCTCATCGGCACAAGCCGAGATGTACCACAACACATCCCCAAGCTCGTCCTTCAGTTTTGCCCGCGTGTCATCCGTGATTATGCCGCTATGGTCACGTTGTATCTTTTTGACGATGTTCGCCACCTCGCCCGCCTCACCCGCCAGCCCGAGCGTCGGATATTCCAAATTGTCTAGCCGCCGCGGATAAAGTGCTGTCCGGCTCGCCGCCGACTGATATTCTTCAA
This sequence comes from Pyrinomonadaceae bacterium, assembly GCA_041744395.1. Taxonomy (GTDB): domain Bacteria; phylum Acidobacteriota; class Blastocatellia; order Pyrinomonadales; family Pyrinomonadaceae; genus OLB17. Next base: position 237,568 of record JBGTKY010000026.1, on the reverse strand, counting down.
AATTCATATACGTGTATTTCACCCCAACTTCCTGCGAAAGAATCCGCCAACAGATATAGAACGGATCAGCACATCCTTCGAAGAGCGATGCTTCTTATCTGTGTCTGTCCTGTCTTCATCTGTGGACAATCTCTTTAGCTCCCGCGACGCAGCCTCGCCGCCTTAACCGTGTTCTTCATAAGCATCGCCACCGTCAACAGCCCGATGCCGCCCGGCACAGGCGTAAACGCCCCGGCGCGTTCCATCGCTTCCTTCGGATTAACATCGCCGACAAGCGTGAAGCCGCGTTTCTCGATCGCCGCCAGACGTTTCGGCAGATCTTCTTCCGAAAAGAGTTCAGCCGTATTGTCTGCATCAGAAAAGTTATTTATGCCGACGTCTATGACGGTCGCTCCTTCGCCGATGTGTTCGCCGCGGACAAATCCAGCCCGCCCGATCGCGGCCACCAAAATGTCCGCTTGCCGCGTGATCGCCGGTAGATCCGCCGTCCGCGAATGGCAGATCGTCACCGTCGCATTTTCCTGCAGCAGCAGCATCGCCATCGGCTTTCCGACGATGTTGCTTCGGCCGATGATGACCGCATGTTTGCCCGCGATCTCTATCTCCGACCGCTGCAATATCTCGATCACGCCCGCCGGCGTACACGGCACAAGAGCGTCGTGTCCCTGCGAGAGCCGCCCGACGTTCATCGGGTGAAATCCGTCAACGTCCTTCGCCGGGTCAATGGTTTCCAGTACCTTGCGGTCATCAATGTGGCCGGGCAGCGGAAGTTGGACCAAAATGCCATCAATGTCATCCCGCCAATTGAGCTCCCTGACGATCCGCAGCAATTCTTCCTGCCCGGTTTCGGGCGACAGGTGAATATGTTCCGACCGCATACCGAGCTCCTCGGTCGTTTTCACTTTGCTGCTGACGTAAACAGCCGACGCGGGGTCTTCGCCGACGCGAACGACCGCCAGCCCGGGCCTAAAGTCTAATTGTTGTGCTTCAGCCGCCACCTCTGCCTTTATGGCATCGGCTATCGGCTTCCCGCTTAGTAGTTTTGCTCTCATGATCTGATGTCGAGAAATGAATTTTACAGGAACTTAACGGGTATTGTCAGTTTGGTAAGGCAATTCGGCAGGAAAGTATTGCAAAATACGGACGAATAACCGTCCAACAGGATAAGATCCTATTTTAAATTCGCCGAGTTCGAACGAGATGATATCACTTCCCAAAATTTTGTTTGCAGCAGTGTTGGCGGTCTTCGCCGGTGCTTCCGCCGTTTCGGCCAATGCCGACGTCACCGTTTTTCGTCCCGGCAATAATATTTGGTACACGACATCGATGGACGATGCCGGCGGTTATTCGGCTACGAAGTGGGGCGTCGAAGGCGATCTGCCGGTACCGGCGGACTACGACGGCGACGGCATCATGGACATCGCGGTTTGGCGGCCTTCGAGCGGAATGTGGTACATAAACCTAAGCTCCGACGGAAGCGTGAAGTATATCTCTTGGGGCATGACGACGCAGCACCCGACCGGTGGCTTGCCGGATGTACCTGTGACCGGCGATTACGACGGTGACGGTAGTGCGGACGTCGCCGTCTGGCGTCCCGACACCGGCGTCTGGTATATGCTTTTTTCGTCCGAAGCCTTTAGCCCGCTCAAGCCCGGCGTTTTCACTTGGGGCCAACTCGGCGATATTCCGGTCCAGGCTGACTACGATGGCGACGGACGCGATGACCACGCCGTGTTCCGCTCGATGGAGAATCGCTGGCACATATTCCTGAGCGAGTCGCGTGCATGGAGCGTCAAAATGTTCGGCCTCGCGGGCCACGACCTCCTCGTTCCTGCAGACTACAGCGGCGACGGCAAAGCTGACATCGCCATCTATCGAAGCGGAACCTGGTGGATAGAGGACAGCACGACCGGCCAGATCGAAGCTCTCGAATTCGGTTTTGCCGACGGCGTTCCCGTCCCGGCGGATTACGATAATGACGGCACGGTGGACCTTGGCGTTTTCCGCGAGGGTCAATGGTACATAAACAAAAGTTCGGACGGCTCGCTAGCCTCTTTCAGGTTCGGCATCGCGGGCGACGTGCCGCTAAATTCTCTGGCTGCAAGACCGAGCATTGTCGGCGTACCTTAGAAACCATAGACATATATCCCTAACGGTGTTCCCCCCTACTTCGCCGTAATGGCGGTCAAAGGCTGTTTGGAAACTAGATTTCCGGACAGCCTCTTTTTTATTTTGCGATGAAGAATTAGTATCTAACTATGCGCCTGATAGCGGCACTTTCACTAATAATTGCCTTTTCCGTCGCTGCATCGGCGCAGCCCGGCGATATTGACGCGGTCATCGAACGCGTACGTTCGGCCCGTGCATCCGGAAGCTATTCACTAGCCATCATCGAGCTTCGAGCTTTTCAATCCGCCGACGCCGAAGCGTTTAGTGAACACGATCTCGACTATTTGCTTGGCCGGATCGCGGAAGAAAGTGGTGACCTCGCTACCGCGATGGCAAGCTATCACGCCGTCCGGGCACGCAACTCGGGGCTCAGCGAATACGCGATCTGGCGTATGTCGCGGATTGCGGCCGGTAGCGGTAACCTCGTAGTCGAGCGGCTTTTACTCAACGAACTGCAGGCGTTCTATCCGAACAGCCTTCTCCTTCGGGCGGCGGACCAGAGCGCGGCCCGAAGCTTTTCGGAAAGTGGCGATCACGCAGCGGCCGCGCGTTCGATCGAAAATTCGGCAGCGTATGGCAGCGGAGAGGAACCGATCAGCCGCAACAATCTGATCCATCTTGCCAAGGCGTACCTGTACGAGAATAACGCCGCGCGTGCCGCCGGGATCTTTACCGGCGTAGTTATCGGAACACCTGACGCCACACAGCCCGACGACCTTGCACTTGAGGGCGTCCGCGGCCTGGACCTCATCGAAGGCCGATCATCTGAGGACGGCCGTAAGGTTCCGACGCTGTCTGCAGACGAGCACCTCCGCCGCGGATGGGTCTATCAGTTCAACCGCGATTTCCGTAACGCACGCGACCACTACACTGCGGTGGTCAACGAACACGCCGCCGATCCCGGTGCTCCGAATGCCGTGTTTCAGATCGGCCGCGGATATGCCCAGGATAATAATTTCACTGATGCCATAGTGTGGTTCGAACGTATGTTGGAGCAATATCCCGAGCATCCGCTGGCGAAGGACGCTCTGCTTCAGGCCGCGGCAGCATACGGACGAAACGGAAAGTATCGCGTATCGCTTGGCCGCTATCAGCGTTTCATCGATCAGTATCCAAGTGACGAACGCCTTGACCGCGCGTATTTCAACCCGATCGACGCTCTCCGCGACGAGAACTCAGAAGGCGAAGCTCTCCGCCGTGCCGCCGCGGCCCGCCAACGATTCAGCGGCCGCGTCGGCGAAGCTCAGGCTCTGTTTGTCGAAGCCCGCATCTACATCGCCCGCGAAGAATGGGAGAAAGCTATCGAAACCCTCGATCTGCTTCTCGCTCTGCCGGACCTCGGCGGAACGCGCGTTCCCGGCGGCACTGACGGCACCGAAGCGGGATTTCTCAGGGCATACGTCCTCGAAAAACTTCAGCGGTTTGGCGATGCAGCAGACGCTTACCTTGCAATTCCCGACGGACGCGAGGCATTTTACGGCTGGCGGGCGACCGAACGGCTTCGTGCCATGCGCACTGCCGAACCTTCGCGGCCGGCCATCGAAAACAAGATCGCCGCCCTCATGCCTGAGTTGTCATCGGGTGATGCAACCGCTCGGCGAATTGCCCTGCAAAAGCATATTCGTCTTGCCGCTCCCGCTGAGATGGACAAACTGATGAATGAACTCCGGGCGGTCTATGCTCAGCTGCCGGATTATCGCAGTGTCCCGAAACCTGTTGGAGACGCTGAAATAGATAAAGCTATCGCATCGCTTCCGCGTGCGTCGCGGCATTCGCGGCTCGCCGCGTCATTCTATAAACTCCGGCTTTATGAAGAAGCCGCACCCGAATTCGATGCCGCGGCAGGCACCAACCAAACGCTCCGTCCGGCAGCCGCCGCGCTCTACGCCCGCGGCGATAAAGTGTTTCGCACGCTTGAGGCGACCGAGCCGATGTGGCGAAAAGTGCCTGCTGATTACCAGGTCGAACTGATCTCGCAAGACGCGGCGACGACTTTTTTTGCGGCTCCGTTCCGCCGACATTTACTTCGCCATTCCGCGGCCCAGAAGGTCGATCCGCGATTTCTGCTTGCCATTATGCGGCAGGAATCGCGGTTTCGCCCGGACGTGAAATCGGACGCCGCGGCCCGCGGCCTGATGCAGTTCATCTCAACGACCTCGCGGCGAATTGCCGATGACCTGAACCGGACGGGCTTCGTTCAGGAAGAACTATACGATCCATCGACCGCGATACTTTTCGGCTCGGTCTACGTCGGCGAACTGTATCGAATGTTCCCGAACCAGCACGCTGCCGTCGCGGCCAGCTACAACGGTGGCGAGGACAACATGCGCCGCTGGCTCGGGCGGGCAAAGGCGGGGGACGCCGACGCATATGTCGCCGAGATCGCCTATGCACAGACGAAAGATTACGTCCGCAAAGTCCTCGCGAATTACCGCGTTTACATGGCTCTGTATGACGAACAGCTCAGGCCGCGGACCGCATTGGCGCTAGCGTCGGCCGAATGATCGCCCGGCCATTTGCAATGCCCTATCTGATCTCGTAAGAATCTATCTATATGCGTTATCTTGCAATTCTTTTCATCGCCGCCGTTGGGCTCGCGGCGTGCACAACTCCAAAACCGGAAACTCCGCAAGGCGAACTCAAGCGTTATGAGCTTCGCGGCAAAGTCATCTCGGTCGATAAGTCCGCCAAGAAAGCTGAGATCGATCACGAAGAGATCGCCGGTTTCATGCCGCGGATGACAATGAGCTTCCCGATCCGCGAGGATTGGGTATGGAACGACCTTCAGCCGGGCGTCGAGATCCGTGCGGAACTCGTCGTAGACAACACGGCCGACGAGCCTTATTGGCTGGAAAAGATCGGCATCGTCGCCGCTCCTAATCCGAACGCTCCGCCGCTTCCTATTACTGCTCCTTCGCAAGTGGGCAAAGACGTTCCGCCGATCGGGCTGACCGATCAGGACGGCAAGCGTTTTAAGCTGACGGATTATAAAGACAAGGTGCTCGCGGTCACGTTCATCTATCGCGAATGCCCGCTGCCCGATGCCTGCATAAAGCTGTCGCGTCAATTCAGTGACCTCGCTTTGCTGCTCGCCGGCGACGACGAGAACAAAGACAAGATGCGGCTCGTGAGCATCTCATTTGATCCCGAACGCGATACGCCCGCCAAGCTCCGCGAATACGGCACCGGCTACCTCGGGAATCCCGAAAAGTCCGATTTCACCATCTGGCGTCTTGCCGTCGGAACGGACGCCGAGGTACGCGAACTCGCCGAATTCTTCAATCTAAAATATTCCGTTAACGAAGAAAATAAAGCGGAGATAAATCACAACCTCGTCACCGCCGTCATCGGCCCCGATGGCAAGGTCGCGAAGATGCTGCCCGGCAACCGTTGGACGAACGAAGAATTGCAGCGTGAAATGAGATCTGCCCTTACTAGCGAATAGGATCGGCCCGATATACGTCCGTTCCGGCAACGATCGTTCTGACGATATCGCGGCCGTTTGATGAAAAAATAATTGCGGTTTCGACATCACTGATCGGCTGCTGGGCCAGTTCGTTTAGCCCGACGACGGCGATGTCCGCCTGCTTTCCGGCCTCAAGCGTCCCGATCAAATGATCGAGCCCCAGAGCCTCCGCACCGCCAAGCGTCGCCGCCCGAAGGTCTTCACGCGACGAAATGAATCGTTTACTTTCCGGCCGGTTTCGGGCGGCAAGAGCCGCAAACCGAGCTTCTTCTAGCACGTCGCAGACGTTGTTGCTGGCGACCGAATCGCTCCCAAGCCCGACCACAATTCCGGCATCCAGTAACGCCTCGAACGGCGCATATCCGTGGCCGAATTTCGCGTTCGATTTCGGACAATGAGCGACCTTCGCACCGTTAGATTCGATTCGTGAAATATCCGTCGCCGATACCTTTACACAATGAGCGAGCAGCGGCTGAGCCGAAAGCACGCCAAGTCGTTCGAGGTATTCGATGGTCGTGCAATGCGGGCTGTGCCACTCGACGTCGTACTTTTCATAGACCTCCGTAAAGAATCCGGTTCCGCGGGTCATCAGCTCGGTCTCGTTCGCCGACTCCGCCGCGTGAACCGTCAGCGGAACGCGGTTGATGATCGAATACTGCGCGATCAACTCAAACAGCCGCGAGCTCACCGTATATGTCGAATGCGGCGACAGCCCGACGCGGACAAGTTCCGTTTCGACCTTTCGCAGTTCCTCATATTTTTCGGCAAGCTTTAAAAAATCATCATCCGCCGTCCGCCCGTCCGGCGAAAACTCCGTTTCTTGAAACAATATCCCGCGAAGTCCCGCACGCTTGAGCGCCTCAAAACCCGCTTTGCCATATCGGCCGATGTCGCCGAAAGTCGTGACGCCGGCCCGCGCTCCTTCGAGTGCGCCTTGATAGGCAGCCTCTTCGATATCGGGGTCCGACGTCGCCGCCCGCAGGTCGTTCAGCTTCAGCAGCCAGGATCGAAAGTCGTGTTCGACGCTATCGAGAGCTCCGCGCATGGCCGTGATCTCAAGGTGCGAATGGCAGTTGACGAACCCGGGCAAGATCGCGGCCTTGCCAAAGTCTTCGGTCTCGCTATCCGGGAATTCGGCAAAAACAGCTTCGCGTGGCCCGACCGCTTTGATGAGCGCGCCGTCCACCGCGACCGCGCCGTTGCGGATCGGTTCGCCCGCGATAGGTAAAACGTATTCGGCGGCGAGTATCTTCATTGCGTGGGTTTTGTCGGGGATGTCGTTGCTGTTCGATAACGCTCGAGGATCGAGGAAACGTAAGCTTTGGTCGATGCGATGCCGATGCGGTCAATGAATTCCACCTCGAAAAGTTTGGCGGCATCCGTCTCGCGGGTCCATTCCTCAACACGGCTCGGCCCCGCGTTGTATGCCGCAAGCGTCATCGCCGTCTCAGCCGGACGGCCGCGATAACGTTCACGAAGCTTTTCGTAGTACCACGAACCGATCTGAATATTTCGCTTCGGGTCGCTGAGCAAACCGACAACGTCTTCGTTAGATTGCCGTTCGAATTTGCTTAGGCCAGTTTCTTTTGCCCATTCGCGCGCGACGAGCGGCGTCACCTGCATGAGCCCGATCTCGCCCGCGTCCCCGCGTGCACCGGAGCGGAAATACGTTTCTTCATAGATCAGGCTCCAGACCAGCTTTTCATCGATCCGATATATGCGCGCCTGCTGGGTAATGACATCGTCGAACCGATGCTCCCAATAGTCGCGAAAAAAATACGAGCCCGCAGCCGCAATTGTGGCCGCCACGATCAGGCCCGAAATGATATATCTGAACATTTTACGAAGGGTGAAGACTAGGCCGTGGTCGTCCGGCTGCGGCGTTCCGCTTGTGCGATATTAAACCAACCCCAGATCAAAAGCGCAACCGGAGTTTCGAGTGCGGAACCTTGCGTTAAGGCTGCTGCATTTCAACCGGTCGTCTTCCGTTTCCGCACAACCGCTTCCTTCTCGCTCTCGTCAGCGCTCGCCATCGAATACCGAGTCGCTTTCGCCTTACGACTTCCCGTCCGCGCCATCTCCACGAACAGGTCAGTATCATAATCCGCCTCGCGCGCCATCTCCTCGCGAACAGCGATCAATATCTCAAGAAATTTAGAACGACGGTACATGGAATCGAGGCAGTGGTTATTTCTTTTTCAAAAGCTTGGAGTAAGGAATCTTTTTTACATTCATGAAAAAATCCTCGGATGCGAGCGAAGAGTTTTCGTCAATCGTTTCTTGATCAGGTTGAAAAAGCTCCTCGGAGTCCAATCGTCGAAATTCTTTCGTTTCGTATAACTCACTGCCCTTCGGAGCGAAGTACACTGATCTGACCATTCGAAAGTCACCGTAGAAGGTCCGATAATCAATTGAAACGCGAGCAAGAGTGCCATTCTCGCGGTAACAAGACCGAACATATTTGGCCCAATCCCCAGAACCACTGAACACCGTAAACGAGGTTAAAGTGAGTCGTGACCCCGTGAACCAATTGTAGGTTATAAAAAAGGTTTCGGACTCTTCTCGAAACTCTTCAAGTTCATCAACTGACTCGAATTCTATCCACTTAGAATTACGACCGTAAACGTCGGCCGTATCGGCAAATATCTGATCCGGAACAGAGTCCGCCGAGGCTTTCACGTTAAGCGGATCGCAGTATGCGTCGATCTGAACAACCTTTTCAGGTTTTATCTTTGAAGAAGGCTTCGCTACAGGTGTTGGCTTTGCCATTTGAACCTCGGCCGCCATAACCATCTCTGAGGATGTGGTGAAACCGCTGGATTTAGTTCCAGCGGCACACCCACCAAAGATCAGGCACGAGCCCAGTAAAAGTCCGAATAGCAAACACGAGATGTTCATAATAGACGTCGGTAACGACTCGTCCATACTACCAGCCGCCGAACGGAAGGCGTTCACTCTCCACCATCACTCTAACCTCAAGTTACTTTACCATTCCTGCTACGCTAGAACGCCCCGTAGTTTCTCCATCGCCCCATCCAGGATCTCATCTTCGCGGGCGATGCAGATGCGGACGTGGGCGTCCCAGGTGTCGCTGTCGGCGAATGCGGAGCCGGGCGTCATTCCGACGCCTGCGTCACGCATCAGCATTTCGTTGAAGGCGATCGCGTCCGAGTGCTTTTCGGGAATTCGAGCCCAGATGTAGAATGCGGAGCCCGAGTTGTAAATTTCAAACCCGAGGTCGGTCAGGCCCTCGGAAAACTTGATCCGCTTTGCATCAAACTTATCGCGAAGCTGCGTGTAATAACCATCCTTCGCCATCAAAACGCGTGACAGAGCGGCCTGCAGCGGCGTCGCCGGGCAAACGTAGATCACGTTCGCGGCGTTGTTGATCGGTGCGATCAATTCGCCCTTGCCGTAAGCATAGCCGAGCCGCCAGCCCGAGATGTTCCACGATTTTGAAAATGAATTGACCGTTATCGTCCGCTCGCGCATGCCCGGCAGCGAAGCGATCGGCGTGTGCGGATTCTTGCCGACTACATAATGCTCATAGACCTCGTCCGAGATGACCATCAGGTCGAGTTCGTGTGCCACTTCGGCGATCGCCTCAAGCTCTGTCTGCGATAGCATCTTGCCGGTCGGATTTGATGGCGAGCAGACGATGACCGCCTTCAGAGGATATTCCGCCCTGTCTCGCAGATCGCGGCACCGGGCGAACAACGCGTCCTTTTCGAACGTCAGGTTCTCATCCAGCTCAAAAGCCTCGTTCTTTGCACCAAATTCTTCGAGAATGCGGCGGTGATATGGATAATACGGCTCAAACACGAGCGCTGACTTTCCGCGAAGGTACGCCTGCGCGATGCCGATCAACGCACCCGTACCGCCGGTGGTTATCACTAGCTCAAATGGCCGTGCGTCCGTATCGACCTCAAGGCCATTGTATTTCGCTATCTTCGCCGCTACCGCTTTTCGCAGGTTTGCATCGCCTTCGCTGCCGCCATAATGATTCTCGCTCGCGGCGATGATCGATGCCGCCTCGGCCGCCAACTGCGGGTCGATAGGCAGCTCCGATTGGCCCTGAACTAGATTCCCGCTCGGCGGTACAAGCCGCGTGATCGCCCTGATGTCCGGCTTCACCTTCTGAACTTTTGCTTCGGTCATATGATTAGAACGATATCAGCTTTTTCGGTTTTATTGAATTCGAGCATCGTAACGCCCGCTCACGCGATGGAACGGTTCTTGCCTCTTCCTAACTTGAAGATCAAAGCAGACAAAGGCTGCATCAAACCGGTACACGGCCGTGCAGTGTAGATGCGATAAATCGAAAAAGAGGTAAATACAATTATGAAAGTCAAAGAAATTATGACCGCAGACCCAGCTTGTCTTACGCGTGATGACAGCCTTCAAGAGGCAGCGAAGTTGATGCTCGATAACGATTGCGGCTGCATTCCGGTCGTCGATAACACAAACAGCAAGATACCCGTGGGTATGATCACGGATCGCGATATCACCTGCCGCACCGTGGCGGAAGGCAAAAACCCGCTTGAACTGACCGTTTCAGATGCGATGACTAATTCGGCTGTGACGGTGACCGAGGAAACTTCGGTCGAGGATTGCTGTTCAATAATGGAAGAAAAGCAGATCCGGCGAGTGGCGGTGGTTGACGGCAGCGGCGGTTGCTGCGGCATAGTCGCACAAGCCGACATCGCCCTCCACGGTGCTGAGAAACAGACCGGCGAAGTCGTTCAGCAAGTTTCAAAAGCAACTGGATAGAATCTGGACGAGCCGGGGCTGGCGTTTACAGGCCAGCCTCGGTTTCACCAAAATTTGCCGGATAATAGATCAGCTCAACGATCTGGCCGCCGATACCTTTTGTGTAAAACGAGGATGTGCCGTCACGGTGCGGCTTGATCGGACGGCCCTCTTGCGTCGCCGCTGCTTCGAGTTCTTCCATTGTCTCGACGCGCATACCTATGTGTGGCGGATGCTTGGAATTTGGCGGAAGCAACGCGATGCCGAAGCCCTTCGGGTCGCGAACCATCGCCCAATCCTCGTAGACGGTCTCGACCGAAAATCCGAGCCGCTTGTATTCCTCAACATCACGCTCAAGGTCCTCGCATTTCACAGCGATGTGATCGACGGCACCCGAAAATCTTATATCGGACATATTTCTCACCTCTTTCGTAATCTTATCAGAACAGGCGACCGCCCTACTATTGCGCGAAATTTGCTAATATCTACGTTTGGCTGGTTCTATGCGGAAATTATCGTTCATCGTCATTGCGGCATTTCTTTCAATCGCAGCTCTGAGTTCGTTCGCTCAGCCGGCTGACACTGTGCTGGTTACCGGCAAAGGCGTCCGGTTGAACGTTGCAGACGTTTCGCCGTCGCTTAAAAAGGCCTTCGAAGCCTTGCCTGCCTCGGTAGCCGCGACGCGGGCCCAATTGTTCGCCGGTTATCTTGCTGACCTGCTTCAGGAAACCGAGGCCAGGTCACGAGGTATTTCTGTCGAAGCTCTTCAGGCGGAACGGCTCCGCATTGTGCGCGACCCGCCGGATGCAGACATTGCCCAGATCTATGAATTGAACCGCAATGCCTTCGCCGGCCGATCGCTTGCCGAGGCTCGCGGCACCATCATCGATTACCTCCGCCGCGTTCCCGAGCAAAAAGCCCTGCAGTCGCTTGTCGACGAATTGCAAAAGAAACACGGGCTTGTGCTCGTGAAAGACATCAAAAGCCCTGATCTAAAAGGCGTCGACATCGTTGCCCGCGTCAGTAGCCGAACTATCCTGTATCGCGAATTTGAGGAAGCGGTTCGCTTCCGCCTCGCCGATGCCGCCGCACATATCTATGACGATTTCCGCGTTGCTCTTGAGGAGGAACTCCTTACCGCACTCGTCACGCTCGAAGCAAAAGAGCGTAACACCGACGCCAGCGGCGTGATCGCAGCTGAGATCACGAACAAGATGCGTGAGTACTCGGACGATGAACGGCTCGACCTGGAGGACGCGATGCGGCGCAAGCTTTTTGCCAAATACGATGTCCGTTTTGTTTATGAACAGCCAGCGCCATTTGTCCAGACGGTCGCGGTGGAGAACGATCCCGCACTCGGTAGTGCCACAGCTCCGGTAACCGTCGTGATGTTCAGCGATTTCCAGTGTCCGGCATGTGCCGGGACGCATCCGATCCTGAAGCGGGTGATAAAGGAATACGGTGACCGTGTCCGGTTCGTCGTTCGCGACTACCCGCTTGAGAGTATTCATCCCGAAGCTTTTGCCGCAGCGGTCGCTGCAAATGCCGCAAACGCACAGGGCAAATATTGGGAATACATCGAATTGCTTTATAGTAATCAGGAAGCTCTCGATGCCGCATCGCTCAAGCGATATGCAGAATTGACCGGGCTCGATCTGAAACGGTTCGAGGCTGATTTCGCCGGTGACGCGCTTGCGCTTGAGGTGCGAAAGGACCTCGCCGCGGGCCGCGGCCACGGGGTAAACGGTACGCCGACGATCTTCGTTAACGGCGTCAAGGTCCATCGCCTGACCGCATCCGCCTTTCGCGACGCGATCGAGGCCGCGTTAAAAAAATAGATGATTATGCGCTCTTTACTATTTCTCTTGACCGCCGGACTGTCGCTTGCCTGCGGAACCCAACCGGCAGTCGTCAATAATAACAATGTGACCAATGCCGCAAACACCGCCGTCAAACCGGCCGCCGAACCGCTTCCGACATACACCTATCAGGTCGTCAATAAGTACCCGCATGATCAGCGGGCATTTACGCAGGGGCTGATGTATTACGGCGGAATGCTGTACGAAAGCACCGGCCAATACGGCGAGTCAACCCTTCGCAAGGTGGAGCTAAAGACAGGCCGGGTCGTGCAACAAAACAAGCTTGGCGAAGATTTTTTCGGCGAGGGAATGACCATCTTCGGCGACAAGATCTATCAGATAACCTGGCGCGAGGGGACAGCGTTCGTTTATAACCTTGCCGACATGAAGCCCGTTAGGGAACATCGCTACACCGGCGAAGGTTGGGGCCTGACGAATGACGAGCAAAATCTGATAATGAGCGACGGAACACACGTCATCCGGTTCCTTGATGCCGAAACTTTCCGTACCGTCCGCACCATCGTCGTCAATCGCGAGGACGGCCGCCCGCTGATAAACATCAACGAGCTCGAATTCGTCAAAGGCGAGATCTGGGCAAACATTTGGCACAGCGAGGAGCCGGAGGTCCTCGGCAGGCCCAACACGATCGCCCGCATCGATCCGGCGACCGGCAAGCTGCTCGGCTACATCGACCTCGCCGGCGTCTCGCCCGAAGACGAACGCCGTGATAAAGAGAACACGCTCAACGGCATCGCTTATGATGCCGAAGCTGATCGCATCTTTGTCACCGGCAAACGCTGGCGAAACCTTTTTGAGATCAAGGTGGTCCCCAAACAATAGATGATCGAATTCGACGAGAAGTTCATGCTGCGGGCGATCGAGCTCGCACGCCTAGGGATGGAAAGCGGCACCGGCGGGCCGTTCGGGTCCGTCGTTGTCAAGGACGGTAAGATCATTGGTGAAGGCAGCAACGAGGTTACATCAAGCAATGATCCTACGGCCCATGCCGAGATCGTCGCCATCCGCCGTGCTTGCAACACACTCGGGACGTTCGAGCTTGATGGCAGCGTCGTCTACGCATCGTGCGAGCCGTGCCCAATGTGCCTCGCTGCGGTCTATTGGTCGCGTGCCGAACGCATCTACATCGCCGCCGACCGCGAGGACGCCGCAAAGGCAGGCTTCGACGATGCTCTCATCTACGACGAGATCGCCGCCGCACCCGACGACCGCCGCATCCCGATGGAGCAGCGTTTACAAAACCGCGGCGTCGAAGTTTTTACCGAATGGATCGTGAAACCCGATAAAGTGGAGTACTAGCCGAGTGTCGAATCAATATTTTCTCTACGCGGTCGCACTTCTTGTCGGCACATTTCTGCCGCTGCAGGTCGGCGTGAATTCAAAGCTCGCCGATTCCGTCGGCAGCCCCCTGCTGTCGGCTCTTCTTTCGTTTACCGTCGGAACGTTCGCATTGCTGACGTACATCATCATCACGGGCGTTCCGCTTTCAAATGTCGCCAACGCCAAAGATGCGACGCCCATCTCTTGGATCGGCGGCCTGCTCGGAGCGTTTTATGTTGCGGTTTCTATTGTCTTGTTGCCGAAGATCGGCGTCGCGATGACCGTCAGCCTGATCATCGCCGGCCAGATGCTGATGAGCGTCGTCATGGACCACTTCGGCCTGCTCGGCGTTCCCGTTCGTGAGGTCAGCTTCGCTCGCGCCGCCGGGATCCTTCTAATGTTCACCGGCGTTCTCTTGATCAAACGATATTAGGTTTGGAGTAACGGGCAGGTTTCAGCTCAGATTCCTTTCCAGAAAATCGTCAACGATCTCGGTCACCTTTCTATGCACTTCTTCCATCGGGCCGTTGGCGTCGATTACTTTGAAGCGTTTAGGTTCTCTTTCTGATATGCGGAGATAAGCCTTGCGGACCTCAGTATAAAAATCTGCGGTCTCCGAATCCATCCGATTGCGGCTGCCGCCGTCGCTGTCGCGTGAATTGGTGCGTTGGATGGCCTTATCGACGGAGATGTCGAAAAACAAGGTTAGGTCCGGCTTCAGCCCGCCGGTCGCAAGTTTTATTACGCTACTGACCGTCTTCTCATCAAAGCCGCGGCCGGCGCCCTGATAGGCAAAGGTCGCATCGGCATACCGGTCGGATATCACGATCCGACCGGTTTCGAGTGCGGGCTTAATTAGAAGTTCGACGTGCTGTGCGCGGTCGGCCGCAAAGAGAAGTAGTTCGGCGATCGGGGCGACCGTCTCTTCGGTCTCAAGAAAAGCTTCGCGAAGCCGACGCCCGAGCGGCGTTCCGCCAGGTTCACAGGTGCTGATCAGGTCGATGCCGCGTCCGCGCAGATCACCTACCAGCATTCGAAGTTGTGTCGATTTGCCGCTTCCGTCGATTCCTTCAAACGTTATTAACTTTCCCTTCAATGGTATTTAAGCCGGATCGTGCTTTCGCTCCTGCGAGACCGATGAGATCCCATGCTTGAACACCAGGTAATCTCGTCCGCCGACGTCCAAGAGCAATGAGAACTTATCGAAGCTTTTGATCCTTCCCGTAAGCGTGTCTCCGTGCAGCAAGTGGACAGCGACCGTGACGCGTTCCCGTCGTGCGGAGTTTAGAAACGCATCCTGAATATTCTGGGTAGCCGGTTTTTCCATGACATTTTCCCTTTTTACTGCTATCACTTACAAGAAAGTACCTTGAGTATAGCAGATTATGGCGAAGTCTCAATGAAAACCCTAAAAGGGTGTTTCAAAATAGTACAATAGCGAAGTAAAGCCCGATCATTTCCGAATCTCCGCTTCCAGTGTTAAATTCCGATCGAGTCTTTCAACTCGTCCCAAACTTCGGGATCATCTCCGAACCCTTGCAGCCATTCTGCCACATTTTCGCGCCGAAACCACGTTAATTGTCGCTTCGCGTAATTTCTTACGTCCTGTTTCGACTTTTCGATAGCACTTTCGAGCGTTCTTTCACCGCGAAAATGCTCACAAACACGCCGGTACGCGTGCGCCCCGAGCGCATTTCTATCAGACATTACGCCAGAATCCAGAAGTTGTTTCACTTCCTCGAGCAAGCCCGCCCGAAAATGCTCATCGGTCCGTCGGTCGATCTTTGCGTAAAGCTCGGCCCGTGGCGGTTCCAAAACAAAAAGCCGGATGCGTTCGGCAAAGGCGGGAGCTGCCGGACGGTTTGGCCTGAGGTCCGATATACGCTCGCCCGTCTGAAAGTACACCTCCAGGGCACGCATCACGCGAACGTGGTCACGCTCCGGCAGTTCGGCCGCCGTTGCCGGGTCGAGCCGCTTGAGCAGCCTGAAAATATGTTCGCGCCCTTTCTCATCCTTGAACTTATGTAGCCGCTTTCGTAGTTCGGGATCGGTCTTCGGGCTTTCGAATAGCGGACGGCTTAGCGACCGTAGATAAAAACCTGTACCGCCGACAAGTATCACCACCTTGCCACGCGCTTCTATTTCTTCTATTTTCGCCGCCGCGTCGGCTGCCCAATCCGCCGCCGTATAGTTAACGTTTGGATCTACATAATCGATCAAATGATGCGGCACACCGCGCATTTCACCGGCCGTGGGTTTTGCTGTCGCTATCTGAATACCCCGATAGATCTGCACCGAATCGAAATTGACCACCTCACCGTTTACATGTTCGGCAAGCTTAACGCCAAGCGCCGTCTTGCCCGAAGCCGTCGGCCCCGAGATCGCAAAGATCGGTCGTTTGTCGTCAGATCGGATCATTTATCAGTGAAAGTATCTCCACGCCGTCATCGAAAGGACCAAAAGGCAAAGGATCGCGGCACCGATGACCTGATGTTTTGAGAATCTCATAGGCAGAAATTATAATAAGATTTCGGACGCAGTCGATTACAACGGCCAACAAGGGCAATTATGAATCATTTTATCTACAAGTTAGTACCGCCGATGACAGGCGGTTCAGGAGCGGGAGACACTGACGACGGCGAATTGATCGCCGCCCACGATGCTTATCTTAGGGATCAGATGGCAAAGGGCAATGTTGTCGCCTTCGGTTCCGTTGCCGACCCGAACGGTTCGTACAGCCTCGCGATACTTCGCCTCGACAACGAAGAGGATGCCGGGCTTGTCCTTGCCGCCGACCCGGCACTTTCTGCCGACGCGGGCTTTGAATACGACCTTTTGTCGATGCCGGATCTGACCGTCGCCGACTAAATTCCCGTATTTATTCTAGTTCAAATAGCGCCGTCGGGTTTAACTTGAATTGCAGCATCTTGGCGGTCTCGCGGCCGCCGTCGCCGCCTTTTCGCTGCATGGTTATGCGTCCGAGTTTCAGATTGCCCGCACGCGTCATTTCAACCTTTCCTTCACGAAAAAACTTTATCGTTTCGCTCATCGGCCGCAAAGTCCACCGCGGTCGGCCTGCGCTCTTGAGTGCGACCATGAACCAGCCCGCTTTACTCGGCCCATCGCCTGCCAAAATGTCCTCAATGATCGCGTCCTTGTTCGCAGCGAAAAACTCCACCACCTTTGCCTGCGTTTCGCGGTCGAATTCATTCAGAAACATCCGCTCCGGTCGCCGCGATGGCCCCGTCGGATTGTCTTCGCCCAAATAAAGCCGCATCGCCGCGACCACATCCGGCGGCATCTTCCACATCGCCGCGTATTGCCGAAGCCAACGTTTGTCTATCTGGTTAAAGCCATTCTCACCGCGAACCAGCTTGATGGAAATTCCTTCGCGAAACTCGCCAGTTGACGTTTTGATCCGAACGACGACGTCTGCCTTGTCACCGTGCGGCTTCTCGGCCACGACAGTTTCTATTGCCGCTGTATCGCACCCCATCGCCCGCAGCCACGCCTTCGAGTCATCGTCGGTCCGCCAATTGTTAAATTTATCGCGGATCTCATTCTCATTCCGAAACCCTCCCTTCGCCGTCTGCGACCCGCGTTCGACCGCAGCCGGACGCAAAGTCGGAACCTGCCCGAAGACTGCGAACGATCCAGCGTGAAAAACAGCAGCCGCCGCCAATTTGTAAAGAGATCTTTTGAAAAGCTTATTCAATATAATTTTCCGATCGATAGCCACGGATGAAACCTTACCTATCAAGCCCCATTCCGACTGAATGCTATCTTTCGCTTTGAGAAACTGCCGCCCGAGTTTAGAATTTTCATAGCTCCCGATGCCGTATTCTACACCACCTTTCAAAGAATCGGCGTCCATGACGAGCCTTATACTTGCCCGTCGGATCAAGTTTCGCCGTTTGCGGTGTTCCTTTTCATTTAGTGAGTCAGACCAATGAACTTCGAGATCGCTCTAGTTTTCGGGATATTGGCCGTCGCCATCGTGCTCTTTGTCACGGAGGCCGTTCGCATCGACCTCGTCGGCCTTGGCGTGTTGGTCGCGTTGGCTCTCACCGGCCTTGTTACGTCCGAGCAGGCGATCGCAGGTTTCAGTAATCCCGCCGTGATAACGGTTTGGGCAATGTACATTCTCTCCGCCGGACTCGCGCGGACGGGCGTCTCGCGCATGCTCGGCAACCAGTTGATGCGATTTGCCACCGGCGGCGAAGGCAAGCTGATATCGATCCTCATGACGATAACGGCTCTGCTGTCGTCGTTCATGAACAACATCGGCGTCGCGGCAATGTTTCTGCCGATCACGATGGACATCGCCCGCCGCTCCGGACGCCAGGCCTCAAAACTCCTGTTGCCGATGGCATACGGGTCGCTGCTCGGCGGGCTCATTCTATTGATCGGCACTCCGAGTAATCTGCTTGTCCGTGACGCACTTCGCGAAGCCGGCCTGCGTCCGATCGAAATGTTTGATTTCACGATCGGCGGACTCGTAATCCTTGTCGCCAGCGTCGCCTACATGTCACTCATCGGCCGGCAATTTTTACCCGACCGAAGCACGTTGGAACCGATGGCGGCCGCCAACGGCAAAAACGGGAATGATATCCGCGACCTCTACGCCCTGGAGGAACGTCTTGCATATCTGGTCGTGCCCGACGACAGCCCGTTGGCAGGAAAGACGCTTGGCGAAAGCCGGATCGGCCAGGCCCTCGGCCTCAACGTGCTGAGCATTCGTCGGAAAAGTGGTCCTCGCATCCCCGCCGAGCCCGACGTTGAGATCGTCGGCGGCGACCGTTTGCTCATTCTCGGCCGCCTCGACCGCATCGAGGAAATAGCCGAAAAACCTATGATCTCTGTCGAAGAGGACCGGTCGCCCGCATCGGCTCTCATCTCCGACAACATCGGACTTGGCGAGATCACCATCACCGAAGATTCCGTACTAAACGGTACATCGCTTGCCGAGTTGGGCTTTCGTGAAAAATTTGGGCTCAACGTCCTTGCTATCCGCCGCGGAGACCTTATCAGCCGCACCGCGCTTCAGCGCATCAAGTTCGCCCCGGGCGACCACCTTCTGATCCAGGGCAACAAATTACAGCTCGAAGAATTGACGGACGACCTCGTAATTACCGCGATTTCGTTAGACCGATCGGCGAAATACGGATTGGACGACCGTCTTCTTATCATTCGCGTTCCCGATGGCTCCGCACTTGCCGGACGGACACTGAAGGAAAGCCGGCTAGGCTCGGCATTCGGGCTGGCAGCATTTGCCATTGAGCACGAGGGCGACATGTGGGAGGTTCCCGACCGAGAAACAAAATTGCAGGTCGGCGACCTTATTCTCGTCGGCGGCAGGCCCGGCACAATAGAGGTGATCAAGGCCCTCGATTCGCTGACCATCGACCGCAAGGTAACCGTCAGACGCGAGAAATTGCAGATCGGTTCTTTGCGTGTGATCGAGGTGATGCTTTCGCCATACACGTCGCTGGTTGGCAAAACACTTGCCGACATCCGCTTTCGTGAGCAACACGGGGTATCAGTTCTGGCTATCTGGCGGGGCGAACGCGCGTATAGGACAGAGCTCGCCGAGATCCCGCTAAACTTTGGCGACGGGCTGCTTTGCTATGGCCCCAAGGACCGCTTTGAGCTTTTGGCCCGCGACCCGGACTTTGTCGTTCTGCAGGATGATATGCAGGAGGAGCCTAACTATGCTCTCGCTCCGGTGGCCGCGCTGTCGATGGCCGGCGTGATAGCATCGGTCATCCTACTGGGGACGCCGATCTCGATCGCAGCTATCACTGGCTGCGTTGTTATGGTCGCAACACGATGTCTGAGGATGGAAGAAGCTTATGAGGCCATCGACTGGAAAGCCGTCTTTCTCATCGCCGCTATGCTTCCCCTCGGAGCCGCACTCGGCGAGACCGGGGCGGCATCCTTGTTGGCCAACGCCGTAATAAGTACTGCCGGCAGCTATGGCCCGATCGCCGTTTTAGCGGGACTGATGACGCTCTCTATTGCGATCACACAGACAATGCCAAGCGCCGTCGTCGCCGTGCTTATGTCCCCCATCGCGATCACTACCGCCGCGAGCATGGATGTCTCGCCGTATCCGTTCATGATGGGAATTGCCTATGCCCTGGCCGCATCTTTCATCAGCCCGGTGGCTCATCCGGCCAACATTTTGGTAATGACCCCCGGCGGCTACCGATTTAGCGACTATATCAAGCACGGCCTTCCGATCTCGGCCATAGTTGTCATTATCAGCCTAATTCTGCTTCCGTTTCTGTTCCCCTTCTAGGACGGTAGTTTCCTGTTAGCGTTCGAAAGATCTCAAAGCGGCGGGGTTCGTGATGCGTTAATAAACTCACCGATGCCATTTAGCAGCATCTGCACCGCGACGGTTATCAGCAGCATTCCCATCAGGCGTTCGATCGCGACAAGGCCTTTTTCGCCGAGGAACCTCGCAAAATAACTCGAGAAATAGATGATCACCGCCGACGCGAACCACGCGAGCAGCACCGCCAGCAGCCATTCGGGCCATCGGTTCGGTTCGCGGCTCATTAGCAGTAACGCGGTCGCCATCGCCGATGGGCCGGCCACATACGGTATGGCGAGCGGGACTATAAAAGGCTCGCCTTCAAGGTCTTCCTGAAGCGATGCATCTCGCCGCGGGAAGATCATCTTCAATGCGATGATCATCAGAATTATCCCGCCGGCGGTCGTCAGCGCCGTCTCCGACAGGTGCAGAAGCTTCAACAGATATTGTCCGAGAAAGAGAAATGCGATCAGCACAACGCCCGCGATCAGTAGTTCCCGAACGACGACAAACTGCTGCCGTCCCGGCTCAACCTTCTTCAGCGTGGTCATGAAAAGCGGAATGTTGCCCAGCGGGTCCATCACCAGGAACAAGAGCAGCGCAGCCGAAAACGTATCCATGCCGAGCATTCTAGCCGAGTTCTTTTCTTTGGCCTACTGCCTGCTTTCTAAGATAACGCCACGGACCGGTGATTTTCCGTCTGTTACATTTGAGCGCGGTTATGCAAAGCTGTACGTAACCGACGGTTAAATGATCTGCTCACCACTTCGTCTAATACGCCTTTGTCACTTCAACGCCAGTATAGTAATGCCGGATGATGTCGTCGAATTTGACGCCCATGCGGGCCAGGCCGAAGGCCCCGTACTGGCACATCCCGACGCCGTGGCCCCAACCTCGGCCGGTAAATGTGTATGACGCGACGCGATCGCCCGAGTAGCGTTTGTCGATCACAAAAAGCTGTTCGCGAAGCCGCAGTGCCGAGCGTATCCGTCCGCCCTTTAAAGTCTTGACGCCGTTCGAACCAACGATCTCGATCTCCGTCGCCCGCCGCGAATAGCCCTTCTGCTTGATGTTCACATCGTAAAGCGTGCCGATCCCGCGAACGTATCGCGACAGGCGTGACTGCACCGCCGACGCCGAAAGTGTCTGTGTCCAGTTGGTGAATGGCGACATATTCTCGGCCACGGTCGGCGTGGTTGCCGGTACTATCTCCAGATACCAGATGGCTCCGGCCGCATCCGTTTGATACCGGACTTCCTCGCCGCCAACAAGTGCAACTTCTTTCACCGGATACATGTCCGCGCCAAACTGCCGGAACAGAAAAACGTCAGGCCGGACTGTCAACGGCCTGTCCGTCCGGCCGATGCGTATCACCAACTTTCCATCGACCGATGGCCGCGTCGTCCCGGTCTGCAGCGTCGGCATCCACTTCTGCTTTTCATAGATCTGGCGGATCAACCGAAGCATCTTCGCCCTCGAAAATGGTCGATTGAGCTGCAATGTAAGGTCGGGCCGCAATGTAAAATAACCGTCACGCATCAGCATCGCGATCTCTGCCCGTCGGTTGAGCGGAATCTCGCCCGCATCGTCAAACGATAGGTGATAGTTCATGTCCGAATCGCTTAAAAGCGCATCGGGTGTTCCAGGCGTGTAGATGAAACTGCTCAGCAGAGCCGCAAGTTGGACCGGCTTCGCCGTATCCGTCGTCACGTTCGGAAATGTCTTGCCGAATTTGCCCGCGAGATTGTTCATCCAGTTCGAGATCTCTCCCACGGTCGGCGTGTCCTCAAACCATTCGTCGGTCATCTGCGCCGTGGTCATCGAAAATCCGTTGACCGCCAGCATCGACATCAGCCTGACGATCTCGAGGTTCGCTTCGTCCCGCAGCTTAGCGGGCCGGCGTTCGGTCTTGATCATGAACGGGTCAAAATGCCGTCGGCCCTCGAGCGAGCATTCGACGCCCCGAAGGTACGGCTTCGCCTCTTCAAAAATATTCTCCGAGTTCTCAGTACGCCCGCCGCAGGTCGATGTGTAATAGGCCAATATCGGCTTGCCGCCGTGCGTCGCTATCATTCCGGACGTCTCGCGAACCGCCCGTGTGCCCATCGCCGTTTCGATCGAAACGCCTTTGTACACCTGCGACCAAACGTCCGGCCGAACGTCGAAGCCCTGAGTGGCAAAGCCGTCGATGTTAGCAACCGCATACGTCCGAGCCGCGACGGCCTGAGCCTTTTGAGCCTCAAGCTGCGGCAACGAAAGCTCGGCAGGAACCACGCCAAGCAGATACTCCTCGAGCGGAACAACGTTGACCACGGTCAGCGTACCTTTAGCGTTTATGAAGACCTCGATCTTTCCGCGATACGCCTTGCCGTTCAGCCGTACCGGATTCGCCCGCTCATCAAATGAACCAAATGAAACCGATTTCAGCGACGAATATTTCGCCTCGTCCGTCGTTCCGTTGACGATCACCTCACGCAGCCCGGGCGCGACCGCGTCGGATCCGGCTGCCGCAGTCGAGCCGGTAGCGCGGATCAGGCTGCGAACTTGCGACTTGCCTGCGTTTCTAACTTGCTGTGAAAGGGCGACCGCGTCGGGCGAAACGACCGTCTTTCGCTCCGTCGTCACAACAACGTCTTCGAATCCTTTTGCCGCCAATGCAGCCTTGAAAGCATCGGCTTCTTCTTTACTCTCACGCGGTTCGCCGATCCAGACCTTCCATTTATTAGTTGTTGTCTCGATGCTCGTCAGCGCGCTTTCGCCAGTCGATTCCTTCACCGCCTCAGCTATTTCCTTCGCCTCCGCGGCCGTCGCGATCCCTTTTATCTCGAATATGAACTGATCGATCACATCCGGCCTATACGCTCGTGCCGAAACCGTCACACGGTTCGTGGCCAGAAATTTCTCGGGCTCGGCGGGCGACCTCGCAACGAGCTGCGTATCCGGCGTCGTTATTGTCACCGAACTCACGCTCGTCATCAGCCCGACCCGTATCATCGGCTCGCCCGGCAAAAAGAACGGCCCGCCAAACACAGGCAACGCAAAAACCAAAAGCATCAAAGCGAAAACAGGTCTGTATTGAATGCGGTAGGAAATCAACATTTCTTTAGTTTACGGTTTATGTGAGGATTGGTAAACACTTTCGAAGGTTCACAGTGACAGCTAGCATCGCGAAGTTCGAACCGCTGACGAATCGTTAAGAATTCGTTTTATTTTTCTAAAGCGTTAAAGATGAAAGGAAACGTCGCCCAGGTCTGGCCTCGATGTTGTGGGCGGAATGCGAAGAGCACGACCTGGCCCTTGCCGTGCTGTGCTTCGACGAGTGCGGCCTTGCCGTTGATCATTTTTTCGCCAAGCATCCAACCGGACATCAGTGCGTCGCTGCCAGCGTATCGCGCGACGACCGACATGCCGCCGCCTTCCGTCACTTCATACGCCGAACTGTTTGTGAAATAAGCCGGTGACATTTCGACCGTGTTGCGTGCGAGCGCGTGATTGGTTTCGACCTGGAGCTTTACTATCGAACCAGGATTGTAAAACTCACGGCGATTTACGCCGGCGAGCACATTCTTGATCGGCAGTCCAAACTCCTTTATCACTGTCGCGCACGAAGCCTCGAAGCAGACCAGGCGCCCGCCGGTCTCGACAAATTTCTTGAGATTTGCGACACCCTCGGCGCCCATTCCGCCTGTAAATTCATCCGGATACCTGTCGGCCGAAAGTCCCCGCATCAATCCATTCTCGTTTATTGACGGCAGAACGATCACGTCGTAATTCCCAAGGTTGCCGGTTCGCATTTCGCGATCGCCGACCGAAGCGTATTTGATCTGATGTGTGTCAAAAACTAACCGCGTCCAGCCTTCGTCCATCGAACCCATTGCTCCTTGATACAGCCCGACGCGTGCGGCGTTCCGCAGCGGATTCGGCACTTTACCGAACGGCTCAGCAGACTTCCCGAGGTTCATTCTCGCCCGAGCCTGATCGATGTGTTCAACTCGTTTCAGCGTGTCGCGAAACTTCTCCAAATCGCGCACGCCCCAGACCGTTTCCGATTCGACGCCCATCTGCAGCGGCAGCGTCCAGCCCGCAACGTCATACGGCGGATCGGGCGTGCCGTCGGCATTGAGACGATTCGGATAGACTTGCCGTTCAAAAAGGCTCAGCACATTGTGCTTTTTCGGTTGGTTAACAAAAACGATAAAGCTACCCAGCGGCATCTCGTGGTACTCGACCTTGTCCGAAAAATGATTCAGCCAGAGCTCGTGCGTCAACTCATGGACCTCGATGCCTTGCCACATCAATATCTCCAGAAAGCGAGCGACTCGATCCGCGTTCGGCTGTCCGGCGGGGACGACAAATGCCTCCGGTTCACCAATTTTTCGTTCAAGCGTTGACTTATTCAGCGACAGAAAATTCTGCAGGTAACGTTCGCGGTATTTCGCCGCCAATGTCAGCAGGCCGCGGCTCGCGATCATCTCGATGCGTGCAATGTCGCCCGGCCCCCACTTCCCGCCTTGCCACGGGTCTGGATGGCTGATCGCAGGTTCCAGCGGTGAATTGAGCCCACGCACAGGACGCGTTTCCGCTAACCGTTCTCGTGTGATCGTCACTGGCGTCATCAGGTCGGCGCTCGCCGCCTCCGACAGTATCCCGATCGAATTATGAAAATACGGCGCCGTGCGAAACCCGCCGTGCCACGACATATCAAACGTAGTGTTCGTCGCAATTCCTTTTATCCCCGCCGCCTGCAGGTCGGCGGCCATCTTGTAGCCAACGAGACCAACTTCGCGAACGATCGACGGCGGAATGCGTTGATTCGGCGGGTCAAAAAACGGCGGGATCACAAATCGCGGACCGGCCTGTCCCATCTGATGTACATCAAAAACAATGTGCGGAAACCATTCTTGCCAATATAATTTCGTTATCGCCTGCGTCTCTTTCAGATTGAGCATGAACCAATCGCGATTGTTGTCGTGTCCGGCGTAATGGTGATAAAGCTGTGGCGGTGCGGTTCCTTCGCTCTTGGTCCCAAGGGTCTTTCCGTACCATTCGGCTACCATGTCTATGCCGTCCGGATTCGACGAAGGAATGAGCAGCAAGATCGTATTCTTCAAGATCTCGGCGGTCTCTTCGTCGGTTGCCGTCGCCATTTCATACGCGAGATTCATCGACATCTGCGACGCAACTATCTCATTCGAATGGATCGAGCACGAGATAGAAACGACCGTTTTTCCCTCGCGCATATACAGGCCTTCTTCGTCGATGATGCCGTCCGGCACGATCTTTCGCGGGTCCGCAAGCTTCTGATTTATTTCCTTATATCGGTCAAGTTCCTTGATATTCTCCGCCGACGAAATAAAGGCGACGATCATCGGTCTGCCGAGCGTCGTCTTGCCGAACTCCATCACCTTGACCTTCGGGCTGGCGGCGTCTAGTCTTGCAAAATAATTGCTGATCTGCCCCCAATCGGCAATGGTCCTGTCGTCGGTCGGGTGAAATCCGAGGACCGACTTTGGCGTCGGCACCTGAGCGACAAGCGACGGCGAAAACAGTAGAATCAAAGCGAAATACCGCAATACAAAGAAACTGCTGGCCGAAAGATTTCGATGGAATTGAGCAAGGCGAAAAATGATCATTTAGAGGTTACCTCCGCGTCTTCGATTGAGGACGAAGACTTTCGGCGTTCGCTGGTCGAGAATAAAAAGCTGGTATTTCCTTTCACTGAGTCTAGCAAATCCCGCGTCACGGGCAAACTTCGTTATTGGTGGAGCTGGTTCGTCGCCGGCAGCCTTTTACTCGTTGTCGCTGTGCCGATGCTTATCGTCCTCGGCATCATCAACAAGAAGATGTGGCTTCACCCGATCGCCCGATGGGGCGCTAAAATGTGGTTGAAGGCATGCGGAGCGGAGGTAAAAGTGACCGGCCGCGAAAACGTCTCTCCCGACGAGTCTTACGTCTTCGTTTCCAATCACCGATCCTATCTCGACACCGCGACGCTCTTCTTTTATACCGGACTGAAGCTCGGGCTCGTCGCCAAAAAGGAGCTTCTGAAAGTTCCCGTGCTAGGCCAGGGAATGCACTATGTCAAGATATTCGCCATCGACCGCTCAAACCCGGATCGTGCTAAACGCTCGCTCGACAAAGCGCGAAAGGTGATGGAGCAAGGAATGTCGTTCGGCGTTTTTGCCGAAGGCACGCGGGCGATGCCCGGCGAACTGCTTCCGTTCAAAAAAGGAGCATTCCATCTCGCTATGCAGACCGGCTCGCGGATCGTTCCGGTCGCCATTAAAAATACGGATGTAATGATGGGCAAACGCTCTGGCGTAGCCCACCCCGGAACGTTAGAAATGACATTGCTCCCGCCGGTTCTGGCGGTTGGCCGGGAAATGACCGAGTTGATCGCCGAGGTCCGCGGGGCGATCGCCGCCGAACTCGCAACGGCCAAACCTTCAGAAACCAGTCGCTCAGATGCCGAAACCATCCGAACCTAATTCCGGCTCACCAATTGGCCCATTGTCGCGGCTGTTCGCGTGGGAGAATCGCGGGCTGCTGCTGGACTTAACCGTATTCCTGACCAATGTCCTCCTGACGTGGCTGCTCACGCCCATGTTCCTGCTGCTCCTAAGACGCGCAGGCGAAGAGGACCCGCTAGCTTTGGTAATCATGTTCGTGTTGGTCACGTCGATCTTCGTCCTGCCGCCCGCCGGCGCGATCCTTACGCGGCATCGTTACCACCGACGCAAACGCGGCGACGCAGGGACGTTGATCGGATGCCTCTGCAACCCGATCATGTATTTCTGCCTACAGGTCGTGATCGTCGCCTCACTGAATGCGTTCATTATGCATTACGCCTTAGGGCTCACCGATCCGGGCCCGGAGATCTTTCTGACCTCGCTGCTTCTTCTTGTCATTTTGGCGACACTAAACACTTACTTCGTCTTCCGATATTTCTCGCCGCCTAAAGAGGAACCGAAGAACAAATTTCTGCTCACCCAAAATGCCGAGCTTCTGGGCGACGCGTGCATCTTCGCCAACATGCTCGTCTATCAGCTGGCCTGGAACTTGATGACGGCAGGTGAGATCTTCGGCCCCGTCGGAAGCATTTCCGATTTTTTCGGACGGCTCTTCTTTCTCTCATTCGTAGCGTTTCTCATCTACTTCCCGCCACGCATTTTTTATCTGGCCGAGGATATAGATAAGCCCCGCGTTTGGTTCACCATGTTCGCGGCAAACGCGCCGGGCATCTTCCGGGTGTTATTCGGCGGCGACCTTGTCTCATTTTACTGACCTGAGATGGACAAAAATTGAGATTCCGCGATTCGAATCAAAAAGGGAGCCGGCCAAAGACCAACTCCCTTCAAAAACTCTAAACTCGACAACTCCCAAAAAATCTAAGGTTTTCTCGGCGTCGGCTTTGGGGCCGGTTCATCCTCGACCATCTCGTCCTCACCAATGATCCTTACATCCGTCCGACCGACGTTATAATCAGCATACGTCACCTTCATCCGCATTCTTACTGACTGGCCGCTCCCGAAGACCAACGTATCATCCGCCGCCGAATACGACGGGAACCAATACTTGCCGTCGACGTTCTCACGCCACGTTTCGACCACCGGATACTTATTGTTCTTGTCCTCAGGTTGCGCCTTGCCCTTTGATTTAACGATCATCAGGTCGCGGTCAT
Organism: Pyrinomonadaceae bacterium; assembly: GCA_041744395.1. Classification (GTDB taxonomy): domain Bacteria; phylum Acidobacteriota; class Blastocatellia; order Pyrinomonadales; family Pyrinomonadaceae; genus OLB17. Next base: position 209,987 of record JBGTKY010000026.1, on the reverse strand, counting down.
CTACCCAAACGCGACCCGAGAAAACCCGGATGCCGCTCTTTACGCTCGGTATCCTTTTAGGCGTAACGTCAAAAACATGCAGGTTCAGATCGTCTATCTTCTCTTTGCCGAGATACGTGAACGTATATTCGCTGATCATCCGCGGCTCAAGCGCGAAAGGGTTGACGCCGCCAAGGTCCTCGAGGTCCGCCGGCGTAACGTTTATCTCGGTAAGGGTTGAGATCGGAGCGAACGTTATCCGCTCAAACCGCTGCCCGTCGCTCGTAAACGTCATGAACGAATCGCGGCGGTAAACGCCCGATATCTGACCGCCCATTCCGACAGTCTGTATCGTCGCTGAACGGTTGAATACATAGCTCGTTAATGCTTCGCGAAACGCAAGCTCGTTCTGTGTGAACCGTTGAACTATCCGGTCGATCTCCGCCTGATCGATATCATTCCGAACAATATTCGCCGTCTGTCCAAATGCCGCCGTCCCCGCAAACGCAAAAACAACCCAAAACACCGCCAAAATATATTTCATATGCATTTTCCCTGCCTGAACTCTTGAGTATAGATGCATCAAGCATACCCAAAGTTGACCCGTTTTGAAAAAAACCCGTCGCTGGGACCGCACGCGTCCCGCGTGCCCGTAGGCAATGAGCACAAGACAAATGAAAAAAGGCCCGGGAAATCCCAGGCCTTTTGGCAAAGTTCGCTTGAATTCATCAATCCACAAACTCTATATCCACTTCATGCGGGATGATCCCCGCGGCTACGCCTTCGCTTAAAAGGCGGCGGACGCCTTCTTTGCCGCGTTCGCCGTAGTCTAGCGTAAGGTCGTTGACCCACATCGCCACGAAGCGGTCGGCGAGTTCGGGCGACATGTCGCGAGCGAATTGCATCGCGTACGCCAGAGCGTCCTCGCGGTTCTCCATCGAATACATAATGCTTCGGTGAAGGTGCTTCGAAACCTTTCTCATCAGCTCCGGCCCCAGGTCGCGGCGGATCGCATTTCCGCCCATCGGCAGCGGCAGTCCTGTCTCCTCAAACCACCATTCGCCGAGGTCGAGCACCTTATCGAGACCCAACTGCTTATAGAAAAGCTGGCCTTCATGGATCAGCAATCCGGCATCGACATCGCCGCGTTGAACCGCATCGATTATCTTGTCGAACGGCACCACAACGTGCTCAAAGTCCGCATTGAACAGCCTCAGTGCCAGATAAGCGCTCGTCATTTCGCCCGGAACCGCTATCTTCATCGAGCCAACGTCTTCGGGCTTTCGCGGGTCTTTGGCAACCAGGATCGGGCCGTATTTGTCGCCGATGCTCGCACCGTGCGGCAGCAGAGCGTATTTGTCCGAAATGTAAGCGTAAGCGTGGAACGAGACCGCCGTCACATCAAAAACGCCGTTCATCGCGTCTTCGTTCAGCGTCTGAATGTCCTTCAGCGTGTGCTCAAATTTGAGCCCTTCGGTCTCCAGCTTGTTGGTCGCCAGGCCGTAGAACATGAACGCATCGTCAGAATCCGGCGAATGTGCGACCGTTATCGTGCGAACTTCGGGAGATGTCTCAGGTTTCGGTGTCATATATTACAACTGACAGACATAAATATTGGTGTCGTAGAAAACTTGTATTCTACCGCTTTCCGCGTGTTTCGCAAACAGCTCTTCAAGCTCTTTTATCATTGGCCTGTATGCCGGGTCCTGCTCGTCCGGCATGTAGGACGACGAAAGCAATCTACCCCGCAAGCCCTCAAAATCGAACACCTGCACGTTGTCGAAAGCCTCACGGCGAAAGTCTGCTTGGAAAAAGCCCGTTAGCATCGCTTCGTTGACCTGCTCGTGCCGCACCTCGGCATAGTCGCGGCCGTATTTCAGCAGCAGATCTTCGTATTCGCGAAGGAATTCGGTCGACGACGTCTGCCGCTCATTCCATATCAAGGCGACGTGCCGTCCCGGCTTCAATATCCGGCGAAATTCCTCGCGCGTCGCGTCAGGTTCAAACCAATGAAACGCCTGCGCCGCAATTACCAGATCGATCGAATCGTCCGCCAGCATTGTCGCCGTCGATGTTCCGTCAGTGCTCCGAAAATTGTCATATTCCGCCAAGAATTCGTCAGCCGCAGCTCGCATCGCCGCGTTTGGCTCGACGCCGTAAACCACATTGCCGTTCTCTAAAAAAGGCTTTGCCGAGAGTCCGGTGCCGGAGCCGATGTCAGCAACGACCGAGTCGACCGTCAGCCCAAGCTCCGTGCGGAAAAATTCCAGCATCTCGGGCGGATAGCCCGGCCGGTATTTCACGTAATTTGCGACGCGGTTCGAAAACCGCTCGACCGTATCCTTCATCTAGTCTCCGGCAACAAAGAACGTCATCTTCCACTGCCCGCGTTTCTTCTCAAACCCGGCACGATAATCGATCGGGCTACGAACGTATTGCCCGCTGACATACCCGGTTATGCCGCCGAGCGTTTCGACCTTCACCCATTCCGGCCGCTCGTCGCTCATCGCCGCGTCCGGGTCTTGTACAGTTTTCACGATATTGTACGAAAGCTGGCCGATGACCTTTGCATCCATCGACGGCCCTTCGCGAAGATTAACGTTGGAGCCAAAGATGAGCTGATGGTCAAACGAATCGATCCCGTCCGGCCACGAACTATACGAAAACGGTGCCGCGAACAGATCATACTTATTCCCGACATCTGCCTGAAACGCCCCACCGTTCTTTATCACCGGTAAAAACTCTTCCCAAAATTTTGAATCTTTCGCTTCGGGCTTCCAGAGCTTACGAAAATTCGCCGCTCCATTCTCGATGCCAAAGCTTATCTTGATATCCGGATCGATGATCGAATAAATAAACTTCGCATCCTTCCGTTCCGCCGCCGCTACCAAGCGCGTCCGAAACGCCAAAAAAGATCTGTCCTTCGCCGCCTCGTCAACCGGCCGCACAAACCGCTCCTGCCCCGCCGCCGCCAACGCAAAAACCAACACCCACAAAACCGCCAAACTTTTCATCATAATCCCAACTCAACACGCAAGATCCAGTTCCCACCAATTCACAATCTGCCAATTTACAATTCACGATCTCTTTAATTAATAATTTCAAAATTAATAATTATTAATTAAACCGCGAAACTCCCTCGTCATCCTTCATCCTTCACTTCCTCTCCGGTCCATTGCGACCGCTTTGAATGGGGTATATCGAATTGGTCGAGGATGCGGAAGCAAAGGTGCTCGACAAGTTCCTCGATAGAACTAGGACGGTGATAGAAGCCCGGACTTGCGGGAAGAATTTGTGCCCCTGCTTTCGATAGACGAAGCATATTCTCCAAATGTATCTGGTTGTACGGCGTTTCGCGAGGAACGATCAGCAGCTTGCGTCCCTCTTTCAGGCAGACGTCCGCCGCACGATGGATCAGGTTCGTGCCCGCTCCGCTAGCGATCGCCCCGAGCGTTCCCATAGAACACGGCACGACGATCATCCCGTCCTGCTTATTCGACCCGGACGAAGGCTTTGCCGCCAAATTATCGAGCCGCCAAAACCGAATCAGCCGCGACTCGGCATCGAGGTCCAGCCAGTCGTTGATCTGGTGGACGGCGGGGTCACGTAGGTTTACGCCCATCTCGACCTGAGCGACCGTCGCCGCCGTGCCGGACATTATCAGATTTATCCGCTCGACCACGCCGCTCGCAGCCAGCAATTGCAGCGTCCGATACGCATATATCGTCCCCGAAGCCCCGGTTATCGCAACAGTAAGTTCCATATTGGTTCCTTGGATATTATCGCCAGCCGCACGAAAATCAAAGTTCTTAATGTCCGCTAACAGACGGCGGCATCGGCAACATCCGTCTATGATTTCGTTGACCCGACGACTTCGGATTGGCATCCTAGCGACCGAGGCAGCTTTTTATGAAGGATCTAAAGATCGGCACATGCGGCTTTCGGCTGAACTAGGAAGAGTACGCCCAGCGGCTTTCGACCGTTGAGATCCAGCACACCTTTTATCAGCCGCCGCAGATCAAAACGCTCGAGGGCTGGCGCGCCGCGATGCCGGCGGAATTTGAGTTTACGCTTAAGGCATGGCAGCTCATCACACACGAATCGACGAGCCCGACCTTCAAACGCCTCCGCCGCAAGTTGACAGAAAGGGAGTTGGCCGACGCCGGAGCCTTCAAGTGGACACCGATCGTTCGCGAGGCATGGGATATTACCCGCGACTGCGCGAAGGCTCTTAACGCTCGGACCGTTCTGTTTCAATGCCCCGCAAAGTTCGCACCGACCAAACAGAACATCAAGCATCTCGAAAAGTTCTTCACTAAGATCGAACGCGACGGCCTGAACTTATGCTGGGAACCACGCGGCGACTGGTCCGACGATACGATCCGCGGCATCTGCGAAACGCACGATCTGTGGCACACTGTAGATCCGTTTTCGCGAGCGACCGTCACGCCTGACCGCTGCTACTTCCGCCTGCACGGCCGCATCCGCTGGAGGTAGGAATACGAAGAATCAGAGCTCGAAGAACTCGTCACAATGATCCCGCGTGACAAGCTGGCCTACGTCTTCTTCAACAACATAACCATGACCAAAGACGCTGAGACCTTCGTAGCCATCGCTGCTATGAGTCAGTGCCGTTAGACGATTCCGACGGTTCGATGAGTATACGTTTCATGCCCAAGGACCCTTATGGGAAACCAACTTCTTCCAAGCGACAAGTTCCGAAAGCGCATAAATAAGGCAACTGATGCCGACCGCGAATGCGAAAAGTCCACCCCCCGTTTTGAACCACTCTACGAAAATCCAAATTGAGCTAGCTACGATGAACCCTGCCAAGCACAACAAAATCACCGGCCTGCGTTTGATTAAAATCGGGAAGTTTCCAACATCAGAACCCAACAATCTGTTTAGAAAATTCATATCGATGTTTTCTCCTGCGCATTGTGGCCTTTCTGTCACAGTCTCTAGTGTCCATGATGAATTGAACTGCTCCGCCCAGTGCGGACGTGTTAATCGCTTATAAAATGTTCTAACGTTTTTCCTTAAACATCCGATAAGCTTGGTGAAATCGCTCAGATTCTGTCGTGGTCATCCCGGGTGCTCCAGGAACAGTCGTATTCCAGATGTGTGTCCAACTCGGGTAAGTTGGATCAAGCAAGGTTAGAAAATCACTAAACTCAACCAATTCTGCTTCGGACAATTCGATTTTGTAACGTTCCTTCAGCGTTTCCTTGATAAACCCGTCCTTGATAGTCCGGCCGACTAAACCTTCAAGGAATAATGCGAGAAGATTTTTACGGCTATCATGAGCTTCGGGATCGGGCATAGCTTTGCGTCTTCGCTCTATGGCTTTTTCCAACTCGATTATTGCAAGTGTTCCATGTTCGGTTGAACGGATTCGAAATTTGGCATTGTCAATGTTGCTCAAATACATGGCGGCGGTAAACAGTCGAGTGCGATTGCGTTCTCGGCATTCGGCAACTGCGGGGTCAAACTCGGTTATAAACTTGATCGCAGTAGGTAGGATCTCTGGGCCGTTTTCTACTAAGTATCGGTGCAGAAGTTCATGATTTTCGTCGTTATCCCATGGCGCATGAAACATCTGTTCAAGCACCATTTGATCCATTTTTTGCTCGGGCGTCATTGCAGCGATTTCTTGTAGGGACTTATGTTCGAAATAACGGTTCCCGCATGACGACTGAGAAACGACATCATTGCATCCGTTCACGATGACACATAACAAAAGAATCGAGTTTTTCATTCATCCTCCTCATCAAGGATCGTAACGGTAACGACTTCATACCTAAAAACAACGATCCATATAGTCGTCCAGCGCCAGAAATAATGATATGGATATAGTCTGGCTCGAAGCAGGCGACTTTCTTTAATCCTACGTCGCCACCTCAAACAATAACTTCAAGTAGAGGCTTTCCCGATTCATCTTTCGGGCTCTTGATTTTAATGATCCACCCGCCCCTTTTTTCTTTTGTGATCGAGTTCAAGAGATTTATGAAGCTAAGATTAGAGAAGCTTACTCGGTGTAAGAGCGGTGAATGGCCAATTAATACCGAGTATTCTCCGGCTAATTCAGGTGCTAGGTTCTCCTCTTTGAGAAATGCATTAAGCTCAGGAAGGAACATTCTGATTTTGTCACCGATCATACTTTTTTTCATTCCAGCCTCAACCCCAAAGTAGTTTATATTTGTATTCAGTAACTTAACCAACCGTGGATCACGTCCTTTCGTCGGAAAAATGTTGACAACGCCGTCGTTGATGGTCCAGTCATAATGCTTCATTTGAGCAACGATTGAATCTATCACTTCCTCAAGCGGGGCTTTGTCAAAATCAACGGTAAGCAAATGCTTTTCACCTACGATTCTGGTTGTGGGACGTATTTCTTTTTCGCCTGAATACTCCGGAGAGCTCTTCCGATCGGATTTGTCGACGATAAACAAATATGACGTATGTTCGCGGTCCAGACTAGACTCTTCAAATCCGATAGTAATGTCGTATTTGTTGATAAGTCGATTGAAAACCGTGAGGAGCGGTTTATCCTGCATCTTGATCGTGATGCGCAAATTGGCCACGGACGTATCAATAAGCTGTTGACCATCGACGCTAAATGGCATCAAGACAACCATCAAAGACAAAATTGCTAGACAATTGAATCGCTTCATAGGAACTCCTTTCTCAGATAAAAGCCTTAGTCAAACCTTTTTAACTATCCTATCACCATACTCCATTCGTCATTCCTCATTCTTTTGCTAATCTAGTCGGGCATGAACACTGCCGATATCGAACTCATCCTCGCACAGTTTCGCGAGGGAAACCTTAACGAAGCCGACGCCGCCGAACGCATTAAGAATCTGTCGTTCGAAGACATCGGCTACGCCCGCGTCGACCACGGACGATCGTCGCGACAAGGCTTCCCGGAGGTCATTTTCGGCATGGGCAAAACGCCGGAGCAGATCGCCGGCATCTTCGAGAAGCTCATCGAACGCTCGCCAAACGTCCTCGTAACCCGCACGACACCGGAGGTTTACGGCGTTCTTCGCAACATCCACATCGACGCCGAATGGCACGAATCCGCTTGCATCGTCCGCATCTTTCGTGACCGCACCGAACTCGGCATCGGCGAGATCACCATCTGCACCGCCGGAACCAGCGACATTCCCGTAGCTGAGGAAGCGGCGCTCACCGCCGAAGCGATGGGCAACCGCGTCCAACGCATCTGGGACGCCGGAGTCGCGGGCGTCCACCGCATCCTCGCCGAACGCGAGCGGCTTCAGAGTTCCCGCGTCGTTATCGTCGTCGCCGGTATGGAAGGCGCTCTGCCGTCCGTCGTTGGTGGCCTTGTGTCGGTCCCGGTCATCGCCGTTCCGACCAGCATCGGCTATGGTGCTTCGTTCGGCGGGGTCGCGGCCCTGCTCGGCATGCTAAATTCCTGCGCCTCAAACGTCACCGTCGTCAACATCGACAACGGCTTCGGCGCCGCCTTCTCCGCCAGTCTTATAAACAGAAAGTGGAATGAAAAGCCGCAGACGGCAAGCTAAAAGCTTATAGCTAACAGCTAATAGCTTTTCCCAAATGTATTCTCATTTCGAAACCGAATATTTTCTATCTATAACCTACAGGTCTCTAGTAAAATATAATGATGCGGGGCCGTGCTCCGCCCTGCCCATATGAGGATCAAAACACTCAGGATCAACGCGATACTACTCGTATCGATCGTGGCAGCCGCTAGCGTAATGGCCACTGCACAAATGTCGCCGCGGAACGTCAACGAAGCCTTCACCGCCACATCGATGCGTATTCTCCACAGCGCACAGGCGACCTACGCAGCAACCTACGGGAATGGCAATTACGGCTCGCTGGCCAATCTCGAATACGCGGGCCTCATCGACGCAGCCCTCGCCTCCGGCAGCAAGTACGGTTTCGTCTTTATCGTCACCCACACGACTTATTCACCGCCCACACCAGCTTCATTCACCGTCACCGCCGTTCCGCGCATTTATCGCAAGACCGGCTTTCGATCGTTCTACGTCGCCACCGACGGCATCATCCGCGGCGCTGATCGCCAAGGTGCTCCCGCAGACGCTAATGATCCCGAGGTCGATCTGTGCGCGCCGTACGGCATCACGTGTCGCGAATCCGCGACTATTCGATCGCTCAGGTCGCTGCATTCGGCGCAGATGACGTATCACGCGACATACGGCAGCGGCAGGTTCGGCAGCCTAGCCGAACTCTTCGCCGTCCGATTGATCTTCGCGTCCGTCGCATCCGGCACCGCCGATGGATACAGCCTCACGCTCACCACGATCGCGTCGAGCAAAAGAGCGCCCGCGACCTTCGCCGTTTCCGCCGTGCCGACGGTTTACGGATCGACCGGCATTCGCTCATTTTACATCGACCAAACCGGCGTCGTACGCGGTGCCGACCGTGGCGGCCTTCCCGCCTTACCGACCGACCCGCCATTAGAATAATTTATATATACCGGCCTGTCTTATTTGCGTACTTCCACCGTATATGCGTTCGGTCACACACACCCGCATATCAGTCGATCCCTGACTAAATCCCATAAATTCATCAATTAGAGCGAGCGGCACGCCAGTTGCATCTATTATTTGGGAAGGTCCAAATTTCGGCGCACCTTGCGTCCGAAATGGGCCAGTTTTTGGAGGATATTGAATTATGGGAAGAACAAGAAATCTAATTTATACAATAGCGTTTACGCTGCTGGTTTCGACAGTCGGCGTTCAGGCGCAGTTGAATCGGGCTAGTGAACGCCAGGTTGAGCCGCTCCTGCAGCGACTCGAGACCCGTACGGATGCGTTTAACACAACCGTCGAGCTGCAGCTGGATAATGGCCGGGTGAGGAACGCTCAGCGAGAAGAAAACTTCCGCGATTATCTCGAAGCTTTCGAGAACGCGACAGACGAACTTCGCTCGAACTTCAACGGCCGACGTGCTCAAAACGATGATGTGTCAAACGTATTGAACTACGGTTGGTACATCAATGACTTTATGAGCCGTAATCGGCTGAACGCGGCTTCAGTCCAGCAGTGGAACCTGATCCGGACGGATCTGGACACGCTCGCCAGGCTTTACAACGTAAGCTGGAATTGGAACCAGCAGCGTCCGGCGTTTTCGCGAGGTCAGCAGGGCCAAATGATGCCGGTTCGTGTCAACGAACAGCAGGTCAGAGGCCTTCTTCAGCGATTGGAAGTGCGTACGGACGCGTTCCGTTCGAATGTAGAACGTCAGATGAACAATACGCGAAATAACGTTCGAATGGACGAGAATGCATTGGCATACATCGAGGCTTTTGAAAAAGCGACAGACGAACTCCGCAGCGGTTTTGACGGTCAAAGGGTTCAGAATTCGGATGTCACAGCCGTATTGAATTACGGTTGGTACGTTAACGACTTCATGAGCCGTAACCGTTTGAGTTCACCCGCGGTGCAGCAGTGGAACCTGATCCGAACGGATCTCAACACGCTCTCGAACCTTTACAACGTGAGCTGGAATTGGAATCAGACGCTTCCGGCATTCAACCCCGGCCCAATGCAGCCGATTCGTGTTGATGAACAGCAGGTCAGAGGCCTTCTGCAGCGATTGGAAACGCGTACAAATGCGTTCCGCACAACGGTAGAACGCCAGATGAACAATTCTCGAAACAACGTTCGAATGGACGAAAATGCATTGGCATACATCGAGAGTTTTGAACAAGCGACGGACAATCTCCGCAGCAGTTTCGACGGCCGAACCGCTCAAAATACGGATGTCACAGCCGTGTTGAATTACGGTTGGTATGTCAACGACTTCATGAGCCGTATTCGTTTGAACGCTCCCGCGGTGCAACAGTGGAACCTGATCCGAACGGATCTGAACACGCTCTCGAACCTTTACAATGTAAGTTGGAACTGGAACCAGAACCTACCGGCCTATCAGCAGTATCCCGGCCAGTGGGGTTCGCAGCAGACGAGCCAGATCGACGGAACCTATAGGTTGAATGTTTCCGCTAGCGACAACGTTTCGACCGTGATCTCACAAACGATCAGCAACTCTTCGGTTCGAGCTCGCCAGCAGGCTAATCTCGAACGCCGCATGGCTTCGCCGCAGACGATCGTTATCCAGACCCGCGGAAATCAGGTCAGGTTTGCGACCGACTACGGCCAACCTGTTGACTTCGTAGCTGACGGACGTGCCGTAACCGAAGCGAACAATCGCGGTCAGCAGATACGCACCACGGTTTCGATGACTGGCAACACGCTCAACATCGCTACCGATGGCGACCGTGCCAACGATTTCAGGGTTTCATTTACCCCGGTCGCAGGCAATCGTCTGCGTGTGACGCGGCAGCTGTATATGGAAAACCAGAATCAGATGATCACCGTCAACAGCGTTTACGACCGCGTTTCGAATGTGGCTCAGTGGCCGACTGAGAACAATCAGCCTACCTGGAACAACACCGGCAACGGTCAGGTCGGCAACTTTTACATTCCTAATGGAACACGGCTTACGGCCGTGTTGCAGAACCAGATCGCGACCAACGTTTCACAGGCCGGCGACCAGTTCACCATGCGTGTGACCTCGCCGAACCAGTACAACGGAGCGATCATCACCGGACGCGTCGCACAGGCAGAAAGTTCGGGTCGGGTTTCGGGCCGTGCAAATGTATCGATGGTTTTTGAAACTATTCAGTTTCAAAACCAAACGTATCAGTTTGCCGGCATCATCGATTCGGCTCGCGAAGCTGACGGCGATAACATCAGCATCAACAACGAAGGCACAGTCCGCGATGGCAATCAGACCACGCAGACCGTAACACGTGCTGGTATCGGTGCGGTTCTCGGTGCTCTTATCGGAGCCATCGTTGACGGCGGCAGTGGTGCTGCTATCGGTGCAGGCGTCGGTGCAGGTGCCGGAGCTGGTACGGTGCTTATCCAGGGACGTGACAATCTTCGGTTAGAAGCCGGAAGCCAGTTCACGATCACCTCGACCGGACCGAATACGTCGGCTACTCGTTAATTGACTTTGACCACTGCGGACAGCCGCAGCGGTCACCCTTTTTACCTTATGGGCAACCATAAGGCTGCCTCCTCCCAACGGGAAACTGGTGGGCAGGCAACATTACTACGGGCAACCGTTAAACGCTGAAGTATAGTCGTTACTGGATCTTAAATTGATCATTCCCGAGGCAAGCCCCACACTTGCCTCTCTTTTTTTTGTTCGGAATTCCATCTCGTTCAGAGTGCGAGCTCAGCTAGTTCCTCATTCCTCATTCCGCCTTCGACGCAGCATCCACCGCAGCTACATCGTCATGGTAGAACGCGGCAAACGCAACATCTGCGTTACCTTTTGGACTTGATCAGAGGCCTCTTAAATGTTTCAATTCGTTGTCAATCTGAGTGGAGGAGTGACGCATGTTTAAAATTGGAGCGATTTACAACAGAAGGACAGATATCCATGATCAATTCGGCGGCAACCAACAATCTGGAATTGTGACGACGCTCGATTCTCCTTTTATCTTCTTGTTTTCCGCTCTTCGGGGTGAAGAATATGGATATAGGGACGGATGGATTTCTGACAACGAGTATGGATACAGCGGCGAGGGCAAGTACGGTAACCAACGATTCATGCGCGGTAATCGGGCGATAAGGGATCATGTTTCGGATGGTAGAGAACTCCACCTCTTCGAAAGGCATGAAGTTGGTACGTACACGTATATCGGGCAGTTTTCTTTTGACTCCTATTCGATTTGTCCGAGGCGATGATGCAGGCGGTATGAACCGGGAACTAATTAAGTTCGTTCTTCGAACGGTATGAATGATCTTTGTAATAGAATGAGAACCGTAACCGCCGCAATTATCCGAAAAGGCACTAGGGTTTTGCTGACGCGCCGATCACCCGGCGAAAGGCACGAGGGTTATTGGGAATTTCCAGGCGGAAAACTGGAAACAGGCGAAACGCTTGAAGAGTGTTTAGAACGCGAAATCTTAGAAGAGTTAGGCGTCGAATCAGTAGTTGGTGACGTCATTACTACTTCTGATTTCACCTATGAATATGGCTCAATCAGACTTATAGCTCTAAAGACGACAATTGGGTCCGAAATGTTTAGTCCAACTTCGCACGACTTGATTTCGTGGGTAGAGCTAACCGATCTTCCAAAGTACAAACTTCTACCGGCGGACGTTCCCATCGCTCAATATTTACAAAATGGCGATTAGGCAAGTCAGGTCTGTCTATTCTAGTAAAGTCGGGCCAATACCGGATAAATATTCATAGGTGCTGTCATAGAATTCTCCCAGCCTTGTGTGATCTTCGCCATTGCCTTCTGGCACGACTATGACCATTCCTTGGCGAGCTCTAGTCAGCAAAACCCGATAAGCATTTTTGAGATATTGTTGGCGTTCATCCTTCTTCACCCGATGCCATTTGTCCCCAACGAAAGAGTGAGTTGACCATCCGCTTCGCGTATGTCGAAAGTCCGCATCCCATGTGACACATGCCCAATCTAGTTCTAATCCTTGAACGTGAAACTCCGTGGCGACGTCCTTAAGGTAGTACGACGATCGAACATCCTGCTTGCCCTCCAGAAACCATTTCACAGGATTCATCGGCGATTTCACATCTATAGCAAGCGGTTTCAATCTTTGAGCATTTGACGAAACAATTATTCCGTATCGCTCAGATCCTCTCGCTTTTTCTCGCAGCCACGACTTGGCTTTTTCGAGATTGCGAGTCAGTACAATCGGGTAGCGATGACGGAACTTTGCCAGATCGTCTTTAGCCGCTTCGACCTCACGATCTAGAACATTCTTCACGAAGGACGAAACTTTCTCCGCTCTGAAGGAGCGCATCGAAACCGCCAAATGAAGATCGTTGTTACGAACGATATTCGACTGCGTTTCAAATTTTTCAAGTGATCGGACGGCGTCATATTCCGAGTCTATTAAGCGGTCCGAAACATATATCTTCCAATTCGGGAATGATCGGTCGATAGAATCAATCCATTCGCCAATCCCCGCTTCGCCACTATTGATTTCCTGACCGCCGCCAACGAGGCATACAATCACAGCCCAATCAGTATGGCGATCAAGACAAGAAACCAGGAATTCGGGCTCAGAGTGCGGAAACGCTACAACGTTCTTTTTGCGTTTCATAAAGTCGGCCGTTTTATGGTGGTTCCATGCACGTTGGGCTTCATCGAAGATAGCGACATGATCAATCGGTGCACGTTCGTCCCGAAGATATTCGTCACGATAATGATGAACATTCTGAATGAACGCCTTGACCTGACTGCGAGCTTCGCCCTTTTTCAATTTTAGATTCTTCTTCTTTGCTATATCAACGGCATCTCGCGCAAGTGCCTCTGTCAAAATCGCTACCAATGGTCCATTGCCTGAAAGAAAAACGCTTTGGCTCCCACCTGACGCATCTAGATACTTCGTAGCAATGTCTAACCCAACGAGTGTCTTGCCCGCCCCCGGAACTCCTGTTACAAAACAAATTGCCTTCTCACCTCGTTCGCGTGATGTGGAAATAATGTCAGAGACCGCAGAACTCGTTAATTTCAGATTCTTCGCCGAGGCATCCTTTCGCGAAATCTCATCAACAGAATGCTGCCGATAGAGGGCGATTGCCGCTTCAACAATCGTTGGAGTCGGTGAATATCTACCATCCGCCCAAGAAACATGGTCAACATTGGTTCCAGCAGCCGAGCTCAATATCGAACGATAAATATCCGGGAACTGACTCGCACTTGATTTGATAGGAGCCATAAGGTCATCGACACCGACCGCGAACCTTTCTGGATGCGTGAAATCCTTCGCCTCCGTTGCAATTAGTATCGGTGCCAAAAGTGCCGTGTGACTCGTTTCGTGAAAATTCTTCAGGTCGAGCGCGTAATCCCATACTTGATCAATATCAGAAATTAGAAAGTCCTTTTGTCCGACTTTAAACTCGATAACGAAGATCAAGTTTTGGTCGATTACTACGGCGTCGATCCGCTTACCCATCCGAGGTATTGCATACTCAAAATAGATTTGACCAGTTCGATCTTTTAACGACGCTTTCAAGAATTCGATTTGAAACAGCCACGCGTCTCTCTGTGTAGCTTCAGTGGGAAATTCATTATTCAGTACGAGGTCGCCGATTATCGAATTCGATGGTTTTGCGAGAAAGTCCGCAATGGGGTCCGAATAGTAAAATCGTCTCATTTATTGGTTGGGGGCGGCGTGATCAATAAGATCGCGTTCTAGCCTTTTATCTCGGACGATCTTATCACAACCAAATCGAGACTTCGGACGCTGGGGTGGTATCAATCTTCTTGCTTCTTCTGTCACCATTGTCGTTTTTTGGAGACGGGGCGGGTGTCGCGGAGGTCTAGGATGAGGATGCCGTGTTTGTCTTTCATGCAACGGTGGAAGCGGACGGTTTCGAGGACGACGAGGTCGAATTCGCGGATCATCCGATAGGCGTGGATGCGGCGGCCGCCGTAGTTTCCGCGCGGATGTGCGGGGTAGGCGTTCTTTTCGCCGACGGCGGGCCGGAGCCCGATGGTCTCGCGTTCGGCGTCGTAGAGTATCGCGTAACCATCCGGCGAGCCGAGGTCGCGGTGCGTCACTCCGTTGAGGAAGATCTCGCCCTTGCGGTTGAGCGTAACCTAGACTCGGGCCCAACGCGTCGGGCCCGAGTCGCGCGGGCAGGCCACCCAGCGGCGATTGATTGTTTTGTTTAATACCTCGATCATACGAGAACCAGTTTCGCGCGAGGTCGTCCCGCTCGACATACCAAATGCGGAGCTTCGCGCGGCTTGGTCAGATCGGGATGAAAAAATGCGTTTGGAAAGGTTGGAAAGGTTTCGTGTGGTTGGGCGGCGCAGGCGGCGGATCGTCCGACGGCCAGGACCGCATGCTGCTGTGCGACATGCCCGGAGATAGGATCTTATGCCCGGGGTTGGTCGATACTGCCCATTGGGCAGGAGCGATCGCATTTTATCCGCATAGATTTCACGCCGCGCCGCTCGGGCTTACGCTCGCGCCGTCTGGGCTGCACCCGCCGTCGCCGCGAAGCTTTCCATCAGGCACGGTGTATCCGTCGCCGCCGAATTTTTCAGGGTTCGATGAGGACAAAGAGCCGATCGGCCCAATCTGAACGCGAATTTTTGAGAATTTCGTACTGCACACGCGCCTGGTCGAGGTTGCCCTGCTTGACGTACGCCCGCCCGAGGTTGAACCGCGCACGGTCAAGGTCCGGATCGTAATTCACCGCCGTGTTAAACGCCATCGCGCTCTCGTCCATTCGGTCGAGTTCGAAGAGCGCTTCGCCGAGCGAATTATACGTCTTAGCCTCTGGTTTATAAGCCTTTAGCTGTTCGAACATCTGCACCGCTTCGGCCCATTTTTTCTGCCTTAAATAGGCCTCGCCAAGCCTTTCCATCGCCCCGGAATGATCTGGTTTTAGGGCAATTGTCCGCCGATACGCAAGAATTTCCTCGTCGGTGCGGTCGATCTTACCGAGGCTAAGTCCAAGAGCATACTGGGTTTCGGCGTTGTTGTCGTCAAGGCGTATCGCCTGTCGATATGCGTCCACCGCTTCCCTAAATTGCCCGAGCGAAAAGCTGGAAGCCCCAATGTTTACATAAGTTGCGGACCAATCAGGCCGAAGCTTTGCCGCCTGCCGCGATGCCCGCAGCGCATCCGCATGCCGGCCGAGCACGCCGTAGCAATATCCCGCCTGATACCAGGCTTCGGCGTATTCCGGATCAAGTTGAGCCGCCTGTTCAAAATAGACCAATGCCCGCTCAAATCCATCCAACGAAAGCTGTGCAACACCCTGTGAATAAAGGCGTTCCGCTGCCGCACGCTTATTCTGGGTCGACTCATTTGCCAGCGCCGAAAACGACCTGACAGGCCCCACGCGCATCTGCAGGATACGTTCGGCAGGCACGGCGAAGTTCAGACTCTGGCCTTCTGCGGCCTGAAGTGAAGCAACGCCAATGACTTGACCGTACATGTTGACCACCGGCGACCCCGAACTCCCCGAACTGATCGGCGCCGTGATCTGAATGATTTTGCCGTACCCGGCGATCTCTCTAACTGCTGAAACTATTCCGTTTGCAACGCTGCCATCGAGGCCAAAAGGGTTCCCGACGACGACGATCGACTCGCCCTCCTGCGGAACCGAACGTACGATCGGCAAAAACACCGCCAATTCCCTGGGCACATCGACCTGCAACAACGCCAGGTCGCCCTCGCCGTCTATCGCCAAAACGCCCTTAACAACGAACTTTTTGCCATCCGGCAAATGGATCTCAACCCGATTCGCGCGTTCGATAACGTGGCGATTTGTGATGATCCGATCAGGCCCGACAAAGAAGCCGCTCCCCCGCGAAAGCGTTGTTCCACGGGCATCAAACGTCTCCACGGCCACCGCCGAAGGCTTGATCCGCCGGACAAGCTCCGGCAAATAGTCCTGCGCCGACACGGCTATCGCGAACGAACTGATGACCATCAATGTGGCGAGGAAATTTCGGGCTGCTGATACCATTACAAAATGAGCACTCCCGATAGTATAGGCGGTTTGCGACCCGCGGACAATATATCTTTTTCGGCCAATAAAAAAGAGGCTCCCGCGAGCCTCGATTGATGATTAGAACATGGTGAATCTAATGGGTAACGCCGTTTCCGTCGATCGCCGTGTAGACATCCGACGAGTACAGGCCGAGCCATTTGTCCGAGTTCGGCGTCATGAAAACATCCGCGTAAACCCTTGCGTTAAAGGCCTCAAGGTCATTACTTAGGGCCTGATTAAGCCAATCATAGATCTGCGTTCGATACAGAAAATCGTTCCGTGTTGTGTCCAGCGCGATGAACTCGTTTAAGCGTTTCAGCATACCAGCGAATTCCCCTTCGCCGAGCCCGGAATTCAGATTCTGTCGGCGAATAAAGGCAATACTCGCTGCGTCCAGATCGTTCTCGGGCGAATAAAACCTCGACATCTTCTGCCACGCCGAGAGGTCAAGCTGAGGTTCGTACTTGGCAAAACTGTCATATACCCGCAGCATTGAGACCTCGTCAACGACCATCATTTTCGCCATTGCCCGCGGTGCCGCGGTCATGGCATCGGTCCCAACCGCAGGCTCGCGAAGCTCAACGTTTGCAAGCCTCACAACGTTGTTGCGGCGTTCGCTGAGCTTCCGGAAACTCGCCGCGCGATACCTCATCAACGCCAGATCGCGTTGGCGTTCCGGCAACCCATCAACGATCTTGTTCGCCTCACGCGCCTGTCGCAGGTAGATCGCAAATGCCTTTGGGCTAAACAATCCCGGCAATGCGTCGATGATCGCTCCCGTTTCGTCGAGAATGTAGTGGATCGAATTACCGGTTATCGTTCGTTCGATCTTCCGCCCGTCACCGAAATCAATGGTGATACGCGGTGCGGGCCGAACCGATTGCCAATGCAAAATGTAGTTTTCACGCAGGTATTTCGAGATGTCGGTGTTCGCGTAAAGTATCGACCGAAAGAGGCGGCTGTTGGCGCATGAGTATTCCTCGTTCAAATTTCCCAGCAGTCGAAGCGAAAGGATTGGTCGATTCTTGGCGTTTGCAGCCTCTCTGGCCGCTTCAAAGTCGGTGAACCAATACAAGGCAGAGGCAAAGGCATCTTTTTGCATAGCGACGGAATCTATCGCGTTTGCGATCCGTTTCCATTCGGGCGTCTGCTCACCCGTTGCGGAGTATTGCTTTATTTCTTCGGCATAAACGCTAAGAATCGCATTCAGGCCCTTTTGGCCATTGCTTCGCAACTCGTTTATGGCTGTTTTCGCCGCAGCAGAGTCGGCGGAAACGGCGGTACGGGCGAGCCCTGCGGTCTTTGAATTCGATGCAAATGCGGACGCTGCCACCAGAATTACTGTGGCAAATGCGAAAAGTGATCTGAACATACTCTGCCTCCTGAGTCGATTTTCCATTGAACGCTTCCCGTTTGAGAACTTGCACCCTATTTTCGTTGCATTGGGGAAAAATAATAGTTAGTGCTATAAAGTTTAATCATGACGAAGAAGATCGCGATCGCAGCCGACCACGCCGGTTTTGAGGAAAAGGAAAAGATGAAGCCGGTACTCGACCGCCTCGGCGTCGAGTACGACGATATGGGCACAAATTCGCCCGATTCGGTTGATTATCCCGACTTTGCCCGACGCGTGGCCGAGGCAGTCGGCGGCGGCGGTTACGAGCAAGGCATTCTGTTTTGCGGGTCCGGAACCGGAATGGCGATCTCTGCTAATAAGGTAAAAGGGGTTCGCGCCGCCGTCGCCTGGAGCCCCGAGATCGCCCGTCTCGCCCGTCAGCATAACAACGCGAACGTCCTCGCACTTCCGGCTCGTTTCACCTCGGCGGAAGAGGCTGAGAATATTGTAAAAGCTTGGTTTGAAGCCGAATTTGAAGGCGGCCGCCACGAGAATCGTGTCGCAAAAATAACCGAATTAGAAAAATAGATCCGTGCCGAAATGATCTTTCAGGCTCATATTCCACGCACACCGCCTAACGAATCTATTGAGCTGCACGATTGGGGTACCTATGGCGAATGGCTCCTTTTCGACAGCCGCGATCCGAATAGCGGTCGATACGACGTTTTCCTGATGAACTACTCGCGGAAAAATATCAGGAATCTGACCGCAGGCAGCCCACAGAAATACCACCAGACACCCGCTTTCATCTATTTTAATTGAGCCCACGATCGATCACCTCGAGCATCCAGCATCGGCGTTTTTGGCAATCATATGCCGCAAACGCCGTCCGCAATTCGTGGTTTGAAAAGTGAATCTTTCAAGCGTAAGATTTACGGATATTTCTCAAGTTTTCGTAACAAGCAACCGATCAGCCTATGAAAAATATAGACTTTCCCGAGATTCCGCTTGAGGCGTGGCGGCCGACCAAGAACACGCTCCATCTGTATTGCCAGATCGTCGGCAAGATCCGGCTTGCGATGCATCCGCGATTAAACCATTGGTGGCACGTCCCGCTCTATGTCACGCCGAGGGGCCTGTCAACCCACACAGTTCCATATACCGGTGGAAATTTCGAGATCAAATTCGACTTCAGCAGCCACAAACTAGTAGTTTCGACGAGTGGCGGCCGACGCGAGGATTTCTCGCTTTTTGACGGCCTTACGGTTGCTGATTTTCACAGCAGCCTATTTGCCAACCTTGCAAAGTTGGGCATACAGCCGAAGATCAAACCGATCCCCTACGAAGCCCCGTCGACGACACCGTTTCCCGAAGATGTTGAGAATCGATCGTATGACAAAGAATATGTAGCCAGATTCCATCGTACGCTGGTTACAGTCGATCGGATCCTAAATGAGTTCCGCGGTCGCTATGTAGGGAAATCGACTCCGGTCCACATGTTCTGGCATAGCTTCGATGTTGCTCTAACGCGGTTTTCCGGTAAGCGGGTACCGGTCCGTGATGGAGCGAACCGCGTCGAACGCGAAGCATATTCGCACGAAGTTATAAGCTTTGGCTTTTGGTTCGGTGACGACAACGTCCCGGCTCCAGCGTTTTATGCCTATGTCGCACCCGAACCAGCGGGTTTGGCGAACGAACTGCTTCAACCCGACGCCGCTAAATGGTCCGAATCGAACGGAGCTCATCTTGCTTTGCTGATGTATGAAGACATCCGTTCGTCTGACGATCCATATGCCACGGCACTTACATTTCTTGAGGCGGCATACCAAGCCGGAGCAAGGACGGCCGTCTGGGACGCCGAGGAATTGTCTAACCGGGTTTGAGGAATCGGCAAACAAGAGTGTGGTTAATCTGTGACTACATATGATCGATCTTCGCAGCGACACCGTAACCAAACCAACTGATGCTATGCGCCGCGCGATGGCAAATGCCGAAGTCGGCGACGACGTCTATGGCGAGGACCCAACAGTCAACCGTTTGCAAAAACTCGCCTCTGAGATCTTTCGGAAAGAGGCGGCACTTTTTGTTCCAACAGGTTCCATGGGCAACCAGATCGCGGTCAAGCTTCATACCAAGCCGGGCGATGAAGTGATAATCGAAGAACGTGGCCACATTTTCAATTATGAAATGGGTACGCCGGCCGTTGCATCCGCCGTAACGATCAGGCCGGTCAAAAGTAAGAATGGGTCTGGGCATCTGACTTGGGATGAGATCGCTGACGCACTTCACGTCGACCGACCATACTATTCTTGTCCAACAGGCCTGATCTGCCTTGAAAATACCCACAATTTTGCCGGCGGCAGCGTGTTGACGGCGGAAAATTGTGCCCATCTTTGTGAACAAGCTCATTCAAAGGGAATTCCCATACACATGGACGGGGCACGAATCTTCAACGCGGCAACAGCTCTTGAAACTCCCGTCGCAGAGCTTACGCGGCATTGCGATTCCGTTCAGTTTTGTTTGTCAAAAGGCCTCGGGGCTCCGGCCGGTTCAATACTCCTGGGAACATCGGATTTTATACGCGAGGCTCGAATATGGCGGAAACGATTCGGCGGGGGAATGAGACAGGTCGGAATACTCGCGGCCGCGGGCATCATTGCATTAGAAGATTCGCCTAAACGGCTCCGGGATGATCACTTGAATGCTCGCCTTCTGGCAGAAGGAATAGCCGGAATTCCTGGTCTGGAGATCGACGCAGACAAGGTCGCTTCGAATATCGTCATCTTTGACATTGCCGGCACTGGGAAGGACTCCTCGAAAATCTGTGCGGATCTGAAAACCCGACAGATCCTAGCGATTCCCTTCGGGAATGCGATCCGCATGGTAACCCATTGCGACATTTCAAGAACCGACATTGACAATACACTGTGTACGCTTTCGAAGATTTTGAGTTAGAATGTTAAGGTTTTACGGAAGGTTCAAGCGGTTAGTATGGACATCGAAACCCTTCGAGAGTTGTGTTTGTCGATGCCGCACGCGTCGGAAGATGTAAAGTGGCAAAATGACCTCTGCTTTAGTGTTAGCGGGAAAATGTTCTGTGTAGCCGGTCTCGAAACCGGGACAACACCTCAGATCTCGTTCAAATGCACCCCGGAAAAGTTTGCGGAGCTGACTGAAATTGAGGGAATCATACCGGCGCCGTATGTCGCTCGATATCACTGGGTCGCCGTGCAGGATCCGACAGCCTTAGACGAGGGCGACTTTGAGGATCTAATCACAAAGTCCTATTTGCTGGTTCGAGACAAGCTGTCCGCGGGAGCCCGAAAAAACCTTGCCCGATCATAGAAATGGGATCGTGGCTTTCCTACAGTCGTGGATCGGACGTTGACTGTTCAACTCAGCATTGCGTTGCAAGTTTCAGATAAAGTGACTTTCCGCTGATATTCGGTAGAATTGTTTCGATGATAATCGCTATCGATGGTCCATCCGGAGCCGGTAAATCCACACTCGGCAAAATGCTTGCAAAAGAACTCGGCTTGCTCTATCTAGACACCGGAGCTATGTATCGGGCCGGAGCTCTAGCCTCGATCCGCGCTGGCATTTCACTTGGAAATGCCGAAGCGGTAGCAGATGCAGTACGAAATGCCGATATTCGGCTTGACGGGGTGCCGGAAGCTCAACGGGTCCTTTTGAACGACGTTGACGTCTCGATGGATGTTCGAACTCTTGAAATAGCCCGAGCCGCATCGATAGTTTCCACAATATCTGAAGTCCGCCGCCGGATGGTGGAGCTTCAACGCGCGATGGGTCAAAATGCGAAGAGAGGCTGTGTATTAGAAGGTCGGGATATCGGCAGCGTAGTCTTTCCGCATGCGGACATAAAATTCTTTCTAACGGCAAAGCCCGAGGCACGAGCACGCCGTCGTTTTGACGAAGACAAGGAAAAGGGTACGACAGCGACCTTCGAAAAAACGCTTGCGGAGATCAACGAACGCGATGAGCGTGACGTTTCCCGGAGCGATTCGCCGCTTTTGATAGCCGACGACGCCGTTGTGATCGACACTAGCGATCTGGACCTTACCGAAGTCTTCGAACAAATGCTTGCCAAGGTGCGTCAAATAAAGGGTTCAAGTCCCTGGTCCGGGAATATTTGACTAACCCGCTCTCAATCGCTAACATCGGAAGTTGCTTTTTGATATGCTCCCGTAGCTCAGTTGGATAGAGCGACGGCCTTCTAAGCCGTAGGTCGCACGTTCGAGCCGTGCCGGGGGTATTCCAGTTTTGGATTGAGGATCGTCAGAATAGCTAGCCATAGCGAATCGGCATCAGCATCTAATTTCAAAGCGCACGGCGGCTATAGTTCAGTTGGTTAGAACGCCTGATTGTGGTTCAGGAGGTCGTGGGTTCGAGCCCCACTAGCCGCCCCATCTTTTCTCACTTCCCCTCAAATAGATTGTATTCGGACGTTAAGCCGACCTATACTGATTTTGGCGTGAATGATAGCATTCTTACGCGAATTCTAGTTCGTTCTAGGTCTATGGCAAACTCCACCCGTCTATTTTGCTTTGTGTGGATCGCGGTTTCGGCAACGACCACTAGTTTTGGGCAGCGATCTTTTGAGCCCTTCGTTAAAGACGAATTGCTCGTCAAGTTTGAACGGGGAGCATCTCTCATTGATACGTCTCAAATTCATCACGCCGCGGGCGGTGAACTCATCCGGCCGCTCGGTGATCTTGGTTGGCATCTGGTTCGAATAACTAACGGGCGCTCGCCCGCGTCAGTCGAGGCAGCCTACCGCCGACAGCTTACCGTAACTAACGTTCAGCCAAATTTCTTCTATCGCCTCCAACAAACTCCAGACGACCCGCAGTTCCCGAGTCCCGCCATGTACGGGCTTTCAAAGATCTCGGCACCCAGTGCATGGGACATAACGACCGGCAGCCCATCGGTCGTGGTTGCGAATATCGACACAGGTATGAGGCTGACCCACGAAGATCTGGCCGCAAATATCTGGACGAACCCCGGTGAAATACCGGGCAACGGCATCGATGATGACGGTAATGGGTATATTGACGACGTCCACGGCTGGGACTTTCGCTATAACGATAATGACCCTTCGGACGAACACGGCCATGGCACACATGTAGGCGGAACGATAGGGGCTGTCGGAAATAATGGCATAGGAGTCGTCGGTGTTAACTGGAATGTCAAACTGATGGTCATCAAGATCTATAGTCAGGCCGCCAACGACACCACTTCGGCAATGCTCATCGAGGCATACAACTACGTTCGGATGTTAAAGGAAAGAGGCATCAATATTCGCGTCACAAATAACTCATATGGCGGCTGTAACGAGGCTTGTGGCTACGATCAGGCAACGAAGGATGCAATCGATGCCCTCGGAGAAGCAGGAGTACTGAATGTCTTCGCCGCAGGAAACTCGGGAATAAATACAGACATTACGCCATTTTACCCGGGCAGTTATGATTCGCCGAGCATTTTGAATATAGCTTCTTCGACCTCCACAGATGCTCGTTCCGGCTTTTCCAATTACGGTCTTAATTCGGTCGACCTAGCCGCTCCGGGTTCCGGGATATTGAGCACGCGATTTAACACCGATTCTTCTTATGGAAACAGCAGTGGAACTTCGATGTCAGCTCCGCATGTTTCGGGTGCTGCAGCTTTGCTAGCGGCACATCGTCCCGACCTGCATTCGACCTCACTGAAGGCGACTCTGATGAATTCAGCCGACCCACTCAAATCGTTTAATGGACTTATACGAACCGGAGGGAGGTTAAATGTTTTTCATGCACTTCAGAATCCAACCGTTTGCTCTATTGTACCTTCGGTCGAATCTATATTCGCTCCGACCAAAGGAGGTGTATTCACAATCGAAATTGCGACACCCTCTAATTGTTCTTATAGGGTGGAAAAGAATGTCTCGTGGATACGCGTTTTAAACACACGAAGTGTGGACGGGCCAACATCGGTCCAGATCCACGTTGCATTCAATAACACCATCACACGTTCAGGGCTAGTCTATATTGGAGATAGTGTCGTGACAGTCTCGCAGTCTCGCAGCGGTATGAAGTAGGTATTTTTTTGCCCACCGGTCCAACTTTATGGCGTTCGCGGACGTCTTAATAATTATAGGTACTAGTAAAAAAGTCTGAAATTGTTGGTCGAATGGACCTTTTCTTGAATAGAACAGGCGGAAGCCAGTTCTTCTTGCATAAACTTCCCCGAAAGTAGTATCTTAAAGAGTCCGCCTTTGGCGGGTAATGTACTTCGAACCAAACGAAATTTACAGGAAATAACCAATGAGAAAGTGTGTTACCGTCGGTAAGATCTCGCAGATCATTTCTGCAATTTTACTCTTATGTGTTGCCGGTTTTGGGCAGCTTTCATTAAGAACGGCTTTAGACTCTGACGGCGACGGAAAGGCCGACTACTATATATTCAGGCCTTCAAATAATGTCTGGTACGTGAATCGAAGCGGAGGCACTCAGGCATATCATACCTTTGGTCTCGCGAATGAAGATTTCATGACTCCTGGCGATTTCGATGGCGATGGTAAAGGTGATGTTGCTGTATGGCGGGATTCGTCTGGAGTCTGGTATTGGCTTCGCAGTTCAGATAGCACTTTTAGCGCCGTTCATTTTGGAACTTCTGGTGATGAACCAGTTGCGCGTGACTACGACGGCGATGGGAAGACGGACCATGCTGTGGTCCGCAGAACAAATGGCGCGTTGATCTGGTATGTGCTTCGTAGTTCTGATGGTGGTTTCGTTGGTTCCCAGTTCGGACTTAGCACCGATTTTACGGCCCCGGGCGACTACGATGGCGACGGGAAGTTTGACTTTGCAGTTCAGCGTCCGGGTGCGACGCCGACTTCGCAGGGAACCTTTTACGCACTGCTTAGT
Source organism: Pyrinomonadaceae bacterium (assembly GCA_041744395.1). Lineage (GTDB taxonomy): Bacteria > Acidobacteriota > Blastocatellia > Pyrinomonadales > Pyrinomonadaceae > OLB17. The sequence goes on along the minus strand of JBGTKY010000026.1, from coordinate 185,174 downwards.
AACGGTGGCGTTCAAATTACCGCTTTCGGGTTCGGAAACGATCTGGTAGTTCCTGGCGATTATGATGGCGACGGCAAAACGGATATCGCCGTGGTCCGCGAAGGCTCAACGCCCGATACAAATCTGGTGTGGTACATTCTTCGCAGCAGCGACGGAGGCGTTTCGATTTCGACCTTCGGTCTCACAGGAACGGATCTAATTGTTCAAAATGATTATGATGGCGATGGCAAGACAGACATTGCGGTATGGCGCAATTCGACTGGGGTTTTCTATGTTATTCGGTCGTCCGATGGCGGCGTGACCGTATTTCAGTGGGGTTCGCCAAATGATTTCCCAGTAGCCAGCTACGATACTCATTAATAGCTTCGAATTGGAATCAGAAACGAACGGCCGGGAGCAAATAGTCCCGGCCGTTTTTGTTAATTTTAACTCACTGTAGTAATTTTGCGTTTAGTTCTGAATGATGAGCTTACGGAAACATATTGAAGATTTCGCCGGCAACAAGATCGCCGTGATTGGCGATCTTGTTGCAGATCAATTTCTTTATGGCACGATAACCCGCGTCTCACGCGAGGCGCCTGTTTTTATTCTACGTCACGACGAAACTGAGACACGGCCTGGTGGTGCAGGCAATGCTGCTGCGAATATAGCATCACTTGGAGCAACACCGCTCCTTATTGGCTTCGCCGGTACAGATGGGAATGCCGACTTACTCTCGAGGGCTCTGTCCGGACGTGGCATTGATCTTGACGGTATAGTTTTCGATCCTGGAATTAAAACCACCACTAAAGTGCGTGTCCTCGCCGGTCAACATTACGCACCTCGGCAGCAAGTTATTAGGATCGATCACGAACACCAGGGTGAAATAGCATCGGAGATCCGAAGTCAACTTGTGGCGACGGTCGAAGCGACGCTTGGCAAATGCGATGCAGTTATCGTTTCTGACTATGGTTACGGGGTGATCGACGACGCGATGTTTAGCGTCGTCAACAAGATCTGCGTCGAGCGGAAAATACCGCTGTTGGTAGATTCGAGGTTTTCGTTAAGCAGTTTTACCGGCGCGACCGCTGCCACACCGAATCAAGACGAGGTAGAGCAAATACTTGGTAAGGGATATTCAGATACAGACTGCGTTCGTCTTGCGAAAGACCTTGAAATGGAGGCTCTACTGGTAACATGCGGTAACCAGGGAATGCTGATGATCGCCAATGGTGAAACGTTAAGATTAGCGGCCGTCGGTTCAGAAACACCGGTCGACGTGACAGGAGCAGGAGACACCGTCATATCTGCCTTTGCTTTGGGCATTGCGTCAGGGCTTGGCTTCGCGGACGCTGCGCGAATCGCCAACCATGCCGGCGGTATCGTTGTGATGAAGAAAGGTACCGCATCCGTAACGGCTTCCGAGCTGATAGCCTCCGTCGAGCGCGAAAATAACACTATAATATCCGAGGCCGCGCGTTGATGGTTCGGAACGTTATGATACCAGCTATTACTCTGCAGCTCGACCGTCTCAAATCACTGGTAGCCGAACGCCGAAAAGCGGGCGAAAAAATAATCTTGGCAAATGGTTGCTTCGATCTTTTTCACGTCGGGCATATTCGGTATCTTGCGGGTGCGAAGGATTTAGGCGGCTTCCTTATTGTGGGCGTCAATTCTGACATTCAGGTTCGCCGTCTGAAAGGTGTCGGCCGCCCATTTATGCCAGCCGAAGAACGCGCCGAGATAGTGGCCGCGTTTCGGTTTGTAGATGCCGTTACGATTTTTGATGAACCGACCGTCGAGCATCTCATCAGGACAATTCGCCCGGATTTTCACGCAAAGGGCACTGACTATACTACCCAGACGGTGCCCGAACGCGAAATCGTAAAAGAGTGCGGTGGCCAGATTGCCATAGTCGGGGATCCGAAGGATCATTCATCCAGTGAGATGATCGAAAAGACACAGTTACTGCCACAACCTTCTGGGCAAAACGCAGTTGTCGAAGTCAAAACGTCATGTACAGATCCCGAAACAAAAACGATCTGATGATCGAAGTTTGGGAGCGGCTCGATTGCGAGACCGTCGGCAAGGCCGAGATAAGAGCCGTTGAAATTGCATTGACCGAGCGATTTGGTGGGGCCGCAATTGATTCACCGATGAGAATCGCACGTCTGCTTGCCGATGAAGGCGCCGAACTACGCCACGCGGAAATAATGACGCTATATGTCGAGCGATCGGCAATCCGCCCTTATGATTCGTCGATGCTGAACCTCTTAGACTTGTCCGATCTGGCGACGACCGCAAGATCGCTTAGACAGGTTGAAAATTTGCGGCGTAAATTTGAGATCGAAACTGACAAAGAAGGCATTCGGCTACTGCGCAAATTAGTCCTTGATGCTAAAGAGGAAACAAAACCAGGTGGCGAAGCTCCAAGCGATCGCCCTCACCTCGTTGAGATTACCGAATGGCTCACGATATGGCTTGGGTCACCTTCCGTTTTTGAAAGTTGGCTTCAGCTTCGAATACGATCGGACGATTTCATTGTCCGATTTGGCAGGATTTTTTAGTGAGACTGTTGATGTATGCGTCGTTTCTTTGCTGCACCCGACCAATTTGAAAATGATTCAGTCGTGTTGGATGAGGGGGAAACTCGGCATCTTCGGGATGTGCTCCGACTCCAACCCAGAGATATCGTGCATGTGTTTAACGGTATTGGCCGCGAGTTCGAGTGTTATGTTCAAGAGATCGAGAAAAAGAGTTCGACCCTGCACGTGATCGCCGAGGTCGAGCCTTCCGCTCCCGAATCACCGCTGAAAATGACTTTGGCCGCAGGGGTAACGCCGAGTGAAAAATTTGACCTCGTCGTACAAAAGGCAGTCGAGCTTGGTGTTTTCGAACTCCAGCCGCTGATTTCGGCACGGACCGAGGTAAAAATTGACGTCGCGATAAAACGCATGGACCGCTGGACGAAGATAGTCTTGGAGGCATCCAAACAGTGCGGTCGGGCGCAACTGATGTCCGTCAATCGACCGAAACATATAAACGATCTGTTAGCCTCGGATACGACCAATACTGACTATTTATTTTTTAGCGAACGTAAGGGCGAAAGGAAGCTTCCCCCTAAGATTGACGGTGTCGCTACGATCGTGATCGGGCCGAAAGGCGGTTGGGACGATGACGAGATCGAGAGGGCTCGCGAGGCAAACTGGTCAATTATTACGTTTGGTGGACGAATACTCCGAGCGGAAACGGCATCTATCGCAATTACCTCGATCATCCAACACCGCTTTGGCGATCTAAATTAGATCTCATCGCGGGCGGCCCCAGTCCTATAAAAGGCATCTCCGCGTTTTGTCAAATCTGCCTTCTGTCCCAGTGTTTGAATCACTGACTCAAGAATTTTCTTGTTACTTAATTTAAAATTAACGATAGCCCGCACGTCCACGTCCGGATCTTCATACTGAATGATCAGATATCGGCGTTTTTCCTTTAGGAGGCCCGCAAGACCCGCACCTGGTAGGGGTATGTGTCGAACTACGTTACCGGTAGTGGACGTCACCGATTTCGATTGCGGATAGATCACCAAAAAGGCATTATAGGCGATCGAAAACTTTTCCTTTTGATCTTTGCCATAGAATACAACCCGCTTATTCACATCATCGAAGCGAAGGGTTCCCGATTCTTTATTGCTGTATCCAAACATACCACCTTCATATTTTGCTTCGAAGGACGGCGTAGCCCGGGCCACATTAACCGGCCGGGCCGTAGTCGGCTCCGCAGGGCTCATTTGGCCGAAGATATTTACGGAGAGGAATCCAACAAGACCCGTGAGAACGATAGATCGTTTCATTTTTAGAGCTCCTACTTATAAACTGTTCGTTTACTAAGACGCGACGATTTGAAACAGCGTTGTCAGGTGGTCACAGAAACTTTTGAATCGACCCGATACGTCGATATTCGACTTTCAGCGATTGTTACATAATCAGCTGAAATTTCCGATCCAAACCATTGCCGGCCCGTGATCTCGGCCACCTTGCCCGTGGTCCCGCTCCCCATGAAGCAGTCATAGACTAGATCGCCTTTATCAGTCCACGTCAAGATCTGATCTTCTACAAGCTGTTCGGGAAAGATCGCCGGATGTTCGAAAGCAATCTTATCTTTCGAACTAGACGTTCCCACATTGTAAAAAAAGATGTTATTTACCTTTCTTTCTTTTGGGGCGATGTGATCGTGAGCCAAATCATTCCGGCCCACCTTGGTGATTCGAAACGACTTAAATGCTTTCTCCTGTTTGATGGGCTGCATTAATGGATTAAACGTCTTCGGCGGTCCTTTGGAAAAACAGAACATGTATTCGAAACACTGGCGATATCGTTTACCGCAGTCACTCGGGATCGGATTATTTTTTGCGTAGATCATTGTGTCATGGACCCGAAATCCCGCGGCTTCAAATACGAGTGCGTGCTTGAAGCTGGATAAGGTTTCACTCCCGTTGACAGTTCGATCACCCACAACCCAAATTACTACTCCCCCGTTATTGGTCTTCGCAAACAATGCATCGGCGATTTCTTCGACTGGGAAATGGTAACCATTGTAATCCCGAAGGTCGTCGTACGGCGGACTCGTAATCGTCATGTCAATGACGTTATCAGGAACCCGTGATAAGGTCTTCAAGCAATTCTCTCGGTATATTTTTTTAAGTTCGATCATCTGATCAAGATCTACTTGCCCCAAAAGTGCTTTGCCATTTTATTGAGTTTCGAATCACTGCTAATCGATCCCTGTCAGCAGCATTACAATTTTGCAATAGCTGTTCAATGATCGAATCAAGCAGAGGAGCTGAAAATGCTCCGGTGTGCATCATCAATTGGGGGTAGTAATTTAATCGGATGCGGCCCAGACTGCTCCTGTGAAAATCGATTACTTTGGCTGAAACGATTTTCCTGACCTCGCTCGCCGCCGGAACAACTAATCGTGGCACCGAATGCACACACTCCCCATTCTGAGAGACTGTCCCTAACAACATGATTCCAAGTAACACCCCCTGTTCGCTGATAAAGTCAGGAGAAAAGTTCTCGACCATCGGTCTGGGACTTAACCGCGGTCCGAAATTCGCATACTCCGGATTTATCAACCTGGAGTCATAAATTATCCCGATGGCGTTCAACGCTCCGGGGACGATCGAAACAAACTGCCCAAATCCGTAATCCGCGGAGCTGGGTGGAGCCTCACTATCAAGGTCATCGATGACGCGCGCAACATAATCGATGTGAGAATTCGATCCTACGATCTTGGCGATCATCATAGATATTTTGAAGTTAAGCTCCGACGGCGATTGTCGGTATATAATATAGTAACCACCATAGAAATATCTGCATAGCAAAAACGGGAATACTTAGTCCTATCGTCGACGAAGCTAGCTTGCCGCCACCAACTTCCGGCCGTCTCACCGCGGCAAGAACCCCGACGCCACCGATAAGCAATGTAATTGGAATAAAAAGAATGCCGAGATACGGAACGAAGGAGTAGACGAAACACGCCCAGGCCATCTGAGACGCGCCGTTTCTTTCAGCTCGTTCAAACAATGATCGGGAATTTGCCATATCGAAAGAATTTGAGGACAAAGCGGTACGCTGAAGTCTATATGACGACCGAATCGTGTCCAAGGGCTGGTAGTCTTCTGATAGCAACTTTCCACAAACGGCACAGTATTGAAGGTGATTTGCACCTGAAGCCGCACCGCAGGCCGAACATCTATACAATTTATCGTCGTCTACGTTTACTCGCATCTTTTCGGCTAACCCCAAACTCTAGTTTTTCACGTCTGGCGAATCGCTGCAAAGCCCCGAGAAAAACTTCGCGATCTTGCGAAGAGATGACAGCAGTCTGATCGGCTGTTTCAAGTGCATATGGATACCCCAGTCCGACGACGCATTCAGCTCTGATCACGTCTATGGTCTCTGATAAAAGGCCTTTCCTGCAGACCCATGCCGGGAGGTCGATGCGCGCCGGGGGACCCGTTGATGACGTTCGCAAGTACACGAATCCGATCGATGTCGACCTACTTGATTGGTCAACGAAAGCGTCGAGTCCCCGCCTATAGGAATGAAAATAAGTGGTCCGATCACCCCAACTTTCGAGCAATCTCGTCTTATTATGACGCGGAGTATTTAGAAACGATCCGTCAAACCATGCAAGATCTGAGGCCGCTTTTTCATCCTTAAAGCTTCGCAGCAATGTAACGATGTCACGAGAAAAGCTGCGATCGACATATCCGACGATAGGAACGTCGCACTCCATTGATGTTCGCACCAGATCGACCGTTGCCTTAACCAGACTCTTTTGCAATCCCTTTTGCGAGAATGGAACAAGGAGTGGGTTGTCAAAGAAGGCTACCGGCATTCGCTCGCCCCGTTCCGCCCAACCACTCGCCTTCATTAGGAAACTTGCCAACTTTTCGACTTCACCAAGATATCGTTGTTCGTCTACTCGAATGTCCGGGTTCATCGGCTCTTCCTGATCTCGAACTAGATCCTCGGGCGTGAGCAACTTGACGACCGAACCCTTTTCGTAGGGCTTTTCCGCTTCGTGAGGATTCTCAAACCATCCGATCTGAACGGCCGCCACAGGTATCGTGGTTTCATTTCCTGAGTAGATCTGACTTCCATCCGCAGCAAACGTAACTCGACCGGACAGAACCTCATTCGCCCATCCGCGAGCAGTCTCGTGATTCGTCCATGATATTCCGAATTTGGAAGCGATCGATTGGGTTTCGAAAAATTCATCGTCAGGCACTGCTCCGACGTTCTCTACCTTGCTCCGATGAACATCAAATGCGTTTCTGCCGCGTGATGCGATGCTGTCAAGGATCTCGCCAAACTTCACGGCCTCTGAGGATTCGCGACGAACAAACGAGCGGAGATCCTCTGCTCGGTGATCAAGTTCCGCTACAAGTTTGCCTTGATTTAGCATTAAGGTTCGTGATCAGAATTCCCACATTTCCAAGAATTTCTCGATATGTGAATTGTCGGGTTTGGATGCTGTGTCTTCGAGAAACTCACGAAACTGTCCCTGCTCTTCGATATAGTCCTCTTCGCTGATCTTGCCCGCAAAGTACGCGATCCGTAACCAGAGCAAATAGGTGTTCAACGTATCGGTCTGGTTGTACTCGATTATTCTCTTCAAATTGCCTTCCAGCCAGAGATCGACTACTTGGTCGCCGGCAATGTCGATTTTTCCCGGGAATCCGCAAAGGACTGCCAGATCGTTCAATCGCGGAGTCATCGCATAGCGGGAAAAGCATTGAAGCAAGTCGAGATGCCATTCTCCGAATCTTCCGTCAAAATAGTCTCGGCCTTCCCAGGGTTTAATGGGCCGCCGACAGAACGCGGGCGCCGAGACCTCATTGACGATTCCACGTTGGATCAGAACCTGGATGTCGGACTCAGCCGAATTGAATCCTACTAGTCGCGGGTCCCTTTCGCCCACCCAATGGAGGAAGCGGTCGATTATAAACGCCTCATTCATTTCAGCTTGATGTAGTGGCAGCTTCGGTAAGGTGTGGATAGCAAAATCGATTCGCTTTTCGCCGTCTCGGAAGACAGCATTCCGCGACAGAAAAGCGATTGAAACAACCCGTGAAAAAAGGTACTTAACGAAGGGGCGCGGACAATTCTCAGGGTCAAACCCCTTGGTCTCTCGCCAAAGACGTTCGATGGCCTCTAGCTCGGTCGTTTCTTCGGGGAGACCGTAGATTCGCTTGGCCGCAACCGCGTCGGGCACCCATTCCAGATCAAAGAACCAAGTACGTTCGTGAATATCATGTTTCAGCATCCGGGCCTGATTATACCTGAGCCAAGCTCGCACCTCACGCGGTCCCTTCGAAAATTTTCAGCTTTTGAACTTGGCTTGATTCAACATACGATACCGCTATTTCATTAACCAAATGGTATCTGATCATACAACGCGGTAAAGCTTACACAACTGCAACTTGTTGCATCTATGAGTGTTTACATGTGTGGCACACACCTTGCGTCTTACTAACGCAAGAGAGCTGAGGCTTTCTAAAACGACAAAGGGGGAAAGAAAGAAATGATAAAAAAATATTTTGCAGCTTTTGTGATGTTGGCAATGATGGCGGTTATGATCCCGCTTATGGCAACAAGTGCTGACGCACAGACCCGGCGTTATCGTGCACCTCAGAAACAGAGTACATACGACAAGCATCGTAACCTTATCAACATCGGCATTGGTACCGGTGCTGGAGCTTTGATCGGCGCGATCGCCGGCGGTAAGAAAGGTGCCGTGATTGGCGCAGCTGCGGGTGCAGGTGGTGGAGCACTTTACACTTATGTCTTCAATCCGAAGAGCAAGAAGTATGAGCGACGCTACTTCCGACGCAACTAACTAGATTGATTTAACGAACAACCGGGGAGGCTGACCGCCATCGATCGAAAGATCCGTGGCGGTTTCCTTTTTAAACGCTCTAATCACGTAATCTCTTCTGATGGCACGTTCGTGGTTCCGATCAAATAAAGAACTGAATGGTCACCGATCACGCGCGCAGAGTGCCGCGTATTTGCCGGAATAAAGTCACGATCGCCTGCTTCGAGGACAAATTGTTCCCCATTCTCAATAGTGATCTCCATTGAACCCGAAACTATCCAGTGCGATTGCTCGTCTGGATGGCTATGCCCACCGTAAAATTTCTCGGGAGAATCACACCACTGGAATACCATGTATCCTTCCCTAACGAGTTCAAAACGCAGCATCGCTGGATTCGGTGGGTAAGGATGCGGCCAACGCGCGATTCTGTACAAAGTCGACATATATTGGATTCTACAACAATGAAAAAGACGTCCCAACAACATATCGCCGGGACGCCTTCATTTTGAGTTAAGATCAGGCCAGCATATCTAGCCTTAGGTTTTGTAGCGGAGAATTCCTCCGACCCCGTCCATCTTAGAAAAGACCGGATGGTTTTGAACTATCTCGACATCAGCAGAAGTAGTCGCAGCAAGACGGATAAGTTCTTCTCGAACTTCTTCGTCCAGATTTGTCGAATCCGGATCAAGCAATAGAGTCTCGACCTGTCCGTTTTCCAGAGCCTGCCGCGTCGCGCCGACACCCGCGACCCCGAGCCCGTTTCCACGAACCGCGTTTACAAGCTGATCCGCCGCGCTCTGGCCGATGTTTTCTTCGATCTGGTCAAGCATCTCGGCGATCTCAGCCTTGATCTCGTTTCGAGTCGCTTTGATATCGATCCGCAGAACGTCTTCATGCAAAAGTTCTTTTATCTGCGGCGAGACATTGTCGGTGAGAAGCGTCGTAGAAGCCACGTCGCCAGCTGCTATGACAGCCCGAGCATCTACCTTTCGCACGAGCATCTCCAGTTGCTCCGCGATGACCTTCGAAAAGTCCTCCTTATTGTTATCTACATTCCGCTGATACTTCATCTGCTTCCAGCCTCCGATCGAACTCTGGCTGTACCATTTATTGTTATCGTCATTCGGACCACTATATTCCTGCAACGTGCCTGAGCGCGTTACAAAGAATCGGGCGGTGTTAGAGTCGATCACTGCGACGACCGTCGTGTCGTGCTCGTCCAGCATCTTGACGAATTGAAACAATGAAGGGCGGTCCCCGACGAGTACTTCGTTTTCGAGTTCTATCCCGACCTCGGCCGTTTCCCAAAGACCAGCAACCGAAGATGCGAAAATGATCAAGCCTTGAGCTTCAACGGATAATCCTTCTTCGATAAAACTATCGATCTTTTTGCGGTCACTAAGGAAAGAATCAAGTGGTTCCCCGCGTGGCCCGAAAGTTTTCTCTATCTCGTTCATTCGATCGCGCAGAACGACCTCGCCTGACCGTACCCCGGGATTATTGCCCGTTGCATGCGGACGCAAATCGAGATAGATACTTAGTACCGGCATATCCGACGGCTCAAATTCGGCCAGACGTCTCAATAGCTCGCTGTCCGCTGCCTTCTTATTTTCTTTTTGTGCGGTCGTTGCCATCAGTTTGATTCTCCTTTGTCTGAATTTATATCTTTCGAAAGATCGTCCATAACTTCAGTAATGGTTCTTCCCGTTTTCTCACGTTCCCCATGCGCGCCTTGCACCTTTCGGGCTGCCGGGACGGTGTTCTGACCGTGGCGGGACGAATCCTGTTTCTGTGCCGAGGACTGTTTCCCTTCTTTGTTCGACTGCTGCTTACTCATCAGTTCCCTCCATTGTTTCTGGACCTTTAATCATTGCTCGATGAATTGGCTGATTCGTTAATATTGCCGGAATCTTTCTCATCGAATTCCTGCTGATCCTTTCCCGATCCCGGGATGAACTCAGACTCATTATCCCTCGTTTGGGCCTGTGTGTACTTTTGCTTGTGAATCTCATGCACTACGTCCTGGCCCGGACGCTCACGTCCAGCTGTCTTGTAATGATCAGGGTTCACATTATTCTTTTTTCCCATTTTGTCTCCTCCAATGTGTATCAATAGAATACATGCGACTCACAATTCGCAGTGAATCGAATCGATATCGGATTAATCTCCGTCTGTATAGATAAGTAACGCAATCAGCAAGCCACATGTGTTGTGGTGGGGTTCTTTAGTTGTCGCAGAAGAACAAATTAACGATATTGATGGGAACTTCAAGTGGAATAGTTAGTTTTTGGGAAACTAAAAAGCCCGACGCCATAGTGACGTCGAGCTTTATGGTCTGAGGCCGTGCTAATTCAGTAAGTGTAGGTATTGGCTTCGATCATCACATCTGCAATACGCTGCCGTGCGGCGATGGTATTGATCGGCGAATTGTTTTTGGTAAAACGCTTCAGAGCGACTAGAAGCGTTCTGCCCTCATCTCCTTCTGCGATCGCCGCGATCGTGTTCTTAGCCTTCGATTCGATACGCTGTATAGCGTCGTTACAAAAGACGCCGGCCATGTCGATGGGCCGGCCAGCGGCTACTTCACCGTTCTTTTGGACAAGCTTCTTCGCTCTCAGGATAGCGGTCTCCATCTGGTATGCATCCATTATGATGTCGGCGCAATTGATCAGAACTTCTTGTTGCTCGGCCAGACCCCCCATATACTTCTGGGCAGCCGTTCCAAGCACCATCAGGGCGACCTTCTTTGCGTTCTGCGCAAGCTTTGTCTCGGCCGACAACAGGTTCGTGTCTTCATCAAATGACATTTGCGGATTCAGTATCTCGTCTTGCAAAGCCTTTGCCGCTTGCAAGAGCCCGAGTTTGCCCTTCATCGCTCGCTTCATCAGTTGACCCGGGATCAGCATCCGGTTGATCTCGTTTGTCCCCTCAAAGATTCGGTTGATGCGTGAATCGCGATACGCTTTCTCAGCCGGATAATCGGCCGAATAACCATATCCGCCATAGATCTGCACCATCTCATCGACTACGTAATCGAGCGATTCTGAGCAAGCTACTTTGTTGATCGACGATTCGACCGCGTATTCCTCGATCGACTGCAATTTCTTCGCATTGTCCGCTCCGTCACCGATCAAAGCGTCAATCATGCCAACGGTCCGGTACGTGATAGATTCGGCAACCCACGTTCGGATCGCCATTTCTGCAAGCTTGTGCTTGATCGCTCCGAACGACGAGATCGGCTTATTGAACTGATGGCGTTCGTTGGCGTACCGGACCGTTTCGTGAATAGCAAGTTTCGCCCCGCCGGTTACCGATGCTCCGAGTTTAAATCGGCCAACGTTTAGCACATTGAACGCGATCTTAGCTCCGTCGCCGACCTTGCCGATAAGGTTGCCGACCGGTATTTTTGCGTCTGACAAAATCACTGCCGTGGTCGAAGACGACTTGATCCCAAGCTTATGCTCCTCGGCACCGGGACGACAGTTTTCCGATCGCGGCACCAGAAAGCATGAGAATTTCTCTTTCTCACCATCTACTTTTGCAAAAACGAGATATACGTCCGCAAATCCGCCGTTCGTTATCCACATCTTCTCGCCGTTCAAGATGTAATGCTGACCGTCTTCGGTTAATTTGGCAACGCACTTCGCTCCCAAAGCGTCCGAACCGGAGCTTGATTCCGTCAAGCAGTATGCCGAAACGATCTCACCAGAAATGATGCCCGGAATCCATTCTTTCTTAAGCTCCTCGCTACCCCAGTAAAGTATAGGAAGCAAGCCAATCGAAGTTTGGGCCCCGTAGGTCGAGCCAAAACCGCTACCGCGTCCTACCATTTCTGCGATGATCGCTCCTGTAGTCTGATCAAGTTCCATGCCGCCGTATTCCTCGGGAATATTTGCCCCGAGCAAGCCGAGTTCGCCGGCTTTTTTTAGTAAGTCGCGAGCGACCTCCCATGCGTGGCCTTCGAGCGCCGGCAAATTCGGTACGACTTCGTTATCGATGTACTCGCGGCAGGTGTCGCCGATCATGCGGTGCTCGTCGGTGAAATCTTCCGGCGTAAAGGCATCGGTCACAGCCTGGTCGGCGATTAGAAATTCACCGCCTTTCATATACTCTTTTTCCATTTGTGTTTCCATAATATCAGCCTCTCTCTTTCTCAAATGCTTTCTAGACCTCGTTCAGCATCTTCATCAGCACACCGGCCGTCACAGTCTCGCTGATATTTTCGACAAATTCCTTGTTCGCTTCCTTTGTGCTCGCAATGCCGCTCTTCAGAATGACCGGAAAATAATCGAGGTCTTTTGCTCCTCGATATGTAGACAGGACACAGAATTCGGCACAAAAGCCGGTCACGACTATCGTGTCGACGCCAGCTTCCCGCAAGATGTTGTCACAGTCAGTCTTGTTGAAGCTGTTACCGTAGCGCTTGTGAATGCGGATCGCTCCATCTTTCGGTGCCAGCGAATCGATAAAATCAAATCCCTCCGTTCCGGGAACGACTCCATCGCCCTCGTCCACATCCTGAACGTAGATCACGGGCAAGCCTTTCTCTTCAAAACGCGGCAATACATAGTTAATGTACTCCGCTGCCGCATCCATCTGCCGAGCCGTCTCACCTTGGTGAAACTCTTTCTGCATGTCGATTATCATCAACGCCAACTTCATAATTACTCGATTCGCTCAAAAATTCCCGCTGCACCCATTCCGCCGCCGACGCACATCGTGACCATGCCATAGCGGGCATTGCGGCGTTTCATTTCCTGCAATATCGTCGCCGTCAACTTTGCCCCTGTGCAGCCAAGCGGGTGGCCGAGAGCGACTGCTCCGCCATTTACGTTTACTTTCGACGGATCCATCTCGAGTACCTTCATTACCGAAAGACCCTGAGCGGCAAATGCTTCGTTCAGTTCGATCACGTCGATCTGATCAAGTGTCAATCCGGCTAGCTTTAACGCCTTCGGGATAGCATAAACTGGTCCGATACCCATCTCTTCGGGTAAGCATCCGGCGGTCGCAAACGAAACGAACCTTGCCATTGGCGTAAGCCCCAGCTCTTTCGCTTTCTCAGCAGACATCACTATTGCCGCCGCGGCTCCATCGGACATCTGCGAGGAGTTTCCGGCCGTAACGGTTCCTTTCGCATGAAAGACCGCACGCAACTTTGCCAAGCCTTCGAGCGACGTATCCGCCCGCGGGCCTTCATCGGTCTCGAAAACAACTTCTTTCTGGCGGACGCGGCCTTTTTCATCAAGCTCATCGATCCTCACAGTCATCGGAACGATCTCGTCCTTGAACTTTCCTTCTTTGATCGCCGCGAGAGCTTTCTGATGCGATCCGTACGAGACCTCATCAGCCTGCTCGCGTGTGATCTCGTATTTCTTTGCGAGATTCTCGGCGGTCAATCCCATGTTCAGATAATAATCGGGATATGTGTCGGCGAGATTAGGGTTTGGCCTAAATGTATTCCCGCCCATCGGGATCGCAGTCATCGATTCAAGTCCGCCGGCAACGATTACGTCAGCTCCACCTGTCGCGATCCGTTCTGCGGCCAGCGCGATCGTCTGCAAACCTGACGAACAATAACGGTTGACCGTCATCGCCGACGATTCGACCGAAAGCCCGGCCAAAATAGCTGACGTCCGGGCGACGTTCATCCCCTGCGATGCCTCAGGAAAAGCACAACCCATTATCACGTCTTCGATCAAAGACGCATCGACGCCCGATCGTTCGACAGCTTCCTTGATCGCCACCGCTCCCATCTCATCTGAACGCGTGTTCTTCAACGTGCCCTTCGGCGCCTTTCCTACAGCCGTCCGCACGGCCGATACGATTACTGCTTCTTTCATAACGTAAAAAACCTCTCTATGCCTTGCCTCACTTCGTCGCTCTTAACGATCATGCGACTGTAAACTCGCTCGACCGATACTCTTTCGAACTGAAACAGAATCTCATCACAATATGATTGCGTTAACCAATCTTTGTCACCATAAGCTCCGATAACCGCTTGGATAATGTCGGCATTAGGTACACACCGTCTCGCTGCGGCTAGATTTTCTTCATCCGAAGCTAAAACATGAGCAGCCCAGTTGACGTCGGCCGCGGTGTTCAACTTTGCGACGATTCCTTTCCAATATTCACAATCAGCCATGAAAAAAAGACCGGTCAGCACTGCTCCCTTTTCCTAAAGACCCCGTCAACGAACTTTTGTTCGGTAGCTTCCGCCTTTCGCTTAATCGTCTTCAACATCTCCATTCGTATCAATCCGCTGAACGGTTGAACAAATGTCCAGTAAAACCCAAAGCATCGGCGACTGCTGTCGTCGAGGCATTTGATACGCGTTTCAGTCGTCAGCCGAGTAGCTTCGCTCTCAAAGCTGTCCGCATCGATCGAAAAGTTCCAAACCGCTTTCGCGTAACCGCTTTTGTCGAACGCCTTGAAGTTATCTGCGTTTACGTCCTGCAGATCGCCCCACGGTGTCCAAAATTTTCCTGCCAGGCCGATAAGCAATTCGCTCGCGGGCCGTTCGCCAAGTATCCGAAACTTCGAGTAGCCGAGATTTCGAAGCGTCAAAGCGTCTGCCGACATTCCTCGCAACGTCAGCAACGTTCTGACGATCCACGATTCACCAAAATTCGCATCCTGAGCGGCCTCGAACACAGTCGCCGCGTTTGCTCGGATCGCTATAGAATGCTTTTCCTCAAAATCGTATTCCGGCAGAAAGTCATCGATCAGCATTTCAATCCCTCGATCTTTTTCAAGACGCGGTTCACGTCCATCATCCTTGCCGTTCCCTCGCCCCCGCTTGTTGCCCCGGAAGCAAACCAAGCCCACTCTGCGTGCGAAAGCCAATATTTCCTACCCGCTTCTTCGGTCTCGCCCAACGCATCGCCCCACGATTCGTAGAACGCAGCTTTTTGGATAAGAAGATCGCCGTACGGATCCGGCTTGCTTGTCGCTTCCAACATTAACGGCTCAGCCTCTTCGAATCGGCCTTTGTTCATCAGCAGGCGCCAGTCCGTCATATTGCGACCTCAACTTCGACGACTTCCAAGGAACGTAAAACGACTGGATCGATCTCTACCAAGAACCCACGTTTGCCGCCGTTAATATAGATTCGCTCGATGTCGAATATGGTTCGCTCAACATATACCGGCATATTCGTTCTCGTTCCGAATGGCGACGTTCCGCCGACAAGGTAGCCTGTCAATTTCGTTGCCTTTTCCGGGGTCACAGGCTCGACCGATCTGACGCCGAGATGTCTTGCGAGATTCTTTGTCGAAACTTCCCTGTCGCCATGCATCAGCACGATCAGCGGCTTCCTTTCGTTAATTTCAAATATCAGCGTCTTCACGACCACATGGACATTAACGCCCAACTGCCTAGCCGATTCCTTCGCACCGCCCTTTTCGACGTAGTCATAAAGATGCGGAACGAACTCGACACCCTTTTCTCGCAAGAATCGGACTGCAGCAGTCACAGGAAAATCTTTCATCAGTAGACCAACTAAAACCCTTTCTCCGATCGAATTAATAATTTCTTAATTAATAATTATTAATTTGGTCCGCTTGTTATTTCACGTCTCTATATCTAAAGCACGATTTCACATGATCGTTCACCATCCCCGTCGCCTGCATAAATGCGTACATAATGGTCGATCCTACGAAGTTGAATCCGCGTTTTTTGAGATCTTTGGAAATTTCATCTGAGATCTCTGTCTTTGCCGGGACATCGCCGAGTTCATTGCGATTTCCGTCATTCGGTTTTCCACCGACGAACGACCAGATGTATTTATCAAATGTGCCAAACTCCTTTTGTACCGTAATAAAAGCTTTTGCATTTCTGACTGCCGATCCGATCTTCAGACGATTACGTATAATGCCTTCGTCGAGCATCAACTTCGCGCATCTTGCGTCAGAATATTTGGCGACTTTTGTCGGTTCGAAATTATCGAATGCCTTACGGTAACTATCGCGTTTCTTCAAGATCGTGTCCCACGACAAACCAGCCTGAGCACCTTCGAGAATTAGAAATTCAAAGAGCATTCTATCGTCATGCACCTGAACGCCCCACTCGGTGTCGTGATAGTGGATCGCAAGGTCGTTCTTTGCCCAACCGCATCGTTGTTTCGCCGCTGTCATCATTGCAAGTATTTGTCAACCAATTCCGCGGGCTCCATATCCGCGAAGTCAGCATGTGCTTCTACGACCGCTTCACAAGCCAAAACCTCATCTTGCGAATTCACCGTCGTAATTCCTATCGCTTTCATCCCGGCCCTCCGGGCGGCTTCAAACCCACCCAAGGCGTCCTCGAACACGAGACAATTCTCAGGTTCAACACTAAGCTTCTCTGCAGACACCAAAAACATCTCCGGATTCGGCTTGCCGACTGTCACATCGGTCGCCGTCGTGATCGCTTTGAATAATTTTCTCAAGTCGAGCCCGTCGAGAATGAACTCCATATTCGGATACGAAGCCGCCGTCGCAACCGCCATTTTTATCCCCAGTTCATTAGTTTTCTCCAAAAACTCCAAAAGACCTGCGATCGGTCGACGGTCCGGCAAGTACATCTCCCGATAGAGCGTTTCTTTCCGTATCGCCAGTTCAGTAAGTCTATTCGAATCCACCTCGCCGAAAACCTCAGGAATTATCTCGCGATTGGTCTTTCCGGCCGTCGCCACAAGGAATTTATGATCATCCATCTCGACGCCGTTTTCTTCGAGCAGCACACGCCAAGCGGCCGTGTGAACGTGCATATTGTCAACGAGCGTTCCATCCATATCGAAGATAAAACCCCGGGTTGTCAGATCGGTCATTGATTACCCTTTTTCGAACCTAAAAGCGTCTTTTCAAACTTCGCGTGAACCACCCAATTTAAAGCTTTCGCATATATCAAAGACCTTTTTCGGGAAACCGGGTGTCTCGACAACCCGCTTTGCTTGCCTTATGTGCCGGAGTTGGTGTTCGGCAATGATGTTGTATGCGTCTGCTAGCGAGTACGTGACGAACCCTTGAAACGACGAGGTCAGGGTGGTTTTGTTCCAGTCAACCTGATTAGTTTTCTCGATCGTGGTCCGAAGCTCAGCCTGGCTGTCAGCAAACCTCTCCACGATGTCGGCCGGCACATCGCTAGTCGGAAGGAACCGCTCGGACGTCTTTACCTTCTTCTCGTCTTTCGACATATACTTCGTCAAAAATGGGCCGAAGAATCCACTCAACGGAGAAAACTGCTCCCACCAATTCGACCTGCGGGTACCATCCGCGATTCCGCGAAAATCTTCCGAATATATCTCGGAGGTTTTGATTAAATGATCTATGCACTGTCCAACGCTCCATTTTTCCCCGGTCGGACGCCAGTTCAACTGCTCAACCGTTAATTGACCAAATGCGTTGCGGACCTCCGCTTCATTCGAAGCAAGCTTATCGGAAATTCTCTCAAGATCGTTCGCCATATGGCCTCCCGCGGCAGTCTAATTTCTCAATGGCTTACCCGTCTTTAGCATCGCGGCGATCCGCTCCTGCGTCTTCCGCTCGGCGCATAGCGAGACAAAGGCCTCGCGTTCGAGGTCGAGCAAATACTGCTCGCTCACGAGAGCAGAATGGTTCATATCTCCGCCACACATTACTTTCGCAAGCTTCTTGCCAATTAGGACGTCATGGTCTGACGCAAAGCCGCCCTGTTTCATCATATGAAGTGCGATCTTCATTGCGGCTTGCCCCGCTTCGCCCATAACGTAGATATCTTCTCGCTGCACAGGCTGAACGTAGCCCGAAGCGTCCAGATTCAGCACTTCCTGTTTCGCATCAGCGATCAAGCGTTCGCCATTCATTGAGATCGAATCGACCTCGCGTAGAAACCCCCAAGCCTTTGCCTCCTGTGCCGACGTCGCCACCTTGCCCATCCCGATCATCTCAAACGTCTTTTTTAGGAATACAAGTGGATCTGAATCAGGAACCGCTTTTGCCGCGTCCATCGCTCGCATCGTCATCTCTTTTGTTCCGCCGCCTGCGGGAATGACACCAACGCCAACTTCTACCAGGCCCATGTAAGTCTCACCTGCCGCGCGTACATGATCGCCATGGATAGCAATCTCGCATCCGCCCCCAAGCGTCAATCCATAAGGTGCAGTGACGACAGGCTTTGCCGAATATCTAAGTCGCATGACAGCCTGCTGCAGGGCGTGGACCATCATATTGATGTCGTCCCATTCTTCTTCCTGCGCCGCGAGCAGGAGCATCATTATGTTTGCCCCGGCCGAGAAATTGCCGCCCTGATTGCCGACAACGAGGCCCTTGAAGTTCTTCTCGACCTCGTCGATCGCGAAATTCATCATCGGAACGGTGTCGCCGCCGATGGAGTTCATCTTTGAATGAAACTCAAGGCATGCGATGCCGTCACCGAGGTCTATAAGAGAAGCCCCGGGATTCGATTTTATAACGCCGCTTCGCTCCTTGACCGATTTAAGGATCGTCACGCCGGGCCGTTCAGGCATCGGCTTGTAACCACCTTCGACCAGATCATAATACGAAACATGTCCGGCTTCGTTCTTGTAGAACGTTTCGGCCCCGGCCGCCATCATTTTCTCGATGCTTTCCGGAATCAGCTGCCCTTCGCTTTGCATTTGCTCGACAGACTTATTGAGTCCAACTGCATCCCAGGTCTCGAAAACCCCGATCTCCCAACCAAAGCCCCATTTGATCGCGTTGTCGACCTCGACGATGTTAATCGCGATCTCGGGAATGCGGTTCGCGGCATAACGAAATGTTCGCGACATCGTCTTCCAAAGGAACTCACCAACATTGTCATCGCCCCAAACGAGCTTGCTGATACGTGCGTTCTGATCTTCGATCTGCTTAGCCGCTTCGATCGAGGGAATCTTCGTTTTTTCCTGCAGCTTATATTCGAACGAGTTTAGGTCGAGCCCAAGGATCTCGGTCTTACCTTCTGAGTTTTTCGATTTCTTGTAGAACCCGCCCTTCGTCTTGTCACCCAGAAGGTTTTTCTCAAGCATCTTCTCGATCACTTCCGGCAAAAGAAACACATCTCGGTCCTCGTCATCCGGCACGGCGGGATAAAGATTCTTGTTTACATGGACGAGCACATCGAGGCCAACGAGGTCGGCTGTCCTGAAAGTCGCCGATTTTGCATGGCCTATCGCCTTGCCTGTCATCTGATCGACCTCGGTCGGCGTAAAGCCCATTGCGATCATTTCGTGAACCGTAGACATCATCGCAAAGGTGCCGATCCGGTTTGCGATAAAATTCGGCCGGTCTTTTGCCGCGACGACGCCTTTGCCCAAACGCTGGTCGAGGAAGCCGGATAGCTTGCAAGCCATCTCGCCGTCGGTCCACTCGGTCGGGATCAACTCGACGAGCTTCATATACCGCGGCGGATTGAAAAAATGAACACCGACGAAATGCTTCTTAAATTCATCCGAGAACGGCTCGGCGATAGATGCGATCGGGATCCCGCTGGTATTCGTCGCTATAAACGATCCGAGCCTTCGATACTTTTCGACCTCAGCAAAAACTTTGTGCTTGATCTCAAGATTTTCGACAACAGCTTCGATCACGAGATCACAATCCTTTAGCATGGGCATGTCGTCGGCAAAATTTCCAAGTGAGATCAATTTTGCATTGTCGGAAAGCATAAACGGAGCCGGTTTGAGTTTCTTGGCCGCTTCGAAAAGCGACCCGACAACGCGGTTGCGAACGGCAGGGGACTCGAGCGAAAGGTCTTTCGCCTCTTCGTCCGCGTTCAATTCGCGTGGTGCGACGTCCAAAAGAAGTGTTGGAATTCCGGCGTTTGCGAGATGGGCGGCAATACCTGCCCCCATCGTTCCCGCACCCAAAACTGCTGCCTTTCTGATGTTCATATGTTTCATTTGCTTAGAAATAAAGTTACGGAATTATAACTGAATGAACGTTCATTCACCAAATGCATTTGGCTTCTGATTTATGTCTCTTACCTTTTCTCTATATTCGGTTAATAATCCTCGCGTAGTCTAATAGCCGACCGGTCGACTGCCGCTCCTTTAGGTTCGTCAGTTCCTCAAAGCATTACGGTCGGCCTCAAAAAACAAATAATTAGGAGACTTTTGAATGAAGAGTTTATTCACTTTAATGATTTTGGTCGCAACTTTATGCGTCGCGGCGACCTCACAGTCTTCCACCAACGGCCAATCGAACGGCACGGCGGCTGGGACGGAAACGAAAGCAAAACGGGTGATTTTCAGGCCGACCAAAGGGCAGATCGAAGAAGTTCAAACCTTGCTAAAGGCAAAGAACCTGTACTCGGGCGAGTCGACAGGCAAATACAATGGTGATACCCGCGTCGCGATCAAGTTGTTTCAGAAAGACAATGGGCTGAAACAGACGGGAATACTGAATCGCGCGACGCTCGAAAAAATGGATATTGAACTGACTGATACCCAAAAGGCGATTCCCGTTTCGCCAAACTCCTATGCAACAGATAAACCGGAAGGTGCGTCAACTGCTAAACCGAAAAGGTCTCCGATCTTTCGAGCGACAAAGGATCAGATCCGCGAAGCTCAACAGAAACTCAAAGACGGTGGCATGTACAGTGGCGAACAGACTGGCCAGCTGAACCCGGAAACCCGCGACGGATTGAAGAAGTTTCAGGAAGCAAGTAGCATCAAGGTGACCGGAACATTGAATCAAGTGACGCTCGAAAAGATGGGTATTACGTTGACCGAAAAGCAAATTGCCGATTTGGCCGCGTCCCCGTCTGAAAATTAAGGGATCGTTCAATTTGTTTGAGTGGCGAAGGCCGGGCGATCGCTCGGCCTTTCTTTATTGCTCCGTAGCCTTTCATGGTAATCTTCGGTTATGAAATACACATCATTAATCGCAGCGATCGCAATACTGCTAGTTGCGTCTGTTTCCTCCTTCGCAAAGCCGGATACCGAAGCTGGTATTCGAAGGGTCCTCAACGAACAGGTCGCCGCGTGGAACCGTGGAGATCTCGAGAGGTTTATGTTTGGCTACTGGAAATCGGACCGGCTCGTCTTTGTTTCGGGCGACAAGATCACACGCGGTTGGCAGCCAACCTTCGAGAACTACAAAAAGACCTACGATACAAAAGAGAAAATGGGCACGCTTTCATTTGCCGACTTGGAAATAACCGTGATCTCAAAAGATGCCGCAGCAGTAGTCGGAAGCTGGTCGCTCGCCCGCGAGAAAGATAATCCAAAAGGAAAATTCACACTCATATTCCGCAAGATAGACGGTGATTGGCGTATCGTTCACGACCACAGCTCTTAATTATCTTCTGCCTTCGAATAACAGATCTACTTTGCGCGACTCGACCCACCGGGCGTTTTCCATGTTCGGGAACTGCCCCTGACTTTTGTCATCGTGGGCCTTTACGCCTAGTTCACCTGTGTCCCTAGATGTCATGCTCGGTTCGTCACGATCGCCGTCCAAAATATTGAACATTCTACTCAAGTTATACGTTCGTTGTTCAGAATGTTTAGACGACATGCTCTAATTGCAGTTTTCATTCCTTTAGCCGTTGTAATCGTGGCAAACGCGAGCCCGCGTGCCCTCGAGATCGAAGTTCAGCGCACCAGCGAATCGCCATTTACCATCAGGTTGACGTTTCAGGGCGAGACCGACGGAAACACACGGATTATTCTTCCCTCGGAGTGGGGCGGCCAATGCAATTTAACGAATGCTATTCATGATCTGAGGACTCCGACGCCGGACGCAGCGATTGCTGACACGAACACAACCGCCGTAAAAAATATCCTCCACAAACCGGGTTCTAAAGTCACGCTTGTCTACGAATTGCTCCAGGACTACTCCGGTTCGATGGCGAACGCGGTCCGCTACCGGCCAGTCACCGGAAGTGAGTTCACTCATTGGATCGGGAACACTGTATGGGTGCTACCGGACTGGCAGGATATTCAGCCCATCAGGGTATCGCTCAAATGGAGGAATCTGCCGAATCAATGGACAATAGCAAATAGTTTTGGGGCGAGAGAGCGGACGCAGCGATTCGAAACCACTATGGCCAAATTGCGACAAGCAGTGTGTTGCGGGAGACTTTCGGCTTGTCGAAACTACCGTAAATGGCAACCGGTTGATCATGGCGAGTCGCGGAAAATGGGAGTTTGAAGATGGCAGTCTTGTGGATACGGTCCGGAAAATCATCAATGTCCAACGGGAATTTTGGCGTGATCATTCGCAGAAGTACTATCTTGTTACCCTCGTCCCGTTGGCCGATGGTAACAACTCGTATTCATTTGGCGGGACTGGCCTAACAGATTCGTTTGCTCTGTTCGCAACGCCGAACGCAACCATTGATAAGATAAAAGGGTTGATAGCCCATGAATACGCTCACAATTGGATCGCCCCGAAGCTCGGGCGAATGCCGGATCCGGAGCAGCAGCTTTACTGGTTTAGCGAAGGGTTTACGGAATTTTATACCCTTCGCCTGCTTCTTCGCGGCGAAATCATTTCGGATGAAGAATTCGTTGCGGCGTATAACGAGCGAATTAGGGAATATTACCTTTTGCCGGTCAAGTCTGCCGGTAATGATCGGATCGTGAAGGAATTTTGGACCGCCCCGAACGTTCAGCGGCTTCCCTACTTACGCGGTTTCCTATTTGCGACCAATCTGAATGCAGAGATCGAAAATCTCTCAAATGGAAAGTATTCACTTGATGACGTTATGCACGAATTATTTGAGGCTTCGAAGGGAGAGTCGCCGCCACTTTCATTTCAATCGCTTGCCACAGTCTTCAGCAAATACTTGGGACGCGATTCTGTGCCGATAATCCAACGATTCATCATCGATGGAGACATGATCGAGCCGGTCGCCGACGGACTTGGGCCGGACTTCGGCCGCGAGATGGTAACATCGCAAGTTTTCGAACTCGGATTTGACTTTGATAAATTGGCGAAAGACCGAATCGTCGCAAATGTGAAATTAGAAAGTGCGGCCTACGCGGCCGGACTTCGTGACGGTCAAGTACGAGTTGGCGGGTTTTCGGTCTTCTTTGGTGACACGACCCGCGAAATAGAATTGAAAGTAAGGGACAATAGTGGAGATAAAATCGTCCGATTTCATCCGGTCGCCAAGGAACGCATCATACTTCCCCAGTATCGATCGAGGTAAACGTTAAAATAATGCTCTAATCGTATCTAGCGTCGTAGACTACATCTATATCGCTGTTGGGAAGTACGGTTTTGATACGAATCAAACCTCATTTGGAGTGGAACGGTATTTGCGATAATTTGCGCTGAATGATTATTGAAGAGAGTTGGGTTCTATGAATGAGGTAAATATGCAAAAGAACAAGCAGGAAAGCATTGAAAAGTTGAAAGAATTGATCGAGGGCATCGATTTCTGCATGCTTACGACGGTCGATAGCGGACAGCTTCGGAGTCGGCCGATGTCCACACAGGAATTCGATGGCCTCGGTGACATCTGGTTTTTCACAAGTGAAGATACCCACAAGGTGGATGAGATCACTGAAGATAACCGCGTTAATGTTTCTTATTCGCAGCCTGCAAAGGACCGTTACGTTTCCGTTTCGGGTTCGGCCGAGATCGTTAACGACCGCGCGAAGATGGAAGAGCTTTGGAGTCCGATCCTTAAGGCATGGTTTCCCGAAGGTCTCGACGAACCGAAAATATGCCTCTTGAAGGTATCGGTAGAAAATGCGGAATATTGGGATTCGCCTGCCGGCAAACTCGTTGAGATCTTCGGTTTTGTAAAAGCCTTAGCCACAGGCCGGGACGCAGGCTACGGCGAAAACGAAAAGATCACTCTCTAGGGGAAGACGATCGAGGGTATGGATAATGATGGAGTTTCGGTATCGATCTCGGCCATTGAGGTCTCAATATCCGGTCCGAAACCGACGACCGTTCACTGAACGAATTTAGAGCGCAATGAGTTTTCCGGTCTTGTCTGCCTCGCGGGCGGCATCGAGCACCCGCTGTACTAAGATCCCATCCGCAAAGGTAGCAGCGTGATCTACATTGTAGTTCCCCGTTCGGATAGCCTCGACTATTCGCGGGGCAAACGCCATAAATCCGCTTGGGAACCCAGTTTCAGACACCCCGTCAATGCTCGGCGGAAAATCGACATTGACCGCGGTCCAATCCTTGTCTCCAGGTTTGGCGACGTACGCATCACCTCGATGGTTTACACGGAGCCAGCCCTCGGTCCCGATGAATTCGATCCGATTCACATATTCCGGCCCCTCGATCATGGAAACAGATACAAGGCCGGTCGCATCTTCCGTTAACTCGCTTTCTGCAAATCGCAGCAGCATATTGGCCTGGTCGTCAGTGGTCACTTCTCGCATACCACCGGCGTTAGGACGCTCCTTTATGTGCGTTTGCAATTGGCAAACCACGGAAGAGATTCGGGCCTCCAAAAACCAGTGAAATGAGTCAATAACATGCGAATTGATCGCCCCGAGAGCGCCGCCGCCCGCGGATCTGTCCGACCACCAATTCCATTCCTGCTTCGGGTCGCCGCGATGGGGTGCCTGAAACGAGTACTTGGCGTGACGCACCTTTCCTATCGCTCCTTCGTGAAGCATCGTCTTCGCTTTCTGCCGACCGGGCAGAAAGCGTAACTCATGGTCAATCAGTGCAAGGACGCCGGCTGCGTCCGCGGCTGCCTTCATCTCCACGGCCTCGGCTACGCTCATGGCCATCGGTTTCTCGGCAAGCACATGCTTTCCGTTAGCGATCGCTGCGAGTGCCATTTCATGATGGAGATTCGGCGGCGTTGTGATGCAGATGAGATCCACATCGCGGTGTGCCACTGTCTCGTGCCAGTCGGCAGTAAAATGCCCGATTCCGAATTCCTCAGCCGTAGCCTTGGCATTAGCAAACGTACCGCTCGCTACCGAAACTAGGTCGACGCCGTCGCAGGCCAAGAATCCCGGGATCTGCACCCGCCTAGCAAACCCCGAACCGATAAATCCGATACCTACTTTTTCAATCATACTTTGTTTATAGTCGAACGCCGGGCAGAAACAAAAACGCCGGACATATGCCCGACGCCTGACTTCGTTTAACAATGCTTGTCGATCTAAGAATTTCCGCCCAGCTCAAGGCTCGGCGAAGTCGCCTTTTTTCGTTTGCCGAACTTCAGGAAATGCTCATACACTTCGCGGTCGTCCTTGCTGATCTCAACTATCTCGGCACCGATCAGGAACCGTTCTGTCGAAAGATGGATTCCGACCTTCTCATATCGTCGGCCGATGACTTTCATCCTTACTTTGCCCTCTGGCAGATCGATCTCGGCGTTCAAATGCCGGTCCTGTCCGACGAGATAATTTTCGCGAACCCGGATCGATGAGACGATGAACCCCACGCCCGATCGGCTCAGGTCATAGGTTTCTCCGGATATATACAGATTGTCGTTCGGCGAAGTCAAGCGACCCGTGCTGTACGTGGGTTCGAATACGATCTTTATCGGAAGGTTATAACGCTTTCTTGTCGCGTGGGAACTCTCCGTGAACATCGAATTTAATTTTGCGACTATGTTTCTGAGCATCTTTTCTCCGGCACCCGGGGGCTTCAGGACAAGTTGGGCAAAAGCTTATGATAACGCATCCAAAGCTCGATTGAAAACGACCCCTTGTCCGGAAGTGCTTATTTTGTCAGCACTTCGCCGTTTACGTCCTTGCTGATGACCCGCGAGTTCCCCGAACCGGTCGGTTCCAGCCGAAACGAAAGTCGGCCGGTCTTTCCGTATGTTCGCGGCGTTGCGGTCGCGTAATAATTCCGCCGATCGGTACTCAGGTAAAGTTGATATCCGTAACCTGTCGTCTCGGCGGTAGCGATGTCGGCAGGAAGATATTCAAGCTCGATCAGCTTAGCGGCGTCGGCGAAGATGCCGTCGTTCTGTAGTGCAAAAGCAAGCTGCGCCTTTGAAATACGCTCGAGCATCTTCCTGGCCTCTTCCTGATGAGTTTCGATCTTCAGCGAATAAAAATAATTTTTGCCTTCTCGGTTAATTATGGCTTCGGCCTTTTCATCAACGCTAAGAATCACCCAGTGATCCCCGTTTCTTCGTAGCTTGACCTCCTGAAACGCGAGTTCCACTTCATCCTCGAATGGAAGCTTTGCAGTAACCGTCGCATTGTCGCCGGTGATAAACTCGGCGTTGATCTGAATATCGGGCGGGACCAGTCTAGCGATAGCTTCAAAATCCACCGCGAATTCCTTCAGTTCGTCATCCGTCAGGCCCTCGATCGCCGGGCGAATGTTGGTCAGGTGGATCGCTTCCCGGAACCGCCTTTCGCGAAGCCGGATGTAAAATTCCCTAACTGTATCGGCCGGACTGTTCGGTTTGATTTCGATCGAGCCCGCATCGATTCTCGCATCCGTCGCATTAACAGCATTTACCGGCACTTCGGCAACGGTGGTCGCCTCGGCTCCACAGCCGCTCGCTAATACGGTCGAGACGAGTAGAACTAGAATTAGGAATGAACGCAGCAATTGCGTTTGCAACACGGTTAGCATAGATCAATGGTCGGGGTGAATGATTCTGCCGGAAATCACCGGCGCAGGCTTTGATCCAGCGATCTTTGCTTCCTAAAAGGCGTGCCGGAAGCAAAAAGGAAAGACACGCAACACTGAGTATAACGCGTCTTTCCTTAAAAGGTAAAACAAAATTTCACATCGTGTAACTTTTGTTTAATCTCTTGATGGCACTGCACTTTCGCAACCCGATCGCCGGCCTAAGCCATTTACCGCCGGTACCGTACCTTAGTACAAGTGGACTGAACCGTTGTACACATGGACTAAACCGAAGTACGCATGAACTGAACCGCAGTACAGTCGGGACTGAACCCTAGTACACATGGACTGAACCGTAGTACGCATGGCCTGAACTGTCGTACATTCGGACTGAACCATTTTCCGCACGGCCAATGGCGTCGGCAAGACCGCCGAAACCTTCGGGAGCACGCCCGAAAGCATATTTCAGGGCGGATTTCTGTTAAATTGCGGCGAAATCCTCTAAACTAGCGGAAATCCTTTCTCTGGACACCGAAAACTTATGAAGACCTTCTCTTTGCGTTCTTTGCAGCTTTGCGTGACATTTCTCGGCCTTGCGTTCGCCATCAGCGCACAGGTTCCGACACCGAAGAACGTGCTCGGATTTACACCCGGTGATGACCGAAAGCTCGCGAGCTGGGCGCAGACGGTCGATTACTTCAAAAAGCTCGACGCCGCCAGCGACCGAATGGCGTTCGAAGAGATCGGCAAGACTACGATGGGTGCTCCTTTTGTTTACGCGACGGTTTCATCGCCCGAGAATCTGAAGAATCTCGAAAAATATAAAGAGATAAACGACAAACTCGCCGACCCGCGAAAGATCGCCGGTAAGAACTTGAAGTCCTTGTTCGGAGAAACCAAAGATATCGAGGCCCGAGGACTGGCCGCGGAAGGCAAGACCATCGTCCTTATCACATTCGGGATACATTCGACCGAGGTCGGCTCGACTCTTTCGTCGATGCTGATCGCCCGCGAGCTTGCCAGCAGCAACGACCCGCGGATCAAGAACATTCTCGACAACACGATCATCCTTCTTGTACCGTCGCTAAATCCCGACGGCGTGGACATCGTTAAAAATTGGTACGACAAAACGCTCGGCACGCCGTACGAAGGCACGTCGCCGCCGGAGCTTTATCACAAATACACCGGCCACGATAACAACCGCGATTGGTACGCCTTCACGCAGGTCGAGACGCAGCTCACCGTCGATAAGATCCACAACGTCTGGCATCCGCAGATCGTGCTCGACGTCCATCAACAAGGCACGCACGGCGCTCGCCAATTCCTGCCGCCGTACATGCCGCCGGTCGAGCCGAACGTACCGCAGCAGATCATCGAGGGCTACACGGAACTCGGCCTGTACATCGCCGGCGATATGCGAAAGAAAGGCTTTGAGGGCCTGACGACCGGCACGACCTACGACGCATGGACGCCCGCCCGTACTTATTCGCATTACCACGGCGGCGTACGGATATTGAGCGAGACCGCATCCGCCCGTCTCGCTTCGCCCATCACCGTTAAGGCCGAGGAACTTCGCGGCGGCCGCGGCGTCAATCCGCACAAAGACGACGCCAACAACGGCCCCGCCTGGAAAGGCGGCGAATGGCGCCTCCGCGACATCACCAACTACATGCACGCCACCGCCTTCAGCCTCCTAGACCACGCCGCCAACAACCGCGAGAAGTGGCTCTCGAGATTCTATGAGATCGGGAAAGAAGCGGTAAGGCCGAGGAATGATGGAGAGCTAAATGCCTTTATCCTGCCTTATCCTGAGGAGGAGCGGCAGGATGTCATGGGAGAAGATTATTATCGGAGAAGCGAACTTCTTCAGATTCTGGAACGGGCAGGAGTTGAAACCTACGCCAGCAAGAAAGTTGCATCAAGGAAAGTTCAGATACCCGAAGGAGCTACGGTTGTTCCTATGTCGCAACCGTATGCAGGATTTGCAAAAGCGCTTCTCGAAAAGCAGACATATCCAAACTTGTTAGATCCTAGCGGCCAACCTATCGCTCCCTACGACGTGACTGCTCACACGTTGCCGCTCATGATGGATGTTAATGTCATACCCGTATTCGGAAATTTCAAGACGTCGGTAGGACCGGGCCGAGGCGCCGGGCGGGGCTGCGGAATTGGAGGCCACGGCCAGGCCGGCTTGCCGAATAACACTCTCTATCGGTCTCATATTCCGTCCATGGACGAAGGATGGACCCGGTGGGTACTTGAGCAACAATTTGAAAAAGACTGTAAAACATATGTCGAGACGACGACCACTGACGCAATCCGATCTGGAAAGTTTGCACGCAGGTCCGTGATCTTCCCCGACCAGCCCCCCAATCAGATCCTCAATGGCTATTCAAAAGGCTCGATGCCGGATGAGTATGTGGGCGGCGTTGGGAAAGAGGGCGTTGAGAATCTGAAAAAGTTTGTCGAGGCCGGCGGGACGCTTGTATTTCTGAACCGCTCATCGCTCTTTGCTATCGAGCAATTCAAGCTGCCGATAATTAACGTAACCGCCGGGATCGACCGCAAGGATTTCTACATCCCGGGCTCGATCCTCCGCACCAATCTCGATACCAAACATCCGGTCGCCAAAGGAATGCCCCGCGAATCCATTGCATGGTTCGAACAATCTCCGGTTTTCGACATACCGCGCGACTGGACGACCTCAGGCGACGAACCCGGAACGCCATGGCAGACGATAAAGCGCAGTGACGTCCGCACGATAGCTTCGTATCCGACCGATCCGAAGCAAGTATTACTCTCCGGCTGGGCTCTCGGCGCCGAAAAGATCGCCGGCAAGGCCGCTCTCGTCGAAGTTAAGGTCGGCAAAGGCAAGATCGTTCTCTTCGGCTTCCGCCCCCAATACCGCGGCCAAAGCCTCGCAACATTTCCGCTGCTATTTAACGCGATCGGGAATTAATTACATCGCATGAATATTGTTTCACTTGAAAATGTTTCGAAGAACTTCGGCTTTAAGCCGCTGTTTGAGAATGTGACGCTTGGACTTGAGGACCGCGACAAGGTTGGCATCATCGGTGCCAACGGCTCCGGCAAGACGACCTTGCTGCGGATAATCGCCGGCATCGAACAACCCGACAATGGACGCGTTGTGCGGGCCAAGGGCATGTCGCTCGCCTATCTTTCGCAGAATCCGCCGTACGATGAAAACCTGACCGTGCTTGAGACGATCTTTGCGTCGAGCAGCGGTATCATGCAGACCATCCGCGATTACGAAGCGGTGTGTCACGACCTCGCCGCCGGCAACCACGACGAAGCGTTGCTTCAGCGAATGTCCGACCTACAGCACGAACTCGAAATGAACGGCGGCTGGGAGATCGAGGCAAACGCACGGGCCGTGCTTACGAGGCTCGACATAACCGATACTACGGCCAAGATGGGGACGCTTTCAGGCGGCCAACGAAAACGTGTCGCCCTGGCCCACGAGCTGATCTTCAAGCCCGACATTCTCATCCTGGACGAGCCCACCAATCACCTCGATGCGGACACGATCGAATGGCTCGAGAAGTATCTTTCCCGTTATACGGGAATGCTTTTGCTGGTGACGCACGACCGGTATTTCCTCGACCGCGTGACGGATCGCATCTTCGAAGTGGATCGCGGTGCCGTTCAGAATTTCAGTGGAAATTACGGTTATTACGTCGAAAAGAAGGCCGAGCAGGAAGAACAGCGTGAGGTCGAAGGCCACAAACGCGAGCAACTGATCAAAAAGGAACTCGCATGGCTTCGCCGCGGAGCAAAGGCACGCACGCGAAAATCAAAACACCGCATCGCCGCCGCCCATTCGCTGATGGCCGTGCCAAAAGAAGGGGCGAAACAAGGCGTCGATATCGCGATCGGCTCGAAACGGCTCGGTTCCAAGGTCGTCGAGATCAACGGCGTTTCGAAAAGCTACGGCACGAACAAGCTGATCAATGATTTCACTTATCTGCTGAAACGCAACGACCGCATCGGCATCATCGGCGCAAACGGCTCGGGCAAAACTACGCTGCTCGATATGATAACGGGCCGCGTAACTCCCGACACCGGCGACATCGAGATCGGCCAGACCGTGCACATCGGTTATTACGATCAGGAAAGCCGAACGCTGAATGACGAGCAAAGGGTCATCGACTACATTCGCGACGTTGCGGAGTTTGTCACGACCGTTGACGGTACGCAGATCACCGCGGGAAAGATGCTCGAGAAATTCCTATTCTCGCCCGCGCAGCAATACGCCGTCATCGGCAATCTATCGGGCGGCGAACGGCGGCGGCTTTACCTTTTGCGGATACTGATGGGCTCGCCAAACGTCTTGCTGCTGGACGAACCCACCAACGACCTCGATATCCCGACTCTGATCGCTCTTGAGGAATATCTCGATGATTTCGCGGGAGCTCTGATCGTCGTCAGCCATGACCGATACTTTCTTGACCGGACTATCGAAAATGTCTTTCGTTTTGAACCCGGCGGAAAGGTTCGGGAGTTCGCCGGCGACTACAGCGTCTATTTGGAAGCAAACGAGCGCGAGATCGCCGACCAGAAGGTCGCCGATGCACCGAAAGCGAAGCCGGCCATCGAGGCGCCTCCGGCGCAGAAGTCACAGCTGAAAAAACTCAGCTTTAAGGAGACGCGAGAGTTAGCGGAGCTCGAGGAAAGAATAGCGGCTGGTGAAGCTCGGTTGCCGATCATTGAAAAAGAACTCATTGCTGCCGCAAGCGATGCGGGAAAGGTCAACCAACTCTTTACCGAGCAGCAAAGCGCTCGGTCAAAGCTCGACGCTGACGTGACACGCTGGGCTGAACTGGCGGAACGCGCCGACACAGGAAAGGCCTAGGTCTTTATAATTTCAGCCGTTCATATTGAGCGTACAGCTTCATTATCTCCGCATTAGTTTTCTCGATAGCGGCTCGGTCGGTTTGCTTGTCGCGCTGCTTGATCAGGTCCTCGATCTGGTGCTGGATCGCCTCCTGCTTCGTCTCCGGTTCACGACTTTTGCTTATGTTATATTTGTCATCCATTACGACATCTTACATTACCAATAGACAAGGTGGATTTCATCGCTATCAAAAGTCGCTATTATCCATAGCGAAAAAATCGCTTTCATTATAGAATGTCGGGAATCATCTGATCGGTCACCCGTAGGCACATCGAAAACATGGATTTTTTCACTAGTCTGAATCTCCTAACTCTTTTTGCCATTATCGGCGGCGTAGGATTTGTTTTTCTACTGGCTTCGCTGATACTTGGCGACATCTTTGAGATGTTCGGTGGGGAGGCTGACCTTGGCGGTGATGGACACGACTTCGGGCTGTTCGACAGCCGTGTGATCGCGGTTTTCATAACGGCATTTGGCGGATTTGGATTTATCGGTGCGTGGTCTGGATTTGGGCCGGTGCCGAGTTCGCTGATCGGGCTTTTGGGCGGCGTGATATTCGGTGGGGTTGTTTCCGCATTTGGCCGGTTTCTTATTGGGCAGCAGTCGTCGAGCAGTGTTACGGACGCTGACCTGATCGGCCGAACAGCACAGGTCACGGTTGGAATTAAGCCTGGCGAACTAGGCCAAATAACCACCCGGGTCGGAGACGAACGCGTCGAAAAGCTAGCCCGCATAAGTAGCGGCGAAGAGATAAAACCGGGTGCGATCGTAAAGATCTTGGACGTTGCGGGCGATTCGGTGATTGTCACGACTAACACCAACTAGGGTTATCGGATATCAGTTAGAAGTTTTCATTTATTCCGAAACTATCTCCGCTTTCAAGACTCAAGGGACAAAATTATGGACACCTTACTAGATTATTCTGCTCTGATAATACCGGTCATCGTTCTTGGTATTGTGGTCGCCGCGTTGATCGCAATAATGCTGATTGGCCGAAACTACATTAAGGTTTCGCCCAACCAGGCAGCCGTGATCTCTGGCCGAAGCAGGAAGCTGGCTGATGGCACCAAGGTCGGTTATCGCCTCGTCCGCGGCGGTGCAACGCTGGTCTTCCCGTTCCTTGAAAAGGTCGAATACCTTGACCTGAACGTTATCACCGTCCCGCTCGCGACGACGCGGGCATACACGGTCCAAGGCGTTCCGGTCTCGGTCAAAGCCGTCGCTAACGTCAAGATCAAGGGTGATGACACTAGCTTGCGCTCTGCCGCCGAGCGTTTTCTCGGCATGCCGCAGGAACAATTTCACCGGCTCGTGTTCCAAACGCTTGAAGGCCATTTACGTGCAATTTTGGGAACTTTGACCGTCGAAGAGATCAACAACGACCGGCAGAGTTTCGCGATGAAACTGACGACAGAGGCCGCTGGCGATCTTGAGAAAATGGGAATTGGGCTAGATGCCTTAACAATTCAGGAGATATCAGACGAAGAAGGTTACCTCGACGCCCTCGGTAAACGCCGAACTGCAGAAGTAAAACGAGACGCCGAGATCGGCCAGGCCGAAGCTAATCGCGATTCGAAGATCAAAGCGTCGCTCGCTTTGCAGGAAG
The DNA here is from genome assembly GCA_041744395.1 of Pyrinomonadaceae bacterium. Lineage (GTDB taxonomy): Bacteria > Acidobacteriota > Blastocatellia > Pyrinomonadales > Pyrinomonadaceae > OLB17. The sequence goes on along the minus strand of JBGTKY010000026.1, from coordinate 151,786 downwards.
GTGAGAAGGTGCGACTCGAGACCGAAGCTCTGATCGCACAATCAAATCGAGAAACGGAGATCCAGAAAGCACAGGTACAGGCTGAGATCGAATCCGAACGCGCCAAGGCAAATCAAGCCGGCCCGCTTGCCGATGCTCAGGCACAGCAGCAGGTCACGGCAGAAGAGGTCCGCATCGAACGCATTCGAACGCAGGAACAGATCGCCGTTCAAGAACAAGAGGTTCTGCGTAAAGAAAAGGAACTTGAGGCAACGGTCGTAAAACAGGCCGAAGCTGACCGCAAGGCCGCAGTCCTCCGAGCACAGGGTTTGCAGGAATCGGCGATTCTCGAGGCTGAGGGCCGCAAGCAAGCGCAGATCGCGATCGCCGAAGCTGATGCTCAAACCTTGGAACGCGAGGGACAGGGCCGAGCCGCCGCCGTGGCCGCCGAGGGTAAAGCCGAGGCCGAAAAGATCCGTGCCGTTGGACTTGCCGAAGCGGCAAAGCTTGAGGCAAAAGGACTTGCCGAAGCAAAGTCGATCGAAGCTCAAGGCCTTGCTGAGGCGAAAGCTATCATGGAAAAGGCCGCCGCGTGGCGCGAGTTCAATGACGCCGCCCGGTTGCAGACGATCCTTGAAAAGCTTCCATCGATCATCGAATCGTCGGCTCCTGTTTTCCGTGCGGTTTCTGAGCCTCTCAGCAACATCGATAAGGTCGTAATGATCGATCAAGGCGGAAATGGTAACGGCGACGGTCACACGAGCGGAATCAACCGCTTCGCTCAGACGGGCCCGACCGTTATCTTCTCGCTCCTGCAACAATTGCAAGCTCTCGGCCTGAATTGGCCCGAGGTCCTGGCCCAGCTCGGCATCGAGCAAAACGGAAAGACGGAAGAAAAAAAGATCGTTCCGCCGTCCAGCCCATCGAACACGCCCTCGGCACCGCCTAAACATCTGTAATCTCGACACGAACTTGAACTGGCCGCGCCGCATCAATGGGCGCGGTCTTTTGTTATGCGGGCGTCTTCAATTCAGTTTAGAAGTGCGGCGTGCTAGTCTCTATCTTTCTTGCAATGAAGGAAGATATCAAAGAGACTCGGCTTGAGAATGGCCTAACGATACTGACCGACCGAATGCCGGGAGTCCGGTCGGCGACGCTGGGATTCTTCTTTCGCGTTGGCTCGCGAAATGAACCTGACGTGCTAAACGGCATCTCGCACTTTATCGAACACACCGTCTTTAAGGGCACGCAGCGGCGTACCGCTCTAGATATTGCCATTGAGACCGACCGGCTGGGCGGCAACCTTGATGCCTTTACTACCCACGAGGACACCGGCTTCGCGATCAAAGTGATCGATGACCGCGTCGAAAAGGCTTTCGACCTAGTCACCGACATGCTAACGAATCCGCGGTTCGACGATGCCGATCTCGAAAGCGAACAGCGTGTGATCATCGAAGAGATGAAGATGATCGACGATTCGCCGGAGGAACTACTCGGCGACATATTTCATCGAGAGTTCTTCCCTGATGATCCACTCGGACTTTCGATCGCCGGCACGCCGGAGACGGTTAGAACTTTCGGCCACGACCGTACACGCGAATATCACCGCAACTCCTTCGGCCCGCCAAATCTCGTTATCACTGCCGCCGGAAATATCGAACACGAAAAGATGTTAGAGCTCGTCGCTCGAAACAACGTACTTGCGAGTTCAGAAGTCCGCGATACGCAGCCCGCGATCAGGAAGCCCTCGGTAGCGGCGCCCATCATTATCGAGCACAAGGCCGAGCTCGAACAGGCTCATATGATAGTGGCGACGCCATTCGTCGATGCCCGCGACGAACGCCGTTACGCCGCTGAACTTCTAGCCAACATTATCGGTGGAGGAACGTCCAGCCGACTCTGGCAAAAGGTCCGCGAGGAGCGCGGGCTGGCGTATAGCGTCGGATCGTCGGCGGTGACGTTCCGCGATTGCGGAATATTCTCGGTCTTTGCGGGAACGTCGCCGGAGCAGGTCGAAGAGATACTGGACATCGTGCTCGACGAAATGCGTTGGATAGTCCGCAACGGAGTAACCGTTGACGAACTTCAGTTAATGAAAGATCAAACGGTAGCCTCGATCCTGCTCGGTCTCGAAGACTCGGCCGGACGCGCCGGAACGCTTGCTCACATGGAACTACTCCACGGCCGTCAGATCCCCGTCGAAGAATCGATCGAACGCGTTGAGGCTGTGACGGCGGACGACATAATTGCGCTTGCCCGTGAATTCTTTGTAACGGAAAAGCTGTCATTTGCCGCTATCGGTGATCTAGATGGCCTCGACATCGACCGCGACCGCCTCGTTATCTGATGACAACGTCCATATCGGATTTGCGGAATTTACGGTTCGGGCGTGAAACGGTGGTCCCATATACAGGATCTTCGGGCTGTTTGTAATCGGTAATAGCTTGCTTGGAGGCCTCATCGGCTTGATTTGGAATGTTTACCTTAGTTTCAATGCACTTGCCGGCGTTGAGAGTGTCGGCACCGAACCCCTAGGTGATTCAATTCTAACCGCCTTGATATTTTCCGGCTTCGGAGTAGTGGGGACGCCGCTAGGTATTTTACTCTTTATTCGAGGCAAAACTCTGGCGATAAACGTAACCGATAGGGTCATCCACGTGGGCCTGCGCAAATCCACGCAACCGTAGTGCACAAGAATCGCAGTTGCCGCAGGCGAGATCTTCGTTACGGTAGCACGACCACGTCAGATGCAGCGGTGCATTTAGTTCAAGCCCTTTCTTTACTATCTCAGCCTTTGTTAAATGAATGATCGGTGTGCGTATCTCGATGCGTGTGCCGGGCTTGGTGCCCGTGTTTATCGTTTGTTGGAATGCCTCAAAAAAATCCGGCCGGCAATCCGGATAGCCGCTCGAATCTTCGGGGACCGCACCGATATAAATACTCGTCGCACCGACTACCTCCGCCCAACTCGTCGCTATACTAAGCATATTCGCGTTGCGAAACGGCACGTAGCTCGTCGGGATCTCTTTTGAGGAGAGGTCGGCTTCAGTGACCTCAATAGATTCGTCGGTCAGCGAAGAACCGCCGATCTTCGCGAGATATTCGATCGATACATTGAGTACTCGAAAAGCATTATAAAAACCTGAAATCTTGAAAAACGCATCCCTTTCTCTGTCTTCCGTTCTTTGTCCGTACGATACATGCAGCATCGCGACGTGAGTATTCTCATTCCTCGCAATCGCGGCTGTTACACAACTGTCCAATCCACCTGAAACTAAACAAAGGCCCAACGGTATTTTCTGATTTGAGGCCGTGGAAAGGTGTTCGCATATCAGATCAACAGTTGCTTCAATGCTCTCAGTCGTGAATCGTTCATCGGATCTGTAAGTCTCGCAATAAAAGGGACAATTGCCGTAGCCGTTCTCAACATGAATCTCATCACGCTCGGCGCCCGGCATCCCAAAATACCAGATCCCATCATCGTCGTTCGGATTGCTTACTTTTAGCTGATCAACCCGTACATCTGGAAAGAGTTCTTTAACGAGTAAAATCACTTTATCGATATCACGTTCGCTCATTCATAATCTCCAACATGCTTGCGTGCGTTATCGCCACTACCTGGCCAAACCCTCCTGAAGCAATTGAGATAATCGCCAGATCAAAAGGCTTCCCATATCGTCGGTCGTGTAATGGACGACAGGCATATCGTCGACAGTTATAGCCATTGCGATCCGGCCTCGGCGGGTGTAGACAATGCCGACATCGCTGCGCAATCGATCTAGGGCACCGGATTTTGAAGCGACGGGGACCGTGTCGAATACGTTCCGGCCGATGCCGTCTTTGTATTGCTGACGCCTAAGGATCGCGATCATCTCCGCCGAAGCTTCTTTCGAAACGACCTCACCTTTTTCGAGCATCTCCATCAGACGTACCATATCTTTCGGCGACGATCTGCCAATGCCGAAGAGCTTGTTAAGCGGTTCGCTCCAAGCCGTCGCATCACCGCCGCCACCGATCTTGCGAAGCGAAAGCGTGTCGCTAAGCCCGAGCTTTGCCATGTGATCGTTGACCGCATTGCTCGTCACTTTATCAAGAACGAAATTTGTCGCAGTGTTGTCCGAAAGCACGATCATTAAATGCACGGCAGTTTTTAGGTCTATCTTCGACCCGTTGCTGAATTCACTCAGGATGCCCGACCCACCGGATGTCTTTCCGGTTTCGATCGTAAATTCGTCGGTCCAGGCGATCTTCCCAGCTGCAATCTGGCGATAGACCTCGGTCATTATAGGCAATTTGATCGTGCTCGCGGTTCGGACCTGTTCATCAGCCCGTAAGCCGAATTCCTTTCCCGTATCAATGTTCTTCGCATAGATCCAAACCTTGCCCTTGAAATCTGAAACTTCGGCCTTGATGCGTTCATCCAGAGAACGATCGGTGACTGCCGGTTGAGCCCGGCCCTGACCCAAGGCGAACGCGCCAAAGCAAAGCATAAAAATCGAAAACCAAATAGCTTTATTCATCATAAACATGTGGTGAATTGTTAATTGTAAATTGAACGGTCGTAAATTGGTTGAAAGCTTGAAAAGTGTTCGCGGCTCTGTGCCTAAGGAGAATATTGCTTGCCCAATTTACAATTCCCCAATTTACAATTGCCAATTGATTTAGACGCCGCGAGCGTCGGCTCCCCAAATGTACTTGTGCAGCTGCAGGTTCAACCTTACTTTCAGTCCGCTTGTTGCGACGGCTTCAGCGATCTCCGATAAATTCTCAATGCCGTGAACGGGCGAGATGAGCACTGCTTTGGCTTGGTTTATCAGATCGTATTCTTCGATCTTTGCTTTAGCAAATTCCCAGTCAGCAAGATCTGCTACAACGAATTTTACCTCGTCTTTTTCCCGTCTCAAGCGTTCCAGATTTGGCCAGTGATTGCGTTCCATTTCGCCCGACGCCGGGCATTTTATGTCCAGAATGATCGCCGCCCGTGTATCTACCGGCTCGGTGGATACAAATCCCCCCGTTTCAACCAGTACTTCATAATTTCGATTACAAAGCGTGCTGACAAAATCGAATACACTCTTCTGTGCAAGCGGTTCGCCTCCCGTTACCTCGACGAGATTGCACCCGAACTGTTCCAGTTTCGCGATTATTTCGTCGAACGACAAACTCTCGCCGCCGGTGAACGTATACTCGCTATCGCACCAAACGCAACGCATCGGGCAACCGGTTAATCGAACAAAGGAGCATGGTCGCCCGGCGTGCGACGATTCGCCTTGTATAGATAAAAAAATTTCAGTGATCCTTAGGTCCATCGGAAAATTGCCGCGAACAACTCAAATTACACGATTGAGGATCGTTTCACAATTCTTAGCGATCGCGTAATTCGCCGTTAAGTGTTTTGCCGAATTTGCGATAAACTGTGACGAATATGCGAGAACAGCTAAAGCGATTTATCGACCAGATGGATGTCAATTCTGTCGCCATCATCCCCGCGGCCCACGAAAAGACCCGGAGCTACGACACTGAATTCAAGTTTCAGCAAGACCCGGATTTCTTCTATTTAACCGGCTTTCCAGAGCCGGACGCGATCGCCGTGATTGACCCTTCAAACAGGCGGGCTCCGTATACGCTCTACGTTCGGCCGCGCGACCCCCTAATGGAAACGTGGTACGGAAGACGGCAGGGAGTTGAAGGCGCCGTGAAAAACTTTGGTGCCGCAAAGGCCCTTCCGATCGCGAAGTTTGAGGCCGATCTTGCGAAACTACTTGACGGTCGAGACAAACTTTATTATCGCTTCGCCGTGGACGAGGAACTTGACCGCCAAATTCTTCAGTACCTTTCGGGCCAGCGTGTTCGACGGTTGAAAACAGCGTTTCCGCCCCATACGATCATCGATCCGACGATTATCACCGGTGAGATGCGCCTACATAAGACTCCCGAAGAAGTTGAGTTGATGCAAACCGCAGCAACGATCTCCGCGGACGCTCATACGCTAGCCATGAAAAAGGTCAAACCCGGCATGAACGAAGGCCAGGTCGAAGCTCTGATGGAAGCCTACATGAAGGACAAGGGAGCCAGTGGTGTCGCATACAATTCGATAGTCGGCGGCGGCGATAATGCGACGATCCTTCATTACGTGGAAAACAATATGCCGCTAAAGGACGGCGACCTGATCCTAATAGACGCCGGCGCACAATATAACGGTTATGCCGCCGACATTACTCGTACTTTTCCAGTGAACGGCAAGTTTACGCCCGCTCAACGTGAGGTCTATGACGTCGTACTCGACGTGCAGCTTCAATGCATCGATTTCACCAAGACCGGAAACACGGTCAAGGCTCGGCAAGAGTTTTCGATCGAACTTCTTACTGAAGGATTGAAGAAGCTTGGACTTCTAAAAGGCAAAACTAAGGACCTTATCAGGAAGAAATCCTACCTTAAATACTACATGCATGGCGTCGGCCATTATCTCGGCCTCGACGTGCACGACGCGGGCCGGTACTTCACTGACCAAAAGGCAACAGAGTCAAAGCCGTTTGCCCCCGGAATGGTCTTAACCGTCGAACCCGGCCTCTATATTCCGCCCGACGACAAAACCGCTCCCGCAAAATATCGCGGTATCGGCGTCAGAATAGAAGATGATGTACTCGTGACCGAAAAAGGCAACAGAAATCTAACGTCACAGGTCACAAAAGACCCGGAAGAGATAGAACGAATAATGCGATCAAGTAAATCGTAACTGGAATATGCATTAGAACCGAGACATTTTTTCTTGGATTTTTTACACTTTTGGGTATATTATCCCTAGGAATTCAAAATACGGCCAATAATGGCGTCTGGCGAGCTCCCCCCCCCCATGCTCGATCTTTGCGAGTCGCCATATCAAACTGGCCGGAGGAAGTGTATATGTCCACAAGATTTCTTCGCGCCCTCTTTTCGTCTCTAGCGGCTCTAGCTATTACACTGATTTCGACCACTCCGTATCACGGCCACGATGTCCGCACCAGCCGGCAGGACCGTAGAGCGGAAGTAGACGAACACATACGGTTGGACTTCGGATGGCCAGGATTTGCCGATTTGAATGAACAGTTAAAGAATGACTTCCTCACTTTCGATAATACTGAGAACTTACTTCTTTCTGCTTTTGCGGGACGCGTGATTGCCCCGGCCAACAGCCATATCGTCGGCCATTGGTCGCCAGTTTTTGGGCTTCCGCTTGTCCCGATCCATGTAATGGTGTTGACAAACGGCAAAGTCTTGATGTGGGACTCTGTCGGAGACTTAGCGGCAGAAACCTACGAAACGCATGATTTCACAAGAGCGTCGATCTGGGACCCCGAAACGAATATAGTAACCAACGTGAACGTTACGACCGGTTACAACGTTTTTTGTGCCGGATTTGCCCACTTGCCAGACGGAACGCCTTTCTTAGCCGGTGGGAATCTGAATTCCGCTCTCGGAGGCACCAACACGATCCATTTATTTGATCAGATAAATAGTACTTGGTCCCGCGGTCCTAATATGACCCAAGGGAACCGTTGGTACCCCTCGGTAACACCGCTAGCAAATGGCGAGATGCTCATCACAAGCGGCAGAATTGGGGTGCCTGAAGTTTATACCACGCAAGGGACTTTGCGAACTCTTTCAAGCGCAACTCACAACGCGATTCCTCTATATCCTTGGTTCCACGCTACGCCGGATGGTCGAGCTCTGCACTTCGGGCCGGAGAATGGCATGGTCTTTTACAATACGGCTGGCACAGGGAGTCGGTCAATGGCAGGGCCACGCGATCAATCGCCGATCAACAGGGAATATGGTTCGTTCGCGATGTACGATATCGGTAAGATCATGGCTTCGGGTGGTCGACAACCTCCAACAAATGGGGCTGTACACATCGATGTGTTACGCCCGACCGGCAATCCAATTACGTCGCCGCTGGAACCGATGCATTTCGCTCGTCGACAGCATAATTTAACTGTTCTCCCCGACGGAACCGTGCTCGCAACCGGCGGATTCTCGGGGAACCGTGCTCTAGTAGATCTTTCATCAAGTGTTTTTATGGCCGAACTGTGGGACCCGGAAACAGGCGATTGGACGCAGCTTTCCGAAGCTTCGCGAATGCGTCAATATCATTCTTCTGCCATATTGCTTCCGGATGGACGCGTTTTGACCGGCGGCGGCGGCATCTGCGGTGACTGCGACTCCGAAAATTATCTCGAAAAAAATATGGAGATATATACGCCTCCATATTTGTATGATAGTGACGGTTCGGGAAATCTCGCGCCGCGGCCGGCGTTGGTTTCGGCACCTGGGTCGGTCGAGTTTGACGAATCGTTTTTTGTCGAAACACCTGATGCGCAGAACGTCTCGCAGGCTGTGATGATGCGGGTTTCGTCGGTAACCCATTCGGTAGATTTTGAGCAGCGGAGGGTTCCGTTGGTAAAAGAAGTTACGGTGGGCGGACTCAACCTGAAAGCTCCGCCAAATTCGAACATCGCGCCGCCGGGTTACTACATGCTTTTTTTGCTTGATAGCGATGGTGTTCCGTCTATCGCAAAGATGATCCGCGTAGAATTCGGAACCGGCCTCGGCGCGCCGCTTATCGTTGACCCATCTGGTGGCGGAGGCTCGGCGACATTGTCTTGGGTGCCTGTGTTGGGTGCGACTAACTACACCGTAAAATTCGGCACGACGAGCGGTGTTTATACCGAAACCGTCAACCTCGGCAATCTTACAACCCACACCGTCAACGGCCTTGCCCATTGGCGTCACTACTTCGTCGTGTCGGCCAGCGGCCCGACCGTGGCAGGTGGCAATTCGGCCGAGGTTGAGATATTTACAAATGTGGTTCCGACGGCAGCTTGGGTCACCGTCTCAGGGCGCGCCCAGACACTGGCCGGATTCGGACTGAGCCGTGTGGATATCCATCTCCTCTCGGTCGAAGGTGAGGTCATTGGTCGGACGATAAGCAATCCTTTCGGTTATTACGAATTCGCCGATGTCCCGGCGGGACAGTCGTACATTGTTTCAGCATCCGGCAAACGCTACACTTTTGCCAACCCGAGCGTGTTCATTAGTACGGAAGATAACGTCAGCGGCGTGGACTTCATTGGCACCCGCTAGAGATAGGTGAGGCGGGCGGAATGTATTAAGATAGTCGGCGTCTAAATTTTTTTATTGCCTTCTTGAGCACGATATTCCGTCTATGAATCTAGCTACAATAGTTAGCGAACTTCCCGCTTTCTTCATCGCTGTGTTCGTCGCCATTTTATTTCTACAGTCGGGGCTTGATAAAGCCCTTGACTGGAACGGGAATCTCGGGTGGCTGACCGGGCATTTTGCCGAAACGCCGCTCTCCAAATTCGTTCCTGCACTACTGGGATTAATTACGGCGATGGAGATTGCAACCGGCGTTCTGGCTGCGATCGGCGTCATATATTTCGTTCTCGCTGGATCTACGCTATTGATGTTTTACGCATCCGTTTTAGGCTCGGCATCTATCTTATCGCTTTTCTTTGGTCAACGGATGGCAAAGGATTTTCCGGGAGCTGCGGTCTTGGTGCCGTATTTTCTGGTAATGATCGTACTTATGTTCCTCACCCGTCCGGTGTGACGGGAATTACTTGCCTTTCTTGGTCACCGAGATCCGGGCCGAGTAGTTTTCTTTCGCGACCTCTGTTTCAGCCTTTGGATAGGGATCCACAGATATTAGATTGACCTCGTACCCGCGAAAGTCAAATTTCTCGTCACTTCTTGCGGTCTCAAGCGTGAACGTCTGCTCTTCGCCGGTTCTCCAAACTATCTTAAAGCGAATGACCGCATTCCCGGCCTGAATGCAGTTAACGCCCGTAGGGCATCGAGAATCTTCCACAAGTTCGACAAAAGCAATTGAAATTTCCGTTTCGCATACTTTTTTGTCCTCGCCAAACTTAATGGAAATATCCGTTTTTGACTGAGCAGATGTGTTCATGGCCGTTCCCGCGACGATCATTACCGCAAACATTGAAGCTATTCTTAACATTTTTTGCATAAGGAGGCCTCTGAATGACTTAGAGATGAACGCCGAACAAACCGTTGTCGCCAATATGAGCTTCGGTTTAGCCCATCGCTGCGATTATCGCATTGGCAAAATCGGCCGTATTGGCATTTCCGCCAAGGTCACGCGTCAGATACTCGCCTTCGGCAAAGACTGCGAGCATTGCTTTCTCGGCCTTGTCGGCAGCTCCTGTCTCACCTAAGTGCCGGAGCATCAGAAGCCCCGACATCAAAATTGCCGTCGGATTCGCGATGCCTTGTCCCGCAATGTCAGGTGCAGAGCCATGAACCGCCTCAAAAACCGCCCCTTGTTCACCGATATTCGCACCCGGAGCCAATCCCAGCCCGCCGATCAGACCGGCGCAAAGGTCGGAAAGAATATCTCCGTAAAGGTTTTCCATAACAAGAACGTCAAACTGCTCGGGCCGCATGACTAACTGCATACAGCAATTATCGATGATCTTGTCATCCGCCTCGATATCCGTAAAATCCTTGGCTACATTGTAAAAACATTCGAGAAAAAGACCGTCCGAAAGCTTCATTATGTTGGCCTTGTGGACCGCCGTTACCTTTTTTCGACCGTTATCCCGAGCAAAATTAAAGGCGTATTTTGCGATCCGCGTTGATGCTTTTTCGGTAATAATTTTAAGGCTTTCAACGACGCCTGGTATCACGATATGTTCCAGGCCCGAATACAATCCTTCGGTATTTTCACGAACGATGACAAGGTCAAGCTCCGGATATCTGCACGGAACATTCGGCAGTGCCTTCACCGGGCGAACGTTGGCATAAAGGTCGAGAGCCTTCCGCAACCCAACGTTTACCGATGTAAACCCTTTGCCGATGGGCGTCATCACCGGGCCTTTTAATGCCACGCGGTTCTTTTTTATCGACTCGATGGCCGAATCAGGCAGTGTCGCGCCATATTTTTCGAGCGCCTGAGCTCCCAGTATCTGTGTCTCCCATTCCACCGAAATACCGGTCGCTTCGAGGATCCTAACTGTCGCCGCAACTATCTCGGGCCCGATGCCGTCGCCCGGAATCAATGTGATCGTGTGTTTCATATATTCTTTATCAAGTGTTTGTATCTTATAATAAGTTTTCGATTTTTATGAGTGTACTTGTCATTGGTGCCGGTGTCATCGGCCTATGTATAGCTCGAGCGCTTCATCGCCGCGGGTACGGCGAAATTACGGTCGTCGAACGAGGCCTCATTGGCCGTGAAGCATCCTGGGCAGCCGCAGGAATGCTTGCGCCAGGAGCTGAGACGCTCGCGGCCGATGAACACTACAGATTTTGTGCGGCTTCGAATCAGCTCTACACCCCATTCGCAGAAGAACTGCTCGACGACACGGGCGTCGATATTGAACTCAACAACCACGGTACGATGTTCGTCGCTTTTACCGAAGAGGAGACTGCGGCCCTCGACGGCAGATACGATGCTCAGTCCAAGATCGGTATTTCAGTCGAACGTGTGTCGGCCGCTGAAGCAAGGCGTGCCGAGCCGAATCTTTCGTCTAACATCGCCGGAGCACTTTATTTTCCAGACGACCGCCAAGTTGAAAACCGCAAACTGTTAAAAGCTCTGGAACTATATGCCAGAAAAAATGGCATCTCGATCGTCGAGTATGTCGAAGTGACACAGCTCGCGATGAATGGGAACCAAATCGTTGGTGTTATTGCCGGCGACAGAACATTCCGCGCTGAACTGACAATTCTAGCAACCGGCGCTTGGACCTCGCTCATCAAAATTGGTTCCGAAAGGATGCCGATCGTCGTGATACCTATTCGCGGACAGATGATTGCCTTTGATGGGGCTGCGCATTTGACGCGACGTGTCATTTACAGCAGCCGTGGATATCTTGTTCCACGCAGGGACGGGCGATTGCTCGCCGGTGCAACGGTCGAGGATGTAGGATTTGAAGACGAGGTCACTGTTGACGCATTGGATTCGCAGCGGATCGCTGCCGAAGAGATTCTGCCCGGGCTAAAGGGTCAGGCAGTATCGGATCAGTGGTCGGGCCTTCGCCCTTATGCTCCCGATTCTCTGCCGGTCATAGGCAGGATCGATGGAATCGACGGTCTCATCGTGGCAACGGCGCATTATCGAAATGGAATCCTGCTGGCGCCGATAACCGCCGAGGTCGTTGCGGAGATCGCGGCTGGCGGAACGCCTGATCTTAGCGTCAGAGCGTTTTCGCCGGATCGTTTTTCCACGACCACAAGATCAGCAGCAAAATAGTTGTATATAATGAAACTACTTTCAATAACGCTTTTTGTACTTCTGATCACCATTATATCCGCCGGTCAGTCGCGACGCGTTGCGCCGGGCACCGCGGTCAAATTATCGAATGCAGAGGCGGCCGCAGACGACCGTTCGGTTCGTGAGATGTTCGATGATGCGAATTCCTATAGTCGTCGGAAGTTTGCCGAGTTCGAGGAAAAAAAGGTCAAATTCAGCGAAGAGTTGCGACTTCGCACCGAACAGGAAAAAAAGCAGTTGGCGGCAAAGTACGCCGCCGTCGCTGAAACGCGAAGCGACATGGCTTCAGAGGACGTCTATTATCGAGGCCTGCTACATTGGATAGCCGAGAATCTGGATGGCACCGCCAAGAGCCTTGCGCAATATGTTGCGATGACTGACGCGGTTAATAACAAATCGCAGACCGCGAGGTCGATCCTTGTGGTCATTTACGCAAAACAGAAGAATTTCGATGACGCTATTTCGGCCTACGAAGCTTACACTAGAGGTTCACCGTCGCGGCTTACCGAGACCGCCCGTGTGAACGGTGAGATCGCCAAGGCATATCTGTTTGAAAAGAATTTTGCCGCCGCCGCTCCATTCGCCGAGCGAGCTTACAAGGCATCCAAGGTTCTTATTGCCGATCCGTCATCCATGCCCCGCGGCCTCGACGAACTGCTTGACGCGGGAATGCTCGTTTTCGAATCTTACAGAGACCAAAATAAACAAACCGAAGCCGATTCCGCCCTTCTAGAGATGCGTTCGACGGCTGCATCGGTCGGTTCTCCGACGTTTTACTACTACGCGGCCGACAAATTGATCGTTTACCAGATCGAAAGCGGACGCAAGTCTCAGGGGCTCGAAACATACCTCTCAACCTTGATCGACATTGGCAAGAACTTTCCGGCAAAAGAGATTGCTGCGGACCTGCGATCGCGCGTTCGCACCCGCGAAAAGCATTATAAGATGATGGGTGAGCCTGCACCAGAATTGATAGAGATCGATCAGTGGTTTCCGGGCAATCGCTCGACGCTCGCTTCGATGCGTGGAAAGGTGATACTTTTGGATTTCTGGGCAACATGGTGCGGCCCTTGCTTTGACGCTTTTCCGCATCTTTCGGAGTGGCAGCAGGATTTTCGTGACCAGGGGTTCGTAATTCTTGGTGTCACCCGTTATTACGGCCGGGCAGAGGGATTTTCAGTCGATGAACCGAATGAGATAGAATTCTTAAAACGATTTCGGTCGAAATATAAGTTGCCGTATGACTTCCTGGTAGCCAGCGGCCAGCAGACGCAGATACAGTACGGTGCCACGGCGCTTCCGACCGCGGTATTGATCGACCGAAAGGGTATTGTAAGATATCTCGAGACCGGGTCGAGTCCGAGCCGTTTAGAAGATATGCGGGCGATGATGCTGAAGCTCCTTGCCGAACCTTAAGCGAATGAAACAGATCGGTGCCCGTACGCGGAGAACCCAGACCCAGACCTTTTACGATCGTATCGCCGATGTTCATAATTTCGCGCTTAAGATAAACGGCTATCGCCGCTCAGTCGCAAAATTTTTCCGCCAACTTGATCTCAATCTTAACGAGAACTCGATGGTGTTGGACGCCGGAAGCGGTACAGGAATCGTTACGCTCGGGTTTCTTGACTCGGGACTTAAAGTTGGCACGACCATAGCGTATGACCTTTCGCACAAATCCCTGAAAGTCGCCGCCGAGGAGATTCAAAAGGATAAGAAGAATGGCAGAGCAAAGGTTGCGGCCATCCAGGGCAACATCCTGTCGCTTCCATTCGCCGACGAATCGTTTGACCTTGTAATAACGTGCGGCGTACTTGAATACGTTCCGCTGGAGCAGGGCCTTGAGGAACTTTCGCGGGTATTGAAAAAGAGCGGAAGGCTGGTCTTGATCCCGGTAAAGCCATCGTTCGTCGGCTCGGTCCTCGAATTTTTTTATAAATTTAAGATCCATCCGATCGAAAACGTAAGGAAGACATCACAGAAGTTCTTTAAGATCGTCGGCGATCACAACTTTCCGTTCAATGAACCGATAAGTTGGTCAAAGACGGTCTTTCTTCTTCAAAAGAAATAGCCCGGCTGCCAAAGACACCTTGCGATCTAAAGTATCCAACATCAAGTCTCCGCTAATAATCGCCCATCGCGGAGCAAGTGCTCTGGCGCCGGAGAACACATTTGCGGCTTTTGATCGTGCGATAAGGGACGGTGCGGACGGCATCGAATTTGACGTCCGTCTCGCAAATGACGGGGTAGCGGTAGTAATTCATGATGCAACCCTATTGCGAACCTCAGGTCTTTCAGGGCGAGTCAATAGCTATTCGTCGGAGGAATTAGGCCACATCGATGTTGGTTCGTGGTTTGGCGCGAATGCAGATGGAACTCGATTTTCGGCCGAACGGATACAAACGCTCGCTGCGACCCTGGAGCATTTGAAGAATTTCCCGGGCCGCATCTATATTGAACTTAAATGTAAGGACGTCGATGTTGGTCCCCTTGCCAAGGCCGTTTGCAATGCGATCAATGAGGCAGGCGTAATTGACCGTGTGGTGGTAAAAAGTTTTCGCCTCTCGATTATCCCACACGTTCGACACCACTGTCCTAAAGCACGAGTCGCTGCCCTATTTGCACCCAAGATAATGAAATTCTCCGCAAGGAAAAGTATCTTGTGAAGATCGCGGCCGAATTCGGGGCGGATGAACTTTCGATTCACTATTCGCTGGCGAACCCCAAGCTAATGAAAAAGGCCGCGAAAAGCGGCCTTCCTGTTGCAATTTGTACCGTCGGCAAACCGCGGTGGGTCGTTCGTGCGATCCGACTTGGCATTTCCGCCATTATTACCAACAACCCAGGTTGTTTGATAAAGAAGCGAGCGGAACTTCTCAAATAGGTCCCTCCAATTACTTGGGCCGAGCGAATGTCGCGTCGTCAATCTTCACGTTATGCTTTACCTCAGTAGTTATTATAACAACCTCGAACTGTGGCAATTTCGTTCTGATCTTGAACGGGAGTTTGACGCCGTCGATCTCACGTAGATCATCGTAATGAATGATCGCCGACTGATTGCCTTCCGGAGAAATTATCGTCGAATCGGACCGAAGCAGGTAACCCGTCTTTGCATCGAAATATAGTTTTTCGGTCGGCAGCCCTTCGTTGCTCGCCTCGATGACGAATGCCTCTTTTCCTTCGACCGTCGCCGTGCCAGTCACCTTGAGGTCAGCAAAAAGTTTGTCGAGGTTTATCTCTCGGTAAAAGGTCGATGTGATCGCGGTCTGCTGTAATTCCTTCCCGGCCTTCTCGCGCCCACCCTGTATCGGATTCTCAGTCCAAGCAGTTTTGCCGTCGCTACCTTCGATCATATCGCCGATGCCGGCCAAGTTCATTCTCGTCATGGACTTGGCGTCTGGGGCGGCGATCGACACGAAAGTGCCCTTGATACCCATTGGGCTAAGTTCGACCGTTCCTTTGGATTCGCGCGACCTGATCTTCATGTTCGCGTCGCGTCCGCCGATCGCAGCCACATACTTGGCAAGTATTTCCGAAACTGCCGGAAGCTTAGTTGCCGCCGTTGCTTGTGCCGGCGTCGCGGCATTCTGACCGAATGCCGAAGTAAGTGCCGAAAAAACGATCATTGCTAGTGCTGTTAGTTTGAATTTCATAATTTAATTTTTTCTCTGATTCCCTATTAGTTCGATAGCTTTGTCTAACTGACCGTCGCGTCCCTTTAGCAACGCGTCACGTTCAAGTTCCACATCCATATCCGGAAAAACGCCGCGGCCTTCTATCAACACGGATTTCGGCGAACGGTAATCCGCTATTGCGAATTGGAAGCGTGCGTTGGTCGGCAGTGTATCAAATACAGAGGGTAATACCGCACCTGCGGACGCTTTACCGATCACTGTCGCCCTTCGGAGTTCCTGCATCCCCGCGGCGAAAATCTCGCTCGTTGACCCCGAGCCGTGGTCGATCAAGATCACGACCGGGCCCATGAATGGCGCTGATTGCGGATAAACTATGAAGCTGATCTCATTCTCTCGCGATTTCATCGAACCGAGCGTAGCCTGCTCATCAAGCATTAGGCCGGCGAGCCCGCTTGCCATCCCGCCAACACCGCCAGGATTTCCGCGAAGATCGATGATCAGGCCGGACGCGTTTGCGAATTGCTTCATCGCCGCTCGAAGCTTTGGCATCTGTGGAATCACCCACATGTTGAATCGGAAATAGCCGATATTGCCCTCGAGCATCCGCGATTCGAAAACAACTTCTTGTGCCGGAAAGTTGCCGAGCGACTGCGATAGTTCGCCGGCGAACCGCTTTCTTTCGATCGAGAAGTTTTGTACCGTTTCGGTATCCGTCGAAAAACCCGCCGTCACTTTCGTTTGGGGTGTTCCGCCTAGAAGTGCTTCGGCCGCACGCTCGCGATAAAGACTTCGGCTTGCGTCGGTTAGGTCTCGTGCCTTTAATGCTTTGTCCAGCGGGGCCAGAAGCTCTGAAATAGGCTTACCGGCGACGGTCCTCAGTGTCATACCGGGCACGATCCCTGCGACCGCCGCACCCGATTCCTTATCGACTCGAAAAACGACCGGATCGCCTCTAATAAGCTTAAGTTCGATCCCAACGCTGCCGCTTTCTGATCCCGAGCCGAGCTCCGCACCGATCGGATATATGCCGAAGTGAGATAATCTCAGCTCCCCTAACATTGACCGCAGTACGCTGTGAAGTTCGTCATCAGTCTTAGCTTTCCGCGCAAGTTGTTCGTACTTTCCGCGTACAGCTTTCCAGTCGACACCGCCAAACGTCGGATCGTAATGTTTCTCGTTGACTGTGGTCCATACCTTTTCGAATGACTCCATCCGACGCCGAACCGAAGCTTCATCGACGGTCTGGACGGAATTCGCTGCAATTTGGCCTGGTACAGATATCCCTGTCAGAGTCACAATTAGGGCCACAATTGATAGAAATATCCGTCTAAAAAGTTGCTTTTTCATTAGTATTTGATACGACATCACAATTTCTTTCGTTTCAATTTTGCATAGATTTGATGTAAGTTTAAGATTATCAAATCATAACCGCTGCTATTCACTCTGATTTCTGACCGAAGATGAAGCTTTATAACAACATTTTAGAACTTATCGGCCGCACACCGCTCGTCAAGATCAACCGTTTGACCGCCGAACTCAAGATCAAGGCTCCGATCTATGCCAAGATGGAGAACCTTAATCCTGGTTATTCCGTAAAGGATCGGATCGGCATATCGATGGTCGATTGGGCCGAAAAGGAGGGTGTACTCGGCAAGGGTGGAACGCTGATCGAGGCAACATCGGGAAATACGGGCATTGGGCTCGCCCTGGTGGCCGCCGTTCGCGGCTATAGATGCATTTTTATTCTTACGGACAAAGTTTCGGTCGAAAAAATGCGATTTTTGAAATCGCTTGGGGCTGACATTGTTGTCTGTCCGTCAGCCGCGAAAAACGGAACGCCCGATCATTATGTTGAGACTGCAAAACGTATTTCGAAAGAGACCCCCAATTCGTTCTATCCCGATCAATATAATCACCCGGCGAACCCGGCGGCACATTATCACACGACGGGGCCTGAGGTTTGGGACGATACGGACGGAAATATCACCCATTTCGTCTCCGGCGTCGGTACTGGAGGAACGATCAGTGGGACCGGACGATTTCTAAAAGAAAAGAACCCTGACATCAAGATCATCGGAGCGGACCCGTACGGTTCTATATTTAAGACATATAAAGATTCCGGCCGCGTCCCGGAAGCGACGCCCTATCTTGTAGAAGGTATCGGTCAAAGCCTTCCGGTCGGGAATGCCGATATGAACATCATTGATGAGATCATCAATGTTACGGACCGTGAATCCTTTGAGCTTGCTCGAGCGCTGTCGCGACGCGAAGGAATTTTCTGCGGCGGTTCAACAGGAACGAACTTTGCAGCAGCAGTTAAAATAGCAAAAGATCTCGATAAGAACAGCCTTGTTGTCTTTATAGTCTGCGACACCGGCGAGCATTATCTAACGAAGTTCCATTCGGACGAATGGATGAAAGAAAAACTTCTTCTCGAACCCCAAAAGATCACTGCTCGATTGATCGCAGAGACTAAGAACTCCGGCGCACCGGCCCAGTTGGTTTTTGTTTCGCCAGATGACCTTTTAAGCGACGCCCTCGAAATGATGCACACGAGCGGCGTCACCCAGATCCCTGTGCTTGAAGACAATCGTTCGGTCGGCAGCTTGCGCGAAAGCCGCGTTCTGACCCGACTGTTGGTCGATCGTGAACTTCTCAAAGCGAAAGTCAGCGAGGTAATGGAAGGAAGCTTCCCGGTACTCGATGTCGATACCAGCCTTGCGAAAATAAAGAGTGAACTTCAACGTTCACCGGCAGTTCTGATCGAGGACTTCAAACGTATTACGGGTATCATAACCCGGACGGATGTCCTCGATCTGGGGCGATGAATCACAACTTTGGACGATGGAGTAAATTGCTATGAATGACGATAAAGATAGCAGCCAGACGGCGCAGAATGACGAAGATCTGAACACTACTCCTCCGAATCCCACTCCCGCCCCGGTTACGCCTGAGCCCGTTGAGGGTGAGCCGACCGTGGCAGGTAAATGGGAGATGCCGAAACCGGTGTTCCGTAAAACAAGCGGATATCTACCTCAAGGCTATGAAAAATTAATTGCTGGTTCCGAAGATCCGACGGTATCACCAAACCCGGAGGAGCTACCGACTGAGGGATTCGAGGAATCTTCGAACGCAGCCCCGGCGGTGGAGCCTCAGCCGGACCTTGCCGAGGTCATTATTCCGGAGCCTGAAGTTATGTCAGAAGCATCGGTCGCCAAAACTCGTTCGTCTAACGGCATTGTTTGGACGATCTTAGGCATTCTGTTCATTGTCGGGTTCATCGCGGTCTTTCTGGCAGTAATTTATTGGTTTTTCCTGCGGCCGGCCGGAGCTAGCGGCATATTCTAAACGCAAATTTCCCGTCGCTTGTCGTCAAATAACGCGGGGGTCTTTTGGCCTCAGCTAGACTATTTTGTTGATTCGGCGCCCGAACTGGCTTTATTGACGGGCCCTCGAATAGGTCACAATGCCCGAGCTCAAGCTAAAATTTGATGAACGCGAATTCTTCCTCGGCTCCGGCGTCGTGACCCTAGGTCGAACGCCGGATAATTCCATTTCGTTTCCTGAGGACGAGAACGTTTCGCGATATCACGCTGAGATCGAGCTGCGGGGCGAGGAATATTGTCTGATCGACCTCAACAGCAGCAACGGAACCGCGCTGAACGGTCAACCGGTCCACGGCGAAGTTTATCTGGCAGAAGGGGATGTGATAACACTCGGCGGTTCGGCCGAGATCGAAATTGCGCCGGCAATCGAGGAAAGGCGGTCCGAGCCTGATGCGAGCGCTCCGCCGGTCGGTTCTTTAGATGGCCAGGAGTCCGTCCTAGCCGAAGAAAACACAAATATTGGAACGCCCGCCGTCGCTCCTGAGGCTCAAGGAAACAACCGGGGAATGTTGATGGTGGCCGGAGGAGTATTTGGACTCGCGGTCATAATCGGGGTTGGTGCGGTGGCATTCTATTTCATGCAGGACTCCTCCTGTGGTGCGACCGCGACGGTGATCTCACCCGAACAGGGCGATTCTATAAGCAAGGTGACGGAGATCTTGGTGAGCCTAAAAGACGACAGCTGTGTAGAGAGTGTTGCATTTACCCTGGACGGGCTTGAATTCGCGCGTGTCTCCGAATCACCGTATTCCGCCGAGATCGATCCAAAGGATTTTCCTGACCTTGCTGACGGTTTTGACCATCCTCTGTCAGTAACGCTGATCGACGCGGAGGGTAATCGGATCCCGCAGGCCGAGACGGTTCTACTCGCGTTCGAAACACGGGCGATCACAAAACCCGATGATGACACTCCGGTGACGCCCGGCCAGCCGCCGCCGCCGACCCTGAAAGCAACCGGCCCTTCGCTAATTCAGATCAATGAGATGTCGAACAACCTCCTTGCTCAATTTCCGTCATCGATGAAATACAACGTATCGAATCGGCAGTTCTTACAGGAGGTTCAGCGAAGGACGGCTGAATTTAGCCAAGGCGGTCACTACGAAAAGGCAGCTCGTTATCGCGATGCGATCAATGTTGCATACGTGCGCGAACAAAATCTCGATGCTCCGCTGGGATATTTGCTGGCGATGAGCCGAAGCAAGTTTGACCCTGCGAAAAGCGGAAGTACGGTCGGCTTGTGGCAAATGTCCGAGGAATTCGTTACATCCAATTCTTATAATGGCCCATGCGGCAGCGAACCCATTACTGATGCGTCGCAGAATTGCGCCGCAAAGGCATCGGCCCTTTACATGAAGGCTCTGGTTTTTAGCGTCTTTGACGGGGACGTCATCTACAGCGTTGCCGCATTTGGAAAAACTCCGCAGGAAGCCGGTGAATGGAAAGCGTCGTTGCCGGAGAATCGAAGCGACATTTGGAATTCAATTAAGACGGCGCCTGAGCGCGAACAGGTGATCCGATTCTTTGCTGCGGGCATCGTGGCTGAGAATCCGCAGAAATTCGGCCTAACTTCCGATAAACCTATCTCGGATCTTTATCGTCTTACGTTATAAGACGAGAACGTATGCGTGAAGTATTGCTTACATTTCCAACTCCGGAGGGCTCAGAGGAGATCTCTATAGTTGAGGGTCGCATAACGTTCGGGCGCGGCAGCGATGCCGATCATCGATTTCACGATGCAGGTCTTTCGCGACTCCACGCGTCGGTTTACCGCGAAAACGATCGGATTTGGATAGTCGATGAAAACTCAGCTAACGGCACCTTCGTGAACGGAACCAGTGTCGGGCCGGCTGGTGTACCGCTGGAAAATGGCGATTCAATAAGCATTGGCAACGAAACGATTTTGAAAGTTTGGGTCAAGCAAGCTGCGGCCGAAGCGCCATCACCATCGATTGGAGCACCGGTCCGTCAGCAACCGACGCAAACTTTGTCGTCCGGCTCGCCGATGAGCCTAGTGCCGATATTGCTCATAGCATTTGCGATACTGATAGTTAGCGTATCAGGTGTCATAGTCGCATTCAAGGTCTTTGGTTGGGGTAACGGCGAAACGGTTCAGTCCCGAAACGATGAGGAAGATCTTTTTGAGCTTTCTGATACGAAGGCGAAGGTGACACCGACGCCGAAGGGCAATGCGACTACTACATCGGAGGTCCGGCCGAACGGAAGCGATCAACTCCCGGTGGACTCAACCTCGAACTCAGAATTGCCGGTGCCAACCAGCTCGCCGGTGGTCACGGTTCCGAGCGGTAAGAAATATCTGGATATGTCCGACACAGAAAAGCGGACATACGTAGCCGAACGGTCGATGCGGATGGCTCAAGTGATCGGCAACCGGAGCAGCGACCAGATACCGCCGCTAGCAGTCGATAAGATCAAATCATTTGTTGATGCATATGCTAAGCGGATAAACGTAAAGCCGCTCGGCGGCTGCCGATTCGGAGATAACCTGCAGGTCACTTATGAACGAGCGAGTAAGAACGCTCCGTTCATAGTACGGGCCTTCAACGAGAAAGCTATCGATCCGCGAATTGGGCTATATTTGGCGATGATCGAATCGGAACACTGCGTTTGTCTGCAGAGTCCGACTGGCCCGCTCGGAATGTTCCAGTTCACAAAGTCGACGGGCGAGAATCACGGACTGAAGACGATCAGCGGTGCGTCGCCTTCGAACCCCGACGAACGCTGCGAACCGGAACCCTCGGCACGCGCGGCAGCGTCCTATATGAAATCGTTGACCGGACGTTACGGCACAGGCCCATCTAGTGTGCCGCTCGCTATAGGCAGTTATAACAGCGGTGAAGGCGGCCTCAGTTCCAACCTGGTAAAAGCCCTCGAATCGGGCTCAGGGGTTGAACGTGACTTCTGGACGCTGATATCAAAGGGCGATATCCTTTCAAAGCAGTTTCAATCTGAAAACTTTAAATATGTGCCGAAATTCTTTGCGGCAGCAATTGTTGGTGAGAACCCGCAAGACTACGGTCTAAAGCTGCAGCCTCTGTCGTCATACAGCAGATAAATGCTCAGATTCCCGAGTCCGCCGATGCAATGACCGAGCTCTGGTTAAAATATAAGGACCAAAATGCCAGTGAGCAGCAGATCGCGGTCGAGGGCGAAAAATTTTCGGTCGGCCGCCACACTGGGTGCGACCTTTGCGTGCCTGATTCACGTTTATCGCGAGAGCATGTCGTCATCGAACGTTTCGGCGACGTCTTTGTCATTTCAGATAAAGGATCAAGCAACGGCACCTTGCTGAACAACGAGCGACTGACCGAGCCGAAAGGTCTTCAAAATGGCGATAAGCTCGAACTTGGGGGTGCCGTCGAGATCATGGTCGCCTTTGTTGACCCGAACGCGAAAGATGAGGACGCGGCGGACCCGCCACCGACGCCACCACCGCCGGCAGCATCTGTTGGAACTGCGGCGATGTCCTCAGGCGGAGGATTTCCGTCGAGTTTACTGATACTCGCTCCGCTAATGGTCATTATCGTTCTGGTCTTTGCCGGCGGCATTTATTATGTTTTTTCTGATCGATCGAAGGCCGTCGCATCGCAGACGAATGACGATCTGGACCTGGACGACGATTTCGATGACATAGACGATCCTCCGAAACGCCCAACCGTAAAGACAGACAAAGAATCGACGGAACCGGTATCTACCGTGAAAACGGGTCAGACGACCGCTCCGACCGATCTACCTTCGCCAACAACTTCCGGTACCGGCGGGAGCTCGTCTTCGACGTCGCCTCCTCCGACAACACCGGGAAACGACCCGAAGGTCGAGGTCCATGCTGCGGCTTTCCTTCGGCGGATAGCAGACAATGATCCGAAGGCTTTCGTGACAAGCGAACAGGCAGGCCGAATCGCGGACAAGATAAAACAGCTCAGCAGTTCACCCACGCTGGCGGCGAATCTGGGCAATGCAAAGCGAAACTCGCAAAAGATCAAAGAGATGGCCACCGCGCGTAATCTTAAGCCCCAATTCCTGGCGGTCGCCGCGATCAACAAGCTCGGTCCGAATCGAGGCGATGTAGCACAGACCGCGACCGGAATGACGGAGGTATTAGATAAACTTCTGGCGCAGATCGGAACCGAATCGGCTGACGATGGTACCCTCATCATCGCGGCGTACGATCAAGGTGCGGCCGGCGAACATATGAAAATGCGCAATATGCTTCAGGACCTTTCTAACAAATTCCCAGAAAGCACCCGTGCCATCCGGACGATTTGGTTCCTACACAAGAACCAAAAGATCACTGACGCTGAATTTGATCGCGCTCTTACATTTATCGCTATTGGCACGATCTCGCAAAATCCGAAGGACTTTGGCGTCAATGCTGAAGCGTTAGTTTTGTAGAAAAACGGTCTCGGCGGTTACGAGCGTAAACCTTATGGCAAATGGAAACTGGGTAACCGGAAAGATAAAAGTAACTCTTGCGGGGCGGCCGCTCGAAATGCAAATGACCGTTCCGGTCGACCCGGTCAAGCCGCATCGCATGCTGCCTGTCTTCCAGCAGATGACCAACTCGTTTGTCGGCATAAGCGTAGAGGCGGCCGAGAAGGATGGCAGAAAGGTGTCTTGTGCGGCGGGATGCGGCGCCTGCTGTCGCCAACCCGTTCCGCTTTCCGAACTTGAGGTCTATCACCTGGCTGAGGTCGTCAACGAGATGCCGGAGCCGCGAAGAAGCGAGGTTCGCGATCGCTTTGCTCGAGGAAACGCTCATTTCGCATCGATCGGATGGTATGAGAAAGTCCAGGATTGTCGCAAGCTTGCCGAAGATGGCCGAACCGAAGAGGCAGCACGGACGCTCGAGGGTCTGGTGCTCGACTATTTTTCAGACGGCATCGCGTGTCCTTTCCTCGAGGATGAATTGTGTTCGATCCATGAGGTGAGGCCGCTTGCGTGCCGCGAGTATTTGGTTTCCTCGCCGCCCGCTAATTGTTCGCAGCCTAACGCGACATCGGTCAATAGGATCCCAATAGCGCTATATCCATCGAAAACATTAATTAACGTCGGCACGACTGGGGCATTTGCCCATCTCGGGCTGTTGCCGATGATCCGAGCTCTCGATCTGGCGGACAAAACACCCGAGCACTTTGTCGAGAAGACCGGCGAGCGATGGGTAGCTGATTTTTTTGGGATGATGGCTAAAACGGACATTCCGAAAAAGGGAATAAAACAAAAGAGTTCCGCCGCGGTTCCGCGACGTAAAAAGCGGAGATAAATTCGCTTCTCGGCAAATGGACAAAGATTCGGGTTCGGTGTTTACTAATTTCCAAACTCGGTCTACTATTTACGTCTAATTCTGTTTATGAGCAAATATCGAAAAATCGTCTGGAACGAGGGGATGTTGCTGACTCCTCATCATTTCCAACAGTGGGACAACTACTACGAAGACTTGCTCGCCTCGCGGATCAACTCTGTCAAACAGTACAGCTACGGAATACTTGATCTGCAAATAAACAATGAGGCCATTGCTAATGGCAATTTTCAGGTTACGACCTGCCGAGCTGTGATGCCCGACGGGTTGATGATTAACGTACCAGATGCGGAGGGTGTTCCGGACCTACGGCCTGTTGGAGACCATTTCAGGGTTGAAAAAGAAAAACTCGGCGTTCATCTTGCGATACCGGCAAAAAAATCAGGCGAGGCAAATTTTCAGGCTAACGGGATGCCGCCTAGCGGAAACCTTCGTTTTCTGCAAGAGGGTGCCCTCGTTAAGGACGAAACGACGGGGAGCAATGAGCAGCCTCTGGCCTATGCTAAGAGCAATCTACGGATAATATACGACGACGAACTTCGTGACGGCTTTACGTCGATGAAGATAGCCGAACTGGAGAGAACTCCGACCGGCCAGGTAAAGATATCGGACGATTATATCCCGCCCATCCTTCGTATCGGAGCCTCGACTTGGGTCGTCAATATGCTGCGGCAGATGGTAGAGATCCTGATCACAAAAAGCGGAAGCCTGGGCGAACAGCGTCGCCAGGCGAATGCCTCACTCGCTGATTTTACCACGTCGGAAGTCGCGGTTTTTTGGCTGCTGCATACAATAAATTCATCTATCCCGACGCTTTCACACTACTTTCGTTCGCCGGTCCTTCATCCGGAACCGCTCTATTTGAATCTGGGCGAGCTGGTGGGCAAGCTGATGACGTTCTCGTTGGAATATCATCCGAAAGACATCGTGAAATACGATCACGATGACCTTTACTTCACCTTTTATAACCTGTCGACGCAGCTGAGGGAACTTCTTGAAACTGTCATCCCGAGCCGCTGCGTTTCGATCCCGCTTGAGAAGACCCGTGATACGCTTTACGTCGGTCGCATTGACGACGAACGCCTGATCAAAGAAGCCGGATTTTACCTGGCGGTAAGAGCTCAGATGCCGGAATCGAAACTGATCGAAGGCGTTCCGCGGGTTGTAAAGATAGCATCACGCGACGTTATCGACTCTGTCATCGGTTCCGCACTTCCCGGTGTCGTGCTGACACATGCCAATCCGCCTCCTGCACCGATCCCGTCTCGCGTCGGGTTCAAGTATTTCCAACTCGATTCGATAGGGCCGTATTGGAACGGCATCGCGGGATCCAAGGTAATTTCGGTCTATGTCCCGAACGAGATACCGGACGAAAAGCTCGAACTATATGCAGTAAAACCGTAATCATATGTCGGAAAATGCGGTAAAAAATGATCTGATCACATTCGCCGGGCCGGTCCTCGATCTGATACTTAGGCTCAAAGCGGGAATTGTGACTCCATCCAATGACCTCCGGCCAAAGATCGCCGGGATGCTGGAAGATTTTGAGCGACGTGCCGAGCGATATCGTTTTAATCACAAGATCGTACAAGTCTCGAAATTTGCTCTAGCGTCGTTTGTCGACGAGACGGTTCTGACGAATAACTTTCCGCTAAAGGACGAATGGGAAAAGAACCCGCTTCAGCTCGAATACTTTGGCGAACAGCTCGCCGGCAATAAGTTTTTCGATAAGTTGAGCGCGATGATCAAGCAGATCGAAGTGACTCAAGATGCGGTCGAAGTGTATTATTTCTGCATGCTGCTTGGCTTTAAGGGCCGATACGCTATATATGAGCAGGACCGATTGCTCTCTATAATGCAGAGGACCGCAAATGCCTTAGTAAAGGTCGGGAAAATAAAGCCCGTTGAACTCTCACCACACTGGCTTGCCAATGATCAACCAAAACCGCCCGAGAAACGCGGGATGCCTACTTGGGCAAAAATCTTTGCCGCTGGCGGTCTAGGTTTAGCGTTAATTGTATACATGGTGATGTTTTTGTTGTCATCGAAATTTCTCCAGGATGCCGCCACGCCACTGCAGATCGGCTCATAGCGGGAACATCCGGAGGACCCGGAAAATCAGCATCAAGGCACGAACAAAGGCGATCCCCGGGTAGTTTTTCGCCTTTTAATTAGGAACTCTGTTGGACGTATCGTCTTTCGACAATTACTTTTATGTCTTCTTGGCACGTCGGACAATTGAAATTCGCCCTCGGGCTCGGCAGCATAATGTCGTTCTACGGCATAGTCGCTTTCATCGTTGCAATCATGCCCGAAGGAAGTATTGCCAGAGACCAAAAGATCGTCGTCCTTGTCCTAATTCTACTCACATTACCATTTACGTTATTGACGGGATTCATTATTGCTCGGCGTTCCAAAAAGAAAGCAGCGAAGGAGGCCGAACTTCAGGCAGGAACGCAGGCTGACCAAGCGACCCAGCAGGCTCCTGCGACGAAAGCCGCACCGGTCGGCACGTATACGCAGGTAAGCGAAGGTGCGGAAGAGGCAGTTCAGTTTCTCAAGAATTCGAATCTCGGCGTTGGCGGCAAAGATGCGGTTCATTCGCTTCCGTGGTATGTAGTTGCCGGTGCACCAAAGACCGGAAAAAGTTCTTTGGTTCTGGCCTCGAACCTGAATTTCCAGAACCTTCCGAGCCAGCGGCAGTCGGAGATGAAGTTCATTCGTCCTACCGGAAGCGTCGATTGGCGGGTCACGAGCGACGCTTTGTTCATAGACACCGCAGGTCGATATCAGACCGAAGGCGTAGATGGCGAAGAGTGGGCATCGCTGCTGGAGACGATAAAGAAGTATCGCTCAAATCGGCCGATCGACGGCTTCATACTGGTCGTTGATGCTTCTTCGATACTAAAATCCGATGACCGTCAGAACGAGGAACTAGGCAAAACGCTGCGGACCCGTCTGGACGACGCAATGCAGCGGCTCAAGGTCCGCTTCCCCGTTTATCTTGTATTTACGAACGCCGATTCGATCGAAGGGTTACGCGATTCGTTCTCGAGTTCCAAAAACGAGAATACGACACTGGTATGGGGTGCAACCATCCCGATCGAAAAAAGCGAGAACGCACAGGCTTTATTCGACGGCGAATATGAGCTTCTCCACAATTCATTGATGAAGCGGCGGCTCGTTCGCCTTTCGGCCCCATTTCCGCCGGTCAGACAACTCCGCATCTTCAACTTTCCGCTGCACTTCGGATCGGCCAGACGAAAATTTGGCAGCTTTGTAAACGCTCTGTTCAGGCCGAATCCATTTAGCGAGAACCCGTTTTTGCGCGGCTTTTACTTTACCGCATCGCCTGCCGGCAAGGCATCCCCTCAGGGCATTCAGACGGTCGGCACGACCTTTTTTACGCAGCGGTTCTTCCGCGATGTTTTGCTTCGCGACAAAGACCTCGTCCGAACGATGGTTGCCCAGCGACAGAGGCCTCCGATCCTTGGCTGGGTGCTGACTACGTTGGGCGCATTGGTCGTACTCGCGTTTCTGACAATGGCAGGTATTTCTCTTTTCACAAATAAGGGTCTGCTTGCCGATGCGACCTATTTCGGCGAGACCGCTCTTGTTCTAAGGCGCGCAGACGCCAATAAAGACGTGCTGGCGAAGAATCCGGATGAGGTGCGTGACGAGATCCGGGTTATGGACGACATGAAGAGATTCATGACTCGGCTGGACGACTACGAGCGGAACAATCCCCCGCTCCATATGCGTTTCGGGCTTTACTCGGGCAACACGATATATCGCAATAATCTTCTCCCGCTCTATTTCAATATTATCGAGCGCCGCTTTAAGGCACCAACGGTCAAGCGTCTCGAGGCTGAACTCCAGAAATTTGCCAGCGGCGAGTCAACGGCAACATCCAGTCAACTGAATCCGGAAGAAGAACAGAGACTTGATCGATACTACAACCTTTTGAAGGCCTACCTGATGTTGTCGGACGGCTCGCAGGTGATCGACGGTAATACCATCCTTTACCGTGAAAAAGCGGAAGCCACTCACGTAGCAAACACGCTCAAGGAGTTTTGGGTCACCGAATCGAAGGTCCCGAACGACATGAAAGCGGCGGCGGAACAGCACCTAGAGTTTTGGGCAAAGCAGATACATCGCCATGGCGACGCGTCCAGCTTTCCGCGTATTGCTCTCAATGAGAAGCTTGTCGAAGATTCGCGACGCAAGCTGCAGGCATTTCCGGCCATTAACCGATATTACAGCAATCAGGTCACCCGCATTTCCAAAGAGATCGACGACAAGATCGGCCCGACCACCGTTGAGGCGATCTTGGCCAGAAACGGTGCCGACGCAAGCTATCTCGTCGGTAGCCACCGTGTCCCGAGTGCGTTCACACGGCCGGGCGTAGACCTTATGAAGGCGGCTTTTAAGGAGGCGGATGAACGCCTTAGCGAAGACGATTGGGTAATGGGCGAGATCGGTAAACGGCAGTTGAATGTTGCTCAAGCGACCGATCAGGTTAAGCTCGAAGACTTCTATTATCGCGACTTTGCAGATCACTGGCGAAAGTTTGTGACCGGCATTCAACTTCGGCCATATCAAAACCGGTCAGATGCTAGCGAGGCTTTGCAAGTTCTCTCGTCGGCCAATTCGCCGATCAAGATCCTGGTACGTGACATAGAACGGAATACGAACCTCTCGGCAAAGATCGATTCTGGCAGCTGGTGGGACTGGATAATGAGTCTCGTTTCGCGGTCTAACACGGACGAAGTCGGAAATACGCAGCCAGAGAAGGAATTCCGGCCGCTATTCAATTTCGTCGGCAAGCCCGATGACAAGGATGCCCCAGTCGAAAAATATCAGGCTCAGATTGGGCAGATCTATAGCCGATTCAGTACCGTCACCGACGCAACTATGCGGAGCGTGATCGAAAAGACGGCAAGTGAGGGAGATCCGATCGGCATCAACAAAAGCGAACAGGCGATCGTAGGCATGCTTTCCGGCTTTGCGGAAACGCCGTCCGGCCAGGAAGTTTCGAAGCTGCTCCAACAGCCGATCGGTAATTTGAAAACTCTCTTGGGCGCCGGTATTAAGCAGCAGCTGCAGAAAGCTTGGGACGAGGAGATCCTGCCGGCGGCCGCCGAGATAGAAGGCGGTTACCCGTTCCAGGACGGTCAGGCGGAGGCAGACCTCGCAAAACTGACCGCGTTTCTTAATCCTAACGATGGCCGACTTTCTAAATTTTATAAAGAGAAGTTGGAAAAATACTTTGAAGAATCCGGCGGCTTGCTTAAACCGGTGGAGACAACAAACCTCCAGTTCTCGGATGAATTTGTAGCATATCTGAATAACGCCTTCGCACTTCGAACGGCATTGTTCGGAACAAATCCCACACCGAAGTTTGAATACGATTTCAATCTGCGGCCGACCAAAGAGTCGATAGTCGAGATAACGATCGACGGGCAGAAAGTTAGTTCGAGCGGGACCGGTTCTAATCGGCTTAGTTTCCCGGCCGCTCAGTCTGCTGAGACCGGCGTTTTGGTGACAGTGCTTTCGACCGGGACGTCATCTACGGATGGAACCGCACCACCCGCGAGCCCGGCGTCTTCTAATCCATTCCAGGGAACCTGGGGATTATTCCGCTTCGTGGATGCATCCAGTCCGACCAAACAGGCCGGCGGCGAATATTTACTTTCATTTTCAGCAGGCGGAACTTCGGTAGGAGCGACCATTAAATCTAGCGGCGGAGATGTCTTTGACAAGACGATCTTCCGACAAGTGAAGGCACCTAAGGCTTTCATGAAATAGGTACGCCGCCGAGATCAAGGCAAAGAATACTATGAACGACGCAAAATTGAACTTAGACAACGGTGACCTAAAGGGAGCGTTGGAGTCTGCCTTAAAACTGGTTAAGACCAACCCGACCGACGTAACGGCAAGGACATTTCTATTCGAACTTTCATTGTTCGCCGGTGATTGGGAACGCGCGGAAAAACAACTGGAGGTCGTCGGGCATCAGGAATTGAACTCGATGATCGGCACGACCATCTTTCGCCAGAACCTGAAGGCCGAACGCGACCGGATGAAGTATTTTGCCGACGGTCTGAAGCCGGAAACATTGACCGCTTTACCCACCCACCTTATCGACCTGCAAGAAGCAAACAATCGCCTTCGTGAAGGAAATCACGGCGAAGCGCGGGAAATGATCGACCGGGTCGAAGAAGAAAGGCCGGCATATCCATGCAAGGTAAATGGCGAAGCCTTTAGCGATTTCCGCGATTATAACGACCTGACGATGTGCGTTTTCGAAGTGATCTTTAAGGACGCCTTCCTCTGGCTGCCGTTCGAGCAGGTCGTAAAGATAGACTTTTTTAAGCCAAAATCGCTTCGTGACCTTTTTTGGGTCCAGGCCAACGTTGAGCTGAAAAACGGTACCAACGGTGAAATGTTCTTCCCCGCGTTATATTCAGGTTCGTGGAAAAGCGACAATGACCAAGTCCGCCTTGGGCGAATGACCGATTGGCGCGACGCGGGCGGTGAGGTATTCGTCGGCGAAGGATTGAAGCTTTTCTGGATGGACGGAAAGGACCGGTCGATCCTCGATCTTGAATCTGTCGAATTCGAGAACTCTGAGGCAGAAGCGACGGAATAAATTTTGTTAGTGCGTTATTTTGAATTTTCGTTTATTATAGGTGGCACATTCACCCAATCTTTTGATTTGCCTCCTTTGTCATACGGGAACTAAGGTGTTTTTTCAATGAGCGAAGAACTGCATCAACAACCGGTCATCGATCTTGACGCATTGCTTGTGCCTATCTCCGAAGATAGCCCATCTGGAGCGAGCGTAAGGTACACAGGCCTTTATGACGAGGTCGCGGAGGCCCGGCGCGCAGATATGGAGGTCAGCCAGGGCGACTGGCAGACAGAACTGAAAGTGGCCGACTTTGATCGTGTCAAAAGCCTCGTCCTTTCAGCATTGAGTGAACAGACAAAAGACCTTCAGCTGACGGTCTGGCTCGCCGAGGCCCTGACAAAGAAAAATGGCTTCATTGGTTTGCGCGATAGCCTTAAGCTCCTGACCGGGCTTCACGCAAATTTCTGGGAAACGATGCATCCCGAGATCGACGAAGGCGATATGGAAGGCCGGGCAAACGCAATATCCTGGCTCGACATTAGCGCCGCCCAGGCCGCAAAGGAAGCAAAGATAACTGGCGGTGAGGGCTACCGGTATATCGATTGGGAAGACTCAAAGACCTTCGACATTCCCGATAATTTTGACCTGCTGTCCACCGAAGATCAGATAAAGTTTAGTCAGCTTAAAACGCAGGCTGAAACCGAACAGCGAGTAACGGCCGAAATGTGGCGGAAAGAAAAGGTTGCCACCCGCCGCGCGTTCTGTGAGCAAAACAGCTTTCTTTTAGCGGAATGCTTTGACGCTCTTTCAGAGCTGAATCTGATGATCGAAGAGAAATACGATCGCAAGCAGGCCCCGGGACTGTCAAACCTCAAGAAATCGCTTGATCAGATCGATCTTCAGGTAAAAAAGCTGCTCGAAGAAAAACGGATCGAAGAACCGGACGACGAAGACGCCGTCGACCTAGAACAAGGAGACGGTGAAGCGACCGAGGGCGGAGGCGTCCGCGTTCAGGGCGGAGGATCGGCCACCGGAGCTATCCAAAGCCGTAAAGACGCTCTAAAGCGTTTAGAAGACATTGCTACCTTCTTCCACAAGACGGAACCGCACAGCCCGGTCTCGTATTTAGTCCAACGGGCTGTCAAATGGGGAAACATGCCGCTTGAAAACTGGCTGCAGGATGTGATCAAAGACGAAACTATCCTCTTTCAGTTAAGGCAAACGCTCGGCATTAACACCGGCGGAATGGATGGACAGGCGCAAGAGGGCCCGGTCGAATATCAATAGTGGACCGAGATCGATTTTCTCCGGAAGCGGGAAGGATCATTCGGAATTTTTATAGAAAGGAGATAAGTCAATGCCAAAGAAAGAAAGTTTACAACATAAGATCGATCGGGTGCGGCCCCCGCGCGTTCAGATCACGTATGATGTCGAGGTCGGCGGAGCGATAGAACTGAAAGAATTGCCGTTCGTACTCGGCGTAATGGGCGATTTTGTCGGAAAACCGGACGAAGACCAGGCTACGTTCAAAGCCCGAAAATTCGTTGAGATCGATCCTGATAATTTCAATCAGGTCCTTGCCGGCATGAAGCCGCGGCTAGCTTACACGACTGATAACAAACTGCAGGACGACGGCAGCAAATTAGGTGTCGAGCTTAAATTCAACAGCATCGAGGATTTCGAACCGGACAATGTGGCCCAGCAGGTCGAACCGCTTCGAAAGCTCGTCGAGGCCCGTCAGAAACTGGCCGACCTCCGTTCAAAAATGGACGGTAACGAAAAGTTGGAAACCTTGCTCGAGGACGTTATCTCAAGCGCCGATAAGCAGAAAGAATTAAGCAGCCAACTCGGCATGGACGGTAAGGAGGACTAGTAACCATGGCAACACAAAAAGGAAAAGAAGCGGCCGTTGAAACGGTCGAAACCACCGGCGAGGTCAGCCTCCTCGATAAGATATTGACCGATGGCCGTATGGCCCGGGACGATTTTCAGAAAGAGCGGGCGAAGGACATGATCGCCGAATTCGTCGGCCAGGTAATGAGCGGCGAACTCACGATGACCAAAAACATGGACGTCGCGATCAATGCTCGTATCGCCGAGATCGACCGGCTTATCTCATCCCAGATGAATGAGATAATGCACCACGAAGACTTCCAGAAGTTGGAAGGATCTTGGCGCGGGCTTCAGCATCTTGTCAGAAACTCTCTGACCGGCCCACAGCTGAAGATCCGGGTCATCAACGTAAACAAAAAAGAACTTCTCAAGGATTTTGAACGAGCACTTGAGTTTGACCAATCGACACTGTTCAAGAAGATCTACGAGGACGAATACGGAACGTTTGGCGGAGCCCCATATGGAGCACTGATAGGTGATTTCGAGTTTGGCAACCATCCGCAGGACATGGCTCTCCTCGAAAAGATCTCAGAAGTTGCAGCAGCAGCTCACGCTCCATTTTTGAGCGCCGCTGCGTCGGACCTTTTCGGCTGGGACACCTACTCGGAAATGACTGAAGTTCGTGACGTTTCAAAGATCTTCGATCGTGCGGAGTACATGAAATGGCGCAGCTTCCGCGAATCAGAAGATTCGCGTTATGTCGGCCTCACGCTTCCGCATGTGCTTATGCGTGAACCGTACGGTGCGGCGACCAAGCCAACCGAATCTTTCCGGTTCGAAGAAGACGTTGACGGCAAAGACCACAAGAAATATCTGTGGGGCAATGCCGCGTACGCTCTCGGCACAAGGCTGACGGAGGCATTCTCGATGCACGGCTGGTGCGTTGCGATCCGAGGTGTCGAGGGCGGCGGTCTAGTTCAAGGCCTGCCAACCCATACCTTCGAGACGGATGAAGGCGAGGTCGCCATGAAGTGTCCGACCGAGGTTGCCATCACTGACCGTCGCGAGAAAGAGTTTGCCGATAACGGCTTCATTCCTCTCGTCCATTGCAAAGGAACAGATTACGCAGCATTCTTCGCGACACAGTCGGCGAATAAAGCTAAGAAGTATGACACGGATTCGGCGAATGCAAATGCCCGCCTTTCCACGCAGCTTCAGTACATATTTGCAGTTTCACGTTTCGCTCATTATCTCAAATCGATGGTGCGCGATAAGATCGGCTCATTCATGTCCCGTGCCGAAGCCGAACTGTTTCTGAACAAATGGATCCTGAATTACGTCCTTGAAAATGACGTTGCCCCGGCCGAACAGAAAGCGAAATATCCATTACGTGAGGCTAGGGTAGACGTTGCTGAGATCCCAGGTAAACCCGGTTGCTACCGTGCTGTCGCCTTCCTTCGGCCACACTTTCAACTTGATGAGTTGTCCGTTAGCCTTCGGTTGGTAGCGGAACTGCCGCCGCCGGCAAAATAGAATGCAGATCCCTTGAGCATCAAGTTGATTCTTTCGCAAAACGAGACTTTCGTTTCGTCTCTAATCTGTAAGCGAGTAGGTTACGAGGTGAGTCGGAACGAAAGCCTACGAGGGACCTGCCATTAAGCAGGTGAAATTGAAAAATGAAAAGGAGCACAGTTAAATATTATGGCAGCAGAAGATTTCTATTTGAAAATTGACAGTATTACGGGCGAATCTGAGGCGGTCGGCTTTGAAAAACAAATGCAGATCCAATCGTGGTCGTTCGGAGCGTCCAATGCGGGTTCATCGGGTCTCGGTACCGGCCTGGGCACCGGCAAGGTCAGCCTTCAGGACTTCCATTTCGTGATCGAGAACGGCACGGCAAGTGTCCAGCTTTTCCTTGCAACGTGTAAGGGCAATCACATTCCACAGGCGATCCTGAGCTGCCGCAAGACGGGCGGAGACGGAACCCCCTACACCTACTACAAGGTCACGTTCAACGATCTGGTGATCTCGAGTTTCCAGACCGGCGGAAGTGCCGGAGGCGGACTCCCGATCGAGCAGTGCTCGTTCAACTTTACCAAGATCACGCATGAGTACTTCCAACAGAAGGCAGACGGAAAGGTCTCGTTGACCAACACCGTGAGCTACGATACCAAGAAGGTTCAAGGCGCCGGATGATAACTCGGAAATCTCACAGCAATACCTGCCGTCCAGTCGGCAGGTATTGCTTTCCGGTGAGATTAAATTTTGGAGATCGTTCCCGCCATCTTGGCGGGAGCGTATTTTTCTGACTTTATATTATGTCCAGGATCGACCACGAAATAAGGGTCTCGTCATCGGTACTTGACCGTTTGGTCGATCTCGAACCGCGGCAATCGCAGGAACCCCCAAAGTCGCGTTCCACGTCGCTGCATGAGTTAAAACAGGCGGTTCGCCGCGACCTGGAATGGCTTTTGAATACGCGTTGCCACACAGAGGCTCTTGACGATAACCTCGTTGAGTCCCCTAAGTCTGTGGCGTTTTATGGGCTTCCAGACTTTACGGCTGTCAGCGTTCGCAACCATTACGAACAAAAGCGGATGACCAATGCAATTGAAGATGCGATCCGCATCTTTGAACCGCGGTTCATTAACTTGAAGGTTACGCTGGAGCCGATAAGCGAAGTTGAACGGCAGCTGCGATTTCGGATTGAGGCCACTCTCGATATCGAGCCAACGCCCGAACCGATCGTTTTCGATTCCGTCCTTCAACCCGGAGGACTTGGGTTCACGGTTGAAGAAAAGTGATCGGCTCCGTTGCATACATTCTCTGGATAAGGTCGATCTTCCCGTGGTGAAAGATAAATGCGTGATGAACTTCTAGGATACTATGAGCGCGAACTGGTCTTCCTGCGCCGCATGGGTGCGGAGTTCGCACGCAAATATCCAAAGATCGCCAGTCGGCTCCTTCTCGACGAAGAAAAGATCGAAGACCCGCATGTTGAGAGGATGATCGAGTCGTTCGCCTTCCTTACAGGACGTGTCGGCCTAAAGCTCG
This sequence comes from Pyrinomonadaceae bacterium, assembly GCA_041744395.1. GTDB lineage: Bacteria > Acidobacteriota > Blastocatellia > Pyrinomonadales > Pyrinomonadaceae > OLB17. The sequence continues at coordinate 115,656 of JBGTKY010000026.1, read as the reverse complement.
ATGATGAACTGCCTGAGATAACCGAGTCATTCATCAATGTCCTCTATCCGCATTATCTTGCTCCGATCCCTTCAATGGCGGTCACCCAGTTTTCATTCGGAAACCCGAACGATAAGGTAACGTCGATTCAGATCTTGGACCGCGGTTCGCGTTTAAATTCCCGGCCCGTCGACGGAACCCCGTGTCAGTTTCGCACCGCTTATGAGGTTCAGCTCCTGCCGATGGAGGTCGAATCTGCCGCACTCGAATCGCCCGCCCCGAAAAATTCCCAGGGCAAGTTCTCTGAGTGTGCCATCAGGTTGAGCATGCGATGCTTTGGCGGTGCAAATCTGCACGAGATGAAGATCGCATCGACCGATGCTCCGCCCGATCATTTTCGTTTCTATCTCGACGGCGACCCGCAGCTTGTATTTCCGCTTTACGAGATAATTTTCAATCACGCCGTATTAGTAGAGTTTCGTCCCAAAGATCCGCCGCTTAATACGAAGACAATGAAGACGCTGACCGGCATTCAGCTTCGGCTTCCTGACTCTGTGGTCATGCCGGCGAATGAAGCTCTCGTTCAGGTAGGTTTTCAGGACGACGAGGCTTTGCTTCCCTACACGTTGCGATCATTCAAAGGCTACCGTTTGCTGACCGAGTATTTTGCGTTTCCTTACAAATTTTTGTTCTTCGACGTTAAAGGCGTAGATAAGGCAATTGCAAACAAGTTTGGGAGCCACTTCGATATTCTCATCCATCTTCGCGACGTCACACCGCCCATCGCTCCAGTTGTCACCGAGACCTTCAGACTGGGCTGTTCACCGGTCGCAAACCTCTTCTCGCGAATGTCGGATCCGCTTTATATTTCGCAGCAGAAATATGAGTACCACGTGATCCCGGATGTACACCGGCAGTCGTCAACCGAGATCTATTCGATCGACGAGGTCTTCACATCCGACCCGAGAACGAACGTAACACGCGAATTTTCTCCGTTCTACTCGCTTCGTCATGCCTATGGCGAACAAATGGAAAAATCATTTTGGTATGCGAACCGCCGTCAGTCACAAAGGCCGGATGACTCCGGGACGGAGATACATCTCTCGCTTGTTGATGCCAATTTTGACCCCAACTCTCCGGCGGTCGAAGTGCTTAACGTTAGAACGACGTGCACTAATCGTGATCTTCCGGCACGACTGCCTTTTGGCGGCAAGGATGGTGATTTTGAGGTTGAGGGAACTGCTCTCGTCTCACGTGTCCGATGCCTGACAAAGCCGACCGAGACAGTCCGGCCACCTCAACGACGCGCTTTGCAATGGCGGTTGATCTCACATCTGAATCTGAATTATTTGTCCATCGTCAACAGTGAGAACGGGGTGCCGGAAGCTCTTCAGGAGATCTTGCATCTCTACAATTTTAACGACTCATCGGTAACGCGGAAACAGATATTGGGCATTACCGGTATTGAATCCAAAAAGGCGGTTCGCCAAGTGGGCGGTCGTATAGGGTCCGGATTCGTACGCGGCCTCGAAACAACGCTGACATTTGATGAAGAGCAGTTCGTCGGCTCCGGCATGTTTTTGTTTGCTTGCGTACTCGAACGGTTTTTAGCACTTTACTCGTCTTTGAATTCGTTCAACCAGTTGACGATTCGCTCCGAACAGCGCGAAGAGGCGATTAAGACTTTTCTGCCACGCGTCGGCGAACAAGTGCTCATGTAGAAAGTTTAAGGTATTTCGAAGTATGGATTGCGGCTGGCCCGTCGGAATTTCGATGGGTTTGGCCGGTTCGGTGAAGGATGAATATTCACGTGGGTTCCGCAGCGGAACCGGGACGCGCATTTCATAACCTTGCGGACGAAGAAATCGTTTACCGGGCAATGCCCCGATATTCGTAGACGGGATCAGAGAAACTATTCGGTAGATAGAAACACGTGGCTGACAAACCGTTAAAGGACATTTTGTTCGAAGAACCGTACCGCTTTGAATTTTTTCAGGCAGTGCGAATATTCGAGCGTCTTTTTCCGGAGGCCAAGCCCGTCGGTGCAGAATTCCTTCCTGCCGAGGAGCCAGTCAGATTTCGATCGCACATTGCTCTTGATTTTCCGTCAAGTGAGATCCAAGAGATCCGTGAGACCGTTGACGAGGCGACGGACGAAAAACGCGCCGAGATGCTCGTGAACTTCATGGGAATGGTCGGGCCCAGCGGCGTTCTGCCGGTCCACTACACCGAGTTGGTTCTCGACCGGATACGCCACCGTGATTCGGCAATGTGGGCGTTTTTGGACATTTTTACCCACAGGTCGGTTTCAATGTTCTACCGGGCCTGGGCGAAATACCGTTTCCCTGTCGGTTACGAACGCGGCTCGGATGTATTTACGTCGTATCTGTTTGATTTTGCCGGACTCGGAACGGATGGGATTCGCGGCCGTATGGGTCTGAAGGATGAATCCTTGCTCCCATACGTCGGGTTGATCTCCCAGAAACCTCATTCGGCAAGTGCGATCGGTAATGTTGTTGCCGATTATTTCGGAATCAGAGCGAAGGTACTCCAGTTTTTCGGCCAGTGGCTGCAACTGACCAAAGATGACATTACGCATCTCGGCAAAAAGAATAGTCATCTCGGCCTGACCGCATTGACAGGCTCACGAGTCTGGGACCAGCAGTCGAAATTTCGACTGAAGCTCGGTCCGCTGCCGTTTATTCAGTTTCAGGCAATGTTGCCGAACGGTTCGGGTCATCATGCGATCAAATCGGTAATCAAGTTCATGGCCGGACTTGAATATGATTACGATGTCCAGCTGGTCCTCGCGGCCAAACAGGTTCCGGGCCTGGTCTTAACGACCCGAGCAATGCGACGGCCGATGCTCGGTTGGACGAGTTGGCTCAAGACCAAACCCTTCAAGAACGATGACGAGCAAGTGGTCTTGGCTATGGAGCAATGATCAAGTTTAATATTTTGGCCGTCGGGACTTGATCGACCGACGGTATACGTTGCAAAGATCGAGGAGAAAAAATATGAACGTAAACCTAAAATCATTGGTGGGCCGCTTGAACGACGTGACCCGAAACGCTCTTGAGGGTGCCGCTGGCCTATGCCTTTCGCGTACGAACTACGACGTCGAGATCGAACACATACTCGCTAAATTGTTAGAGCAGGACGATACGGACCTCCATAAGATCGCCAAGCACTATGAACTCAACATCGACCGGCTGTCTAAGGATGTGAACAACGCTCTGGAACGTCTTAAGAGCGGCAATTCGCGAACTCCCGGACTCAGCGACCGCATTCCGCGTTGGATCCAGGACGCTTGGCTTCTGGCATCGGTCGATTTTGGTGCCGCCCGTGTTCGCTCCGGTCATCTGATCTTGGCCCTGCTCGCCAATGATTCTTTTGCCCGTATTGCCCGCGAGATCTCGAATGAATTTACACATATTTCGACAGAAGACCTGCAAACGAAACTGCCTGAGGTAACCGCGGATTCGGCCGAAGAGCGTGATGCCGTTGCGCTCGGCGAAACCGCAGGCGTTTCGGATGGTGCTCCGGTTGCTTCGGGTGTCCCCGGCAAGACAAAATCGCTCGACCAATTTACCGAAGACCTCACCGCCAAGGCCGCTGCGGGTAAGATCGATCCTGTTCTCGGCCGCGATTTCGAGATCCGCCAGATCATCGACATCTTGACGCGGCGGCGGCAGAATAACCCGATCCTTACCGGTGAGGCCGGCGTCGGAAAGACTGCCGTTGTCGAGGGGTTTGCACTCCGAATCGCCGAGGGGGATGTACCCGAACCGCTAAAGAATGTCTCCGTCCGATCGCTCGACCTCGGCCTATTGCAAGCGGGTGCCGGGATCAAGGGCGAATTCGAGAATCGATTGAAATCTGTGATCGAAGAGGTTAAATCATCCCCGAAGCCGATCATCATGTTCATCGACGAAGCTCACACGATGATCGGAGCCGGCGGGGCCGCTGGCCAGAACGATGCGGCGAACTTGTTAAAACCGGCCTTAGCCCGTGGCGAACTCCGGACGATCGCCGCGACGACGTGGGCAGAGTACAAGAAGTATTTTGAAAAAGATGCCGCCCTTGCTCGCCGGTTTCAGGTCGTCAAAGTAGATGAGCCCGATGAAGCCAAGGCCATCTCGATGATGCGTGGCATCGCCGACAAGATGGAATCGCACCATAACGTCCGAATACTCGACGAAGCGATCGTCGAATGCGTGAAGTTGTCGCACCGGTATATAACCGGACGTCAGCTGCCCGATAAATCAGTTTCGGTTCTCGACACGGCGTGTGCAAAGGTCGCGATCGGCCAAGGTTCGACGCCCGCCCCCGTGGAAGACGCAACAAGACGAATTCAGAATCTTTCGTCTGAGATCGAGGCTCTGGAACGCGAACAGGTGACAGGGGCAGCACACGAGAATCGGATCGAAGAGTTAAAGGCCAAGCGGTCCGAAAGCGAAGCCGAACTGGCAAAACTAAACGAGCAGTGGGAAAAGGAAAAGGGTCTGACGGAACAGATCCAAATTGTAAGGACAAAGCTCGAAATGTCGCGGCTTGACGGTAAACTTGCTGATGCCTTTGGCAGCGACTCGGTCGCGACAAACGGGGCATCGGTTGCCGCGGCGACAGCTGAGACCGAAGCCGCGCCGGGTGATGACACGTCAGGAACGGCAACTGCAACAGCTCCTGAAGCATCGGCACCAATCGATGTAGAGTTACTTCAGTCCGAATTAAAACGCCTGAATGCAGAGCTTAAAGATATCCAGGGCGAGAACCCGCTGATGCAGCCCGTCGTCAACGGGCAGTCCGTTGCTGAGATCATCTCTGGCTGGACCGGCATTCCGATCGGCAAGATGGTCGCCGATGAGATCAATGCTGTCCTTAACCTCGCCCAAACTCTTGGCGAACGAGTTCTGGGCCAGGATCACGCCCTTGAGGCGATCTCCCAACGCATCCGCACGTCACGAGCGGGCCTCACCGATCCGAAGCGTCCGATCGGCGTATTTCTTCTCGTTGGAACGTCCGGTGTAGGTAAGACCGAAACCGCTCTCGCCCTCGCGGAATCTCTCTATGGCGGTGAACGGAACCTTATCTCTATCAACATGAGCGAATATCAAGAAGCACATACCGTTTCCAGCCTAAAAGGCTCGCCTCCGGGATACGTCGGCTACGGCGAAGGCGGCGTTCTGACCGAAGCGGTACGGCGTAAACCTTATTCGGTCGTGCTCCTTGACGAAGTTGAAAAGGCCCATCCTGATGTGATGGAGCTCTTTTTCCAGGTTTTTGACAAAGGTGTTTTGGAAGACGGCGAAGGCCGCGAGATCGATTTCAAGAACTGCATTATCCTTCTAACCTCAAACGTAGGAACGGATACGATAATGAAGTTGTGTGCCGATCCGGATACAAAACCTGAACCTGACGGACTGGTCGAAGCTGTCAAGCCGGAGCTAAATAAGGCGTTCAAGCCTGCTCTGCTGGGCCGAATGGTGACCGTTCCCTTTTACCCGATCTCAGATGATATCCTTCGTCTGATCATCGGTTTACAGCTTGGAAAGATCCGCGACCGCATTAAGGACAATCACGGTGCGCAATTTTCCTATGATGATTCCGTCATAGAAACGGTAGCAAAACGCTGTACCGATGTGGACAGTGGCGCCAGGAATGTTTACAACATCCTGACCGGAACAATGCTGCCGGAGATGAGCGGAGAAGTTCTGTCTCGGATGGTAACGGGCGAAGGTATCAAAAAAGTTCATGTTTCCGTTGGTGATAGCGAGAACTTTGTCTACCAGATCGACTAGATTCTGTTACCCGGTCTTATTAAGCTTTGCGGCCGATCCATTGATCGAATCGGTCGGTCGCGAAGCCCAAAAAAGGACAAAGGCCGGACGGTATCTTCGTTGTAAGAGGGAAAAAGAATGGCTACAACGCAAGAAGATCGTTTAATAAAGCTCAAAACACCGCTCGGCGACGACTTTCTGCTTATCGAACGCTTGACCGCGACCGAAGGCATTTCGCAGCTGTACAGCATCGAATTAGAACTCGTCCACGCCGAAGAGGAAGAGGGCTATGTGCCGACATCGGTCAGCAATCAGCAAATACTCGGCAAAGGCGTTTCTATCTCGATCAAGCAGAGCGACGGAACATCGCGAATGTTCCATGGCATCGTTCAGCAGTTTTTTCAGGGCACTCGCCACGTCCGCTTTTCGTTTTACAAGGCCGTGATAGTCCCGCAGGTCTGGCTGCTGACGCAGAAACGCCAAAGCCGCATATTCCAACAACAATCGGTACCTGACATACTTAAGAAAGTGTTTGACGGCTTTAATGTAAAGTTCGAACTTCAAGGAACGTTCGAACCTCGAAATTACTGCGTCCAGTATCGGGAATCGGACTGGGATTTTGCTTCGCGTTTGATGGAAGAGGAGGGGATCTTCTACTTTTTCGAACATTCTGAAACCCAGCATCAGTTGATCGTCGCTAATGATCCGCAGTCACATCGCGACTGCCCGAACAAGAGCGACATTCCGTATTTTCACAAAGTTGAAACCGAAGATTTCGTTTCCTCGATTCATCAGTGGTCGCGAAAAAGCATATATCAGACCGGAATGGTCACGTATTGGGACCACAATTTCCAGTTGCCTGGCAATAAGCTCGACACTCAACAGCCGTCCAGATTCAATATCGCTGATAGCAGCAAGCTTGAGGTCTATGACTACCCCGGGGGTTACTCGCGTAAGTACGACGGTATTGATAAGTCCGGCGGCGAAAACGCAGGAAACTTGCAAAAGGTGTTTAGCGATAAGACCAAGGCGTCACAGATCGCGATGCAAGCCCTTGATGCTCAACATGAGTTAGGTAACGGCGGCGGCGATTGTTCTTCGATCACGGCAGGATATCGCTTTAAGATGTCGCAGCATCCGGATAGCGAAATGAATGGGCAGTATGTGATTACGAGCGTTACCCATAAAGCGGCCCAGGTCCCGTCATACGTATCAGACGGATCTACCGACGAGCCTTATAAGAACACTTTCGTGGCCTTACGGCATGGTTCGGGAGCTCCGCCTTTTCGGCCAATGAGACAAACCGCGAAACCGATAGTTCACGGAAGTCAGACAGCAACCGTTGTCGGGCCGAACGGCGAAGAGATATTTACCGACAAATACGGCCGGGTAAAGGTGCAGTTCCACTGGGATCGCGAAGGCAGAAATGATGGGGATAGTTCCTGCTGGATCCGTGTAGCGCAAAGCTGGGCAGGCAACAAATGGGGCATGGTCTTCATTCCGCGTATCGGAATGGAAGTAATAGCACATTTTCTGGACGGCGACCCTGATCAGCCCATCATTACCGGAAGTGTTTACAATCCTGAAATGATGCCTCCCTATGCACTTCCCGACGAGAAGACGAAATCGACGATGAAATCGAATTCGAGTAAGGGAGGCGGCGGTTTCAATGAGTTCCGCATCGAGGATAAAAAGGGATCCGAGCAGATCTTTATCCACGCCGAAAAAGATCAAGACATCCGTGTAAAGAATGACTGTAAAGAGATAATTAAACATGACCGACATCTGATAGTCGAAAACGAGCAGTTCGAAAAGGTCGGCTGCGACAAACATTTGCAGGTAAGTGGAAATCAGAACGAGAAGGTTGGCGGATCGGTTTCCCTCAATTGCGGTGGATCCCAGCAGATAAAAACTTCACAAAAACACGCTGTCGAAGCTGGCACCGAGATTCATTTGAAAGCGGGGACGACAACGGTCGTCGAGGCCTCAACTTCGCTTACATTAAAGGTTGGCGGAAATTTCATCAACATCAATTCCGGCGGCATTTTCATAAAAGGAACGATGTTAATGCTAAATAGCGGCGGAGCAGCCCCCCCAGGTTCTGGTTCCAATCCATCTGCTCCTAAAGATCCGAAAGAAGCCGATACGGCGGACCCAGGGCAAAGGCACAATGTCCCGTCTCCTCCGCCGCCCGCCAATCCGCCCACCTTTCAGGCATTGATGGTTGCCGTTCAATCGGCGGTGCAGAGTACTCCGGCCTCTTCGGTTCCTTCATTACCTGTGACTGTTCCGCCACTACCCGCCATGCCACCGGCCGGGAATCTTGTCGGGCCGGCGCAGGAAGCAATTCGAACCGCTATGCAAACTGCCGCAGCAGCAGCGGCTCAGACAGCAGCTAGATTACAGGACAGGGTTTCAGACGTGCAGGATCTAGCTCAGGATCTGAAAGACAACGCTGCGTCTTACGCAGAGAAAGCTGCTGAGCGGGCACAGCAAGCACGTGAAGCCGTCGAGAAGCAGGCCAAAGAGGCAAAACAGGCGGCTAATCAAGCCGCAGAGAAAGCCCAGCAGGCAGTTGAACAGGCAGCCGATAAGGCTCAGCAGGCAGCTAAGCAGGCCAAAGATGCCGTAGATAAGGCGGCCGATAAAGCAGAAGCCGCTGCGGAAAAAGCTAAGCAGGCTGCAAAGCAGGCCAAGGAAGCCGTGGCGGGAATGGCCAGCGCTGCAAAAGATGCTATTCCATTTATGTAAATGAACATGGATCTGCAAACGATTAAGCAAAATTTATTTAATGACCAGACGCGGCTTTACTGTGTCCTTGACGGCATAATGGTTCCGGACCTGCCAGATCGGCTTCATAAGGCTCAGGTTCCGAACCACTGTCTTCTCCAGGGCGATCTGACGCCAGAGATGGTCCACGCCGCTCCCTACCTCGCATTTTTATCGCCCGACAGCAAATTTGCCGACTGGGTCCTTACGGAATCGCTGGGAAAACATTGGGGCATTTTTCTCCACACACGCCGTTCGATGATCGAGATGCGGCGCCATTTTCTGGCTTTGCTTCAGGCCTACGACGAACGGGGAAACCCGCTGAAATTTCGATTTTACGACCCGAGGGTTCTTGGGAAATTTCTGCCGACCTGCAACGGCGGAGAACTGAAAACGATATTTGGGGATGTAGATGCTTTCTTTACGGAATCAGACGAAGGCAGTGCGATCATTCGTTATCGCCTTGAGGACCTTGCGTTGAAAATAAACGTTCTGAAATAGGAGACAAATTTATGCCGACAGGGCCAGCAGCAAGAGTGACCGATAATGTGATGCATCCATTGCCACCGATTCTTGGGATCGGACCGGGCAGCATGAATGTTTTGATCGGGTTTCTACCGGCGTGGCGAGGAGTGCCCGCGGCGGCCGCAGCGGCGTTGCAGGCCGCTAAGCAAATTTCAGATACTGCGATCAAGGTTGCGGAAACCGCGACTGTCGCCGCCGCCGGAACGCCTGGAGCACCGGCCGCAAAAGTCGCGGAAGAAGCGACGAAAGCAGCAGCGGCGGCCGCAATGGGTTCGGCAATAACCGCCGGTGCAATGGGTGCCGACATCCACACCTGCGCAACGCCGCTGCCGATACCACCGCACGGACCGGGCGTCGTTATCGACGGATCAGCAACCGTGCAGACAAATTTTCTCTGCCAGTCGCGTATGGGCGACACGATTCTTGAGGCCGTCGGCCCACCGAACAAGATAGTGAAAGGCGAGATGACCGTCATCGTTGGCGGCTGATTTCAATTTCGGAGATTGTTGAATGCTGGTAATACGTGACGCTCAATTACAGAGTTTTATCGCGACGAGCGATGACGACCTAGAGGTGCTTATCGCTCAGGCCGAGCTTAGGATCAATCCGTCGCGGGTGGACGGAGTTCGTCCTGTGAGACTTAGGTCGATGGCTCGGATCGCAATGGAAACGGCGACGTCAGTCGGTTTGACAAATGCCGAGGACATCGCTGGTTTTGCCGCGCTGATGTTTGAGATTTCGCCTCGCTTTCACCTTGAACCGACGATCGCGACCGCACTCGCCGATGAAACCTTTAAGCCTGGCGAGCGGCTATCGCTGCTATTCGAGCGCACGTCGGACGAGAATTGGGCCGAAGCGGAAAAGCTTTACGATGAGAATATATGGTTTGGAATGAAGCCTTCAAATCCGACTGATATGTCGGACGGCGAAGGGTCTGCAAAGTCCGTCGATTTTATCGAACTGACCCTCGAACAAGTGCAGACCGTTGAAGATCTAGCCAAACAGCACAAATCTTCACCCAGTAAAGAAACGGCTTCTCAGCTCGAAAGGGAGATCGAAAAACTCTGTGTCTACCAAAACTCAGCTAAAGGAGCAACGAAGAACCGTGCCGAACAAGCATATGAACAGGCGAGAGCTCTTGTGCTCGGCCGCGCTGTAACACAGAAGCTTACGGCATAGGCGTTCAGCCTGTCGGTCTGCGCGACTTTCGTCAACTTACGGATGCGTCATGTCTTCTGGTTTGACCAACTCGTCAAACTTTTCTCCGGTCAACAGTTCCAATTCAATGGCTGCATCTCTCAATGAGCTTCCCTTCTTGTGCGCGTGTTTAGCGATCTTCGCAGCATTGTCATATCCGACGTGCTGATTGAGTGCAGTTACGAGCATCAATGAGTCATTCAGATATTCGTCGATCTGCTCCCGGTTGAGCTCAATCCCGGCAATGCAATAATCGACGAAGCCATGACACGCATCGTGAATGAGCCGTACGGAATGCAGAAAGTTGTGGATCATCACCGGCTTGAACACATTCAGCTCGAAGTTGCCCTGTGAGCCCGCAAACCCGATCGCTGCATCATTGCCCATCACCTGAACAGCGACCATCGTCATCGCCTCTGATTGCGTCGGATTGACTTTACCGGGCATGATCGATGAGCCGGGCTCGTTCTCCGGCAGAGACAACTCCCCGATTCCGCATCGCGGGCCCGAGGCGAGCCAGCGGATGTCGTTCGCGATCTTCATCAATGAACCGGCAAGTGTTTTGAGCGCACCGGAGGCAAAAACGACCTCGTCGTGAGCCGAAAGCGCCGCGAATTTGTCAGGATGGGATTTGAATGGCAGACCGGTCAACTCGGCGATCTTCGCTGCCGCTCGCTCGGCGAATTCGGGATGCGCGTTGAGTCCCGTTCCCACAGCCGTTCCACCGATGGCCAGATCCATCAGTCCCGGCAGCACCATCTCAAGCCTCTCAAGATCGCGGTCGATCAGATTTGCCCAACCGCCGAATTCTTGCGAGACGGTCACTGGCGTCGCGTCCTGTAGATGCGTCCGGCCGATCTTCACGACACCCTCAAACTCTTTCGCCTTTGCCTTGATAGCATCGCTCACCCGCCGCAGTTCCGGAATCAATGCTGTCACCCGCTCGGCCGCCGCAATGTACATCGCGGTCGGAAATGTGTCGTTTGATGACTGCGATTTATTGACGTCGTCGTTCGGGTGGATCGGCGACTTTGAGCCGATCTCGCCGCCCGCGATCTCGATCGCGCGGTTCGAGATGACCTCATTTGCATTCATGTTCGTCTGCGTTCCGGAGCCGGTCTGCCAAACCCGCAGCGGAAAATGTACATCCAGCTTCCCTTCGATCACCTCATCGGCTGCCTGGCCGATCAGCTTCATTTTATCCTCGGGCAATTTGCCGAGATCGAAATTAACGATCGCCGCCGCTTTCTTCAGAATGCCGAATGCCCGGATCAGTTCACGCGGCATCACATCAAAACCGATGTCGAAATGCTTTAGCGAACGCTGCGTCTGGGCTCCCCAATAAACATCTGCCGCGACCTCGATCTCGCCCATGGAGTCCGTTTCAATTCGGAAACTGTTCCTGTTGTCTGTCATAAATAAATTTACTTACTAATATTCTATTGTTCCTGGATTGGCCGCCCGTCTGCCTTCCACGCCGGGGTTCCACCGATGATGCTGTGGACATCGGTGTAGCCGTTTGCCTGAAGAAAGATCCCGGCTTCGGTCGAACGCCTTCCTGATTCGCAGATCAGATACACCGGTTTGTCTTTCGAAATCTTTTTGTATTCGTCCATAAGCGATCCGAGAGGAATGTTTATGGCGCCTTTGGCGTGGCCTGCCGAATATTCCGCAGGCGTTCGCACATCAACAAACTGAACCTCCCCCGTAGCGATCTTTTCAGCGGCATCTGCCGAAGAGACTTGCGAAACGGTAACGGGCACTGGCTTGGGCGGTTCACCCGATGCGGTGTTGGCGGGGCCGTCTTCAGTAGTACACCCGGCAAAAATTATTGAGAACGCAACTAGTAGAAATGCAATAAAACTTTTCATCTTTCTAAGGTGTTTTTATAGACTGCAACGAACCTATCAGGTTCATCTTCTTCGCCGGACATCGTCTCAAAATGGACCTCTTTCAGCCCGTTGACCGCGAAACGTTCTAGCTCGCGACGCGAGACCGGCCATGGCAATTCGTCGGGCTCTTCATCGTCGCCTCGAAGCCTCGAAACAACGACCAACTCACCGCCCGGTGCAACGAACGAAGCGATGGCATCGATCGTCGACTCCCGCATCGAAAGAGGCAGCGGCTGGATGGTATAAACCTCGACGACGAACTCAAACGCTCCCACCCATTCGCTAAAAGGTTCGAACAGGTCCATTATCTCATACCGTATATCGGTGTCGGCATGCAGCCGTTTAGCCCATTCGATCGCCGTCGGCGAGATGTCGAAACCGGTGACTTTAAAGCCTAGTTCATGCAAATATCTTGCATCATCACCCAGTCCGCAGCCAACCACCAAAGCGGTCCGGCCATAACCCGTGAGCCCCGCCTTTTCGGCCCACGTACGCAGGTATCTATTTGGTTCGAGGTCTGCCCAAGGGATCTTTTCGTTGTCGCCGGCGGCTTCCCTGTACAGAGCGTCAAACCAGCCCAGCGAGTCGCCGCGGGCGGCAAACTCAGCTTGGATCTCGCGCGTCCTCGCTCGTCGGTCGGCAACGATGTCGTCTTGATCCGGCATCAATATGGTATCTCCACCTCAGTCGGTGCACCCGCATCGTTCCAGGCTTTCCAACCGCCTGCCAACGAATACACGTTCGTATAACCCATCTTCTGGAGCATATCCGCCGCCAGCGCCGAACGGTAACCGCCGCCGCAGTACAAGATCAACTCTTTATCCTTCTCGGGATACAGCCCGACTATGTCGCGTTCGATAATGCCGCGGCCGAGGTGGACCGCTTCTGCAGCGTGATGAGTCCACTCATTGTCCTTGCGGACGTCGATCAATGCCGCTCCATTTCCGTTGCGGTCGAGTGCTTCTTCTACCGAGATTTCCTTGATCCGACTCATCGCATCATCTACGATCGCCAGAAATTCGTCCGAATGGTCCATATGTAATGTCCTCTAAGCCCGACCGCTTACGTCTTCCTGTTCGAGTTCTTATCTCAATAATACAACCAGGAGACCAAAAATATGAAAAACGTATCAATTTTGCTTTTGTTAACGCTCGCGATCATCGCTACCGGATGCAGCAAGGACGCCGAGGTGAATGCCTTTATCGGCGAACTCGACGCGACGACCGCTGAGATCGTCTCAAAGATCGACGCCGATCCCACAACCGCGGGAATCGACGATGCCCAGCGAGCGTTCGACGCTCGCAAGCTCGAGAGTGTTTCCTACTTGCTTGCCTGTTGAATAGGAATATAATGCCTATGCTTCAAATCTCTCCGATAATGGTAGAGCCTGACATACGATCACCATATGTATTTATACAAAATATTCCGCATCCTGATGATCACCTTGGTTTATACCTCAATTATTTTCCAGCCGGAAGTTTTCGGTGCACAGATCGAGAGGCGAGTTTCATTTAAAAAGGGCAAAACGCCCGTTCTCGTCAAGGGAAAATTGCCCCTCGATGCATATTATGACTCTTATTATTTCGCCGCAAAAGCTAGGCAGACGCTGACGGTTAAACTCGTAACCGATGATCCCGAGGGTTATATTGCCATTTACGAAACGAAAGAACTGGGGCCTGACGAAGATACGATACTCGCGAACAGTGAACGCTCTCGTGTATGGACAGGTCGGCTGCCGGTGACAGGCGAATACAGCGTGCAGGTTTATGATGCCTCCGAAAATGGGCTAAATCGTTTCGCGTACTCGATCGAAATAACATTGAAATAATCGAATGGCATTAGTTTGAAGCTTCCGGCTGGCTTTATTGATATGATTCGATGTTGTTTTCCGCGTAATGGGTAGAAGTATATTTTCGGGAACAGGAGAACCCTCGAAAATCGCTCTAAGCGATCGCACCCATAATGAAAAAACGTAGAATTTTAATGCCACTTTTAGTGCTTGTCTTGGTAGTGCTGGGATGCGGAACGTTTTGGGATGAAGTAGGAAGCGCAGAAACGATCTTTGCCTCGACCGATGTCGGCACACCCGAAGGGGATAAGGTCAGTAAGGACATAGGCCCTGAGGGCGGCACGCTCGCTAGTCCTGACGGACGGTTAACGCTGACCGTACCTCCAGATGCATTGACCGAGACAATTCCTTTTAGTATTCAACCGATCACAAACAAGGCCGGCAACGGAATCGGACAAGCCTACAGATTGGAGCCGGACGGGAAAGCTTTCACGACACCACTTGAGATCCGCCTTCGTTATGACGAAAAAGATCTCGATGGCACGGTCCCCGATGCTCTTATGATCGCTTATCAGGACCAAAACGGGTCATGGAGGGGACAAACAACCGCAAAGCTGGATCAGACTGCCAAAACCCTTACAATTTCCACAACGCATTTTACCGATTTTGCTTTTTTGGCACGCATTCGGATGTCGCCGGTGAATGCGACTGTGTATGTCGGAAACGGTCAGCTTATCAGGCTCGTAACCTGCAGGGAGCTAAGTTTTATCGAGAGGCTTCGGGGCGTCGATCCGCGCGATGCATGTACGTCGGCTCCGAAGGGAAATTCTAACAAGTGGAAACTGACTGGTGAAGGAACATTGACCGATGACGGGGAAGGTGTAATGTACACAGCACCCGCCAAAAAGCCGTCGCCGAATACGACCAGAGTCGATCATACTCTTGAATTTGAAGTCCGGGACGTGGCGACCGGACGGCTTTCCACGGTCCAAGCGACTTTCAGAACGGTAATTACTATCATTTCACGGGGATATCGAGCGTCCGGACAAAACGGGTCGGTCGTTTATTCCGGTGTAATATGCGAACTCGAAGAACCCTTTAGCGCTACGGGATCCCATCCGTTATTTTCTTTTCCCTTTAAATTCGTTCCCACGTCTGCAGTGGCGGGCACGATGAGTTACGTCACGGGAGCCTCGGGGATAAGTGCGGCAGGCACTGGTACCTATACAATAGAAGGAGCTGATACCGAAAACCCACGAATCCTCGTGAATTCAAGAAGTACCGCAAGTATTGCTACAGCGAAGGATTCAGGCGGCGGATTGGCGACGATTAACCTTACACCTCTGGAAACCGATGAATGCGGAGTGGATTTATAAGACCTCAGGTCAAATTAAAATTAGGGCACTATAGAAAATCAAAGTAATGGGAAATATTATGTCGGTCAGATCATTAGTTTTTATCGTGGGGCTGATTGTCATAAGCTTATTTATCCCGCAGACAGCATTTTGCCAAACCAAGGAGAAGCTCGGCATGGTCCGTTACTCGCCGGTCAGCGGGTGGAACACCACATCTAAGGAAAACATTGTAGCTTTCAGCCACAACCAACCCAACGGCACCTTCTGCATTATTACGCTATATGGGGCGACGCCGAGCACCGGTAATTTGAAGGGCGACTTCGCTCGCGAATGGAACAATCTGGTGTTAAAAAATATGAATGCGGGCGCGAACCCAAAAACGGAAACGCAAAACGCTGACGGCTGGCTGATCGTTGCGGGCGGTTCGGAGGTCGACACGGATGCCGGCAAGGCATTGGTGTTTTTGTCTGTCATAAGCGGATTCGGAAACACGGTCAGCGTTCTGGCTGTATTCAATGATCCGACGTATCTGAAGACCGTGGATGCATTCCTAGCTTCGATCGACCTCGATAAACCCGCCGAACCAGCGAAAACCGCGATTACGGCTGGGCCGATGGCCCTCGATGTTGATGGCCACATCATAATGCCTGAACCTAAGGCTCAATTTTCGATCGCGGATCTAGAGGGTATATGGGAGGAAGGTGGGCGCATTTCGACTTCGTACGTCGATCGATCCTCCGGTGCACATGCCGGAACCGATTCGCTTGCCTTTAAGATAAAGCGGACCATCAACAGCAATGGCACCTATTCTAGTGATTTCTTTGAGATTCGAAATGGTAAAACGCACCGCGATATTACAAGAGGTAGTATCACGGTGTCGGGCCGTTTGCTCTCGGTCAACGAGGGCAATCGAACCGTAAAATACGTCATTCGCGGATTGATGGAAACGCCGACCATGACCATTTTGCGGCTCGCCGAAGGTCCGTGGCAGAACGATGACGTGATTCCCCAAGATAGATTCACAGACTTTAGTGATTTCAGCCGCTTCTTTACCAAAACCCACTGGGTTCGGATGAAATGAAACTCCCGGTGTCGTGCGTCGGCTTGTTACAGCCCGAGCTTTGCCGCGCCTGAGAAAATATTCCGAAATTTGTTGGAGCTAGAACCTTATTCTTTGTAAATCTGTAAACGTCTCGCCCTTTTTTTGTAATCGTTTTGTGAGTCTTGGCGTAGACTTTCTAATGACGGGATCAAGACAAAAAAGAAGCGGACAAGGCCGCCTCTTTCTCACATTTATCAGTTGTAGCCACCTAACTAAAAGATGAAGCGGATGCCGAGCTGGAGCTGTCGCGGCCCGCCGAACCTTGCGGTCGACGGTGCAAATAGCGGAATGCCGGCGTTTGCTTCGGAAGGCTGTCCGTTCGGAAGCGGCTCGCCGAAGAAGCTGATCGCATCATTGCCAAAGTTTCTATTGGAAGCCTTGGTTACGTTAAATACCTCCGCCGAAAGATCGATGCGTTTCGTTTCACCGAACCGAAAGCCTTTCAGCAGCCGCAAGTCGAGGTTGAAGAACTTCGGCTGGCGGAACGAATTTCGATCGACAACGCGGCCGTTCACGATCGCACGGTCATTGTCGTCGTTCCCATCATTCTGAATGTCGAAGCCGATAACCGGCGTATACGGAAAGCCCGAACGAGTTATCAGCACGCTGGAAAGCGTGAAGCCGTAGCCCAAATCGACGAGCCCGCTGAGGTTGAAGTTATGCCGCACGTCCTGCTTCGAATAACCGGCGTCCATCGTAAGATCAAACGGGTTCAGAGCCGGCTCTTGCGAGAAGTTTCGTTCGTTGGAGTCGTCATCGACGCTGCGAGCCAGCGTGTAGTTCGCCTGAAACTGAAAGCGGTCCGCAAACCTTCGCGTCAATGTCACGGTCATCCCATCGTAGGTCGAATGCGCACTCGATTCGTTGATAGACAGCCAGTCAACGTCGGGGATCGGACGTTCGTCCGGGAAGATCGGCATGCCCGTTTCGTCGATCGTCGGTGGGAACAGATTTCGGTTCACGCGACGTTGCAGATTCCAAGTCGAATTGCGGATATAGCCGACCGAAAGAACGATGTCGTCCGTCAGCCTTTGCTCAACGGTAGCCGACGCTTGGAATGACCTTGGATTGCGGAAGTTCGGTTCGAAACCAAAGATCCTCGGATCTTGGATGAACTGTTCGAATCCCGGCGGGATCGATGTCAAAGCATTCGGAAATGTGAAGATCGCGTCCGGACCGCGAAGGCGGCAGCCCGGCCGGTTCACGTCCGCCGAATTGCGGCAAGCACCCGGCTCGGCGATCTCTATCGCCTGGGTGGTCAAACCGTTGTTCGTAAAGACGCGTTGGAATAGATTGGCCGGCGTCCGTGCCGTATAGATCCCTGCCGACATTCGGATAACGGTATCGCCGCGGCCGTTTACGTCATATGCCATGCCTAAACGCGGCTGAAATTGCTTCAGGTCGTTCGGGATCCTCCCCGTTTCCGGGATGCCCGGGAAAGTGCTTGTCGGCTGCGGATTGATCTGTGCTTCCCAGCGAAGGCCGGCATCGACAGTGAAGCGGTCGGTCACGCGGATCTTGTCCTGAATGAACAACGCGTATTCCTGCTGCGTACCGCGAAAGATCGATGATTCCTGATCTTGCGGGGCAAGCGTCTGGCGAAAGCGTCGCGGGCGTCCGGCGATGTACTGCTCAAGCCCCGTAGTAGGAACGCCGCCAAGCACGCGTGTCTCAAAATCCCAACGGCCCTGAATTCGCGTCTCCCGCCTCTGTCGTACGCGATTGATATTCGAATCAAACCCGATCCTTAGCTGATGACGTCCGGCGGTGACGCTAACGTTATTCGCAAACTGATATCTTGTCGAATCAAACTGACGCGGCCTCCCGTCGTTCCCGCCAATTGTGCCAAAGCCTGCGATACTTATCCCCGGCATCGTCGAATTCGGTTCTTCTAAGCGAAAGTCGGTCGCGACCTGAGCCTTAAATTCGTTAACAACATTCCGCGAAATGACGGTCACCAACGAACCTTTCAGGCCGTTACTCGATCCCTCGCGTGTGTAATTAGCCGATTCGGCAGTTGTCTGACGGGGCGAATCGAAGTCGAAATTCTCGCCCCGCATACGGGTGTAGGTGTACTGCAGGTTGAGTGTGTTGTTGTCGTTGAGGATGAAATCCGTACGGCCGAAAAGAGCGGTCGGATTGTTAGTTCCCCGCTTCTCGCCTTCAAGTGCGGCAAGTTCCGACGGGATCGGAACTCCGGGAACATCTTCAAACTCCACCACGAATGGCACACGCAAAACGTTTTGCTCCAGACTAAAGAAAAAGAACGCCCTATCACGAACGATCGGCCCGCCGATCGAGCCACCAAACTGATTCTGTGCATTGTCGAGCCTACGGCCGAATGCATTCTCTGACGTCAGCTGTCGGTTTCGATTGAAGTAGAATGCTTCACCGCGAACATCGTTCGTACCTGACTTGGTTACGACGTTAACGAATCCGGCGTTCGTTCGGCCAATCTCGGCACTCGCACCCGAGCGAACCACCTGAAACTCCCTTACGGCAGATTGAGGAAAGAAGAAGACCGATTCATTACCACCGCGTTGGTTGCCCTGGACCGGGTCGTTAAAATCTGCTCCGTCGATGGCGATGTTCGAGTTGATCGAACGCTGGCCCGCGATGACGAGGCCACTTCGGTCGGCCTCCTGAACGACTGCCGGCGTAAGCGTAACGAACTCCGTAAAGTTCCGTCCGCGAACCGGCAGGTCTGATACAAGCCTTTCGTTAATGACCGCGCCGGTCGCTGAAGTGTCTGTATCGATCAGGTCAGTTCCGGCCGTAATATCAACTTGTGCAGTTACATCCGAAGGCTGGAGTGAAATATTGACCGGCGTCGCCTCACCGACGCGAAGTACGATGTTGTCCTGAAGGCGCTCCGAGAAACCTGACGCTTGAACTTCAATTTCGTAGCGGCCCACCGGCAGCACTCGAGCGGAAAATCGTCCGGCATTGTTGGTCACGACGTTTCTCTCAAGCCCTGTTTCCAG
The DNA here is from genome assembly GCA_041744395.1 of Pyrinomonadaceae bacterium. GTDB lineage: Bacteria > Acidobacteriota > Blastocatellia > Pyrinomonadales > Pyrinomonadaceae > OLB17. The sequence continues at coordinate 96,284 of JBGTKY010000026.1, read as the reverse complement.
ATTCTTGATGCGAACGGCCGCACCCGCAACGGCTGCGCCGTTAGCATCGATGACATTGCCTTCGATCGCAGCACTTCCCGATTCAGATTGTGCGATCGCGCCCGTGAACAAGGCGATTGTGACCATCAACGGCACTACAAATTGCCGAATGTACGGAGAATTACCAAAGCCTGAAAAGGCGTTAAATAACGATCTCATTATATTTGTTGACTCCTATAAGGGTGAATTAACTCTTCTATATGAAAGCCCGCAGATGCGAGTTTGAAATGCGGCCTTCGGAAATCTGAATTATTTATTGGAAGCAATGAAGAATATATGGCGGCAATGTTACAGAAAGTTGTCGCGGATGTTAACAGTTTATGAACAATTCCAACCCGAATCAGATTTCCGAACGTTTCGCGAGCAGTTTTTGTTTGTTTATGGCTTAGTCGCTATAATGTTCTTTTTCGCATATCACTAAAAACGAGGCATAAGACATTGGCAGAACAATTTGACGTAACTATTATCGGTGCCGGCCCGGGCGGCTATGTTGCCGCAGTGCGCGGCGCTCAGCTTGGCCTAAAGGTCGCGATTATCGAAAAAGAAAAGGACGCAAAGCTCGGCGGAACATGCGGCCTTCGCGGGTGTATTCCGACCAAGGCTCTGCTCAACGCCGCACACCTTTATCAAAAGGCGGGGCATTTTGAAGAATTTGGATTAAAGGTTACCGGACTGGATTACGATTGGCAGGGCGTTCAGAAATATAAATCGAACATTGTCGATAAGAACGCTGCCGGCGTGACCTATCTGATGAAGAAAAACAAGGTCACCGTCATCAACGGCTTCGGCCGTATCGCGGGAAAGGGTAAGGTCGAGGTCGAACTGGCCGACGGCACAAAAGAAACGATCGACACCAAGAACACCATCATTGCCACGGGTTCCGTCGTTCGTCCGATCCCCGGATTTGAGACCGACGGCAAGCAGGTCGTGAATTCCGATCAGATCCTTGAGCTAGAAAAGGTGCCGAAATCGATGATCGTTATGGGTTCGGGTGCTGTCGGCGTCGAGTTCGCCAGCGTCTATCATCGCTTCGGATGTGAGACGACGGTTGTTGAACTGATGGACCGCATTGTTCCGATCGAGGACGCTGATGTCTCAAAAGAACTCGCTCGGGCCTTCAAAAAACAAGGCATTAAATGTGAAACCGGCATCAAGCTGGAGAAGCTGGAGAAAAGCAAAAAAGGTGTTAAGGTCTCTGGCAAAAACAGCAAGGATGCGGCTGTGACGTTTGAGGCAGAGATGCTGCTGGTAGCGGTCGGCCGCATGCCGCTGATCGAGAACATCGGGCTTGATAAAACGAAAGTAGTAGTAAATCCACGCGGGACAATCAAGGTCAACGAATTTTGCGAGACTGACGAACCGAACGTCTATGCCATTGGCGACGTCATTGATACCGCCTGGCTTGCGCACCTTGCTTCAAAAGAGGGCATTCTCGTCGTCGAAAAGATCGCCGGCAAAAAGGTAGAGCCCATTAAACCGACGCTCGTACCGAACTGCACCTATTGCGACCCCGAGGTTGCCAGCGTCGGCCTGACCGAAGCCAAAGCGAAAGAAGCAGGTTATGACGTCAAGATCGGCAAATTCCCGTTCTCAGCATCAGGCAAGGCACGCATACTTGGCGAGACTGACGGCTTCGTAAAGGTCGTTGCCGAATCGAAATACGATGAGGTTCTCGGAGTCCACATCATCGGCCCGCACGCGACCGAACTGCTCGCCGAATGCGTCGTTGCAATGGCCCTCGAGACCACCGCCGACGAACTCGGCCGCATAATCCACGCACACCCTACGGTCTCCGAATCCATAATGGAAGCCGCCGAAGGCGTCCACGGAATGACGATCCATATGTAGGAGGCAGGAGGCTATCAGCCTCCCGCTTTCGGGCATCTAAATCTAAATGATGAGAATCGTGCTGTTCTGTATAATTGTGCTGTGGATTGTCACGGCCACAAAAACCGCGCGAGACGCCAAGCTCTTTCCAATAGAGAAAAACGGCAAAGCCGGCTATATCGATCAGAATGGAAGAACCGTCATTCCGCTGAAGTTTGACGAAGCGCGCCGTTTTGCTGAAGGGCTAGCTTCGGTAAGAGTCGGCGATGACTGGGGCTATATTGACGGAACGGGAAAACTCGTAATTAAACCTCAATTTTTCGAAGCAGATTCATTCAGTGACGGGATTGCTTCAGTTGGCGTTTGGTTTCCGCGAAAACAAGTCATCGATAGCAAAGTAGGATTCTACAGTTATATCGACAAAACCGGGAAACTGATCACCAAAAAGCAGTTCGGTGTTGCTTTTGAGTTTTCGGAAGGTGTTGCCCAAGTCCTAACGGATGATTACCGGCACGGAATTATTGACAGGTTTGGCGAAATCTTATTCTTTTTTGACATCTATAATTCTCGCTTCAGCAACGGCCTAGCGATGTTCAAGACCAACAGTAATATGCCGGATACGCGAATTGGCTACATAGACAAGACAGGCAATACGGTAATTGCAGCGACATATCGCAATGGCAATGACTTTTCGGAAGGACTTGCGTGCGTCTACTCGGATAAAGGAGCTGGGTTTATTGATTCGAAAGGCAAAACCGCGGTTGATTTCCAGTATGACGCCTGCGGAAGTTTTCGGAAGGTCTTGCGTCAGTGTTGGTGAACGGACAAGTTGGTTTTATTGAAAAGTCCGGAAAGGTCGTGATTCAACCACAGTTCGGCTGGGTTCTAGGGGACAAAACGCTCTTCTCGGATGGAGTAGCGGTCGTTACAGTCGGTGAGTCCGGAAATCCGACGAGAGACGGCTTAAGGGACGTTACCAGAACCGCAGACGGAAACCTTCATGCTGGCAAGAGCGGGTTATTTGGCGTGATTGACCAGACCGGAAATTTTATTATTCCGCCGCGATACGTTCAGATCGGTGATTTTCATAACGGCCTCGCGTGGGTAAATCTGAGTGACTCTTATATTATCCACGGCGATACCAACCGCTGGGGCTACATGGACAAACAAGGAAAAATCGTCTGGAAGTCGTTCTGAGATTATGCATATGCTTCCGGGTTCTACTTCATACCCACGAAATAAGATCAAAACACTGCTTCTGGAGAACATCTCCGATGCTGCTGTCCGCGAGTTTGGGGCGGGTGGGTATACTGATGTCCGTCGGATCTGCGGGGCGTTGAGCGAAGCGGAGTTGATCGAAGCGATAAAAGGCGTTCACGTTCTTGGCATTCGATCAAAGACGCAGATCAGCCGCAACGTGATCGACGCCGCGGATAAACTGCTCGCGATCGGTGCTTTCTGTATCGGGGTGAATCAGGTCGACCTTCCTGCTGCCACTGAAAAAGGCATAGCTGTTTTTAATGCTCCCTATTCTAATACCCGTTCGGTCGCTGAGTTGATCATTGGGCTTTGCGTGATGCTTATTCGCAAGATCGCCGACAAAAACGCGGCGGCACATCGCGGCGAATGGCTGAAGGAAGCAAAAGGCAGCTTTGAGCTTCGCGGCAAAACGCTCGGCATCATCGGTTACGGCAACATCGGCTCGCAGGTCTCCAATATGGCCGAAGCGATGGGCATGCAGGTGCTTTGCTATGACACGACGACCAAATTGCCGCACGGCAACGCAAAGCAGGTCGCGAACCTGAGAGATCTTCTTAAAAATTCACATATCGTTACGCTCCACGTCCCGTCCGACGCGACTACGCGAAACCTGATAGATGCCGAAACGTTGAAGCTTATGCGTCGCGGAAGCATTCTCATAAATCACAGCCGCGGCGACGTTGTTGACCTTGCGGCCGTTAAAAAGGCCATCATCTCCGGCCGACTCGGAGGCGCGGCGGTCGATGTATTCCCCGATGAACCGGAACGTAACGATGACCCATTTGAATGTCCGCTGCAAGGCCTTCCGAACGTCATATTAACGCCGCACATCGGCGGGTCGACCGAAGAGGCGCAGGCGAACATCGGCCTGGACGTAACCAGCAAGCTTATTAGATATATCGACTACGGCACCAGCGAAGGTTCGCATACCGTTCCGCCGGTTTCGCTTCCACCGCAGGCAGGCACCCATCGAATCCTGCACATTCACAAGAACATTCCCGGCGTTCTGGGCGAGATCAACTCGCGCGTCTCAAAACGCGATATCAACATCACCGGCCAATATCTAAACACCAATCCGGACATCGGCTACGTAATACTCGATGTCGAATCAAAGATCTCGAAAGAAGCATTTGAGATCCTAAAGGACATAAACGGAACGATCCGGGCGCGAATGGTTTATTAAAATGAAAATAGTTATTCCAGGCGGATCAGGCCACGTCGGCGTTGCTCTCGCCAAAGCCTTTCACTCGGACCAACACGAGGTCGTTGTGCTGACACGCGGGACGCAGAACGCTCCCTGGCGATCCGTTAAATGGGACGGGCGCTCGCTTGGCGACTGGGTTTCGGAGATTGACGGCGCGGACGTCGTGATCAACCTCGCGGGACGAAGCGTTAATTGTCGGTACAATGCTGAGAACCGAAGAGAGATAATGGATTCTCGCGTCGATTCTGCACGCGTCATTGGCGAAGCGATCGCATCCGCTGCTTCGCCGCCAAAGCTCTGGCTTCAGGCTAGCACGGCAACTATCTATGCACATACATTTGATAGGCCGAACGACGATGTAACGGGCACGATCGGCGGGCATGAACCTGACGCGCCGGACTCGTGGAATTTCAGCATCGATGTCGCGTTGGCATGGGAGCGCGTTACCAACGAAGCTGCCACACCAAACACACGAAAGGTGCTGATGCGGTCGGCAATGACGATGGGTACGTCCCGCGGCGGTATTTTTGATACGATGCTTGGGATCGTCCGAATGGGTCTTGGCGGAACCGCTGCAGGCGGAAAGCAGTACATATCTTGGATTCACGAAGATGATTTCATTCGATCGGTTTACTGGTTGATAGAACACGACGAATTGACCGGCCCGATAAATATCGCTTCGCCAAACCCATTGCCAAATCGGGAATTCATGCGTGTGTTTCGTGAAGCATGGGGCACTCGGATCGGCCTTCCTGCCTGGGAGTGGCAGCTTGCAATAGGAGCATTCTTTATGCGAACCGAAACTGAGTTGATCCTGAAAAGCCGCAGGGTCGTACCAAAGCTCCTCACCGATTCCGGATTCGACTTTAAGTTTCTCAATTGGGAGGATGCTGCCCGCGACCTCTGCGAAAGATGGCGTTCGCAGGAACAACCGTCCCTGGCGGAATAGTTTTACGGGAAAGGCTTTCCATCAGCGCGGTTTTATTCCAAATACCTTATTTCTTTCCATCCGTCGCACTTACCGGAGGCCTGGCTGCTGCCTTCATCGTATACTCGGTTTGTGAGTTGAAGGCAGGCAGGAAGCCTTACCCGTAAAAGGACGTAATATGAAACCGATCACCGTAAAAGAAAGTTCAGATCTGGCCCAAGCGTGGGCTAATGTTAAAGAACAGAATCCCAAACTTCGTATCCGAGATGCCGCGAAAATGCTTGACGCAAGCGAGGCTCAATTGCTGGCAACCCGCATCGGCGACGGGGTGACCAAGCTCCGCCCCGAATTTGTCGAGATACTTCAAGAATTTCATCGCCTCGGCTGCATCATGGCTCTCACACGAAACGAAGAGATCGTCCACGAGCGAAAAGGCGAATATACGAATGTCGAATCCATTCAAGGCCACGGGCCGATGGGCCTGGCGGTCAACGACGATATTGATCTGCGGATATTTTTCAACCCATGGAAGTTCGCGTTTGCTTCGGTCGATGAAGGTGCCCGCGGAACTTTGCGGAGCTTTCAGTTTTTCGATGCCGCAGGCGATGCGCTCCATAAGGTATTTCTAACGGACACCAGCGATGTTAGCGAGTACGATCGGATCATCGAACAATTCAGATCGGACGACCAGGAAGCGGAGCTCGCCGTTTCACAACGGGCCGACAAACCGGTCGAAAAGCCTGACAGCGAGATCAACGTCGAAGGTTTTCGTGCCGCCTGGGCCGGCCTCCGCGATACGCACGACTTTTTCCCGATGATGAAAAAATTTGGGGTCGAACGTGAACAAGGTTTGCGTCTAGCTGATCCTGAAATGGTTACGCCGGTTCCGGCCGATTCATTCAAATTCATTCTCGAGCGATCGCGTGACCGCAAGCTTCCTATCATGGTCTTCGTCGGCAATCACGGTATTATCCAGATCCACACCGGTCCTGTCGAAAATGTGCTTGATGCCCGCGGTTGGTTCAATGTCATGGACGAAGCGTTCAACCTGCATATCGATCAAGAAAAGATCGCCCGGGCCTTTGTCGTAAAGAAGCCCACCAGCGATGGGATCGTGACGAGCCTTGAGTTGTTCAATCAACAAAGCGAGAACGTTGCCCTTTTGTTCGGCAAGCGGAAGCCCGGTATTCCGGAGAGCGAAGACTGGAGAACGCTTGTTGCCGATCTTTTGGCTTCAAGGTAGTTCGGCCTCTGACGTCGCAATTAGAAAGGCGGTCGTCGGCTTGCGCACGTGTTGATATAATTGACGAAAATGAAACTTCTAATTCTCGTATCACTATTCTTGCTGGCGTCGGTTTCCGCTACTGTTTCGGCACAGTGGAAGCAAGTCGCAGTCGATACTCAAGCAAGCTTTCGCGGGCTTGCTGTGGTAAGCGACAAGGTCGTCTGGGCAAGCGGGACTGGCGGGACGGTTATAAGAACGACTGATGGCGGAAAGAATTGGAACGTTATCCAAGTCCCCGGAGCCGAAAAGCTAGACTTCCGCGACATCGAAGCGTTTGATGCGAGTACTGCTTATGTTCTAAGCATCGGCAATGGCGATGCCTCGCGGATCTACAAAACGACCGACGGCGGTAAGACCTGGCAACTGCAGTTTACGAATAAAGAAGAAAAGGCATTCTACGACGCCATTGCCTGCTGGGATCGCAATAACTGTATTGCTATGAGCGATCCGGTCGATGGGTTTTACCGGCTGATCGTTACAAAGGATGGTGGAGCGTCGTGGACCTTCACCGGGCTCGATAAGATGCCGCGGGCTAAGGACGGTGAGGCCGCATTCGCCGCCAGCGGCACATGTTTGATAACGGTTGGTAAGAATGACGTATTTCTAGTTTCGGGCGGTACAGACGCGCGTGTCTTTCGCTCGAACGATCGCGGACTTTCGTGGTTCGTTGCGAATACATCGTTTATGAAAGGAACATCGGGCAGCGGCATTTTCTCGATCGCATTTCGGAATGCACAGCACGGCGTAGCGGTCGGAGGAAATTACGAAAAGCCGACTGAGGCCGGCAATAATCTAGCTTTCACGCGTGATGCTGGTAAGACGTGGTACAGCGGCGAAGGCCTTTCCGGCTATCGTTCCGCCGTTGCCTACATCGATGACCGAACGATGGTCGCAGTTGGCACCAACGGCACAGATATTTCGTACGACCGTGGCGCAATGTGGAAGAAAATAGGCAGCGAGAATCTCAATGCCGTCGCTGCAAAAGGCAAAGGAAACGTATGGGCAGTCGGCCCAAAAGGCGCAGTTTTCCGATTAACAAACTAATACCGAACGCAATATGAAACACATTACACTTTTAAGGTTCTTGACCTTATCAATGATCTTCTTTGCCGCCGTCAACATTTCGGCGCAGGAATCTAGTATTTTTTCTCCTATGTCGGAAGTAGAAGCTTCTGTGAGATCCGTTCCATGTGACCAGAAGTTGCGGCTTGAAGGCGTTCGAAAGCTTTTCAAGGACGCCGGAGCGACCGATGAAGAAATGCAGCTCGAAAAGTTTGACAAAGATAAGACCTCCAACCTTATCGTCCGCAAAAAGGGCGAGACGGACGAGACCATTATTATCGGTGCACATTATGACCGCACGGATAGCGGCTGCGGCGCCGTTGACAACTGGACCGGCGTTTCGATCATTTCACATATTTACAGATCGCTTCGGCCGCTTACCACAAAGAAATCTTACGTCTTCGTCGCATTCGACCGCGAAGAAGCAGGTCTCATCGGCTCGAAACAAATGGTAAAAGCGATGGCTAAAGAACAGATCGAAAAAACCTGTTCGATGGTAAATTTTGACAGCTTCGGCCAGGCACTTCCGATGGCTTTGCGAAACGCGTCGTCGCCAAAACTAGTGAAGCTCGCCGAGGACCTTGGCACCGAAAATAAATTCAAATTCCAGGCCGTAACGATAGAAGGTGCGAGTTCCGATTCGGCTTCCTTCAAGGACAAGAAGATTCCCGCGATCACATTGAGCGGACTCGGCGGCGACTGGATGAATGTCCTTCACACATCTTCCGACAAGATCGAAAAAGTGAATATGGAGAGCGTGTATTTTGGGTATCGTTTCGGTCTCATCTATCTCGCAAAACTCGACGCCGCTGGCTGTAGCGACTACCGATGAACGAACGTAGTCGCATTATCTCACGCGGCCGAGGGGCGACGTTGCTGGGTTTTTACCTTGAATATACCGCCGTACTCCTAACACAATGAATCGCGGGTTTACTCGCTTTCACTTTTGAAAACGGGCAACTGTTTCGATAGTCTATTTGCTTAATTCTTTTTAAGCCCCGACCTCGATAGATTAAATTAACGATGGCAAAACTGATAGTAAACGAAAGACTGACGCAAACTTTCAAGGCGTTTTTCGACAGTGAAAAAGCCAGTGCGGTAGTTTTGGTTGCATGCACCGTCGTGTCACTTGCTCTGGCGAATATAATCGGACAAGCATACCCGGATTTTTATCTTAAAACATATTTAGGCGTCGAAGGGTTTCTGCGGCTCAGCATCGAACACTGGGTCAATGACGGCTTGATGGTGATATTTTTCTTGCTCATCGGCCTTGAGCTTGAACGCGAACTGTATCGCGGTGAACTTTCGAACGTCCGCAATGCACTTCTCCCGATATTTGGAGCCATCGGCGGTTTGGCGATCCCAGCACTCATTCACTTTGGTTTTAACGCAGGAACGCCGACGCAGGCCGGAATTGGCATCCCAATGGCCACCGACATTGCCTTCGCGATCGGTGTGCTTGCCCTGCTTGGCAGTCGCGTACCTGCGTCTCTCAAGGTCTTCCTTGTGGCGTTGGCCGTAATGGACGACCTGGGTGCCATCATCATCATTGCGATCTTTTATACCGCCGAACTTTCGCTTGGCTATCTTGGCTTGGCCTTGGGCGTCTTTGGACTGCTGATAGTACTGAACCGATTGCGAGTGATGTCCCTTACGCCCTACATCATCGGCGGTCTATTCATGTGGTTCTTCATGCTCAAATCGGGCGTCCACGCGACAATTGCCGGTGTGCTGTTGGCGTTTGCAATACCTTTCACTCATAAACGCGAAGACGAAGGCTCGCCTTCATACCGTCTCGAACATTTCCTTCACAAGCCAGTCGCGTTTATCATCTTGCCGATCTTCGCGTTGGTCAATACGGGTATCGTGATCGGCGGCGACTGGGCCGCAGAGCTCACAACTTCCAATAGTCTCGGGATCATCATCGGCCTTGTTGCAGGTAAACCATTCGGTATTACGCTCATAGCATTTGTTGCCGTTACGATCGGTATCTGCCGTCTGCCACTCGATCTCAACTGGAAACATATTTTCGGCGCAGGCTTGCTCGGCGGCATCGGGTTTACGATGTCCATTTTTATTACTAATTTGGCATTCGTAGGTGGCGAGCCGGTGTTCGTTACAGAAACCGTAAATGCTTCAAAAATGGCGATCCTGGTCGCATCCCTAACAGCTGGAACTGCCGGATTTCTGTGGTTGAAGCTACTCGGTCAACCGAAAGCCGACGACATCGACATGGATACGATGGATTATGAGGTTGACGCCGACGAATTAAGAGAAGAAACTGCATAGACGATGCAACACGGATTCATAAGTGTACCGTTCAAAACGGACAAACACAGCGGCCTCTCGGAGGTAAACGGCATCGCCAAATTTTCGCCGGCCGGTGTGGTTCTTGAATTTGAATCGAAACTATTCGGCCTGATATCCGACGGCGTCAAAGAATGCCGCATCGCTGTTGGCGACATCCTCGATGTAAATTTCCGGAAGGGTTTCTTCAAACGCGGGGCCAAGATCGAGATCAGGATGACCAACTTTACCAAGCTGGCCGAACTTCCGAGCACCGACGGCAAGCTGACTTTGAAATTAACAAAAGCCGATTTCGAACGCGGCAAGAATGCAGTTGAGGATCTGCAAAAGCACATCGCCGATCATCATGCAGAACTTCCTCCCCAGCACACGCCTATCGGGAGCTTATTCGCGGACGAGACTGAAGAGGAAACCAGACGTCTGGACGAAAAATAACGGTCACCTCGACCCGCATCTCTTTTCGATTCACACGAATGTCACCACACCAAAGAAGGAAACGAGAGTTTTCGATCGCGTCTGATAGTGGCCTATTAAATTTCGAAGATCCGCGTTATATTTTGCAGAACCTAAAAGGAGAACAATTATGCCCAAATTCGTGATCGAACGTGAGATACCAGGTGCAGGATCTATGTCGCCGGCGGATCTGCAGGGAGCCTCGGCGAAGTCGTGCAGCGTCCTCAATAAGCTGGGTGCTGATATCCAGTGGATCCACAGCTATGTGACCGATGACAAGATCTATTGCGTCTACACTGCACCGAATGCCGAATTGATCGAAGAACACGCCCGTGAAAGCGGCTTTCCGGCGAACCGTATATCGGAAGTGAAAGCTATCATCGACCCGACGCGTGCCGCTTAGTCAGATCGACCGAAGCCAAACAACGTCTCACGGCGAAAAGATGGCCCCCATCGGCAAATTGATTCGCGTTCATAGTGTCTCTGCGGCGTCCGTTCAGAGAGCGGCGATCGTCGCTGTGATCTCGTTTATATTCTTCCTCGTAATGCTCTTTGTGTTCTACATCAGAGCGCAATTCGGATATTTTATGCTTTCGTCCGCATTTCTGGTCGTCTATCTTTTTACAATGGTCGGGCTTTGGTTGCAGAAGCGAAATGTCTTGAATGTTTATGAAAATGGACTTTCATATCGAGGCACAACGCTGCGATGGAACGACATAGACGGCTTCGAAACAGATGATCGCGGTGCGATTGCGATAATTGTAAAAAAGGGTGAACGTCTCCGCATCCCGTCATCACTGGTTGGTCTCGATGACGTGGGCCGAATAATAAGATCCAACGTATCGACAAACAAATGAAACACTCCTCAGTAGAGGTCGCCTTTTTTTCGGCCAGAAATTTTAGTATTCTAAATGATCGATATTGCTATTAGAGCTGTTTTTATTAAGACGGAGATCATATGAGCACTGAAGTCGTAATGCCCCAGATGGGCGAATCGATCACCGAGGGGACTGTTTCTAAATGGCTTAAGGCCGTCGGCGACAGGATCGAGAAGGACGAACCTATCCTTGAGATCTCGACCGATAAGGTCGATGCCGAAGTCCCAAGTCCCGGTGAAGGAATTCTGTTGGAAATACGACATCAGGAAGGCGAAACCGTCGAGGTAGGCACAGTCGTCGCGGTCATCGGAGCTGAAGGCGACGCCCCCGTCGCTAAAGATTCGACGAGCGAACCAAAGGCAGAGGAGCCGAAATCCGAAGCACAGCCCATAGTCGAAGAACCGCAAAAAGCAGTCGCGGCGGCAGCCGCTCCGGCAGTCTCATCAGAAACAGTAGAAGCATCTGACTCCCCGCAGTCCGAAGCCCCGATTCAGCATTCAGAAGGCTCCACCGAGATAGTTATGCCCCAAATGGGCGAATCGATCACGGAGGGAACCGTTTCTAAATGGCTTAAGGCCGTCGGTGATGTGATTGAAAAAGATGAGCCGCTGCTTGAGATCTCCACTGACAAGGTCGATGCCGAGGTTCCGTCGCCGGCCGCGGGCAAATTGCTTGAGATAAAAGTGCAAGAAGGCGAAACGGTTGAAGTAGGGGCAGTATTGGCCTTTGTCGGTGTGGAAGGTGCCGTACCGACCGAAGCAAAGCCGGCTGCGGCTCCAGCCGCTCGTTCGTTCGACTCAACCGCCGATGCAACGAGCACTGATCTTGCCGCTGATCAAGAAATAGCGGCCCGCCGACCGGCAAGTGATAGTAACGGTTCCGGCACAAATGGCGACCGTTCGCTCGAAGACCTTCGCCGCACAAAGTCGAGCCCTCTCGTCCGTAATATTGCGAAAGAGCACGGCGTTGATATCACCCGGATACCAGGCAGCGGCATCAGCGGCCGTGTGACTAAGAAGGATATTCTTCAGTTCATAGAGACCGGAGCGGCCCTTCGGCCCGAAGATCTTTTGAAGAAAGGAGTACCATCAGCGGTTCCTTCGGCTCCAAGCAAGCCTTCTGCGCATGTTCCGGCAGCGGTCACTACCGTAGTCGGTGACCGTGTAGAGAAAATGTCGGTGATGCGAAAGAAGATCGCCGAACATATGACCTTCTCCAAACAAACGTCCGCCCATGTGACGAGCGTCTACGAGATCGACATGACGAATGTCGCGAAGTTCCGCGATCAGAATAAGGGCGAGTTTCAGTCGCGTTACGGTACGAAGCTCACTTACATGCCGTTCATCTTTCAGGCAGTGACCAACGCCATCCGCAAATTCCCTGTTGTGAATTCACAGATCGACGGCGAGAATGTCATCTATAAGGGCGATATCAATCTCGGAATGGCCGTCGCCCTCGACTGGGGACTGATCGTTCCCGTGATCAAGAACGCAGATACTCTGTCACTTTCGGGCCTTGCGCTCGCCGCCAACGACCTGGCCGACCGCTCACGCAACAAAAAGCTAAATCCGGATGAAGTGGCCGGTGGAACGTTCACTATTACGAACCCGGGTGTATTTGGCGGACTCTTTGGCACTCCGATAATCAACCAGCCGCAGGTCGCGATCCTTTGCGTTGGGACCATCGAAAAACGGCCAAAAGTCTTCACTTCGCCCGAAGGCGATGATTATATCGCGATTCGCCAAATGGCTTATTTCGCGTTGACCTATGACCACCGAATAGTTGACGGAGCTGACGCAGAGAAGTTCTTGGCTTACATGAAGGAAGTTCTCGAGGGCGGACAGTTTAGCGTCTAAAAATAATCAGACAAAACTCGTCAGATTTGACCGATTTTGTTCGAAAACCGTGCGTTGGCGCACAGACATTTACAAAATTTGTCGTATGATTTGCGTACGAAGCTCTGATTACGTATGATTTGAGTACATTCCACGGGCCGTATCACCGTTCGCTTCCTTATCTTTTTTCGCACAGAGACCAATAAACACAACCATTCGATCAAAATGCTAGATATTTCTATCATCTTGGCATAGGATTTGATTACCAATAGGGACGAAAACCGCGGCAAATTATGCTGTGGTCGATTTAGAAAATTGATCGTAATCTTATGGCGGGACGAATAGATAAGATTTTCCACAAAGATCGTACGTCCCAAAAAGTTTGGTAAACGGTCTACACCGACGAAATTGCCCTACTTAGGAGAATTAAATATGTACAAGAAAATCTCGGCCATCGCATTGGCCATGTTGATCGGAGTGATGGGAGTTCTCGCACAGGACGGTCAGATCAGAAATTTGATTAGCGGTCAAAAATACAAGATAAAGGGTGTGATCGTATCGAAAGAAGACGATAACACGATGATTATTCGCGATTCCGTTGGTGTTGATACCCGCGTGATTGTCGCCCCAAACGCAAGCGTTAAGAATAACGCCACCTTTGGCGGAAGCACATATCCGACCGCATCGTTAGTTCGCGGTCTGAACCTTGAGGTCGAAGGCCGCGGCGACACGACGGGTAACTTAGCAGGTACAAAGGTTCGGTTTGACCGCAGTAACCTTTTGACGGCACAGTCGATTGACTCTCGCGTCGGTCCGGCTGAAGAGCGATTGACCGCTGCTGAACAAAATGCACAGCGTGTCTCAGGTCAGATCGATGAGCTGATGGCAGTATCGAATGCGGCTCGCGGTGGTGCAAGGGCGGCGCAGGACACGGCTGATGCCGCAGTTGCAGGCGTGAATGCGACCAATCAGCGTATAAACGCACTTGACGAGTTCGTTGTACAGTCATCAGCAACAGTCAATTTCCGAGTCAATAGCGCGGTGCTTTCGCCTGAAGCTAAAGCTCAGCTCGACGAAGTAGCTGCGTCGTCAATGACCCTTCGCGGATACGTTATCGAAGTGACCGGATTTGCATCGGCCGAAGGTAACCCGCAAGCGAACAAGAATCTCAGCGAACGCCGTGCTAAGGCAGTCACAGACTATCTGGTTATGACCCATAACATTCCGCTGCGACGCATCGGGAATGCATTCGGTTACGGAACGCTTCAACCGGTTGCTGATAATTCGACCCGCGAGGGACGTGAGGCTAACCGACGCGTTGAGGTTAAGTTGCTTGTCAGCCGAGGCTTAAATCAGAACGTCGAAGTTCGTCAGGTTGAATCGGACGACAACTAAACGTTAGTTCATGGAAACTAAAGGGCAGGAAGATCAGCGTTAAATCGCATGAGGTCTTTCTGCCCTTTCTACGACAACGATTAGCACGCTAGGCCTTTAAGACGTTATGAATATCTCAACAATACCTAAATTTGCCATAGCATTCATCATATTCGTGGTTGGGCTCGCAGCGAGCACGGTCGGGCAAACACCGCGTTCAACACCGCCGACTATCGATGAAGATGAAGTAATTAGGGTGGATTCGCGCCTCGTAACGATTCCCGTTTCGGTTATAGATCAGAATGGCGAACCGGTTTTGGGACTAGGAGTTGCGGATTTTCGTCTTAGGGAAGAAAATCGCCCGCAGCAAATAGATAGCGTTGGAACCGCGGAGACGACACCCCTCGAGATCGCACTGTTATTTGACGTGTCGGCGAGTACGGATTCGATGTTCAAGTTCCAGCAGGAAACCGCAGCGAAGTTTTTGCAGGATGTGATGCGAGCGAACGACAGGGCGACCATCTTTACCGTCGGCTATAAGCCGACTATAGTCCTCGACCGTGCGACGGCGGACGGGTCTGTCATAGCGGTCCGATCGATCGTTCCGACCAAAGAACAGACGGCATTCTACGATTCTGTAAGGTTCGCTGCCGAACACCTTCGCGTCAATGCACCTGAGGGTCGCCGGAAAGTGATCGTGATCATCTCGGACGGCGAAGACACCAATAGCGAAGGCGTTACCCGTGCCATCTGGAACGCTGAACGCAAGCTTACAAATACGGTTGTGGGTACGGAGCTTCGTCAACTGCGTGTTAAGGCCCGTGACACGGCCAAGGTGCAGGAGCAGGTCCGGGTGCTCAAGGCTTTGCAGGATGCCGATGCTGTCCTTTATTCGATCAATCCGGCCGGAAGCTCATATCAGCTGAATAGCATGAGCCAGTTTGGTCAAGAGAACATGCAGAAGTTTGCCGATGAGACCGGCGGAACCGCGTTTCTTCCGAGCTTTGGCCCGATCGATACCGCCGATAACTACCAGAATGCAAACAACATGCGGAGTAATACAGCGTTGCTCGAACGTATATTTCGCCAGCTCGCCAGCGAACTACGGGCTCAATATTTAGTTCAGTTCTATTCGGATGGTGAATTTCCGAATGGCCGGTTCGTTAAGTTAAATGTCGGCTTGAACGGCCGCAACGAACTCCGGATCAGGTCGCGGCAAGGCTACTACGTAAAGAATTAGACCTGCGAATTGTTTTTTGTATGGCCTCCCAGAGTATCGGGAGGTCTTTTCACTGTTTATCACTTTTGTTGATCATACGGCCTACATTGTATCTCTCGACTTCTGCTATTGGCGATGGAGAAGGGCCCGGTTGAGGGCCCGCGATCGCACCCATTACCTCCGGTTGAGGCCTTTCGATGATCACTGGCAATTGTCTACCGATATCCGCCAGCCGGCCGAGTGTAGCAACGAAGATCAATCCGCTCATCATCGTCAGCATCGCCGACAGGGCAGCAGTAGCGATCAGCGTAGTCCGGGTCTTTATCCGTGCCCATCCGACCGGGCAATCGGCCGTCAGGACAGTTCCATCCTTTCGACGATAGAAGCGAACGCAAAGTCTTCCCTCAGAACGTTGCAGCAGTTCCTCAGCCGCGGCCTGTGTCATGCCGGACAGATTATATACGTTTAGTTTACATTCGCCGCAAAAGCGTTTTCGCTCATTGCCATACATCCCTGCCCAGTCCGCTGAACATGGGCTTGCGATCCTGATCTGATTCAATGGTGATCTTTGTGCCGACATAATTACTCCGTCTTTCGCATTTGGCGATCTCGCTTTGTTGATTGAACGAAGTAACTTTTGTCGCTTGCACGAAAACTTAATGGACGTGTAGATATCGGCCGAGTGGAGGCTATCGAGGTTAACTCGTGGATCCGCCTGGCGTTCTGCGGTACTTATGGGTAACCGGGCGCCGGCGACCGACGCCGATCGCGTTTTTCGAGATGATCAGTGTCGGCGGCAGCTGACGGCGTTTGAATTCATTAGCCGGGTGCTCGACCTTATTCAGTATGCCGAAGACAAGCTCTTCATTGTTTCCGGCGGCAACGATTTCTGCGGGCGAAGCTTTTTGCTCAAAGTACATGCGGAGGATAGGGTCCATCGCTTCGTAGGGCGGCAGGCTGTCTTGGTCGAATTGGTTCGGGGCGAGCTCGGCCGAGGGCCTTTTATCGATGATCGCTTTCGGAATGACTTCGTGGCCGGCGGACTCGTTAATATGGCGAGAGATCGCCCATACCTCGGTCTTCAGGACATCGCCAAGTACAGCAAGACCGCCGTTCGTGTCGCCGTAAAGCGTGCAGTAGCCGACTGCCAATTCTGACTTATTTCCAGTCGAAAGGACCAAGCGGCCTTCCGCATTTGAGATGGCCATCAATATCACCCCGCGGATGCGCGACTGAATGTTTTCGGCCGCCAAAGCCTCGCCGCCTCGAGTCGGCTTTTCAAGTCCCATTTGCCGCAAAAGTACCTCGAAAGTATCAGAGATCGGTTCAATGCGACTCTCGCAACCGAGATTGCGGACAAGCTCCTCACTATCCTTAATACTGCCTTCAGAAGAAAATGGCGAGGGCATCATTACGCACAGCACATTTTCAGGACCCATCGCTTCGCATGCCAACGCCGCCACCAACCCCGAATCGATTCCCCCGCTGAGGCCGATGACAGACTGCTTAAAGCCATTCTTGGCCGCGTAATCGCGAATGCCGAGGACAAGGGCGCGTCGTATCGATTCAAGTTCATTGCCGGTGATGCCGCGTGCGTCCGGCTTTCGGGCATCAAGTTCGACGGTTTCCACGAACTCTTCAAAAGCCGCCGCTTGAAGAATAATGTCGCCTTCTTCATCAGCAATAAGACTCGCTCCGTCGAAGATGATCCCGTCGTTACCACCAACGAGATTTACGAAAACGATCGGAACCTTATTCGCCCTGGCCCGGTGCGAGACCATGTCGCAGCGAAGCTTTATCTTCCCCTTGTTATACGGTGATGCATTCAACGCAACGATCAACTCGGCACCCCTTTCAATAACGATGTCGGTCGGATCTTTTTCGTAAAGCCGTTCGCGCCAGAACGTCTTGTCGTTCCAAAAATCCTCGCAAACGACGACTCCGATGTGATGCAACTTGCCATCACGGCAAATTATCTCGACAATGCCATCCGGGTCGGTCTCTGGCTCAAAATAACGCGGGTCGTCAAAGACATCGTATTCGGGCAAGAGTGTTTTATCGACAAAGCCAAGCAGCTTGCCATTCGATATCACAGCCGCAGAATTGAAAAGCCGACGGCCGTCCCGATCGGTATTGGGCCGAATCGTCCCAACAACTGCGGTTATGCCATCTGTCGCGGGAATGATCCGCTCTAACGGTTCCAGCGACGCGTTGATAATGTCGCGGTCCTGAAACCAATCCTGCGAAGTGTAGCCGTGAATGCAAACCTCGGGAAAGACGATGATATCGGAGCCATCCGATCTCGACTTCGTAATCGCCGCAAGTATTTTTGCAACATTCCCGTCTATGTCGCCGTTGGTCGTATTGATCTGCCCGATCGTGACTTTCATCTAATTTCGTACTTGGTCAACGGATCATCTTAATTGGACAAACCGTGACATTGTTCCAATTTCTGTCAGCAGTAACGGCAGTCGCGCCGATTAAAATTGCCAACGCTAGACAGCTTCTGTCTCCAATTGAGAGACCAAGGTGTTTGGTCACCGGCCGCAGGCGTGCCGCTTGCAAAGCGTGATTCTCAGAAAAATCGACCACTTCAATGCCAAGTTGTCGATAATCTGAGATCGTTTCGTCGTTTAGTAGGTTCCTCTCCGCCAGCTTCGTAAAGACCTCGGCAAGGTTTACTGAGCATACGAGACTAGTTTCGAGATAAGGTTCGACAGCCTCGCCTCCGCTTTCGTTGAAGATCAATGCAAGGATCGCAGAAGAATCGAGAACAAATTTACTCATTTTCCGCTTCCTCGCGGCGTTCGGCGATCAATTCATCCACTATCGAAACCTCATCTAGGATATGTTTTTGCAAATTCTCCCTAAGTCGGCGAAGTGCGGCTTTACTAGTTGTGACTTTTAAGTAACCGTCGTCGAACTCCAAATTCACCTTCTCGCCAACCTCGATACCAAGTTGTTTCCTCATCTCCGCCGGAATGACTATCCGGCCGCCCTGTGTAACCTTCGTTGTCACTATGGTTGCCATAATGGCATAATATCATCGAATTGGCATATTGAGAAGGGTTTGGCAATAAATGCCCTATGCCATGCTGACGAATCAAACGGCGTCGGTAGGGTCGCTTTTCTTGACCATCGTAAGGCGGTTTCCGCGTTCGTTGTACGCGACCTCGTCCATGATGTTGTAGATAAACAACACGCCGCGGCCTGAGGTCTTGAAGAGATTCTGCGGATCGAGCGGATCGGGGATGTTCTTGACGTCGAAGCCTTCGCCTTCGTCCTCGATCGTGAAACGAGCTTCTTTGCCGGAAACCTCTGCAGATATCCGAATAAGCTTCTGTGCGTCGAACTTATTGCCGTGTTTCACAGCGTTTACGAATGCTTCGTCGAGCGCAATGAACAGATTAGACCGTTCCGGCTTAATGACGCCCAGTTTCTCCACCCGTTTCATTAGGTAATCAAGAACAACGTGCATCAGCGAAAGCGCACTCGGCAGTTCGAACTCGATATATTCGTGGAGGTCGTGGACGACGCTCGCCTTATCGATAAATTTGGTCTTGTAGTCAAGTATCGTTGCAACGATCTCTTTTAGTTCTTCCTCGTTAAATTCGTCCCGGCGAAAGTTTGTGGCACATATTTTGAAAGCTTTGACGTGTTCGGCCATTATAGCGGCCGATACCTTTGGCAGGCAGCTCGCGCCGTTGGTCTCTGATCCGGCCGTCCGCGGTTCGACATCAAGGTCTGTTATGACCAGATCGAAACTCTCAACGTCGTCACGACCGAGAGCTTCGAGCCGACTGCCGATTATCTCGACGTGGTGACCGACGTGGGTAAAGACTTCCTGCAACGCGCTTGCAAGGTCGTCATGGTCATCAATGATCAGGATGTTTCGTTTCATCTAACGCACAGCGCCAAATAATTTACGACAAATTATTTATGCTTGTTGCAAATAATACCCCAACTTGTTACTTCTTTTCTAACTGTGTCGGACCAATTGGAAAAAGCCTATAAGTTCTCGCCTCTTGGGCGATACACCTTACGCGAGCGGATGATCATCCGCACCGCGGGATACTTGTTTTATCTGCTCATCAGGCTGATCGGCTCGACATTAAGGTTTGAGACGACGGGGTACGACAGCTTCGAGACGGTTAAAAGTGATGGCAAACTGCCGATCTATACATTTTGGCATGACCGGATCGTGTCGGGGACTTATTTTTTCCGTGATAAGGGCATTATCGTGCTTTCGTCAACTAGTTTCGATAGCGAATACACGGCTCGCTGCATACAACGCTTCGGATTCGGCATTATCAAGGGCTCGTCGACCCGCGGCGGGACGCAGGCGTTGGTGGGCATGATCCGCGCGATGCGGGATAGCTATACGACCGCCTTCACCCTGGACGGTCCAAAAGGCCCGCGGTACGTTGCCAAGTCCGGTCCGGTGCTGCTGGCCAAAAAGACCGGAAATCCGATGGTCCCATTTGTGATCGAAGCCGAGAACTTCTGGACGATCAAAAGCTGGGACAGGCTTCAGATACCCAAACCATTTACACGTGCCAATGTCATCGTCGGAGAACCGATCTATGTCGACTCTGATGCAAAGGACGACGCCCTCGAGGCAAAGCGTCAAGAGCTTCAGGAGTCGATGGATGCGTTGGTTGTCGCGGGCGAAAAATGGCGAAATGGTGTCGCTCAGATGGGCCGTTCCGATCCGTCTTCAGCCCTCGAGTAATAACTTGCACACATCAGAACGATCGCGATCCAAAGCAGATCGGCAAGAAGCAAATGACCAAGCTGCATTACTATCGGAGCATGGGTCAGCAGCGTAGCTCCGCCGAAGAGGAGTTGAATCAATGCAATGATCGAAACCGCATTTGACCACCAAGTAATACGAGCTTCGCTGCCAGCTCGAACCTTCAGCCAGCCGGCTAAAAAGATGAGATAGACCACAGTCAAGATCGATAGTATAGGATGCGATATCCGCAGGCGCAGTAGCGCGTCCGAGGTCGCCGAAAAGTCCTTGGCCATGCCTTCCGCAATCGTCGCAGACGGGAATAGCATGTTGCTGAGCGCAGCCAATGAACCGCTCAGGCCTACAAGAAGTATCGCCAAAACACTCAGTGCTATGAGAGCGATCACCTTTGGTTCATTTTTGAACCGGAACTGACGCTTTGTCGAAGCAAACCATGCCGTAAGCGACAAGAAGACGAGCAGGATGAACGTATTGATCAAGTGTCCCATCGCCCAGAAGGGCCGTGCGTTCGTCTGAGCATCTGCGGTATTGCCAGTAAGTACCAGGCCCGCACCGACCGCGGCTTCGGTAAGAACGAAGAACATCGAGCCGATCGTCAGATAAAGTATGTGCCGCGATTCGCGGCTTCGCGACGAATACCAAATATAGACCGCCCATCCGAGCAGAACGAGCATGATCAGCCCGTCGAGAGCTGTAGATAGACGGTGGGTGAATTCAATTACTGTTTTGAATTCGGGGGCCGACGGAATCAGTTCCCCGTGGCAAGTCAACCAATACTGGCCGCATCCGTCACCGGACTTTGACGCCCGAAGAAAAACGCCCCAAAGGATCACTAGCAAGTTGAAACCGAGCACGAACCAAGCGTACTTGGCGAAAGCGCTCAGTTTCGTTTGACGCGTCGTTTTGCTAGATTTGATTTCGTCGTCCATTTCCGATGTGGCTCTAGGATAGCACCGGATGCCGGCGCGTCAGAAGTGGTCGCCGGGTAGTTTCCCTTAATGGAAATAGAACATTTCTTTACTTGTCCATATTGCTGGGAGGAGGTCTCGTTCGTTCTCGATTTGTCTGTCAACGATCAGACCTACGTTGAAGACTGCGAAGTTTGCTGCCGGCCGATACAGATACACTATCGATCCGACGGCGAAGAACTCATCGACTTCTCCGCAATTGCGTTGGACGATTAGCATTTAGAATGGCGAAGGAGCGAATCGACAAACTTTTACACGACCGTGGCTTCGCCGATTCACGCAGCAAAGGCCAGGCGATGGTGATGGCCGGCGTCGTCCTAGTCGATGAGCACCGGGTCGAGAAAGCTTCCGAAACATTTCCGCCTGACGCTGTGATTCGCATTAAAGGCGATACACCCGAGGCTCGTTATGTAGGTCGCGGCGGTCTGAAGTTAGAAAAGGCGTTGACCGAATTTGGCATCGATCCGACGGGATGGACATGTATTGACATTGGGGCCTCGACAGGTGGGTTTACAGATTGCTTGCTCCAACGCGGCGCTGAACGCGTGGTTGCCCTGGATGTCGGGACCAATCAACTAGACTGGAGGCTTCGATCGGATCCGCGTGTTGATTCGCGCGAGAAGACTAACGCCCGTGAGATGCTTCCGTCAGATTTTGAAGATCTTTTCGACTTGGCGGTCATGGATGTCTCATTCATTTCCGTGACCAAGATAATGTCGTCGATTCCCGACCTTCTGACAGCTGACGGAAAATTGATTGTATTGATCAAACCTCAGTTCGAGGTTGGTCGAGGGGAAATTGGCAAGGGCGGGATCGTTCGTGACGCCGAAAAGCAAGATCGTGTAGTTCGCGAGGTTAACGAGTTTGCCGCGTCGATAGGCCTGCGGGTTGTGGACAAAATCGAATCCCCGATTCTCGGTGCCGAGGGTAACCGGGAGTTTTTGGCTTTATATGAAAAAGCGTGACGAGAAGTCCGATGGGCCGCTTTTAGAGGATCGCGATTACTATTTCGAGAACGGCCTGATGGTCTTCACGGCCGAATTCCTTCGTCGACGCGGTTACTGCTGCGGCAACGGATGCCGACATTGCCCCTACCTGCCGGCCGCAGATCAAAGTAAAAATTCTTCCAGCTCGTTATGATGCTCACGTGAACGGTTACGGAATGGCGGGTTATCTTGTGCGTCTTCTATCGTCTCGATCGACTGGAGCGGTTCTATGAAATCTATCGGTGTTCGAGCGATCTGCACAAGCAGCTCCGGCGTGCAGCAAACTTTTTCATACGTGCTGGTGTCGAGCCGCATATCGTCACGCGAGGCAAGCCAGTCAAGAGACGCTTTCAACACCTGTCCTGCTTCTGCATCGTCCGGCCAGATGATGCTGTAGTGCATCCACTTCCCGTCGCGCCGTGCTTCAACCAAACCCGCATTCCTTAAATACGCAAGATGCCGCGAGATCTTCGGCTGGCTTTCACCCAGTATCTCCGTAAAGAAACAGACGCACACCTCTTTCTCACGCATCAGATTAAGCAGACGCAGCCGCGTCTTATCCGCAAACGCCATGTAGAAATGTTCTAACTCTGAAAGATTCGCAGTCTTTCCCATATAAACAAAATATCATAATTTCGAACTTTTGTCTTGACATATATGTTCAGCGGGAATATATTCGTCTTAACATATATGTTATGGCATATATGAGTTTGAAAAGGAGCACAAATACATGTCAGAAAATAAAGTTACATTCTTAAAGCCACATATATCATTAAACGTCCGAAACGTTGCCGAAAGCGTCACATTCTACAAGAACCTCGTCGGTATCGAGCCGATGAAGTTAATTGAGGGCAAGACGACCACCCATTCGATCGTTCGCGACCAACTGGGTGAGGATAACGAGAAGCCGCGATTTGGCTACGCGAAATTCGACGTTGAGAATCCGCCGCTAAATCTGGTGTTGAACGAGATCGAGTTCGCGGAGGGTGGTTCACTCTCACACCTCGGCCTTCAGGTTGCATCGACGGAGGACGTCCTGAAGACTCGCGAAAGGTGGATCGAGGCCGGTCTTATGACGGTCGACGAGATGAAGGTCGACTGCTGCTATGCTCTGCAGGACAAGACCTGGGCCCGCGATCCGGACGGTAATGAGTGGGAGGTTTTCACCGTACTCGAAAACACTGAGCCTACCGGCGAAGCGTGTGGGTGCGGCAGCAAGGTCGAACATGTCGAACTTTCCACGGCGGCCTGTTGCACACCGAACCAAAAGGCGTCTACCATTGCTTCGACAGCCCAACCTTGTTGCTAAACCGGAGGTTTGATGGACGACCAATCATTCTTCACATTGTCTGTTCACGCAGGCGAAGACCGCGACGCGAATTTCGGGGCCCTCTCGGTCCCGATCTATCCGGCCTCGGTCTTCGCTTTTTCTGATGCCGACGATGGCATTGCGATACACAACTATGAAAAGCCCGGCTATTTCTATGGCCGGCTCGGCAATCCGACCCAAATGGCACTCGAATCAGCTATGGCAGAACTCGAGGGCGGCGAAGCAGCGTTAGCTCTGGCTTCCGGAATGGCGGCGATCGCGGCGGCGGTCTTTACGCTGACGAGATCCGGCGATCATATCGTCGCCCCGGAGTCGATGTATTCGACAACGACGAATTTCCTTCATCACATTGGCCAGCAGTTCGGTATCGAAGCGACGTTTGTCGATGCTGGCAACGCTGATGCTTATGCCGCTGCGATAAGACCGAGCACGAAATTACTCTGGATCGAATCGCCTTCCAATCCGCTTGTTAAGATATCCGATATTTCCGCGGTCACCTCCATCGCCAGATCTGCCGGCATCTCGTCCATCGTTGATAATACGTTTGCGACGCCCTACAACCAACAGCCACTTGCACTTGGTGCCGATCTGGTAATACACAGTGCCACGAAGTATCTCGGCGGGCATAGCGATCTCACCGCAGGTGTGTTGGTCGGAAGCAAGGAACTCGTCGACAAAGCACGGCACGGAGCGGCCAAATTCTACGGCGGCAATATTGCACCACAGGTGGCGTGGCTCGTTATCCGCGGCATTAAGACGCTCGCACTGAGAATGGAACGACACAATGCTAACGCATCTGCCCTTACAAATATGTTACGTGACCATTCGAGGGTGGAGTCGGTCTACTATCCCGGCTTAGAGGATCATCAGAATCATGAGATCGCAAAACGCCAGATGCGTGGCTTCGGCGGGATGGTTGGCGCCGATGTCGGTAGTGAGGAAGCTGCCAAGCAATTGGTAAATCGTCTAAAAGTATGCACTTTTGCGACTTCCCTCGGCGGGGTGGAGACGCTGATCCAACCGGTCGCTCTAATGACTCATGCATCGCTATCGCCTGAGGAACGGGCAATCGCCGGAGTATCGGAAGGCCTATTAAGAATTTCTGTAGGAATCGAGGCCATCGATGATATATGTCAGGACATATATGACGCGTTAAGATAGTGGAGGAATTAACACTATGGAACATCTTATTATCTTAGGCTTCGTCTTTCTCAACCTTTTCATGGTATTGGGTGCAGTGGATCTGTTTTATTTCCATATCTGGAAATACAAATTGCACACGCGGTCCGAATCACGGTACGAACACAAGCTGCACATGGCGTTCGCATTCATCATGGTTCCGCTGGCCTTTTCTCTTTATTACAAAAACTTCGGCGGATGGATGCTTTGGGCGGGAGTATTTTTGGTCACGGCGGCCCTTGCCACCGAGCTTGCCGACGTCTTCTCTGAGAATGCCAGCCGGGCGTCAATTGGCGGGCTCTCCACTGCCGAATACTCACTCCACGTAATCCTTACAATACTCAAGGTCGCGTCATTTGCCTTTATTCTTGGGTCTAAACCGGCCGAAGCATGGAGCCTGTCTTCTCCGGCGGTGATCGGAAGCTACGGGTGGATGGGAGAGATGATGGCAATGAAGGTGATGGTTGGAAGCTTTTTGGTCGGCATCCTTCATTTGGCACTTCTTCGCCCAAGCATTGCGGCGATCAACTGTCAGTCTGTAGCCGGATTGCGGGTATGCAGCACGCTTTCGTGCTGCTCTAAGTGAGCTTCAATTTAGCGGGCGGGTTTGATCCCGCCCGTTTTTTGTTTGCAGCGTTTATTGGCTCTCCGAAATACGTACATATTGGCTTGTCCAGATATGTTGATCGCTTTATATGACTCAGTCCATATCTGAAACTATCGGTCCGGTCAAGAAAATGTCATTCCTCGATCGCTTTCTTACGCTCTGGATCTTTGCGGCTATGGCCATTGGCGTGGGTCTCGGATATTTGGTCCCGGGAACTGCCGACTTCATAAACCAGTTCCAATTAGGCACGACAAACATTCCGATCGCGATCGGGTTGATTCTTATGATGTACCCGCCGCTGGCCAGGGTGAAGTATGAAGAAATGCCGTCTGTGTTTCGAAACACCAAGATACTGGCGCTTTCTCTTATTCAGAATTGGATCATCGGCCCGATCCTGATGTTTCTTCTAGCGATGATCTTTCTCTCTGATAAACCTGAGTACATGATCGGGCTTATCATGATCGGCATTGCCCGCTGTATCGCAATGGTGATCGTCTGGAATGACCTCGCCAAAGGCGACAACGAATACGCCGCCGGCCTCGTCGCATTCAACAGCATTTTCCAGGTTCTCTTCTACAGTGTCTACGCGTACATCTTTGTGACGGTGTTGCCGCCTCTCTTCGGCGTTACGGGTGCGGAGGTGAAAATTAGCATCTGGCAGATCGCCGAGAGCGTGTTAATTTATCTTGGAATACCATTTTTTGCCGGGATGTTAACCCGATTCTTTCTTGTTAAAGCAAAAGGCCGAGAATGGTACGACACAGTCTTTGTTCCCAAGATCAGTCCGATCACGCTGATCGCCCTCTTGTTCACGATCGTAGTGATGTTCAGCTACAAAGGGCAGCTGATCGTCGAGATCCCGTTTGACGTTGTCCGCATCGCAATTCCGCTCATATTTTATTTTGTAATTATGTTCTTCTCAGCGTTCTTTCTGGCCAAGAAAGCCGGCGCCGATTATCCGAAGAGTACATCTCTTGCCTTCACAGCTGCCGGCAATAATTTCGAACTTGGTATCGCGGTTGCGATAGCGGTATTCGGTATAAACTCAGGTGTAGCCTTCGCAGCCGTGATCGGCCCACTGATCGAAGTTCCGATACTAATTCTATTGGTCAACGTCGCCCTTAAACAGCGAAGCAAGTTCCCTACTCCGCAGGTGGTTTAATGTCATGAGTGAAGATCGAAAAAGTATTTTAGTTCTGTGTACCGGAAATTCTGCGAGGTCGCAAATGGCAGAAGGCCTTCTGCGACATATGTGCGACGACGCATACGTTGTCCACAGTGCCGGGACGCAGCCGGGCATCGTTCGTAACGAAGCCATCAAGGCAATGTCGGAGATCGGTATCGACATCTCACATCACAGGTCAAAGTCCGTAGACGAGTTCTCTGACCGAACCATCGATCACGTCTTGACCGTTTGCGACAATGCTAAGGAAAATTGCCCGTATTTCCCTGCCGCGACCAAAGTGATCCACAAGTCGTTCGACGACCCGGCCACGGTATCGGGCGAAGAAGAGGATCGGTTAAACGCATTTCGCCGAGTCAGGGACGAGATCCGTTCGTACATCCAGAATGACTTGTTGCCTTCCCTTTCTGACCGAAGTTACGAGGAGGAGCGACAATACCCGGACAAAAAAAACGAGGCAGTCTGATTGCCTCGTTAGGTAAACGTCATCCCGGGAAAGTTCAGACGTCGTTATTCTCGCCCTTTGATTTGCTCATTTGCGGAGCTGCTTGAACTTGCGGAAGCGGTGCACCTGCCGCATCTGATTTTACTAGCTGGGGATCTTCGTCGATCTCGGGAGAACTTTCAGAGACGATCAACTTCCCTGCCTGCTTGGTGAATGTTAGGACCTTCTTCTCATCGTCAAAGTCTATTGAGACAAAATCACCGGTTTCAACCTGCTGGGTGGCAACAAGGTTTGAGAGCGGGTAGACAAGAAAGCGTTCGATCGAACGTTTGAGGTGACGGGCGCCGTATTTAAGATCGATCCCTTCACTAAGCAAAAACTCTTTCGCCGCGTCGTCACACTCGAATACAAACTTAGTACCTGCGGATTCCGTTATCCGGTCTTGAACCGCGGCGAGCTCGATATCAAGTATCTTGCGAAGGTGATGTTCCTTCAGGCTCCGGAAGACAACTACCTTGTCGATCCGATTCATAAACTCCGGCGAGAATTTCCGCTTAGCGGCCTCGAGCGCCGTACGATAGATCTTAGTGTCTATCTCCGTATCATCACGTGGCTTTCCTTGTTTGACGGGAGCAAATCCGATCCCGCCGGAGATCATATCCGACATTTCACGGGCACCTAGGTTCGACGTCATAATGACGATCGTCCGCGAAAAATCTACCCGACGATTATCGCCCAAGGTCAGCGTCGCTTTATCGAGGATCCCGAGCAAAAGCTGCCAGAGCGAATCAGACGCCTTTTCAATCTCATCGAACAGAACGAACGTCAGTTTATTTTCATCGTCATGGGCCTTGTCCAGATTCTCTTGTGTCAGCATCGGCGAAGTTTCGCGGTGGCCAAGATATCCCGGAGGCGAGCCGATAAGTTTGGCTATCTCATGTGAATGCTGAAACTCGGCACAATCTATCTTTACGACGGCGTGAGGTTCGCCAAAAAGTACTTCCGAAGCGGCCTCAACGACGCGGGTCTTACCGGAACCTGTCGGCCCGAGGAAAAGCATTGTGCCGATCGGCCGAGCGGGATTATTCAACCCAGCCAAATATATCTGAAACAGGCCACTCATCCGTCTGACGGCGCGTTCCTGGCCCACTATCAAGTCCAATAGCTTATCTTCAAACTCGGCAGCACGCGGACTCTTGCGATCAGGATCAAGCAAAATGCCTTTTTCTGATGTGTTCTTTTTGGTCGCCGTGTCGTTTTTCATCTGACTTTACTCCTTAAGGCAAGTGCTCGGGGAACCGACTTACCATACACCCTTTTGACGTTTCTTTATCTACGTATTTGCATTCTATAAACGAACGCTGCAAACGTAAATAATGATGATTTCAATAAGATATGCGTTGGCTGGACTTTGGGCTCAGGAAGGAAGAGCCCCAAGGTATTTAGGCTGTAGCGCCTTGTAGGCGCCTTGCCTAAATTGAGTTTTAACACAGATTTCACTAAATTAGCAAGAAAATTCGCAACTTTTTCGCAATTTACTGGATTTCGATGCCTAATCGTAATATTCGAGCCCGAGATGCGTTATCAAGTCCTCGCCCTGCATATGACGCAATGTATTTTTTAATTTCATTAACTGAATGAAAATATCGTGCTCGGGATAAAGTCCCGGCGCCGTCTGCGGCGCTTTGAAATAGAACGACAGCCATTCCTGCACACCTTTCATTCCAGCCCGGCTAGCTAGGTCCATGAACAAAGCCAGATCGAGGCAAAGTGGCGCGGCCAGGATCGAATCCCTGCACAAGAAGTCGATCTTGATTTGCATCTTATAGCCAAGCCAGCCGAAAATATCGATGCTGTCCCAACCTTCTTTATTGTCACCGCGTGGCGGATAATAGTTGATCCGAACGACGTGTGAAAAATCGGTATAGAGGTCGGGATAAACCTCTGGTTGCAGAATATGTTCAAGGACGGAAAGCTTTGATTCTTCTTTGGTCTTAAAATTCTCTGGATCATCGAGGACCTCGCCATCGCGGTTTCCTAGTATATTTGTCGAATACCACCCGTCAAGGCCGAGCATCCTGGACTTTAGTCCCGGCGCGATTATGGTCTTCATCAAAGTCTGGCCTGTCTTAAAATCCTTACCGCAGATCGGCACGCGCAGCTCTTCGGCCAGAGCGGTTAAGGCAGGAATATCGACGCTCAGATTCGGCGCGCCATTTGCGAATGGAACACCTGACTTTATCGCGGCATACCCGTAGATCATTGAGGGAGCGATAGCCGGATCATTGTCGTAGAGCCCTTTTTCAAAGGCTTCGAGCGAATTGTGAACGTTTGATGCCTCCAGGAAGATCTCGGTCGAAGCGGCCCAAACCATCACCAAACGGTCACATCCGTTGTCGCTTTTGAACTTTGCAATGTCTTCGATCAATTGCTCGGCAAGTTCCATCTTGTTCTTGCCGGTCTTCACGTTCTCACCGTGGAGCCGTTTGACGTAGTTTTGTTCAAAGACCGCTGCCATCGGCTTTAGCGAAGACAGGGGCTCAGAAAGTTGATTGAGCAGGTCTTTCTCAAGCACGCCTGCATTCATCGCAGCATCAAAAGCGTTGTCATGAAAGATGTCCCACGCACCAAAGACTATGTCGTCGAGCTGTGCCAGCGGCACGAAGTCGTTGATCTTCGGGCTCCGATTCTCCGTTCGTTTGCCAAGCCGGATCGTTCCCATCTGCGTTAAGCTGCCGATGGGCTTTGAAATGCCGAGCTTTATCGCTTCGACACCAGCGACAAATGTCGTGCTGACTGCGCCGAGCCCGACCAATAAAATGCCAAGTTTTCCTTCTGCGGGAGCAACGTCCACGCCTTTATTTATCATTAATTTTTCTCCGAACTGAAAGGAAAATGATAGCCCTCTGCCAAAGTTAAGGCAAATAGCCGTATGTTTCGGGGGGGGGCCGACTAGCTACGGTAAACCAATGCGTCGATCTCGCTGAAGATATTATCCCGAGCTTCGATCTCGGAAAGAAGCTCATGGTTGACCTCGCCCGATTCGAGCATTTGGGTTAGCAGGTCAAAGCGGTGGATGTGAGACTGAAATCGGCGGGATGAATATTCTACCGTTGTTCCCTGATAGATCTGGAATGCCCAGTCAGACGATTGTGCCAGCAGAAGTTCACGGGCCATCTGCTTAAGAATGCGCTCGGTCGTTTCGTTGACCGATCCGGGTTTTCCATATCTATCCGCGGCGTCGGTCATTCGCCGTTCGGCGTCGTGCTGATAAGGGTACATCCAGGAATTTCCTTCATTTATCCACACCTTGTAGTAGCCGCTTTCGCCCCATGACGAAGCCGTCGGCTGCTGGATCTGGATAGGAATCTCGCTGTCCAGAAAATCACCCGGCGTGACGGCGGCTATCTCATTCTGGTCCCAATGGATCTTCCGGAACAGAAAATCGATGAACTGCGGCCCTTCGAACCACCAGTGGCCAAAAAGCTCCGCATCATACGGTGAAACAACAAGCGGCGGATGTCCGTCAAATGTCTTTCGCAAAACATGTGCCTGCTTCATGCGTTCGCCGATGAAATGCGTTGCATTTTCGGCAGCCTTTTGATTCGCAAGTGCCGGTATGTACGACTTTTTCAATTGCTGAGGAACGTCGCGGCCCGTTATCCGATGATACTTGAGGCCGAGATGCCGGCGGTTGCCGTCCTCGTGAAGATGCGGCTTGAGATATTCGTGCGGAAGGTCCCAGCCGATATCGCGGTAGAATTCGCGATATAGGTCATTGCCGGGATACCCGATCTCGGCTGACCAGACCTGACGGCTGGTCTCCACATCGCGTGCAAAGACCGCAACGCCATTCGGGCAAACGACCGGACCGTGTACACCGTATTTCGGCCGAGGGTCGCCGTAAAGAATTGCGTGAGTATCTGAGATAAAATACTCGATCCCGTTGTCTTTTAGAAGCGACTCGATACCTGGTTCGTAAGCGCATTCGGGCAGCCAGATGCCGCGGGGCTGGCGGCGGAAATGCTTCTTGTAATTGTCGACTGCGATCTTGACCTGCGCACTCCGGGCCTCGGGCGTAGAAATAAGCGGCAAAAAACCGTGGGTCGCGCCGCACGTTATCACTTCCAAAACGCCTTGGTCCTGAAGCTCGCGGAACGCGCTGATAAGGTCACGCTTATAAAGATCGTTCCAAAGCCAGAGCGAATGCCGAAGGTTGTCGGCATACATCTTGGCGACGTCGGCGAATTCGACTGATTCCGTCCGTGTGCGAATGACTTCCTTTTCGGCAAGTTCCAGGAGATTTTCGAGATGTCGAGTGTACCGCG
Organism: Pyrinomonadaceae bacterium; assembly: GCA_041744395.1. GTDB lineage: Bacteria > Acidobacteriota > Blastocatellia > Pyrinomonadales > Pyrinomonadaceae > OLB17. Next base: position 64,834 of record JBGTKY010000026.1, on the reverse strand, counting down.
TTTGGAGTAGCTCGTCGGCAAGCATTTCCGACAGCGGCGGCGAAACATTTATGGTTACCCGCGGTGCGGCGCCTGCCTCGTGCAGATTCTGAAAGATAAAGATCAGCGGAAGATAGACTTCCGTGATCGCCTCAAAAAGCCAGTCTTCTTCAAGAAATTCGGGATATTCGGGATGCCGGACGAACGGCAGGTGAGCGTGGAGTATGAGACTAAAATATCCGACAGGCATAAGCTGCTGTTCGCTATGAAATAGTGAAGATGTGACCGGACCGCCACCTATTCTTGGTTGCCAAACTCATCCTACCAAACGCCCGGGGAACTGATAGGTTCAAACTTTGACACACGGTCAAAGCCTCGCGGTCGTGTTCTCAAGCGATGCGAACGCCGCGGGAAATTGACAAGGCTTGCACCAAACACCGCAGGGCCGTACTCCATCTCCTCGTCTACGATCTCGTCCGATTCGATCTCGAATTCGGTTAGGAGAGCAGCGAGTGCCTCCGTCTTAGCCGAGCTGCCGATCATACCTTGCAATAGTGCAAAGAGCTTGTCGGTAACGCGAAATCGAAGCTGCTCGAGGGTTGCACCGCCGGCGAGTGCCAACATCGCGTATCGGAGCTCTTCGGTGTCGAAACTGGCAAAGTCCGTTTCCGGTCGACCCGCAAATCGGGCGAAGGCTCGCTGGGTCGACCCGGCCGCGGCGACAGTGTCATCACCGCTGATCGCAACATCAAATGCGTCCTGCTTGAAACCGGCAACGCCGAGGACCTGGGCGAACTTCTGTGCCGGGACCTGCCAATCTGTTTCTGTGGCAGCTCGCGGGCTCGGCGCTTTCCGCGGGGTTTGAACCACGTTCGAAAACATGATGCGTACGAAGGGACGATTGGGCGCATAAAAACCAACCTCCGCACGATATTCGGTGTCAGCGTCCACGTTGAACCACCATGACCCCTCGGCTTCGATCGGGTGAAGTTCCTCGATGTCACGCTTCAGGTCAACCAGCTTCATCACCAAAGCGTAACTACCCGTATTCGGACCGAGGGCGCTATTTAATCTTTGAAACGGATTATTCCGAAGCGACCAATAAAAATACAGCCGATTCGGAGATTGCATCAGGAGCCTGGCTCGATTCTCATTGCGGAGCTGCCGCAGCCTTGGCATTGCAAGCTCCTTTTGGATCGGCGAAAGCTCTGGGGAACCGACAGCCACCGGAACCGCGTTTTCCGCATCGATCGGTACCGTATCTTCACCGGCGATCATCTCGCCTGACGATACTCCCGTCTCGCGATCAAACGAAAATTCGATAATTTCTTCTTCCGCCTTGGCGGAGCGATCTTCAATAGACATAAAAAGTAATCAAATAAGGAAATAAATAAAAAGAAATTATGCGGCGGTTGCGGGTAAGTTACAAGCAGAGAAGAGATAAACTGGACGATTTAAGGCTTATTTCACGTTGCCGGCTGATCTGATGTTGATCTGGAGCTTACCGAATGACGCGTCGACGATCGAGCGCACGGGCAGACGTCGGGAGTCCTCTGTTATCCAAATTTTCATCGCGCCTTCGCGTTCTATCATGCGGCCGTCTCCAAAGATCGCGGGTTCGACGACAAAGCACCAAACGCGGCCAACGGCCGTTTTGATCCGTTCACGCCCAGTTACACGAACAGGGACGTTATATACCAGCCCCGAATCGCTAACTGAAATTTCGAACGACTTTCCTACCGCGAGCGGCAGCATCCGCAAGCTGTATATCCCAGATATGAGGTCGTGAGTGTCACCGGCCAGTTCCGAGGCGATCATCCTCGGCGGATTCAGCGGCGAATTCGGGTCCGATTCGACGTATGTCACCCGGCGTTCGCCATAATCGAAAATAGCCTCACTGTTGCGGACACGCTCTTTCTGAATATCGACCTTTACTGTCTTTTCGGCGACAAAATCTTCGCGGTCGATCGTCGAATCGATCTGCTGCAAGAAACTGAATCGGAAAAGTTTTAGTAAAGTGCCCTTTGATTTTGCTTCGGCCTTGATGAGGTAATCATCGGCCTCTGGTGAGGTAGTAACCGTAAACACTAGTTCAGCAACCGAAATGCCCCGTACAATGCTCTTGCTTAACTTACCCTCATAGGTGAGGACTTCGCCAACTTTGAAAGGCACATTTGCTCTGGTCGCTACTGGGGTACCGATTCCGCCTTCGACTGGAGCGGCAGAACCGTTCGGTTGAGCGGTCGCAGCACCGACAAAGGCGAGTGCCGTCAGCAAAAATGTAATAGAACTTTTACGAATACCCTTCATCAAACCCAACCCTACGGCCAAAGAAACATTTTGGCGGTCAGGGCCCCGATTCCGGCCACGAGCCCGAGTGCCGCTTCATATTCTCGATGTTTCAAGTATAACTGAAAATCGAAACCCGCGTCGATCTTTTTCCAAGGCGAAACCCGCGGAAAAAATAGCGGGACGTTCTTCGCGAAATCATCGAACGAACCCTTAAATCGCGCACGCAGATCTTGCTCTTCGACGCGCATTACCGGTAAATAGATGCCAAGGAAGAGGGCGGTCGTTATTAAACTAAGCCACCAAACCCCGGAAGCAACCGTGAACCCTATTGCCAGCAGAAAGCTGCCGAGGTAAAGCGGGTTTCGGGTGAAGGAGTAAGGCCCAGATACCGCAAGCTTTTCACCCTTGTGAATGTGACCCGACGCCCACGCTCTGACCAATAGCCCGCAGACGGCGATCGAGCCCCCAAATATCAGCGACCAAGCAAACGGGCGCGCAAAATAAAGGAACGTAAAGGCCAAGATGAACCCGAGCGGAACACGAAGTCGTTGCAAAATTCTCTTGCGGTCAGAAACCATATTTTTGGGCGATCACCGGGCGACGTATGCTTTTGCAAGCCTTTCCCCGACCGCTTCCGCGACCCTTTCAGAGCTGATATCCATGCAGACCCAGTTATAACAAGTTCGGCGATGACAATCGACCCTGCAGGCGATGTCCTCCCTGCCGACACAAATGTCCGCGTTATTCGTGCTGCCGTTTCGCCACCATTCAGTCGGTCCGAAAATGCCCACAACCGGAGCCCCTGCGGCTATCGCCAGGTGGGTCGGCCCGGTATCGCCGCCGATATAGATCTTTGCGCGGCGTGCAAGTTCGTAGAATGCCTTCAGGCTTGGCTGAACATCGATCGCCCGGCCTGTTCGACTACTAGCCATGACCTTTGCCGCGAGTTCGTTCTCTGCGGGTCCGGTGGCGACGATCGGCATTAGGCCGAAGCGGTCCCAAAGTATATCGGCGAGCTCGCCATATTTTTCGGCATGCCAGAGCTTTGTCACCCAACCGCCGGCAGGATTCAGAATTGCATAGTCACCGCCGGTTCGTGCGATGATAGCCTCCGCCTCTGCACGGTCCTCGGACGAAGTAAAGATAGGAAACTCGATCGGTGCATCCGATAGGTCTGCCCCGATCGCCGCCGCCGTAAGGATCAGATTTTTGTGAACAACATGTGTCCTGTCGGGGATCGGCACGGTCTCCGTTAACAAAAAGCGGCTTCCGGGTTCGCGCAGATCTTTCTTCGCAAAACCCCACCTTTTCGTCGCACCCGAAAGCTTGGCAATAAATGCTGATTTGAACAAACCCTGGAGGTCGATGGCGACGTCGTAATCGAATTTTCGCAGCCCGCGTGCCTGTTTGGCCGCGTCGATAAGCATGTCCTCTGCCAAACGCCCGCCGCGTAACGCCCGAGTGTCGATCTCTATCAGATTGTCGATCAACTGATTGCCGCGAAGGATCTCGGCCGACCGGCTTTCGGCGACCCACGACACCGTCGACGTCGGCTGATCTTGTTTGATCAATAACAGCGACGGCAAAGCGTGGATAATGTCACCGATCGCGCTCAGCTTTACTAAAAGTATATGCACAACTCTTTATGTTATACGCGTTGTGCATTTTCGCTAAACCCGTCATATGCCTCTAGAGGCTACCTCTCACTAATGATTCAAAAACATCTGGATATTGTTTATGGTTTTACGGTATTCTATAACTTCGGAGCCTAGTCGCTTGTTTCCCGCCCCGATCCTATGCAAAAAGCCAAAGCCAAACCGCGCGATATACGCCCGGCGCTGGTCTTCCTTAGCGGTGAGCTTATAGCCGTGCCGATCCCGCTTGAGCGCGAAGAAGTGATCCTTGGCCGCACGTTGGAGGCTGACGTTCGTGTGAATGACTCCAAAGTTTCACGCGAGCACGCAAAGATCCTCACGCTGGCCGACCCAGCTGGCGGTACTCAATATGTCTTACAAGACGGCGGATCAAGAAATGGTACGTTCCTAAACGGCAACAAGGTCTCCCGCGAGGTCTTGCACAACGGTGACAAGATCACCATCGGCGAACACATCTTGCGTTTTGACCTGCTCGATGAGATCGATCGTGAGTATCAAAAGCACATCCACCGCCTGATATCGCACGACGACCTTACAGGACTCTTGTCCAGCCGATCATTCTTTTCCGAACTCCGTCGAGAAGCCGCGAGGGCAAGTGCCGAAGGGCGCTGTTTTTCGGTATTGATGATGGACGTCGACCATTTCAAGGACGTCAATGACACACACGGCCACCTTACCGGGAGCAAGACGCTCGAAGAGATCGGCGGATGCATCATCAACATCATGCGAAGCGGCGACGCCGCATCCCGATTTGGCGGCGAAGAATTTTCCGCTTTTTTGCTCGACGCCGATATTGCCCAGGCAATGGTCGCGGCCGAACGCATCCGTTCAACGATCCAAGAACGCGAATTTACCGTTGTCCGGCACGGCAAAGAACCGCAGAGCCACCGCGTGACCATCAGCATAGGAATTTCCACCTTCCCTGAGGATTCGAAAGATCCGATCGAACTGGTTGAAATGGCCGATTCGGCACTGTATCGTGCAAAACGCGAAGGCCGCAACCGTGTTTGCGCCTATCGCGAACTTTCTCCGGATGAGCTAAGCAAGGACCTCCCCGCACGCCAAGATTAGCCTGACCCCGACAATTTGCAACTTTCCCTTACGCTTCTTCGTGGAAGACGAGGTGCCTTTTGTTGTGCTAAAATTTGGGTTTCTAGTAGTCTGGCGGCTCATGCCGCTCCAAGTTGTAAATAGGTGATAACTAAACTAAATCTTGCCAGTAAGCCGTTCAGAAACCGAACGACGCCCTATCTGCTATCGCTGATCGTTTTTGCCTTGGCGTGCGGAACGGCGATCGTCTTTTTTGCCCAGCTTAACGAGAATCAGCGGCTGATCGAGGTGGCCGACAATCAGATCATTACGATGGAAGCTGAACTCGGCGTCTTGCAGCAACGCGGCGTATTGGTACAACAGCAGCTAACGCCGACGCAGCGTGAACTTCTTGTTGCCTCGCATAAGCTCGTTGCGAATAAGACGTTTGGATGGTCGCGGCTGTTTTATGATATCGAATCGGTGATTCCCGGCGGCGTCAGCGCCTCGCGGATCTCGGTTGCAAATGTTTATCGCGACGGCGACCGGGTCAATGCCGAGCTGGACCTGACGGTTCTGAGCCGCGATTATCAAAGCGTTATGGCAATGATCTCGGCAATGAACAACTCCGGCGTTTTTCGCTGCGAACTTCGCAGCCAGAGCCGACAGGAGAGCCAACGTCAGGTTTTCACCGAGTATACCCTTCGCTTAATCTATATGCCGCCATATGGTGTCAACCCGAGTGACGGTGAGATCGCTCGGTCAAATGAAGGAGGTGCCAACTGATGGCAGAGAACGCCCCTTCAAACCCGACCGAGAATGAACTTCCCGAAATGACCGTTAATGACTACGGGGCGTCCGGCGATTCGGCCGTTGTGATCGAAGAAGAAGATCGCACGGTTTTGCTCACTAATGACGAAACGGTCATCATCGAAAACCAGCCGCAGATCAGCATTCCCTCGAAGGATCGGCCGCGAAAACCCTATGCAGGTATGTGGGGCAATACAGAGATCGCTTTCTTTGGCATCGCGATCATGGCAATGCTGGCTTCTATCCTTGTTTATTTCTTCGTTGTGGTTCCATCGAACCGCGAACTCGAAGAGAAACGCTCCGCGACTCGTAGGCTCGAAACCGAACTCCTTGCAGCTCGTGGAAAATACGGCGACATGACGAACACCGAGACCGAGGTCGCCAAGCTGGTAGAAAGCGTAAATTCGTTCGAATCGAACTACCTGCCCGTAGCGGTAACGGGACAAACCTCGCTGTATCAGCGACTGAATGGATTGATCGTGGGATACGGGTTGATAAACACTAACGGCCCGACCTACGCTCCGCTTGAGATCGCGGAACAAGGACAGACAAACGAAGCGGAAAGCGAACGCGGCCGCGAAAAGTTCCGCAGCCTATTCCCCGGAGTATATGTAACCATGACCGTCGAAGGTCCGTATCAAAATCTTCGCCGATTCATTCGGGACATCGAAACCGGGAACGAATTTGTCGTCATCAGCTCGGTCGAACTCGCTCCATCAGAAGGAACTTCGGAAACCGGCACCGCCTCGACCGCTCAGGCTGAAGCTCCCGGCCAGATGCAGATAGATCCGCGGACCGGCTTTCCAATGCAGCAGCAGCCGCAACAGCAAGTACAACCGCAGACGCAGCGAGGCAGGACGTATGGCGAACGTGTTGCCCTCAGGCTGGAGATGGCGGCATATTTCCGCCGGGCCAATATGTCGGTGGCAGAGCCCGCAGCGGGCACCCCGACGCAGTAAGCTTGAATCCAACTATGTTCGGCGTTTTTGAATGATCAGGAGATCAGATGGGAATACTAGAAGGCAAATCACCGGCAGAACGCAATAAGATCCTGATCGCAGGCGTACTTGGGTTGCTTGCCCTCGCAACGCTCTACTTTGCTTTTGGCCGCGGAATGTTCGGCGGCAGCAGTACGACCGTTACGGTCAAACCTTCGCCGACCGCGTCGCCACGAACTTCGCGGCAGAATGAACTTTCCGAAGTTCGTATGCCGAGCCAGAACGATCAGGACTTCGCGTATCAGACTATGCCTGTTGTATACAACTCGATAAAGTTTGGTGCTCCAGACCCGGGACGCAACATCTTTGCATTTTATGAACCGCCGCCGCCATGCCGTCCGGGCATCGATTGCCCGACGCCGACGCCAACTCCAATAATTATTTTCACACCGATACCTACGCCAACGCCGCACTTGCTTGTGGGTTTTGTGATGCCGCAAAGTGTCTATTCCGGCGGACGAGCATTCAGGCTTGAGGTGAACGGTGACAGATTCACCCCCGATTCCAAGATCTATTTAAGTCAACGTGAGCTGGTTACCACCTTCATAAGCCCCCAGCGACTGACGGCCGAGGTTCCGGCAAATATGATCTCCGGCGAGGGACCAAGGCAGATCATTGTCCAGACGCCTGACGGGAAGAAATACTCGAACCAGATAATGTTGAATGTTCAGGCACCGCCAAAGCCGGACTTTCAGTATATCGGAATGATCGCCCGCCGATTGGCGAACAACGACACCGCGGTATTCCGCGAACAGGGCAAGCCGACCGAGTTCAGCGCACGCCTGAATGACATTGTCGCTGGGCGCTTTCGGCTCGTAAGCATCTCGTCCGTCGAAGTTATCGTTGAGGATACCAATCTCGGATTTAGGCATAATCTCGAGCTCTTCCGCCCGCCGCCTGGAACGGTTATCAGCTCAGGAGCTCCGATTAGTCCAATTCCGGGGGGAAGGCCAAATCTCGGGCGCCAGATGCCGCAGGGTGGCATTCCGGGAATTCCCGACGATATTCCGCGTTACGTACCTCCGGGCAATACCAACACAGCACCGCGGCCGCGACCGCAGCAATCGGATTCCAAACAAGATGTTGACGATGACGGAATCGACAATCGCTGATCGTCTTCGTGACGAAGCCGGAATGACCCTGATCGCCGTGATGGGGATCATGGTGGTTTTTGCCGTCGGCTTGCTGGCGGTCGCTCCGTCCGTTCATATCGAAATACAGCGTGAGAAAGAACTCGAATCGATCCGCCGCGGCGAAGAGGTCGCCGATGCGATCCGTCAGTATGTGATCCATCACAACGGAACGAAGCTTCCCGAATCGATCGATGACCTGCTTGAGGGGCTCCCGCAAGGCACCAAGCAACGAATGATCTTGCGAGGATCTGCCGCGACGGATCCGCTCAGCGAGGACGGCAAATGGCGATTGATCAAGGCCGATCCGCAGGTCATCGCGTCATTCGCGAAACGCGTCCAGGACTACAATAACGGCCTGTTGCCGTCAAATCCGACACAGCTGCTCGATCGCTTTTCGATCGTTATAGTCAATTCGATCAATATTGAGAGCGATGACGACGTGACCGAACCGGACGATTTTGAACTGGCAACGGACAACACACCGTTCATCGGCGTCGCAAGTCAAAGCAAGAGCCGATCGGTGCTTACCTATTACGGCATCGAGAATCATTCAAAATGGGTCTTTACGCCGCTATTTCGCGGCGGCAGCTCGAGTCCGGCTGGCGGTCCGAACAGGAACCCCGGCACCCGGCCCACCGTCGGTTCACCGTTCCCGTCCCCCAGCGAATAGAGCTTACAGAACTTAGACCAAGGGTCGTCATATAGTCTCCTTAAAATGGTCAATTAGGAGCTTGACTTTCAATCATATTAGAATTAGAATAATTCTAATAACTGGAGGAATCATGGAATTACACGAAACTAAAATTGACCTCGCTAAAGGGAAACGCGAAAAGCTTATAGCTATCTTAAATCAGTCTCTGGCTGACGCGATGGATCTGAAATCGCAGGCGAAACAAGCACATTGGAACGTCAAGGGAACGAGCTTCATCGCTCTTCACGAACTATTTGATCAAGTTGCAACAGAGGTAGAGACGCATGTTGACGACATTGCTGAGAGGGTAACCTCTTTAGGCGGCGTAGCGATGGGAACGGTTCGCATTGCAGCCGAGACATCGTCGTTGAGCCAGTACCCGCTAGAGATCAGTGACGGTACGGCTCATGTCGACGCACTTTCGACCGCGTTGGCGGATTTTGGAACGAAGGTGCGTAAGAACATCGACAAAACCGACGAACTCGGCGACGCTAACACGGCCGATCTTTATACAGGCATTTCACGCGGGATCGACAAACTTCTATGGTTTGTCGAGGCCCATAACCAAGCGTAAAGGATCACACCAAAGCGGAAACCTCTAAGCGCTTCGACCGTACGGTCGAGGCCACTTCGCGTTCTTCAGGGTTTTCCGAACGGTAGAGAGCTGGCAGGAAGGACTCGAAGTTCCCCACCTCCTCGAAGTTGTGCCGGATCCACGCCCGGCCGTGTTCTTCGTCAAAGAATAGGCGGCGCAAAAGAGGATTCAGCAAACGACCCAGTTTGCCTTTGATGCCGAACGTCAGGATGTTCCTGTACATCGTCCCGCCTTCCACAAGTTCGAATTCGTACTCAATCTCGGCAAGCCGAACCCCGCGATTGCGAGGCTGGTGGATGTAACCGGTTTCGTCCAGCTTTGTGATCTCGGTTCGTATTTGGAGAAGGTATTCCGGCCGGCCGTTCAGCATCTCTGCTAGGTGGATGACCGATCCGACGCCGACGGTGCCGTCCTTGTTGAGCTTCACGTATTCGGCAAAAAGATGATCGACCGGGTGCCAGACACGGTATCGATTGTACCTCACGCCGTCGATCTCGACCACTCCCTCGAGGCTCTTGAACCACCACACGAGCATCTTTGGCGTAACTCCGCGAAGCGTCTCGTGATTGATCCAGCATCGCAGACGTCCGTCAGGCAGAGTCTCCATCCCAGAACGTGCTGAATTCACCGGTTTCCTGATCCAGTCGATGGGCAGCGGCTCGGGGATAGAGTATCTCATTTGCATGACTTCAGAATGTCGTCTTCAAGATCATTGCGGGCTGCTACGAAAACTACCGCAAGGATCGCAGCGGCGATCCCAACACCGATGAACACTTTTGTCGTGGTGGAGAACTTCTTCCCGCTTTCTGCTGAGCCCGGTGCTCGGCGAGGGTGCTCTTGCTCGACGCGGGGTCGAACGGCTTTTCGGTATTGGTGTCGATGATCGCACGCTAGTTCTTCTGCTCCGCCGGTTTTGCAGGGGCCGAACGGGCGGGCTGCTTGTCCGTCTCGCCGCCGTTCATACGGGCGAATACGGTTGCGTTCGCTGCGACCATAACGGCCACGGCTAGTATTGCTGTCGATATTTTCTTCAACATGCTGTCTCCTCTCCAGGGGCGTCCTCGGCCCCGAAGCAATTAACGCGAAAAAGCAAGGGCGGGCGTATCACGACGCCCGCCCTTTAGGATATTCACTCGAATTGGCCCTGCCTACGGAGTGTAGTCGAAGACAATATTGGCAAACGCCTTAACGCCGACATCTAGTCGGCTGTCGTCAATGATGAAATCAGGTGTGTGATGCGGCGCAGCGTCTTTCGGGTCCATTCCCGCGGGCATTCCGCCAACGGTGAAATAGAATGAAGGAACCTTCTGAAAGAAAGAGAAATCTTCCGCACCTGTCACCCAGTCCCCAAGCACGACATTCCCTTTCCCGGCCGCCTTATGAAGCGAAGGAAGCATTCTTTCCACCAGCTCCGGCGTATTGTAGGTTACAGGTGCCTTTCGCTCGATCTTGACCTCGACCGAAGCTCCCATGCTTTCCGCGATACTTGCTGCGGTCCGATGGATCCGTTTATGCACATCGTCCTGCATTGCGGAATCAAGGGTCCGGATGGTCCCGGCCATCACCAGATCCTCGGGAATTATATTCTCACGCACACCGCCGCTGATACGTCCCACCGTAATAACCACCGGAGCCTTCGGCAGATTCGATTGTCTCGCAACGATCATTTGCAGGCCGGTGTAGATCTGCGTGGCGACAGCGATCGGGTCGATCCCCGACCATGGATAGGCCCCGTGAGTCTGCTTACCTATTACCTTTATCTCAAACCAGTCGCTCGCCGCCATGATCGATGCAGGCTTATACTTGATCGTCCCGACAGGCGTCTGCGAGTTGATGTGGATGCCGAAGATAGCATCGATCTTTGGTTCGTCTAAAACGCCTTCTTTTACCATCAATTCGGCTCCGCCTTCTTCGCCGGCGGGCGGTCCCTCTTCGGCAGGCTGAAAAATAAAGACCACCGTTCCCTTCAGCTTATCTTTCATTCCCGCAAGCACCTCGGCCGCGCCCATCAGCATCGCGACATGCGTATCGTGGCCGCATGCATGCATCACGCCCACCTTCTGGCCATTGTATTCGCCGATCGCGTTTGAACGATATGGCAGTTGGTTGCGTTCGGTCACAGGCAGCCCATCCATGTCAGCACGAAGCCCGATAACCGGACCCGGCTGGGAACCCTTGAGAATGCCGACGACGCCCGTCACGGCGATTCCCGTCCGCACTTCCATGCCTAGCCGGCGGAGGTGCTCCTCAACATATTTTGCGGTCTTGAACTCTCGATTACCGAGCTCGGGGTTTTGGTGAAGATGGCGCCGCCATTCGATGATCTTAGGCATCAACTTACCTGTTGCCGCATCGACCTCAGCACTCCTGTCAATAGCGTGGACGGGAACGACAGCGTGGACGGGAACGACCACTGCGAACGCAACGAAAACTGCGAGTAAATATCTTTTCATTTTGCCTCCGGTTGGTGGGATTTCCCTATTGTATTCGGAGGCCGGAAATTTGCAAGTTTCCCGATGTGGATGTCAGGTAGGAGCGTGTCAGTTGATCGCAGATGCAATATCTACCAATACGCGCGCGCGGTTTGCCGAGATCCTGAGGAACACTTGTGTTGACCTGAACGGCGACCGCGATCTTCTTTTCGGGGAAATACATCATGTCGGTCATGTAGCCCGGAAAGCAACCGCTGGCGGATCTCAAGCTTTCTTGATCTTGAACTGCTTGATCTTCGAGCAAAGCGTGCTTTTCCTCAGATTTAGCAATTCGGCGGCGCGGTTTTGGCGTCCGCCTGCTACCTCCAAAGCTGATCTAATAAGCTGAATTTCATATCGGGTAACATTGTCATAAAAGTCGATCCCTTTTTCCGGGTCGATCCTTACCGGTTGTGCTTCGATCACCACATCCCTTAACAATGACCTTACAGTTGATCGTAGGGAGTTCAGTTTGTCGGAAAAATCCGGATTATTGCTTTGTATTATGGTTTCCATACCTACTCCTTGATCGTTGCATATGCCCGACACCTTTATCGGCATCAGCCAAAATGCGAAGACGTCTATACTCCCGCCACGGCGATCCCGTCCGGAACTTTACCGGTCTCGACACGGCCCGTGACCTCACCTGTGTCAAGATTGACCTTCAAAACTGCATCCGGTTCGACGGCGGAAATAAATGCCGTCTTTCCGTCGGCTGAAAAAACGATTCCAAGCGGTGCGTTCTCGAGCTTGATCCGCTTCGTTATCTTTCGCGTTGATACATCGATAATGACAAGCTCTTTTGTCATCGGCAGTGTGCAAACAACTCTTTGGCCGTCCGGGACGAATTTCACACGGTAAGGCCGTCCGCCGGTATCTATTTTCTGCACCGAACGGGCGTTCGCGGTATCAACGATCTCGACCGAGCCTTCCGCATTCAATCCGATCCAAACCTCTTTGCCGTCCGGAGAAAGATCGATCGCCTCCGGCTGCCGGCCCACAGGGATCTGAACGATCTTAGAACCCGATGGCGGCACAGCTTGCAGTTCGAACATTGTCACGCTGTCCGATCCGATATTCGCCGTGTAAAAGCGTCGTTGATCCGCCGTACCGACCACCATGTGTGAACCATTCTGCCCTGTGCCCATTATCCAGTCGACCTTGTTTCCCACCGGGTCAAATCGGCCGATCGCCCGATTGACCTCAGCCGTGAAGTAGATCTTCCCGCCCAGTAGCTGAATCCCATGCGGACGAAGGAGCGGGCCGAGGTCAACACGTCGTAACTCCTTGGCAGTGGCTAGGTCTATTATCGAAAACGAATTGCCCGGAGTTTGATTTCCGTAATTTGCTACGTATGCGGTTCGGCCGTCCGTAGATAAAATGACCTCATGCGGGCCCTCACCCGTTGGCACCTTAGCGGTGACTTTCATGCCGGCCGGATCGATTATCGCAAGCGTCGCATCGGCTTTATTCAGTGCCACGAGAACAGGATTGACCTGTCCGATCACGACCACATAGTTCTTGAATACAAACATTATTCCAAGAAGTATTATCAACGCGGCTTTGGTTCTTTTTTTCATTTTGATTCACTGCTGACCATATTGGGATTTTAGTCATAAAATCTGATTTGCGATTCAAAAAAGTGACGAAACGCAGATTATCGTGACGAACCGCTGTTGGCTGCCGCAGGCGCGATACTAGGCATTATTCTCGAACAGTTCGACAAATCTTTCGCGATAGTTCCGGCTCAACGCCAACTCCGTACCGTTGGTCATGATCACCGCGTAATCCCCGCTGAACATCGGCTGAAGTTCTTTGATCCGATCGATGTTCACCACGGTCGAGCGGTGGATACGAAGAAATTTTTCAGGATCCAGCTTTGCCGCAACGCCGTTCATCGTCTCGCGAATCATGTGAGACTCATTTCCGGTATGCAGCTTGACATAGTTGCCCGCGGCCTCGATCCAGTCGATCTCATCGACCTTCAGGAAAAACACTCGTCCTACGGATTTAACGACCAATCGCTCCAGGAACTTCTTCTCTGGTTTTAGATCAGCAATTAGCGATGCGATACGTTCATCGATATTTCCGAACCGCCGCCCTTCGATCTGCTCACGAGCGCGACCCAATGCCCGCTGGAGCCTTTCGCGGCCAAAGGGTTTTAGCACGTAATCAAGAGCATGGACGTCAAATGCCTGAAGAGCGTAGTTATCGTATGCCGTCACGAAAATGACCGTCGGGACATCGGAGCCCAGCATCTTCAGCACCTCAAACCCATTCTTTTCCGGCATCTGTATATCGAGAAAGACCAGATCAGGGTGATGCTCGCGAATGGAGGCTACGGCTTCCAAACCATTCGTGCATTCCGCGATCAGCTCCACGTCAGCCTCGTCCTCGAGGAAGCGCCGGATGCGTGCCCTCGCGAGCGGTTCGTCATCGACAATGAGAGTCCGGATGGTCATGTCGATTTGACCTCCTCCGACTGTCTGAATGGAATTTCGAGCATGATCTTTAGCCCCGACGTCGCTCCGTTCTCGATAGCAAACCTGTGGTCGGTACCATACAGATGCTTCAGCCGCCGACGGGTATTCGATAGCCCAATGCCCTCCGTCAAAAACTCAAGGTCTCCATTATCGATTCCTTTTCCGTTATCCGAAACAACGATCTCAAGCCGACCGTTGTTCCGAATACTCGAAATATCTATCCGGCCGCCTGCCGCACGCGGACCGATGCCATGCTTGATAGCGTTTTCGACCAGCGGCTGCAGGATCATATTCGGGATCTTTGCATCCAGAGTTTCCGGCGCGATATCCATGTCGACCGTCAATCGGTCATGAAATCGTGTTTTCTCGATCTCCAGATATTTCCTCAGGAACTCCAGTTCTTGCTTTACAGATACTTCCTGAACCTCCAAATTCTCAAAAGACATCCGAAGCAGATCACTCAGATCGGTGATCGTTCGGTCCGCCGCGGCTTTGTCGCGGTGAATGAGTTCGGAGATCGCATTAAGCGTGTTGAAAAGAAAATGCGGATGAAGCTGAGCCTTCAAAACCTGCAGTCGTGACTGGGCAAGACGCGCCTCGAGCTGCAGATTGTGCATATCGCGTTCACGATATTTTTGGTAATAGCTGAATGCCGACCTGACACCGATCACTCCCCAATAAATGAGCAGACTGAGATGAAGATTAACGAAAACGAAGAATTTATATGCCTCAAGAAAGCTGGTAAACTCACGGCCCGGCGGATAACCCATCCGCATCAGAATGAACGCATCCACCGCAAGTTGGAGCAGAGATATGACCACGCCCGCGATGATGTGGAACGCGATCGATGTTCGCCATCTGCCGCGTTCGAACGGAAATCGATTGGAAAGATAAATAATGAGCGGGCTAAGCGCAAACCAAACGTACCCGGAGACCATCTGCCATGACAAGATCTGCCAAAACGGCAACGGGTTACGCGAAAGCTGATTTTGAAGAGCAAGCTGGCTTGCAAAAAAGAGCGCGAGCAGTGTCCAGATGCCCCAGATGACAAACCATTTGGCGGCCCGGCTTTTTAGTATCGAACTTGATTCCATCGACTAGCTTTTTAGCACTTATACACCGCCGCGGCAATGTAAAAGTGATGAAGTGTCGATATTCGCATTTGAAACGCGAAAAAGCGGAGTTTTGTTCCGATATGCGAATTTGGGCAAGGAAGCGGCGTGTAAACTCAAACGGCCTCGGCCAGAAGTCTTTCTTCGAGTAAACGGGTTGAGACCGTCAGGAAATCATGGGCGGTCAAAAGACCAACGAGCTTTCCGTTCTGACAGACCGGCAGGCATCCGATATTGAGCTCGCGCATCATGTAAAGTGCATCCAGAGTGTTCGTTTCGGGCGAAATTGTGACGGGCTCGGTCTTCATAACGTCTTTGACAATGATCTCTTCGCGGGCGCGATCCTTTTCTTCGACGAAGAAACACAGAAGATCGCGATGCGAGATTATTCCGACCAACTCGCCGTGGTCGTCCTCGACCGGTACGTGACGGACATGCTTCCATTCCATCAGGCTGGCGGCCAGGTCAATGACGTCATCAGGGCGAACGGTAAATAGATCGGTGGACATAAATTGCTCGACCGTCCGGTAGTTGTCGGCCCAATCAGTCTTGTCATTGAGCATAGCGAGGTCCCATGTGTGTAGCGGTTTTCCGGCGACCTGATTCTCTATCATGGATGACGTGAGCGCACGCATTCTGACGTTTGTCTTCGCAAGTTTCGGCATCCCCGCGAGGGAATCTAGTATCCATTTTGAGCCGGTGATGTCTTTGCTCACGCGCTCTTCGATGATCCCCAGGAATCGCTCGCTATCTTCCACCGCGATACCGGCACGGTCCAGCCCCGTCTTAGCGAGAGGAAGCAAATGCTGCAAGATCAGGTCGCGGGACGCGTGCGTCTTACCGTCGATCCAGCTCATCTGTGAACGCAGCCCGAACCGGGCTGCACTAAAGAAATTGGTCTTCGCGTCGTCGAACGACAGTAGTTCTCGCACATCTCCGAACCGAACCGGCAGTTCCTTCATCAACCCCAGAAACAACGCCGCGTTCGCCATTTCATCGGCAACCGTCGGACCGGCTGGCAGAAATCTAGCCTCGATGCGAAGACTTGGTTTGCCGTCCATTATGCCGTAGCACGCCCGGTTCCAACGCCAGACCGTACCGTTGTGCATCCGCCACGCATCCAGCTTCGGGATCCCTCCGTTCTTAAGTACTTCCAAGGAATTCTCTTCAAGCTCGCGGATCAGGATAATTCGGAATCGGGCAACGTCTTCGTGAAAAACGTCCAAGATCGAGTTTTCCACCCAGTCTTTTCCAAAAGTCACGCGGGCCGGTTTATTGCGTTCGTGATGAGTTTGCGAGCGTTCATCGACGGCGTGTTGAAATAGAGCAAGCCGCGTTTCGTGCCAAAGCCTGTGGCCCAGCAGTAGTGGCGAATTAACGGCCGCAGCCAGGACCGGGGCGGTGATCGCCTGTGCCCAATTATAGTAGTCGGTGAATTTACCGCTCGGCACTTGAATATGCACCTGAAAACTTGTGTTGCAAAATTCTATGAATGTGTCGTGGAGATGAAGCCGCAACTCGTCGAGTCCTTTGATGTGGACAACCCGCTCATCCCCGTGAAGGGCAGTCAGCACGCGGTTTAGTTCCGCATAACGGGGGCTCGGTGTTAGATAATCTTCGACGAGGTCGGAACGCTGAATCGTAGGAAGTATTCCGCAAAGCACGACATCCCCGCGGCTTTCGTTCATCTGCTTTCGCACGGTCCCGATAAGCTCGTTTATTTCTGATTCGAGGACGCTGAGGCATTTGCCGTCGAACATTAACGGCGTGAGGTTCGCCTCGAGATTAAACTGCCCGATCTCGGTGGTTAGCCTTGGGTCACTGGCGGCCTCGATCATCTGAACGGCGAGCGGAGCGGGATGCATCGACGAATCGACGAGAAACATTTCTTGTTCTGCGCCGATGCGGCTAACGTCCGGCTCCATAATGTCGCCGGCCAGCATCTTTTCCAGAGCATAGAGGTCGTTGAGGACGGCTCGTGTAAACTCACGAAGTTTTCCCTCGTCTGACCTTTCTTTGACAGCTTTATCGCCCATCCATTACCTCGTTATTCAAACGGGCCCTTTAGGTCATACTTTCTCCTGCTTACAACCAAGGTGTTGTCGTGCCAACGCAGCTTTCTAAAACCGAGCAAGTGAAAAAGCTGAAGTGGAAAAATGCGTGCGACCGTGGTGTTGACCAACAGTTTATCGCTGCTATTCCCGTCTCGTTTCACACCCGGAAGCCAGTGGACGAAGTCACCGACATTAAACCGCCGCAACACACCCGAAAGCCGTATCCAGAACCGATTCACCTCGCGTCCGATAAAAAAGCCATCTTCGCCCAGCTTCTGGTAAAGCGGCATTATTACCATTCCGGATTCCTTTGCTCGTATTTCTCCGCTCCTATCATCAGCAAGATGTGTTCCCTTCCTGATCGGGTCGAAACTCTCAAAGCCGGGACGCATTTGGAAGTCGTCCGTATCGGTTATCGCGTGGCGATATCTCACCTCGACGATCCGCTGCGGGCCGGTTGCCTCGCGAACGGTCTGCGCGAGTTCTTTCGCGTTCTCTACGGCCGATCGCGGAATGATACGCGCCGCTATCAGCGCTAGCCAGACCATTGCTTCGTGTACATCGACCGTCGACGGGGCAAAGTGCTGGCCGCCCTCGAAGCCAAACGTCACGACTCCTTGGTCATTGAGATACTCGAGTAATGTGCCTTCGAGTTGTTCTTCGATGCCAAGCAGGATGGTCGCCGGAAGCATTTGGGCGAATGCACGATTTCGCATCGTGTCGCCGACGGTGGCAAACGGTGCTCCTTCGGCCGACGTTGAGTGCAGGTCTATCGCATAGACCTCGCCGCTTGCCGTATCCGTGATCGCTTTTAGAAGCGTCAAGATATTCGCTTGCTCGACATCTTCCGAGAGTTGCGGCGAGAGCGACGAGCCCGGGAGATTTCGGACTATGTTCGTGTCGGTAAAATGCCGGTTAAGGTCGGCGTCAATAAACCTTACGCCGCGCGATAGTGCGCTGACGTTTCCCCTCATGAAGTAGATCCTTCCCATTGGATCGACTCCGCTCGAAGCCAGTTTGGCTCCGACTCTTTCAAGTGCTGCGGCACCGGCGGCTTCGTTCCCGTGAACGCTGCCGAAGACGATCATCGTCGGGCCAGGGTTCTTATCGCCTGCCTTGTATATGACACGCTCAAGGTCAGGTTTGGTATACTCGGACGAGTTTTTCGATTTTGTTTGAGTCATTGTTCATTATGAGCGACGCCGATCTCATTTCCGGCACCGTAAAAGGCCCGGGCCAGCTGCCGCACGAATATCTATTTATTACCCGCGATAACGACCACACGCGTATCGGCGAATTCGTTTACTATACCGCGGAGGTCACCGGCAATTCAGAGCAGATCGTAGGCACGATAAAAGAACGCAAACTGATTCGTAGCCTTCCGGATGCTCTGCTCGTCGAACCCAACGTCGTTCCTTCTGAGGTTGCCGCGATGCTTGGGCTGGTAGACGAAAAGGCCGAGATCTACGAGGTAACCGTTGAGACCATAGGCTTCTTCAGCCGTTCGGTCAATGATTTTGTCAATCCGCGTATCCCGCCGCAACCCGGCGACAAGATCTTTCTAGCATCATCGACGACATTGGCGTCGATGTTGAATCCGCGGCCAGCCGAAGGCGTCGGGTCGGCCCACATCGGCAGTTTGCTCACCCGCGAACCGGGCGACGTTCCAATCGTTCTTTCTGTCAAAGACGTTGTTTCGACACACCTCGCGATCTTAGCCTCAACAGGTTCCGGCAAATCTTATACCGCAGGCGTTTTGGTCGAAGAATTGATGAAGCCGTACAATCGGGCGGCAGTGCTGATCGTCGACCCGCACGGCGAGTATCATACTCTTTCATCGATCCAGGGTGATGCAAATTTCACTGATCCCGACGGCTACCGGCCGGAGGTAAAGATATTCACGCCTGAAAAGATCAAAGTTCGCTTCTCGACATTGACTGAGGCCGACGTAAAATATTTGCTCCCGGAAGGGACATCAGACAAAATGCTGCACTCCCTTCGTCAAGCTTTCCGGAGTCTGCAAGATCGACTGAAGGCCGAAGGCCGCCGTGATTATCTTTACGGTTACTTCGACCTGCGTGACGAGGTGCAACGCCAACAGTATGGAAAGGACGATAAAGACGCAGGCGACGGCGGCAACGTCCCATCGATCCAGGGATTACTCTGGCGCCTCGATTCACGGTTCGATCGACAAGATGGTATCTTTTCCGCCCACGAACACCTTGAGCTTCAGGAACTTTATAAGCCCGGCCAGGTGACGATCCTTCAGCTTTCTGACATCGAGCAGAACGAACAACAGGTGATCGTCGGATCGCTCCTTCGGCGAGTGAATAAAGCCCGCGTTGCGACCACGCGCGGCGAAGCCGACAAAGGCGAGAATTTCCTCAATTATCCCGTCTTCACGCTGCTCGAGGAAGCTCATCGCTTTGCGCCCGCCGGTGCAAGCGTTGTGTCGACCAATGTTCTCAAGCAAATATTGAGCGAGGGCAGAAAATTTGGAGTAGGGATCGGCCTGATCACGCAAAGGCCCGGGAAACTCGATCAGGATGTTCTTTCGCAGTGCATGACCCAGATCATAATGCGCATTGTGAATCCGATCGACCAACAGACGATAGCCCAGTCCGTCGAAGGCGCCGGCCGAGCAATGCTGGCCGAACTGCCTGCCCTGACAAAAGGCCAGGCGATCATTTCCGGCGTAGGAATCAATACGCCTGTCATGTGCCGCATCCGCCCGCGACTGACCGTTCATGGCGGCGAAACTTTTGATGCCCCGGGCGAATGGATGAAATGGCACTCCGGCGGCGAGAAAGAAAAACGAGATCAGGATGAAGCCCCGTATCTGAAACCCGATTCCGACAAGAAGCCGGAAAAGATCGGGAAGATCCGGATATAAGCCGCAGCCAACTACCTCTCAGCGATCCTATAAAGCTCTTTCCCCTCGCTCCCGGCAAGGTCCTTGCGTACTAAAAGCACCAGCTCGGGACCCGGCCTTAGGCGATATGTCCCGACAAAGTAGTAATTCGCCGAATAACGTCTAACGACCTCGACGTCCTGATCCCGTTTCTTTGCAACGATCATCTCCGCCGTTTTTGTATCGATCAGGCTGCCGTGGAAGATAGCTTTGGGGTAGTCCCGTAAATACCAGACCAACGGCCAATAATCCGGCGAAACGACGTCGATCGCAGCGTCTTTACCTTTTCCGCTGATGGCCGCATAGCGTTCGATCTCTGCAACCATGTCCAGAAACTGTCGGTCGGTATGAGCGTAAACGTATGGCATCTTCTCGTCATCATAGCGGACGAAATTCTGGTCGTATGTTTGATAAGCGAGCACGCCGCAGGCTGCAATCGTCAGTGCCAACGCGGCCGCAGTCCCCGTCGGTCGTTTCAATTTCGCGATCTCGTTTATCGCATATCCTCCGACGATCGCTCCGGGCATCAGGAACGAAAGAGCAAGCCATGGCGTCTTATACGGAATTATCGTATATGCGAGAAACAATCCCACTGTCCACAACCCTGTGAACATCGCAAAACGGTGGCGAGCCTTATAGAAAGCGATCGCCGTGCCTATCGCGGAAAGTATCAAGATCGGGGCCTCAACCGCCCAGGCCCATTTCAGATATGCAAACGTGCCATTGTCCGCATGATCGCGGCTGCCGGTCTTTGTCCAGACCGTATATGCCTCGAACGCCTTGGTAACGCCTTCGGGATAGGTGAAAAACGACGAAAAGAAGAGCACAAAAAGGTAAACGAAGGCCAACGCCCCGGCTAATACGACCAGCCAAAGATCAATCCCGGAACCCAGGCCGTCTCGAAAATTGGCCCATCTAAGGCCGGCGTCGTTGACGTCGTCGGGCTCTTCACTAGCAAGCCGTTCCGCCTTCTTCCGCCGCCAAAACCAGACCAGGCCAACCGCTATCGCCATAGTGCCAAGCGTTATGAAGGCCGTTTCTTTCGTCGCAAAAAATAAGGCGGCCGAGGCCGAAGCGAGTAACAGATAAATGGCCCGGCCATCATTCCACGCTAGCAGCATCTTTGTGACAAAAAAGACGAGTATCGCCTGAACTATAAAAATGATGGAGGAATAAAGCGTGAACCGCTCACCTCCGTCGCTAGCGAGTGACGTCGCAAAATTGACGGTCGTCGGGAAGAAAGATACGAGCAGAAGTATCGCCATCCAACCAACAGCGAACGGACCGGCTTTCTTCCTATCGATAAAAAAAACCACCGACACAACGATCGTCAGGCTGAGAAAAACAAAGAAGATCTCATGTATAAAATATCGTGAGATAAAGACCAATCCCGGCGACAGGGCGAGAAATGCGGCAGCCGCGAGCGTTCCGATGCGGCCGATGTATCGTCGCAGAAAGAACGCAAGAACGACGATCAGCACACCCCAAATAGCAACGCTCCAACGGACCGGAACCGTCTCAAGGCCAAAGACCTTGGTAAATGCGAGAGTGATGTAATAAAGCGTCGGGCCGTGATAATTCTCCGGGTCGTATTTATAAACGCCGTCGCGAAACAGATTGGTAAGGAACCAGCCGTTGACCCCTTCGTCATGGTGAAAGGGCTTCAGCCCGAGCCAAAAAAAGCGCAGAAAAAATGCCAGTGCCGTGATCGCTGCGCAGCTCAGAAGCCAGCTTATCTCGCTGCGGGAACTGACATCGCCTTCTATTTGCTCATCGTTCTCAGTCATTTGCTGATCTTCTTTATTGAACTTTGTAAACACGGTACGGCCCGGATTCGGCGACCACCGGAAACTGAGCGAAATACTGCTCATTTGGCACGAGGGTGTTTCTCTCTTCGGGCGAGATCAAGACGTGCGTCACCCCGTGTTTCCGCAACAGCTCAGTCGCCCCGGGCCCACCACGGTAGATCGCCTTTACTTCTTCCTCACGTTCTTTGTAGTCAATGCCGTGCGACCCGAGGTGTCCCGGATAGCGCATAAGTGAACTGCGGCCGCTCAATACAACCGCGGAATTATACGTTGGAGCATTCAAGAAAACCGATCGCGGCCGCGTCGACGCTCGAATGCGGTCCGACACCGTTATCGCGTCCGGGTCGAACACCCGATAATCTATCTGCCTGGAAACGGTTCGCCAAACGTCCAAGCCGCCGCTCATCGTCAATGCAACGATCATCAACGCCACCGCGGGCTTCCAAACACCACCTTGCCTCCATGCCCACGACACCGCCAAAGCAATGAACGGTATCGACAACACATACCAATAGATCAAGATCTTGATGTTGTCCCACTCCCACGGTGCGAGCTTAAGTACGTTTGAGATGACGAACAGGAACGCGAAGGGAATATAAAATAGCAATAACGACGGATCTGCCTTCAATCGATTCTCTTCTTCTTCACGCAACTCCTTAGTTCGCTTCTTCGGTTTATCGGATGGATCTGGCTCGACCGCTTCGGTCTTCCTGGACGTCCACACAAGATAAACTCCTGCCGCCAAAAGCGGAAAGACCAGACCTGTGTTTTTTAACCAGAACCACAGGAAATTATCTTCGCGTTTGTCCCAGCCGAAATGAAACCCGACGAAGTCGCTTGTCTGCGTCGCACTACCGGACATGGACCAGGCCAAGAGCGGTAATGCGACAATGGAAACACCGACGGCAAACGCGATCCATTCACGCCAAAGATCGCGACGCACGATAAGCAGAAACACACCTAGAACGAATAACACCGCGAGGCTGTGCACGTGGATCAACGCCAACGTTCCGGCTAAGGCTCCGGACAGAACGTATGGCAAGACCGGCTTCACCATCCCAAGGCCGCTCAATTGCTGTGGTGCATCCGTATTTTTCCGGGAAAACGCTTTCCACAAAACGCCGATAGCAAATAGCGTCAGCGGCATTCCTAACAACAGGCTTCGCTGAGTGAGAAACAAAGTGGTCAGCGAATTTCCCCAGCGAAAGTCATCACCGATCGTGTAATCCTTTGGAAGATTCCAAAGAAAGTCGAAGAAGCCGCGGGCCTGCACCATTTGGTCACCAAAGAACCAGATGAACCCGAGTCCGCCGCTAAAGAAAAGCAGAAAGGGTGCAAGCTTCGCGGCGAGGCGATCCCGTACAAATTTAAACGCGATTCCCTCAACTATCACTAACAATGAAAGTGCCCACACCAGATTCTGAAAATACTTAGCCTCGCGAATTCCAACGCCCAGTTTCATAAACATCGCCGTCATCAGGTCAGCAAGGAACGGATATGTGAATTTCACGCCCGCAAAGTTGGGGTTGTCCGGCGGAAAATTGGGATTCTCCAGAAAACTGTAAATCGCCCCGAGGTGAAATGGTAGATCGCCGAGGTTGTTTGAGCCGCCAGTAGAGATGCCGGACTCGGTGACGATCATTGCTCTGTCAAAAAAGAACAAAAATAGAAAAAAGAAGAACGCGTAGTATGCAAATCGCAATGCCTTGGTCGCATTGGCGCCTTGCAGTTTCCCCTTGGCTCGCGAACGGTCAAGTGCGAAGACCTTTCTATACCGATCCGAACGGAAGATCACCGCCGGAATAAATGCGATCACCAGCGACGCGATGACTACCGCCGGGGTAAGGCCGAATATCGCCGCCAGGGCAAAGCCAGCGGTTCCAAATACGGCCGACCCAATGACGCAGCCGGAAGCGATTCGCCAAAGCAGCGTCTCTTCGTCAGAAATAAGATAGGTCAGCGCAAAGCCGCCGGCCGTTATTAAGGAGATCAGGATTATCGATAAGATCATTATGATGTGTCGGCGAATCTGCCTGTTAAATTAACGCATTTTCAGTTTACGGTAAACCTGGGTGGCTTTCGATCGAACCGAATAGAAGACTCCCACCGTAGATATGAGGGATAATAATCCTCTCCACCGTCGGTCCATCAGTCGATGTGGATTCCTAAATCCGTGATTTCAATGTAGAATATGAAGTTTTGACCTGATAGGTGGAAATGACCGTATGTTACAAGCTGGAATTGTTGGCCTGCCCAACGTTGGAAAATCGACCCTTTTTAACGCTCTGACCGCTCAGGAAGCGGCCCTCGCGGCTAATTATCCTTTTGCGACAATTGAACCCAATGTTGGTGTGGTTGCCGTGCCGGATGAACGTCTTCCGGTACTCGAGAAAATGAACAAGGCTCAGCGGATCGTACCCGCAACGGTTGAGTTCGTCGATATAGCCGGCCTCGTTCGCGGAGCTTCGAAAGGCGAAGGCCTCGGCAATCAGTTTCTGGCAAACATCCGCGAGACCGACGCCGTCATTCAGGTGGTCCGATGTTTTGACGACGACAATATCATTCACGTCGAAGGCTCCGTCGATCCAGTCCGCGATATAGAAACTATCCAGATCGAGCTTGCACTTGCCGATCTTGTGTCCGTCGAAAAGCGTCGCGAAAAGGCGATCCGTGCGACCAAATCAAGTGGCGACAAGGACGCTAAACGTGAGATCGAGATCCTCGATAAGCTCCAACCCGTACTCGAAGACGGCCGTCCGGCGCGAGCCGCAGACCTATCCGACGAAGAGCGTGCGATCGTGAAAAAATGGTTCCTCCTTTCGACCAAACCGACGATCTATGCCGCAAATGTCGATGAAGCGACTTTGGCTGACCCGACTGCAAATGCCCACGTTCAAAAGGTTATCGACCACGCCGCAAGTGAAAATGCCGAGGTCGTTGTGATCTGCGCAAAGCTTGAAGCGGAGCTTGTCGCACTCGATGCGGCCGAACGCGACGAATATCTGAAAGATCTCGGACTTCAGTCATCCGGCGTAGACCAGCTCATAAAG
Organism: Pyrinomonadaceae bacterium; assembly: GCA_041744395.1. Classification (GTDB taxonomy): domain Bacteria; phylum Acidobacteriota; class Blastocatellia; order Pyrinomonadales; family Pyrinomonadaceae; genus OLB17. Next base: position 39,763 of record JBGTKY010000026.1, on the reverse strand, counting down.
TCGGCCTACAAAATGCTCGGCCTGATGTCTTATCTTACTGCCGGCGAAAAAGAGGTCAGGGCGTGGACGATCCCGATCGGAACCAAGGCACCGCAGGCCGGCGGCGAGATCCACACCGACATCGAGCGCGGCTTCATTCGTGCCGAGATCATCTCATACGATGATTTCATTAAGGTGGGCTCACGTTCGGCCGCACGCGACAAGGGGTTAGCCCGGCTCGAAGGAAAAGACTACGTGATGCAGGAAGGCGACATCGTCGATTTCCGATTTAATGTTTGATCTTCTCGATCGTGAACTCAAATGATAAGTTCTCTATATGCGAGATAACCCCCTGACCGACCGAAAGACCGAAAGGACGGAAACGGCGATCATTCGCCGTATGCGTTCACCGCGACGGATCATGTTCGAAACGGCCGAGACCGTCTTTTTCGACGTCGCCGCATTCAAGCTCGATCGCGGGCTTGGCATCCGCGACCACATCGCCGTTGAACGCAATTTGAAGATTATTCCTACGTGGCCCGAAGTTCTGAGTTAGATTCGCTTCGGCCGCGGCAATGACCGATCGTACTCCCAAATTCGAAGAAACGGGATCGCGCCTGCGGTGTCGCAATTCATGCGGAATCGATTACCGTCGCACAAGCCTTGGTCTCTTATTACAACTTCCGATTAAGCTTGCATTAATGCAGCATCTGGGTGAAAATCGAGTTCGTGCCGGAAATGGCGCCTTCGTCTATCGGTTAGGACGCAAGATTCTCATTCTTGAAAGAGGGGTTCGACTCCCCTAGGCGCTACCACCTTTCATAAAACCGCTACGTTCGTTTGCCTCCCAGCTTATAGGTTATCCACCTGAGCCTTTTCGAACTGACGAAAAACAGTAGAAATCCGGACATGATCGTGAAGATTCCGAAGATCGAAAACGCTCGAAGCAGATAATTATTGAAGTTATCCCTGCCCTCAAAGTCCATGGTGTGGAGCATCCACAGAAAATCAAAGATCCTCCATGTGTTCGACCGAACCGCCTTGACCTGATGGTCGTTCACACTGACATACACCCTAAAGCTTTCCGGCCCTTCGAAAGTAACCGCGTACGCCGGAAGAGGCGCCCCGCGATATTCATGGTGTTTCGATACTCCGCTATTTTCGATCAATTCCACCGAGCCGATGGCGGATGTCTCCGTCATCGCGGCTTTCGCCACCTCTTCAGCCTCCGACTTGCTTATCGGCCCTCGCTTTTCGCCATCGCTGAACCTGACCAAGATCGTACCGTCTTCGCCTGCCGCCGTCGTGTAAGGTAAGAAATAATGAGCTTCTCCCAGAATGTTTACAATTCGAAAGCTCGCCAGATCGCCATTTGCTCCGGCAGGCAGATAGTTTGACGGCGAAAGGTTTCCTGATAAAAGATCGGGCGGTAGCGGAACCGGGGCCTGCTTTGCACTGACCTGTTCGCTCCGGACCTCTTCGATCTTGGTCCAGCTGAAATAGAGCCCGCCTACTGTCCAAAATATGAACTGAATACCGATACAAAGCCCGAGATAGCGGTGCGTCCGTCGGATATAGTGTTTGTAATTTCGTCTTACCATCGAGATGCGATCCGATCGGTGTTGACGCTAGTGGATTTCAGTTATCCATTAAAGGTAAGTATTGGTGCCCTCGGTAGGATTCGAACCTACAGCCAACAGATTATGAGTCTGCTGCTCTAACCGTTGAGCTACAAGGGCGTAAACCAAAATTCTAATTCAATCGCCCCGACTCTGGCAAATCGCCCCCCTCACACTCCGACAGATTCAACTAGGACTGACCGCTCCGTTCGCTACCCGAAAATACAGGCGGTGGTGGCGGGGCGGCGATGGCTCGCTGCCCGACCGCGAAAGCGCGCCTTTCCTGACGGGAAGTTATGTCCCGTACTACCAAGATCGCAAGGACGGTCGCGATGATCATTAAGATTCCGGCTATGATAAACACAACCCCGCTCGATGTCACGGTATCCATCCTGTCCGGATCGTAGACCCGTCCGGCAACGTTTGAAGCAATGTTACCAGCGATCCAGAAGGCCCACCAAAAAGCCATATAGGTAGGTGCGCTGTGAAGGCTGGAGGTCAAGAAACTCTTTCCCTCCGGGATTTCCGGGTCGCTTTCCCACCAAACTTCGCGTACTACCTGAAATGGCTTGACCAAATTAGCAAACGGAATGAACCACCAACCCACGGCCCATCCGGACGAAAACTCCAAATGCGTCGGCAACAGAGCATAGAGATTGCTATGTGCCCGGTAAAGCCAAATAAGAAATATGACCACCGTCGCAATATAGACCGGTACCTGAAGCAAGATCACAACGCCCTGCAGCATCAACCAGAGTGACGTCTCCGCGCCGTCGTCGAGATCGATGACCATTTCAGGACTGGCTAACTGCGCAAATCCAATGAAAACTGCTAACGCTTCAAAAAGCCCAATGAGCGCGAGCCCAATTATCGTCAGTATGGATAAGGTTTTCGCGGATCTGTAGATCTCGTTCATTTGTCCTCCGATTGTTACCGATGATCTTGGACGAGTTTTGGTCGATCAATGATCGGGAATCTGGCAAATCGAACTTCACAAAGCCGTATCACCTTTTGATAGCTCGATATATCTGCTATATTTTGCCTGACTCTCTTCAGAAATCAAACGCGAAACGAGGAAAACAAATGAGCGCTGTATCTGACGCAAATCAGGCGAACTCCACCGGCGGTTTTTTTGGACATCCGAAAGGACTTTCAACACTTTTCTTTACCGAAATGTGGGAACGCTTTTCGTTCTACGGCATCCGGCCGCTGATGGTCCTTTTTATGGCGGCCGCACTTTCGGAAGGTGGTTATGCATATGACCGAGGATATGCGGGAGCGATCGTTGGCATCTATGCCGGCTCGGTATATCTCTCGGCGCTGCCAGGCGGCTGGATCGCCGACAGGCTGCTCGGCCTGCGACGGGCGATCCTCTACGGCGCAATTTTGATCTCGGCCGGACATCTAGCAATAGGCCTCTCAGCATTCGCCGGCGGGCCTAAGGCGTTTTTTATCGGGCTCGTACTGATCGTTCTGGGTACGGGCCTGCTGAAACCGAATATCTCCGCGATCGTCGGCGACCTCTATCCCGAAGGCGGCGAACGCCGCGATGCCGGATTCTCGATCTTCTACATGGGTATCAACATCGGTGCTTTTGCCGGACAGCTCATAACTGGATTTCTTGGAGAGGTTTACGGCTGGCATTGGGGCTTTGGAGCCGCCGGAATAGGTATGTTCATCGGAACGATCGTGTTCGCGATCCGAGCGCCAAAGACATTAGGAAATATCGGCATTGAACCGGCAGAGCACCCTGATCCGGTCATACAAAAAACTCAGGTAGGGCGGGCCAAACTCGCGCTATACGTAGGCTTCGGTATTTTGGCTCTCGTTATCGCCCTCGCGATTACAAATACGATCACCCTCGATCCCGAAGTGATCGGCAACGCGATGGTTTACGTCATTCTCGGCCTCGCCTTTGCCTTCTTTGCCTATGTGATCTTCTTTGGCGGGCTGGATATGGATGAAAAGAAACGAATGGTCGTTATCATCGTCCTCTTTCTCGCTGCCGCCATCTTTTGGTCAGCTTTCGAACAGGCACCGACATCGCTCAACCTCTTTGCGCTCGATTTCACCGATCGTGACTTCTTCGGCCGGCTAATTCCGGCCACGTGGTTCCAGTCCGTCAACTCGCTCTTTATTATTGCCCTCGCTCCGCTATTCGCAATAATGTGGGTTCGGCTCGGTGCGAAGAATATTCACCTTTCTTATCCGATCAAGTTTGCACTTGGATTGGCCTTTGCAGGCATCGGCTTTCTTGTGATGATATTTGCTGCGAATATCGTTGTCAGTGGCGGTGCCGAAACTCGCGTCGCCCCATGGTGGCTCGTCGCCAGTTACTTTTTCCAGACCGTTGGCGAATTATTCTTAAGTCCAGTCGGGCTAGCCTCGATGACCGTGCTCTCGCCTAAACGCTATGTCGGACAGATGATGGGCATCTGGTTTATGGCATCGGCTCTGGGCAACCTGATCGGCGGTCTCGTCAGCGGCAACGTCGATCCCGAGAAGCTTGAGCAAATGCCGATCCTGTTTTCCTGGACGGCCGGATCGCTCATCGTTGCGGCCATCGTACTCGCACTTCTCGCGATACCGATCGGCCGGATGATGAAGAACGTCAAAAGCGAAAAGCAGGTGAAAGAGGATGAAGCGGCACTCGCCGTTGACTTGCCGCCTCTGCCGCCTGAGCCGCCAAAAGACTAGATCTAGTTCTCGTGCTTCCGCTGCTTAAAGGCATGCATCGCCTCGTCGGCTCCGGCGTGCATTATCTCCGGTTTGTGGTATTTCCAATAGGTTTCGAACTCTTCATCAGAAGACTCGGGTCGTTCGGCCCGGGTCTTTTCTTTTAAGTATTGCTCCGCCCAGGCACGAATTTCTTCGTTAGTATTCAACGCGGTGCGTGCTCCGTGCATCAAATTGTCTCGTTCCATTTATTTGATCTCCATATGGTAGATTAAATATTAGCCTCCGGCGGATAGCGACGCAAGGAATTGCGGTCAGGGCCGGACGGACGAGCACCTTATTCAGTCGGGAGAACTATGTGAAATTATTCATTCTTGCTTCGTTCATTTTCATATCATTTTTTGCAGATACAAGCCTTGCCCAACAGGCAACCACAGCCGCCGCACCGGCTCAGCAGACACAAACGCGAGCGGAATATCAGGTCCCCTTTGTCAACAAAAAGCTCGCAAACGGCCTCGAGGTCATCGTTCTGCCCGATTCGAGCATACCCATTGTCACCGTCGAACTCGGCGTTCGCAATGGTTCATTCACCGAACCGATCGAGTTCAACGGTCTGTCGCATCTGTATGAACACATGTTCTTCAAAACAAACGGAGCGACACTTTTGTTTCAGTGCCAGAGAGCCCTACTTTCCGGGCCGCTCAATCCGCTCGGCCAATCCATGTGCCGCGAGCCACTCCGGCTCAGGTCCCAGATCGGCGACGTGAGCTACATAATGGATCTCGACAAGGCGGGTTACACACGCAACGGCACGACGCAGGAAGAATACGTAAATTATTACTTCACGACGACCAGCGGACATCTGCCAATGATCATGCGCTTTATGCGTGATTCGACGCTGTACCCGACCTTTAACGAAGACGAATTTCGGCAGGAGATAGCGGTTGTATTGGGCGAACTCGACCAGCAGGAGGCCCAGCCATTTTATTATTTGGACCGAACGCTGATGGATATGTTGTTCTACAAACATCCGTCGCGAAAGCGTCCGGGCGGTACACGCGAAACGGTCGCTGCCGCAACTACAGAAAAGATGCAGCTTATCCGATCGCGTTATTACATTCCGAATAATTCTGCATTGATCGTCACCGGCGATGTGCAGCCCGAGCAGGTCTTCAAGCTGGCCGAAGAACTATTCGGCGGCTGGGAAAAAGGCGAAGACCCATTCGTCAAACTCCCGATCGTCGAGCATCCTCCGCTTGAAACGAGCAAAGGCGTGATCGTAAATCAGGACGTCGAAAATGTCATAATCCAGATCGGATGGCATGGCCCATCGATCGGCAAGGACGACGCTGCGACCTATGCGGCCGATGTTTTTTCGTTTATCGTCGAGCAGCCTGATTCGAAGTTTCAGCGGGCGATGATCGACAGCGGACTGGCCGTAAGTGCTAGCGTCCATTACTATACTCAGCGAAATACCGGCCCGATCCGCATCACACTCATAACGTCGCCGGATAAGGCAAAGGCCGCGGCCGCCGAACTCTATAAGCAGATCCGGCAATTCAATACGCCCAATTACTTCACGAACGAAGAGCTAGATACGGCCAAGAACCTGCTCGAGGCAGAAGATCTCTTGCGGCGTGAAAAACTTAGCGAATATACGCACATCCTTGGCTTTTGGTGGTCATCGACCGGAATAGACTATTTCCGTGGATATCACCGAAATCTTAGGGCCGTATCGCGGGATGACATCGGAAGATATCTCACCAATTACATTCTCGGCAAGCCCCATGTTGCCGTGGCGTTGGTCTCTGCAAGGGATCAAGCCGCTGCTAGTTTGACCGAAGCCGATCTGCTTGGTAAATAATGTCCGTTTTAGCTTCATGAAGGCCGATCCTATGAAATTCTTACTTGTTTTTGCAGTCATATTTTCATCATTCGTCGTTGGCGGGGCACAGGCTCCGGCAACAGCCGATACCATCGAATTTGAGGTCAACGGATTAAAGGTCATCGTCAAAAGACGGCCTTCATCGCCGACCGTCTCGGCGGGACTCTTCGTCCGTGGCGGCGTTAAGAATCAAACCGCCGCCAACGCCGGAATCGAGAGTCTGACCCTAAACACCGCAACCGAAGGAAGCTCCAAATTTCCCCGCGACATCATTCGACGCGAGCTTTCGCGAATGGGAAGCTCGATCGGCGCGGGTTCGGGTTATGATTTTAGTTCGATCGCACTTTCGACAACGCGGCAAAATTTCGATCGGACATGGGAAATATTCAGCGATGTTGTGGTGAATCCTGCCTTCACGCCGGCATCGTTCGATCTGGTTCGCGAGCGAACGCTCACCGGACTTCGTAATCGCACTACAGGGCCCGACGACGCTTTGTCCGAACTTGAAACACGCGTACTTTACTTCGGTCATCCGTATGCCGTCGACCCGTACGGAACGATCGGAACTATCACCGCCATCAAACTGGCCGATCTGAAAGCGTATCATCGCTCGATCCTCCAGACGTCGCGGCTGTTACTGATCGTCGTCGGCGATGTTGATCCGAAAGTTCTCGAAAAACAGGTAGTTGCGTCGTTCGGCAAGATCCCGCGACGCAGTTATAAAGACGAGCGAGTGAAGTCTCTTCAGTTTGCGAAGCCGTCAGTCGAAGTGACTTCGAGGACGCTGCCGACCAACTACATCAAAGGCGTATTTGCCGCACCTTCCCTCGCTGATCCTGATTATTATGCGATGCGGGTCGCGATGACGATCCTCCAGAGCCGCGTCTATCAGGAAGTGCGCGTTCGCAACAATCTCTCGTACGCGCCAAATGCCGAAATGGACAATAACATTGCCAACACCGCCAACATTTATGTCACTGCCAACGATGCAAATCGCTCGATCGGGTTGATGTTTGCCGAGATCGATAAGATGCAAGACCAGGCCGGCAGTGCAGATGATAACCAAGGGCTCGCCGGCTACTTTTTGACGACCCATTATCTGCAGCTTGAGACAAATGCCGCCCAGGTCGCCGAACTTGCTCGTTATGAGCTCATCGGCGGCGGGTGGCGGCGTTCGCTGGATTTCATCAAAAATATCGAGAGCGTTACCCCGGCCGATATTCAGGCAGTCGCGAAAAAGTATATGAACAACATCCGATTCTTTGTTGTCGGCAACCCCGAGGCGATCGATAACAAGGTTTTCCTGCGTGCCGAATCAGGCAAATAGGCTGAGAAACGTTGAACATATTGCAATAAGAAAAGGGCAGCTTGCGGGCTGCCCTTTTTCTTGGGTTTTTTCTTGGGTTATCGTCCGTCCTTTCCTTTGCTTTCGGCCGGAGGCGATGACGGCTTGCTCGGTTGGCTCTTCGTCGGCGGACTTGACCGTGGTTCGCTCCGCTGAGACGGCTTCGATTCCCGCTGTGGCGGTGCCGGCGATGATGGCCTGCTCGGCTCGCTCCTCTCGACCGGCGGACGTTCTGTCCGTGGCCGCTGGGTCGGAGCCGTCTCGCGAACCGGAGGCGAACCTCGCGGAACGATCGGTATTGACTTTTGTTCTGACGGAGATATCGGCTGACGCTGTGGGGAACGCGTTGTTTGCCGCGATGGCTCCACTGATTTCGTTTCCGATGGAGGAGTGATCGGCCGCTCGACGCCGCCCGTACGCCGCGGTGCAGGCATGATTCCCGGAGTTCTCACAGGCTCCGTAACCTGCGGAGTTGTCTCAAGAGGCGGACGATTGCCCAGCATGCGCGTATTCCTGAGCCTCGTATCCAGCGGTTCTTTCGTCTCCCGCGTTGCGGCGCCCGTATTTACTTTCGCGGTCGTCGTCGGCATCACCGCTCGGACCGGCTTGATCTCCGGGCTCATCTTACGTTCCACGTCCGTGTACGTCGGCAAGATCGGCGGCGTATCAACGGATACAGGATCCTTTGACAAGACCTGTTTAGATGTTGCGAGAGTAGTTCGATCGATCGTGTCCCGTCGATTACCGAAGTCACCGGCCGGTACCGATATCACACCGGTTGGCGGGACGGACTGGAGCGGGGGCGTGGCATTCCTTGCGCGTCGCTGTTCATTAATAATATCTGAATCCGGCGGAGTTGGGATAGGGGTAGGCGTCGGATTTCCGGTCCCGCTGCCCGGCGTATGGTTGTTTCGCCCGCCGCGGCCGCGTCGACCGTAATAGTGGCGATTGTAGTTATAGTAACCGTAGTAGTAAGGAAGCGGATACCAGCAGATGCGCGAATTCCAGACCGTCAGATATACCAACGCCGGCCGCCACCAACTGCGTCCCGAGCGGTAATATCCATAAGGAGACCAGTGCCAGTAACCGTTATGCCAGAACCATCTTCCGTGGTGATACGTCGCCCAACCCCAGGGCTCGTCGTTGACCCAGGTCCAGCCATAGGACGGTATCCAACGCCACTGACCATATCGGTACGGCGACCAATCGGCGTATCGTCCGATCGCGGAACGTGACGGACGCCAGACGTAACCATAGTCGACGGTATGTACCCAATCGCCGTTGTCGTTCAGTTCATCAGCCCCATAAATGTCGCGATCATAAAATGAGTCGTAATGTGCTGACGCTAATCGCTTGGAAACAACATCTTCGCGCTCGAAAGCCCATCGGTCGAAATCATCATAGTTTCCGGTTATCGCCTCTATTTCCCATTCACCGGCCAACCTTCCCTCGGTAAATACGCGTGCACTTCGCCCGCTGCGGAGCGTAAAACCCGCATTGTGTGAGTAGATCCGGGCTTCACCCTCTTCTGCAACCGCAAGCCGAACCTCATCATCGCCGATCTCGCCGGCGTCGATCCGATATCGTCCGATATTCTGAAAAGCGATCGTAGATCTCGGCGCATCAACCTCAAAAAATTGTGTCTGCGGATCAAACTCGAGCAACCGAGCACTGATCGCCCCTTGAGAAAGACTCAAGGCGATGCCTTCGTCCTTCAGCACAACGATGCGAATGTATGCATTTTCGCTCACGCGGACGTGCTTGTGACTACCGAACTGGAGTTCGAAATGGGCATTTGCCGCAGAGACTATCTCATCTCCCTCAACGATCGGAAGGTTTAATGCAGCTCGCTCCCATGTATCGGTTTCGGCCCGCCTGATCTGAACGTCGCCGCTTATATCGCTGATGCGAGCAACGCGATCTGTGATCTCAGGAATCGTATCGTCTTCGAATTGGTATGCAGATGCGGTGAAAGTGATGGCCAGAACAACGGCCATCGTCGTGAAAAGTCTTGTAAGTGCTCGGGGAAGCATATTGGTTGTCTCCTTCTAGGTAGAACTTCAGCAGTGACCCGGACGTCGTGGTGGGATGGATGCCTGGCGGCCGAACCTTTTTACTAAAAGGATTTACAGCAATAATTATACCGAACCGCGCCTTTTCCGCGATCGATCTTATTTCACAGTGGTTTCGAGAGAAGTTTTCTGAAGCGATTGACGATTTGGTGCAACCCGGATCCAATGGGCAACCAATTCGTATACCGGCACATCGGCAGCGTCGATGATTCTAATATGATAGGCCGACCGGGCTTTCATCCGCGATGGCCGGCAAATGATCATTCAAGAGGAAGCCGCTGTTTAACGACGAACGGGCGTGACGCGACGAACATATCGCCCTCAGCATTAAAGGCGATCCCGAATGCCTGCTGCGCCTTAAAAGTCGCGATCTCTCTCCCCTCAGCCGAAAAGGCGTGGATGCTGCTGGTATCCGCTAGATAGATCCGCCCGGTCGGATCTATAGCGATCGAATTCGGCGAGCGTACCTCCGTCGGGTACCGATTAAGAAATTTGCCCTGCGGTGAGAATTTGATAACGTCAGGCGATCTGCCATCTATCAAGAACATCGCACCTGTTCCGTCAACCGCAACCTTTTCAAACCCAAAACTCGTGCTGGCATCCGAAGCAGCATTCTTAAATTCGTTGAGTATCGTTAGGTCCTTATCAAATACGGTGATCCCATCGCGGCCAACTCCGTAGACCTTACCGTCCAATCCGACGGCCGATCCTCGAAAACGCGTACTGCGGACACGCCTAAGCAGTTCCCCGGATTCACCATTGTACGAATGAATGCCGCGGTTCGTTACGGTGTAAACCGTCCCATCGCGTAGCGCGGAAAGGTCATAGAGATTGTTCCCGTCCTTGAGGGACCATTGATTCAGGAACTTACCTTCGGCATCGAAGACCTGGATGCGGCCACCGGAATAGTCGCCGCTATAGATCCGGCCGGAACCATCGACCGCAACCGCTCGATTATCCTTGAACTTACCGGCCCCGGTCCCCTCACCGCCTACGCGCAAAAGTTCCACTACACCGTTCTCATCTGACGATGCTCCGACCGGCATCGGCTGAAGTGACGTGATATCTGATTCTTCAACTGACGATACGGCAAACCAAACGAAGGCAGTGATCCCGGCAATAAGCGCAAACATCGCGACCATCGCCGCCATAATGATGCCCCCGCCGGCTATTCCGACCCTGCGGACAAATTTAGGATCGATCGACGAGGATCCTGCGGCCGCGAAACCCTGTGCCTGTGAAACGTCGAAACTCTCGCCCCGCTCCATTGCCTCGACCGCATTTTTTGCTTCGGCCAGGCCGGTGCCAAATGTCTCGCGAAAGACCTTGATAGCCTCGATCTTCTTTCCGCTACGTATTAATTCCTGTATCTGTGCGACCTTTTGCGCTTTTCCACGTAGCCCGCTTTGATCCGCAAACGGAGATCCAACGCCAGGCGAATAGAATAGCTCCGCGGGAACGATCACCGTTGTCCCGCAGAACCCGCATTTCTGCATCGTCTTTCCTTCAAAATCGAGAGGTGCGGAACACGTTATACAGTCGAATTTTTTCGGCATATCGATCTCTATAGTTTAGGAAATCCTGTTTTTTGCAACAAGTCTGCGGAAGAACGGGCAAAAGAAAAGGAGGCGGAAAAAACCACCTCCTTCTAGAATTATCACTGGCCTAAGCTAGACCACTGCACCCGGATAGCTGGAGCCAAGCCTTGTCGGCTCGCCATCAGCAAGACTGTTAAGCAGTTCGTAATGAAAATAGTCGAACTGCGCCGCGACGTGTGATTCCACCCGTTTGTCATACATTTCGCGCGAGCGGTCGATCGCCTCGCGGAGCCGATCATAGAGGTCACTGGCCTCGCGGCCTTCGACGACCTTTTGTTCGTTATAGAGCTTGATTTCAGACACAAGCAGGCGTGCAAACCGACGAGCGTTATTATGAAGCTTTCGTTCCTCTTCCGGTACGTCGATCGGAAGGTCGATCATCCGTTCACTAAAACGTCCGCGAAACTGAGAAGCTCCATCAGCAGCAGGTTTCGCCGTTTCGACGGCGTGGCCATTCCCACCCACTGAAACTTCGGCATGTTCGGCGGTTGATGGTGCCTGCTCGCTGAATGACGACGGCGACTGGACGGATTCGACCGGTTCGGGTGTCGTAAATCCCAAATCTGCCGGCGAGTCGCTTTCTTCTTCACTTACTGTCGCGGGTTGAAAAGTTTCCTGCTCATATTCGGCAAACGCCGGGGATTCTGTTTGGTCGATCAATTCAGAATTAGCCGGCTCATGGTCGAAGCCGTATTCGACCTCGATATTCTGGGGCGGTTGCTCGGGTTCGACAAATTCGACGATTTCCGGTTGAAAGGTCTCGACATCGGCTGCTGTTTCTGACGCAACACCAGTTTCCGTCTCGTCGTAAACTACCGCACCAGTATATTCGCTGGTTTCGAGCTCCTGGCCACCCGCAGTTTCAAACTCGGCAGGGCTCTCGAACGGTGACTGCTCATTGGTCGCAGGAACCTCATCATACTGCGCGAATGATTCGCCTTCGAGATCGTCGGCCACTTGCGGTTCGGCTACCTCGGGTTCTGAAAAGGTATAAGTTTCGCTTTGGGCAGGTTCGTATTTCGGCTGTTCGAATGATTCCTGTTGAACGCCCTCACTGTGCGAATCACCTGCTTCGACCGTTTCATCACTGTAGCCAGCGTCGGGCGCCTCATTTACCGGTTCGGCTTCCTCTGCCGGAACGTAGCTCGGTGCGGGAGCCTCCGCAGCGACTGCCGTTGCTTGCAAACTGGCGGCCTGCGCCGTTGCACGAAGTTCAACTGTCAATCCGGCAACGTTGACCAGCGTCTCAAGTGCTTCTAGATTCAGAGCGATGCCATCGATGCCGTAGTCGGCATAAAGTACGGCAACGCCGCGTCCGCGTGCCGTCAGCGGGATCGCGTACATGCGGTCGGGACGGCCAAAGCCGAGAGGTCCAATAAAGAGTTCGTCGTCCGAATTCGCACCGTAAACGCATTCTGCCGTAGTAAGCGTGGATACGGCTCGAGCCGGAAGGGTTTCCGAAGTCGTCGGAAAGTGGATGGCCTGGATCCCTTCGTCCGCCAACGCAACTCCGTTACCAAAACCTCGCCAACCCACAAACTGTTCGTTCTTAACGATAAAGAACGCGCCTCGCGGAGCAAATTTCTCTGCATGGTCGACAAGCGTTCGCAGGATAGCCGCCTGAGTAAGCTGTGAACTGATGTCGCTTATCGCATCACGAAGAATGTCGTAACGGGTTTCGGCTGGTGCAGCTTGTTCCTTCAACTTTTCGGCTTCGCCAAAAGCGTGGGCTGTAAGCTCCGCCCCCTCGTCGCGCGCCAACCGCAGATGTTCGACAACTGATTCGGTAAACCCTCGATCGAGCTCTGGTGCTGCTTCGAGGCGCGATGAAAGAGCCTTGATAGCCTCGTCCATCTGCGACTTGTGTTTTGAGAATTCCGCTTCGAAATTTTTTTGAAACTCGGCAACGTCCTGCTGCAGGGTTCCTAACTTGTTGCTCAGGTAATTCTCGAATTCGGCCCTCAAACTAAGTTCGAGTTCTTCACTTGTCACTAGGGTTTTTCCTCCAATTGTTAAAACAAAACGATGATCTAGGGAGTCCAGACGGCTGGCGGTTTTTGGTAGATAGGCGGATTAGCAGATAAAATGACAATTTACACAAAATCGCCACCACTAGGATTATGGCGAATTAAAGTGTTTTATGTCAAGAAATACTTGTCTTGCGGCAAAAGAAGGTCAAACGGCAATGACTTCGATGTTGGGATCGATCTCTTCTTTTATCATGTTCTCTATGGCCATCAGGGTTCCGGTCAGCGAGCTCGGACAGCTGCCGCAGGCCCCTTCATAACGGATCTTCAACGTGGATTCGGTCAGTTCTACGATCTCCAGCCACCCCCCGTCACTAGCAAGGTAGGGCCGAATCCGGTCATCGAGCAGTGCGTTTATCTCCGCCACCTTGGGGTCGTCGGCAACGGCTGCAGCGATCGCACCTCCGACTGACTTGGCGGCGCTTCCGTTGCCGTTGGTTGACGCTACGGTCTCGGCTGCGCGGATCGGTACGGCTAGCACCGGAAGGATCTCGTCCCATTCGGCGTCGTCTGTCTTCTCGACCGTGATCATCTTGTCCATGTAAAAGACCGAGACAACCTCACCGACATCAAAGATGGAGCGAGCCAGAACATCGCCCTCCGCTGCATCCGCATCCTTGAACGAATGTGACGTGCCGTGCGAGACTGGTTCCTTTAAAATAAACTTCACCGCGTTCGGGTTCGGGGTTTCTTGTATGTCTGCGATCTTTGGCATTTCTCGTTATATTTCGAGGCAAAAACCACCTCGAATACTATAAGTTTATAATACCTTACATTTTTGTCAACATTAGAATTGCAGTTCGGCGAATCCCCATCAGTTGCCCAAACAACGAAAAGCGTTACGGCCCTTGCCACAACGCTCTTGCTTAAAAATAGACGTAAAGGTCTCTACAGGCGGCAACATGGTCCGGATTCCGGCGTCGTCGCGTAGATGCCTATTCCGTTATATGTATATCGTCGTTCTTATTGACCCGGCCCGATAAAAATAGGCCTCCGAAGATCAAGGTCGAGATCAGAAATATGATCCCACCGGCAAGCCACACCTTGTTATCCGCACTTCGGGTGTACATATAATACGAACCGGCAGTAAGAAGTAGTGCAACAAATGCCAATAACCCGTTCACTGAACCTTTCACAATGATCACCTCCGAATAAAGGAAACCAGTCCGAAACAAGGAATGGGAAAGTACTCTGATCTGAGCCTCGCCAACCATGTTCACGGCGTCTGGACACAACGAGCTTATATATCAAACTTCGGTATTGAATCTGCCCTATAGTAAACCCATTTTACCCATAAAGGCAAGCAATATGCGCGGCTATAGCAATTAATACAAAGGAAGTTCAATCGGGCTTTCCGATAAGTCTCGCCCTCGCAATGCGAGGAATTCCGGCGAGATCAGGCACCAGACTAACCTCATTCCACACCAACGGGTCTAACATTCCGAGAACGTCCTCGGCCTGGCCGATACCCATTTCGAACATAAGCCATCCGCCTGAAGACAGATACTTTGGTGACTGTTGCACAAGCTTCGAGATGATCCCGAGGCCATTCTCTCCGTCCGTTAACGCAGCATGTGGCTCATATTCGCGCACCTCCGGCTGGAGGCCTGCGATCTCGTTAGCGGGTACATAAGGCGGATTAGAGACAATTAGTTCAAAGCGCTCATCCTCAAGTGCCGAAAATATGTCCGACTCACGCAGTTCGAGCCTACCATCCACCCCATGCCGCCGTGCATTTGCCAGGGCTACCTCGATCGCCTCGCCTGACATCTCCAGGCCAACTGCTATGGCGTCTGGCAGAGTTTTGAGTATCGCGACCGAGATACAGCCTGAACCTACGCCGACTTCGCAAAACCGGTTCGGCCTTGCCCTAAGAGCCTCATCCACCAGCATCTCGGTTTCCGGCCGAGGGATGAGCACCGACGGACTGACAGAAAAACTGAGCCCGTAGAATTCTTTTTCACCGACGATGTAATGAAAGGGTTCACGCGCCGCGCGGCGTGTGATGTAGGATGCAAACGTTTCTGCCTCTTCGTCAGCTAGATGGTATTCCGGATGCGCAATTAGAAATACTGCGTCTCGGGCGATCGCGGACGCCATTAGTAATGCCGCTTCGCGACGCGGCTCCTCTACACCCGCATCGGCCAGCGTTTTCGCGGCACCAGCCAACAGTTCGTCGATCTGCTTCATTTCGGCTTTAGCGCCCGGGTCGCGATGAAGGTCGGCATGTATTCGTTCAGGACGCGAGTCGGCCCGTCCCAGTGATCTTCAAAAAATCCGACGATGTGAAAACCCGCATCGATCTGTCCGCCGATCTGGGTGTCGAGTGTATGGCTGTATTCCAGCGGATCACCTTTTTCAATCATCTCGGCAAGCTCCTCACTAGTCAATGAGCTCTCATCTGAATACGGCAACGAATGCCGGACGCGCAGAATTCCGTCATTTTCCTCGGACGCTCGATCAAAGATGAACGCTTCGGGCTTCATGATCCCCACGAACAAGTATCCACCAGGCCTGAGAACACGGAAGCACTCCGACCAAACCGGCGAGAGGTCAGGCATAAAAAGATTCGAACACGGATTAAAAATAAGATCGAACGACGCGTCCGCAAATCGTGAAAGGTCCGCCGCGTCTCCTTGCTCGGTCTTGATCGAAAGCCCGTCCCGTTCCGCGACGAATTTATCCTGCTCCAGCTGCCTGGCCGAATTATCGAACGACGTGACAGTCGCCCCAGCTGCTGCAAGTATCGGTGCCTGCTGGCCGCCGCCCGACGCAAGACACAAAATATCTTTGCCTTTCACTTCGCCGAACCACGCCCTCGGCACGGCCTCTTCCGGCGTCAGCACGATTGACCAATCGCCGACTCTTGCGCGTTCGATCACTTCCTTGCCAACCGGAACGGTCCAATTGTCGTCTTCGTCAACTGCTTTATCCCAGGCCGCACTGTTGTATTTAACTACATCCATCATTCCTTAACGGGCTCCGTCGCCGCGGAAGATCGCGGGCATTGTCAACAATATGATCTTTAGATCGAACCACAACGACCAATTCTCAATGTAATAGATATCGATGCGAACCATTTCTCCGAATGTAAGCCGATTGCGGCCCGACACCTGCCAGAGCCCGGTGATGCCGGGTTTCATGTCCAGCCGTTTGCGATGCCACGGGCGATATTCGATGACCTCGTACGGTATCGGCGGCCGCGGCCCCACGATGCTCATGTCACCTTTCAGAACGTTCAAAAGCTGCGGCAATTCGTCCAGGCTCGACCGCCGAAGCCAGCGTCCGGCAGATGTAACGCGCGGGTCGTTTTTAACTTTTCCATAGACCGGTGCCGCTTCATCGCCTGCATTGGCATCCGCTTCGCCCGAGATATTTTTCTTATATGATTCAAGATGAATGGCCTCATCGGCATCGGCGGCCATAGTCCGAAACTTGTAGCAAAGGAAGATCCGTCCGTCCATCCCAACGCGTTCCTGTCGAAACAGGATCGGCCCCTTTGACCCAGAACGAACAATGACTGCGATCACCAGTAATAAAGGTGACAGTATAAGTATCGCTACAGTCGCCAACAGGATATCGGACGTTCGCTTTATGAACCGTTCGATCTCGGAGAGTGGTTCGCGAAACAGCCGAACCATCGGCAAGATCCCGATCTGCTCGACGCTTGTCTTTTGCGGCAATAGGTCAAAAAGGCTGGGCGCAAATCGGAATTCGACCCGCTGACCGCGGCCGATACCCATCATCGCGTCGAAAAGTCGATCGCCCTTCAATCCAGAATCAGTAATGATGACTTCCTGAATTCCCAAGTCTTTTACAAGCTCCGGAAGTTCATCGAATGCGCCAACATTTGCGATTCCTGCGATAGTTGTCCTCTCGTCTGATCTGCTTGTCACCACGCCAACTATCCGATACCCAAGGTCCGGTCTGCGGCGAAGCTCTTCGATCGTCTGCAATGCCTCGGCTCCCGTTCCGACGATGAGGGTCGGTAGTAAATTCATATCGCGACGCCGAAACCCGGCCTGCATCCATCGTATGGAAAGATGAAACGCCGTAAATAAAACAAGCGCCAGTCCAAAATCGATAACAAAAACGGCCCGCGCATATGAGAATTCGCGAAACGCAAAACCGCCTCGAAACAGAAACGCCCAGGCAACGATGAGCAGCGAGCCGATCGCCACCGCCTTAAAAACACGGATCGCTTCCTGTGAATAAGAGAACGCTCCCTGAAATCGATAGAGCCGCTGATACGCGGTCATTGCTACGCGAATAATAATCGCGAAATAAAGTATCCCGGCATAGGGTACGAATTCCTGCGACCACGCCCATGCCGTAGATGAGAGAACCGGAGCCCCCTCGCGGAAGACAAACCCAGCCAAAAACGAAGCGGCCGCCAACAGCATATCTGTAACTGCTACAGCCAAAACGATAAGCGGCAATACGGCCCGCGGCACTCGCCGTGGCTCCGCAATAACATTTACCTCTCCATTCTTAATGTCGTTCGGTGGCATTGACTCCAACTCTGGTAGCGGTTACGGTCGTGCGGAGTAGATCTAATTGAACCGGCTGATCCGTGGCGGAAATGCTAGGCTAAGGTCTTCGCTCGACCTAGTCAAATTTGGGTTGTAATACGGATCGCTTTTAAATGCCGCTTTAAACTTCACTTTAAGCCGCTCCAGTTCCGGGTTCGCTGGCAAAATGTCATCCGTCGTCTGAACAACTTCGACCCACGGAGTCCACGCCGTTCGAAATCCTTTCTCCTTCAAACGTAGACAGAGATCAATGTCGGCATAGTTTTCGGGAAAGCTAGAGTCGTCAAAACCATTGACCGACTCAAACACTTCACGCCGGATCGCCATACACCGGACTGATACCGCTGAAAAATTCTGATCTATTGATAGGCGGACAAATTCGCCGACTCCGTTAGCCGGATACTGATGGTGCGCACGGCCCACCCCGTCCTTGATCCCAAGCAAATAGCCGGCATGAATGATGCGATCTTGCTTATCGATTATCTTAGCCCCGACGGCGCCGACTCCGGGAAGGCTCGCTCGCCCCACTAGTTCCTCCAACCATCCATCTGAGGCCTCGACTGTAGAGCTGTCAACAAAGATGATGACATCACCCTTCGCAGCCGAGGCGGCTTGATTGAGAATTTGATAGCGAGCCCGTCCCGTGGTTTCGAAGAGAGGCTTGGTTGAATTTTTCTCCCCATTTTGCTGTCCATCGTTGCATACAATGATCTCGCAAACCAATGCCGATTTTTTGCTTTCGATCGATTCCAACAGATCGCGGGAAGGTGTAGACGTGCCGAAAACGAGAGAGACCCTGATTCCGTTCGGCACGTCGAACACTAGCCGGTGCATTTCATCCACGCCTTTGACCGCCATTGCCCTTATCCCACAGCGATCAAAATGCTCATTGAGCGCTTTTCGAGCATTTTCATGTGCGTACGACTTCTCACCGGTGCTTCGTGCGACTGAGCCGGCGATTGCACGCCAGTGGTACAAGACGTGCGGCATGTGTTTTATCTCGCCGTCATCGATTGTTTCAATGTAACGAAGGGCAAGGTCGTAGTCCTGACTTCCCTCATATCCTTCACGAAAGCCTCCAATTTCACGCAGCCGGGACGTTCTATATACAGAAAGGTGTGTCAACAAATTCACAGAATGGAAAAACTCGGGGCTCCACTGAGGTTTGAACATGGGAGAAAGTTGCTTGCCATTTGCATCTATTTTGTCTTCGTCGGTGTAGATCAATTCTGTATCAGGATACTCGTTGAGCAGCTTAGCGACTTGGAAAAGAGCGTCTTCGGTAATTACATCATCATGGTCCATTAGGACCACAAATTTACCGGACGCCATTCCCAAAGCTGAATTTGAGGCGGCCGAGATATGGCCGTTCTTTTCTCTATAGATCGCATGGATTCTCGAATCCGTCTTGAGATATTCATCGATGGTGGGACGAATGTGCACGGCTGTCGACCGATCGTCGGCCAAACATAGTTCCCAATTTTCGTATAGCTGGCTCCGTATCGAATCGATCGCCTGTCTGAAGTACCTTTCGTCAACGTTATATACGGGCATGACGATGGAAATAAGCGGCCGGGAAGAAAACTGTTCGATCAAATCAAGGATTCTCCGACGTTCGATTCCATCGAGATCAGCGTAGGCGGATGCCCATTTTCGGTATTGCGCCACCCGGTTTTTGAAGTCGCGAACCAGCAACGCCTTGCGAAATGTAGTCACGATCCCGCCATTTAGAATGCTTTTCCAAATCTTTTTGACTTGTCTCATCGCTCGTTCACTTTCCGGCTAGATCGAGGATCGCGCTATAGAAACCCTTTGAGTAGTCGTGATAACCCGACGAGGCGAGTTCGCGAACGATCGGAAGGAATCTCTTGATCCTGGCATCCGGCAACGCGGCTCGCCTTTCGTAATGACTGATCCTTTGCAGTACAAATTTCTCGGCCAGTCCGATCTTCGACAACATCTCTTCCACAGAAAGCAACGGCGTGCAACCGTCTCTGTATCCGAAGACCGTCTCATCGCCTACAAGGCTCCGCAACTTTTCGAGACTCTGGGCCAATTGAAGATTATGTTCTATGTATCCGCGGTGACGATCTTGCAATTTTGTGCTCGCCCGGAAAAAACTAAGTCCGAGTTCTTGATCTGAATGTTGCCGATACATTATCAACGGCTCGTTAACGAAGAAAAGATCCGTATACACTGCGGCCGCGAGACTGATCCACCCATCATGTATGAAACCTGGTAATGAAGGAAACGGGAAGGCGATCTTACGTAGTTCTGACCGGAACGCCATGGTTGAACCTGTAACCACGTTGTGTTCGAGCAAAATATCAAATGCTTCACCTCGCTCAAATCGCTTTCTATCCTTTCGAGGAAAAGTAAAGCTCCAGAGTCTTGTGTGAAGGGACCGCAAGTGTTCGTCTGATAATTGAGCGTCGGAGAAGACCAACCCGACGTCCGGATGTTCGACGAACACCGATTCAAGTACCTTGAGTTTCTGCGGCAACCAAAAGTCATCTTGATCAGCAAGAGCGATAATATCGCCGCTGCATTTAGAAATGGCAGATTCGAAATTCCTATTTGAGCCCACGTTTTCCAAATTCCGGTGAAGTTCGACAGGAAACGGGGCTTTCGATCGAAACTCCTCAAGCATCTGAACCGTCTCATCATTTGAGACGTCGTCGCATATGATCATCTCGTCCGGCAATCGCGTTTGATGGGCAATGCTCGCGAGTTGATGGTTAAGGTATTTCGCACCGTTATAAGTGCATAATGCTACAGATATTTTCACAGGTGATTGGGCCACTCAGGGGTGTGTTGCGATAATGTCCTACCAATTATTCGTTCTGTTGGGTCGTTCACTTAGTGTTCTTTATACTGTTGATAAGGGCTTCGTAACTATCTGTTATCTTATCCCAACTATAATGCGTCTGAATACGCTCTTGAGCGGCTGACCGGTGATCGGTGACAGTCTTCCGCTCGACCGAGACAAGTTCCATGGCAGCCACTAGCTCATTTGGACTCCCATACAAGATTCCGGCATCGCCCACAACCTCCACGTTCTCAACAGTAGAATACGCAAGAACACAATTGCCGTAACCCATCGCTTCGATCAACGCCGGATGTGTTCCGCCGACCTCGGTCGCGTGAATATAAGCGTAAGCATTTTGCTGAAGAGCCTTGTACCCATCGCCAAATACAAAGCCGGTAAATACTATTCGTTCGTCGGCTCCGGCAAGGTCGTGGAGGTGTTTCTTATATTCGTCCGCATAAGGAGCATCGCCGACGATGACCAGGCTCAGGTCCGTATCGAGTTTCCTAAACGCCTCGACCACCATCGCCGCATTGTTCTCCGGCTCCAGCCGAGAAACGTATAAGAAATAACGCTCGGGTAGAACCCCGAATTCAGCGATCGCTTCAGCGTCCGTATGTCGGCTCACATCCGCCCCATAGGCTATCATCGTCGAATCTTTGTTGTATTCGATTTTGTAATAGTCGTAGATCGCCTTAGCGTCCGTAACGACCTCGGTGGCAAACCAAACCGACGCCCGTTCGCCGATCGAATAATACAGCTGGCCGAGCTTGTTCCATTTCTTACGTTTCCGTTCGAGCCCGTCAACGTTTATCGCGACCGGCGTTCCCGTCCAGGTCATCAGCGGAATATATATCGCGTTCGCCGCATTGCACAGCAGGACCACATCGAATCTTTGTCCAACGGCGTGAAGGGCCGAAAAAAAAGTGTGAACGACGGTATCCAAATACTTGTGCTTTATCGTCGGCAAGACCTTAAGTTTCACGCCGCGATATTCCTTTAGGTCTTTCGGCACATGATGCGAACGGCAATAAACGGTCACCTCATGCCCGCGTTCGACCAGCCGTACGCCAAGCTGCTCGGCAAACGTCTCAAACCCGCCGTAGTTCGCCGGAATTCCCCTGGTTCCCATTATTGCAATTCGCATATTTCATCGCCGCTGAGGCTTTGTTCGAAATCAAATCCTAACGCGAAAGTTTGAGATTCTAAAACGCTTTGGCATACTTGGCTCCGAGATGATCGACATTCTGATGTCAACTTATAACGGATCGCGTTTCGTCGCCGAGCAGATCGGCTCGATACGCGAGCAGACGTACACCGATTTTCGGCTCGTAGTTCGTGACGACGGCTCGACCGACGAAACTGTTGCGATCATCCGCGATCTCGCGGCTGTGGAACCGCGCATTTCGTTGATCGAGTATGACGGCGTCAACCTCGGGGCACCCGCTTCGTTCATGAGATTAGTAGAACTAAGCACGTCACCGTACTTCATGTTCGCAGATCAGGACGATGTCTGGATTCCGCAAAAGGTCGAACGTTCGTTCGCAAAGATCAGCAAGATGTCTACCGAATACGGGGACGATAAGCCGCTACTCGTGTTTACCGACTTGAAAGTGGTTGATCAGGATCTTGTAGAGATCGGCCCTTCGCTCTGGCGTCTTCAGAAGCTTGATCCCGATATCTGCCGAGACTGGAAGCGGCTACTGGCTCAGAACGTCGTGACCGGCTGTACGATCATCGCAAATCGGGCAGGCGGCCAAGCCTCACTGCCTTTCGCACTTCCGGAGATGATGCATGATCATTGGCTGGCGGTTAATGCTGCTAAATACGGGCACATTGATTTTTTGGATGACGCAACAGTTCTGTATCGCCAGCATACTTCGAATGTCGAAGGCAGCAAGAACTTCGGCGCGTCTTATGCTCTGTCTAAGATTCCGACTCTATCGAAAAGAATTGGCCATTTTCGGCGGGCTGCTGTCCATTTTGGCGATACGACGGCCGCAGAACTGTTGAAGTACAAGTTTACAGCAAGTACCGCCCGCTTTCGACGATCCTGACCTTCATTCCGCCGCCTAGGCGACTCACAAATTTCTCCCGCAATTGCCCTTTGATAGCAAAACGGCGATAATATCGCTTTACTGGGGCGGTTGCGCGATATGAAGTTCTTATCGGATATCAGGCTTTTGCTTACGGCAGTTTGGCTCGGGGCCGCGGTCTTTTTTATCGCTGTTGCTCAAAGCGCGTTTGGCGTTCTGCCCGAACGCGAGCTTGCCGGTGCAGTCGTCAGCCGAACGTTAGCGATCCTCAATTACGGCGGTTTGGCGATCGCATTGATCCTACTTGCGACATCTATGATCCGCGCCACGACGGTCAGCAAGTTTTGGCTCTGGACGGAGCGTTTCGTTCTGCTGATCATGGCCGCCGCATGTGCCGTCGGCCAGTTCGTGATTGCCTGGTGGCTTCTGCTTGTTCGCCAGCAGATGGGAAAGCCGATCGATCAGGTTGCTGTCGACGACCCGCTCCGGCTGCAGTTCAATTCGCTGCACGAATATTCGGTTTGGGTACTAATGTCCGCAATGGCTGCCGCATTGATCGTCTTTTTTATAATTGCCAATCGGAAGTTCTCTGCGTCGAAAAAAGACAACGTTGTCGATTTTGATTTTGCTAACGATTTCAAGATGTAGCTGATATGGAACTCATTGAAAACAAAGGCCAGTTCACCTCCGGATTCTCTCGCTGGCATGGCGACGAAAAGCTTTCCGGCTATCCATTTGTCTCAAACATTCATGCGCCGTTCACACCTGTTCGACGTGCGTTGCCGATGATGAATCTCGCGCTGATCACCTCGGCCGGAGCGTATATCAACGGGACCGAACCTTTTGACTTGGACTCACGTGATGGCGACCTTGAATTTCGCGAGTTTCCGGTAGAGATCGACGCTTCGGATTTCCAGTACGCGGCAAAAGGATTTGACCCGGCGGCTGTGATCGATGATCGCAATACGCAGATCCCGATCGAACGGCTTACCGAATATGAGAGCAATGCTGTGATCGGCAGCCTGAACAACGTCTGGTGGAGCCTGAGTCCGTGGATGCCAAATGCCGCCCGCGTCGCCGACGAGCTCGCACCGAAGATCGCCGAACGCCTTCATCGCTATGAGGTTCAGGCAGCGATGTTGATACCTGCATCACGCCTTTGTCACCAGACGCTCGGATTGATCGCCCGCGGGATCGAATCAACCGGCATTCCGACCATCGTTCTTTCAATTGACCGCGGCCTCACCGATAGAGTTCGCCCACCGCGTACGGCATATTACACCGGCGAATTTGGCGCCGTTGCCGGACGGCCGAATTGGCGTGAGCATCAGCTCCGCATCCTGGACGAATCGCTCCGCACAATGGAAACGTTCGACCAGCCGGGCTCGCGAAAACTTGCTGTTGAGATAGAAACGCAGGTTGAGGCAGCACGCGGCGAACGCTAGATCGCGCCCATTTGCCATGACTTCACGCCATCAAGAGGGACAAGGAGCATGATAATGTTCAGCAGCAAACTGTCGCGAATCCAGAAAAGCAGCATAAACTCCGTCAATACAAAAAAGATCAACGAACGCCACCAGCCGACCTTATACGCGATCCAGAATCCGAGAGAACACGCGATAACATCCCCGATCGAATTCGCTATCGAATCTCCAAAATACTCCAGTGATGCCGTGTTTTCGCGGTACTTTTCTATAATGATCGGCGAGTTTTCAAGGATTTCCCACGCCGCTTCAACAACGATAGCGATCGCAAACCGCCATTCGATAGGAAGCCTCTTAAAGATCAGGCCCGAAAGCCAAAAAAAGAGCACGCCGTGAAGAACGTGCGTGAACGAATAGGGATCAAAAAGATGCTGCGACGTATGGCTGCTGCCCCACGCCTGATGAATATAGATCGACCAATCGCCGATCGTACACCACCAAACACGGCCCATCATCCACAATACGGCCACCATGATCGCCGTCGCGGCAAGGCTTACGCCAAAGGGCAACAGGCTGATGTCGCGGCGTTCAGTTGGTTCGATCATTTACGAAATGTAGTCGTTTATTTTCTTCGAAGTAACTAACAACGAATAAGTGATAACTGATAACTAGAAGCAGACCCGCCTTTCTCCACAATTATTAGTTATCACTTATCAGTTCGCACTTATTCCGAAAGGCTTCGCAGCCTATTCGGTAGAAACTTCTTCTTCACCTTGCAAGGCGGCATGGAGCGTGTGCCAGCTCAGCGACGCACATTTTACGCGGGCGGGAAATTCCAAAACGCCGGCGAATATCTTCAGCTTGCCTAGCTCATTTTCTTCGGTTTCTACATCAAGCCCGCCGGTCACCATTTTATGAAACTCGTCGAAGATCTTCTCTACATCTTTTTTCGATCTGCCCTTCGCCACCTGCGTCATCATCGAGGCAGATGCTTTGGAAATAGCGCAACCGGAACCTTTGAACGCAACATCCTCGACCGTGTCGCCGTCCATCTTTACATACACCTCAAGCGCGTCCCCGCAAAGTGGATTGTTCCCAAGCGCAGTCTTATCCGCGTCATCGATCGCCCGAAAATTCCGCGGGTTTTTGTTATGTTCCAGGATCGTTTCCTGATAAAGCTCGTTTAATTCTGACATTAGAATAATCCTACAATATTCCCGTCCTCATCGATATCAACATGCTCGGCCGCGGGATGTTCAGGCAGAGCCGGCATCGTTCGCATATCGCCGCAGATCGGGTAAATGAAGCCCGCTCCGACACTCGCCCGGACCTCACGGATTGGCAGGGTAAACCCGGTCGGCGCGCCCTTGAGCGTTGGATCATGGCTCAGGCTCAGGTGCGTTTTCGCCATACAGATCGGCAAATTGCCAAATCCGCTTGCCTCATAATCGCGTATTTGCTGGTCCGCTACCGGTGTGTAACCGACATCGGCGGCACCGTAGATCTTCGTCGCGATAGCCGCGATCTTATCCTTGATCGGGAGCTCCAATTCATAGAGAAACTTGAACTCGCTTGGCTCATCTGCCGCAGCGATCACCAGCTCGGCAAGTTCGATAGCCCCCTTGCCGCCCTCGGCGAAGTGGCGAGTGGCAGCCGCTCCGAGCGCGCCGGATTCGATAGCTATCCGCTTGACCGCCTCGATCTCATCAGGGTGATCGCTGGCGAATTCATTGATCGCGACGACCGGCGTGACGCCGTGCAGCCTGACGTTCTCGATCTGTTTACGGAGATTTGCGGCCCCGGCCTCCACGTCCGCCACACTGTTCTCCAGCATCTCCGGCGGAAGCCGCTTTCCGGCCACGATCTTGTATTTGCCGCTGTGCGATTTTAGTGCTCGGATCGTCGCGACGATCACACATGCATCAGGCCGCAGCCCGGAATATCGGCATTTGATGTTGAAGAATTTCTCGGCACCGATGTCCGCCCCAAAACCCGACTCGGTCATCAGATAATCGGACGTCTTTATCCCGATCAGGTCTGCGAGGATGCTGCTGTTCCCATGCGCGACGTTAGCAAACGGGCCCGCATGAACGAGTGCGGGCGTGTTCTCGATCGTCTGCATTATCGTCGGCCGGATAGCGTCAAGCATCAGCACAGTCATCGCTCCGGCAGCACCGATCTCTTCCGCCGTCACAGGAGTTTTGTCATGCGTCATTCCGACCACGATGCGTCGAAACCGCTTTCGCATGTCTTGCAGCGAAGTCGTGAGAGCAAGTATCGCCATGACCTCTGACGCGACGGTAATGTCGAAACCGGTCTCCCGCGGAATGCCGCCCTCCATTCTGCCGCCAAGGCCGACGATGATCTTTCTCAATACTCGATCGTTAGTGTCAACGACACGCTTCCACGTGATGCTGTGCGGATTAATATTGAGCGGATTGCCGCGAAGCAGCTTGTTGTCGACCATTGCGGCCAACAGATTATTCGCCGCAGTCACCGCGTGGATGTCGCCCGTCAGATTCAGGTTAAACGTCTCCATCGGGACGACCTGCGAATAGCCACCGCCCGCGGCACCGCCTTTTATACCGAACGTCGGCCCCTGTGACGGCTGGCGTAAACTTATGACCGCACGTTTCCCGAGAAGCTGCATTGCCTCGCCCAAACCGATCAACGTTGTGGATTTACCTTCGCCGAGCGGAGTCGGCGTGATAGCGGATATGTCGATGTATTTGGCGTTAGGGCGATCCTTGAATTTCTCAATGACGTTAAGCCGGACCTTACCGATGTATGGACTGCCGTAAAGGTCAACGTCCTCAGGGCTGAGGCCAAGTTGAGCGGCTATTTCATTGACAGGGCGAAGCTTCGCGCCCCGCGCAATTTTTAGATCAGAGTTCATGCCGCTATTGTCGTGGTTTTCGACTGATCATGCCGTGACGCGACTCACAATTCCAGAAATCATCTGTCTCCGTTCGGTGCGGTGAATACGGGATCGTCAATGTTTCCCGTATTTTTCACATTCGCGGGCTCAAAGAGCAGGACCTCAACCTCCTCTTCTGCGACCGGCCGATGCTCGACGCCGCGTGGAACTATTAGAAATTCGCCAGGCGAAAGTTCAACGCGGCCGTCTCGGAATTCGATCCGAAAGCTGCCCTTCACCGCCAGAAAAAGCTCGTCGTCATTTTCGTGTTGATGCCACGGAAAGTCGCCTTTAAACTTCACAAGCTTCACTTCCTGACCATTCAACTCACCGACGACCTTCGGCCGCCAGTGTTCACTGATCAATGAAAACTTTTCAGCAATGCTGATCTTTTCCATAGCAGCACTTTGGGCTAAGCGAATACCTCGATGACCTTCTGAATCGCGTCGGCCAATTTATCGACCTCTTCGCGGGTGTTGTAAAAGGCAAACGAGGCACGTGCGGTTGCCGGGACGTCGAAGAACTTCATCACCGGCTGGGCACAGTGGTGTCCGGCACGGATGGCGATGCCCTGCTGATCGAGGATCGTCCCGATGTCGTGCGGATGAATGCCGTCGATCGTGAACGAAAGCACGCTCGCCTTTTCGGCGGCCGTCCCGATGATCGTCACTTCAGGTATGTCCGCCAGCCGCTTGGTTGCATACTCCAGCAATTCAAGTTCATACGCTGCGGCAGCCTCGAAGTCCAGCCCATTGATGTAATCGATCGCCGCACCGAGCCCGATCGCGTTGGCTATTGCAGGCGTTCCCGCCTCAAATTTCTCGGGTATCGGAGCGAAGGTCGTTTTCTCAAAGCTCACCGTCCGTATCATTCCGCCGCCTGTTTGATATGGCGGCATCTTGTCCAGCCATTCGCGTTTGCCATAGGCGACGCCGCTGCCCGTCGGGGCGAACATCTTGTGACCCGAGAATACAAAGAAATCTGCGTCGAGATCCTGCACGTCGACCGGAAAATGCGGAACGCTTTGCGCCGCATCGACGCAGACCGGAACGCCGAATTTGTGCGCCGTCGCCGTCATTTCCTTGATCGGATTAACGGTCCCTAGTGAATTGGAAACATGCGAAACTGCAACGATCTTCGTCCGTTCGTTCAGCATCGCTTCGTACTCGTCGATGATTATCTCACCGCGAGTGTTGATCGGAATCATCCGGACTGTCGCACCGCGCTCTTCGGCGATCATTTGCCACGGAACGATGTTCGAATGATGCTCCATCTGCGAGACTAGTATCTCATCACCTTCGTTAATGAACTTTCGCCCGTACGAATGTGCAACGAGATTCACGCCTTCGGTACAGCCACGCACGAAGATGCATTCGGCAGACTCCTTTGCATTGATGAACCGCTTCACTTTTTCGCGGGCCGCCTCAAACGCATTCGTCGCGTGCTGCGAAAGGTAATGCACGCCGCGATGGACGTTCGAATGCTCCTCGGCCAGATACTTCGACCCGCGATCGATCACCATCTGCGGGACCTGCGACGACGCCGCATTGTCCAGATAAACCAACGGTTGCCCATTCACCTCACGCGACAATACCGGAAAATCCTTCCTAACTTTTTCGACGTCCCAATTCCCCATTTTCTTTACTGCGATCATCCCATTACCTCTTGGCTGACGCGATAGCCTTTTCTTTTGCTGTCACCGGTACCGCCGGTTTCGCATTGCCCTTTTTTCCCTCCCTTGCAATGAATTCGCGCAATGCGGTCTCAATAGTAGCCGCACGGCGTGTTTTCTCACCGGCGATCTCGTCGATCTTTACCAGTAATTCTTCTTCTATAATTAACGATGTTCTTACTCTCATAATTTCTATCCTTCTAAAGTCGTGTTGAGTCGATTCAGGACAATGCTGTCCAGATTCTTCTTTATAGCGTCGATCCCGATCTTGTTGATTATTTCTTCGGCGAACCCATAGGTCAGCAAGTTTCGTGCGAGCGTCTCGGGCAATCCGCGCGTCAGCAAATAAAATAATTCTTCTTCCTCAAGTTGGCCGACGGTCGCACCGTGCGAGCATTTCACGTCATCATTGAAGATCTCGAGCTGCGGCTTTGTGTCAACTCGGGCTTCGTTCGACAGCAACAAGTTCTTGTTCGACTGCTGTGCGTCCGTGCCGCGGGCGTGTTCGCGGACGAAAACCTTGCCGTTAAATACCGCACGCGATTCGTCATTCATCACGCCCTTATACGTTTGATGCGAAAGACAGTTCGGTACGGCGTGATCGATCAACGAATGCGTGTCATGATGCTGCGAATTGTTTAGCATATAAAGCCCATCGACCCATGCTTCGCCGCCCTCGGCCGTGAACGTTGCTTCGATGTCATGCCGCGATATCGCACTGCCGAGATTGATGTTCGTCGAATTGTAAGCTCCCTTTCCGATCGTGACTTCCGTCACGCCATAGTTGAATGCATCCTGAGCATCTTTCTGAATGCGATAATGCGTCAGGTTCGCGTTGTCCTCGACAAAGACCTGGATAGCGGCATTAGTAAAACTTCCGCTCTGCCCCGCATATGATTCGACGATCGTCGCTTTGCTTCCGGCTCCGGCAATGACGATAACATGTGGACAAATAACCGTCCCTGCCTCGGCTGCGAAATTGAATTCGATCGGCTCTTCAACGACCGTGTCTTTTTCGATCCGAAGTACGGCGATATCGGCGAAAGCCAGATGTAAAGCGGTCAGGCCGTTGCGCTCAAGATCGAATTTTTCCAGACCTTCGATGTCAAGATCCGCCGGCGTATTCGCCCGGCCGCTGTCGACCGTAAATTCTGCCTTAGCGATCGGAGAAACATTTGTATATTTCCAATCTTCATTCCGCGAGGTCGGAAATCCGAGCAACGTATACGCCGCGAACGCCGATTCCCTGATCGCTTTCAACCGCGCATCCGTCTCAACGCCGACGCGCTTCTTAAATTCTGCTGTAAACTTCGCTTCCATTACGGCTGTTGATAAAACCATTACTAAAACACCTTAACTAAACTAAATTTGTTGTCCGCCTTCACGGTTCGGGCCGGATCAAGCAATAGATCTTTCGTCATTCTAAGCTTCGCTTCGTTCTCGGGCCTCGGCTTTAGGTCATCGACCAGAGGCGAACGGTCATAGTCAAAAAGAAAATCATGCCGGGTGAGGATATATTGCACTCCCATCACCGCCGCTTTTGCCTTAAGCTCCGGCGCATTTCGCGATTCCCATACCATTCGCCGAAGTGTCCAGTCCTCAAACAAGTAATCCGAAAAATACGGCCGGTCGAGGTGATAGCTGTCCCGCCGCATGTTTATCAGCCAAACTTTAGCGGTGGGTTCGCTCTCGCCATTCAGCCATCGATAGTACGGATAGTAGTCGATATTTCGCGTCAAATATTCTTCTTTCGATTCACCGCCGAGCACCACACGCACCGGAGCCTTCTGCAGAAACCACGCCGCACCCGTCAATATTCCCGCAATCGCAGCTGACGCCAAAGCGAACTGGCCCGCCGTTTTAACGGCGCCTACTTCATCGCCGGTCTTTTGAAACGCCGCCGCGATCCCGATCGCCAACAGCGGCAGCAATGGCAGCAGGTAACGCAGCTGCTGGCTTGAGAACATCCAGAAGAGAAACATCACCGCCGCTATAACCGACGCGATCTTGACCTCGGCCGGCATCTCGAATTTCCAAAGACCAAATATTAAGATCGGCAGTCCGATCAAAAACGCAACCCCAAGCACGCCGTCAAAATGCGTCGCTATCTCCGGCTGCGCGACGGTTGATATGTTCCACGGTGCCGCGACGTAATCGAGCGGCGATTTAACGTACCCGCCATACTGAGCGTTCATTGCCTGAAACAGATTCGATCGCTCGACGTCCCAGCCGGGAGCCTCGCCCGGCCAGATGCTCATATAGAACGGAAAGATCGGGCTGCCCGTTTCCCCCCACGTCCGCAGATACCACGGCGAGGCGATCACGCCCGCCAACAACAGCGCCGCCAAACCATAACCGGCAACCTTACCGATACGATCCGGCTCGCTCGCTTGCGCATTACGTACCCGAAGTAAGATGACCAACACAAACGCCGCGATCACGAATAGCGTGGTCAGCTTGATCGCAAGCGCCGCTCCCAAAAAGATGGCGACGAAGATAAGCCATCCTGTTTCAAGCGTCTTCCACCAGCGCGTCAGCGAATGGACCGCCAGCGCTACGAATAGCGATAGGGCAACATCGGTATACGCGCTCGCGGCAACGTGATAAACGGTTGGAACCGTCGCGACCATAAGCACCGCGATCAACGCCCACCGGCGAGCCAGGCCGATCTCGCGTGCGAAACCAAATATCGCGGCCAATAGCAACGGAAAGAAGAACCATATGACCGCGCCGCCCGCTGCTTCGCTCGCTCGTTCGCTGACAAGCCCGCCGAGCAGCATGGCCCAAACCGTGTGCATCTCAGTCCCGAGCGCAAGATAGCTCGCAATATTGCCCTCGATAAATGCGCTGCTTCCCTGACCAATGAACGCCTTTGGTACCGCAAAGTGATAAAGCAGCGTGTCCTTGGCAGTCGGCGGCGCAAGCGAACCGATAAATGCCAAACCGACCGGGATCGCGATCAGCAAGAGCAATACTCTATCAAAGATCCCGGCCCTTTCCGGATATCGACTTTCGCGTTTGGCCTCGCGAACGCGTCGAAGCCCGATGAGCGTCGTCACAAAACCCGCGATCAAACACGCCAACGCGGCGACGCTCCCATATGCTCCGGCCGACCCTAGCAACATCCAAATAAGCGACCAAGCCGCCGCACCGATCGCAGTCTTCTGAGCGAATTCCAGAACATGCGAATGCTCAGCCGACTGCGTGACCTGAAATGTCCGCGTGATCAAGCTTCCAAGCCCGAACCATGACGCACCTATCAATGCCGCGATTATCGCACCGATCAAACTTTCAAAGACCCCCAGTCCAAATATCGGCCCGCCGCCGAGGTTGCCAAACAGCTGCCCTATTCGTCCGACATCCGAACCGCGATTCGCAAAAAAGGCGATAAGCAGAACGACCGCCCATACCGCGATGATCAACGCGGGCAGAGTGCTATTGGCGACTTTTGGTTCGGACTTTGCCAATCGATTATTCTCGTCCCGCTCGCTTTAGGATCTCCGCGAGATCCTCTTCTATCGGCATCGGCTTCAGCGGATTCACATTTGCACCGCCCGTGTTCCCCTTAGGATAAATGCCCAGCGGAGTCTTCGTCGCGGCACCGCTGATCCGCAGAACTTGTCCGACGATCTCTTTCGTATCGCGCTCACGCAACCCGTGCTTGAGCATTAGCCAATGAACCCGCGTATGCTGATAGGTGCTCGCCTGCCCGAGAACGTGTGCGCGTTCAAGATGCCGAAATGCGGCCGCCGCCTCGCCAGCCGCCGCCAGCAACTCGGCAGCAGCTATCTCTTTGTCAATATATTTTCCTAGAGACTTTTTCGTCATCCTACTTCACCTTTGGTATTCCAAGGTCCTTGCAGATCTTCTTTGCCAATTCGTCGGGAATCTCGGTATGCCTAGGAACGGCCGACCGTCGATTCTGATCCGGATTGTGCCACCAAGAATGGCGTCCGCCCTCGCGAAGTAAATCGCAGCCGTGTGATGACAAATGGCGAACAAGCTCGCGTCGTTTCATACGGCTATCGGCATCTCTCGAAAATTATCACCGGCAAACGCACGTGCATCCTGCCGGTTCAATTCCAATGCCTCACGCAAAGTTATTCGAAGCGTTTCCAACAGTTCTTCGCGCGTGGGTTCCTGACAGTTGACACCCTGGATCTCTTCGATCCATCCGTACCACCATTCGCCTTCCTGCTTTACGATCGCCGTATATGTTTGTGCCATATCGTCTCCTACTTCGCCGACGCTCCCTTTACCCAGTCATAACCCTTTTCTTCCAGCTCAAAAGCCAGTTCCTTACCGCCTTCTTTAACGATGCGGCCGTTCGCTAGTACGTGGACCATGTCGGGCACGATAAAGTTCAGGAGCCGCTGATAATGCGTCACCAAAATGATCGCGTTCTCGCTCGAACGCAGCTTGTTCACGCCCTCGGCAACGATCCGCAAAGCATCGATGTCGAGCCCCGAATCCGTTTCGTCAAGCACGGCAAGTTTCGGTTCGAGCACGGCCATCTGCAATATCTCGTTTCTCTTTTTCTCGCCGCCCGAAAACCCTTCGTTTACCGAACGCTTGAAAAACTGCGGGTCCATATCGACGATCTTCGCCTTTTCTTTCAGGTAGTCGTTGAACTCGAGCGGGTCGAGCTCTTCTTGCCCAAGGTGCTTCATCTTCTCGTTATAGGCGAGCCGTAGAAACTGCGAATTAGAAACGCCCGGCACCTCCACCGGATACTGAAACGCCATAAAAACGCCCGCGCGTGCGCGTTCGTCCGGTTCCAGCTCAAGCAGATTCTTGCCCTCGTACAAGACTTCGCCCGAGATCACCTCATAGGTCGGATGCCCGGCCAAGACCTTCGACAACGTCGATTTACCCGAACCGTTCGGCCCCATGATCGCATGGACCTCGCCCTTCTTCACCTGAAGGTTCAACCCCTTCAAGATCTCTTTTCCATCAATGCCTGCATGCAGGTCTTTTACTTCTAGCAACATATTTTTCTTTAGCCACAGAGAGCACGGAGCTCACCGAGGCTGTATCATCACATTCAATTACTCTGAGCTCTCTGTGGCCTCTGTGGCAGATCTTCCACCATTATCTCGCCCTTCAAAAACGTTACCGCATTGCCGCCGATCTTGATGCGGTCGCCCGCCAGTGCACAATAGAGTTCACCGCCGCGTGCCGATACCTGCCGGGCAAACATTTCCGTCTTTTCCAACTTCTCAGCCCAGAACGGGATCAAGTTGCAGTGTGCCGAACCGGTCACAGGATCCTCATTGATGCCTGCTTCCGGAGCAAAGAATCGTGAAACGAAATCACTGGTCTCACCCTTGGCGGTTACGATCACAGCATGCGTCGGTATCTCGGCAAGCCGCGAGAAGTTGGGCTTCAGATCTAGAATATCCTGCTCGGTTTCGTAAACAAGAAAATAATCACGTGATCTCAACACTTCGATCGGTTGCTTCCCTATAGCTTCAAACAGGCCATCAGGCGGATCACATGAGACCGGCGGCCGCGATGGAAAATCCATTACAAGCCGCTCTCCTTCCCGCTCGACGGTCAGCTCCCCACTCCTTGTTTGAAATCCGAGAACGCTTTCGTCTGACCCAAGCATATCGAAGATGACATGCGCGGTCGCAAGCGTCGCGTGGCCGCAAAGATCGATCTCGTATGTCGGCGTAAACCAACGCAAGTCGTAGCCTTCGCCTTTGCGAACAAAGAATGCCGTCTCGGACAAATTGTTCTCCGCCGCGATCTGCAGCATCAGCTCATCGGAAAGCCATTCCTTGAGCGGTACGACAGCCGCCGGATTTTCGCCGAACGGCTTGCTCGTAAATGCATCTACCTGAAACATCTCTAACGCCATCATTTCGCCACCGTCACATGAACGGAGTCATCCATCACCCGTTCATCACGCCGCCACGCCAAAAATCCTCGCAGATGCATCGTGAAAAAAATCATGCTACCGAGCGTCATCGCGATGCTTCCTGTCATCAAGCCAAATACCGCCCAGCTCGTGCTCGCGATCATGAACAAAATGAATCCGAACTTGCTCTTGTTTCCCAACAGATAAACGCCCGACACGCCGCATAGCGTCGCCAACCAATCAATTCCGTAAAATTGCATTTCTATGCCTCTTTGCCGCGGGCATTCGACCCGCTGCGTACAACCGACACGACCGCAAACACCGCGATCACCGCCCACACCGCATTAACAAAACTCGACGGATAAGCTCCGTAATACATCGTGTTGATCAGCAGCAAAATGCTCGCCGCGATGTTCAGCCCCTGATACGCAAACGAATCCGGCCTTAACTTCTTGAACGACACCATTCCATACGCCGCCAAAATAAAAGCCGCCCCGATCCACCCAAGCCCGTCCAAAATGATCGCTTCCATCAGCTTCCTATGCCTTCGCCGCTATGGCCTGGATCTCGATCTTCGTCCCAAAATGCAGATCCTTAACGGGCACGATCGCCCTCGCCGGACGATGATCGCCCATCACCTCCGCGTATCTCTTATTCACCTCGTCCCACATCTCCATCTCGGATACATAGACCGTCATCTGCAAAACATGATCCAGGTCGCTGCCGCCCGCTTTCAAAACCGCTTCAACATTTCGCAAAGCAAGCTCCGTCTGCTCACCAATATCACCCGTAAAAGGCTCCCGCGTATCCAACGACATCGGCAACTGCCCCGAGACATATATCAGTCCATTATGCTCGACGCCCGGCGAATAATGCCCCTTCGGCTGTGGCTGGTTTGGTGGTTGGATCTTTTTCATACTCTTCGACGCCAACGGCGACATACATTAAAGCCTATGGTACAGCGAGGCTCCGCGAGCGTAACCCTAGGACGATCGGAAAACCCTTCCGTCGCTAAAGGCGACTAACGAAACTACTTAGAAACGTTTCTCTCCACAATGCGGATTCTTCGCTCGTGAAGTCTATCGCCAGTGTTAAATTCAATCTCTCGCATCTGGCCTTCGGTGAAATAATATGGAGTCCATTTCGAGATAAGCAAGTCACCGTCAGGCGACCATCCCTCTGCCATGTAACCATCTGGAAGCTCAAACTTCACTAGGTTTAGGTCCGTAAATGATTCTGGCGTGATGGCCCACCACGCTCTGCTATACCCAAATGCGCCAGTGTCATATTGATAAATGAGGATTCGAGCATTCCCGTCCGGAGCCAGTTCATTCCCAAGCAAAATGAAGTGCGGATCGGTGGCCTTTCGCACCGCTTCCTCGTCAAAAAAACCTAAAGACCAGGCAGACCCGAGGATACACAGGCCAAGCGCTACCGTCAGCCCCAGAACTAATGCCAGAACGCGAACAGGTTTCATCCAACACTTCCCTCAAGCTTCAATCCCAACAACTTCGTCGCTTCCACCGCGTATTCCATCGGGAGTTCGCGGAAGACCTCTTTGCAGAAGCCGTTGATGATTAGCGAGACGGCGTCTTCTTGCGAGATGCCGCGTTGTTGCAGGTAAAAGAGCTGGTCTTCGCTGATCTTCGACGTGGTGGCTTCGTGTTCCACCTTTGCGGTGTTGTTCATCACCTCGATGTACGGGAACGTGTTCGCCTCGCTCTTGCCGCCGATCAGCATCGAATCGCACTGCGTATAGTTTCGCGCGCCCGTCGCCTTTGGCATTATCTTCACCAAACCGCGATAGCTGTTGTTCGACTTGCCGGCCGAGATGCCTTTCGAGATGATCGTCGACTTGGTGTTTTTGCCGAGGTGGATCATCTTCGTGCCGGTGTCGGCGATCTGTGCGTTGTTTGTCAACGCGACCGAGTAAAATTCGCCGATCGAATTGTCGCCCTGCAAGATAACGCTCGGGTATTTCCAAGTTATCGCCGAGCCCGTTTCGACCTGCGTCCACGAGATCTTCGAATTAACGCCGCGGCACGCACCGCGCTTCGTCACAAAATTATAAATGCCGCCTTTGCCCGTCTCGTCGCCGGCGTACCAGTTCTGCACCGTCGAATATTTGATCTCGGCGTCGTCCAGAGCAACCAGCTCAACGACCGCCGCGTGCAGCTGATTCGTGTCAAACTGCGGAGCCGTGCAGCCTTCGTTATAGGCGACATAGCCGCCTTCTTCGGCAACGATCAGCGTCCGTTCAAACTGCCCTGATTCCTGCGTGTTGATGCGGAAATAGGTCGAAAGCTCCATCGGGCAGCGAACGCCTTTCGGGATAAAAACAAACGAACCGTCCGAAAACACCGCCGAATTCAGCGCCGCGTAATAGTTATCACCGACCGGCACGACCGAGCCCAGATACTTCTTAATAAGCTCAGGATAATCCGCCACCGCCTCAGTAAACGAGCAAAAGATCACGCCTGCTTCAAGCAGCTTTTTCTTATACGTCGTCGCAACCGAGACCGAATCGAACACCGCATCGACCGCCACGTTTGCGAGCATCTTCTGCTCGGTGATCGGAATGCCGAGCTTCTCAAACGTTCGCAGCAACTCCGGATCGACCTCGTCAAGGCTCGCCTTCGACGGCTTCTGCCGAGGTGCGGAATAATACGAAATGTTCTGAAAATCGATATTCGGATAATCGAAATTTGCCCAGTTGTCCGGCGCGGTCATAGTCAGCCACTTCCGAAACGCCTTCAGCCGAAACTCAAGCATCCACTCCGGCTCGTTCTTTTTCGCAGAGATCAACCGGACCGTGTCCTCGCTCAAACCTTTGGCGATCGTGTCCGTCTCAATGTCCGTGACAAAGCCGTATTTGTATTCCCTGTTTGTAAGTAATTCTGCTGCTGTGCTCATTTCTTTTTCCCGCCACCGAGGTCACAGAGAAGATCTTCTGAGACATCTGTGTTTATCTGTGGTTAAAATTCTTGCCTCTGTGTGCTCTGTGGCTAAATCCTTTGCGGTTCGATCGTCCTATGAATGCCCTGTATCTTGTGAAACATCTCACCCACCGTGAGCTCGTTCCCAACCAACTGTGCCAGCGTGATCTTCGACAACGCATTTTCGACGATCTCATGCAGCCCGACAATCACCGGCCGTATGCCGCAATCACCCGTATGGATACACGTTTCCAGCACGCCCGTATAGCTCTCGCAATGCGAGCTCAGAACATCCTCATCCAAAACCTTGATTATCTCGTTCAGATAGATCGCCTCCGACGGCCGGGCGAGAAAGTATCCGCCCTTGGTTCCGCGTGTCGAATTGACGAAACCGGCCTTGTTCAGCAGCCACATCAGCTTGCCGGCGTTCGCCGCCGAAATGCCCTCGCGTTCGGCGATCTGCGGCAGCGTCAGCGATTCGCCCGCCGGCAGATTCGCCAGCTGAACGAGGCATCGCAACCCGTATTCTTCCTGTGCCGAAATTTTCATAAGCTAAACACCTAAAAGCTTTCGTTATCGAACAATAACCAAATTATCGCAAATCATTACTTTTTGGTCAAGATTGAAAACGGCTGGCCAAATGTAGCCCACCGACACTCTTGTCCGGCCAATAGTGCGCGGACACTCTTGTGTTGTTGGAGCGCGGACACTCCTGTGTTGTAGGAGCGCGGACACTCCTGTCCGCGCTCCTATTTCGATCTGATATTTACCGCGCGTTCGATGATGTCGGCGTTTTCGAGGATCTTTAGGCGGAGGTCGTTGTCTAGCTTTGGGTTGTCGGCCAGGAATTTGTTTATGATGCCGAGGGCTTCTTCACTTCGCTGGCCGCCGATGAAGGCGCCGAGCCAGCCGTTGACGAAAAAGATCTTGCGATTGCGTTTGTGGTTCGGGAGTTCCTGCAAAGCTTTCTGTAAATAAGGCAACGTCAGTTCCGAATGCCGGATCGAGTTCCAAGGCCCGAACGCCGCTTCTATCGAACTCTCGGAGATCTCCTTATTCTCGGTGAAATCCTTCCAGTACTTTGCCTTGTTCTCGGCCGTCGCAATGCCCGCCCTCGCGGCATAAGCGTACCGCTTCGCCTCGTCGCTAGTCTCCGTCTTCTCCAGCTTCGCCAGCAGAGCCGGTGCCTCCGGATCGCCCAAGATCAGCAGACGCGTGACAATGTCGAACTTGTCCTTGGTCTTCAGCGGAATCGCCGGGACCGCCGGCGTCCCGTCGGCCTTGTGGCTCCCCTCCTTACGAAGGAGGGGTGTCGGCGCTTCGCCGACGGGGTGGTTCTCATGTTCATCAGACTTGCCGGTCGCTGACGCAGGCGGTTCCGACTTGATCATCGCCTTCAGCACACTCCTCGCATTCTCACTCGACGCCGCATTCAAAAACGCCCGATAAAAAGTTATCCGCTGCCCAAGCGTCGGAGCAGTTCGCATCTTGTCAGAGAATAAATTCTCTACATGCGGGGCCAATTCCTCACGCGCCTTGTCCGAAACGTAGTAGTTCATCGCCGTCCCAACGCGGTTGAGCAACAACGCGGTCGTGGACTCGTCTTCCTGGCTCCCCTCCTTACGAAGGAGGGGTGTCGCCGCTTCGGCGACGGGGTGGTTCTCTCTTCGCGAGGACGACAGCACCTTCACCACCAGCTCCACATACTCCCTTGGATCAAGTTCACCCTCGCGGACGCTGTCCCACAGCGCTCCCCACATCATCGACCGCAGGAACGGGTCTTTTTCGTTCTGGATATTCTTCAGAACATAATCACGGCTCTTCTCATCGAGCAAAAAGATGCCGTAGCCGTAGTCGCCGTAGTTCGGGAACACGAATTGTATTTTAGGTTTGCCAACGCGAACGTCTTTACTAGTGCCCACGCTCTGGGGTATATGCGATTTCCTGATTTCTTGGCTGCCGTCTTCATACTTGATCAGCGTCTGAAGCAGTACGGGCGGTCGTAACTGACGTCCGTCCCCTTTAGAGTGCGTGGGTTCAAACTGAATAAATGGAACATCGTTCGTATCCCTACCCGCGTTTTTAATTCTTCCGGTTGACTCATCGGTAAACGTTCGAACAATGTCCAAGCCCGGTTTCGTTACCCAGAGTTGGGCCCAGATAGGCACGTATCCCTCTGGCGCAAGTTGGTGGTTGCCGCCCGGAGCGACTTGAAACTCCTTCACCAGATCCTCCCACCCCGCATTCCCAAACTCATGCTTCTTCAAGAACGCACGGACGGCGGTTTGGAATTTGTCTTCGCCGAGGTAGAACTCGGCTTGGCGGAGGAACGCCGGGGCTTTGTTATAGACGATGTTGCCGTAGGCGCTCTTT